>NZ_FMXM01000003.1 GCF_900103325.1 Mesorhizobium qingshengii | reverse complement strand
CCCGACGTGGTCGCGGCCGACTTGTTGCGGGTGACCGAGCCGGAGCCGTCGACCGACGGGAACAGGGCCCCGCTGCTCTGGCGATAGCTGGCGCGCGCCTCGCGGATCTTGGCCTTCGCCGTGGCGACGTCGAGATTCCCGGCAACCGCCTCGTCGACGAGCGTGTTCAGCTCGGGATCGCGCAGCCGCTGCCACCATTTCGACAATTGTGCCGGCTTGGCCGGCGTGGCCTTGTTGTGACCGCTCCAGCTTGCCGGCATCGCCAGGAATGGCTTCTGGTAGTCCGGGCCGACGACGCAGCCGGCGAGCGCCGTTGCCGTCAGCGTCACGACGATCAGCCGCGCCCCGACAGCGCGTCTTGCCGGTGCGCTCCTGATCTGTGCCGAGGCCCGCCTGGTGGCGATATCATCACCCGTCATACCCTTACCCTCAATTGTCATGGATCGTTGCCTCCGGCCCGGTGTCCGTCGAGGCATCCTGCCTGGCCGCCCCGCCCTTGAAGATGCGGCGCACCGTCACGAACAGCAGCGGCACCAGGAACACGCCGATCACCGTCGCCGCGATCATGCCGCCCATGACACCGATGCAAGCCGCCAGAAGAAGGGCGAGGCGAGCATTGCGGCCCGGGGCGCGTAGCGGCGCCCCGCGCCCGACTGCAGGGACCGGTCAGGCTGGATAGGCATTGTCAGGTCGATCTTTCCCTGGAGTTGCGCTCGCCGCGTGCCCACCGGCGGGTGGTTCCACCAGCAACCTGCCCAGGTGGCGGGCGAGGAAGCGCTGGATGTCGTCCATGAAGGTATAGACCACCGGCACGTAGACCAGGCTGAGCATGGTCGAGGACAACAGCCCGCCGATCACGGCGATCGCCATTGGCGCCCGCGTCTCGGCATCGGCACCGATGCCAAGCGCGATCGGCAGCATACCGGCGCCCATGGCGATGGATGTCATGACGATGGGCCTGGCGCGCTTCCGGGCAGCGTCGATCAGCGCCTCGAAGCGGCCCAGGCCACGTTCCTTCTGCGCCACCAGCGCATATTCGACGAGCAGGATCGAGTTCTTCGCCGCGATACCCATCAGCATCAGCAGGCCGATCAGTGGTGTCAGGCCAAGCGCCTTGCCGGTGATCAAAAGCAGGCCGAGCGCGCCGCCGACCGACAGCGGCAGCGCGACCAGAATGGTCACCGGCTGCACGAAACTGCGGAACAGCAGAACCAGCGTCAGGTACATCAGAAGGATGCCGGCGACGATCGCGGTGGCAAAGCCGGCAAACAACTCCTGCATGCGAGCGGCGTCGCCGCGCGCCAATTCGTGCACGCCGTCCGGCAAGTTCTGCATGACCGGCAGAGCGCGGATTGCCGCGGTCGCTTCGCCGAGCGTGATGCCGGAAAGATTCGCCTCGATCGTGGCGCTGCGGCTGCGATCCACCCTTGCGATGCTGTTGGGCCCGGCGCTGAAGCTGATGTCGGCGACCGCTCCAAGCGGCGCTACGCCCTTCGTGCCGGTCAGCGGCAGGACAGCCAGTTTCGACGGATCGTCGATAGCTCCATCAGGCAGTGTCACGACAATCGACACCTGGCGATCGCCGAGATTGAATTTCGGCAGGCTGGTGTCGGTATCGCCAAGGGTGGCGATCTTCACCGTATCGGCGATCTCGGTCGGCGTGATGCCGAGCTGAGCAGCCTTTGCGCTGTCCGGGCGCACGATCAGCTCCGGCTTGGTGGTCGCCGCCGTCGAGGTTGGATTGCTGAGGCCCGGGATCGATTTCATCTCGTCCATCAGCGCGTCACTCGTCTTCTGCAGCGCCTCGCCATCGTCGCCGACCAGCGTGACCGACACCTTGGCTCCCGAAAAGCCATCGGCGCCGAACTGGATGCGGGCCCCGGGGATGTCGTTAAGCTTCGGCGAGGCTTCGGCCTCGAACGCCTGCTGGCTGACGGTGCGTTCGGCGCGCGGCTTCAGATTGACGGTTATGGTGGCGGTGCGCACCTCGGCCGATGTCGAACCGCGGTTCGGTCCGCCGCCCGATGTGGCCGCTGTGCCGATAGTGGCGAAGACCCTGTCGACCGCCGGCTCCTTCTCGAGGCGGCTGGTGATGCCCTGCACGACAGCCGCCGTCTGCTCGATGGTCGATCCCGGCTGCAGCTCGACCGAGATCACCGAACGGCCGCGATCGGCGGCCGCCATGAATTCGGTCGGTAGTTTCGTCGCCAGCACCATTGAGCCGGCGAAGAAGGCAATGCCGGCGACAAGTGTGATCCAGCGGTGGTTGAGCGCGCTGCGCAGCAGCCAGAGATAAGTCGGCACCCAGGCCGGCATGTCGTCCTCACTATGGGCGCCGGCGCGCACCAGATAGGCGCCCATCAGCGGCGTCAGCATGCGCGCGACCAGCAGCGAGAACAGCACCGAGACGCACACGGCGACGGCGAAGCTGAAGAAGAATTTTCCGGGAATGCCGGGCATGAAGGCCACCGGAAGGAACACGGCGACGATGGTCGCGGTGGTCGCAACCACCGCAAGGCCGATTTCGTCGGCGGCCTCGATCGCCGCCTGATAGGCGCTGCTGCCGGTCTGGCGCATATGGCGCACGATGTTCTCGATCTCGACGATGGCGTCGTCGACCAGAATGCCGACCACCAGCGACAGAGCGAGCAGAGTGATGTTGTTGAGCGAGATGTTGAAGGCCGCCATCACCGCGAAGGTCGGGATCAGCGACAATGGCATGGCGACCGCCGATACCAGCGTTGCCCTGATGTCGCGCAGGAACAGCCAGACGACGCCGATGGCGAGCAGCGCGCCGAGCCAGAGCGCTTCAAACGCGGCATCGTAGCTTTCCTGGACGAAACCCGATGATGACGTGACCTCGGTGAATTTTGCAGCGGTGGTCCTGGAGCCGATTTCGGTGATCGCGGCGCGCACGGCCTTGACCACGTCGATCTCGCTCGACCCGACGGACCTGTAGATGTTGAAGGCGACGACCTGTCTGCCGTCGAGATAGGCCGCCTGGCGCGGCTTTTCCCAACTGTCGACCACCGTGCCGAGATCGGAGAGTTTGACGTCGCCTGCTCCTGTCAGCGCGATGCGTGTATCGGCCAGCGCCTCGACGGTCGCGGCGCTGGAGAGCGTACGCACCGACTGCTCCTGGCCGCCGATGGCAGTGCGGCCGCCCGGCCGGTTGACATTGTTGGATGCGAGCGTCTGGCTGACATCGCCGGCGCTGATGCCGAGCGCGGCAAGCCGATCGGGATCGAGCTCGACCCGGATGACCCGGTCGACGCCGCCCGAACGGGTGATCTTGGAGACGCCGTCGACGCCGAGCATGGCCTTGGCGACGTCGTTGTCGATGTACCAGCTCAGCCGGTCGGGCGACATGGTCGGCGCCTCGACCACGTAGGTCAGCACCGAATTGCCTGTCGCGTTGACCTTGGCCACGACCGGTGTCTGGGCAGCCGCCGGCAGGCTGGATTGTACGCCCGAAACCGCATTGCGGACGTCGTTGGCAGCCGTCTCGGAGTTTGTGTCGAGCGTGAACTCGATGGTGGTAACCGAAGAGCCTTCGCTGATCGAAGTCGAGACGTCGTCGACGCCTTCGAGGCTCGCCACGGCATTCTCGATCACCTGCGCGACTTGAACCTCCATCTCGCTTGGAGCCGCGCCCGACTGCGTCACCGTGACGGTAACCGTCGGCTGGTCGATGTCGGGCATGTTGTTGGTGCGCAGCTGCATGAAGCCGTACAGGCCGGCGATCGTCAGCGACAGGAACAGCACGATGGTCGGAACCGGGTTGCGGATCGACCAGGAGGAAATGGCGTTCATCGGGGAATATCCCTGGCGGTCGCGGCATCGCCGGCATCCGCCTCCCTGGTGGCGATGCGCACCAGATTGCCGTCGTTGAGGAAACCGGCGCCGGCAACCACGATGCTGTCGCCCTCCGACAGGCCGGATTCGACCACCACCCGGCCACTCTGGCGCATGCCGGTCGAGACAGCGCGCGCACTGACCTTTCCACCGTCGCCCACGACGAAGACGGCAGGTTTGCCGTCATGCCAGACCAGGGCGGCCTCGGCGACACTCAGCTGCGGCGAAGCGGCGGTTGCGATCGATACGCGCGCGAACATACCCGGTTTCAGGTCTGAGCCTTCGCCCAGGGAGACATGGACCGTGGCAAGCCGCGTCGTCGAATTGACCGTCTGGGCGATGGACGAAACCGCGCCCTTTGTCGTGCGCCCCGCCCCGTCGACGATGGTAGCCGACTGGCCAACCGCAATTGCCGGCAGGTCCTTTTCCGGAATGAGAACACCGACCTCCAGCTTGCCGTCACGCATGATCTTCATGAGCTCGGTGCCGGTTTGGACGATCGAGCCGGCGACCGCCGGCTTGCTGGAGACAATGCCGTCGAAGGGCGCGCGGATGGTCGTCTGATCAAGTTCCGCCTGCAACTTCTGGGCGACAGCTTCAGCCTGCTCCAGTTGCGCCCGGTCGGTCTTGACCGCCGTCGCCTTATCCTCTGCCGTCTCGGCGCTGACCGCTTTGCTCGCCAGCAGCTTGTCGGCACGGGCGGCCGCCGATAT
Organism: Mesorhizobium qingshengii; assembly: GCF_900103325.1. Taxonomy (GTDB): domain Bacteria; phylum Pseudomonadota; class Alphaproteobacteria; order Rhizobiales; family Rhizobiaceae; genus Mesorhizobium; species Mesorhizobium qingshengii. The sequence goes on along the minus strand of NZ_FMXM01000003.1, from coordinate 605,186 downwards.
AGCGGCGTCCAATGTCGCCTGGGCCTGCGTGACCGCAGCCTTCTGCTCGGCCAGTTCCGCTTTCAACAGCGAGGCGTCCAGCCGCGCAACGACTTCGCCTGATTTCACTTGATCGCCTTCGGAAACCAGCACCGCGGTCAATTGCAAACCACTGGCTTGCGCGCCGATCGTCCCTTCCTGCCAGGCCGCAACTGTGCCCGTGGCATCGACCGAGGAGGCGATGAGCTCGGGACGCACGTTCTCGACCGAAACCGTCAACGCGGCGGCCTGCGCGGGCGCAACCGTTTGTGCCGCTGGTTCGACCGCACCGCGGCCATAGGCCTTGAGTGCCGCGGCTGCAACCAACACGCCCGCCAGGACGAGATATCCCTTACGCAATTTTCTGATCATGATTTCTGGTTTCGTTTCGGTGGTCGGAAAGCGGCAGTGACAGGCGATACGCGGCAAAGCTCAGCCGGATCATGCCTTTGAGCGTCTCCGCCGGCAGGGTCACTGGCGATGCGCTGGCTCCGTTGCTGTTCGAAAAAGTCGGAGCGATGGATGCGATCAACCGCATCATCATCAGGGCTTCCCACATTCTTGCGCTTTCGATTTTCCTGGTTTCGAACGGCCCATTCGTTCGGATGGGCCGCCGTTTCGGGAAAGGAACCGGCCGGATCATTAGCGACACGCAGCAGATCCGGCCGGTGCAGCCGCTCAGAGTTGCTCACCTATCCGGGGTTGGGGGGGTGGGAGCTGCCTGCCAGGACTGGGCAGGCCTCTGGGGCCGGCTGCATCATCCGGCGGATTGTCCCAGGGGCCGGGGGGTGGTCCCTGGGGTCGTTCCGCCGAAGCGAGAATTTCGAGTTGTTCGGGCGTCAGCCTGGTGCGCAGCGCGGCGATTGCGACCTTCAGCTTGCCCGCAGAAGCAGCACGTTTGGTGAGATCGTCGGCCAGCCTATCCTGAAAGGCGAAAGGATCGGGGACATCGGCGTTGCTTTCAGCGCCGGCCACGCCAGCGTCGGGCTCGCGCTCCCCGGAGCCCCCATGACCATGGTTAGGCCGCGGCGGCGCCAGCACCGCCTGCAGTGCGCCGGTATAGTCGCGCCATGCGTCAATCTGTTCGGTCCTGACACCTATGCGGGCCTCGATCGCCGCAAGCCTGGCTGCCAGCATGAATTCCGGCGGTGGCCCCATGCGGTGCGAGCCGAAGCCTCCTTGTCCATGCCGCATCGGCCCGGGCAACGGCATCGGACCCTGGTCCGATCCTCCCGGCATGGCGACGGCCGGCGGACCGTCGCCGGATGCGGCGGTGAGTTCGAACTGCCGCGCCAGCGCGGGATGAATCATCGCCACGGAAAAGAGACCAAGCGCGAAAAGCCTGCTTCGCATGATGTATTCCTTTCCAGCATGCATCGATGACAGCAGGATAGGGAGCATTTTTTTCCCATTTGCTTCGGTCTATTTCCGAAGATTGCTGGAAAAGGGATATTTGTTACAGAATGTTTCTGCGCCCTGTCTGGAAACATTCCGTTGCAATTTTCCGTCCCGCACTCCCTCAGCTCGCCTATAATTGGCAAAGAACAGGGCACAGCATCGAGCAGAACAGGCAATGCAGCCACAACCACAGATTCTTGTCGTCGACGACGATCACGAGATCAGGACGCTTCTCGGTCGCTATCTCGACGGCCAGGGTTTCCGTGTTTCAGTTGCGGCGGATCGGCGCGAATGCGAGCAACAGCTGATCACAGGGCAGTTCGATCTGATCGTGCTCGATGTCATGCTGCCCGATGGCTCGGGCCTCGATATATGCCGCGCCCTGCGTGACAGCAAACCGCACGTCCCCGTCATTCTACTGACGGCGCTGAAGGAGGATGTGGACCGCATCGTCGGACTTGAGCTCGGCGCCGATGATTATCTCGGCAAGCCATTCAACCCGCGCGAGTTGACCGCACGCATCCGCGCGGTGCTGCGGCGTTCGTCGCACGACCAGGCCCCTGCCATTACCCGGGTCTACCGCTTCGCCAACTATACGATGGAGCCAGGCATTCGCCGCGTCACCAATGTGAGAGATGAGACAATCGACCTTACCGGTGCGGAATTCGATCTGTTGCAGGTTTTTGTCGATCGGCCGGGTCGGGTTCTGTCGCGCGACCAGCTTCTGGATATCACGCAAGGCCGCGAGCGGGAACCTCTTGATCGCTCCGTCGATGTGCTGATGAGCCGGCTTAGGCGCAAGCTTGGCGAAGATGCGGCGGCGCCCCTTTTCAAGACTGTGCGCAATGGCGGTTACCAGATGACCGTGCGCGTCGAGACCTTGGACGAGCGGGCGTGAGTTCTCTCAGAGCGCGAATTGCGCTGCTTCTGGTGACGGCGATCGTAGGGGTGGTCGCGTTGGCGACGTTTGCGGTCGTCAGCGTGGTTGGGCCTCCGACGCCGGAATCGACCATAGAGCCAGTTGCACGACAGATCAGGCTTCTGGCGCAGTCGCTCCCGAGCCATGTCGCCAGCGCCGACGATCTGCGGATCGAGCTGGGGACCCAGCCGGCAAGCGGGCAGGAAGACGAACGCGCGACATATCTTCTTGTCAGAGCGCTTCAACACAGCGGTGCGGATTTTCCAGCCCTCGTGGTCCGCGTCGCAGGCAAGCAAGGCATGGTCGCGTCGGTGCAACTGCCGGACGGCCGCTGGATGGCCGTCGATATTCCGGATTTCTCGCCGCCGGCCGACCGCTGGTTGGTGCTGGCTGGCTGGATCACCTTGATTGTGCTTGGTGCCACAGCGGTGTCGCTATACTTCGCGACGATTTTGACGAAGCCACTGGTCATGCTGGAAGCCGCCACCGCGCGCATCGGACTGGATGGAGTTCTTGCGCCGCTGCCGGAAGAAGGCTCTGGCGAGGTACGTGCCACCGCACGCGCACTGAACCAGCTTTCGACTAGGCTCAAAGCGGCCATGGAAAGCCGCATGCGGCTGGTCGCAGCCGCGGGCCATGATCTGCGAACGCCGATGACGCGCATGCGGTTGCGTGTCGAATTTCTGGCGGAAGAAGAACGCGAGAAATGGCTGCACGATCTCGAGGAACTCGACCGTATCGCCGATAGCGCCATCCGGCTGGTGCGCGAGGAGGTTGCGGGGGATGCCGTCGAATCTGTTGATCTTGAAAGGCTGGTCCGTGACATCGAGGCCGAGATGGTTTCGCTTGGTCACGCGGTAACGACCGGCAATTTGGACAAGGTCTCGGTCAGGGCAGGCGCGCTTGGCCTGCGCCGGGCCCTGCGCAATCTCATCGTCAACGCGGCCACCCATGGCAAAGGTTGCTGCGTTTCGCTCGCCGCCGCGGACGGTCACGTCGTTCTCAGCATTGCCGATCGCGGACCGGGCATCCCGCACGAGCTGCTGAACAAGGCGTTCGAGCCGTTCTTTCGCGTCGACGCGGGCCGCTGGCAATCAATTCCAGGTGCCGGCCTTGGTCTGGCCATCGCGAAGGAAATTATCGAACGGTACGGCGGGACCGTGACCTTGGAGAACCGCCATGGCGGCGGTCTTTCTCAGAAAGTCGTTTTCGATGCGGTTCTTGAAAAATCAGGATTTGAGCCGGATCAAAAGTTCAATCCGATTTCCACCGTCTCATAAGCCTGCCAGAGGAATGGAGTGCCCACTTGTGAAGATCCGCCGCCCATCGACGACGAGTGTTCTGATCTTTGTCCTGATCGTGGCGGCCGGTGCTGGCGGCGCTTGGTATTGGTGGCAGAGCCAGCAAGGAAAGCTGCCGGATGGGTTGGTATCGGGCAACGGTCGGATCGAGTCCGATGAGGTCGACATCTCCGCGAAATCCGCCGGTCGCGTACGGGACGTGCTCGTCGAAGAGGGCGACCTCGTTTCCGCCGGGCAGATCCTCGCCCGGATCGATACCACGGAACTTCTGGCCGAGCGTGCCAAGTATGTCGCCGATCAGACCTCCGAGGAAGCTTCGATGCTCGAGGCTAAGGCGACGGTGGCTCAGCGGCAGGCCGAATTAATGCTCAAGGAGGCCAACCTCCGGCGGGCTCTCACACTCGTCGATACAGGCGCTCTCAGCCAGCAAACACGCGATCAGTACCAGAGCGAGCGCGATTCCGCGCGCGCCGTCGTTGAGGCCGCGGAAAAGAATGTGACTGCCAGGGAGCGCTCGATCGAAGCGGCGAAAGCTTTGGTGGATCAGACCGATGCCCAGATCGCCGACGCGACCCTCGCAACACCAGTCAAGGGCCGCGTCCTCTATCGCCTTGCAAATCCCGGCGAAGTCGTCAGCGCCGGCGGCAAGGTTCTGACGATCGTCAATCTCTCGGAGATCTACATGGAGATCTATCTGACCTCCGAGCAGGCCATGCGGGTTCCCGTTGGCTCGCAGGCTCGCATCCAGTTCGACGGCGCCGACTTCGCCGTGCCCGCCAAGGTGAGCTTCGTCTCGCCCGAGGCCCAGTTCACCCCGAAGCAGATCGAGACGCGCAGCGAGCGGGACAAGCTGATGTTCCGGGTCAAGCTGCGCATTCCGTCGAGCCTCGTTGAAGATCACATCGAGCAGGTAAAGACCGGGGCGAGGGGCACCGGCTATGTCCGACTCGAACCGAACCCGCCCGACTGGCCGGAGTCCCTGCAGAAACGTTTCCAGGGCGATCCCATCGACGCTGGGGAATGATGATGGCGGCACAGGCTGGCCAGATTGCCCGGATCTCCGGCGTGACCCATGCCTACGGCAAGGTCTTGGCGCTCGACAACGTGTCGTTCGATCTGCCGAGTGGCCGGATGACGGGCCTCATTGGCCCCGACGGCGCCGGCAAGTCGACCCTGCTTGGTCTGATCGCCGGCGCGCGGAAACTGCAGATCGGTACGGTCCAGGTCCTGGACGGCAGCATAGCCAACGCCAGACATCGCCGGGCAGTTTGCACGCGCATCGCCTACATGCCGCAGGGGCTCGGCAAGAACCTCTACCAGGAGATAAGCGTTGCGGAGAACCTTGCTTTCTTTGGCACGCTGTTTGGTCTTACCGCGGGTGAGCGGGAGACGCGCATTCGCCAGCTCGCGGGCGCAACAGGACTGCTGCCCTTTCTCGACCGCCCCGTGGGGAAGCTCTCGGGCGGCATGAAGCAGAAGCTGGGACTGTGCTGCGCGCTCATCCATGATCCCGATCTTCTTATTCTCGATGAGCCGACGACGGGGGTCGATCCACTCTCGCGGCGACAGTTCTGGACGCTCATCGCCGACCTGCGCCGCGAGCGGCCGGCGATGAGCGTCGTTGTCTCGACCGCCTACATGGACGAAGCCAGCCACTGCGATTGGCTGGTCGCAATGGATCACGGGAAAATACTCGCCTTCGGCACCGCCGACGAGCTCCGGGAAGCCACCGGCGAGCAAGATCTTGAATCGGTCTTTGTCGCCTTGCAGCCAGGGCAAAAGAGCAAACAGGAGCGCTTCGTCATTCCGCCGCGCAAGCCGAGCGCCGAAGAACCGGTGATCGTGGCGAAGGGCCTGACTCGCCGCTTCGGCAACTTCACCGCGGTCGATCGTGTCTCCTTCACCATCGAGAAAGGCGAGATCTTCGGCTTCCTTGGCTCCAACGGTTGCGGCAAGACCACGACGATGAAGATGCTGACCGGGCTGCTTGCACCGAGTGAGGGCCAGGCGGAGGTGTGCGGCAGCCCGGTCGACGCGAAGGATCTGTCGATACGTCGGCGCGTGGGCTTCATGACGCAATCCTTTTCTCTCTACGGCGAGCTGACGGTTCGCCAGAACCTTCTCCTGCACGCCCGCCTGTTCCACCTGAGCAAAGCCAATGCTGCCGACCGCAGCGAAAAGCTCATCAAGGAGGTTGGGCTGACCGACTATGCGGATGCTGACGCCAATTCCCTTCCGCTTGGTGTGCGCCAGCGCCTCTCGCTCGCCGTCGCGATCGTGCACGATCCCGAACTGCTCATACTCGATGAGCCGACCTCCGGCGTTGATCCGCAGGCGCGAGACGAATTCTGGCGGCTGCTGGTCGACCTGTCGCGAAGCCGCAACGTGACCATCTTCGTCTCCACGCATTTCATGAATGAAGCGATGCGTTGCGACCGCATCTCGTTGATGCATGCAGGTCGCGTGCTCGTGTGCGACGCACCGGATAACGTGATCGCCTCCAAGAACGGCGCCGATCTCGAAGAGGCTTTCATCGCCTATATCGAGGAAGCCGAGGGGTCTCGATCTGCGCCGGCCGCGCAGGAAGCTCCGTCGCTGGTCCGGCAGGAAGCGCGGGCCACTTCGCCTGCTCGCCCGCGCTTCCTGCCGCTGCGGCGCCTGTTCGCCTACACGCAGTGCGAGATGCTGTCGCTCATGCGCGATCCCGTCCGGCTCGCCTTCGCCTTCCTCGGCTCGTTCATCATCATGCTGATCTTCGGCTTCGGCTTGTCGAACGACGTGACCAATCTGACCTACGCGGCTTTCGACCATGACAACACACCCGAAAGCCGGGCCTATCTCGGCGGTTTCTCAAGCTCCCACTACTTTACGGAGCGGTCGCCGATCCAGAACGTGCAGGCGATGGAAGACCGCCTGAAGTCCAACGAGATTGAGCTCGCTATCGAGATCCCGCCGAACTTCGGGCGCATGGTGAAACGCGGCTCCGACTGGCAGGTCTCGGCTTGGATCGATGGCGCGAACACCACGAGGGCGGCGACCATAGAGGGATATGTGCAGCAGGCGCACGATCTCTTTTCCGAGCAAAGAAGCCGTGAGGCGAGCACCCCATCCACATCCGATCCCACCACGACGCTCCAGGTCCGCTATCGCTATAATCCGACAGCCGAGAGCATCTATTCCATCGGGCCATCGCTTCCGGCCATGCTGATGATGATGTTCCTGGCGATTCTGATGGCGGTGAGCGTCGCCCGGGAAAAGGAGATCGGCACGATCACCAATTTCTATGCGACGCCAACCACCCGGCTGGAATTCCTGATCGGCAAGCAGGTGCCTTATCTCGGCGTCGGAATGATCAATTTCGTCATCCTGACGGCGACCGTGCTGTTCTTGTTTGGGGTTCCACTCAAGGGCAACGGCATGGTCCTGGCCCTTGGGGCTCTGCTCTACACCGCGGCCGCCACTGGCTATGGACTCTTCATCTCGACCCTCACCAAGAGCCAAGTGACAGCGGTCTTCGCTGGCGCGGTCTTGTCGATGCTGCCAACCATGCAATTCTCGGGGATGATGCAGCCCGTCTCCACGCTTGAAGGCGGCGCGCGCCTCATGGGCCGGCTGTGGCCGACGACCTACTACACGCACATGAGCGTGGGCGCCTTCACCAAGGGGCTTGGGCTTGGCGACATGATGACGGATCTCCTGGCGCTCGCGCTGTTCCCCCCGGCCTTTCTTATGCTGTCGGTGATGCTGCTGAAAAAACAGGAGAAGTGATGCTATCGAGCTTCTCCAACATCTTCTGGCTCGGCACCAAGGAGCTTCGGGCGCTTGCAAAGGATCTGACGATGATCCTCTTCATCATCTGGTCGTTTGGCTTCAGCATCTACATGCAGTCGACCGGCGCTGGAGAGACTGTCAACAACGCCGCCATCGGCATTGTCGACGAGGACCAATCGCAGCTCTCTCGCTCAATCGCCGGGTTGTTCTATCCGCCGTACTTCCAGACCGTCAAAACCATCAGTGCCGCCGACATCGACCGGGCGATGGACGAGGGGCTCTACACCTTCATCATCGTCATCCCCCCGGGATTCGAGAAAGACACGAGAAAGGGGCGTGACACCGAAATCCAGGTGAATGTGGACGCTACGGCCTCGCAACAGGCTTCGCTCGGTGCTGGTTATATCCAGAACATGGTGACGAATGAGATCGACCGCTACCGGAAGGATTTCGAAGCGACAACGGGGCGCTCCTCCGATCTCGCCATCCGTCGCGCTTTCAATCCTGACGGAACCCAATCTTGGTTCAAGTCGATTGTAAGCTTGGGAGATGAGCTATCGATGCTGGTCATCATCCTGACCGGAGCGGCGCTGTTGCGCGAGCGCGAGCACGGCACCATCGAGCATCTCCTGGTGATGCCCCTCACGGCATTTGAGATCGCGCTGGCCAAGGTCTGGGCGAACGGCCTCGTGATCATCGTCGCATTCGCCTGCTCCTTGCTGCTGGTCGTGGAGGGAGCGCTCGACGTTCCAATCGCTGGCTCGCGCGGGTTGCTGATGCTTGGCACGACCATCTACGTATTTGCCGCCGCTGCCATCGGCATCTTTCTCGGTACGCTGGCGCGCACCATGGCTCAGTTCGCGCTGCTGATGATGATGGTCGTCATGCCGATGATGATGTTGTCGGGGGGCATGTCACCGGTCGCGAGCCAACCTCAATGGCTTCAGTACGTAACGTGGTTTCTGCCTTCCCGACATTACGTCAGCTTCATGCAGGCGATCGTCTCCCGGGGCGCGGATTTCACAATTGTATGGAAGGAGTTCGCGACCGTGCTGATAATGGGGATAACGTTTCTCGCAGCGAGCCTGCTCCTTTTCAGGCGCTCCATTGCGACGACACAGTAGGCTGGATCTTCGTCCGTTGGCATACAGGCGTTGTCGTGAGCGGACTGCTCTGAATTGCCGTACCGCCAGTCATTCGTCACGCAACTGCTCGTTTTTCCTCACACCGGGCCACTGCCATCATAGGCACTTGATCCAAAGCAAGGTCCGGCGGGCAGAACCCGATATGCTGTCAATGTTCAACCATTGGATTCCATCACTATGAGTTGGCTCGTTCGCATTCTCCTGGCTGGCGCCGGTATCGTGGCCGGTTGGTTCATGCCACGCGATCAGATTGGCTACACGATCATGCAGTTTGTGGTTTTCCTCCTGCTGATCTTGGCGGCCTCGGTTGTAGTCCTGTATCTTCCCAAGCTCCGCGGCATCTTTACTGGATCTTCAAACAAGAAGCCCGACTGATGCCAGTTGGCCGGTTCTCATTGATATCGACCTCTTCCGCAAGGTCGGCCTGAGCACTGACGCGATTGAGCGGATCAACGCGCGTACGCGCAAACCGCTTTTGGGGCTGCGGTGGCTGCGCTGACAACGCGGAGCCGGCTAGGACGGCGGACTTAAGTCGGATGCCGGTGGCGAAAAAGTCCTACCAGGCAAGGCATGGGTCTTGGGCCGCTTTCATCGGGCCCCATTCCGGTGAATGCTCCTCCTGTCAACAACGCCGGTTCGGGTTCGTTTTTTCAAGCAGGACCTCCCACGGACCGGCACAAGGAGGATCAAGATGCGCAAACTACCTTTAACCCGTCTTTGCTGGCTCGCCCTGCGGGCTTCCGCGGCGCTCGCGCTGACCATCGCACCCTACCATATCACCTTTGACGGCGCCGGCGTCGCAAAGGTAGTCTCCGCCAGCGCCTACGCCGAGAGCGAAGGAGGCGGTGGCGAGGGTGGTGGTGGCAGCGGTGGCGGCGAGGGTGGCCACTCCGGCGAAGGCCATGATGGCGGCGATGACGGCGCAGGCCATGATGGCGGCGATGACGGCGCAGGCCATGATGGCGGCGATGACGGCGCGGGCAATGATGGCAGCGACGACGGCGCAGGCCACGACGCTGGCGACGACAATGGCAGCGACGACGGTACCGATGCCAGCGACGACGATACCCCACCGCCGGTGACCACGCCCTAGCATGGCTGGACTGTAGATATGAGAGCGCTGTCGTTGACCCGAATTTGCTGGTTCGTCCTGCGGGCCTCGACGGCGCTCGTTCTTACCGTCGCACCCTACCACTTGACGTTTGACGGCACCGCCAAGGTCGTTCCTGCCGATGTCCGCGCCGAGGATGATGGCGGCGAGAGTGAAGGTGGCAGCGGCAGCGGCAGCGGCAGCGGCAGCAACAGTGGCAGCGGGGGTAGCGGTAGCAACAGCGGTAGCAGCGGTAGCGGGAGTGGGAGCGGCGGCAGCAGTGGTGGTACAGGTCCCGGCAACAGCCACGTCAATCCCCAGACAGGCGACAAGGTTAGTATTCACGGCAGCACCATCAAGGTTGTCCACCCCGATGGCCTGCGGGAAAAGATCGAAAACGGCCGCTTCGTGATGAAGGATGCGCTCGGCCGCACAATCGTCGAGCGCGCGGCGACTGCCGCCGATCTGGCCCGCCTGAAAAGGTTGTGAGGGCCAAGGTTGTGAGAGCGGGGGAGTTTAGTAAGGCAACACTCGCTTCTCACCTCACCCTCGCCTTCGGGCGGGGGTGAGTTCTTGCGTCGATACGGATCGCCGCCAGGGCTCGGAACCCGCTCTCAGCCAGTCCGGTCCTTCGCCTCGCGCATCAGCAGCGCGGCCTCGGTGCGGTTGCGCACATTGAGCTTCGACAGGACCCGCGTCATGTGATGCTTCACGGTCTTTTCCTGCAGCGCAAGCCGCCCGGCAACCTCCTTGTTGCTCAAGCCCTCCGCCACCAGCCGCAGGATCCCGGCCTCGCGGTCGGTGAGCAGGCCCAGCGGATCGGCCCTGCGGTTGGCTGGCTGCAGCAGGTCCGACAGCAGTCTCGCCGACAGCGTTGGCGAGACATAGCTTTCGCCGGCAAACACGTCATGCAGGATTTCGGCCAGCATCTTCGAGCCGACGCCTTTCAGCACATAGCCGCGCACGCCGGCATTGAGCGCCTGGGCAACGTCAGCATTGGTCTCCGACACCGTCAGCATGACGATTTTCTGGCCGGAATGCCGGGCCAGGATGCTTGCCGCCGCGGCAAGTCCGCCGCCCGGCATGCTGATGTCCAGCAGCAGTATGTCGGGGTGCTTGGCCGCGACCAGTCGCTCGGCGTCCTCGGCATTCCCGCCTTCGCCAACCACTTCGAAGCCGCCGATCTCGGCAAGGCTGCGCGCAACCCCCTCGCGAAACAGCGGATGATCGTCGACAATGGCAATGTGGATGATACCGGTCACGGCTGCTCCTCGACGGACAATGTTATCAACAGGCGCGTGCCTTTCGGGCCGGACACAGTTTCGAAACGGCCGCCGATGCTCTCTATGCGCTCCCTCAGGCCGGCGAGGCCCAGGCCCTCGCTCCTTGCGGGATCGAACCCGGGACCACCGTCCGACACTGTAACAAAAAGCTTGCCGGATTTCGTCCCCGCCTTGACCGCCTGGTCCTTGCCTTGTCCATGGCGCCAGGCGTTGTTCAACCCTTCCTGGACGAAGCGATAGATACTGATCTTCTCGGAAGCGCCAGGTTCCGGCAACTGTGTGGGCAGCGCCAGCGATACCGAACTCGCCGTGCGCCTTTCGTGCTCGGCCACTGCCAGCCGCAGGATGTCGGCCACCGCGGCCGTTTCGATCTGTGGCAGCACCAGCCCGTTGCAGATGCCACGGATCTCGCGCATGGCCTCACTGAGCGTCTTGTGGATGCCGGCCACCTCGGCCTGGCGCTTTTCGGCCGAGGTGTCTGGGTCCAGTAGCAGCGGACTGTCCATCCGGAGCGCCGCCAGCGCCACCAACTGGGCCGGCCCGTCGTGGAGGTCGGCGCCGATGCGCCTGAGATATCGCTCGTTGATGGCTGTAGCGCGGCGCGAGGCACGCTGGACGCGCTGGCGCAGCGTCGAGTTCTGCGACAGCAGCGCCTGCAATTCTGAAACCTTTGCCTCGAGCGCGGTTCGCTGGGTCTCGATGGTACGGCTGCCGCGAAAGACGATGCCCGAAAGAAGTGCGAGTGCCGCCGCCGTGGCGCCGGCCACCACCAGCCAGCTCGACCACAAGGCAGCGTTCAACGTCAACTGGAAATCCTCGGCCACCTCGTAGAATTCGGAGACGGCGACGACATCGCCAGACCAGGGTTCGCGCACCGGATTGTAGATTTCCAGCAGCGGCACGCCGATGCCCTTTTCCCTCCTGCTTTCGGCGTCGTCGAGTTTGTTGAACTCGGCAACGACATTACCGTTGAAAGCGTGGTTGAGGTTGGCGTTCGGCTCGAAAACCTTGCCGATCAACGTCTTGTCCTTGGCGTAGAGAACCGTGCCGTCGCGCCGCCACAGCTTGAACGAGGCCAGTCGCTTGCCGAGCGCGCCCTGGTCGAGCGTTTCGTCGAGCGCCTGTTTGACGCTGTCGCTGAGCTCGCGGCTCTTGCGCATGTCCGGCAGCAGCGGCGCGATCACGCTGTCGACATAGAGAGCCGTGGTGGCGGCGGAGTTGCGGATGACGCCTTGCCGTATCTGCGAGGTCACCCAAAGTCCGACCACCAGCATCACCGTCAGCAGCCCGACGCCGCCGGCGACAAGGAACTGCAAGGCCAGCGAAAGCCTGTTCCAGCGCCGTATGAAGTCCTCAACCAATCGCACGATCCATCCTGACTGCGGCGATCATAGAGACTATGCAACGCTTGCGACATTGGGCTTCAGTCTTGCCTTGCGCAGGACTTTAGCCCGGCTATGGCTGTCAGGCGATCGAGCCGGGGTCGAGGCTTGTCATGGCGTGGAAATGATTATGGAGGATCTGCGGTGCAACCATGGCTCGGCTGACAGCCATCGATGGTCAATCCGGAATGCTGGTGGAAATCGAGCTGGTTGACGACAAGGTTGGTTTCCGGGCGATCCAATTCGAGCGCCAGATCGACCTGGCGATCAGTACCGTGGCCTTTTGTCGGAGACGACGACGAGCCTTCCTCCAGCATTTTGGCACCGTTTACAGACCAACTTCGATGCCAGTCGCCTTTCGGTGATGAAATCGTAGTGCGTGCCGTAGATCTCGATCAGACCATCGAGCTCGAGCGCGCGGAGATGACCGCAACGGGGATTGCCGCAATATACGCTGAGGCCCATCCCCTGGTCGCGAAGCTCGCCAAGCTTTTTGGGCTGGGCGATCGGCAGAACAATGGCTGCCGGCGCCGCCGGATTTGCCACCGCCACAAGGACAGGCCTTCGAATCTCCGCCCGGTCAATGGCGTTTATCGCCTGGACGGCTTTGTCTTCGGCGACGCCAATGAGTGAGTCTATACCCTCCATTGATTTGGTATGGCCGCTGATGAACAAGGCCCTGCGCAGCACGTGCAGCGCATCTCTCGTCTCACAGAGTGTCGTGCGGAGTGTGAGGGGCATTTTGCCCTCAACTCTTCATGTTGCTGTCGGGAAGAAGATCCGCGTCGACCGCCGCCACAAGGAAGGCTCGGCGGGCGTCCCCAGTGCCGTAACAGCCAACGCTTCCCTCGACCGAGGCAGCCAGCGCAGCCAAAAACGTCGGGCCGCCGGACGGCCCGTCGTTCGCCAGGGCTCCAGCCAATTGGGGATGCGTCCCCAGGGCCGAAATCGTGCCGTCATGGCTCTTGGTGGGATTCACAGAAAATATAGAGGTCAAGATATTTGTCATTGCACAGCTCTCTTTGGGCATGAGAATGATAATCGCCCTCAACCATCAGCGAGTGCTAAATTGCTGATGACAAATCTATTTGTGCACGTAAACAAAGTGCCGTCTATTAACTATGACATACCGAGCGCACAAAACAGTCTTTTAATTTTGAATCTCAATTTACATGGACGCATGGCAAAAATAAGTGTAGGCGCCTCCTGACCGATAGGCGCCTCTGACGAGACCAGCGTTTTCGCCACCGCTGCGCGGTCGCCATTCAGACCGATCCGTCGGACAGGTGCGCGGCGATTGCACTCAGGAAAACCTGGCCGAACTCCTTGAGCTTGGCGGCGCCGACGCCATTCACTTCGGCGAAGGCGTCGAGATCGCGCGGACAGCGCTCGGCCATGTCGATCAAGGTTCGATCGGAGAACACCACATAGGCCGGCACCTGGCGTTCCTTGGCGAGACGCAGGCGCAACGCCTTGAGCGTAGTCAGCAGCGAAGCATCCACGCCTTCGGCATCCGCGGCGGAACCCTGTGCGGAACGCATCTTGCCGCGCAAGGCTCGGCTGCGCACCTCGATGCGATAGTGGAACGGGACCTCACCCCGGTCGAGCGCATGGCCGCCGTCTGAGATGGCGAGGCCGCCATGGCCGGCCGCATCCGGTGCCAGGAACCCGCCCGCGGCCAGTTGCCGGATCAGCGACAGCCAGAAATCCTTCTTGTGCGCCACACCGCTCCCGAAGCTGGCCAGCCGCTGGTGGCTCCTGGCCAGCACCTTCTCGGTTTCATGGCCAAGCAGGATGTCGATGACATGGCCCGCACCGAAACGTTCGCCGCTCTGCGCGATCGCGGCCAGGATGATCCGCGCCTCCGGCCCACCATCGGCGCGCGGCGCCTGGTCGAGGCAGTTGTCGCAATTGCCGCACGGCTGCGCTTCCTCGCCGAAATAGCCAAGCAGCACCTGGCGTCGGCATTGCGCCGTCTCGCAATAGCCGATCAGCGTGTCGAGCCGGCGATGCGAGCGCCTTTTGTGCTCCGCCGACGCCTCCTCGTCGTCGATGAACAACCGCCGCATGCGGATATCGCCAAGACCGAACAGCATATGCGCCTCGGCCTCCCGCCCGTCGCGGCCGGCGCGGCCGATTTCCTGGTAGTAGGCTTCCAGGCTGCCCGGCATATCGGTGTGGAAGACAAAGGCGACATCAGGCTTGTCGATGCCCATGCCGAAGGCGATGGTCGCCACCATAACGACGCCGGACAAGGTCATGAAAGCGTTTTGATTCGCGTCACGCGCGTCCTTGCTCATGCCGGCATGATAGGCGAGCGCGGTGACGCCGTTCTTCTCGAGGAACGCCGCCGTCTCCTCGGTCTTCTTGCGGGACAGGCAATAGACGATGCCGCTGCGGCCGGCATGGCGCCCGACGAAGTTCAGCAACTGCCGCTTGCCGTCCTGCTTGGCTTCGATGGCAAGCTTGATGTTCGGCCGGTCGAAGCCCAGCACCAGGGTTTCGACGCGCTCGGCGAACAGCCGTGCCTCGATGTCGGTGCGCGTGCTTTCGTCCGCTGTCGCCGTCAGCGCGATGATCGGCACCTCAGGAAAAATGTCGCGCAGCCGCGACAGGTCTTCATATTCGCGCCGGAACGCCGGGCCCCATTGCGAGATGCAATGCGCCTCGTCGACGGCGATCAGGCGGACGTCGAGCCTGGCAAGCGCCTCCAGCATCCGTTCGGTCATCAGCCGCTCCGGCGCGAGATAGAGCAAGCGCGTCTGGCCCGAAGCCACGCGGCGCCAGGCGGCGATATTGGCATCGCGGTCGATCGAGGAATTGATCGTATCGGCCGCCACCCCGGCGAGGCGCAGCGCGGCAACCTGGTCCTGCATCAGCGCCACCAGCGGCGAAACGACGATGGTGAGTCCGCCCAGAACCAGCGCCGGAACCTGGTAGCAGAGCGATTTGCCCGCACCCGTCGGCATCACGGCCAGCACATGACGCCCGGCCAGCAGCGCCTCCATGACATCGGCCTGGCCGGGACGAAAATCATCGAAGCCGAACACATCCTTCAGGACGCGCCGCTTGGGATCTTGCTCGTCTATTGCAATGACCGCCGCCGGTGCCTGCATCATGGAGCGTCCATGGTCGACCCGGATACCGGCATGTCATACCCGAACTCGGCACAGAAGCGCTCGACGCGGGCAAGAAATGCCGGCGGCAGGCTTTCGAGATAGGTCCGGAATTCTTCGTTCCTTTCCCATTTTCTCAACGAAGCCGCCCTGATCGGATTGTCCGGATCCTCGCTGAAGCGAATCCGCGGCGTCAGCCCGAACGACTGTGCGATTCTCTCCTGCATGGCATCGGGCGAGCCGATCATATCTTCGTAGCGAACAAAAAAGATCTGCCGGTACGGCTGTGCTTTCTTCAGCTGTATCAGCGCATCATATTCAGCCAGCCAGCGATGAGGCGTGACATGGAACCGACGCTCGTTGCGTGTTTGCGGATGCGAACTGGTTAGGGCGTCGAATGGATGGCGCAGGCAGTAGATCAGCCCGATGGAGGGAGGTAGCTTCGCAAGGTGCGCAAAGCTGCGCGCATCGCGCTTGACGACGAGGTTGGATTCCGGCCGATCCAGCATATCCAGGATCGTGTAACGCGCTTCAGGCGGATGAACGAAAATGTCCTCGAAACACCTCATCAGCCGCTGTGTCAGTGTCGTCCCGCTGCGCGCGCAGCCCGAGATGAAAATTCTGTTGGCCGGCGTCGCGCGTGCGTATGTACGTCTTTGCATGCGCCTTTTTAGAGACAGTGGCACGAACCGCTGAAACTCCCGGACGACCCTCCGCGCGGCTGCACCAAACGCGGCCTCAAGCCTGTTGGCGTCTTTCATCCGAATTTGCGCCCGCGCAAGGCGACTCTCGGCCGCAGCCGCCTGCAAGCCCCAGCCCGACGACGAACTCGCGTGTTGCAGAGCTCGCGTGTTCCGGCCCGGTGACGCCCGGTCTCATGTGCCGCTTGCTCTTCCAAGCCCGCCCCCTCCAAAGCCTGATTTCGTCGGCGCTGCCTGCAACAGCCGCCTTCCCTGATGGCCGATTTGGCGGTGAGTCCAGCCTGGCCGCTTTCGGTACAACGACATGCATAAAAACGGAAGGTTAAAGCACGCGGCCTGGATCCTATTCCACCATGATACGGCATGGTCGACGTACTGCGGCGATGTTTGGGTACCGCGGTGCATGGTTGGGAAGCGGACCTCGCTCTGTCTGCAAGGTGGCAGAGACAGCAAAGGAGAGCCTCGCCTTCCCTTGCGACACCTGCACCCCGCTGGATTCCTTCACGCGTCGCGATGTAAGCTTGACCGACAATGCAGGGAGAAGGTGATGCTGCAGACCAGACAGGATGCTCTCGGCGAGCGGTTCCGGTTGCAGCGCGCCGCCTTCGAGGCGCAGCCCTTTCCGGACCTTGGCGTCCGCAAGGACCGTCTGAAACGCCTGCTGGCGCTCACCGAGCGGCATGAGACGGACATCTGCGCGGCGATCGACGCCGATTTTGGCGGCCGCTCGGCACACGAGACGCGCCTGGCGGAACTGTTTGTCGTGCGTGCCGGCATCCGCCACTCGCTTTCCCATCTGAAGGGCTGGATGCGGGAGCGTCGTGTTGCCACCACCATGCCGTTCCTGCCGGGTAGAAATCGTCTCGTGCCGCAGCCGCTCGGTGTCGTCGGGGTCGTATCGCCCTGGAACTATCCCTTCCAGCTCGCTGTCGCGCCGGTCACCGCGGCCCTCGCCGCCGGCAATCGCGTGCTCGTCAAGCCGTCCGAACTGACGCCGGCTTTTTCCGCGCTGCTGGCGCGACTGGCTGGCGAGCATTTCGCGCCGGATGAGCTCAGCGTCATCGCCGGCGACGCCGAGGTGGGAAAGGCTTTCGTGTCGATGCCGTTCGATCATTTGCTGTTCACCGGTTCGACCGCGGTCGGCCGCCAGGTCGCGATCGCGGCTGCTGCCAACCTGACCCCGGTCACGCTCGAACTCGGCGGCAAGTCGCCGGCAATCCTCGATCCGTCCTGCGATCTCGATGCGGCGACATCCAGCATTGCCTATGGCAAGCTGTTGAATGCCGGGCAGACCTGCATCGCTCCGGACTATCTTCTGGTACCGCAAGGGCAGGCAGGCACCGTCGCCGCGAAGCTCGCAACCGCGATAGCGCGGCTCTACCCGACCTTGCGCGACAACCCAGACTATACCGCCATCGTCAGCGACCGGCACCACCAGCGTCTGCGCGACATGATCGCGGAAGCCCGCGATGCCGGCGCCGATATCACCGAAATCAACCCGGCCGGCGAGGAGCTTTCCGCAAGTCGAAAGTTGCTCCCGACCCTGGTCAGGAATGCCAGCCCGGACCTACGGCTGATGCGCGAGGAGATTTTCGGCCCGGTGCTGCCGATCGTCGAATACGCCACTCTTGACGACGCGATCGACCACGTGAACCGGGCGGACCGGCCGCTGGCGCTCTACTGGTTCGGGAGCGACGGCGGCAACCGCCAGCGCATCCTGCGCGAGACGGTCGCCGGCGGCGTCACCATCAACGACTGCATGCTGCATCTGGTGCAGGAAAACCAGCCCTTCGGCGGTGTTGGCGCCAGCGGCATGGGTGCCTATCACGGCGAATGGGGTTTTCGCACTTTCAGCAAGGAGAAGCCGGTTTTCCTGCAGTCCCGGCTGAGCGCCGGAGGGCTTCTGCGTCCGCCTTACGGCAAGACGTTCGAGCGGATTTTCAGCCTGCTCCGGCAAATCACCTGACCGAAGCCTGTCTGTCGGGAAAACCTGGCCGGGGCGCAGGCGCGGCAGATCGTCTTTGACTTGCCAGAAGGGCTTCAATATCAGGCTTTGACGATCGGAACATCGCCTCCGATCGGGGCCATCCATTTTCACGCCTTCGTCGAGCGACCTACGGATTCCGCACATGGCCATGGATTCGACCGCACCTGTGCTGATCTTCTATGCCCGCAACGACGCGCTTGGCGACGGATTGCTGCGGATACCGGCATTGCGCGCCGCACGGACGGCTTTCCCGCGGAGCCACATCGTCTATGGCAGCTTGGGCAGGTCCTCGCTCACGGGCGTGCTGCGCAGGCACGTCGCCCCCCTCGTTGACGATTTCAGGACCGTGCTGCCGCTTTCCGCCATTTTGGCCGAGTTCGCGCCGCGCGGGGGAAAGGCAACGGTCGTCGACCTCCGCGCGGGGGTACCCGGCCTGATGGTGACCGGATTGCAGCTTCTCGGTCGCGGCGTCCGCTACGAGCCGAATTTTGCCGGCCATCTTCTGTCGTTGCGATGGGGCACCAGATGGACGCTGCGTCCCGAACACAATGCCTGGCGCTATCATCGGCTGATCGAGCGCCTGGCTGGCCGGCACCTGCCGTTCGACCATAGGCTGGACGTGCCGCTGGCCGCCCGCGCCCTGGCGCGCCGGCTTCGCGGCGCGGACGACCGTCCGCTCGTGCTTCTCGGCGGCAACGCCAGGAGCAACAAGTCCATGAGCGAGGCCCAGATATCAGCCATATCAGGCAATCTCATCGATGCCGGCTACCAGGTGCTCTATCTGGTGACTCCTGGCAACGGACCGACGTGGCAGACCCTTGCCGCCAAGGAACCTCGTTTATCCGTGGTCGGTCCGGATCTTGGGCTCGATACCGAGGCGTTCGGTGATCTGCTGCTCGCGCTCGGCGAGATGGCGACCGCCTATGTCGGCATGGAAGGCGGTCTTGGGCACCTGTTCGCCGCAGTCATGACCCCGACGGTGATCGTCAACAACGGCGCCAACATGGAGCGTTGGCGACCGCTGTCGAATATGGTCGAAGTGGTGACGGCGCCGAGGCGTGGCGGGTCGGCCGATATCGCCGACACGCCGGTCGAGGCCATTCTCGAAGCCACTCATCGCTTGCTGGCCACCAGCCGTCGCGACCACCCGGCACCGGCGCGTTAAGCTTATATTCACCATGATCCGGCAGGTTTCCAATTCTGCGGTTATGTCTTGAGTACCGCGGCGCCACAGGCGCCCAGGCAACTGCCCGCGCCTCTTCGGAGGCGCGGGTTTTGTCATTTCCGAATGACCGCGAATCGGTGGCCGCCCGCTTCCAGTTCCTGACACCGTGCACCAGACCGGACGGAACGATGAAGCCGCCGCCGGTCTCGAGGATTTCTGTCCGGCCGTCTATGTCACCTCGAAGCGGCCCAGGGTGAAGCAGTTCCTATGGCAAAACCCGCGGGGGAGCCGGTCCGTTCTCGCCATTTTCCCGGCGTGATCCCGGTAACGCGTTTGAAGGCGCGACTGAATGCAGCCTCGGATTGATACCCAACACCGGCAGCGATACTTGCGAGACTTTCGTGGCCGAAACGCAGACGCTCTCCAGCCAGCTGGATCCTCCAGCTCGTCACGTATTCGATCGGCGGGCGGCCGAGCAGCGCGTTGAACCGCTCTGCAACGATCGTGCGCGATGAGCCAACCTTGTCGGCAATCTGACCAACGGTCCAGTGGCGCGCGGGGTCGGCGTGGAGAAGCTGCAGCGTCCTTCCGACAATCGGATCGTTCAGCGCCGCGAACCAACCCTTTGAGCCGGGTGGAAGCCGGGCGACATGGCGCCTCAGCAGTTCGACGAACAGAAGCTCCATGAGCCTTCCAAGCATCGCCTGCGAACCCGGCGCCGCCGCCTCGACGTGCAAATCGATTTCGCGCACGGTTGAGGCGATCAGGGCGCCAACCTTGTCGTCCGACATCTTCTCGACGATGAGCGCCGGAAGCGTGCGGAACACCGGCGCGAACAGAAATTCCGAAGACTCGAGGAAGCCGCAGACCATGCGCAATTCGTCACCGCCGCCGCCATAGTTGACAGTCCACATCCCTTCGATGCGACCAGGCTGAACGATGTGTCCGGCTTCGGCCATGACCAGCGGTTCGCCCTTCCAGATCTTGTGATGACCGGCGAATGGCAGGAACAGCAGATCGCCAGCAGTGACTTCGCGCCGCTCGCCGTTTGCAGCCTCGAAAGTGCAGTTGCCCGTCACGACAAAATGGAAAATGCTGATATGGCGCAGGTGCGCCATGGGGGCGGACGGGTCGTAGTATTTCGGGGCCACGACGCCGAACGGCGCGCTAAAGCAGGCGTTCAGAAAGACGGAGCCGGTCAGTCTTACGGCTTTCAGCATTTCCGACAACAGGTCCGGCCCGGCAGGAGGCCCGTGATCCGGTGTCCCTGCATGTAAATCCGATGTTGCAATCATTGTTGAACCTCGAGTCGGGCGTCTACATCTCCAAACGCTGCAGCTCAGCCGAATAGTCCCCATCCGATGGCCTGACCTTGTCATCCGTCGAGCTCAGCAAAAACGCAACATTTCCGCGAACCAAATGGAGACACCAGGATGTTGAAACTTGCCTGCACACTTGCACTTCTGCTTGTTGGAACAGCGCAGCTGCTTGCTGATGATATGCCAATGAATGCCGACAGCATCAAATGGAGTCCTGCTCCTGCTGTCCTTCCAGCTGGCGCGCAGTTCGCGGTTGTTGCAGGCGATCCGTCAAAGGACGGCATCTATGTGCTGCGGCTGAAGATGCCCGCAGGCTACAAAATTCCCGCGCACAACCACCCCACCTCGGAATATGTGACGGTGATTTCCGGCAGCTTTCATATCGGCATGGGCGACAAGCTCGACGAGGCGAAGGGTATCGAACTGACGGCTGGCGGCTTCGGCGTTGCCCCGACTGGAATGAATCACTACGCGTGGACGACAAGCGATACGATTGTCCAGGTTCACGGCGAGGGCCCCTTCGCGATCACCTACGTCAACCCGGCGGACGATCCGAGCAAAAAGTGACAATTCACTGGTCGTAAGACACCCCATCGCACGTCGATACCAGTCGCGGATCGACGTGCGCCACGCTGGCGTAGCGAAGTGCAATGCATTGCCAAAGCACTGCAACAGCTCGTTGCTGGGCAGCATCGTGTGCCCACCTGCCATTTCCACGCCACGCAACGTTTCCAATTTTCAGGGATTTACGATGAAGAAAACGATTTTGATCACATCTGCAATGATTTTCATGACGAGCTCTGCCTTCGCGGCCGACGCCATCGTCGATGGCGAGCCAGCGCCGGTTGAAGCGGGCTTTACCTGGTCTGGCCTCTATGCCGGCATTCACTTCGGTTACGCAGCCGGAAAATCCGATCTTTTCATCGGGGACGTTGGCAGCTCAATCGATCCGGACGGTTTTATTGGCGGCATCCATATCGGCGTCAATCAGGAAATGGCGAACCGCTTCGTGCTCGGTGTCGAGGCTGATGTTACGGACAACAATGTGGATGGGCTGACGACCTTGGACAACGTGTTGCTCAGGAACGAAGTCAAATGGTCGGGTTCGGCGCGGCTGCGGGCCGGCTACGCTTTCGATCGGACTTTGCCTTACATCACTGCCGGCGTGGCCGCGGCCAAATATGAATTGACTGCATCCAGCGTCAGCGTCGGTGAAATACCACTCCACGAGGAAACCCATATTGGCTGGACGGTTGGGGCTGGCGTCGAGCATGCCTTCACTGACAAATGGATCGCTCGGGTCGAATATCGCTATTCCGACTTCGGCAGCAAGGACCTCTCGGCAGCGACCGGATTGGTCAAGGCGAACGTTGATCTCCAGACGCACGATATCCGGGCCGGCCTAAGCTACAAGTTCTGATCCGCATCCTTCCCACCGATGCCCCGGCCACTGCGCCGCCTGTTTTCGCCATGATGCGGCAGGTTCGTATTCCTGCGGTGATGTTTGGAGTCTCGCGGCGCAAGAGCGCGCAGGCGGCAGCCCGCGCCTCTCCGGAGGTGCGGGTTTTTTCGTTTGCGAGATGTGCTGGACCAAAGCGGCGCGGGCACCTTCCGGCGCGCACTGATTCCACTCGATCAGGCGAGGAAATCAGCCCGGTGCGGCGTGAAACTGTCGACCAGCCGCCCTGCCTCCAGGGCCTTGACGCCGTGCACCAGACCGGACGGCACGATGAAGCTGCCGCCGGCTTCCAAAATCTCGGTCCGGCCGTCAATGGTCACCTCGAAGCGGCCTTCGGCGACATAGCTTGCCTGGACGTGCGGGTGCGAATGCAGGGCGCCAACGCCACCCTTGTCGAAGCCGAACTCGACCATCATCAGTTCATCGGTGTGCAAGAGAACACGGCGGCGATTGCCGTCCGCCGTCGCCGTCCAGGCACCCTCGCCGGCATGCGCGAAAATCCTTGCTTGAGTCATCGTCCCTCCTCATCGCGCCAGACAGCCGGGCCCGCGGCAGCATATTTCAGAGCCGATAGGCTTTCTTGGCGAGCGTATAGGCCAGTTCCCGCGCCAGCTCATGCGCCTCGTCTTCGCGCAGCCTGTGCTCGGCGACGAGTTTGGCCAGGAAAGCGCAGTCGACCCGGCGCGCCACGTCGTGGCGCGCCGGAATCGACGGAAAGGCACGGGTGTCGTCGTTGAAGCCGACGGTGTTGTAGAAGCCGGCCGTTTCGGTGGTCATCTCGCGAAACCGGCGCATCCCTTCCGGGCTGTCGTGGAACCACCACGCCGGGCCGAGCCTCAGCGCCGGGTAGACGCCGGCCAGCGGCGCCAGCTCGCGCGCATAGCTGCTCTCGTCGAGCGTGAACAGGATGATCGTCAGCTCGCGCTCCAGCCCGACACAGTCGAGCAGCGGCTTCAATGCCGAGACGTAGTCGGTCCTGGTCGGAATATCGAAACCCTTGTCCCGGCCGAATGTCTCGAAGATGGCGCGCGAGTGGTTGCGCTGGGAGCCGGGATGGATCTGCAGGACCAGCCCGTCATCCCGGCTCATCTTGGCCATCTCGGTCAGCATCTGGGCGCGAAACAGCCGCTTCTCGCGCTCGTCGCCCGAACCATGGCGAACCCGATTGAACAGCTCTTCGGCCGCCGCATCGGAGAGATTGGCGGTCTCGGCCGTCGGATGACCGTGGTCGGACGAGGTCGCGCCAAAGCTTTTGAAGAAGGCGCGCCGCTGGCGATGCGCATCGAGATAGCCGGCCCAGCGGCCCGTGTCGCAGCCGGTGATCTCGCCGAGCCGGTCGAGATTGGCTGAAAACCCTTCGAAGTCGGGATCGACGATTGCATCCGGCCGGTAGGCGGTGACGACCCTGCCCTGCCAGCCGCTGTCGCGGATCATCTGGTGCCATTTGAGATCGTCGAGCGCGCCTTCCGTCGTCGCGATCACCTCGATGTTGAAGCGCTCGAACAAAGCGCGCGGGCGGAAATTCTCCCACTGCAGCAGCGTCGCGATGGCGTCGTAATGGCGGTCGGCGGTCGCGGCGTTCAACGGCTCCTCGATGTTGAACAGATGCGCCAGCACATGGTCGAACCAAAGCCTGGTCGGCGTGCCGCGGAAGAGGAAATAGTTTTCGGCAAAGCGCCGCCAGATCGCCCGGCCGTCGGTCTCCACCGGTGCGCCGTCCAGCGTCGCCACGCCGAGATCCTCGAGGCGCACGCCTTGGCTGAACAGCATGCGGAAGATGTAGTGATCCGGCACGATGAGCAGTTGCGCCGGATCGGGAAACGGCTCGTTGAGCGCATACCAGCGCGGATCGGTGTGGCCGTGCGGGCTGACGATCGGCAGATCCTTGACGCCGGCGTAGAGGCCGCGGGCAAGCGAGCGCGAATGCGCCTCGGATGGAAACAGCAGGTCCGGATCGGTCAGCGCGACCATGGGAAAAGCGGCTCCTTCCAGATTGGTTATCGGTACGTTCGCCCAGAGGCGATGTCAACGTCGCCTCCGAAACAGGCATCCTTGCGGCAGGCGGAAACAGGTGTTACGCCGCTTGTCATCCGCCGCGCCGGGATATCTCCATGCCACGCTGCCCAAACCCCTTAGCTCCTGCAATGCGATGACCAGCAGCCATCTGTCCGACACCACGCTACAACAGTTGCCCAAGCGGGTCGCAATCCCGGGATACGACCGCAGCAAGGTCATCCCCGGTATCGTGCATCTCGGCGTCGGCGCCTTCCACCGCGCCCATCAGGCGGCCTACGTCGACAACTGCCTGGCGGCGGGGGGCATGGACTGGGGCATCGTCGGCGTTTCGCTGCGCAGCGTCGATACGCGCGACGCGCTCTCGCCACAGGATGGGCTCTACACGCTGGCAATCAGGAGCAGCGGCGAGGAGAAACTCCGCGTCATCGGCTCCATCGGCTCGATGCTGGTGGCGCCGGAAGACCCGTGCGCCGTGCTGGCCGCGCTGACCGATCCGCGCACCCGCATCGTGACACTGACGATCACCGAAAAGGCCTATCTGAGGGCAGCGGGCGGCGGACTGGACACCGCTCATCCCGATATCGTCCATGATCTGGCGAATCCGCAAATGCCGAAGACCGCGCATGGTTTTCTCGCCGAGGCGCTTGCCCGGCGACGCGACGCCGGCACGCCGCCCTTCACCGTGCTCTGTTGCGACAACCTGCCGGCCAACGGCGCCACGCTGCACCGGCTGCTGACCGAATTCGCCGAATTGCGCGATGCCAGGCTCGACCAAATGGGCGATACCAGGCTCGGCGCGAAGGGCGATGCCGGGCTCGCCCGCCACATCGCCGACCAGGTTGCCTTTCCGTCGAGCATGGTCGACCGCATCGTGCCCGCAACCACCGACGCCGACCGGGCAAGGATCGCCGTCGAACTCGGTGTCGAGGACGCCTGGCCGGTCATGACCGAGCCATTCTGCCAGTGGGTGATCGAGGACCGGTTCCCAGCGGGACGACCGGCTTGGGAACGGTTCGGCGTCACCATGGTCGAAGACGTCGGGCCGTTCGAGGACATGAAGCTCAGGCTGCTCAACGGCGCGCATTCGGGGATCGCCTATCTCGGCCTGCTCAGCGGTCACGCCACCGTCGACCGCGCCTTCGCCGACCCGGCGATACGCCAGTTTGTTGACGCATTGTGGGCCGAAGCCATTCCGACGTTGCCCGAGGATGCCGGGCTCGATACATCAGCCTACACGGCCGAACTCGCGGAGCGTTTTTCCAACACCGCGCTCGCCCACCGCACCGCGCAGATCGCCAATGACGGCAGCCAGAAACTGCCGCAGCGTATCGTCGCGTCGGCCATCGAGCGCCTCCATGCAAGCGCCGCGCCAAGGCATCTTATGCTGGTGGTGGCCGCCTGGATCGCGGCCTGCGAAGCGCGTGGCAAAGCCTTGCCCGAGGCGCATTTCACTGATCCGCTCGACGTGCCGATGACAGCAATCTGTGGCAACCGCCTGTCGGCCGCCGAGACTGTCGCCGCGGTGTTCGACCTGGCCGGCTTTGCCAAGGGGGAGCCAGGGCGCGAAAGATTGATGGAGCTCACAGCCAACCATCTTGAACAGTTACGCCGTGGCGGACCGGCGGCTGCCTTCGCTGCATTGGGCAGCTAAACAAAAAGCGGGGCAAGCCCCGCTTTTTCCAATCACGATCGCGATCCGGCTCAGGCCGGCAGGATGGCGCCTTCCAGCGTGGTGAGTTGGCTGAGGAACTGTTCCGCCTTGCTGCGGGCCTGGTCGTCCTTGGCGTCGGCGGCGTCTTCCTTGGCTTCCTGGATGCGGCGCGCGAGATCGGCACGATCGACATCCTTCACCGCGACAGCCGATTCCGCCAGCAGCGTGCAACCGGCCGGGACGATGTCGGCGAAACCGCCGAACACGACATAGCGCTCTTCGCCACCCGACGCAGTCTTCACCGTGACGACACCCGGCTTGATGGTGGTCATGACCGGCGCGTGATGCGCCATCACGGTCATCTCGCCTTCGGCGCCTGGAATGACGACGGACTCGACCTGCTCGGAAACCAGCAGGCGCTCTGGCGAAACCAGTTCGAATTTGAAAGCTTCAGCCATGATCAATTTAGTGAGTAGGGAATAGGAACTAGGCAGTAGTAAGTGGTCCTGACCGGCCCACATCACGCAGCTGCTATTCCCTACCCGCTACTGACTACTCCCTATTCCCTAAATTAAGCCGCTTCAGCCGCCAGGCGCTGTGCCTTCTCGACTGCTTCCTCGATGCCGCCGACCATGTAGAAGGCAGCTTCCGGAAGGTGGTCGTAGTCGCCGTTGCAGAGGCCCTTAAAGCCCTTGATGGTGTCGGCGAGGTCGACCAGCTTGCCCGGCGCGCCGGTGAACACTTCGGCGACGAAGAAGGGCTGCGACAGGAAGCGCTCGATCTTGCGGGCGCGGGCCACCGTCTGCTTGTCCTCTTCCGATAGCTCGTCCATGCCCAGGATGGCGATGATGTCCTGCAGCGACTTGTAGCGCTGGAGGATCGACTGCACCTGGCGCGCGACGCCATAGTGCTCGTCGCCGACGACCAGCGGGTCGAGCATGCGCGAGGTCGAATCCAGCGGATCGACAGCCGGGTAGATGCCCTTTTCGGCGATGGCGCGGTTCAGCGTCGTCGTCGCGTCAAGGTGGGCGAACGAGGTCGCCGGCGCCGGATCGGTCAAGTCGTCGGCCGGCACGTAGATGGCCTGCACCGAGGTGATCGAACCCTTGGTGGTGGTGGTGATGCGTTCCTGCAGCGCGCCCATGTCGGTGGCGAGCGTCGGCTGATAGCCCACGGCCGACGGGATACGGCCGAGCAGAGCCGACACTTCCGAACCCGCCTGCGTGAAGCGGAAGATGTTGTCGACGAAGAACAGCACGTCCTGGCCCTGGTCGCGGAAATATTCCGCAACCGTCAGGCCGGTCAGGCCGACGCGGGCGCGCGCGCCCGGCGGCTCGTTCATCTGGCCATAGACGAGTGCCGCCTTGGAGCCTTCGCCGCCGCCCTTCTTATTGACGCCGGATTCGATGAACTCGTGATAGAGATCGTTGCCTTCGCGGGTGCGCTCGCCGACGCCGGCGAACACCGAGTAGCCGCCATGCGCCTTGGCGATGTTGTTGATCAGTTCCTGGATCAGCACGGTCTTGCCGACGCCGGCGCCGCCGAACAGGCCGATCTTGCCGCCCTTGGCGTAGGGCGCCAGCAGGTCGAGCACCTTGATGCCGGTGATCAGGATCTGGGCCTCCGTCGACTGCTCGACATAGCTCGGAGCCGGCTGATGGATGGAGCGCATTTCGATCGCGTCAACCGGGCCTTCTTCGTCGACCGGCTCGCCGATGACGTTGATGATGCGGCCGAGCATGCCCGGGCCGACCGGAACGGTGATCGGCGCGCCGGTGTCGCGCACTTCCTGGCCGCGTACCAGACCTTCGGTCGAGTCCATGGCGATGCAGCGCACGGTGTTTTCACCCAGATGCTGGGCAACCTCGAGCACCAGGCGATTGCCGACATTGGTGGTCTCGAGCGCGTTCAGGATCGCCGGCAGGTGATCGCCGAACTGCACGTCGACGACGGCGCCGATGACCTGGCGAACCTTGCCGACGACGCCGGTCGCCTTGGTGGCCACTGCCGATGTCCTGGCTGCGGCGGCCTTTGCGGGTGCTGCCGCCGTCTTTGCCGGAGATACCTTCGCCGGAGCCGCCTTGGCTGCCGCTGCCGGAGCCTTTGCCGCCTTCGCGGGGGCTGCGGTCTTCGCGGCTGCGGCCTTGGGGGCCGCCGTATTGGGGGTCGCTGCTTTCGCCATCGTCTTTACCCTTTTTCGTCCTTTGTTTCTCACGCGGTCCGGTCGCGGGTCGATGACCCGCGAACCGCGCCTAGAGCGCCTCGGCGCCCGAAATGATTTCGATCAGTTCCTTGGTGATCTGCGCCTGCCGCTGACGGTTGTAGGTGATCGACAGCTTGTTGATCATCTCGCCGGCGTTGCGCGTCGCATTGTCCATGGCGCTCATCTTGGCGCCCATTTCGCCGGCCGCGTTTTCGAGCAGCGCCCGGAAAACCTGCACCGAGATGTTGCGCGGAATAAGGTCTGAGAGGATTTCGCCCGGCTCCGGTTCGTATTCGTAGACGGCGTTGCCACCATCCACCGCCTCTGCGGGAGCGGAGGCGAGACCGGCCGGAATGATCTGCTGCGTGGTCGGGATCTGGCTGATCACCGACTTGAACTGCGAATAGAACAGCGTGCAGATGTCGAAGCCGCCCTCGTTGAAGAGGTTGATGACCTTCTTGGCGATGGCGTCGGCATTGACGAAGCCGAGCGTCTTGACTTCGCGCAGGTCGACGCGCTCGAGGATCATCGATGCATAATCGCGGCGCAGGATATCGAAACCCTTCTTGCCGACGCAGATGATCTTGACCTGCTTACCGTCGGCCAGCAGCTTGCGGATATGGTCGCGGGCAAGGCGCGCGATCTGCGAATTGAAGCCGCCGCACAGACCGCGCTCGGCGGTGCAGACGACGAGCAGATGCACGTCGTCCTTGCCGGTGCCGGTCATCAGCGCCGGGGCATCGCCGCCGCCGCCGATAGCTTGGGTGATATTGGCCAGTACGGAACCCATGCGCTCCGAATAGGGACGCGCCGCTTCCGCGGCCTCTTGCGCGCGGCGCAGCTTCGCCGCGGCGACCATCTGCATCGCCTTGGTGATCTTCTGCGTCGCCTTGACCGAGGCGATACGGTTACGAAGGTCTTTTAGTGAAGGCATGCTTCAAACCTGATCCCGTCGTCCGGCTTCGTTCAAGCAAAGGTCTTGGCGAAGGCGTCGATTTCCGCCTTAAGCTTCGCGCGCAGATCGTCCGACAGCGCCTTTTCCTTGCGAATGGCCTCGAGCACATCCTTGCCGGCCGCACGCATGTGGCTGAGCAGGCCATGCTCGAACTTGCCGACCTGGTTGACCGGCAGCTTGTCGAGATAGCCGTTGACGCCGGCGAAGATCACCGCGACCTGCTCTTCCGTCTTCAGTGGCGAGAACTGCGGCTGCTTCAGCAGCTCGGTCAGGCGCGATCCGCGGTTGAGCAGGCGCTGCGTGGCGGCGTCGAGATCCGAGCCGAACTGCGCGAAGGCCGCCATTTCGCGGTACTGCGCGAGCTCGCCCTTGATCGAGCCGGCGACCTGCTTCATCGCCTTGACCTGCGCGGCAGAGCCGACGCGGCTGACCGACAGGCCAACGTTGACGGCGGGACGGATGCCCTGGAAGAACAGATTGGTTTCCAGGAAGATCTGGCCGTCGGTGATCGAGATCACGTTGGTCGGGATGTAGGCCGAAACGTCATTGGCCTGCGTCTCGATGATCGGCAGGGCGGTCAGCGAACCGGCGCCCATGTCGTCATTGAGCTTGGCGGCGCGCTCGAGCAGGCGCGAATGCAGATAGAAGACGTCGCCCGGATAGGCTTCGCGGCCCGGCGGGCGGCGCAGCAGCAGCGACATCTGGCGGTAAGCGACGGCCTGCTTCGACAGATCGTCGTAGCTGATCAGCGCATGCATGCCATTGTCGCGGAAATATTCACCCATGGTGCAGCCGGCGAACGGCGCCAGGAACTGCATCGGCGCCGGATCGGACGCGGTGGCGGCGATGATGATCGAGTATTCCAGCGCGCCGCGCTCTTCCAGCACCTTGACGAACTGCGCGACCGTCGAGCGCTTCTGACCAACGGCGACGTAGACGCAGTAGAGCTTTTCCTTCTCGGGGCCGTTGTCGTGCACCGACTTCTGGTTGAGCATCGTGTCGAGGATGATGGCGGTCTTGCCGGTCTGACGGTCGCCGATGACCAGCTCGCGCTGGCCGCGACCGACCGGGATCAGCGCATCGATGGCCTTGAGGCCGGTCGACATCGGCTCATGCACCGACTTGCGCGGGATGATGCCGGGCGCCTTGACGTCGACGCGCTTGCGCTCGACTGCCTTGATCGGGCCCTTGCCGTCGATCGGGTTGCCGAGCGCGTCGACGACGCGGCCGAGCAGGCCGGGGCCGACGGGAACGTCGACGATGGCGCCAGTGCGCTTGACGATGTCGCCTTCCTTGATGTCACGGTCGGCACCGAAGATGACGACGCCGACATTGTCGGCTTCGAGGTTGAGCGCCATGCCGCGGATGCCGCCGGGGAATTCGACCATCTCGCCGGCCTGGACGTTGTCGAGGCCGTAGACGCGGGCGATACCGTCACCGACGGACAGCACCTGTCCTACTTCGGAGACCTCGGCCTCCTTGCCAAAATTCTTGATCTGGTCTCTCAGAATTGCGGAAATTTCCGCGGCGCGGATGTCCATCAGCCGACCTCTTTCAGTGCAAGCTTGAGCGAATTGAGTTTGGTTTTGAGCGACGTATCGATCTGGCGCGAGCCCATCTTGACCACCAGCCCGCCGAGCAGCGACTGATCGACGGTGACGGAAATGGCCACATCCTTGCCGGCAACGCCCTTCAGCGCCGCCTTGAGTTCGGTCTGCTGGGCGGCGGTCAGCTCATGAGCCGACGTCACTTCGGCAGCAGTCTCGCCACGATGTTCGGCGGCGATCTGGCGGAATGCCCTGATCATGCCGGGGATGGCGAACAGCCGGCGGTTCCTGGCGACGACGCGCAGAAAATTGCCGGTGAGGCCGGTGATCTTGGCCTTGTCGGCGATCGCCGCGATAGCCTTGGCCTGGTCCTCGCTGGAAAACACCGGGCTGTTGATCAGCCGGGTAAGATCGGCGCTGCCCGCGAGCATCGCTTCGAAACTGTTGAGGTCGGCCTCGACCTTGGCGATGGAATTTGCCTGCAGCGCGAGTTCGAACAGCGAACCCGCATAGCGTTCTGCGACACCTGAGATTGGCGATGACGATTGGGCCACGGACCGTCTTTTCTCTTGTCTGACAGGCCGCAGATTGTTGGCGCGAGCAAAAACTCTGGCTAAATCTTTGACCTTACTGCATTTTTTCGAGCACGGAGGCGCGGCTTCCGCTATCCCCGGCCGAAAGTCGATTGCCGTCTAGCACAGGCATTTTAAGACCGCAATGCGTCGTTCCGCATGGTTTTCAGGCACTATTGTCGCATCCGGCGAAAGTCACCCGTCTTGCGCCCCGGAATAGCTAAGGATTCAAGGCACAAAGCCGAAGGCGAAGGCGAGCGGCAACGCCGCCAGCGCCAATTCCACCACAATGGAGACCCAGTTGAAAGGCGTGTTGGCGCCATCCGACATCATCGACAGCAGCCTGCCGAAGGCGGTGAACAGCCAGGAGAAGCCAAGCGTCATGTAGATCAGCGGCTGCGCCAGCAGGATGCAGCACAGGCCGACGCCGAGATAAAAGCCCGACATTCTGCCGCGCCCCTCGGCGATCGCCGCCGCCTTCTCGGGCTTGACCTGCAAGCGCAGGACACGAAAGGCCAGGGCAGGCGCCAGAAAAAACAGAAGACCGAGCAGCGCGGTGACGACCGCGCTCGACCAAGCCAGCCATTCGCCCTGGCTCATCGGCCATGGAAACGCAAAATCCATCGTGTCCCCTCGAAATGCCTGCTTTGAAATTCCGGGCATTCTAGCCAAGGCGCAGACATGCGCCAGATAGGCGTCGGCGATTTTCGAGCGGAAGCCGGTCAGCCCAGCGCGAACTCGACCGCCGCTTCGACATGAATGCGCGTCGTGTCGAAGACCGGGATGTCGAAGTCCTGCTGGCCGATGAGCATGGTGATCTCGGTGCAGCCCATGATGACGCTGTCGGCCGCCTCTTCGCGCCGCAGGCGTTCGGTCTCGGCAATATAGGCCGCCTTGGAGGCTTCGGCGACGACGCCCTGGCACAGTTCCTCGTAGATGACGCGATGGACCATGTCGCGCCCGGCCGCATCGGGCACGACGGGCCGCAGACCATGTTTGTCGGCGAGGCGGCCCTTGTAGAAATCCTGCTCCATGGTGAAGCGGGTCGCCAGCAGCGCCGGGCGCTGCATGCCGGTGCGCTTGATCGCCACCGCGGTGGCGTCGGCGATGTGGATCAGCGGGATCGATACGGACGCCTGCACCTGATCGGCCAGCCTGTGCATGGTGTTGGTGCACAGAAGCAGGCCCTCCGCGCCGCCCGCCTCGAGCTTGCGCGCCGCTTCGACGAGAAGCACGCCGGCGCCGTCCCAGTCGCCATGATGCTGCCGCTCGGCGATCTCGGCGAAGTCGAACGACCACAGCAGCAGTTTCGCCGAATGCAAGCCGCCCAGGCGCTCGCGCACCATCTCGTTGAGCAGGCGGTAGTAGATGGCGGTCGATTCCCAGCTCATGCCGCCCAGAAGGCCAAGGGTTTTCATCTTCCATCTCTCTCCGGCTTGGGCCGAGCGCTGATATCGCGACCCTACAAAAAGCTCTGCGGGTCGATGTCGACCTGCACCCTGACCGAGCCGCGCTGCTTCGGCCCGTTGGCCAGCATGGCGCGGATGAAGCCTTGCATGTCGGCGCGCTTTTCGCCCTGGATCAGCAGCCGGAAGCGGTGACGGCCGCCGAGCAAGGACAGCGGCGCCTCGGCCGGCCCGAGCACGAACAGGTCGGTGGCCTCGGGCGCGGCGCGACGCAGGCCGCGTGCGTGGCCCTCGGCTTCCGCTCGCGTCACCGCGCTGACGATGACGCCGGCGAGCCGGCCGAAGGGCGGCAAGGCCGCCCGCTCGCGCTCGGCGATCTCGCGTTCGTAAAAAGCCTCGGCATCGCCGGAGACGATCGCCCGCATCACCGGATGATCGGGTTGGAAGGTCTGCAGCAGGCCGAGGCTCTTCTTGCCGGTGCGGCCGGCGCGGCCGGTCACCTGGCTGAGCAGCTGGAAGGTGCGCTCGGCGGCGCGCGGATCGCCATTGGCCAGGCCGAGATCGGCGTCGACGACGCCGACCAGGGTCATGTTGGGGAAGTTGTGGCCCTTGGCGACCAGTTGCGTGCCGATGACGATGTCGGCCTCGCCATTGGCGATCGCCTCCAGCTCCAGCCGCAGCCGCCGCACGCCGCCCATCAGGTCGGACGACAAAACGATGGTGCGCGCGTCGGGGAAATGCGCGACGACCTCCTCGGCGATGCGCTCGACGCCTGGCCCACAAGCCACCAGATGATCGAGCGTGCCGCATTCCGGGCAGGCCTCGGGACGGCGCTCATTGTGCCCGCAATGATGGCAGACGAGCTGGCCGCGGAAGCGATGCTCGACCAGCCAGGCCGAGCAGACCGGACAGCCGAAGCGATGGCCGCAGACCCGGCACAGCGTCAGCGGCGCATAGCCGCGCCGGTTGAGGAACAGCAGCGACTGCTCCTTCCTCTCAAGCGTCTGGCGCATATGGTCGAGCAGCACCGGAGACAGGAAGCCGCCGCGCGCGGGCGGCGCGCGCCGCATGTCGATCGCCTTGAGGTGCGGCAGCGCCGCCTCGGCGAAGCGGGCGGTGAGCACGGCCCTGCTGTATCGACCCTGCTGGGCATTGACGCGGCTTTCGACCGATGGCGTCGCCGACGCCAGCACGACCGGAAAGCTGCCGATATGGCCGCGCACCACCGCCATGTCGCGCGCATTGTAGAAGACGCGGTCTTCCTGCTTGTAGGCAGGGTCGTGTTCCTCGTCGACGACGATCAGGCCAAGCTCCTTGAACGGCAGGAACAGCGCCGAACGCGCGCCGGCGACGACACGCACGCCGCCCTCCGCCACTTGCCGCCAGACCCGTTCCCGCATCCTCGGCGGCAGGTCGGAATGCCATTCGCCCGGCTTGGCGCCAAAGCGTTGCTGGAAGCGTTCGAGAAAGGCATGCGTCAGCGCGATCTCCGGCAGCAGGATCAGCACCTGCTTGCCCTGGTCGAGCGCCGCCGCCACCGCCTCGAAATAGACCTCGGTCTTGCCCGAGCCGGTGACGCCGTCGAGCAGCGCGACATTGAACACGCCGGCTGCGACATTGGCGCGCAGCATCAGCGCCGCGTCACTCTGGTCCGGCATCAATTCCGGCATGGCATAGCCGGAATCGGGCGCGGCCACCACCGGTCGCGGCGGGATCATCACCGTCTCGAACACGCCTTGCGCCTTCAGGCCGTCGATCACCGTCGACGATACACCGGCCGCATGGGCGAGGCCCGACCGCGTCCAGGCAAGACCGCCTTCGGCTGTCTCCAGCACGCGCTCTCTCGCCCCCGTCATCCGGTCGGGTGCGATGCGGGTGCGTTGCAGCCCTTCGATCCACGGTTCGGGATCGAAGGCCTCCGGCGCCCTGAGCAGCATGCGCGCCACCATGCCCGGCGGCGACAGCGTGTACTGCGCCACCCAGTCGACAAAACGGCGCATCGCGCGGTCGATCGGCGGGCAATCGAAGACCTGCTCGATGGGACGCAGCTTTCTTGCGTCGACCTTCTCGACGGCGCCATCCCAGACGATACCGGCGACCTGGCGCGGGCCGAGCGGCACACGCACGATCGAACCCGGCACCACACGCATGCCTGTTGGCACTGCGTAGGTGTAGGGGCGTTCTGCGGGCATCGGCACCAGCACCGGTGCGGCCGCGACAAAGGGCGAATCTTCGATCATGAGGCGTGACCTTGCCCCGACTTTGGTCTAGATCAAAGCGCAACGCTGAACGTGCCCTTGTCGGCACGACGAAATCGTCAGGAGACCGCCATGAAATTTTTTGTCGACACCGCCGACATCAAGGATATCCGTGAGCTGAACGATCTGGGACTGCTCGACGGCGTCACCACCAACCCGTCGCTGATTCTCAAATCGGGCGGCAAGATCGCCGACGTCACCAAGCAGATCTGCGATATCGTCGAAGGTCCGGTCTCGGCGGAAGTCGTGGCGACCGAGTACAAGGACATGATGGCGGAGGCCGAGGTGCTGGCCAAGATCGCGCCCAATGTCTGCATCAAGGTGCCGCTGACGCTCGACGGACTGAAGGCCTGCAAGACGATCCGCACGCAGATGAACCGCATGGTCAACGTCACGCTCTGCTTCTCGGCCAACCAGGCGCTGCTCGCCGCCAAGGCCGGCGCCTCCTTCATCTCGCCCTTCGTCGGCCGCGTCGACGACACCGGCTCGGATGGCATGGAATTGATCCAGGAGATCCGGCAGATCTACGACAATTACGACTTCCAGACCGAGATCCTCGTCGCTTCGGTTCGCACCGTGAACCATGTCAAGCAGGCAGCACTGATCGGCGCCGATGTTGTTACGGCCCCGCCGGCGACGCTGAAAGCGCTGGTCAAGCATCCGCTGACCGACAAGGGCCTGGAGCAGTTCCTGGCCGACTGGGCGAAGACCGGCCAGAAGATCGGCTGAAGCCAGTCGCCGCTTTGACAAAAAAGGCCGGGCAACCGGCCTTTTTTCATATGCGCTTCCGAAGAAGCCGCATCGCCAAAGGCGCTACCGCTCAATCGATGCCGTCATCGTCAGGCGCGCTCACCTGCTGGCGCCGCCCCATGATGATCTCGCGTTTGCCGACATGGTTGGGTGCGCCGACCAACCCTTCCTTTTCCATGCGCTCGACCAGGGATGCGGCGCGGTTGTAACCGATGCCGAGGCGGCGCTGGATGTAGGACGTCGAACACTTCTTGTCACGCACCACCACCTTGACCGCCTCATCGTAAATGGCATCGCTGTCTTCGGCCGCAACGGATCCCTTGTCGAAGACCGCGCCCTGGTCGTCTTCGGTTTCTTCCTCATCCTCGTCGGCTGTCACGGTTTCCAGATATTCAGGCCGGCCTTGCGCCTTCAGATGCGCCACGACATGCTCGACCTCCGCGTCGGAAACAAAGGGTCCATGCACGCGGGAAATGCGCCCCCCGCCCATCATGTGCAACATGTCGCCCTGGCCGAGCAGCTGTTCGGCGCCCTGCTCACCGAGGATGGTGCGGCTGTCGATCTTGGATGTCACCTGGAAGGAAATCCGGGTTGGGAAGTTCGCCTTGATCGTGCCCGTGATGACATCGACCGAGGGGCGTTGCGTTGCCATGATCAGGTGGATGCCGGCGGCGCGCGCCATCTGCGCCAGACGCTGGATGGCGCCTTCGATCTCCTTGCCGGCAACCATCATCAGATCGGCCATCTCATCGACGATGACGACGATGTACGGCATCGGCGCAAGGTCGATTTCCTGCTGCTCGAAAAGCGGTTCGCCAGTGCCCTTTTCGAAGCCGGCCTGCACGGTCATGACAACCGTCTCGCCCTTGTCGCGGGCGACGGCGGCGCGCTCGTTGTAGCCGTCGATGTTGCGCACACCGAGCCGCGCCATCTTGCGATAGCGGTCCTCCATCTCGCGCACCGCCCATTTGAGTGCGGTGACGGCTTTTTTGGGATCGGTGACGACGGGGGTCAGGAGATGCGGGATGCCGTCATAGACGGAGAGTTCGAGCATCTTTGGGTCGACCATGATCAGCCGGCACTCTTCCGGCTTCAGCCGGTAAAGCAAGGACAGGATCATGGTGTTGATGGCGACCGACTTGCCGGAGCCGGTGGTGCCGGCGACGAGCAAATGGGGCATCTTCGCCAGTTCGGCGATGACCGGCTCACCGCCGATCGTCTTGCCGAGACAAAGCGCCAGCTTGCAGCTGGTCTTACGAAAACCCTCCGATTCGATCAGCTCGCGGAAATAGACGGTTTCGCGCGTCTCGTTCGGAAGTTCGATGCCGATGACGTTTCGGCCAGGCACGACAGCGACGCGCGCCGAAATCGCCGACATGGAGCGGGCGATATCGTCGGCAAGCCCGATGACACGGGAGGATTTGACACCGGGTGCCGGCTCGAACTCATAGAGCGTGACGACCGGGCCTGGGCGAACATGAATGATCTCGCCGCGCACGCCGAAATCCTCGAGCACGCTTTCCAGAAGATCGGCGTTCTGCTCGAGCCGCTCCTGCGACATGTAAAAGCCTTGTCCCTCCGGCGGCTGCTGCAACAGCTCTTCGGAGGGAAGCTCATAGGGACCGCCGGTCGTCATTGACACAATCCTGCCGGCCATGGGCAGTGGCGAAGATACGCGCGCGACCGGAACCGGCACGGTCTCTTCCGGAGCCGGCACGGCTCGTACCGAAATGGCGTTGCTCACAGTGGCAGGAATTGCGACCGCCGCCGGCTGCACCGCGGCTTCGTTCGAATTGGCCGGGCGGACGTCCGGCACGGCTGACGGCGCTTGCAAGCCTGGCAGGCATTCAATGACACGGAACGACGAGGTGAGATCGGCCGTTGGCGTGGCACGAACGTCGACCTGTTCGGCAACCGGCGCGGCTGTGCGCCGAACCGGGACGGCGCGCGGCGCTGGTGACGGACCTTCGATCATGTAGGGCGCCATGACCTCGAAAAAGACGTGATCCGACAGATAGGGCCAGCGCACATTTTCGCGGCCGGTCGTCTTGACCGCCGCCGTCCTCTGGGCAGACGCTGCGGGTGCGCGTGCCGTCGCTGCCATCCTCGGACCCACCGGCGCAGCCGGCGCCGTGGCCGGCACCGGCGGTCTCTCACGCATCATGGCCCTGTTGCCGGCAGGCGGCCGGGCCACGTCCAAAGCGGGGCTTTTCATCGGCACCGACAATGGCGGGGACGAGGCTGCGTGGGATGCCGCAGCCCCGGTGGCTTGTGTGCTTCCCTGCCGCGCCGGCGGCACCTGTGCTTCGCTTTGCTCGACGGCAATCTGGTCGTGCTGCGGACGGCGCGTGTTGGCTTCGTAATCTGGCGTGCGCGTGAACCGCACATTCGGCGCCAGGAAGAAATAGTCTTGCCAGGCAGGGCTTTCGTTGCCGCCGAGATCAACAAACCGCGGGGAATGGCCGGCCCTGGCTGCGCCAGCCTGCCGGCCATCTACCTTGTCGCTCATGCCGTTGAAACGCTCACCCTCGGGATCATCGGGCGAAGCTGTATTCAATGAATTGACCCGAGGAAAACGCTTGGATTCCATTCTCAAGACTCACTCCGAAACATCCTCCGAGCAATAGGGAGCGAGTGGTTAACAGTTGCTTCCCGTCGGCTCCGCCGGAGCGACCGAGCCTCATCTTTCGCAGCGATGGCGGACGATCGGATTCGGGCCGCTGATCGTCACCCACGATCAACCACTCATCCACAAGCGTAGGGATAGAAGGAGAGCCGAAGATCTGGCTCTTGGCCATCGCAAAGCGACCCGAGCACCAAGATCGAGATTGCGTTTCCGTGAAACGAAGAGGGCGCTAGCCGGCTGTCTTGCCGTGCCTGACCAGGTCCTGGGCGATGGATAGCTGCAGCGCTTCGGCCAGTTCGCGCGCGGCGCGATTCTCGGCGTCGATCTGCGCCCGGTACGAGGCGAATTCCTGACGCGGCCTGTCGAAGGACGAAGTGATCGAGCGCTTGCCGGATGCGATCACCGCCCCGGTACTCGCATCGTGCAGCAAGTAGCTGGCGGTCAGCGTCACGGAACCGGCGGTCGGCTCGTCCTGATCGGTCCCAACCTGCACAAGTGCCGAGGATTCGACGGCTTCGGTAACACTGAGATCAAGCGAATAGGCGGGCGACGCTGGTTCGCCGGCGCCGCGTCCAAATCCGAAGATCAAATTGTTGCGCACCTGCTGGGCGTACCGCGTCTTGACCGGCTTGATGCCGATCGACGCCAACTCGGCATTGGCGCTGGCGTTCGAGCCGGCAGACAGCGGCGCGTTCGAATAGAGCGGGTGCACCGTGCAGGCCGAGACCAGCGCAAGCGAGCCGATCAGGCCCGCAAGCGCGATGTGGCGCAGCACGCGGCTCACGTCTGTCTTCTTCGGATCAGGCAACGACATTGACGATCCTCTGCGGCACGATGATCACCTTGCGCGGTGCCTTACCTTCGAGCGCTTTCTGCACGAAGTCGAGAGCCAATACCGCTTTTTCGACCGCACCTTGGTCCGCGTCGCGGGCAATTGTCAAATCCCCCCGCTTCTTGCCGTTGACCTGGATCGGATAGGTGACTTCGTTGTCGACGACCAGCGCCGGATCGAAGGCCGGCCATGGCCGTTCGGCGACCAGATCGGTGCCACCAAGCGCTTCCCAGCACTCCTCGGCCAGATGCGGCATGACCGGCGCGATGAGATGCACGAGGATCTCGACGGCCTCGCGGCAGGCGTCCCGCAGCGCCGGATCGGCCTTGCCTTCCGCCACTTCGTTGAGCGGCGCGGTCAGCGCGTTGGCCAGTTCGTAGATGCGGGCAATGGCGCGGTTGAAGGCGAGTTTTTCGATATCCTCGCCGACCGCCTTCAGGATCTTGTGCGCGGCCTTCGAGACCGCTCCGGCTTCGCCGGCACCAGCCGCCCCGGGCTTGATGCCTGCCAGCGTTTCGGCCGCCGTCGACACCAGGCGCCAGATGCGCTGGATGAAGCGATGCGCTCCGGCGGCGCCATCGTCGGTCCACTCGACGTCGCGTTCGGGCGGCGAATCCGACAGCATGAACCAGCGTGCGGTATCCGCGCCGTAGCCGTCGGTGATGTCTTCCGGGCTCACCGTGTTCTTCTTCGACTTCGACATCTTTTCGAGCGGGCCGATGGTGACGGCCTCGCCGGTGGCGATGTCGAAGGCGCGGCGTTCGCCATCGACGCCCTCCAGGCGCACCTCGGTGGGCGCCAGCCAGCGACCATTCGATGCCGAGCCGACGCGGTAGGTTTCGTGCACCACCATGCCTTGCGTGAACAGGCCCTTGAACGGCTCGGCCAGATCGACATGGCCTGTCTCGCGCATGGCGCGGGTGAAGAAGCGCGAATAGAGCAGGTGCAGGATCGCATGCTCGATGCCGCCAATATACTGGTCGACCGGCAGCCACTCGTTCGCCGCCTTGGGATCGGTCGGCTCATGCGCCCAGGGTGCCGTGAAGCGGGCGAAGTACCACGACGAATCGACGAACGTGTCCATCGTGTCGGTTTCGCGCCGCGCATCCTTGCCGCATTGCGGACATTTGACGTGCCGCCAGGTCGGATGGCGGTCGAGCGGATTGCCGGGCCGGTCGAACTCGACATCGTCGGGCAGCCTGACCGGCAGGTCGGCCTTCGGCACCGGCACCACGCCGCAATCCTCGCAATGGATCATCGGGATCGGGCAGCCCCAGTAGCGCTGGCGCGAAATGCCCCAGTCGCGCAGGCGGAAATTCACCTTGCGCTCGGCCATCGGCCGGTTGCCGATGGTCTTCTGCTCCAAGAGCTTCGCGACCTCGTTGAACGCCTTCTCAGGCTTCATGCCGTCGAGGAAGCGCGAGTTGATCATCACGCCGTCGTCGACATAGGCTTCCTCGGTGATCTGGAAGGTCTTCGCATCGGCACCCTCCGGCATCACCACCGGGATCACCGGCAGGCCGTATTTGTTGGCGAAGTCGAGATCGCGCTGGTCGCCGGACGGGCAGCCGAAGATGGCGCCGGTGCCGTATTCCATCAGCACGAAATTGGCGACATAGACCGGCAGCGTCCAGCTGTCGTCGAACGGATGGACGACGCGGATGCCGGTATCGAAACCCTTTTTCTCGGCCGTCTCCAGCGCCGCCACCGAAGTGCCCATGTGACGGACTTCCTCGATGAACTTCGCCAGCGCCGGGTTGTTCTCGGCGGCTTTTTTTGCCAGCGGATGATCGGCGGCGACAGCCATGAAGGAGGCGCCGAAAATAGTGTCGGGCCTTGTCGTGTAGACTTCCAGCTCATGCTCGCCGGAAATAGGTGCCGCCAGCGGCCAGCGGATCAGCAGACCTTCCGAACGGCCGATCCAGTTCTGCTGCATCAGCTTCACTTTTTCAGGCCACTCGTCGAGGCCGTCGAGCGAGTCCAGCAGGTCCTGCGCAAAGTCGGTGATCTTGAAGAACCACTGCGTCAGTTCGCGCTGTTCGACCAGTGCGCCCGAGCGCCAGCCGCGGCCGTCGATGACCTGCTCGTTGGCGAGCACGGTCATGTCCTCCGGGTCCCAGTTGACCTTGGAGGATTTGCGCGTCACCAGCCCCTTCTCGACGAAATCGAGGAACAGCATCTGCTGGCGGTGATAATAGTCGACGTCGCAGGTCGCGAATTCGCGCGCCCAATCCAGCGACAGGCCCATGACCTTGAGCTGCTCGCGCATGGTGGCGATGTTCTGATAGGTCCACTCCTTGGGATGGACCTTGTTCTGCATCGCGGCGTTCTCGGCCGGCATGCCGAAAGCGTCCCAGCCCATCGGGTGCAGCACATTGAAACCCTTGGCCCGCTTGTAGCGCGCCACCACATCGCCCATCGTGTAGTTGCGGGTGTGGCCGATATGGATGCGCCCTGACGGATAGGGGAACATCTCCAGCACATAGTATTTCGGGCGTGGATCGTCGTTGTTCGCCTCGAACAGCTTTTTGGCGTCCCAGGCCTTCTGCCATTTGGGCTCTGACGCGCGCGGATTGTATCGTTCGGTTGCCATCGGATGTTTTTCACTTAAAAGCAGGCGCGGACCGCGGGCGACAGCTCGGCGGTTCAGGGAATGTGGTCCGGGTGTTCACCATGGTTTGGCAAACCCGTCAACCATATGGGCATCGCGTAGGGTAAAAACGCGGGTCAAAACAGCGGGATTCGCATATGGGCAACGCCGTTCAGCAGTTTTTCGCGGTCAAGACGAAGATCGCCGCCGCCGAGCGAGAGGCTGGTCGCGAAGCCGGCGCGGTGACGCTGGTCGCGGTCTCCAAGACCTTCGATGCAGCCGACATAAGCCCGGTCATCGAGGCCGGCCAGCGCGTCTTCGGCGAGAACCGCGTGCAGGAAGCGCAGGGCAAATGGCCGGCGCTGAAGCAGGCATTCCCGGATATCGAATTGCACCTGATCGGCCCGCTACAATCCAACAAAGCCAAGGAAGCAGTGGCGCTGTTCGACGTCATCGAGACGGTCGATCGCGAGAAGATCGCCGCCGAACTCGCCAAGGAGATCGCCCGGCAAGGCCGGGCGCCAGAACTCTACGTCCAGGTCAACACCGGCTCCGAGCCGCAAAAGGCCGGCATCGAGCCACGCGACGCGGTGGCCTTCGTCGCCCGCTGCCGCGATATCCATGGCCTCGTCATCGAAGGCCTGATGTGCATCCCGCCGGCCGACGAGAACCCCGGCCCCCACTTCGCCTTGCTCGAGAAGCTCGGCAAGGAAGCCGGCGTCGCGACACTGTCGATGGGCATGTCGGGCGACTACGAGACGGCGATCGCCTTTGGCGCCACCAGTGTCAGGGTCGGTTCGGCGATCTTCGGCAGCCGCTGATACGCCACGGCCTTGGACCAGTTCGGCAAGTCCGTTGTGCCAAAGGTTGAAACGAAACGTACCGTTCCTATTTGTTTTGTGCCATTCACAATTCTCCTGGAGCTTTACCATGCGTTACAACCAGCTTGGAAACACGGGGATGTTCGTCTCCGAACTCTGCCTCGGCACCATGACATTCGGCGCCGCCGGCGAAAATGCCCAATGGGGCCTGATCGCCAGCCTCGACCAGAAGGGCGTCAACGAGATCGTCGCCCGCTCGCTCGCCGCCGGTGTCAATTTCTTCGATACCGCCGATGTCTACTCCTTCGGCGAGTCCGAACGGCTGCTTGGCCAGTCGCTCAGGGATCTCGCTGTCGACAGACGGAACGTTGTCATCGCCACCAAGGTCCATGGCGCCATGGGCGACGGCCCGAACCAGCGCGGCTCCTCGCGCGGCCACATCATGGATTCGGTCGACGCCAGCCTTGAACGGCTGCAGCTCGACCATATCGATCTCTATCAGCTGCACGGCACCGACACGGTGACGCCGATCGACGAGACGCTGCGGGCGCTGGATGACCTGGTCGCCAGCGGCAAGGTCCGCTATGTCGGCGTCTCCAACTGGGCGGCATGGCGTATCGCCAAGGCGCTCGGCATCGCCGACCGCAAGGGGTTCGCCCGCTTCGAAACCGTCCAGTCCTATTATTCGATCGCCGGCCGTGACCTCGAACGCGAGATCGTGCCGCTGCTCAACGAGGAAAAGCTCGGCCTGATGGTGTGGTCGCCGATGGCCGGCGGCCTGCTGTCGGGCAAATACGGTCCCGGCGCGCCCGGTAATGGCGAGGGCCGTCGCGCCAGCTTCAACTTCCCGCCGGTCAACGAGGACCGCGCCTGGGCGGCCGTCGCCGTCATGCGCGAGATCGCCGCCAAGCATGGCGTCAGTGTCGCCACGGTTGCGCTCGGCTATGTCCTGGCCAAGCCTTTCGTGATGAGCGTGATCATCGGGGCAAGCCGCATGGAGCAGCTCGAACAGAACCTTTCCGCGACTGAAGTGAAGCTCGACGCGGACGATCTCGCCAAGCTCGACGAGGTCAGCGCCTTGCCGGCCGAATATCCCGGCTGGATGCTGGAGCGCCAGACAGCGGGCCGGCGCCCGGCGCCGTTCACGCCGAAGGCATAGCGCCCTGCCAATGATGACCATCCCGGGAGCCCGTCGGCTCCCGGGATGTCAGGTCAGCCGCACGCTCTCGCCAAGAAAATCGAGAAAGGCACGCACTCGCGCCGGCAGGTGACGGCCCTGGCCGACATAGACGGCGTGGGTAACCTCCTCGTCGCCCGGGTTGAACTCCTCCAGCAGCGGCACCAGCCGCCCGGCGGCGATGTCGGGCGCCACATGCCAGCGTGCCAGCCTGGAGATGCCGACCCCGGCCAACGTCATCAGCCGCATCGCTTCGCCGTCGCCGACAAGCGCATTGCCCGTGATGGGGATGATGACGGCAGCGCCGGCCGCATCGACAAACGGCCAACCGTCAATATGGCGGACAAAGCCGAAGCCCATGCGGTTGTGGCGCTCCAGTTCGGCAAGTGTCCGCGGCGTGCCATTCGCCTCGAGATATGAGGGCGCGGCAACGACCACCACCGGGCTTTGCCCGAGCTTGCGCGCCACCAGCCGTGATTCGCCAAGTGGTCCGGCACGAATGGCGACATCGGCGCGTTCGGCCATCAGGTCGATGACACTGTCGGTCAGCACCAGATCGACCGAGATCTCTCTGTAGCGCTCCAGGAAGCGTGGCAGAAGCGGGATCAGCCGGTGCACGCCGAATGGCACGTAGGTGTTGACGCGCAGCCGCCCGCGCGGCGCTGCACCCGCCGCCGCCTCGCGCTCGGCCGCCGCCATATCGGCAAGGATGCGCAGACCACTTTCATAGAACGCGGTGCCTTCCGGCGTCATCTGCAGGCGACGTGTCGAGCGGCTGACCAGCCGTGCGCCAAGCCTGGCCTCCAGCCGCGCGATCAGCTTGCTGACCGCCGATGGCGTCATGCGCAGCTCGCGCGCCGCGGCGGAAAAGCTGCCCGCCTCGACGACGCGCACGAACACTTCGATCTCGCCGGAGCGGTTGATGTCGGGTCTCGCCATCTGTGAATCTATTTCACAGAAAATGTGCCTACTGCAAGTCTGGTTCACAGTGCGAGGCAACACGATCTTCCGGGTCGGGGCGCGGGTTTGGACAGGCGCTCTTCGTCGTCGAAGTGGAAACCGCCATGCCTCTAGCTCTCTACGCCCTCGCCGCCGGTGCCTTCGGCATCGGTGTCACCGAATTCGTCATCATGGGTCTGCTGCTTGATGTCAGCAAGGATCTCGGCGTCTCGATCTCGGCCGCCGGCCAGCTCATTTCGGGCTACGCGCTCGGCGTCGTCATCGGCGCGCCCTTGTT
Source organism: Mesorhizobium qingshengii (assembly GCF_900103325.1). Taxonomy (GTDB): domain Bacteria; phylum Pseudomonadota; class Alphaproteobacteria; order Rhizobiales; family Rhizobiaceae; genus Mesorhizobium; species Mesorhizobium qingshengii. The sequence continues at coordinate 560,491 of NZ_FMXM01000003.1, read as the reverse complement.
GACCATCGCCACCGGCAACTGGCCACGCAAGACCGTGCTTCTGGCGCTGATGGCGATCTTCACGCTTGGCAATCTCGCCTGTGCGTTGGCCCCCGACTACTGGACCCTGATGGGCGCGCGCGTCATCACCGCCTTTGCCCATGGCACCTTCTTCGGCGTCGGCTCCGTCGTCGCCACCGGACTGGTCGCGCCCAACAAGAAGGCCTCGGCGATCGCGCTGATGTTCACCGGCCTGACCATCGCCAACATCCTCGGCGTGCCCTTCGGCACCTGGCTCGGCCAGGCCTTCGGCTGGCGGGCGACCTTCGGGGCGGTCACCGTGGTCGGTCTGGCGGCCTTCGCCGTCATCTTGGCTCTGGTGCCGCGCAGCCGGACGGCGCCTGAAAAGAGCGACCTGCGCGCCGATCTCGCCGTGCTGCGCCGCACGCCCGTCCTGCTCGGCCTCGCCACCACCGTACTCGGCTACGCCGGCGTCTTCGCCGTCTTCACCTACATCACCCCGTTGCTGACTGAGATCACCGGCTTCCACGAAGCGGCCGTGTCGCCGATCCTGCTCGTCTTCGGCGGTGGTCTGATCGCCGGCAATCTCGCCGGCGGCAAGGTCGCCGATCGCTGGCTGGTGCCGGCCGTGCTGGGCAGTCTCGTGGTGCTGGCGCTGGTGCTGGCAACCATGAGCTTCGCCATCCACAGCCAGGTCATGGCCGTCATCTATGTCGGCCTGCTGGGCGCCGCCGCCTTCGCCACCGTTGCGCCACTGCAGATGTGGGTGCTGGAAAAGGCGCAGGGTGCCGGCCAGAGCCTCGCCTCGTCCTTCAACATCGCCGCCTTCAATCTCGGCAATGCCGCCGGTGCCTGGCTTGGTGGCGCGGTCATCGCCGATGGCCTCGGCCTTGGCGCGCTCCCCTGGGTCGCCGCCCTGGTACCGCTCACGGCGCTCGCCGTGGCGTTGCTGGCGCTGCGTCTCGATCGCCCTGCCACGCTCGGCACGCCTGCTTCCGTCCGGTCGTGACATTCAGCTGGCAAAGCCAGACCGCTTTTCAACATCCCTTGCTTCCACACCAGCAGGAGCAGAAAAATGGACTATCGACGTCTCGGCGCATCGGGCCTGAAAGTACCGGCGCTGTCGTTCGGCACGGGAACCTTTGGCGGCTCCGGCCCGCTGTTCGGCGCCTGGGGCAACAGCGACGCCACGGAGGCGCGGCGGCTGATCGACATCTGCCTCGAAGCCGGCGTCAACCTGTTCGACACCGCCGACGTCTATTCGAACGGCGCTTCGGAACAAGTGCTTGGCGAAGCCATCAAGGGCCGCCGCGATGCCGTGCTGATCTCGACCAAGACCTCTCTGCCGATGGGCGACGGGCCGGCCGACTACGGCTCGTCGCGTTCGCGGCTGATCAGATCGGTGGAAGACGCCCTGAAGCGCCTCGGTACCGACTACATCGACCTGCTGCAGCTGCATGCCTTCGACGCCGGCACGCCGATCGAGGAGGTGCTGTCGACGCTGGACGAGCTCGTGCGCGCCGGCAAGCTGCGCTATGTGGGCGTCTCCAATTTTTCCGGCTGGCAAGTGATGAAGTCGCTTGGGCTGGCCGACAGGCACGGCTACCCGCGCTATGTCGCGCATCAGGTCTACTATTCGCTGGTCGGCCGCGACTATGAGTGGGAGCTGATGCCGCTTGGCCTCGACCAGGGCGTCGGCGCCCTGGTGTGGAGCCCGCTCGGCTGGGGCCGCCTGACCGGCAAGATCCGCCGCGGCCAGGCTTTGCCGGAAAAGAGCCGGCTGCATGACACGGCAAGCTTCGGCCCGCCGGTCGAGGACGAGCATCTCTACCGCGTCATGGATGCCCTTGACGCGGTGGCCGAGGAGACAGGCAAGAGCGTGCCACAGATCGCCATCAACTGGCTCCTGCGGCGCCCGACTGTCTCCTCGGTCATCATCGGTGCCCGCAACGAGGAGCAGCTGCGCCAGAACCTCGGCGCCGTCGGCTGGACGTTGACGCCGCAGCAGATCAGGAAACTCGACGCGGCGAGCGAAGTCACCGCGCCCTACCCGTATTTCCCCTATCGCCGCCAGGAAGGTTTCGCCCGGCTCAACCCGCCGGCGGTCTGATCGACGCTATCGAAGCCTCCCTAACCTCGTCATCCCAGGGTCTCCGCGACGGAGCTTCGCTCCTGCTTCGCCCAGGGATGATGACGCCATGCGCGTTTGTGCCATCACTAGTGGTCGATAAAACGCCTTGCTACTGCGCTCAGTGCAGCACGAACTCGCCGTCGACCTTGCGCCATTCGTTCGGCGCGATCAGCTTCTGGTGCGTGTAGCTGACTGAATGCAGTGGCCCGTCGAGCCTGGCCTTCCAGAACTCGATGAACCGGATCAGCACCGGAAACTTCGGCGCCAGGTCGTAATCCTGCCAGATGAAGCTCTGCAGCAGATGCGGATGGTCGGGGAAATGATAAAGGATCTTGGCCGTGGTCAAGCCGTAGCCTTTGAGCATCAGGTCCATTTCGGAATGGTCGCGCATGGCGGTCCCCAGGTTGTTTCTCCTTCCTCCCAACGCTGGATTGTGCGCACCGTTGCTTAACTGTCTATTGATTTTTCCTGATCGCAAGCGGGTTTTCCGCGCAAAAACATGCAGTTAGCAGCGAGCTTCGTCGAGTGCTGACAGCACCGGAGAGCACACCTGCGGCATCCCGCCACGCGAATCCAACGTCTAATGTTGCCGTCACCGCGGAACTGGTAATAATGCCGCCGAATTCGCGGCCCCGTCGCCGTGATCCCCGCCGGCGTTTCAAGCCGGCGGTTTGGTTCGGGAGGAAAGTGAAAAATGTCCGATGTGCATGTCCATCGCGTCCAGCCGGCGTGGAAGAAGAACGCGCTGATCGATAATGACACCTACCTGAAATGGTACGCCGACAGCGTCAAGAACCCGGACAAGTTCTGGGGCAAGCACGGCAAGCGCATCGACTGGTTCAAGCCTTACAGCAAGGTCAAGAACACCTCCTTCGACGGCAAGGTCTCGATCAAATGGTTCGAGGACGGGCTGACCAACGTCTCGTATAACTGCATCGACCGGCACCTGAAGAAGCGCGGCAACCAGACCGCCATCATCTGGGAAGGCGACAACCCCTACGACGACAAGAAGATCACCTACAGCGAGCTCTACGAGCATGTGTGCCGGCTCGCCAATGTGATGAAGAAGCACGGCGTCAAGAAGGGCGACCGCGTCACCATCTACATGCCGATGATCCCGGAAGCCGCCTATGCAATGCTCGCCTGCACGCGCATCGGCGCCATCCATTCGATCGTCTTCGGCGGCTTTTCGCCGGACGCTTTGGCCGGCCGCATCGTCGACTGCGAATCGACCTTCGTCATCACCGCCGATGAAGGCCTGCGCGGCGGCAAGGCCATTCCGCTGAAGGACAACACCGACAAGGCGATCGACATCGCCGCGAAGAACTTCGTCATGGTGAAGAACGTCCTGGTCGTGCGCCGCACCGGCGGCAAGGTCGGCTGGGCACCAGGGCGCGACGTCTGGTACCACGACGAGGTCGCGACGGTGAAGGCGGAGTGCAAGCCGGAGAAGATGAAGGCGGAAGACCCGCTGTTCATCCTTTACACCTCCGGTTCGACCGGCAAGCCGAAGGGCGTGCTGCACACCACTGCCGGCTACCTCGTCTACGCGTCGATGACGCACCAATATGTCTTCGACTACCATGACGGCGACATCTACTGGTGCACCGCCGATGTCGGCTGGGTCACCGGCCACAGCTACATCGTCTACGGTCCGCTCGCCAATGGCGCCACCACGCTGATGTTCGAAGGCGTGCCGAACTATCCGTCGCAGGCCCGCTTCTGGGAAGTCATCGACAAGCACAAGGTCAACATCTTCTACACCGCGCCGACGGCGCTGCGCGCGCTGATGGGCGCAGGGGACAGCCATGTCACCAAGACCTCGCGCAAGTCGCTGCGCGTGCTGGGTTCGGTCGGCGAGCCGATCAATCCGGAAGCCTGGGAGTGGTATTTCAACGTCGTCGGCAACGGCAAGGTGCCGATCGTCGACACCTGGTGGCAGACCGAGACCGGCGGCATCCTGATCACGCCGCTGCCGGGTGCGACCGACCTCAAGGCAGGCTCGGCGACTCGGCCCTTTTTCGGCGTCCAGCCGCAGCTGGTCGACGGCGAAGGCAAGGTGCTCGAAGGGGCGGCCGACGGCAACCTGTGCATCACCGATTCCTGGCCTGGCCAGATGCGCACCGTCTATGGCGATCATGACCGCTTCGAGCAGACCTATTTTTCCACCTACAAGGGCAAGTACTTCACCGGTGACGGCTGCCGCCGTGACGCCGACGGCTATTACTGGATCACCGGCCGCGTTGACGACGTCATCAACGTCTCCGGCCATCGCATGGGCACGGCGGAAGTCGAATCCGCGCTCGTCAGCCACGACAAGGTTTCCGAAGCCGCCGTCGTTGGTTACCCCCACGACATCAAGGGCCAGGGCATCTATTGCTACGTCACGCTGATGGCCGGAGCGCCGCCCAGCGAGGAGCTGCGCAAGGAGCTTGTCGCCCATGTCCGCAAGGAGATCGGCGCCATCGCTTCACCCGACAAGATCCAGTTCGCGCCCGGCCTGCCGAAGACGCGTTCCGGCAAGATCATGCGCCGCATCCTGCGCAAGATCGCCGAGGACGATTTTGCCGCGCTTGGCGACACCTCGACGCTGGCCGATCCGGCCGTTGTCGACGACCTGATCGCCAACCGGCAGAACAAGAAGGACTGATGTGGGACGAGGCTTTGCTGGGCACTGTCAGCGAGCTCTGGCGCTACCCGGCGAGTTCGCTTGCCGGCGAGCGCCTGGAGGCGATCTCGATCGAGGTCGAAGGCATCGTGGGCGACCGCATGTTCGGCCTGGTCGATGCCACCGACAATGAAATCGCCCGGCCTGATCGCGACGCCAAATGGCACAAGGTCCCGCGCATCAGGACCCGGTTGAGTCTCGCCCGCGAGCTTGAAGTCGCCATTCCCGACGGCGAATGGCTGCCTGCTCCCGGCGCTGAAAGTGACCGCGCCGTATCCGCCTATCTCGACTTCGAAGCCTCGATCCGGCCGTTTCGCAGGGAGTACGCTGCCCCCGGCTACTCCGGCCCGCTGACAGCGGAACGCTATCGCAAGGCCCCGATCCACCTTCTGACCACGGCGTCGCTGGCGCGGCTGAAGGCGCTGCATCCGGAGGGGACCGCCGACCCGCGTCGCTTCCGCCCCAACATCGTTGTCGACATGGCTCCGGTGGAAGGCTCGTTTCCGGAGACGGAATGGATCGGCCGCAAGCTCGCGATCGGCGAATTGCTGTTGACCATCTCAGAACCCTGCCGCCGTTGCGGCTTCACCATCATCGGCCAGGATGGCTTCGACCCCGACCCGGCGGTCCTGCGCAATCTGGTTCGCCACAACGCGCACAATCTCGGCGTCTACTGCACGGTCGATCGGCCGGCCAACGTCGAGGTCGGCGACGCGATGCGCTTCCTGTAAGCTACCGGTACAGATCCGCCCGCGTTGGCGGCAGGCCACTCGAGCCGCGCGCGCGCTTGGTGGCGACAGTCTGGAAAATCTGCGCCGAAGCGCGTTCGAAGGTGATCGAACAGCCGGTCAGGTAGAGCAGCCACAGACGCGCCTTGGCCTCGCCGACCTCGGCGATCGCCTCGTCGAATCGTGCATGAAGGCGCTCGGCCCACAACCTGCAGGTGCGCGCATAATGCTCGCGCAGATTCTCGACGTCGTGGACGAGGAAGCCGTGCGCCTCGAGATTGCCGAGCGTCATGCCGATCGTGTCGAGTTCACCGCCGGGGAAGATGTATTTGATCAGCGCCTTGTATTCCGGCCCCTTGCGCAGGGTCTTCTTCATGTCGCCCTTGCTGCGCCTGGTGATGGCGTGATGCAGATAGATGCCGCCTGGCTTCAGCAGCCGGTGGATGGTGGAGAAGTAGGCGGCATGGTTGGCGAGCCCCAGATGCTCGAACATGCCGATCGACGATATCTTGTCGAAGGTGCCAGTGAGCTCGGCGTAGGATTTTATCTCGATGGTGATCTTGTTCTCCAGCCCCTCGGCGCGAATGCGCTCGCGGGCGAGGTTCGTCTGGGCTTCCGACAGCGAGACGCCGTGGCCGGTGACGCCATAATTTTTGGCGGCATGGATCAGCATCGCTCCCCAGCCGCAGCCTATGTCGAGCAATCTTTCACCGGGCTTCAGCCGCAGCTTGCGGCAGATATGGTCGAGCTTGTCGGCCTGCGCCTCATCGATGCCGTTGGCGAAATCCTTGAAGTAACCGCAGCTGTAGACCATGCGTTCGTCGAGGAAGAGCCGATAGAAGGCGTTCGAGATGTCGTAGTGGTGCTGGATCGCCTCCTTGCTCGATCCGCTGACGAAAGGGTTTCGTCCGGCAAGATCGACCCGCGTTGTCATCTGCTTTCTCGAAAACAGAACGGCGGGCAAGTCGCGCAGGATTGCCAGTTTTGGCAATGCCTTGAGTTTCGACCTGAGCTTGCCCTGCGAAGGCAGGGCGTAGAAATCAAACAGTGATCCGTCTTCGATATCGACCGCTTTGGAAATCCACATCTCGATCAGGGTCGAGAAGGACGGGCGGCGAATGATCTGCCAGGCAATATCCTGGTCGTTGATGGTGAGCACCGGGCCGGTGGCGGGGCCAATCCGCTCGCCGGTCCACAGCTTGACCGCAAAGCCCGGCTTCAGCGTTTCAACGACCGTTCGAACGATCCGCGCGGCCTTGTCGGTGGCGTCCATGCTTCCTCCCGAAGCGATTGCGACAATGTTGTCTCTTTGCCCCTGAACTGCAAGCGGGCGCGTCTGGAAAGACACACCACCCGGCTTTTTGAGGGTGACGCCTTGCCATTTTCCAAATGAGACCCCATCATCTCTGCGTGTTCAACAAATCGAAAGGAGGTGATCCGATGTCGAGTGATTTCGTTTTCCAGAACGTGGCCTCAGCGGATTGCACTTTCGGGAAGCAGTCTTCCCGTTAAGGCGCGAGATGCGCGGCGGGTGACCTCATGGGTCGCCGCCACAGGCCGCGCCATGGACGGAAACACGGAAGGCCGCCGGCTTCGAAAGAAGCGGCGGCCTTTTCCTTTGCCGAACCCTTACTTGGTAAGCGCCAGGGTCTCGATGTTGCGGGCAATCGTCTGAAACGCGTCGTCCAGTTCGGCACCATTGGCGGCCTGATAGAAATGCTTGATCGATCCGCTGTCCGTGCTGGCGCAATCGTGCAGGGTCGCCTCGGCATTTGCCTCTTCGAGGTTGAAGCCGATGGTGAAGATTTCGATGCCTTTGTCACGCATGGCAGCGCAGAGTTTCTTTGCCGCCGCGCGGGTCGGTTCCTTGCCGGCGTCATTGTAGACCTCGCCGACAGTGTTGGCGTCGAAATAGGACAGGTTGAATTCGCCGTCCGTCATCAGGATCGCATATTTGGCGACTTTCTTCGGATCCATTTTGGCTGGCCGCTCCGAGGCTTTCATCACGCTGCCCCAGCTTTCCGACAGCATGTACCAGGTCCATTGCACGCCGATATGGCCGGCTGTCCCGCCCGATGCGACAAAATCCTTGATGACGTTCTTGAGCGCGCTGGCGTCGGCCGTCAACGGGACGAGTGCGGCGGCCGGGCAGGCGGCGGTCCGGGTGTTTGCGGCAAAGCTCGACAGCAGGTAGTCGCGATTGACCATGCTCGAGTCAGGACCCGCGTCCGAATACTGGTCGGCGCCCTTGCGTTCGGTGGCGCAATTGTCGGGGCGCGGCGAGGCCGAAGCAGGCTGTGCACTCATGTTGCCGGGCGCCTGTTTGCGCTGGCTCGCTTTGGTTTCGACATAGACTGTGCTGGCCGCGAGCGCACCCGCATTGACCGAATTGGCGTAAGGCACGATGGAAACCCGCACCCTGGGCCTGGTCGGATCCTGGTTGCCCAGGAAACTGTCCACCGCATTGCTCGCCGCCGCCTTCAGATCCTTGATCTTCTGACCGGCCATCGAACCGGTCACGTCGAGCATCATCGCCACTTCGATGGTCTTGTCCGAATAGAGCGCCGTCGTGGAGGCGGCAACGCGTTTCATGTCGCCCATGCCAAGAATCGGGAAGAACAAGGCGACATCGACATGGACGTCCGCCTGGACCGTCTTGGCGTTCTTGTCGAGCGTCAGCTTGTCCAGCACGATCTGGTCGGCCTGCAGGATGCCTGCCTGGCTGTTGGCATCGAGAAAGGCTTGCACCGATTTGTTGGCATCGGCTTCCTTGATGACGCCTGTCGTCAGATCGCGCGCCGTCGACGTCACGGCGGCGTCGACCACGCCCTGCAGGCTCGATCTGGCATTGTAGAGCTGTGATACGTTGACGGAAAAGCCAACACCCAGCGACAAGACCGACGCGGCAAGGCCGAACAGGACCGCGAAATTTCCACCGCGATGTCTGGCGAAACCGCCAACGGCGTGAACAAGACCCCCGTAATTCCGCATCCAACAGCCTCCGCATGCCTCGGCCTTATCGCCGCAGGGAGGGCAATGCAGGATTCCAGCCGGATGACGCCGCTACACCGCACCAGGCGAGAGGCTCACAATCAATGCGTTGTTTTTGCTTGGTTTCGGACTGCAAGAAGGTGAACGGCCGGTAAACAGAAAACCATAACTGCGGCGGCATTTACGAGCCGCTTACCATGATCAGGCCCAGGGATCGCGAAATACCCGATCACGTCCCGTTGCGGCACGGGCTTTGTGTGCCGAACCGGGCCAGCTGTCCCGAAGCCGCAGGACCAAGAAAATGGCGTGCGAACGAACTCGGAGCAGGTGCCAACCGCCGGAGGCTAGGCCAGCATCCGGGCGCTGACGGTCCTGTCGACGCCGTGATAGGGCGGATTGAACAGATTGCCGTCCTGTTCGTAGGTCCACACCTTGAACAGGTTGAGCCGATGCTGGCCAAAGCTGTGCAGCAGCGGCACGTCGGTGGCATCGCGGCCGCGCGCGATGACGACGCGGCCGATCCTCGGCGTGTTGTGGCGGGCATCGAACGTGTACCACTTGCCGTCGAGGAACACTTCCAGCCAGGCCGAGAAATCCATCGGCGCCGGATCGGCCGGCACGCCGATGTCGCCCAGATAGCCGTTCACATAGCGCGCCGGAATGTTCATGCAGCGGCAGAGCGTGATCGCCAGATGAGCGAAGTCGCGGCAGACCCCGACCCGCTCCTCATGCGCCTGTGCGGCGGTACGGGTCGAACGGGCATAGCCATAGCCGAAGGACAGGCGGTTGTGGACATAGTCGACGATCGCCTGCACCCGTGCCCAGCCGGGTGGTAGATGGCCGAACAGTTGCCAGGCGAGATTGCTGAGATGATCGGTCTCGCAGTAGCGGCTGCCCAGGAGATAACCGAGTACCTCGTCGGGCAATTCCGCCACCGGCACTTCCCTGGCCAGCGTATTGACCTCGTCCGTCTCGCCGCTGTCCTCGACGACGGCATCGTAGAGGATGCGAAAGCCGCCGGCGGGCGCCGTGAAACGACGGCAGGCATTGCCGTGCAGGTCATGGTAGAGCCTGGTCGGCACCGAAGGCGATGTCAGAACGCGCGTTTGCCGCTTGATGTCGGCCTGCCTGTCCTTGTGGATCTCGAGCAGGGAGATCACCGGGATAGCCTCGCTGCATTCGATGGCGATTTCGTAGCCGAGCCGGATCAGCATCGCGGGTCCCCTTCGATCGTCGTGGAAAACAGTTTTGCTCAAACGCGGGAGGGGTGCCGTGGTTCCCCTGGAGCGTCCGAAAAGACACTGGCGCGCCTTCCCATGCCCGCGCCTTGACGATACGGTTGGGCCGTCCCTCGACACGTTCCCCCCGATTCAAGGAAAACCATGTTCGCAGGCAGAAAATTCGCCGCCTTCCTCTTCGATATGGATGGCACGCTCATCAATTCCATCGCATCGGCGGAACGGGTGTGGAGCGATTGGGCACGGCGGCAGGGCTTGGACGTCGCCGCCTTCCTGCCGACGATCCATGGCGTGCGGGCGATCGAGACGATTACCGGCCTGGCACTCCCAGGAGTCGATCCGGCATATGAAGCCGATCTGCTGCTGAAGGCCGAAGCCGCCGATCTGGATGGCATTGTTCAGATCGCCGGCGCCGCGGCGTTTCTCAGCTCGCTGCCGCCTGAACGCTGGGCGATCGTGACTTCCGCGCCACGCGAGCTGGCGCTGTTGCGCATGGTGGCTGCCGGCATTCCCGTCCCTTCCGTCCTCGTCGCGGCGGAAGATGTTTCCCGTGGCAAGCCGGCGCCCGATTGCTTCCGGCTCGGCGCAAGCCGGCTCGGGTTCGAGGCGCGTGATTGCCTCGTATTCGAGGATGCTCCAGCCGGCATAGTGGCCGCCGAGGCCGCGGAGGCCGCGGTCATGGTCATCAACGCCACGCACCAGCATCCGCTGTCCACGCAACATGCCGCGATCGCTGGTTACGACACGATCGGCATCACCATCGACGAGCGTGGCTGGATCGCGCTGGAGCCGCAGCGCAGCGCCGCCTAGACCAGGCGCTAGAAATCGCTGGTCAATCCCTTCACCTCCCAGTCGCCATAGCGGCCGGGTTCCTTGCCGCCACGGCCGCCGATTTCCTTCGGCATCGCGGCTTCCTTCTGGCGATAGTTCTGCCGCCGCGCCTCGGCTTCCGCCAGCGCGCGGCGCGCGGCCGGCGTCAGCATTTTTTGCGGCGCGTCGCCACCTTGGCCGGCAGGCGTTTTACTGGTTTCGTCGTTCATGCGATATTTCCGGCGGATTGAAACGGGACCTGGCGTTTCCCATCATATAGCGATGAACCCGCGCCGATCGACCCCTTTTTGCCACCCCCTGGATAGAAGCAGACGATGAACACACTTCGCACCGCCATGCTTCTTGCCGCGATGACCGCGCTGTTCATGGGTGTCGGTTTCCTGATCGGCGGATCGGGCGGCATGATGATCGCCCTGGTGGTCGCCGCCGGCACCAATCTGTTCAGCTACTGGAACGCCGACAAGATGGTGCTGTCGATGAACCGCGCTGTCGAGGTCGACGAAAGAAACGCGCCCGAATACCACGCTATCGTCCAGGGCCTCGCCGAGCGTGCCGGCCTGCCGATGCCGAAGACCTATCTGATCGACAATCCGCAGCCGAACGCCTTCGCCACCGGCCGCAACCCGCAGAATGCGGCAGTCGCTGCCTCCACCGGCCTTTTGCACGCACTGACGCATGAGGAAGTTGCCGCGGTGATGGCGCATGAACTCGCTGACGTCCAGCACCGCGACACGCTGACGATGACGATCGTGGCGACCTTTGCCGGTGCCATCTCGATGCTCGGCAATTTCGCCTTCTTCCTCGGCGGCAATCGCGACAACAACAACCCGTTCGGCTTTGTCGGCGTGCTGGCGGCGATGATCATGGCGCCCTTTGCCGCGATGGTCGTGCAGATGGCGGTCAGCCGTACCCGCGAATACGAAGCCGACCGGCGCGGCGCCGAAATCTGTGGACACCCGCTCTGGCTGGCGTCCGCGCTTGACAAGATCGCTCGCGGCGCCGAACGCATTCCCAACCCCGATGCCGAGCGCAACCCGGCAATGGCCCACCTCTTCATCATCAATCCTCTCTCCGGCGAGCGCATGGACAGTCTGTTCTCCACCCACCCGAGCACCGAGAACCGCATCGCCGCCCTTCAGGCGATGGCGGGGCAGATGGCCGGCGGCGCCCAGGCCGCCCCGCGCCAGGCCCCGACACCACGGCAGGCGGACGAACAGCGGCCTGCAGGTCCGTGGGACCAGGCCGCGCGGCCGGAACAGCCGGCGCAGCCAGCCAAGCCGAAACCCAACCCGTGGGGCCGAAACCCGACCGGGCCCAAGGGCCGGTGGTCGTGAACGTGGCGGACAGGGCACCTCGGCGCACGGTTTCAGGCGATCAGGAACAGAATGGGGGTGGCGAATTCGTCGCCGGCCTCGCCGCCCGCAAGGCCGCGGCGCGCCTGCTTGCCGCCGTCATTGACGCCAGGACGCCGCTTGACGGCCTGACCGATCACGAAAACGGCCACCCGCAATACAAGGCGCTCGACCCGCGCGACCGTGGCCTAGTCCGCGCCATCCTGGTCACCGCGCTGCGCTATCGCATGACCATCACGGGGCTGCTGGCGCGGCGCCTGGAAAAGCCGCTGCCACCCAACGCCACCGCCCTGTCGCACATCTTGCATGTCGCGGCCGCGCAGATCCTGTTCCTCGACATTCCCGACAGCGCCGCCGTCGACCTGGCCGTGACGCACGCCAAGTCCGATCCGCGCACCGTGCGTTTCTCCGGCCTCGTCAACGGCGTGCTGCGCACGCTGGCGCGCGCCAAGGAAGCCGAGCTGCCGGCCGCGCTTGCCGCCACCGACGAAGCGCCAAAGTGGTTCTCCGACCGGCTGAAGGCCGCCTACGGTACGGAGAAGGCCAGACAGATTCTCGCCGCGCATCGGCACGAGGCGCCGGTCGACTTCTCGGTCAAGGCCGATCCCCAACTCTGGGCCGAACAGCTCGGCGGCATCGTCCTGCCGACCGGTACGGTGCGGGTGGAGAAGCTTGCCGGTCCCGTCACCGAGTTGCCGGGCTTTGCCGAAGGCGCCTGGTGGGTTCAGGATGCGGCGGCCAGCCTTCCGGCAAGGCTGTTCGGCGATGTCAGGGGCCTGCGCGTCGCCGATCTCTGCGCCGCCCCCGGCGGCAAGACCGCGCAATTGATTCTCGCGGGCGCCAAGGTCACCGCGGTCGACACTTCGAAGAACCGGCTGGCGCGGCTGGCGCAGAATCTCGACCGCCTTGGCCTGTCCGCCGACATCGTCCAGGCCGACCTGCTCAAATACGAGCCGGAAGAGCTGTTCGACGCCGTTCTTCTCGACGCGCCTTGCTCATCGACCGGCACGGTGCGGCGGCATCCCGACGTGCCATGGACCAAGACGGCGGCCGATGTCGAAAAGCTCGCGGACCTGCAACGCAGGCTGCTCGCCCGCGCCGTCACCCTCGTCAAGCCGGGCGGCAAGATCGTCTTTTCCAACTGTTCGCTCGACCCGCTCGAGGGCGAAGACCTGCATCGCGCCTTTCTCAAGGCGACAGCGGCGGTCGCCGACGATCCGCTACGGCAAGGTGAGATTGCCGGTATCGATCCGTTCCTGACGCCGCAAGGCACGCTGCGCACGACCCCCGCCGATCTCGACCTCGGCGCGCCGGAACGCTCGGGGCTCGATGGCTTCTTCGCCGCCCGCATGCGTCGAACATCCTAGAGCAATTCCAGGAAAAGTGTGAAACGGTTTTCCGTCCGGAATTGCGTCAAAACAAAGAGTTAGAGCGGTTTGCCGTTTCCGTGAAACGGTGAACTGACCTAGAGCATGTCGTCCAGACTCCAGTGGTTCGCCCACCGCGCGTCGATTTCGTCATCGACGTTTTGAAAACGGATGTCCGTGGACAGCCTGATTCGCCCGTCTGGGCTCTGGTTGGTCGTCGACGCATGGATCATGTAGGGCGAGTGAAGCACGACGTCGCCCGCCTCGAAATCCGCGATCAGCCAGCGCGAATCAAACCGCTCAGCCATTTCGGGCAGATCCTTCGACACCCAACCGCCCTCGGTCATGTTGCGGTTGTAGGCGCTGATCCGTTCCTGTGCATCCAGGCCGGCATTGTTCTCGTTGAACCGGGCTTCCATGCCGACGCCGATCGCGTGCGACCCCTCGAGATAGACGAGGCCGCCCATATCAACTGAAACGTCGCCCAGGGGTATCCAAGCCGTAACGATACGGCTGGTGCCGCCGCGCAGATAGACAAGATCGTAGTGCGCCGGCGTCGCGACAGGCGATCCCGGCTGGGTGAAACGCATGATCTTTCGCTTGTGCAGGTAGGACAGCCCGCCCAGGAATTCGTCCATGAAGCGGGACAATAGCGGTTGCGCGCAAAAGCCTTCATAGGCAGCCGAACGAACCAGCGACATGATGCGGCGATCGGCCAGTTGCCGGTCAAATGCGCCGGCCGCCGCTATGCCGAGCCCAGGATCGAGCCCAGGCATGACCAACCCGGTATCCGCCAGATGCGAAAACACCCAGCCGCGAAAATCGATCACGCTGCGGCGTGGCAACAGACCTTTGAGCCAGACATAGCCTTGCATCCCATAGAGATGGCGAATGGTCTCGATGCCGGCGGACGGATCGGTCGGGGTGAGATATCCCAACCGATTCGTCGCCGTCGACAGCACTTTACTGTTGGCCGCAAGGGCGACGGGAGGAGCGTCTTGCGATGTTGATTTTGCCCGCGATATCGACATTTCAATCACCCATGGCTTCCAGCTTGGGCTGACAATGCCCTATTGTAGTGGCCAGTGCCCATGAACAGAAGATTCGACCTGGACTTTTCGCTCATGCATAACCGTCAATTGGCATTGTACCGGTCGCCCTCGGCCGCGATGGGCGGCTTGTCGGTGACGGGTGTCGGTCGCCATCGTGTCGAGCAAGCCATTGTCGGGCGAAGGCTGCCGGATTTTGCCGTAGTGCTGGTGGAGCAAGGCAAGGGCTGGCTCGAAACCAGGGCCGCGGGCAAGCAGGCAATCGCGGCGCCCAGCCTGTTCTGGCTGTTCCCCGGCAAAGCGCATTCTTATGGGCCGGACGAGTGGGGATGGACCGAGCGCTGGGCGCTCTTCGAAGGTGCCTTGACTCGAGATTTCACGCGCATGCGGCTGATCGTCGAACAGGCGCCGGTCGTTCGTCTGTCCGACCTCGGCGACATGCAGCGGCTGTTTGACCGGCTGTATGCCGAGCTGTCCCTGGATACCGCGCTAAGTCAGGCGGAGGCCGCCGCCACCGTGCATCGATTGGTCGTGCGGGCCGCCCGGCAAGCGATTGGCTGGGGCAACAGCGAAAGCCATCCCGATTTTCAGCGCGCCGTCGAGGAACTGCGCAATCGCGCGGTCGAACCGCTTGACTTCAAGGCGTTCGCCGCGAAATTCAAAATGTCGCCGGCGACCCTGCGCCGCAAGTTCGCACTGCACACCGGGCTATCGCCCAAGGCATTCCAATTGCGTATCCGGCTCGACCTCGCCAAGCAATTGCTGGTGACCACCGATTCACCCGTCGAGGCTGTGGCCATGGCGGTTGGCATACACGATGCCTTCTATTTTTCCCGGCTTTTTCGGGATCGTGAGAAATGTTCGCCCAGCGAGTTTCGACACCGCCACACGAGGAAATGAACAGCGACGCGACCCCCGATATGATCCCGGAAAGGCTTTGCTTTTTTGGGGCCAATGATGCCGCCTCGGAGTGAACCCCTTCACTTTGGCGGAATCCGCCTTCGCATAAGTTCTTGAATCATATAAGCTTGAGCTTGGGGTAGAGGACGATCAGGAGGGGTTTTGGCACTGGCTGCCGGCAGCACGACGCGTCTATGGACGCTTGTCGCGAAGGAGTTCTGGCGCAAAACGCGCCGGCGCCTGCGTGCCGGGCCGGTCTATCGTTGGCGCTATTCCGGCCGCACGCCGGAACGTGTGCTGATCGCGCCGCCGGACCTGCGCCTCGCCGACCCGCAGATCGCGCTCGAGATCTACTACGGCCGCTACCCCTTGTCGGGGCACATGGTCGAGACCGGCGGCAAGTCGCCTTTCCAGATCAACGTACCCAATCACGGCTGGCAAAAGACGCTGCATGGCTTTCGCTGGCTGCGCCACATGCGCGCCGCCGGCACCGAGCTCGCCGCCGCCAACGCCCGCGCGCTGGTTGCCGACTGGATCGCCATGCATGGCAGCCATATTTCCGGCGTTGCCTGGGAGCCCGGCACGACAGCCAAGCGCATCATCGCCTGGCTGCAGCATTCCTCCGTCGTGTTGCAGGGCGCCGAGTTTCCCTTCTACCGCGCCTTCCTGAAATCGCTCGCCATGCAGATCCGCTACCTCAGGTCGATGGCGCGCGAGATGCCGGACGGCAAGGACAGGCTGCGCGCCCGCATCGCACTGGCCTTCGCCGCGCTTTCCTTGCCGGCACCCGCATCGGCGCTGCGCGGCGCCACCCGCAACCTCGCCGAGGAACTCGACCGCCAGATCCTCGCCGACGGCGGGCACATCTCGCGCAATCCGATGGTGGTGCTGGAAATCCTCGCCGACCTTCTGCCGCTGCGCCAGACCTATGCCAACCAGGCGGAAACGCCGCCGCAGGCGCTGATCGGCGCCATCGACCGCATGCTGCCGGCGCTGCGTTTCTTCCGCCACCAGGACGGCAGCCTAGCCCGCTTCAACGGCATGGGCGCGACCATCCATGACCGCATCGCCACCATCCTGCGCCACGACGACACCGCCGGCGCACCGCTCCTGCATGCGCCGCATTCGGGCTATGAGCGCCTGTCGATGGGTGGCGTCACCGTCATCGCCGACACCGGCCTGCCGCCGCCGGTCGACGTTTCCAACGCCGCGCACGCCGGATGCCTCGCCTTCGAACTGTCGTCCGGCCGCCAGCACTACATCGTCAATGCCGGCATCGACACCTATGGCGCCGCCGAGTTCCGGCCGCTGGCCCGCGCCACGGCCGCGCACTCGACCGCCACCATCAACGACACCTCGTCGGCGCGCTTCAGCTATTCGCTGCGCGTCAACGACCTGCTCGGCTCGCCGTTGATCGGCGGCCCGCAGCACGTCCCGTGCAAGCGCACCGACCAGAAGGGCGTTCAGGGTTTCATCGCCCGCCACGATGGCTATGTCGCCCGCTTCGGCTTCCTGCATGAGCGCGAGCTGAAGCTGTCGACGAATGGCAACGTGCTGGCCGGCAGGGACCGGTTCCTGAGGCCGGGCAATGCCGCGATCCGCAACAACGGCCGCGATTTCATCACCGTCCGCTTCCACGTCCACCCCGACATCGACCTGCTGCAGGACGAGCACGATCGCCTGGTCCTGGCGGGAGATCAGGCCGACACCTGGGTGTTCACCTCCAGCGAGGTGGTGCCGGAGGTCGAGGAATCGATCTATTTCGCCGGCCTTGGCGGCCCGCGCCGCAGCCGGCAGATCGTGCTCGCCTTCAAGGCATCGGACGTTGCCGAGGTTCACTGGCAGCTGACGCGCACCAGCGTCGCCGGCTACCCGGAAAACAACTGACTGTGTCCGCCAGGACTGACCTTGCGGCTTGATTTCCTGATGTCATGTGCTACGGCGCGGACTTGCCCCTCCAGCCGTGAAAGGCCGCCAGCCCATGGCCGTCGCCGCCAAGAACATTCCCGCCCCTGACCTCGTTCCCGTCCGTCGCGCGCTGCTCTCCGTTTTCGACAAGACCGGCCTCATCGATTTCGCCAGGGCGCTGGCCGCCGCCGGCGTCGAGCTGGTCTCCACCGGCGGCACGGCCAAGGCGATCGCCGAAGCTGGCATGGCCGTGCGCGACGTTTCCGAGCTCACCGGTTTTCCCGAGATCATGGATGGCCGCGTCAAGACGCTGCATCCTTCGGTGCACGGCGCGCTGCTTGGCGTGCGCGACGACCCCGAGCATGTCAAGGCGATGCGCGACCACAAGATCGAGCCGATCGATCTGGTCGTCTCCAATCTCTACCCTTTCGAGGAAGTCCGCCGCTCCGGCGCCGACTATGCCGCGATCGTCGAGAACATCGACATTGGCGGCCCGGCGATGATCCGTGCCTCGGCCAAGAACCACGCCTATGTCGCCATCGTCACCGATCCCGGCGATTACGCTTCGGTGCTCAATGCGCTGGAGATGAATTTCGGCTCGCTGTCGCTGGATTTCCGCAAGAAGCTGGCGGCCAAGGCCTTTGCCCGCACCGCCAGCTATGACGCGGCGATTTCCGGCTGGTTCGCCGAGGCGCTCGAGATCGAGCATCCGACCTGGCGCGCCTTTGGCGGCAGGCTGGTCGAGGTGATGCGCTATGGCGAGAACCCGCACCAGAGCGCCGGCTTCTACGTCAACGGCGACAAGCGGCCGGGCGTCGCCACCGCACGCCAGCTTCAGGGCAAGCAGCTCTCCTACAACAACATCAACGACACCGACGCCGCTTTCGAACTGGTCGGCGAATTCGATCCGAACCGCTCCGCCGCCGTCGCCATCATCAAGCACGCCAATCCATGCGGCGTCGCTGAAGGCACGTCGCTGAAGGCAGCCTACGCCAAAGCGCTCGCCTGCGATCCGGTCTCGGCCTTCGGCGGCATCGTTGCCATGAACCGTGTCCTCGACGCCGAGGCGGCGGAAGAGATCGTGAAAACCTTCACCGAGGTCATCATCGCGCCCGGTGCGACCGACGAGGCGGCGGCAATCGTCGCGGCGAAGAAGAACCTGCGTCTGCTGGTCACCGATGGCTTGCCGGACCCGCGCGCCCCTGGCACGACGGTCAAATCCGTCGCCGGCGGCATGCTCGTCCAGGGCAGGGACAATGCCGTGGTCGACGACCTCGAGCTGAAGGTGGTGACCAAGCGGGCGCCGACAGCGGCCGAAATGGCCGACCTGAGGTTCGCCTTCCGCGTCGCCAAGCACGTCAAGTCGAACGCCATCGTCTACGTCAAGGGCGGAGCCACTGTCGGCATCGGCGCCGGCCAGATGAGCCGGGTCGATTCCTCACGCATCGCCGCTCGCAAGGCCTTCGACGCGGCCGAGGCAGCGGGCCTTGCCGAGCCGCTGACCAAGGGCTCTGTGGTAGCCTCCGACGCCTTCTTCCCCTTCGCCGATGGCCTGCTGTCGGCGATCGAAGCCGGCGCCACGGCGGTTATTCAGCCGGGCGGATCGATGCGCGACGACGACGTCATCGCCGCCGCCGACCAACACGGCATCGCCATGGTGTTTACGGGTGTGAGGCATTTCCGGCATTAGTCTAGGCGGCGCCTTCCCTTCTCCCCTAGGGGAGAAGGAAGAGGTGCTCACTCCGCCGGCCGGTCCGCCGGATACGGTGTGCGAACCAGGATCGCCATGCCGATGGCCAGGAACAGGATGATCACCGCCATGCCGAGCCGAGCCGAGCCGCTGACGGCGGTGATTGTCGCCACCAGGAATGGCGCCAGAAAGCTGGTTGCCCGACCGGCCAGCGCATAGATGCCGAAATAGCGGCCGGATTCCGCCGCCGTCACGCTGCGCGCCATGTAGGAACGTGACGACGCCTGCACCGGCCCAAAGGCCAGGCCAATCAGCAGGCCGTACATGATGTAGGCTTTTTCGGCCGCCGTGCCGAACAGCCCGCCCGAATCGACCGTCGGCATTTGTATCAGACCGAGCAGCGTGAAGCCCGGACCGGTCGAGACGACGCCGATGGTGGCGACCGACAGCATCACCAGCGCAATCATCACCACCACCTTGGAGCCGAGTGCGGTATCGAGGCGCGCGGCGATCCAGCAGCCGAAGATGGCGACGACGTTGAGGATGATGCCGAACATGCCGATCTCGGTGATCGACCAGTGGAACATCGCCGCCGCGAAGGTGCCACCCAGCGCCAGCAGCGCATTGACGCCGTCCTGGTAGATCATGCGGGCGACGAGGAAGCGGAAGATGCCACCGCGCCGCCGCACCTCGGCCAGCGTCGATTTCAGTTCCGACAGGCCTTCGCGCACCGCCGGCCCGATCGGAATGCCCTTGATGGCGTCCGGCGTGAAGAAGAACATCGGCAGGATGAACAGGAAATACCAGCCCGCCGACAGCGGTCCGGTGGCCCTGGCATCCTCGCCGAGCTTCGGATCGAGCCCGAACAGCGGGTCGATCCCGATGATCGTCTTGCCGGTTTCCGGCGAGCCAGCCATGCAGGTGACGACGAAGATCAGCGCGATCATGCCGCCGAGATAGCCGAGGCCCCAGGCAATGTTGGAGATCCGGCCGATCTCGCGTTTCGGCACCAGGCGCGGCATCATCGAATCGTTGAACACGGTCGAGAATTCCGCCGCCACCGAGGCCAGCGAAAACAAGGCCACGACCAGGAACAGGTTGGAGCCGGGCGCGGCGAACCAGAGCAGGGTCAGGCTGGTGATCTTGATCGCGGCGAAGAACGCGATCCATGGCTTGCGCGGTCCGGTCTGGTCGGCGATCGAGCCGAGGATCGGCGACAGCACGGCGATGACCAGTCCTGCCGCGGCGATTCCGTAACCCCAGACGGCCTGTCCGGTGTTCGGATCGCTCGCCATGCGCGAGACGAAATAGGGACCGAAGATGAAGGTGGTGACGACGGTGAAGAACGGCTGCGCCGCCCAGTCGAAGAACATCCATCCCCAGATGCCACGCCCCGACGCCCGCTGCACTGCCACCTCGGTCATGTCCCCTCCGTCTTTTTGTTGAGCATGATCCTGCTCGAAAACCCGCGTCCACTTTTCGGGATCATGCTTGACGAAGCCCCGAAGCAGGGCGCCGTATCGCTCTATAGCGTAGTTCCAGCCGGCAATCTTGCCCGATCTGGCAAGCGATCATCGCGCGGACAGATCGCTCATCAGGCCGGATGCGACCGACAGCCGCGACACGGTGATGTCGCCGCCCTCGGTCAGCGCCTGCAGCCGCTCGCGGATGCGAGCCACCCGCTCGCCGCCGGCCTCCAGCCACGCCGCCACCGGATCCGCCGCCTTGGCATGGCCGGTGAGCGCCGCCACCGCGATGCCACGCCGCGCCGCGCCGATCGTGTCTGTGGCGCGCGATAGCGCCAGCTGGTCGTAGTAATCGGAAGGCGTGATCGAACGCGCCGCGTCCTCGACGCGCGGGATGCGGAAGGCATCGCTGACCGCGAAGAACGCCTTCGCCGCGGCGACGATGTCGGCATTGGCTGTCCGCGCCGTCAGCGCGATGTCGGGGATCAGTTCGGCCACGTCGGTCAGCGCCAGCTGCTCGGCCAGCCGTTCCGGCGCGCCGCTCTTGAACAGACCATGCCGCTTCTCCTCGATCCGCTCGCGCGAGAAGGCCGGCAGCAGCGATGCGAGTTTCGGTTCCAGCGCCTTGCGTGCTTCCTGCAGTTCGGCGATGCGCTGGGCCAGCCCATCTGTGCCGGCATCGTTTTTGAGATACCAGCCGCTGGTCACGTAGATCAGCCGGCTGACCGCCTGGTAGAGATCGAGCTGGACCTGTCCGTCGATGTGGTTGTCGAGCGCATCGATCTCGCGATAGAGCGCCGGCAAGGCAAATCCGTCGCGGACGACCGCGAAGGTTCGGACAACGTCGGCGACGCTGCGACCGGTCGCCTCCTGCAGCCGGTTGACGAAGGACGGCCCGCCCCGGTTGACCAGATCGTTGGCGACGACGCGGGCGATGATTTCGCGGCGCAGGCGATGGCCGTGGATCTCGGACGCGAATTTCTTCGCCATGCGCTCCGGGAAATAGTCCATCAGGTCGCGGTCGAAATGCGGCTCGTCCGGCGCGTCGCTGGCGACGATGTCGGAAAACAGCACGATCTTGGCGTAGGCGAGCAGCACGCCGAGCTCGGCCCTGGTCAGCGGTTCCCCGCGTGCTTCGCGCTCGGCAAGGGCCGCCGGCGACGGCAACGTCTCCACGGTGCGATTGAGCAGGCCGCGCGCTTCCAGCGCCGCCATGAAGCGGCTTTGGTGAGCGATGTCGGCGAGCCCGCGCTTGCGAGCGATGGAAAGCGCCAGAGTCTGCTCGTAATTGTTGGAGAGCACCAGTGCGCCGACCTCCCCGGTCATCTCGGAGAGCAACTTGTTGCGTGCCGGGCGTGTCAGCGATCCCTTGCGCATGGCGGACGCCAGCGCGATCTTGATGTTGACCTCGACGTCGGAGCAGTTGACGCCGGCCGAATTGTCGATGGCGTCGGAATTGCAGCGACCGCCGTTCAGGCCGAACTCGATACGCGCCCGTTGCGTCACGCCGAGATTGGCGCCCTCGCCGATCACCTTGGCCCTCACGTCGAGCGCCGTGATGCGAATGGCGTCGTTGGCGCGGTCGCCGACATCGGCATTGGTCTCGGTGGATGCTCTCAGATAAGTGCCGATACCGCCGAACCACAGAAGGTCGACCGGCGCCTTGAGGATGGCGTTCATGATCTCGACCGGCGACGCCGTGGTCTTGCCAAGGCCGATGGCCGCGGCGGCCGCTGCCGGCAAGGTGATCGACTTCTGGTTGCGCGAGACGATGACGCCGCCTTCCGACAGTTTCGTCTTGTCGTAATCCTGCCAACTCGAACGCGGTAACGCGAACATGCGCTGGCGCTCGGCCAGCGATGCCGCCATGTCCGGATCCGGGTCGATGAAGATGTCGCGATGGTCGAAGGCGGCGATCAGCTGGGTCTTCTCGGACAGCAGCATGCCGTTGCCGAACACGTCGCCCGACATGTCGCCGACACCGACGACGGTGAAGGGGGAGGTCTGGATGTCGCGGTTCATCTCGCGGAAATGCCGCTTGACCGCTTCCCAGGCGCCCTTCGCAGTGATGCCCATTTTCTTGTGGTCGTAGCCGGCCGAACCGCCGCTGGCGAAGGCATCGTCGAGCCAGAAGCCATGGGCCTCGCTGATCGCGTTGGCGGTATCGGAGAAGGTCGCCGTGCCCTTGTCGGCGGCGACGACGAAATACGGATCGTCCTGGTCGCGGCGCACCACGCCGGTCGGCGGAATGACCCCCTCGAGGCCGATATTGTCGGTGATCGACAAAAGGCTCGAAACATAGTTCTTGTATGCCGACGTGCCGGCTTCGAAAACGGCGTCGCGGCTGCCGCCCGCCGGCAGGCGCTTGGGGAAGAACCCGCCCTTGGCGCCGACCGGCACGATAACGGCGTTCTTGACCTGCTGCGCCTTGACCAGGCCGAGCACCTCGGTGCGATAATCCTGGGCGCGGTCCGACCAGCGCAGGCCGCCCCGCGCCACCGGGCCGAAGCGCAGATGCACGCCTTCCACCTCGGAGCCGTAGACGAAGATCTCCCGCCAAGGCCGCGGCTCGGGCAATCCCTCGACCGAGCGCGAATCGAGCTTGATCGCCAGCGACTGGCCCTTGTCTTTCGTATCGGCAACGAAATGATTGGTGCGCAGCGAGGCTTCGATCAGGTTGAGATAGCGACGGATGATGGTGTCGTCGTCGATGTTGGGGACGTCTTCCAGCGCGTCCTTGATCTTGGCCTTGAGATGCTTGGCCGCCACGACGCCTTCCGTCTCGGCGGTAGGCCCGAGCCGGGCGAGGAACAGGGCATGCAGGCCGCGCGCGATCTCGGGATAGCGATTGAGCGCCGCGGCGATGAAATCCTGGCTCTGCGGGATGCCTACCTGCTGCAGATAGCGGCCATAGGCGCGCAGGATGGTGATCTCGCCCGACCAGAGGCCGGCGGTCTGAGCCAGGCCGTTGTAGCCATCATTGTCGACGTCGCCGCGCCAGACGGCGAGGAATGCGTCCTCGAACAGCGCGCCATGATCGCCAAGCTCGATCGGCTTGCCGTAGCTGTTCTCAAGCTCCATGTCGTGGATGAAGACCATGCCGGGCTGATCACTATTGATCATGCCGGGCTGATTACTATTGATCGTGCCGGTCGCGGCGTCGCCGACCTCGAAGGTGCGCTCGCTGATGACGCGGAAGCCGATGTTTTCCAGCACCGGCACCCGCCGCGACAGCGCCACCGGGCTGCCGTGGTGATAGATCTTCAGCGCCGCCTGGTGCGGCTTCTGCTCGCCGTGACGGTAATAGTCGATGGCGATCGGATTGCTGGCGCTGATCTTGGCGATGCGCCCGGCATCGACCAGCGCCACGGCTGGCGAGAAGCTGTCGCGATAGCTTTCGGAAAACCGCGAGGCGATCGCCGACAGCGCCGGATCGGCGCCGGATTCGGCCGCTGTTTCGCGCAGCGCGTCCTCCCAGGTCCGCACGATGTCGCGGATCGCCGCCTCGATCGTCGCCTGTTCGATTTTCGGCGTCTTGCCGCCGGAGCGGCCGATGATGAAGTGAACGCGCGCCAGCCCGCCTTCCGGGAAAGCCGGGTAGTAGGCCGACAGCCGCCCTTCGAACACCGTCTTGAGATAAGCGCCGATCTTCTCGCGCACGACACTGTCGTAGCGGTCGCGCGGCACGAATACGAGGATCGAGACGAAGCGGTCGAACTGGTCGGCGCGCACCAGCGCCCTGACGCGAGGCCGCTCCACCAGCCCCAGAATGGCCTCGGCGTGCTTGCGCAGAATTGGCACCGGAACCTGGAACAGCTCGTCGCGCGGATAACTCTCCAGCACGTTGATCAACGCCTTGCCGGAATGATCCTCCGGATTGAAGCCGGATTTGGCGATGATGGTTTCGGCCTTCGACCTGAGATACGGGATTTTCATCACCGAGCGCGTGTAGGCGGTTGACGTGAACAGGCCGACGATGCGCAGCTCGCCCGAAAGTACCCCCTTGGCGGTGTAGGTCTTGACGCCGATGTAGTCGAGATAGATGCGGCGATGCACCGCCGACTTGGCATTCGCCTTGGTGACGATCAGCGGCTCCGGCCCGTGCAGGAAGGCACGGATCTCCGGTGTCGTTGTCACTGCTTCGGTGCCGCGCCTGAGCACCAGCACGTCGGGATCGGCCAGGATGCCGAGTCCGGGCTTGTCGGAACGCTCCAGCATGCCGCTTTTCTCGCTGCCGGTGTACTTGAACTCGCGCATGCCGAGAAAGGTGAAATTGTCATCGCGCAGCCATTCGAGGAAGGCGATCGCCTCGGTGACGTTGGCCTTGTCGAGCGGCACCGGCGCGTAGCGGAATTCGGAGATCGCCTGGTCGAGCCGGGCCAGCATCGGCTTCCAGTCGGTGACCGCGGCGCGCACCTGGCCCAGAAGCTTCTTCAACCGTCCGGCCAAGGCCTCGGCATGTTCGACGGAAAGCCGGCCGATATGGACATGAATCACGCTCAGCCGGTCGTGGGCGGTGTCGCTCTTGACGGTGCCGCCGTCGCCGAGGATTTCCTCGACGCCGCCCTTGCCATGTTTGACGACGATAACCGGATGGGTAACCAGGAGCGGCTCACCGGCAGCGTCGGTGATTTCGCCGAGGATGGAATCGAACAGAAACGGCATGTTGTCGTTGACGACGGTGATGACGGTCATCGGCCGGCCCTGGCGGACGACACCGGAATCGACATCGATCGCGACGACGCAGTCGCCCTTCTTGTGGCGCGCGACAGCACGCCCGGCGAGATCCGCGGCGCGCACGAGGTCGGCCACGTCATAGGCGGCGATGTCTTCGGCAGGAGCTCGGGCCAGCAGATAATCGGCGAGCTTGCCGGACTTGTCTTCCCCCTTTGCCTGGCTCTTTTTTGGCTGACTTGCGGTTTTCAGGCTGGCCATGACGCTAATTCCCTCCCGTCACATGCTTTTGCGACTATGGTAGCAGATGACTGCTGTTTGGCGACAAAGGTTTGACGGCTTGCAAAGAAATATCGGAATTCGGCGGCAAGCCACCGCGTGATGAGGAGAAACACCCGATGACCGGCAAAATCACCGCGCTTGACCTCGGCAATGCGGACCTCAGCGAGGCGACAAAAGCCTATTTCGCCAAATGCGAGGAGAAGCTCGGCCTCGTTCCCAACGTGCTCCAGGCCTACGCCTTCGACGACAGGAAGCTTCGCGCTTTCACCGACATGTACAATGATCTGATGCTCGGAGAATCCGGCCTGTCGAAGCTGGAGCGCGAGATGATCGCGGTCGTCGTCTCCTCCATCAACCATTGCTATTATTGCCTGACCGCGCATGGCGCGGCGGTGCGCCAGCTGTCCGGCGAGCCGGCGCTCGGCGAGATGATGGTGATGAATTTTCGCGCCGCCGATCTTTCGCCCAGACAGACGGCGATGCTCGAATTCGCGGTCAAGCTGACCGAGGATCCGGCGAAGATCGTCGAGGCCGACCGGGCGGCACTGCGCCATGCCGGTTTTTCCGACCGCGACATCTGGGACATCGCTTCGACCGCTTCCTTCTTCAACAT
Organism: Mesorhizobium qingshengii; assembly: GCF_900103325.1. Classification (GTDB taxonomy): domain Bacteria; phylum Pseudomonadota; class Alphaproteobacteria; order Rhizobiales; family Rhizobiaceae; genus Mesorhizobium; species Mesorhizobium qingshengii. The sequence continues at coordinate 534,603 of NZ_FMXM01000003.1, read as the reverse complement.
GTCGAACAGGGTCGCCGCGGCAATCGACATGCGGCCGAACGACGAGTACCACGCGATGGCGCGGTGAGGCTCGGCGCTGGAACCCAACCGCGCCTATATTAGCTATTTCGCATTCTCGTTGCTTGTTTGCCGGTTTGGTCCGATGATCAGCGTGCGGCATGACCGCATGCCGGTTCGATGCCGCTGAACAAGGGAGGAGAACATGGCGAAGTTTCTCTACATCTATCACGGCTCCGGCAAGATGCCGACGAGCGAAGCCGAGCGGAAGGCGATGATGGACGCCTGGACAGGCTGGTTCGGAAAGCTTGGCTCGGCCGTCGTCGACAGCGGCAATCCAGTCGGCATGTCGAAGACCGTCCTGCCCGGTGGCAAGGTGGAGAACAATGGCGGCAGCAACCCGACCGGTGGCTACTCGATCATCGAAGCCAAGGATATCGACGATGCCGCCGAAAAGGCCAGAGGTTGCCCGATGCTGGCCATGCCGAACTGCAACGTCGAAATCGCGCCGATCATCAATATGATGAGCTGACGCCTCGCCTCAGGAGCGTGCCGCGATCGCTGCCGCGGCACCCGCCATGGTGCCGGCGCTGACGCGGTTGGCGATCTTCATGGCGCGCTTGCTTTTCAACAGCTTGCGCGCCTGCGAGGCGGCGAGTACCCAGGCGAGGTCGATGGCGACCAGCACCACGGCCATGGTCGCCGTCAACTCGACCCAGCCGACGAGGCTGACCGAAGCAAGGTCGATGATGGTCGGCAACAGCGCCAGGTAGAACATCATGATCTTGGGGTTGCCGAGCGTCACTGCCATGCCGGCGAAGAACAATTTGACGGCCGAATCCTCGCGCGGCATCTCGCCCTCGCGCGCCTCGACCGGCGCGGTCCACATCTTCCAGGCGAGGTAAGCAAGATAAGCAACGCCAACCCATTTCACCACGACGAAGGCAAAATGGAAGGTCTGCGCCACGACAGCCAGCCCGAACACCGCCAGCGACAGCCAGATGCCCTCGCCGATCCACATGGCGAGCAGGAACGGGAACACGTCGCGAAAGCCCTTCGAGATGACCCGCGCCACGAGTGCCGCGATCGACGGACCGGGAGAGCCGGCGGCGACGAACAAAGCGGCGGCGAAGATCAGGAGCGAGGTGAGGTGCATGGCACTGCCTTTCAGCGGTTGAGCGGCGAACGATATCCGATCGATATCACCGCTTGCAATGTCGGGGTCGGCAGTCCCCGACCGGCTCAGCGTTCGGTCTTGCCCTTGACTGCCATGCCTGGCTTGCGTCAGGTCGATCTTGCCGAGAAGGCAGGAGGAGAAGTTTTCGTGATTGTGCAAAGTTGGCGCGCGATCGTTCGACGGTTCGCAATGCTGGCTATCCTGACAGCCAACATTGCGCTGAGCGGGGCGTCCCTGGCCGTCGCATCGTCGAGGACGCCGCCAAAGTATGATCACGTCGTTGTCGTCATCATGGAGAACCACGCCTTTGAGCAAATTTCCCAGGCGGGACGAGCTGCTCCCTATTTGAACAAGCTGGCAAAGGGCGGTGCCCTGTTCGATCGATCCTACGGGGTTGCTCACCCCAGCCAACCCAACTACTTCGCGCTGTTCAGCGGCTTGACGCAAGATGTCCATGACGATGGCATGCACAGCTTTGCAGCGCCGAACTTGGCCGCTCGTCTTCGGGCTCATGGCAAGACGTTTGCGGGCTACGTCGAAGCCGGATCGCCGCGAAAACATAATCCCTGGGAATCGTTTGCGGACGCGAAGGGATTTGAGAAGTCTTTGGCCCAGTTCCCTCGCGACTACGCGAAGCTACCAGCCGTGAGTTTCGTGATCCCCAATCTCAAGAACGACATGCACGATGGCACGATAGAGACGGCTGACACCTGGTTGAAAGATCATCTTGGAGGCTACGCCGTCTGGTCGAAGAAAAATCACGGCCTTTTGATAGTGACGTTCGACGAAGACGACTACCATCCAGAGAATCATATATTTACTGTATTCTACGGATTTGGAATCATCCCAGGACGGTACTCCGAAAAGATCGATCACTATTCGGTCCTGCGAACAATTGAAGACATAGAAAGCATCCCTCCCTTGGGCATCAGCGTCATCAGAGGGGTGATCGCAAGTGGCTGGAGCCGACGGTAATTCCTCACCGGACAAGCGCTGACAGTCCCTCCTCCCATCGTCTCGACAATTGGCAGTCTCCAAACAAAGTCGGAAGTCACTGCCGCCTTGCCGTCGTCATTGGCTACGGCTAGAAATTCCGCCTCGAAACAATTTTGAGCTTCACTTTGCCTACGTAACCGCCGGTCTCGTCAACTCCCCCGACACAATGCATGGCGCCGCATTCGCGGTGTCTGTTTTCATTTTCACGTGTTCCTCTGGGCGGCGGTTCGAGACCGGTTTGGCACTGCTGAACCGCTGTCGCGCGCAACCGCCCGTGACGCCTGATTTCCGATAATAGCAAGCTTGCGCCACGCCGTGCCCGCCATGGGCATCTCGACATCGCCGACCTGATGAACTTCCCGACGGGAAGGGCTTATCGGCATGTCTGGTTATCTGTGCATCCACTGGGCGATCACGCCTGAAATCGCGCCTCGACCGCTCATCAACTGCAATCGCTGCGGCACCGTGAAGGCCTATCGCTGCAGCGAAAAATTTCGCGTCAACGCCAACGGCAAGCGCATCGACGTCTGGCTGATCTATCGCTGCATCGACTGCGACAATTCCTGGAATTTCGGCATTCTCGAGCGCTGCAACCGCCGCGACATCGAGCCGGTGCTGTTGCAGGCGCTTGAAAGCAACGATCCGGCATTGGCGCGGCGCCACGCTTTCGATGTCATTGCGCTGCGTAGCCGTGTGGGGCGTGTCGAAGAGTTTCCCGATGTTGCCGTCCACAAGCAAAGGCTCGGCGACACAGACACAAGGGAAAGCGCAACCGTGCTGGAACTCAAGCTCGGGCTCGAAATGCCGACATCGCTGCGGCTCGACCGGCTGCTTGCCAACGAACTCGCCATATCGCGATCACGGCTTCAGGCGCTGGAAGACAGGCGATTGCTGGTTATTGACCCGGACGGCGCCAAGGCCCTGCGCAAGCCGGCCCGGGATGGAGCGACGATCCGCATCGATCTCGTCGCCGAGCCCGACCGGCAGGCCATCATTTCGGCTGCCGGTGGATAAATGAAAAAAGGGGCGGAGCACATGAGTGCTCCACCCCTCTCAGCTGTTGGAAAATTGAGAGCTTACGCCGCGCCGACCGCCTTGGCCGACTTCTCGAAGCGCTTGCGCTCGTTCGGATCGAGATAGAGCTTGCGCAGGCGGATCGTCTTTGGCGTCACCTCGACCAGCTCGTCATCCTGGATCCAGGCCAGCGCGCGCTCCAGCGTCATGCGGATCGGCGGGGTGAGCTTGACCGCCTCGTCCTTGCCGGCGGCGCGGATGTTGGTCAGCTTCTTGCCCTTGAGCACGTTCACTTCGAGATCGTTGTCTCTGGTGTGAATGCCGATGATCATGCCCTGATAGACCTTGACGCCCGGGTCGATGACCATCGGGCCACGGTCTTCCAGGTTCCACATGGCGTAGGCCACCGCCTCGCCCTGCTCGTTCGAGATCAGCACGCCATTGGTGCGGCCCGCCAACTCGCCCTTGTAGGGTTCATAGGCATGGAACAGCCGGTTCATCACGGCGGTGCCGCGCGTGTCGGTCAACAGTTCCGACTGGTAGCCGATCAGGCCGCGCGTCGGCGCGTGGAAGACGATGCGCTGGCGATTGCCGCCGGACGGGCGCAACTCGACCATCTCGGCCTTGCGCTCCGACATCTTCTGCACGACGATACCAGCATGCTCCTCGTCGACGTCGATGACGACTTCCTCGACCGGCTCCAGCAATTCGCCGTTCTCGCCCTTCTGCATGACCACGCGCGGCCGCGACACGGCGATCTCGAAACCTTCGCGGCGCATCGTTTCGATCAGCACGGCCAGCTGCAATTCGCCGCGGCCGGAGACGAAGAACGAATCCTTGTCCGGCGATTCCTCGATCTTGAGCGCGACATTGCCTTCGGCCTCGCGCAGCAGGCGGTCGCGGATGACACGGCTGGTCACCTTGTCGCCTTCGGTGCCGGCCAGCGGTGAATCGTTGACCAGGAACGACATGGTCACGGTCGGCGGATCGATCGGCTGCGCATGCAGCGGCTCGGTCACCGAAGGGTCGCAGAATGTGTCGGCGACGGTGCCTTTCGACAGGCCAGCAATGGCGACGATGTCGCCCGCCTGCGCTTCTTCGATCGGCTGGCGCTCGAGGCCGCGGAAAGCGAGGATCTTCGAGATGCGTCCGGTTTCGACCAGCGTGCCGTCATGGTGCAGCACCTTGACCGGCTGGTTGGATTTCAGCGTGCCGGATTCGATGCGGCCGGTGATGATGCGGCCGAGGAAGGGATTGGCTTCCAGAATGGTGCCGATCATGCGGAACGGACCGGGATGCACGGTCGGCGCCGGCACATGCTTGATGACGAGGTCGAACAGCGGCGCCAGGCCCTGGTCCTTCGGGCCTTCCGGATTTTCGGACACCCAGCCGTCGCGGCCCGAGCCGTAGAGAATCGGGAAGTCGAGCTGCTCGTCGGTGGCATCGAGCGCGGCAAACAGGTCGAACACCTCGTTGACCACCTCGACATGGCGGGCGTCGGGGCGGTCGATCTTGTTGATGACGACGATCGGCTTCAGGCCGACCTTGAGCGCCTTGCCGACGACGAACTTGGTTTGCGGCATCGGCCCTTCGGCGGCATCGACCAGCACGATGGCCGAATCCACCATCGACAGGATGCGTTCGACCTCGCCGCCGAAATCGGCGTGGCCGGGGGTGTCGACGATGTTGATGCGGGTGTCCTTCCAGTCGACCGAGGTCGCCTTGGCTAGGATGGTGATGCCACGTTCCTTTTCGAGGTCGTTGGAATCCATGGCGCGCTCGGCGACGCGCTGATTGTCGCGGAAGGAGCCGGATTGCCGCAGCAATTGGTCGACGAGGGTGGTTTTTCCATGGTCGACGTGCGCGATGATCGCGATATTACGGATTTTCATGTTCTGGTCTCGGGAGCGTTGCAGGCAGCAGGCCAAAAGGCGCTGCCTCTTTCGGTTGCGCGGCTCATACAGGGTTTTTCGCATTTGCGAAAGGGGAAGCGCGACACCAAATACTCATCAAATCTTAAGCATCCTCGTGTGAGATGATTTTGTTAACCAAGGCGGGAACCTTTCAGGGTCCCGGGCAGTTCGAACATCATGACCGATAAACTCAACCGATTTTGGCCGCTCATCGCATCGGTAGCCTTTGCCGTCCTGCTGGCGGCCAACGCCGCGCAGTCGGCCGCGACGCAGAAGGAAGCACGCCCTGCCTTGTCGGCGGACGCGCCGTCGGCCGAACAGGTGTTCGCCGACGCGCCCGACGGCGTCGACCCGATGGTGACCGGCCCGGTCAGCGCCGCCTTCAAGCAGAGGCAGGACGCCGCCAATTGCGACAGCGCCGTCTGGCCGAACATCCCGATGGTCTGCTATCCGGATTGACGAGCGCGGTCTGCGGTCGTCATCCCAGGGCGTAGCAGGAGCGAAGCGACGTCGCGAAGACCCTGGGATCCAGCCGTGACATCCCCCGAAAAACGCTGCGGCGCAGAATGAAAGCCGTTCCGCCGCACTCCTTCGCTTATGCCGACCGCACCGGGTCGAGCGTGACCTTGTAGAGTTCGTTGTCCTCGCGATCCATCAGCCGCACTGTCATCTGTTCGCTGGCGCCGTTGATATCGACCAGCCCGAAGAACTGCAGGCCGGCCGATGGCGGCAGGTTCTGGCCCTGCTCGGCGGTCGGCGCCTTGATGAACTTCAGTTCCGGACCGAAGGTCATGTCGAAATCGTTGGGGCCGAACGTGCCGGCATGGATCGGTCCTGAGACGAATTCCCAGAACGGATTGAAATCCTGGAACTGCGCCTTGTCGGGATTGTAGTAGTGCGCCGCCGTGTAGTGCACGTCGGCGGTTAGCCAGACGGTGTTGCTGATGCCGGCGTTCTTGATGTAGCGCAGCAGGTCCACGATCTCGAGCTCGCGACCCTTTGGCGCACCATTGTCGCCATTGCTGACTGCCTCGGCGCCCACCTTCTTGGCCCCGTCATCCCAGACGATGAGGCCCAGCGGCATGTCGGCGGCAATGATTTTCCAGGTCGCCTTCGAATTTGCCAGCTCTCGCTTCAGCCACTTCGTCTGCTGTTCGCCGAGCATGCGCGATTGCGGCGTCATCTCATCCTGCATGTCCGGACCGTTGGGCCCGCGATAGGAACGCATGTCGAGGAAGAACACGTCGAGCAGCGGTCCGTAGGCTATTTTGCGATAGACGCGGCCGGGCTCGGACGGTTCGTAGCGGATCGTCGTCATCTCGTGGAAGGCGCGCGCCGCACGTGCCGCCAGCACATGGATGGATTTCTCCGTGTAGCGGTTGTCGGCGCTCAGATCCTTCGAATCCGACCAGTTGTTCAGCACCTCGTGGTCGTCCCACTGGTAGAAGGTCGGACAGATGGCGCTCAAGCCCAGCACGTTCCTGTCCATCATGTTGTATTTCCACTGGTCGCGATATTCGTCCAGCGTCTCGGCGACCTTGCGCTTGCCGTCGATGAGCACGGCGTTCTTCCACTTGCCGCCGCCGGGCAGGTCGACCTCGTCCTTCATCGCGCCGTCGGCATAGATGGTGTCCCCCGAATGCAGGAAGAAATCGGGCGTGTGCTTGCCAATGGTGGCGTAGGTCTTCATGCCGGTCTCGTCGATGCCCCAGCCCTGGCCGGCGGTGTCGCCCGACCAGGCGAACCTGATGTCGCGCCTGGAGGCGGGCGCGGTACGGAAACGGCCGGTGATCGGCTCCGAGACGGCGTTGATGTCGGCGAGATCGGCCGCCGTCATGCGATAGAAGATGTCCTGGTCGGAGGCGAGATCGGTGAGCAGCCGCTTCACCGTGTAGTCGCTGGCCGGCGAGGTATCGAGCGGCGCGAGCCGGGTCGCATTGGCGAAATTCTCCGTCGACGACACCTCGAACATGACGCGAGACGGGCGATCCGTGCGCGTCCACACCATGCCGCTGGTCGCGTCGACATCGCCCGACTGGACGCCATGCGTGAAGGCCGGGCGCTGGCTGGCGCGCGAATAGTATGGCAGCGCCAGGCCGGAAACGCCGACCAGGCCAACGGCACTGGCGGAAGTGACGAAAGCGCGGCGGGTCATCGAGAGCTTGTTCATGGCTGTCTCCTGGATGGCGTTGAACGGTGCCATCAAGGTCCAGCCTCAATGTTTCAGCGGCATCTCGAAACCATGAAGTTTTTCTGACAATGCACTGGCAAGGCGGGCCGCCGGCTATGCAGCCTGCGGCTCGGGATCGAAGGCGGGGCGGCTGGTGTTGATCAGCAGCGAGATGCAGGCTGCGGCGATCGCCGTCATGCCGGCGATCAGGAACGCCAGCTCATAATTGCCCTGCAGCTCGCGCATGGTGCCGCCGAAGGCCGCGGCCGTGGCCGCCCCGACCTGATGGCCGGCGACGATCCAGCCGAACACGATCGGCCCGCTGCGGTCGCCGAACGCCTCGTTGGCGAGCCTCAGCGTCGGCGGCACGGTGGCGATCCAGTCGAGGCCGTAGAGGACCGCGAAAATGATCAGGCTGGTCGCCGAGAAGCCGGAATAGGGCAGATAGATCAGCGACAGGCCGCGGATGCCATAGTAGACGCCGAGCAGCTTGCGCGGGTCGAAGCGGTCGGTGAGCCAGCCCGACAGCGTCGTGCCGATCAGGTCGAAGATGCCCATCATCGACAGCAGGCCGGCCGCCTGCACCTCGCCGATGCCCATGTCGCCGCAGAACGCGATCAGATGCGTGCCGACCAGCCCGTTGGTGGTGAAGCCGCAGACGAAGAAGGTGGCGAACAGGTACCAGAACACCCGCGTGCCGGCGGCGCGCCGCAGCGTGTTGAGCGTGTGGGCGAGGAAATTGCCTCGCGAGGCCGGCGATGTCGGCGGCACGTCATCGGCCTCGGCGCCAAACCGCACCATGCCGATCGAGGCCGGGCGCTCCGGCACCAGCAGCCAGACCAGCGGCAGAAGACAGGCGGTGGCGACCGCCACGGCGATGGCGACCGGCTTCCAGCCGCCCGACTGGGCGAGCGAGGCGAGCAGCGGCAGGAACACCAGCAGGCCGGTGGCGCTGGAGGCCGACATCAGCCCCATGACAAGGCCGCGATTGGTCTTGAACCAGCGATTGACGATGGTTGCGCCGAGCACAGTGGCGACCGCGCCGGAACCGATGCCGGAAAACACACCCCAGGTGATGAACAGATGCCATGGCTTGGTCATCAGCAGGCTGAGCGCGGTCGACCCCGACATCACCACCAACGAGGCGAGCAGCGTGCGGCGCAACCCGATCCGCTCCATCAGGGCAGCGGCAAACGGCCCGGTCAGACCGTAGAGGAAGATGCCGATGGCAGCGGCCACCGAAACCACATCACGCCCCCAGCCGAAGCTGTTTTCCAGCGGCAGCATCATCACGGCAGGCGCCGAACGAAGGCCGGCCGCGATCAGCAGGCAGAGGAAGATGACGCCAACCACGACGAAAGCGTAGCGCTGGCCAAATGGACGGGATTGAGCTATCATGTTACTGACCGGTACGTTGCAGGGGTGGGATGATGTATACGTACCGATCGGTAACATTGTCAATCGAGTCACAGGATGCCAACGGACAAAAATATTGAACCGACCATCAACGACGGTCATGCATCGGCGCCGCCGAGGGCCGCCAAGAAGATTCTCGACGTGGCGCGCGACCTGTTCTACCGGCAAGGCATCAGGGCGATAGGCGTCGACGAGATCGTCAGGCGCGCCGGCGTCACCAAGCCGAGCCTCTATCGCAGCTTTCCCTCCAAGGACGAGCTGGCGGCCTCCTACCTCCGGCAGTACGACCTTGAGTTCTGGGATCGCTTCGACGAGGCGGTGGACGCTCATCCCGGCGACCCGCGCGCACAGATCAAGGCTTTCCTGACCCGCGTCGGCAAGCGCACGCAGATGCCGCAATATCGCGGCTGTGGCATGACCAACGCGGCTGTCGAATATCCCGAACGGGGCCACCCGGCGCGCGTGGTCAGCGAGGCCAACAAGCAGGAATTGCGCCGGCGCCTGCGCGCCATGGCGGTCGCGATGGGCGCCGGCGATGCCGACACGCTCGGCGACGGGCTGCTGCTCCTGATCGAGGGCGCCTATATCAGCGGCCAGCTGTTCGGTGCTGGCGGACCGGCGCAGTCGGTGGCGACGAATGCCGACCTGCTGATCGAAGCAAGCTTGAAGAAATAGCGATTGGCGATACGCTGGGGCGACCTCCAACGGAGACGTCCGCGATGCGCAGCCTGTTGATTCCGCTTGTCCTCGCCGGCTTTTGCCAGGTGGCACACGCCGGCGAAATATCGAGCGCCTACACCGACCTCGACTGGAAGAAGGACTGCGTGACCTATGCGCAGGCCGAGGAAGGCGAAGGCGACTGGGCCGATCTCGCCTGTTCGGGGTATCGCGGCTATCCGGTGCTGGTCGCTTATGACGACGCTCGTGAATCGCTGTTCTACGGTTTTCCGCCCGGCGGCGACATGACGTCCGCCTGGGAGAGTTTTTCCGGCTTCAATTCGTCCGGAGCCAAGGTCGAGTGGCGCATCGAGACCAAGGGCGACAAGGCCGTGCCGTTCGCGGTCATCCACCGGCGCTCGATCAGCAATCCCGAGGATGAGAACAAGCCAACCGAAGTGCTGCTAGTTGCCAAGGTTGGCCAGATGGATGGGCGCGACAGCTGCACCGTCGGCCTGGTGCTGGCCACCGGCAATCCCGGCGCCAATGACCAGGCGCGCAAGCTTGCCGATGAGAAGGCGCGCACATTCGCCTGTGGCAAGGACAAGCATACCGTCATCGGCAACGTGCCGGCTTTCGGCCGGGTGGATAACTAGGCACGCTGAGATTGGCCGCAGCGCCCGTCACTTCGTCATCCTGGGGCGGAGCAAGGAGCGAAGCGACGCGGCGCAGACCCCAGGATCCATGCCGCGACACCACAACACAGCAGCGGTGCAGAAATTCTGTTCCGCCGCGCGCTTCGGCTAGCGTTACGGCATGGATCCTCGGGTCAAGCCCGAGGATGACGAAACTCCGAGCTACTTGCTCGCTTTCGCCCGCGCGATAGCGTCGACGATCATCCTCTTGGCATATTTGGAATCGTGCCAACCCTCGATCTTGACCCATTTGCCGGGTTCGAGGTCCTTGTAGTGCTCGAAGAAGTGCTGCACCTGCTGGCGCGTGATGTCGGGCAGTTGCGTGTACTCGGTGACGTTCTCGTAGCGCAGCGTCAGCTTGGGCGACGGCACCGCGATGACCTTCTCGTCCTGGCCGGCATTGTCTTCCATCACCAGAACGCCGATCGGCCTGACATTGATGACGCAGCCCGGCACCAGCGCGCGCGTGTTGCAGACCAGCACGTCGATCGGATCGCCATCGCCCGACAGCGTGTGTGGCACGAAGCCGTAATTGCCGGGATAACGCATCGATGTGTGCAGGAAGCGGTCGACGAACAGTGTGCCGGCCTCCTTGTCCATCTCGTACTTGATCGGCTCGCCGCCGATCGGCACTTCGATGATGACGTTGATGTCCTCCGGCGGATTCTTTCCGATGGCTATGGCTTCAATGCGCATGGCTTTGTCCCTCTTTCGATGAGAGACCGATAGCGGGCGCTGCGGCGCGGCGCAATGCGGCGAATGGTGCTGGGCTTGGTCGGAAGGCGCGCCGGCAGAAAGGCCGGGCTGTCACTCCCAGACGAAGGCGACCTTCTTCAGCGCCTTCTGCTCGAAGATCTCGACGCCCTCGGCGACATCGCGGCCGCCGGCGCCGGCATAGAAGTCGAGCGCGTTCTGGTTGTCTTCCAGCGCCCACACCACCATGCCCTTCAGCCCGTGATCGGCCAGACGCGCCCGTGCCGCCGCGAACAGCCGGCTGCCGAGCCCGATGCCCTGATATTCCGGGCGCAGGTACAATTCGTAGATTTCGCCTTGCTGCCGCAGTTCCCGGGCGCGGTTCTTGCCGACCGTCGCATAGCCGGCGATCGTCCCGCCGATCTCGACGACCAGGACGGTGGCGGCGCGGCGGATTGCGTTCGCCCACCAGTCGGCGCCGCGGCGGTTGATCATCGATGTCAGGGTGCGGTGCGGAATGATGCCGGAGTAGGCGCCGCGCCAGGCCTGCAGGTGCACTTCGGCGATGGCGCCAGCATCGCGCGGCTCGGCCTTCCTTATGTCGATCGTCAGCGTATTCATGATTTGTTAACCATAAACCCGCGTCGCCCGATTGCAAGAGTCCGGGCGACCCGCCGACCGCTTTCTCACAGGCGGTCATCGCGTCAGCGACGTTCCCCCCGAAACCTTCTTGTAGGGGTCAGATCTCGACCAGATGGTCCTCCAGTTCGTTGGTGTCGCCTGATGTGACTGGGAAATGCTCGGCCAGCACCGCCCCCACCAATTCGATTGCCTTGACGAAGCCGTCGGCTAGACGGTCGTCGCCGGCATGCGCGGTCAGGTCGCGTATGACACCATCCCAGACATGCTGGCCGACCTTGGCATCGATGCCGCTGTCGGCGACCACCTCGGCGTAGTGCTCGGCAATCGAGACGAACACCAGCACACCGGTGCGCGCCGTGGTGCGGTGGACGTTGCGGGCGAGGAACTGCTTGATCGCGTCGGCGTGCGCCGCCTGGTAGCGCAGCCGCCTTGGCACCAGATGGATGCGCAGGCCCGGCAGCGCCCACAGCAACACCAGCACGCAGGCCAGCGCCAACAGCTGGGCGAGGACGAAATGCGGCAACCGGATCGACAGCCACCAAGCCTCCAGCCCATAGGCAACGGCGAGACTGACGATCAGCATGCCTGCTGTCGCCATGAAAGCGGCCGGGAAGAAATAGCCGTCGCTGGCACGCGCCACGACGCAGTAGATCTCGCCGTCGGTTTTCGCTTCGGCGACGCGGATCGCCGTGGCGATGCGCTCGTGATCCTCGGCTGTGATCGGTCGTGTTGCCATGATTTTATCTCACCAGCTTCCTGAAGAACCGCCACCGCCGGACGAGCCGCCGCCACCGGAAAACCCGCCGCCGCTGCTTGAACCGGACGACCAGCCGCTGCCGGAACTCCCCGACGACCAGCCGCCGCCCGACGACGACCCCGAAGTCCAGCCGCCACCCGAGGACGAACCGCTCGTTCCGCGGCCGTAACGAAAGGTCATGCCCAGCCATTTGTACACGCCCGGCGACAGCTTTGTGCCGAACATCGGCGGCAGGAATGCCATCGCCAGGCCGCCGAAGAACATCGTCGCCCACAGGATCAGGAACACCGCGACGATGGGATCGATGGGGGTGCTGGTATCGGCGGGATTGCGCTGACCGCGCGCTTCCAGTTCTTCCGGATTGCCTTCCAGCACCATGACCATGTCGTCGACGGCTTTGCTGATGCCGCCGGAGAAATCACCGGCGCGGAACGCCGGCACCATGTCGTTTTCGATGATCAGCTTGGTGTGCAGGTCGGTCAGCGTCCCCTCGAGGCCATAGCCGACCTCGATGCGCATCTTGCGGTCGTTCTTCGCCACCAGCAGCAGAACGCCATTGTTTTCGCCGGCCTGGCCGAGCTTCCAGAAGCGGAACAGCCGGTTGGCGTAGGGCTCGATCTCCTCGCCGTCGAGGCTGGGAATCGTGGCGACGACGATCTGGTCCGCGCCTTTTTTCTCGAAATCGGCGAGCTTCTGCGTCAATGCCGCCTTGGTGGCATCGTCGATGATGCCCGCATTGTCGACGATACGTCCGGTCAGGGCAGGCAGCTCGGCGGCGAAAGCCGTGAACCCGCAGAACAGTACCCCCAGGGCCATGAGGATGGCTCGGATCACCGGTGTGAAGCGGCTGGGTCTCGACAGGCTGATGGTGCGCGTCGTCATGTCATCACCAACCGCCCGAGGAGCCGCCGCCGCCGGACGAGCCGCCGCCACCGGAGAAGCCGCCACCGCCGCCTCCCGACGACCACCCGCCACCGCCGGACGACCAGCCGCCACCAGAGGACCGCCGGCGGCTGGGCTCGAAGGTCATGCCGAGCCAGCGATAGCGGCCTGGACCGAGTTTCTGGCCGAAGATCGGTGGCAGGACCGAAGCCGCGATGCTGCCGAAGAAGATGATCGCCCAGATGCTGATGAAGACGGCGAAGAACAGGTTGTCGGAATTGAACGGCGCCTGCTGGTTGCGCTCGCCGCGCGCCACCAATTCCTCCGGATTGCCTTCCAGCACCATGATCATGTCGTCGACGGCCTTGCTTATGCCGCCGGAGAAATCGCCGGCGCGGAACGCCGGCACCATGTCGTTTTCGATGATCAGCTTGGTGTGCAGGTCGGTCAGCGTGCCTTCCAGCCCATAGCCGACCTCGATGCGCATCTTGCGATCGTTCTTGGCGACCAGCAGAAGCGCACCGTTGTTCTCCTTCGCCTGGCCGAGCTTCCAGAAGCGGAACAGCCGGTTGGCGTAGGGCTCGATCTCCTCGCCGTCGAGGCTGGGAATCGTGGCGACGACGATCTGGTCCGAGCCTTTTTTCTCGAAGTCGGCCAGCTTCTGCGTCAGCGCCGCTTCGGTCGCTGCATCGATGATGCCGGCATTGTCGACGACACGCCCCGTCAGCGCTGGCAACTCGGCGGCGAAGGCCGAGAACGGATGCACAAAGGTGAGCAGCACGACGGCGACAAGACGAATGCCGCGTCGCCCCTCATCGGCCTGCGAGATCACCACGTTTGGCTCCGGCTATCAACCGCCCTGCTTGGTGCCGAAATCGACCTTCGGCGTCTGCAGCTTGTCTTCGTCGATGGTGAAATTGGCGAAGGGCTGGTTGCTGCGGAACCAGAAGGTCGCCCACAGCACCGAGGGGAAGGTCCTGAGCGTCAGATTGTAGTCCTTCACTGCCTGGATGTAGTCGCGCCGCGCCACCGCGATGCGGTTCTCCGTGCCCTCGAGCTGCGCCTGCAGCGCCAGGAAATTCTGGTTGGCCTTGAGATCGGGGTAGTTCTCGACCACGGCCAGCAGCCGCGACAGCGCGCTGGTCAGGCCGGACTGGCTGTCCTGGAACTTCTTGAACGCCTCGGGGTCCTTCAGCGTTTCCGGCGTCACCGTTATCTGCGTTGCCTTGGCGCGTGCTTCGACCACCGCGTCGAGCGTATCCTTTTCATGCGAGGCATAGCCCTTGACCGTCTCGACCAGGTTGGGGATGAGATCGGCGCGGCGCTGATACTGGTTCAGCACCTCGCTCCATGCCGCCTTGGCGTTTTCCTCCGCCGTCGGGATGGTGTTGTAGCCGCAGCCGGCAAGCAACGGCAGCACGATGGCCATCATCAGGAAAGCGGGAAGCGTGCGGAACGTCGATGGTGAGGCAAGGCGCTGGGCGAACATGATGGGGTCCTTCGGTAGAAGTTGCATGCCAAGCATTACCACAATCGGCGCGCAAGAAAACGGCCTCGACCGGCAACCGCTTGCCTGGCACGCAAGGTGTCGTCGCAAGGGCCCTGTGATTGGCGGTGCGAACGCGATAAGGTCCGGCCGAAACGGGACATCATCATGGCGGGACGCCAGGACAGCGACAGGGAATCGCGCCGTATCCTCGAGCGCATCGCGCGCGAGACCGATCCGGCCGGCACCTCGTTTGTGGCGCGGACCACGAAAGGCGTGCGCGATCACATCAGCGCGGCCGATGCCGACCGCGCGGACCCGATCGAAGTCTGGGGCACGCGCATTGGCAGGATACTCGGCCTGCTTGTGGCGCTGGGCCTGATGATCTGGCTCGTGCTTTTCGTCACCCGGGGCAGTTAGGAATCAAAAAACAATGAGTGCCGAAAAACCCGACGCGCCGCGTGCGGTCATCGTCATTTCCAGCCATGTCGCACGCGGCTCGGTCGGCAATCGCGCCGCAGTGTTCGCGCTGGAGACGCTGGGCTTTCCGGTCTGGGCGGTGCCGACGATTATCCTGCCCTGGCATCCCGGCCATGGTCGAGCGACGCGCATCGTGCCGCCGCTCGACCAGTTCAAGGCACTGATGGCCGACCTTGAACGCGCGCCCTGGCTGGGCGAGGTCGGCGCCGTGCTGTCCGGATACCTCGGCGAGGCCGGCCAGGCCGATGCCGTTGCCTCGCTGGTCGCCGCGGTGAAGGCAAGGACGCCTGACGCCGTCTATATCTGCGACCCGGTCATGGGTGATTCGGGCGGTCTCTATGTGCCCGAGCCGGTCGCCATCGCCATGCGCGACCGGCTGATGCCGATCGCCGATATCGCCACCCCCAACCGCTACGAACTGGAATGGATGGCCGGCGCGCAATTGCCCGACCTGAAATCGGTGAACGCGGCCGCCCTTCATGCCGGACCGTCGACCATGCTGGTCACCTCGGCGCCATCGATGATGACGGGCGGCACCGGCAACCTTCTGCTCAACGGCAGCCAGGCGCTGTTGGCCGAACACCGCCTGATCGACAAGCCGCCGAATGGTCTGGGTGACCTCACGGCCGCCGTCTATCTGGCGCGCATCCTGTCCGGCCAGCCGGCGATCAAGGCGCTGCAGTCGACCACGGCGGCGGTCTACGAGATCCTGGCGCGCACGGCCAAGCGCGGCGGTGATGAATTGCAGCTCGAAACCGATGCGCAGAGCCTGTCGCACCCTATGGCCATGGTCCAGCTTCGCCACCTCACGCATCCAGGGCGGGACCGCCGGGCATGACCTCGGCGGCGACCGCCGTGCTTGTCGGCGTCGATGGCTGCAAGGCCGGCTGGATCGCCGTGCGGTGCGATCCCGGTTCGATACGTCGTAACCCCGGTTCGATACCTCGTAACCCCGGTTCGACACCGTCGGTCGAGGTCTTCGACAACTTCGCAGCGCTGCTTGCGGCAAATTCCGACGATGCGGTCATCGCCGTCGACATGCCTATCGGCCTGCCCGAGTTTTCCAGCAAAGGCGGGCGCGGACCGGAAGCGCTGGTGCGGCCGCTGCTCGGGGCACGCCAATCCAGCGTTTTTTCGATCCCGTCCCGTGCCGCGCTCTACGCCGACAAGGGTGACTTCACCACGATCGAAGCCTGGTACGCCGCGCACCGCCGGGCGAGCGATGTGGCCAGGACCACATCCGATCCGCCGCGCGGCGTTTCGATCCAGGCCTTTGGCATCTTTGCCAAGATCCGCGAGATCGACGCCTTGCTGATCGCGCGAGCCGATTTGCGCCGCCGCGTCTTCGAATCGCATCCGGAGGTCGCCTTCTGCCGGCTGAACGGCGACAAGGCCATGCAGCTGCCGAAGAGGATCAAGGGCAGCATCAATCCGGCCGGCATGGCGGAACGCAAGGCGCTGCTCTGCCGGCACGGCTATGAGATGGACTTTCTCGACCAGGCGCCACCGAAAGGCGCGGCAGCCGATGATTTCCTCGATGCGGCGGCAATGATGCTGGTTGCCGGTCGCATTGTCAGCGGCGAGGCAAGGCCGTTTCCCGACCCACCGCTCACCGACCGCTTTGGCATTCCGGTCGCCATCTGGGCGTAGCGCTATCGGCGCGAACCGCGCCTGATGCATGGCATTTGCACCGAGCCCCTGCAATTGTGCATTGCTCGCGACAGGCTTTTGCCGCTAGAGGCTTCTCTCGACCGCAACGAGCTGCCGCCTCCAACCCGGAAAGGCCTTAGCTGCCCATGCCTCATCTCCCCGAACACCTTCTCACTGGCTATCGCAATTTCATGAATGGCCGCTATCTCAGCGAGAGCGGACGCTATCGCGAGCTCGCCCGCGAAGGCCAGGCACCGGAGACGATGATCGTCGCCTGCTGCGATTCGCGCGCCGCGCCAGAAGCGATCTTCGACGCTGGGCCGGGCGAACTCTTCGTGCTGCGCAATGTCGGCAATCTGGTGCCGCCCTACGCACCGGATGGCGAGTTCCATTCGACCTCCGCCGCACTCGAATTCGCCGTGCAAAGCCTCAAGGTCAAGAACATCGTCGTCATGGGCCATGGCCGCTGCGGCGGCATCCGCGCCGCGCTCGACACCACGGCCGCACCGCTGTCGCCTGGCGACTTCATCGGCAAGTGGATGAGCCTGATCGCGCCGGCCGCCGAAACCGTCTCATCCAGCACCTTCATGACGTCAACCGAGCGCCAGACTGCGCTGGAGCGCATCTCGATCCGCTATTCCATCGCCAATCTCAGGACCTTTCCCTGCGTCTCGATCCTCGAAGGCAAGGGCCGGCTGTCGCTGCACGGTGCATGGTTCGACATTTCGAGCGGCGAGCTCTGGGTGATGAACAAGGAAACCGGCGACTTTGAGCGACCGGAGCTGGGGTGACGCCGACGATGCGCCAGGACTGCCATCGTGCCGCTTTCGTTGCCGTCGCGCTGCTGGCCTCACTGGTTTGCGCCCGCGCCGACGATGGCGCGATCATCGACCGCTGGTATTCGGCGTTGCTGGTGGCCGACCGCACCGAATTGACGGACCTGCTCGCCGATGATGTCCGTATGAAACTCGACGATGTCGGCGTCGTGCAAAACAAACAGGAATTCATCGACTCGATCGACGAATGGCAGGGCGCCGTCGCGGGTGCCGCGATCCGGCATAGGATCGAAAAGAGCGAAGCCGGCGTCACCACCGTGATTGCCTGCTACGATTTCCCAAACAACGACATGCTGATGCACGAGACCTTCGCCATTGCCGACGACCGCATCACGGCGAGCACGCAAAAGGCCCTCGCCGAAAGCTGCGCGGCTTATTGACCAACCAGTCGCGCTGTTGCGCGTGACAAACCAGCACCCTACATCGGTGGTGCCCCCCACCCTTTCCTCGCCCGCCAATCGAAAGATAGCCAATGCCTGCCACGAAAACCGTCGACCTCGCCACCCATCCGCTGACCACGTGGCAAGGGCCGCTCGGTCTGCCCGATTTCGCCCATATCGGCGACGACGACTTTTCCCCGGTCTTCGACGCGGCGTTGAAGGCGCATGAGGCCGAGATCGATGCGATCGCCGGCAACAAGGATACGCCAACCATCGAAAACACGCTGCAGGCGCTGGAACTCGGCGGCGACGCCCTCGACCGTGTCTCGTCGATCTTCTGGTGCCGCGCCGGCGCCCATACCAACGATGCGATCCAGGCCCTGGAGCGCGACATCTCGCCAAAAATGTCCAGGCATTTCTCGGCGATCTCGATGAACGAGAAACTGTTCGCCCGCATCGATGACCTCTACCAGCGCCGTGAGAGCCTGAAGCTCGACGCCGAGACGCTGCGCGTGCTGGAAAAGACCTGGAAAGGCTTTGTCCGCTCGGGCGCGAAGCTTGATGCCGATGGCAAGAAGCGACTGGCCAAGATCAACGAGGAGCTGTCCTCGCTCGGCACCAGTTTCGGCCAGAATGTGCTCGCCGACGAGCGCGACTGGGCGCTGTTTCTCGACGAGGCGGACCTTGCCGGCCTGCCCGATTTCCTCAAGAGCTCGATGGCCGAAGCCGCCGAAATGCGCGGACAGCAGGGCCGCTACGCCATCACCCTGTCGCGCTCGATCTACGAACCGTTCTCGACCTTCTCGGAACGCCGCGATCTGCGCGAGATCGCCTTCCGCGCCTTCACCATGCGCGGCCAGAACGGCGGCGCCACCGACAACACGTTGGTGGTGCGCGACATGCTGAAGCTTCGCGCCGAGAAAGCCAAGCTTCTCGGCTACGGCTCCTTCGCCGCGCTGAAGCTCGACGACACCATGGCCAAGACGCCGAAGGCGGTGCATGCGCTGCTTGATCCGGTCTGGAAAAAGGCGCTGGAGAAAGCAGCAGCCGACCAGACTGAGCTGCAACGGCTGGCGACGGAAGCCGGCAGCAACGAGAAATTCGCCGCCTGGGACTGGCGCTTCTACCAGGAAAAGCTGCGCGCGGAGAAGTTCGCCTTCGACGAGGCCGAACTGAAGCCCTATCTGCAGCTCGACCGTGTCATCGACGCCTGCTTCGACGTGGCGACAAGACTGTTCGGCATCATTTTCGAGGAGAAGCAGGGCATCGCCGCCTGGCACCCGGACGCCCGCGTCTTCGTCGTCAGGAATGCCGATGGCAGCGAGCGCGGCCTGTTCCTCGCCGACTATTTCGCCCGGCCGTCAAAGCGCTCCGGCGCCTGGATGAGCGCACTGCAATCGGGCTATCGTCTCGGCCATGGTTCGAAGCCGGTCATCTACAACGTCATGAACTTCGCCAAGCCGCCGGCGGGCGAGCCGGCGCTGCTGTCGGTCGACGAGGCGAAGACGCTGTTCCATGAATTCGGTCATGCGCTGCACGGCATGCTGACCGACGTTACCTGGCCGTCGGTCTCCGGCACCTCGGTCAGCCGCGACTTCGTCGAACTGCCCTCGCAGCTCTACGAGCACTGGCTGACTGTGCCGGCGGTGCTGGAAAAGCACGCACTTCATGTCAAGACCGGCAAGCCGATGCCCAAGGCGCTGCTCGACAAGATGCTGGCGGCGCGCACCTTCGGCGCCGGCTTCGCCACGGTCGAGTTCACTGCCTCGGCGCTGATCGACATGGCCTATCACGCGCGGCCGGACGCGCCTGAAGCGCCACTTCGTTTCGAAGCCGAAACGCTTGAAGAACTTGACATGCCGGACACCATCGCGATGCGTCACCGCACCCCGCATTTCGGCCATGTCTTCTCAGGCGACGGCTATTCGGCCGGCTACTACTCCTACATGTGGTCGGAAGTGCTCGACGCCGATGCCTTCGCCGCCTTCGAGGAGACCGGCGACCCCTTCAACCCGGCGCTGGCCGAGCGGCTGAGGCAGAACATCTACGCCGCCGGCGGCTCGAAGGACCCGGAAGAGCTGTACACGGCGTTTCGCGGCAAGATGCCGTCGCCTGAAGCGATGATGGTCAAGCGCGGGCTGGTGTGATCCAGCCCTCACACCTTCCACGGATCAGCCACCCGCGGCCAGATCGGCCGCGTCAGCTTTGTGTAGTTGGTCGCCGCCGGATTGCTGGGATATGAACTGGGCGCCGAGACATAGATGATCTCGGCGGCGATCGGCACGAAGCCGGCGTAGAAATGATTGGTCGACTTGATCAGCAGGACATCCTTGGCCAGCGGATCGACGCCGAGATTGACGAAGATATCCGGTTCGAAGGTCTGCGTGCGGTTGGTGTTGAGGATGATGTCGACCTCGGTGTCTTCGATGCGAACCAGCGCCGTCGGCCCCAATGTCACCCGGCTTGGCCCGAAACTCTGCCAGCCCTCCGCAACCGCCTTCAGCACCTTGACCCGCGCGTCGATCGGCTCGCCGGCCTGCGGCCCGGCCTTGCCGCCGAAACGCAGGTCGATGACCGCCCCCTCGCCCGCCGCCAGGCAGAAGGTCACCGCGATCGGATCCCATATCGTCGCGACGCCGACATTGTTCAGGCCACGTGCCAGCATCTGACGCAGCACGACGGTGCCGTCGCCGGGAACGCCCCCGCCCGGATTGTCCCAGATGTCGGCGATGACCACTGGCTTGCCCGGATTTTCAGCGCGCACGGCCAGCGCCCGGTCGATGCCGGCGGCGGCGCTCAGCATCGTCATCGCCGTCTTTTCACGAAGGTCGTAGAGCTCACGCCCCAGCCGTTCCGCCAGCGCATCGCCCTTGGCCTTGTCATTGTCGGTAACGACCAGGATGCGCGTGCCCATCTCGGCAACGTCGGCCGCCATGAAGCCGTGGATGACGGAGACCGACAGCACGCCGTCCTTGCCGTGCAGCGCCTTGATGCGGTCGACGAACGAGCGCATCGGCTCGCGGCTGGTCGGCAACACCTGGATCATGCGGCAGTCGAAGGTCGAGATGACAGGCTTGATCTCGCCGCGCGCCGCCGCGAGGCCAAGCTCGACGACATGTTCGCCACGCTCGTAGAAGTCGGTGTGCGGGAATTCGAGGAAGTAGGCCATGATGTCCGATGCCGCCACCCGCTTCGGCGTCAGATGGCTGTGCGGATCAAACTCCGAGGCAATCACCACCCGCGGACCCACCATCTCGCGGACGCGCTCGAGCAGATCGCCTTCGCAGTCGTCATAGCCTTGCGCCACCATCGCGCCATGCAGGCCGAGGATGACCGCATCGACCGGCAGCGCTGCCTTGAGCTGGCCGAGGATCTCGTCGCGCAGCGCCTCATAGGTCTGCCGCTGCACCAGGCCGCCCGGCTCCGCCCAGGTGGCGGTGCCTTCGATAACGGTGAGGCCTTCGGCGGCCGCGCGCCGGCGCAGGGCGACCATCGGCGAGGAGCACAGCGTCGGCGTTTCCGGGTGCTTGCCGGGCCCAGCATAGAAGGCCATCTCGAACGAGGCCCGATCGGTCGGCACCGGCGAGAAGGTGTTGGTTTCCGTCGCCAGCGAGGCGGTGAAGATGCGCATTTTCAGGAATTCCGCTTCGCTCTGGTCAGTTCGTGGTTGTTGCGGCTGGGCATGTAGACGAGATCGTCGGCCGTGGCGACAGCGGTGCGTGCGATGACCCGGACACATATTTGTGTGACATCAAGAACTCCGTTCCGCATGAATGCGCGGCTACTTGACCGCCCCGAGTGCCAGCCCGCGAACGAGGTAGCGTTGCAGCCAGATGAACAGGATGGCCACCGGCAAGGTCGCCAGCAGAGTCGCGGCCATGACGTGGTGCCATTCGATGGTGTAGCGGCCGGCGACCAGTGAAAACACCTGGATCGGCAAGGTGTAGCTTTCCTGGCTGCGCAGCATGGTCAGCGCCACGACGAATTCGTTCCAGGCATTGATGAAGGTGAAGATCGCGGTCACCGCGATCGCCGGCAGGCAGAGCGGCAGGAACACCTTGCGCAAGGTCAGCCAGCGGCCGGCACCCTCCATCCAGGCGGCTTCCTCGAGATCGCGCGGAATGGTGTCGAAGTAGCTCTGCAGCATCCACACCGTGAAGGCGACGTTGAAGGCCATGTAGATGAAGCCAAGCGCGGTGGTGCTCTCGACCAGCCCCCACGCCGCCATCAGCCGGAACAGGCCGAGCACCAGCACGATCGGCGAGATCATCTGCGAGATCAGCAGGAACTGGCGCAAGGCGCCGTAGCCGGCAAAGCGAAAGCGCGACATCGCATAGGCCGCCGGAACCGAGATCAGGATGGCGCCGACGGTGGCGATAACGGACACATAGAGCGAATTGACCAGCGCCTGGCCGAAGCCGGTCGCCACCCACATGTCGGCGAAGTTCGACCAGCGGAACTCGCTCGGCCACCAGGTTGGCGACAGCACCTCCTGCCTTGGCTTGACCGCGGTCAGGAACATCACGGCAAAGGGAAAGATCGTCACCACGATCAGCGGCGCCAGCAGCAGCCAGGCGATGACGGAACGCTTCAGCTTGCTTGTCATGCGCGTTGCTCCCGCATCGCCAGCCGCACATAGATCATGGTGAAGACCAGCAATATGGCAAACATCACCAGCGACACCGCCGATGCCTCGCCGAGTTTGCCGATGCGGAAGGCCAGCTTGTAGAGGTGGGTGACCAGGATGTCGGTCGAGTTTGCCGGCCCGCCTTGCGTCATCACCCAGATGATCGGGAAGGAGTTGAAGACGTAGATGGTGTTGAGCACGATGGCGATGTTGATGAACGGTTTCAGCAGCGGAAAGGTGATCTCGCGGAACTGCTGCAGCGGTGTCGCCCCTTCGAGCGCCGCCGCCTCGTAGAGGTCGTCCGGGATCGACGACAGGCCGCCGAGGAAGATCGTCGTGGTGAACGGCACCGTGACCAGGATGCCGATCAGCACCTGCATGGGAAAGGCGGTCTCCGCGCTCGCCAGCCACTGGATGTTGTGGTCGATGAGGCCGAGGCCGATCAGCGCCGAATTCAGCATGCCGCTTTCGCCGCTCAGCGCCCAGCGCCAGACCACCGCGGTCATGGTCAGCGACACCGCCCAGGGCAGCATGATGATGACGCGGGCGATGCCCCTGCCATAGAAATCGGTGTTGAGGATCATCGCCACCGGGATCGACAACAGCAGCGCGCCGCCGACGACCAGAACGGTCCACTGGCCGGTTCGCCAGAGCGCGGCGATGAAATCGGGATCGGCAGCGAGCGCCGAGAAATTGGCGAAGTCGTTGAGTTCGCGAAGCTGGCCGAAGCGGTTCACGTCATGCGTCGAGATCTGGATCAGGTCCCAGACCGGCCAGAAGATGACGACTGCCGCCAGGAACAGGCTGGGCAAGGTCAGGAGATAGGGCAAGAAACGATTTTGCATCGGCTGACCTGGTGTGGCGAATTTGAAATTCGCTTCAGGGAGATGTGGCGCGCCCGGTCGTCGGGGCGCGCCACGAGCGCTGGAGAGACGCCCTATTTCTTCAGCACGGCGTTGGCCTTGGCCGCGGCGTCTTTCAAGCCTGCCTCGGGGTCGCCGCCGAGATAGATCTTCTGCATGGCGTCGGAGGTGATCTGCGCGACCTCCTCCCAGCCCGGGATGATCGGCGCGAAGCGGGCGTCGGGCAGCAGGGCGGTGAACGCCGCCAGATCGGCATTGTTCACATAGTAGTCCATCTTGGCCTCTTCCTTGTTGACCGGCAGGAAGCCTTCGCCTTGCGTGAACTTGGCGCGCTGCTCCTTGGTGAACAGGAAATCGAGCAGCTTCCAGGCCTCGTCCTTGTTCTTGGAATTCTTGAACATGATGATGGAATCGGTGACGCCATAGGTGCCGCGCGCGCCGGTCGGTCCGGCCGGAATGGCCGCCACGCCGTATTTCAGGTTCGGCGCCTCGTCCTTGATCTGGTTGGACAGGAAGGGCGCGGTGATCATCATGCCGACCTTGCCCTGCTTGAACAGGTTCTGCACATCCTCGCGGTTGTTGGAGGTGACACCCGGCTCGGTCAGGCCTTCATCGATCATCGACTTGTAGAGCTTGGCGGCTTCAAGCGCGCCCGGCGTGCCGAGGCCGGAGGTGCCGTCCTTGTTGAGGATTTCGGTGCCGTAGGACCACATCGCGTAGTAGTAGTAGACGTCGGTCTCGATCTCCTTGCCCTGCAGGCCGAAGCCGAAGGTGCCGGAACCGAGCGCCTTGATCTTGCGCGCGTCTTCCTGCAGCTCGGTCCAGTTGGCCGGCGGATTGGCGATGCCGGCTTTCTCGAACAGCTCCTTGTTGTAATACATGGCGCGCGCCGACGCCGCGATCGGCAGGCCGTAGGTCTTGCCCTCCATGATCGAGGGCGACAGGAACGTGTCGATGAAGCGGCCCTTAAAATCGGGCGTGATGTAGCTGTCGAGCGGCTCGGCAACGCCCTGCTGGACAAAGTCGATCAGCCAGCGTGTGCCGATGATCGACAGGTCGGCATTGGTGCCGGCGGTGATGTCGGTGGTCAGCTTCTGCAGCAGCACGTCCCACGGCACCACTTCGAACTTGACGGTGATGCCAGGGTTCGCCGCCTCGAACTCCTTCTTGACGCTGTCGAAATAAGGGCCAGTCTTGGCGCTGTATTCGGCGACGGTGACGCGCACCTCGCCCGCATTGGCCTGCGCCGCGAATGCCAGCATGCTCATTCCGGCCATCAGGCCGACAGTCCATTTTGCAAGGCTCATTTGATGTCTCCCATTTTGATTTTGCGCCTGCGCGCCTCTTCGCTGCCGGAGCAGAAGATTTATGTGACTTTCCTACATTATCGATGATTTCAAGGCTTGCAAGCGGATTATTCTGTTGCTTAATTACATTTACAGGACTAGGCCTGACGTGATCCGTCAGAACTCCCGGAGGATGGCGCGCGGTGGTTTCGAAAGCCGAGTTCGAAGGCAAGACTGTCGTGGTGACCGGCGCGGGCGGCGGCCTCGGCACGGCCATCGTGGCACTGATGGCGCAAAGGGGCGCCAGGGTCGTCGGCTGCGACCAGTCGAGCGAAGCGCTGATGAGCCCGCATCTTGCCTCCCGCCACGTCTTCGATCTTGTCGACCGGGATTCGATAGCGGCGGCGATCGGCGCCATTCTCGACAGGGACGGCGTGCCCGACATTCTCATCAACAACGCCGGCTGGACTCGCGCCGAGACGATCTCCGCGCTCACCCCCGGCAAGATAGAGCAGGAGCTCGATCTCAATCTCACCGGCGTGATGACTTTCGCCGACCCGCTGGTCAAGGCAATGGCCGGGCGCGGCTCCGGCAGTGTCGTTTTCATCTCCTCGGTCAATGCCATCGCGCATTTCGGCAACCCTGCCTACGCGGCAGCCAAGGCCGGCATCAATGCCTATGCGAAGGCGATCGCCGTCGAGCTCGGCCGCGGCGGCCTGCGCGCCAATGTCGTGTGTCCGGGTTCCATCCGCACCGCCGCCTGGGACCACCGCCTTGCCAAGGATCCCGAAATCCTCGGCAAGCTGCAGCGGCTCTATCCGCTGGGTCGCATCGTCAACGCTTCGGAAGTGGCGGAAGCCGTCGCCTTTCTTGCGTCCGATCGCGCATCGGGCGTAACAGGCGTGGTGATGCCCGTGGATGCCGGACTGACGGCCGGCTGCCTGCCATTCATCGACGACATTCTGGGAGCGTGATCATGACCGACGTCGAGTTCCGCGACCTGTCGAAATCGTTCGGGCAGCACAAGATCCTGGAGAACATCAGCCTCGATATCAAGAGCGGCGAGTTCGTCGTTCTGGTCGGGCCATCCGGCTGCGGCAAGTCGACCTTGCTGCGCATGCTGGCCGGCCTGGAGACAATCACCTCCGGCGACCTGCTGATAGGCGGCGTGCGCGCCAACGAACTGCCGCCGCAGCAGCGCAACATCGCCATGGTGTTCCAGTCCTATGCGCTGTTCCCGCATCTGAAAGCGTCGGACAACATCGGCTTTGGCCCGAAGATCCGTGGCGAAACGCGCGCCGCGATCGACCAGAAGGTCAAGAAGGCGTCGGGCGTCCTCAATCTCTTCTCCTATCTCGACCGCTATCCCCGTCAGCTGTCGGGTGGCCAGCGCCAGCGCGTCGCCATGGGTCGCGCCATCGTGCGCGAGCCGTCGGTGTTCCTGTTCGACGAGCCCCTGTCCAACCTCGACGCGCAACTGCGCGTGCAGATGCGCGTCGAGATCAAGGCGCTGCATCAGCGGCTGAAATCGACGATTGTCTACGTCACCCACGACCAGATCGAAGCCATGACCCTGGCCGACCGCATCGTGGTGATGGACCGCGGCAGGATCCAGCAGGTCGGGGCGCCGCTGGAACTCTATGACCGGCCGGCCAACAAATTCGTCGCCAGCTTCCTCGGCTCCCCGTCGATGAGTTTTGTTTCCGGGGCCCTCAAGACAACGCCTGAGAAAACCTGGTTCGAATCGGCCGGCGGCGGACGGCTTGCGCTTGTCGGCAAGACGGTGCCGGCGGACAGTGCGGTGGAAGCCGGCATCCGCCCCGAACACTTCGTCATCGGCGAGGCTGTCGACGCGATGGCGATCAAGGTGGATGTCGTCGAACCGACCGGCTCCGAAACCCATGTCTATGGCGCCATTGGCGCTGATACGGTACGTGCCGTGTTCCGCGATAGGGTACCGGTCAGGCCGGGTGATCTGCTGCCGGTGACCGTCGATCCCGGCAACATCCACCTGTTCGACAAGGCGACAGGCCTGCCGCTATGAAAACACACGCATGAAGACGCCGGCCGACATCATCACCCGCCTGCAACTGATGTCGCAGGACGGAACGAAGTCGGATCGCAAGCTCGCCGGTTTCGTGCTTGCCGACCTCGACTTCGTCTCCAAGGCGGCGATCTCGGAAATTGCCGCGCGCGTCGGTGTCAGCGAGCCGACAGTGACGCGGTTCTGTCGCAACCTCGGCTGCGAGGGCCTGCGCGACTTCAAGTTCTATCTGGCGCAGGCCATCGCCATCGGCGGCCAGTATCTGTCGCCGGAGCCATTGAGCCGCGACGCGCGCGAGCAGCGTATCGCGTCGGCCATCACAGAAGCGGCGATCGCCGCCATCCAGCGCTCCAGCGAAAATCTCGACATGACGACGCTGGTCGGCGTCGCCGCGCGGATCGCTGTCTCCGGCAATGTGCTTTGCATCGGATCCGGCGGCATCTCGTCGATGATGGCGACCGAAATGCAGAACCGGCTGTTCAGGCTGGGTATGTCGGTGGTGGCGCAGATCGACGGACAACTGCAGCGCATGTACGCGGCCGTTGCCACGCCCGACACCACGCTGGTCGCCTTCTCCGTTTCCGGCTATGCGCGTTCGGTCATCGATGCCGTGCAGGTCGCCCAGCAGTATGGCGCCACCACCGTCGCCATCACGGCGCCGGACTCGGCACTTGCCAAGGCCGCCGACACGGTGATCCATTTCCAGCCCTTGGAAGACGGCAACATCTACAAGCCGACATCGTCGCGCTATGCCCTTTTGGCGATCGTCGACATGCTCGTCACCTCGGTCGCCGAGACGCGCGGACCAAAGGTCCTCGAGAATCTGCGCCGCATCAAGCAGAGCGTGAACACGCTGAAAGTCGACGATCCCCGCCTGCCGCTCGGCGACTGAGCGCCGGCTGAGTCTGTCAAAGCGGTTGGACTAGCTGCCGGACCGCGCGACGAGTGCGTCGATGCTCTCCGCCAGGGCTCGCGGCTCGCCTGAAATGCGAAGCGTCTTCAGGCGGCTCGTGCCGCCGGAAACCACCGACACCGCCGACGCCGGCACGCCAAGTGCCTTGGCGACAAGCCGTTGCAGCGCCTGGTTGGCGGCGCCGTTTTCCGGCACGGCGCGGACGCGGGCCTTCAGATGGCTTCGCCCGTCCGCCGAAGTTTCAACACCTTCTAGCCTGTCCAGCGCGGCCTTCGGCGTCAGCCGCACGAACAGGTCGACACCGCCATCGCGCAAGCGAAACGGTGAGCTCATGGAACCGCCAGCCTCAGACGACCAGCGACAGCACGGTGGTGAGCAGGAACTGCCGGAGGAAGAACAGGATCAACAGCAGGATGATAGGCGAAATGTCGATGCCGCCAAGGTCCGGCATGAAACGGCGGATCGGCCGCAAGGCCGGCTCGGTCAGCCGGTAGAGCATGTTGCCGATGCTGCCGACGAACTGATTGCGCGAGTTGACGACGTTGAAAGCGTAGAGCCAGGAAAAGATCGCCGAGGCGATGATGACCCACCAGTACAGGTCAAGCGCCATGACGATTGTTTGAATGAGGGCGATCATGCCGGTCTCCAATTGTTGCCGACATGTAGCCATTGCGCGCCAAACCGGCAAGGGCCGCCTTCCGCCACGCGTCGGCCCGGCGTTCGGCGGCCGGAGATTTCCACGAAACGCCGCCTTGACAGAAAACCACCGCGCCCGATAAATGCGCCATCCGCTGGACGGGGCTGTAGCTCAGCTGGGAGAGCGCGTCGTTCGCAATGACGAGGTCAGGAGTTCGATCCTCCTCAGCTCCACCAGCGGAAATTTCCCAACACCTGAAAAGACTCGCCATTTACTGAGCGTCGCTTTTGGTCGCGCATAACCGCCCTCCCAAAGACGGGCCGCTCGCGTTTTGCGATATGGGAACCGGGGGCGGGGTTAAGCCAGGCATCATTGGCCGCTTTCGCGATTCTCAGCGAGCGCCGGCTTGGCCCGTCAAAAAGACCCGACCGCTTATCCTATGAACCTCCACGTCAATGGCGTCGGAGGCGTGTGCTTCAGATCGTGCTCTCCGCGCGGTCACGTTAAGAGTATGGAAGCCGTTGAGGATTAGATATGTCGCATGAAACTGCCTCGACATTCGAACGAACCCACCCTTCGGCTCTTTCTGCTACGAATGGCGATGCCCATCATTGGGTTAACGCTACTCATCGCAATCGCAACCACGGGGCTTCTGCTATGGTCCACGATTCAGACCGACAGCGTTGCCGTATCGCGGCAGCAAAGCCTGGTTGCCCTGATTGTATCCAAGCTGGAAAGCGGAGTCGCACACGACCAGGAGAGCGTTACAGTCTGGGACGACGCGGTAACGGCGCTGCGCAAACGGGACGACAAGTGGATCGACACCAATCTAGGCAGTTGGATGCACACCTACTTCGGTCAAGACGAGATCTACATTCTCGATCCAACTGATGCGCCTGTCTACGCATCGATAGACGGTTCGAAGGCCGACCCTGGCAGCTACACTTCCATAAAGGGGACCACCGGACGCCTTGTTGAGGACCTCAGGGCAAGGCTCAAACGGGGGGATACCGAAGGCGTCTCGGAGCAAGTTCTCACGATAGGGGTTGCCGACTTGGCCATTGTCTCGGGCCACCCTGCCATTGTCAGCATAAAGCCGGTCGTAACCGACAGCGGCAACATCGCCCAGGTACAGGGTGAGGAATTTCTGCACGTTGCGATCCGATTTCTCGATGGCAATCTCGTCACCTCCTTCAGAAAAGATTATTTTCTGGACGGCGCGCGATTCTCCTGGGTAAATTTACAATCCTCGGCCGAGACGTCTTATCCCCTCCACAGCAGGTCTGGTTCGACTATCGGTTTTTTTGTGTGGCAACCAGATCGCCCTGGAGCCTTTGTACTCTTCCAGCTGGCCCCTATTCTTATAACTTTGTTTGGGCTGGTCTTGGGTGGCGTGATTTTGGGCCTGATCGCCTTTCGCAGGCGGAGTTTGAAGTTGAGAGAATCTGAGGACCGGATTTTTCATCTCGCACACAATGATCTGCTTACGGCCTTGCCCAATCGCGGCCAGTTCAACGAACGACTGGCCGATGCCCTGATGCGTCTACCCTCGACGGGCGAGCAGTTCGCCATTCTTTACCTCGATCTCGACCGATTCAAGCAGGTGAATGACAGTTTTGGCCATCCGGCAGGCGATGAGCTGCTCAGAGAGTTCGCCGATCGGCTGAGGCGGCTAACCACGGAAGCGGACACCGTCGCCCGCCTGGGCGGCGACGAGTTCATCATCATCCGACGCTCGGTCGGAGGGGAAGATGATGTCAAGGCTTTGTGCGACCGGCTAATTGAGTCCGCCCGCCGGCCGTTTGAAGTCTCAGGGATGCAAGTCTTTATTGGCTTGAGTGTCGGATGCGCATTTGCTCCCAAGGATGGATTGGATCAGGTCGAACTGGTGAGGAAGGCCGACACGGCACTCTACCACGCCAAGGCTGCGGGTCGCAGCAGCTACGCCTTCTTTGTGCCGGAGATGGACCAGACGCTGGCGATGCGAAAGGGCCTTGAGCAGGAGCTGCGCAAGGCGCTGGAAGTGCCTGGCGCAATCCAGGTCCACTACCAGCCGCTCTATACGGCCGACACAAAGGAGATAATAGGCGTCGAAGCCCTGGCCCGCTGGTCGCACGCGGATCGGGGCTGGGTCCCCCCGGACCTGTTCATACCATTGGCCGAGGAAACAGGGTTGATCGATCAGTTGGGCGAACTGGTCCTGCGGCAGGCGTGCCGCGATGCAGCCCATTGGAAGATCGACACCCTGGCCGTGAACGTATCGGCCTTGCAACTGAACAATCCGGCTTTCGCAATGAAAGTGACCGCCATCTTGTTGGAGGCGCAAATGGATCCGCGGCGCCTCGAACTGGAAGTGACAGAAAGCGCACTTTTGGAGCGCCGGACCGAATGCAAGCACAACATCGAGGCGCTGCGCCACATCGGAGTGCGCTTCGCTCTCGATGATTTTGGCACTGGGTTTTCATCATTGGGGCGCCTGCAGACCCTGGAAGTCGACAGGATCAAGATCGACCGGAGCTTCGTGCATGGATTCGGCCGCTCGAATGGCGACGAGGCAATCGTTCAGGCGATTATCGACCTGGCGCGCGCCACTGGCCTTAGCACCACTGCCGAAGGCGTTGAGACCGAGAGCCAATGCGATTATCTGCGCGAGCTCGGCTGCGACCAGCTTCAAGGCTTCCTGCTCTCAAGGCCTGTGCCGAAAATGAGACTTCAAGAGCTGCTGGATGAGGAAGTTTTATCCCGACGCGCTTCCGCATGAGACGAACGGGTTGACGTGCGACCAAGCCGAGGAGCGCGTCTGTCGATTTCGCCTTGATTTACTTGGCGTCCTAGCTGCCTTGGCGCCGTGTTCATTGATCTGGTTCGGCGCTCTCCCGCTCCACTGGCGCGATAGGCTCGGGGGCCTTGCGGTGCAGCCCTTGTTCCTCGACCGCCTTCAGGCGGACCACTGAAACCGAGCAAAGGGCCTGCGCCACGACTTTGGTCGAGACGCTGCCGAGGTGACGGCGAATTGCCGAGGACGCCCTTGCTCCAACGACGATGTGTCCGACGTCATTGTGCTCGGCGTAGTTGAGGATCGCATCGGCGGCGCTGACCGCCTCCAGGACATGGTAGCTGATGCGGTCTTCCGGCAGGTGCAGCGGACGGGCCCAGTCCTTCAGTGCGACGAGTCGCCTCAGATACTCCGAGCGACCCGTTTCGTCGGCCGCCGGCGCCTCGCCGATGATCTCGGTCTTCAGCACCGTTACACAGGCCAGCCAGGAATCCTCGCGCGATGCAAGCACACGAGCGGTTTCGCTGAGAACTTCGCCTGCCAGCGCATCGCTGCCATTGGCTAGATCGACCGCGGCAAGAACAATTGACGGTCCGGCCTGTGTCCTCGACATGGTCGGCTTGCCGACAAGCGATCTCTCATCCGTCTTGCGAAACAGCCTCGTGATCGCAGCCCATACACCCACATCCTGGGGCTTACGTCTGACAACCACTACCTGGTCGGGGTTCCTCAGGTCGGACAGAACCTGTGCGGCCTCGACATATCGTCGAGACCTGTCCACTTCCATGCATCGCAGGATGATGGCTTCCAGCCACCGCGGAATGGCCTCGTTGATATCTCGCGGCGGCCTGGGGCCATGATAGAGCCTGCGCTTCATCCCGGCGAAAGTCGCCGGACGCCCGAACGGTTCTTCGCCGGTCGCCAGCTGATAAAGGATGCAACCGAGTGCAAACAGATCGCTTGCGGGATCGGATCTCTCTCCGAGCACCTGTTCGGGCGAAATATAGGCGGCGGTGCCCATCGGCACGGAGCTTTCGGCGCCGAGAAGATCGGGGAGCTCCGCGTGCCGGGCGAGCCCGAAGTCGAGCAGCACCGCGCCGCGCTTGGCAAGGATGATGTTCTCGGGCTTGAGATCGAGATGAACGACCTTCTGCCGGTGGAGGGCGGCAAGTGCCGTCGCGATCTCGGTTCCGATTCTTGCCACCTCGTCCACCTGCAGCGGCGCGTTGCCTACGACATCTGCGAGGCCGGTGCCGGCCACGAACTCCATGGCAATATAGGGAACCTGCGCCAGACTGCCGGATGCCGCGAAACGCGGCACATGTGGTCCCGACAGGCGTTTCAGGATGAGCTCCTCCGCCTCGAAACCGAGGATGACGGAAACATCCCCGCCCGGGTCGAGAAAAGGGATCTTCAGCACAAGCGGGAAATCGTACCGCGGGTTGGTCGCGCGCCACAGCGAGGCCATGCCGCCGGTGGGCAGCTTTTCGACCAGCTCGAAACCATCGATGACTGTCCCTGCCTCAAACCGTTGCATGGAATACGCCTCCTCAGCGGCCGATCTTCAAACGCATGCCAAGCCACCCGGGCAGACCGGCGGCCTGGATCTTGCGGGCCGTCTCTTCGTGATCATAGGGAACACGAACCATCGTGACCTCGTGCCGCTCCGTGTCGACGAGAGCATAACACGCCGCCGGATTGCCATCGCGGGGTTGGCCGACCGCACCGACAACCACCAGATGCCGTGCCAGCGCGGACAAAGGCACCGCCACGTTGTCCAGCGGCCGAAAATGGATCGGCCGGCGGCCCGGCAGCGCGTAATAGACAGCCGGAACGTGGGTATGGCCGCAGAAAATGAAACGGGCATCGCTTGACGACAGGCAGCGTTCTGCTGCGTCGACGTCGCGTATATAAAACCATTTTGCCGGCCGCTCCGCACTGGCGTGCACATACAGCCGGTCTTCGGATTGCAGCGAAAGCGGCAATCGCGCCAGGAAATCGAAATGCGCCGGAGCGAGGCGTTCGCGGGTCCATTGGACGGCGAACCGCGCATTTTCGGTCATATCACTCCGGTTCAGAACCACCGCCTCATCGTGGTTGCCGAGAACGCAAAGCGCCCCCTGGGCTACCAGATCGGCGGCCTTCTCGACCACATGGACGGGATCAGGCCCATAGCCGACCAGATCACCCAGCAACACCAGTTGGTCCGGTTCACGCTTGTAGACAGCCTCCAGCACCGCGTCGAACGCCTCGCGATTGGCATGGATGTCGGACAGGATCGCGATGCGCATTCAACATTATCCCGGGGATCGGCGGAACATCGCAAGTCACTTGCCGCGACGGATATCAGCTGGCCCAGTACCCAACATCCCCCCAGTCGCCAAAAAAGCCAAACAGGGTTTTAGGGCCCTGATCGGTTAGCTGCTTGATTTGGATCAAGAACCGGTAGGGACTGGTTCGGCGCAAAACGCGTCCACCGTCAGCGGAACAATCGTTTTTCGGCTCTCCGCGACAGGAGAAACGCGCGCCATTGCGCCCCGACTCAAAGTCTCCGGCAAAACTGTTGTCAATTGGACTTATGGCGATGGCCGCCACTGGATCGCCGCTGTTTTTTTTCGCGGGTCCGTCGTTACATTGACGTTATCTAATCGGTTTTTTTCTGTGTGTTGTATCGGAGCGTTTCGGGCGGGGGGCGACCGAAGGCGCTATATGGATTTCGAATCGAAATGAAGAATCCCCCTGCGGAAGCAAAGACGTGTCACTTCGCGAGAATCTCGCTGCAAACCTCAGACGACTCTGCAAGGAACATGCCTCTGTAAGCGCGGTGTGCCGTGAGCTGCATATCAACCGCACGCAGTTCGAACGCTACCTGCAGGGACAGACCGTTCCGAACAAAGCCACCGCCAAGCTGATATGCGACTACTTCCGCATCAACGAAGCCGAGCTGTACCAGTATCCCGACACCCCCGAGCCAGCGGCCAGCGGCCTGCCGCCGATTTCCGAGGCGCTGTTCAAACAGATGATCCGCCCTCCCAGTCCATCGATCGCGGGGGGCACCTATTTCACTTATTTTTCGATCCCGACCCATCCCGACCTCCTGATGCGGTCGGTGACGTTCGTGCGGCGTGACGTCGAGCTGGTCACGTTCCGACGGGTCACCGGATGGTCGGAGCGCCAGGGGTCGACCTGGGCGCGTGCGCGCGGCAACCACTATGGTGTGGCGATCGCACGCCTGAACTGGATCTATTTCAGCGGAATCAATCGCCGCCAGACCGGCGAACCGTCGCTGATCTCCGTGCAGTGGGCTCCCATCTCGGAGCCGGTGCTGACCGGCAAGGCCATGCTTCTGACGGAGGCCGGGCCAGCATTCGTGTCCGTCATCATGCGGCAGGACGTAGCCAACATCCCGCCAAGACAAGCGATCAAAATGGCGCATGTCATCAGGCTCGACGATCCGGGCGTCGACCCGCTCGTGGTCAGTCTCGCCCGCGACGGGTTGGGCTAGCCATGGCTTACGCTAAATATGAACAAGATACACCGAAAAAGCGTACACCAACGATAGTTTACTCTGTGTTTGAGTAAAATCGATTTTTTACACTTTCCAGCAAAGAAATATAATTCACGACGTGTTCTTCGGATAGCAGATTTACTGCTATTTTAATAACCCGCTAACTCTTTCGAACTTACCTTTCTTGTTGCGGATCCCGTTTTTGGGGGTCTTTCAACAGATCCCATGGGGGTCAGGAAAGGGATGAAAATGGCGAAGAAAGTGAACACGGCTCCGAAGCTGACGATTGCCGCCGGCACGCAGGCCGCCTTCTTTTCCCAGGGCATGCACTACAACAAGCGCTGAAGTCGTTCGGCGCCGATGAGCGGTTTGCTCGTCGGCGCCTCGGCTCCACGGACGGCATTCAGCATCATGAAAATGCGCTCTTCAAAAACGCTTGTTTTCTACCCTGGACCGAACAAGGTCACCGGGTGCAATTTCCTGACCAGGAACGTGTTTGAATGCGGCCCCGAGGTGATCGGTCTTCTCGCTTCGTGGGACAAATGGGCGTCGATAGCGGATATCGCCCGCGCCCATGGATGGTCGAAGTCCGAACTGAAGGCTGTCGTTCCCCGGTTGCTCGATTTTTCCGCCCTGGTGACCGCCGGATCGCCGCTCGCCGAACAGGAGGCGCAGTTCACCGGACAATGGAACTGGGGCATTCCGACCGCGCTGATGCATTTCTGCGTGCAGGACAGCGAGTTCATGACCATCGAGCAGGCGGAAGAGCGGCAGATCGAACGCGCCGTTCACACGCCGCAGCCGGACCTCCTGCTCAGGAATTCCCCGGGCGCCATTCGCCTGCCGAACGCATTGGAAGACAACGAACTTCTCGCCCTGATGGCGCGGCGCCGCACCAACCGCACGGCGGCGACGCCCACCATCACGTCGGAACAGCTTTCCGACTGCCTGTTTGCAGGCATGGGCATTACCGGCGAGACCACCAACTGCGTCGGCGCCCTGCCGCTTGGCATGACGCCTTCCGGCGGCGCGAGAAATCCCTATGAGGCCTATGTGGTCGCGCAGGCGGTCGAAGGTCTCGAACCCGGCGTCTACCACTATTCCGCCGCCGATCACGACCTTGGCAGGATTTCCGCAAACCACCTGCCGAAGATCTCCGAACTGGTCGGCGGGCAGGAGTGGGCGGACGCCATGCCATGCCTGATCCTGCTGTGCGCGAAGCTCGATCGCACTATGTGGAAGTACGAGGATGCCAACGCCTATCGTGTCGTGCTGATCGAGGCCGGCCATATCGGCCAGAACATCATGCTGGCGGCGACCAATCATGGCTTGTCGGCGTGCCCCACGGCCGCGCTCAGTCATTCGGCAATCAAGCGCCTGCTCGGCCTGGACCGCCTCACCGACGCGCCCGTCTATGCCTTGACCATCTCGACTCCGCAAACATGCCCGTCTTCAGTGGGCCAATCGATCAATTAGTCGACTTAGTATGTCCAGAACGGCCAGTACTACGTTCCCTGAGTTCCACCCGATCACGACAGGAGCAGCACGTGTCAAATCAGTCCTTACGCCAGTCCGAGATAGACAGCCTTCAATATATTTCGTCGATGACCAACGAGCTGGTGCAGATGGCCGAAGCAAGCCGCTTTCCGATGATCTCCTATCTCTTGGGCATGGCCTATGCCGAGGCCTTCGACGCTCTTCGCGGCGCACGGCCGGCGAGGCATGCGCAGTTCAGCGGCAACCCGCTGCACTCCAAGCTGCACGCAAAAGACAATCGCGCCCAGCCGAGGAGAGCGTAGCGGCATGCAATCGTCAGCCGCATGCGCGGCGGCTGGCGTTGTCCGACAGAATCGTTGAACCCGCTCCAATCAGTCGTTTTTTGCGCAATTCCAGACGGAAGACCGTCACACGCTTTTCTCGGAATTCAGGGGGACCTCGCCAATGAACATGACTGTCAACATCAGAGGCATTGATGTCAGGGAAAGCATTTTCAGCCGGCTTGACGCCCTGATCGCCGGGCGGCCGCCATCGCCGGATGCCGCGCGGGTCGAGGCCCGCCAACTCATCTCGATGGCAATCGCCGAGACCTGCCAGGCCGACAGTCTCTGGGGCGCGGTGGACGCCTTTCATGCCCATTTTGACTTCATGATGCGGACCATCGACATCAATGGTGCCGACGACCCGAACCTCAGGATCCTGCGCACGAAATGCCGCTTCTATCTGGAACAGGTCGAGGCCTTGTGCCTGTCGCAGCGCTATTGATCGGCTGATCCCTGCTCCGGCCCCTATTTGCGCAGGCTGAACACGAAGGGGGCCGTACGGCTGACACGGGAACCGAGTTCCGCCGGTGGCGCCGGCACCGTGGCGCCCTGAAGCACGGCGAGCGCCGCACGGTCGAGATCCGGGTCGCCGGAAGAACGAGCCATCCGGGCGGACAGTACGCGCCCGGAAGAATCGATCGTGAATGTGACCCTCACGTCGCCTTCCACGCGTCGGGCCCTCGCCGCACTCGGATAGCGCGTATGCCGCCTGATCCAGGCCGCCAGGCTGGAGTTCCATCTGGCGGGGTTCACGCCCGATCGCGAAGCCGTTTCGGCCGACTTCGGCGCGGCTGTCTTGGCCGCCGGCCTAGCGTCGGCACTGGCGACGGTTGCCGTCTTCGGCGGCACCGCCTTCTCCTTCCTTGGCCGCGGCCTGGGCTTCTCGACAGGCTTTTTCGCCTTGGCTTCAACCGGTTTCCTTTCCTTGGGCGCTTCGACCGGTTTCGCCTGCGGCAGCGGAATGATCACGTCGGGCGCGACGGTCTCGACAATATCGGGGACGACTTCCTCCAACGGCGGCTGGTCGGCCTGTTCAGCCACGTCGGTTTGGACGGGTTCGGTCTCGTCGGGCGGAACCGCTTCCTGTTCGACAACCGGCATCTGTTCCACCGGCTTTTCCGGTGCCGCCTCCGGCTCGGTCTGATCGGGCGTCACCGCGTCCAGCGCGGCAATCTGTTCTTCCACAGCCGGCATTGCCACCATCGGCGCCATCTCGATCACCTGGGCCGGCGGCGGGCCGCCATCCGATTCGTCGACCAGGCTGAAGCTCTGCACGGCATAGGCAACCGCGACATGGGCTCCAAGGACCAGTAGGGCCGCGCCTGCCCACAAGCCAATATCGCGCCAACCGAAACGCGAAAGCTCCACCATGGGCAAGGCAGCCGATGGCGTCATGGCAACGCCGCTCCAGTGGCGGCCGGGGCGGCGGCCGCGGGCAATGTTTCCAGGCCGACCAGCGCGATATTCAGATAGCCGGCGCCGCGCAGCAGGTTCATCACTTGCATCAGGTCGCCATAGCCGACCGACTTGTCGGCGCGAAGGAAGATGCGCGTCTGCTTGTCGCCCCTGGTTCTGCTGTCCAGCGTGGCGGCGAAAGCCGGGCGTGACACGGCATCGTTGCCGATCGCCAGCGTCAGATCTTCCTTCAACGTCAGGAACAGCGGTGTCTCGGGTCGTGGCGCGGGCGTTGCGGTCGAGCCCGGCAGATCGACGTTGACATCAACCGTTGCCAGCGGTGCGGCGACCATGAAGATGATAAGCAGCACCAGGATGACGTCTATGAACGGCGTGACATTGATCTCATGGCTCTCCTCGAGCTCGTCGTCCATGGTCTGTCGAATTCTGCCTGCCATGGCGTTGCTCCGCTGCTGCGCCGCCATCATCCCGCTGCCGTCGTCGGCGAGACGGCGCGGAAATCCAGATCGCGGCTGACCAGCCGTTCGACGCCCGCCGACGCGTCGGCGAGGATCTGGCGGTAGCCGGCTATGGAGCGCGCGAAGACGTTGTAGATGACGACGGCCGGTATCGCCGCGACGAGGCCCATCGCCGTAGCCAGCAAGGCTTCGGCAATACCGGGAGCGACCACGGCGAGATTGGTGGTCTGCGCCTGCGATATGCCGATGAACGCGTTCATGATGCCCCAGACGGTACCGAACAGGCCGACAAAGGGCGCCGTCGAGCCGATCGTCGCCAGCACGCCGGTGCCACGCGACATGC
Source organism: Mesorhizobium qingshengii (assembly GCF_900103325.1). Lineage (GTDB taxonomy): Bacteria > Pseudomonadota > Alphaproteobacteria > Rhizobiales > Rhizobiaceae > Mesorhizobium > Mesorhizobium qingshengii. The sequence continues at coordinate 496,071 of NZ_FMXM01000003.1, read as the reverse complement.
GCCGCGACGCCGCGGCCTCGATGCGCGACAGGCGCGAGGTGACCCGCTCCTTCAGCCCGTCACTGCGGACATGGTTGAGCGCACCGGCCGAAAGCGCGGTCTCCTCCTCGGCCGCCCGCACCAGAAGCGCGCCGGGCCCGCCGCTGCGGTCGAGCGCGCGGCTGGCCTGCTTGAGCGTCGCGGCATCGCCGATGGCCCGGACGGCGCGTCGGATGCGCAGCTTGCCACTGAAAATCTCCAACGATTTGGCCAGCCATATCGTCCAGGTGACGAGGGAGGCAAAGGCCAGTCCGATCATCACTGCCTTGACGATGATATCGGCCGCCATGAACATGCCCCACGGCGACAGATCATGCGGCAGGGTCAGCTCCATCGCCGTCGACGGTCCGGCCTCGACTGGCGAACTGGCGACCGGCTGGATGCCTGGCTGCTGTTGCACGGGCGCCGCCGCTGCTGGAGGGGCAGCAGCAGGTGCTGCAGCAGGTGCGGTGGGCGCCTCGATCGCGCGGGCAGCAGCGCCCGATTGCCCCTGGGCGGCCGCACTACCGGCCGACAGGATCACGGATGCGGCCAACGCCGCCAGCAGACCATTTCTCGACAACAGCTTCTCTCCAGTGCGGCCGCCCGCATTTCCAGATCCGGGCTTCGGCGAGCGAGTTGTCCGGTTGACTATAAAACATGAAATTGCTAGTCAACATTGAAGAAGACTTCAACAGTCAACAAATCGTCGTGACGTGCCGGCGGCGTCTAACCGGCGGCTGGCCGTCGCCCAGCATCTCGCTTCTTCGCGTTAGGGCTGCTGCATGGGTGGACGGCAGCAACTTCGCCGGTCAGGATGGACCTCACGATGGGTGAGGAGAGAACCACTGATGATCAAGGCGAGGCCCTTCGATTTCCCCTATGACGGCAGACTTGTTGCGGAAAGCACCGCGCTGATCGTCATCGACCTGCAGCAGGATTTCCTGTCGACGACGGGCTACTTCGCCAGGCAGGGCTATGATCCGTCGCCGCTAAGGGCGATCCTGCCGACGGTGAGCCGGCTGATCGCCGCCGCCCGCGGGGCCGGCCTGACGATCATCCACACAAGGCAGGGTTACAGGGCTGATATGGCCGACATGACGCCCTACGAGAAATGGCGCCGCAAGCGCGCCGGTCTCGAAGGCACCGAAATCCTGCTGCGCTCGGGCCCAGGTTTTCAGATCGTTCCAGAGATCGACGTCGCGCCGCAGGACATCATCGTCGACAAGACCTGCAACAGCGCCTTCACCTATACGGATTTCGAGCTTGTCCTGCGCGCGCAAGGCATCACGCATCTGTTGTTTTCAGGATGCACGACGGATGTGTGCGTCCACACCACGCTGCGTGAGGCCTGCGACCGCAATTTTCAGTGCCTGACGATCTCGGATGCCTGCGCCAGCGGTGACAGGCAGGCGCACGAAGCCGCGCTTCACATGGTGACGGTCGAGGACGGCGTCTTCGGCGCGCTGGCTGATTCCGCCGCCGTCATCGAAGCCCTGTCACGGCTGACCGACGCGACAGGCTAGTTCAAGGGCCGCCACGGCATCTATCAACCCGCTGCACGCGTCTCCGGCCTGGTGCGAGACGCAAACGCCCCGGGCTGGAATTCGTCGGTTTCGCGACGCGCCAGGGAGTTGCGCAACAAGGCGATCGTTTCCCGGCCGACCGTTGCGATCTCGCGCGGCGTGTCGACGCCGACAAGCATGAATTCATCGATCCCGAGCCCGGCATAGGCAAGCAGCGACAGGGCGACCTGGGCCGGCGGCCCGGAAACGTCGACCGCCTTGTGGCCGGTGGTGAAAACACCCCGGTGGATCCTGACCGGAAGCGCAAAGCGCAGCTTGCTCGCCCGGCCGTGTTCGGCGGCGGCGCCACGCACCCGCTCCATCAACTGCCGGACCTCCTCGATCGAGCCCTCCGCCAGTTCAAAGACATCGGCATGCCGGCCGGCCACCTTGAGCGCCGTGCCGGATTGCCCGCCCATGCGGATGGTCAGGTCGGCGCCGTGAGGACCCTTGCGAGGCACATAGCCGCCCTTGATGCTGTAGAACGCGCCTTCGTGGTCGAAGGGGCGGTCGTTCGACCACAGCCGCTTCAGCAGCACCAGATATTCGTCGATGCGCTGCCAGACGACCTTATGCCCGGCCGGCCGTGTCTCGGCATCGTCGTCGCTCAACGGCTCGCCGATCATCCTGAGCGCCAGACGTCCGCCGCTTTTCCTGTCGATCGATGCCAGCTGGCGCGCCGCCACCGTCGGTTCGACCACGCCCGCCCAGTGGGTGAGCACGACTTCGAGCGACGAGGTGCGATCGAGCACCTGGGCGGCAAGATCCATGTTGGTCAGCAGTCCGGCCGAATCGTCGACGACGATCTTGCGGAAGCCGCTGTCCTCGATCAGCCCAAGCTTGGTCGCGGTTTCGGCGAAATCATAGAAGAACGGAGCCGTAGTGTCGGCAGGGTGCGTTTTGCCGGGAACATGCGTGAACTCGATCGGCATTGCCATCTCCTCCGTTACGTCAGGCGCGCAAAAGCGCACCGAGGATTCGGTTCATTCAACTCCGATTGACTAGAAGCGGTGGGCGGCTAGCCCCGGTCGATCCGACGACTCAGGGAATAAGGCCCAGGACAACTGCCCCGGTGAACACGAACGCAAGGGCAAATACGAGATAGGCGAAAGCTCCGGCATAGGCCGGGCGAAAAGTCGGGGCATTGGCCAGCCGCTGGCCGTTGCCGTCAGTCTGAGCGTTCTGGATATAGGACATATCGACCTCCGTCTCGCCGCTTAATCTATAAAACTTGTAGACTTTGTCGATTGCTATTTTTGAGCCAAAAGCAGAATAATTTTCTCCCATATAGTCTCAAATTGGTTCTCGTTTGCTGAGATGGCTATCTTGGCCGCCGATCGACCTCGCATTTCCATGGTCTCCCTGCGCGGCTGAATGGGCCTATATTCTTGTTCTCACTGCACCCACTTGGTGCATTGGCCGCCCGGTGCGCGCGCGATAGAATCGCCAAACCAGCAAACGAAAATCATCAAACAGGGGAGCGGGAAAATGGGCACAAGACTGGCCGGCAAGGTTGCCATCATTTCGGGCGGCGCGACGGGCATGGGCGGGGCGGCCTCGGAGCTGTTCGCGGCGGAAGGCGCCAAGGTGGCGATCATCGACCGCAACGGCGAGGCGGCCGCCGCCACAGCCGCGGTGATCCGCGCGCGCGGCCACGTTGCCGAGCACTTTGTCGCCGACGTGTCCGACGAAGCGCAGGTCGAGGCTGCCGTGAAGGGCGCGACGGAAAAACTCGGTCCGGTCACCGTGCTCTTCAACCATGCCGGCACCATCGTCATCAAACCCTTCTTGGAGACCACCGTTCAGGAATGGGACTGGCTGCATGCCGTCAATGTGCGCTCGATGTTCCTGATGACGCGCGCGGTGCTGCCCGGCATGATTGCGGCTGGCGGCGGCTCGATCGTCTGCACCTCTTCGATCTCGGCGGTTGCGGCGACGCCGATGGAGGTGCTCTACGACACCACCAAGGGCGCCTGCCACATGTTCGCCCGCGCCATCGCCGTCGAGTTCCGCGACCGCAACATCCGCTGCAACGCGGTCTGCCCGGGCTTCATCCGCACACCGCACGGCCTGCGCGAGGTCGCCGATCTGGGCCGGCTCGGCGTCGATGTCTCCGACGCGGCCCTTGCGGCGCAGCAGGGCCGGATCGGCGAGCCGGAAGAGGTGGCCAAGGCAGCGCTTTACCTCGCCAGCGACGAGGCCAGCTTCGTCAACGGCGCGTATCTGTTCGTGGATAACGGTTTTACGGCCATGTGAGGCGTCCCGCGGTCCCGGTTCTTCGTCCCAGGGGCAGCTTGGCGCCCTTCCTCTACCCCGTCGATCGGGGGGAGAGGAAAAGACACCAAGTCCTACTCGTCTACCTTTCCTCCCTTCGGAACGGCTTGAGCAGCGCCGATGGCGCCACCGCGTTGCGCGACATCACCGCCATGGCGACGATGGTGAAGATGAAGGGCAGCATCAGGAACGCTTCGTAGGGGATGTGCCCGAGCCCGCTTGCCTGCATGCGCAGCTGCAAGGCATCGACAAAGGCGAACAGTAGGGCCGCGCCCGCCGAGCGCCACGGATCCCAGCGGCCGAACACGACCAGCGCAATCGCCACCCAGCCGCGCCCGGAGACGACGCCGAAGGTGAAGGCGTTGAACTGCGCCATCGACAGGAAGGCGCCGGCCAGTCCCATCAGCGCGCCGCCAAGGATGACCGCCTGGAAGCGCGTGGCGATGACGCTGACACCGGCGGAATCGGCGGCGCGCGGATTTTCACCGACCATGCGCACCGACAGGCCCCATGGCGTGCGGTAGAGCACGAAGGCGGCGAGCGGTATGGCCAGCATCGCCATGTAGACCAGCGAGAACTGGTTGAACACCGCAGGCCCGAGCACCGGAATGCTGGAGAGGACCGGAACCGGCAGCGTCTCGAACCCCTTGATGTTGGGCGGCACCGATTGCTGGCCGAAGATCAGCCGGTAGAGAAAATAGGCGAGGCCCGACGAGAACAGCGTGACGCCAATGCCGCAGACATGCTGGCTGAGGCCGAGCGCCACCGTGAACAGCGCATGCAGCGCGCCCATCAGCATGCCGGTGAGCACCGCCACCAGCACGCCGAGCCACAGGCTGCCGCTGAGGCTGGTGGCGGTGAAGCCGGTCATCGCCGAGAGCAGCATGATGCCTTCGATGCCGAGATTGAGCACGCCGGAGCGCTCGGAGAACATTTCGCCGAGCGTCGCAAACGCCAGCGGCGTGGCGATGCGGATGATGGCGGCGAGGAAGCCGACCTGGAAGATCTGTTCGAACACCGCGCTCATCTGGCAGTTCCGACGCGGCGGATGCGGTAGGCGGTGAACAGCAGCGCCACCAGCATGGCAAGCAAGGCGGTGCCCTGGATGACGTCGCTGAGGAAGGCCGGCACGCCGGTCGCGCGCGACATCGCCTCGGCGCCGGTCATCACGGCGGCGAGGAAGATCGCCGCCGGCACCACGCCCAACGGATTGAGCCGCGCCAGCATGGCAACGACGATGCCGGAATAGCCGTAGCCCGGCGAGATGTCGCTCATCACCTGGAAATGCACGCCGCCGACCTCGCCGACGCCGGCCAGTCCAGCCAGCGCGCCGGACAGCAGCGCGGTCGACAGCAGCACGCGTTCGACATTGATGCCGCCATAGCGCGCCGCTTCCGGGTTTTCGCCGGTGACCCTGATCCTGAAGCCGAGCGTCGTGCGCACGATCAGGAACCAGATCAAAGGTGCGGCGATCAGCGCCACGACGACGCCGAGATGCAGCCGCGTACCTTCGAGCAGCACCGGGAAATTGGCCGAATCCTCGATCGGCGGCGAGATCGGATAGCCGCTGAACGTATCCTTCCACGGCCCTTCGATCAGCGCCATCAGCGCGTAGTAGATGACCGAGTTGAGCAGCAGCGAGCTGACCACATCATCGACCTTGAATTTCACCCGCAGCGTCGCGGGGACGAGGGCGACGGCGGCGCCGGCCGCGGCACCCGCCACCGCCATCAAGACCATGGCCAGCGGCCCCGGCATCGGGATGGCGCCGACAAAGCAGCTGGCCACCGCGCCGGCCAGCAACTGACCCTCGGCGCCGATGTTCCAGAATTTGGCCCGGAAGGCGACGGCCACCGCCAGCCCGGTGAAGATCATCGGTGCGGCGCGCACCATCGTTTCGGTAATCGCGTAGCTGTCGCCGAGCGAGGCCGTGAACATCACGCCATAGGCTTCGAGGACGCCGGCGCCGGCCAGCGCGATCAGGCCGCTGCACAGCACGAGTGTGGCGCCGATCGCCAGCAGCGGCAGCGCGAGGTTGAACCAGGCGGGTGTCGAGGTGCGGACTTCCAGGCGGAACATCAGCTATGGCCCTCCGCCCCGGTCATCATCAGGCCAAGCCGCGCGATCGTCGCATCGGCGCTGTCGAGCGTGCCGACGATGCGGCCCTCATACATCACCGCGATGCGGTCGCAGAGCACGAGCAGTTCTTCGAGATCCTCGCCAATGACGATGATGCCGCAGCCCTTGGCCCGCATGTCGAGGAATTTTTCGTGGATGAAACGGGCGGCACCGATGTCGAGGCCACGTGTCGGCTGCGAGACGATCAGCACCTTCGGATCGAAGGCCAGTTCGCGCGCCAGCAGCGCTTTCTGCAGATTGCCGCCGGACAGCGCGCCGGCGCGGGTCATCGGCCCGGGACACCTGATATCATAGGCCTTGATCTGTGCCTCGGCGAAGGCGCGGATCGCATCCGGCTTGAGCAGGCCCTTCCTGCTGAACGCCGCTGTGCCTATGCGCGGTAGCACCATCGAATCGGCGAGCGGCAGATTGGTGACCAGACCGGTGGTCATGCGGTCTTCCGGGATACGGCCGAGACCAAGCGCCTGCACCTCGCGCGGCGAGAACCGCGAGACTTTTTGGCCGGCGATCGTCATCTGGCCGGCATCGGGCGCACGCACGCCGGAGATGACCTCCGCCAGCGCGCGCTGGCCATTGCCCGACACGCCGGCAATGCCGAGGATCTCGCCGGCGCGGACGGAAAGCGATACGTCGCGCAACGGCGTGCCCGAATGCTGCGAGGTGGAAATACCTTCGAGCGTCAGCACCTCCACACCGGGCGTCGATGGCCCCCTTGCCGGCGGCACGATCTCGTGGCCGCACATCAGTTGCGCCATTGCGGCCGATGTCGTGTTGGCCGGGTCGTCGACGCGGCCGGCGACGCGGCCGTGCCGCAGCACCGTGCAGCGATGCGTCAGCGCCCGCACCTCGTTGAGCTTGTGCGAGATGAAGATGATGCCGAGACCCTGCGCCGCCATCGACCGCAACGCCGAAAACAGCCCGTCGACTTCCGTCGGCGCCAACACCGCCGTCGGCTCGTCGAGGATCAACAGCCTGGCGCCGCGAAACAGCGCCTTGACGATCTCGAGCCGCTGCTGCTCGCCGACCGACAGCGCCGAAACCGGCAGGTCGGGATCGAGTGTCAGCCCATGCTGGCGGCCGATCTCGGCGAGACGGGCCAGACCGCCGACGCGGTCGATCCGTCCCGATTTGCCGGGAATGCCGATGAGCAGATTTTCCAGCACCGTCAGTCGCGGCGCCAGATGAAAATGCTGATGCACCATGCCGATGCCGGCGGCCAGCGCGTCGGCCGAACTGGTGATCCGCACCGGCTCGCCCTGGATGAGGATCTCGCCGGCGTCCGGCGCATAGGCGCCGAACAGCACGTTCATCAGCGTCGTCTTGCCAGCGCCGTTCTCGCCGAGCAGTCCGAGGATCTCGCCCGGTGCAACGCTGAGATCAACGGCCTCGTTCGCCTTGACGGCGCCGAAGCTCTTGGTGATGCCGCGCATTTCGATGAGTGGAGCGGGCAAGGGTTTTTCCCGTTGAGAGGTCACGTTTGCGCGGGTTCACCCTCTCCCTTGTGGGGGTGAGAAGCGGTCCGCACAGCGGACGAAAAGCCAATTGCTTGGCTTTTCGAGCTTCGAACGCCCTGAGCCTGCGAAGGGCCAGGCTGACAACTGGCGAGACCTGCCGGGTCCCCGCTGCTTCGCAGCGTCCCGGCGTTCGCTGGCCTTTCATCGTGCCACTGGCACGATGAATTCGCTTCGCGAACCGGCCACTCACCCCCACAAGGGGGAGGGTGAAAGATCAATCCGAAACGGGCGTGTTCTCGTCAACGTCGACGCGGAAATTGCCTTCGAGGATTTCGGCCTTCTTCTTCTCGACCAGATCCTTGACGTCTGCCGGCAGCGTCTTGTCGAACTTGTGGTAGGGCGCCAGATAGGAGCCGCCCTTGGCCATGCGCGAGAAGTCGCCATAATCCTGCGCGGTGAAGACGCCGGCCTTGACCAGCTTGATCGCCTGTTCGACCGTTGGATACATGTCCCAGACCGGGCCGGTGATGACCGTGTCGGGGCCGAGGCTCGACTGGTCGGACATGTTAGAGATGGCGAGGATCTTCTTCTCGGCCGCCGCTTCGATGACGCCGAAACGCTCGGCGTAGATCACGTCGGCGCCGGCGTCGATCTGCGCGACGGCCGCTTCCTTGGCCTTCGGCGGATCGAAGAACGAGCCGATGAAGGCGACCTTCTTCTTGATGTTCGGATTGACCTCCTTGGCGCCGGCGAAGAAGGCGTTGACCAGCCGGTTCACCTCCGGAATGCCCATCGCCGCGACAGCGCCGATCGTGCCCGACTTCGACATCTTGCCGGCGATCATGCCGGAGAGATAGGCCGGCTCGTGGATCCAGTTGTCGAAGACGCCGAAATTCGGTTCCGCCGGGCCAGCGCCCGAGCCGAACAGGAAGGCGGTTTTCGGGAACTGCTTGGCGGTGCGGCGCGATTCGCGCTCGGCGGCGAAGGCGTCGCCCAGCACCAGCTGGTAGCCGCCTTGCGCATATTCGCGCATGACGCGGCTGAAATCGGCGGTCTGCACTTTTTCAGACCATTTGTACTCGATGCCGAGTTCCTTCTCGGCCTTCTGCAGGGCGACATGGATCTGGTTGTCCCACGGCTCCTCGATCGGCGTGGCGAAGATCGCCGCCACTTTCAGCTTCTTGTCCTTGGCGAAGGCGGCGCCCGGCAGCATGGCCGCGGCTAGGCCAAGCGCGCCCAGCTCCAGCACGTTGCGTCGCGAAAGCCCTTCGCGTTTTATCTGGAATTTGTTCTTCCGGTTTTCCATTGCATTCCCCTCTGTTCGACAGCCGTGTCGAGCCGGCCGTTCGTGAAAATGTCAGACGGCGAACTATGGAACGACGCTAGACTTTTGTCCACATGGTCAAATTTGACGACGCGCCGGAAAGAACTGTTGGTCAAACCCGCTCGAGCGCAATGGCGATGCCTTGGCCAACGCCAATGCACATGGTTGCCAGCGCGTAGCGGCCGCCGCGCTCGTGCAGCTCCAGCGCCGCCGTGCCCGATATGCGGGCGCCTGACATGCCCAAGGGATGGCCGAGCGCGATGGCGCCGCCATTCGGATTGACGTGCCCGGCATCCTCGGCAATGCCGAGTTGGCGCAGCACGGCGATGCCTTGCGAGGCAAAGGCTTCGTTGAGCTCGATGACATCGAACTGCTTTGGTGTCAGGCCAAGCCGCGCGCAAAGCTTTTGCGTCGCCGGCGCCGGGCCGATGCCCATGATGCGTGGTGCAACGCCGGCGGCAGCACCGCCGAGAATACGAGCGATCGGCGTCAGGCCATACTTCTTTGCGGCCGCTTCCGAGGCAACGATCAGTGCCGCCGCCCCGTCATTGACGCCGGAGGCATTGCCGGCCGTCACCGTGCCGCCCTGGCGGAACGGCGTCGGCAGCTTGGCCAGTGCCTCGACTGTGGTGCCGGCACGGGGATGCTCGTCCTTGGAGACGACAACCGCATCGCCCTTGCGCTGCGGGATGGTCACCGGGGTGATTTCCTTCGCCAGCCGGCCATTTGCCTGCGCTGCGACTGCCTTGTCCTGGCTGCGCACGGCAAAGGCATCCTGGTCGGCGCGTGACACGGAAAAATCCTCGGCGACATTCTCGCCGGTCTCCGGCATCGAATCGACGCCGTACTGTTTCTTCATCAGCGGGTTGACGAAGCGCCAGCCGATGGTGGTGTCGTAAATCTCGGCATTGCGTGAGAACGCTGTCTCGGCCTTGGGCATGACGAAGGGAGCGCGGCTCATCGATTCGACGCCGCCGGCAATCATCAGCTCCGCCTCGCCGGCCTTGATGGCTCTAGCTGCGATGGTCAGCGCATCCATGCCGGAGCCGCACAGGCGATTGACGGTCGAGCCGGAGACCTCCTTCGGCAGGCCGGCCAGCAGCAGCGCCATGCGCGCCACGTTGCGATTGTCCTCGCCGGCCTGGTTGGCGCAGCCATAGACGACGTCGTCGACCGCCTGCCAGTCGATGCCTGGATTGCGCTCGACCAGCGCTTTCAGCGGGATGGCGCCGAGGTCGTCGGCACGCACGGAGGACAGCGACCCACCAAAGCGGCCGATCGGCGTGCGGATGTAATCGCAGATATAGGCCTCGGCCATGCTAGGCAGCTTTCTCTTTTCCGGTTCCCTCATGCGCCGCTTTGGTGCGGGCCTGCAGGTCGCGCAATGTCCTGAGTTCGAGTTCGCTTGGCGCCGGCGTTTCGTCAAGCGCCTCGGCGAACTTAACGACCCAGCCACAGGTCTCCTGCACCTGCTGGCGCGTGACACCGGGGTGCAGCGACCCAACCGTGAATTCCTTGGTCACCGGATCCGGCTTCCAGATGGCGAGATCGGTGATCAGCAGTGTCGGGCCAGCAGTGTCGATGCCCAGGCGTTTGCGATGGTCGCCGCCCTCGCCATGGCCAAAGGAGGTGAAGAAGTCGATCTTCTCGACCATGCCGCGCTTGGTCTGCGCCATGGTGATGTAGACCTGCTTCGACGACGTCGCGATTTCCGGCGCGCCGCCGCCGCCGGGCAGCCTGGTCTTGGGATGGAAATAGTCGCCGATGACGGTGGTGTTGATGTTGCCGAACTTGTCGAGCTGGGCCGCACCGAGGAAACCGATCGAGATGCGCCCGCCCTGCAGCCAGTAGCGGAACATTTCCGGCACCGCGACGGTGGTGACCGCGGTTTCGCACAATTCGCCGTCGCCGATCGACAGCGGCAGCACGTCGGGTGCGGTCCCGATCGTGCCGCTCTCGTAGATCAGCGTGATGTCAGGCGCATGCGTCAGCCGCGCCACATTGCAGGCGGCGGAGGGCGCGCCGATGCCAACGAAACAGACGTCGTCATTCCGGAGCGCGCGGCTGGCGGCGATCGTCATCATCTCGTTGGGGGTGAAGCCCAAGGGGTTCTGATTGTCGCTCATGCCGCTTTCCTCAGATGCTCGACCCGGGCCGCGAAATCGTCGGCACTCTTCTCGATCACGTTCGCCTGCATCCACGCCCGGAATTTTTCACGGTCGGCGGCGATCTCGTCCCATTCCAGATAGGCGGCGTTGTCACGCGCATAATAGCCATGCGCGTAGGACGGATGCGAGCCGCCGGGCACGACGGCAATCGCCGCGATCGTCCAGCGCGGCAGGACGGTCAGATTGGGGTGCAAATCGTCGAAATTGTCGACCACTTCCTCCACCGTCACCACCGCGCGCCTGGCCGCCAGCACAGCTTCCTTCTGGATGCCGATGATGCCTTCGACCAGCACATTGCCTTTGCGGTCGGCCTTCTGCGCATGGATGAAGGTGACATCAGGCCGGATCGAGGGAACGGCGGCCAGCACTTCGCCGGTGAACGGACAAGTGACCGACTTGATGTTCGGATTGACCGCCGCAAGGCCGGCACCGCGATAGCCGCGAAACACCGCGCAGGGCAGGCCGGCCGCACCAGCCTCATAGGCATTGGCCATGCCGGCGTGGCTGTGCTCCTCGATCTCGATCGAACGCGGAAACCCGTTCTCGATGGCATCGCGGGCGCGCCGCAGCAGGCCGACGCCGGGGTTGCCGACATAGGAGAAGACGATCTTCTTCGCCATGCCCATGCCGATCATCTGGTCGTAGATCAGGTCCGGCGTCATGCGGATCAAAGTCAGGTCGCGAAAACCCTGGCGGATCGCCTCGTGCGCCGCCGCCGTCGGGATCAGATGGGTGAAGCCCTCGAAGGCGACCGTATCGCCATCATTCAGGTTCTCCGCGACGGCCTGTTTGAGCGGCAGGAACTTGACCATCCAACGTGCTCCGGGATTCAAAGTTCGTATTGCGAACATATGTTCTATATGCGATACTTTTATGCCGATTGAGGGCGCGGAGTCAATCCGGACGACAACACCTTCCGCGGAGGTTCGATGGACGAAGAGACCGCTTCCCGTGACCATGTTGGCTCGCTCGAGCGCGGCCTCGCCGTCATGGAAATCCTCGCCCGCCACCCCTCGGGCATGACGCTGACCGAAATGGCCGAGGAAGCCGGCCTGACCCGTGCCGGCGCCCGCCGCTTTCTGCTGACGCTTGTCGCCACCGGCTATGCCACCCAAGCCGGCCGCGTGTTTTCGCTGTCGCCGCGCCTGCTGACGGTTGCCCGCACCTGGCTCGGCGGCGGCTCGCTGTGGAGCTTCGCCGCGCCGATCATGCGCGCGGTGGCTACACAGCTGAACGAAGCCTGTTCGGCTGCCATCCTGTCGGGCCAGGATGTCGTCTACGTCGCCCGCATTCCCGGCCGCCGCATCCTCAGCGTGTCGCTGGATGTCGGTACCCGCCTGCCCGCCTATTGCACCTCGATGGGGCGTGTCCTGCTGGCCGGACTAGCGCCGGGGGAACTCGACACGTTCCTCAGCCAGGCGACCATCGAGCGGCGGACGCCGAAGACGATCACCGACAGGCATGTGCTGGCCGACGTCATCGGCAAGGCGAAGGCGGACGGCTTTGCCATCGTCGACGAGGAGCTGGAACTCGGCCTGCGCTCGATCGCCGTGCCGATCCGCGACGGCTCAGGAAGCACGGCCGCGGCAATCAACGTCTCGACCCAGTCGGCGCGATTCACCGTCGCGGAAATGGAACGGGAAATCCTGCCCGCGCTGCTTGGAGCCAGGCAACGCATCGAGGATTTCTTCGTCGTCTAAGAAGGCCTTTTGCTTGAGTGGGTGACCTCGGCGCCGCCCCTCATTGCCCTGCCGGGCATTTCTCCCCGTGGAACGGGGAGAAAGTGGCTGGCCGCAACGCCATCGCTTTTTCTTGTACCGTTGGTGATTGGCGAAACCATCGATGACAGCGCCCCTCTCCCCGTCACTATACGGGGAGAGGATGCCGGCAGGCAGGTGAGGGGCCGCGCCGACGTAGCATTTCCTTTGATACAAAGCCGGAGGCTCGTGCCCCTCAATGCTTGATCCGATCCCGCATGGCGTACCACAGCATGCCGAGCACGTAGAGCGGGCCGCGCAGCGCCGTGCCGCCGGGGAACGGCATGGGCGTGAGCGTCGAGAACAGGTCGAGCCGTGAAGCATCGCCGGTGATCGCTTCGGCCAAGAGCTTGCCCGACAGCGTCGACAGGATGACGCCCTTGCCGGAATAGCCATGCGCGAAATAGACCTCGCCATAGTGCCCGACATGCGGCAGCCGCGACGTCGTCACCGACACCAGCCCGCCCCAGGCATGATCGATGCGGCAGCCCTTGAGCTGTGGGAAGGTGCCTTCCATGTGCGGCCGCACGAAGCCGGCAATGTCGGCCGGCGGCGACGGCGTGTAGCGCTCGCCGCCGCCGAACAGCAGGCGTCCATCGGCCGACATGCGGTAATAGTTGACGACGAAGCGCGTGTCGGACACCGCGACATTGGCCGGGATGACATTGCGCTTGCCTTCCAGCGGCTCGGTGGCGACGATGTAGTTGCCGACCGGCATGATGCGGCTGTTGACGCGCGGCTCCAACCCATTGAGCAGGGCGTCGCCCGCCAGCACGACATGCCTGGCCCTGATCGAACCCTTTGATGTCGATACCCGGATCGAAGGCTCGCGCTCCAGCCGCGTGGCCACCGAATTCTCATGGATGGTGACGCCGGCCGCGACCGCCGCCCGGGCAAGCCCGAGCGTGTAGTTGAGCGGATGCATGTGGCCGCCCAGCGGCTCGTACATCGCGCCATGATAGGGCGTGTCGACCTTGGTCCGGGCGTCCGCCGCCGACAGGATCTCGACGTCGCGGAATTTCATCACGCTCTCGAGGCATTTCGCCTCTTCTTCCAGATCCCGGAGATCGGAGCTGTTGACCGCGCCGACCAGATGGCCGGTCAGCCGCAGGTCGCAATCGATGGCATGGCGCTCGATGATGTCGAGCACCAGCCCGCGCGCCTCGAAGGCGAGATCGAACAGCACCTTCGCCCGTTCAGGCCCGTAGAGCTTGACCAGGCCCTTGGCGCCCTTGCGCAGGCCGGGGATCATCTGGCCGCCATTGCGGCCGGAAGCCCCCCAGCCGATCTTGCCGCCTTCGAGCAGCACCACCTTCAGCCCGCGCTCGGCGGCGTGAAGGGCCGCGGACAGGCCGGTACAGCCGCCGCCGACAACCACGAGGTCGGCCTCGACATCGCCGACAAGAGCCGGATGGTCCGGCGCCGGATTGGCGGTGGCGACATAGTAGGATTTGCCGATATCGAGACCCGAATTGAAACCCGTTGAACTTGAGGCCATGATCACACCTTTAAGAGCAGGTGGTCGCGTTCCCAGCTCGTCACCACGCTCTGGAACAGATCGAGTTCGACGCTCTTGACGCGCAGATAGGTCTGGAAGAAATCCTCGCCGAGCAGTTTCCGCACCGGGTCACAGGCCGCGAACCGGTCCAGCGCCTCCTCCATGGTTTTCGGCAGCGTGCTCTTGATCTTGTAGGCATTGCCCGACGCCTCGGCCGAGCGCGCCAGCTTCTGCTCGACGCCGAGATAGCCGGCGAGCAGCGAGCCGGCGATCGCCAGATAGGGATTGGAATCGGCACCCGGTAAGCGGTTCTCCACCCGTCTTGCGGCGCGGCCACCGGCCGGCACGCGCAGTCCGCAGGAGCGGTTGTCGTGCGACCACTCGATGTTCGCCGGCGCGCTGTGGTTCGGCCGGATGCGGCGGAACGAGTTCACGTTGGGCGCGAACAACGGCATGATCTCGGGGACATATTTCTGCAGGCCGCCGATGAAATGGCCGAACACCTCGGTGTCGGCATCGTCGCCGCCGGCAAACAGCGTCTTGCCGGCGTCGTCGATGACCGACATGTGCAGATGCATCGAACTGCCGGCCTGTGCGGCGATGGGCTTGGCCATGAAGGTGGCATGCATGCCACACTGCTGCGCAGCCTGCCGCGTCAGCCGCTTGAACAGCAGCACCTTGTCGGCCAGCGGCAGCGCGTCGCCATGCAGGAAGTTGATTTCCAGCTGTGCGGTGCCCGACTCATGGATCAGTGTGTCCAGCGGCAATCCGGCCGCCGCGGCGTAATCATAGATACGCCGGAGCACCGGCTCGAACTCCTCGAGCGCCGCCATGTCATAGGGATGCTGCACACCCTCGGCGCGGCCATTGGCGCCGACCGGCGCGGTCAGCGGCTGGTCGGGATCGGGATTGGGCGCGGTGAGATAGAATTCGAGCTCCGGCGCCACCACCGCCCGCCAGCCGCGCTGGCGATAGAGATCGAGCACGGTCCGCAGCACATGGCGCGGCGAGGCCATCCATGGCCGGTCGTCCATATGGAACGCATCGGCGAAGACATAGGCCTTGCCCGCAGCCCCAGCCGGCGCCAGGCAGAGCGTCGAGACATCCGGCACCATGCGCATGTCCGGGTCCGAATAGGCAAAGCCCTCATCGATCGAGCCGGAATAGCGGCCGTCGATGCTAACCAGGAAGGCGCTGCTCGGCAGATACAGCGCGCGGTCCTCCAGCGCCTTGAGGAACTTGGCCGTCGGCAGCGCCTTGCCGCGCAGCACGCCATTCATGTCAGGCACCAGGCACTCGACCTCGTTGATGCCGTGCTGGGCCAGCCAGGCCTTGGGATCGTGGCCGTTGAAGGTCGCGGTATTCGTCGTGTATTTGTCAGGCATTTCGTTCATGTCCGTATCAGGGAGAGTATGGCTTGCGCGGCCACGTCCGTTCCGGGTTTCAGCGCCATCTGGGCTGCATTGTCCCTGAGGCGGGCGCGCATCGCATCGTCGGCCAGCAGGCCGAGAATGGCTCTCTCAAGTACGTCTTCCGTCCAGCCATCACGGCTGATGTGGTTGCCGACGCCGGTCTCCTCGGCGCGTCGGGCATTGTCATGCCCGTCCCAGCAATAGGGCATGATCAGCGAAGGCACGCCGAATCGCAGCGCCTCGCAAAAGCTGTTGTTGCCGCCGTGGTGAATGAACAGGTCCGACTTCGCCACCACCGAGGGCTGCGGAAACCAGGCGTCGAGATAGACATTGTCCGGCACCGCGCGGTAGGCGTCGCGCAGGCCGCCGGCATTGACGATGAAACGCGCCGGCAGCCTGTCGAAGACGGCCAGCATGCGCTGGATCAGTCCGACATCCATGGCGCCGAGGCTGCCGAAGCTCATATAGACCAACGGCCCATCGTTGCGTGGGAACACCGGCACCTCGAACGGCCCTTCCGAACGCACGCAGCCTTCGAGATAGACGAAGCGGGCCGGGTCGAGCGGCTCGGCCCGCTCGCGGCGCACGATCGACGGTGTCAGCAGGAGGTTGAGGTCCGGCGAGGTTTCCAGGAACAGACCCTTCGGCAATGGGGCCAGGCCGGCGTCGACGCGAAAACGGTTGAATCGGTCGTGCGCCGGCGCCGAAGCCGAGAGATAGCGGGCCTCGAACGCCGCGCGTTGCGGATCGTCTGTGCCAAGCCCCGAGAGATAGGGGGGCACATTGGCGTCAGGCAATTCCGTCTCGGCGCAGGAGACGACGCGCACCCAGGGACAGCCCGCGGTTTCTATCGCCGGGAACATGATGACATTGTCGAGCACCACCGCGTCCGGCTTCAGCCGCGCCAGCAATTGGCGCAGCGGCGCCTCGGCATTGACCGCGGTATCGACGATCGCCTGCCAGGTCGGCGCGACATAGGTTTCCAGCTGGTCGATCGGGCTCAGCCTGAAATGCGGCAGGTGCCGGCGCACGAAGGCCTGCCAGTAGCTCTGGCGCTCGCTGTCGCTCAGCGGCTCGTCGGTCGGCAACTGGTATTCCTGAAAGCCGTAGTCGGCAAAGACGCCGGAGAAGCCGGCATGGCAGATGAACACCGGCCGGGCGCCCCTCGCACGCAAGGCCTGCGCGATGCCGACGCAATTCAGCGCCGCGCCGAAGCTCGCCTCGGGAAACAGCGCGATGGTCGGGCTGGCTTTACGCGTCAATTAATCCTCGTCATTCCGGCCGGCTGATCATGCCGAACAGCGCGGGGGCCCCGCGGCTGGCCGCTTGTGGTCGCTGAGTGCGGGAAAGCCGCAGGTGAACGCGAAGCAGGTCGGCAGCCACCTCATACTGCCGGCTTTCGAGATGGTCGAGTATGTTCAGGTGCTCGCGCAGCGATTGCCGCAAGCGAAAGACATTGACGCTGCCATAGATGCCCGGCAGCCGGCGCAGCCTGAGGTGACCCGCCAGCGCATCGGCAACGAAGCGGTTGGCACAGCCCTCGGCGATCATGCCGTGAAAATCGATGTCGAGCCGCTGGAACTCGCGCGTGTCGAAGGCGGAGTCCGGTAGCGCCGCCAACGCTTCCATGCCCTGGCGCAGCGCCGCCGCCCGCGCTCCGTCCAGCCGGAAGCCGGGCGTCAGGATGGCTGCCGGCTCCATCAGCAAGCGGAATTCATAGCTTTCGCCTTGCGCCTCCGGATCGTCAGGCGCGCGGCGGAAAAGCCAGGACTGGCCGGGTGCACGGTCCAGCAGATTTTCTTCCGTCAGTTTGTTAAGCGCTTTTAGTACCGTCTTGCGCTCGGCATTATACCGCCGCATGAGCCCCGCGGCGGTCACCGTCTGGTCCAGCCGCCGTGCCGAGCGGTCGCGCAGGATCGCTTCGGCCAGCTCGTCCTCCTCGGTAACAGGCAGCTCTGCGGCAATCGTCGGCTGCGCGGTGAGGTCGATGGCCAGATGATAACCGGAATCCGCCTCCCAGCGCACGACGCCCCGGTCCGCGAGCAGACTGAGCGCCGCCCGCACCGGCGTGCGCGAGACATTGCACAATGAGGCGATCTGCTGCTCCGGCAGCCGTGCACCGGGCTCGAAGCCGCGCTGGCGCGCCACATCGAGGATGCGCTGCGCCAGATCGAGGTGGTTGGTGCGAGGTCGTCGGGCTGCGGTTTGCATGACTGGTCTCGGTGGAACGAATGGGGCCGGATTGATTTGACCGATCGCCCGCGCGGACGCAATCGGCCAGATTCCTCGGTCGCTTGGCAAATTATGGATTGACGTACTTTTTTCTGCAATAGTACTGTCAATGTAATCGGCGAGAAAAAGACCGGGGAACAGGATCGAGGCAGCGGCACGGGTCGCAAGCGTTGGTCCGACGAATGAAATTCGACGATCAACCGGAATGGGAGTCTGTCATGACCGCTACCAGCCTGCGGCGCCGTGCGCTGAGAACGTCTTCAATCGCGCTCGGCCTGGCCTTGGCGCTGTCTGCGCCGGCGATGGCCGCCGACCTCGTCATTTCCAACTGGGACGGCTACATGGCGCCGGATGCCATGGCCGCCTTCAAGACCGCGACCGGCGTTTCCGGCGAAGTGGTGGTGCACGCCACCAATGAAGAGATCATGGGCAAGCTCATCGCCGCTGGCGGCAAGGGCTATGATGTGGTCTTCGTCTCCTCACCCTTCGCCGAAGTGCTGAACAAGCTCGGCCTTACCGAGCCGATCGACCACGCCAAGGTGCCCAACCTCGCCAACCTCTATCCCCAGGCAACCAAGCTGCCGCACGATGTCGGCAACACATTCTCCGTGCCCTACACCTGGGGCACGACCGGCCTTTGCTACCGATCGGATTTGGTGAAGGTCGCACCGACGAGCTGGAGCGACCTGCTCGCTCCCTCGGACGATCTCAAGGGCAAGACCACCATGCTGGCGACCGACCGCTGGCTGTTGGCCGCCGGCCAGCTCGACAAGGGTTTTTCCGTCAACGAGACCGATCCGGCCAAGATGGCCGAGGTCAAGGACCTGCTGATCTCGGCCAAGAAAACCCTGCTCGCCTATGACGACACCACCTTCTATTCGAAGCTGGTCTCAGGCGAGGCGTTGATGGTGCAGGCATGGGACGGCTGGTGCAACTATGGCATCGCCGAGAAGCCCGAGATCAAGTACGTCATCCCCAAGGAAGGCTCCGACCTGTGGGTCGACACGATGGTGGTGATGAAGGCGTCCGCCAACAAGGATGCCGCCTTCCAGTTCATCAATTTCATGCTCGACGCCAAGAACCACGCCTGGGCGGCACAGAACATCGACTACAAGGTGCCCAACAAACCGGCCATGGAAAGCCTGCCCGCCGATTTCCTGGCGAAATTCCCCAACATGGCGATGCCGGTGGCCGATCTCGTCAAGTTCGAACAACTGCGTGACGTCGGCGACGCCCAGCGCGACTATTCGAAGATCGTCAGCGAGATCAAGGCCGCGCAGTAAACGGCCAGACATCACGGCCGGTGGCACTTCTGCCGCCGGCCTTGAGCGGTATCAGAAATTGTCCCAGACCCGACTTCGCTCCTCCCTGCTGATGGCCCCGGCGCTGGTCTGGCTGACCGCGCTGATGGTGGTGCCGTGCGCGCTGGTGCTGGCGCTCGCCTTCTTCCGGCGCGGCATCTATGGCGGCATCGAATACACCTTCACGCTGGAGAATTTCGGGCTGGTCTTCGACCCGCTCTATGCCGGTATCTTCCTCAAATCGGCACGCATCGCCGGCACCGCCACGCTGATCGCGGTGTTGATCGGTTATGCCGCCGCCTACGCGATATCAGCCGCACCGCGCCGGCTGCAGCCGGTGTTCTTGTTCTTCGCCGTACTGCCGTTCTGGTCCAACTATCTGATCCGCACCTATGCCTGGATCGTGCTGCTCAACCGGGAAGGGCTGATCACGCAGCTGCTGCGCTGGTTCGGCTATACCGGCGAGCCGCCAT
Organism: Mesorhizobium qingshengii; assembly: GCF_900103325.1. Taxonomy (GTDB): domain Bacteria; phylum Pseudomonadota; class Alphaproteobacteria; order Rhizobiales; family Rhizobiaceae; genus Mesorhizobium; species Mesorhizobium qingshengii. The sequence continues at coordinate 476,456 of NZ_FMXM01000003.1, read as the reverse complement.
CGATGCTCTACACCGAAGGCGCGGTCATCGCCGGCCTGGTCTACAGCTATTTGCCCTTCGTCATCCTCGCCTGCTACGCGCCGTTGTCGCGCCTCAACCCGGAACTCGCCGAGGCCTCGCGTGACCTCGGCGCTTCTGCGATGACTACCTTTCGCCGTGTCATCCTGCCGCTGACCGTGCCCGGCATCGCCGCCGGCGCCGTCTTCGTCTTCGTGCTGTCGATCGGCAACTTCGTCACGCCGGCACTGCTCGGCGGCGGCCGCTTCCAGATGATCGGCAATCTCGTCTACGACCAGTTCCTGACCGCCAACGACTGGCCCTTCGGCGCGGCCCTCGCCATGGCGCTGATCGCTATCATGCTGTTGGTGCTGATGGCGCAGGCGCTCGCCGCCGACCGCGCTTCGGGCCGCGCCGCTGAGGCCAAAGGCAACGCCGATGGCTGAGCGTGCTCTCCTTCCCTTCTCCCCGTTCACGGGGAGAAGGTGCCCCGAAGGGGCGGATGAGGGGCGGCGCGAGCCTTTGCGACACTTGGCGCTGCCCCTCATCTGCCTGCCGGCATCTTCTCCCCGTGAACGGGGAGAAGGACGCTGGTCGTTCGCTTGCCTCCTAGTTTTCGGAGGGCAACGATGACTCATTCCTTCGCCCGTGCCCTCGGCATGCGGACAATCCTCGTTCTCGTCTTCGCCTTCCTCTACATCCCGATCGCCGTGCTCGTGGCGCTGTCCTTCAATGAAGGCGGGCTGCCGACAGCATGGTCCGGCTTTTCGCTGAAATGGTATGTCTCGCTGGCCGGCAATTCCGCCATCCTCTCAGCCGCGCTCAACACGCTGATCGTGGCGCTGGTTTCGACCGCGATCGCCACATTGCTCGGCACGCTGCTGGCGATCGGCGTCGAGATGCGCCGGCAATATGGCAAGGGCCTCGAGGCGCTGATCTTCGCGCCGATGATCATTCCCGACATCGTACTGGCGATCGCGCTGCTGTCGTTCTTTTCGATGCTCAACTTCACCATGGGGCTGCACACCATCATCCTTGCCCATGTCGTCTTCAACCTCGCCTTCGTCTGTTCGGTGGTGCGCGCCCGGCTGAAGAGTTTCGACTGGTCGATCGTCGAGGCATCCGCCGACCTCGGCGCCTCCGCACTCACCACCTTCCGGCGGGTCACCTTGCCGGTCATCCTGCCGGCGGTGATCGCCGGCGCGCTGCTCGCCTTTACGCTCTCCGTGGACGAATTCATCATAGCCTTCTTCACTGCTGGTGCCGGGCGCGCCTCGACCACGCTGCCGATGCAGATCTACGCAATGATCCGCTTCGGCATCACGCCGGAGATCAACGCTCTGGCGACCATCGTCATGGCGGTCTCGATCACCGCGCTGACCCTGTCGCAGCGGCTCAACCGTGGGATCATCGGCCAATGAGCGAACCCCGCACGCTGCTGGCCATCGATCATGTGTCGAAGAATTTCGGCCGGGTCACCGCCGTCGACGGCATCTCGCTCGACATCCGCGAGAATGAATTCTTCGCGCTGCTCGGCCCATCGGGCTGCGGCAAGACCACGCTGTTGCGCATGCTGGCCGGCTTCGAGACGCCGAGCGACGGGCGCATCCTGCTCGACGGCCGCGACATCGCCAGGACCCCGCCCAACAAGCGACCGGTCAACCTGATGTTCCAATCCTACGCGCTGTTCCCGCATATGAGCGTCCGCGCCAATGTCTCCTATGGGCTGGAGATGGAGCGTTTGCCGGCAGCCGAAATCCGCTCGCGTGTCGACGCCATCCTGGCAACGACCGAACTCGTCCCCTTCGCCGACCGCAAGCCGGAGCAATTGTCCGGCGGCCAGAAGCAGCGCGTCGCGCTAGCCCGGGCGCTGGTCAAGCGGCCCCGGCTGCTGTTGCTCGACGAGCCGCTCGGCGCGCTCGACAAGAAACTGCGCGGCGCCATGCAGCTTGAGCTGAAACGCCTGCAACACGAGGTCGGCATCACCTTCGTCATCGTCACCCACGACCAGGAAGAATCGCTCGTCATGGCCGACCGCATGGCGGTGCTCAGAGATGGCAAACTGCTGCAGTGCGACACCCCGCACACGGTCTACGAACATCCCGCCGACCGTTTCGTCGCCGACTTCATCGGCGTCATGAACTTCGTGCCCGGCAAGGTCGCCACCGATGGCGTTATGGCGAGCAATGGCGCGCGCATCGCCGGCAAGGTTCCCGCCGCGCTTCCGCCCGGTGCTTCCGCCGTTGCTTCAGTGCGGCCCGAACGCATCCGGTTGTTCCCTGAGATTCAGACCGCCAACCGCACCACCGGCACGGTCGAGGCGCTCGCCTATCACGGGCTCGACCTGCAGCTGCATGTCCGCACGCCCCTGTCGCCAAAACCATTCCTGGTGCGCGTCACCGCCGATGCGGCCGACCGCCGGCCGGTCTCGTCGGGCGATCAGGTCGAACTCGGCTGGGACGCCGCCGATGTCAGAATTTTCGCAGAATAGAGGAGAAGCTTGATGGCGCAGAAGACGATCGCGTTCTTTCCCGAAGCGGCCTACGGCCCGGCGCTCAATTCCGTTGGCATCGCCCAGGCGGTCGAGGCGCGCGGCCACAGAGCGGTTTTCCTGTCCGACCCCGGCTTCGTCGATGTCTACAAGGGCTACGGCTTCGAGGCCCATCCGGTGAACCTGTCCGAGCCGATGCCGCCCGAGCAGATGGCCAAGTTCTGGGAGGATTTCATCAACGGCCACATCCCGAACTTCCGCAAGTCGCCCTACGACCAGGTCGACAACTATGTGAAGGATTGCTGGACGGCGATCGTCGACAGCGCCAAATGGGCGCAGAAGGATCTGCCGCGCGTTCTGGCCGCCATCAAGCCTGACGTGATCTGCGTCGACAACGTCATCCTGTTCCCGGCGATCAAGCAGTTCGGCAAGCCGTGGGTGCGCGTCATCTCCTGCTCGGAAAACGAGATCGAGGACGAGGACATCCCGCCGCATCTGTCGGGCTGCGGCGAGAACGACCATGCCGGGCACCAGCGCTACCGCGATCACTTCAATGCGGTGATCAAGCCGATCCATGACGACTTCAACGCCTTCCTCACCGCCAACAACGAAGCACCCTATCCGATCGGCCAGTTCTTCGAGGCCTCGCCCTATCTCAACCTGCTGCTCTATCCCGAGGCGGCGAAATTCAAGCGCCGCCATCCGCTCGACCCGGCAAAGTTCCAGTATCTGGAAGGCTGCGTGCGGCAGGAGAAACCTTACACGGTACCGACCTTCGCGAAAAACAATGACGGACCGCTGCTTTATGTCTCCTTCGGCAGCCTGGGGGCCGGCGATGTCGAGCTGTTGAAGCGCATCATCACGACTCTGGGCAAGACGCGCTACCGCGCGTTGGTCAATGTCGGCGGCTACAAGGACCAGTACACGGACGTGCCCGGCAACGTCATCGTCGAGAGCTGGTTCCCGCAACCTTCGGTCATCCCGCAGGTCGACGCGGTGATCCATCATGGCGGCAACAACTCGTTCACCGAGTGCCTCTATTTCGGCAAGCCGGCGATCATCATGCCCTATGTCTGGGACGGGCATGACAACGCCACCCGCGTGCAAGAAACCGGCCACGGCTTCGGCATGCCGCGCTACGACTGGAGCGATGCCGAGCTGATCGCCAGGATCGAAGCCTGCCTGACCGACCCGGCCATGAAGGCGAAACTGGCGAAGACCTCGGCGCAGATGCACGCGCAGAACGGGCCCGAGAAGGCGGCCGGGTTGCTGGAGGCGCTGCTGTGACCTCCTCCGCCCCGCACCTCCACCAGGCCTCCACCCGCACCGATCTCGTCGACTGGGGCGCCCAGCCGGACGCGCTGGACGGCGCTTCGCATTCGACCGGCAGGCTGGTGCACAAGGGACCGAACAACCGGCCGGAATCCGGCATCTGGGTGTGCACGCCAGGACGCTGGCGCCTGAGCATCCCGCGCGACGAATTGTGCCATTTCGTCGCCGGTCGCGCGACCTACAGGTCGGATGTCGGCGAAGTGATAGAAGTCTCCACAGGGACCGTGGTCATGTTCCCAGCCGGCTGGACGGGTGAATGCACCGTGCATGAGACCATGCGCAACGTCTACATGCTGGCTTGAACGGCAACGGAACTTGATCACATGTCGACACCGCACTGGCCGAAGGCCTCAAGCGTTGAACTGGAGGATTGGGGCGCGGGGGCCAACACGCTCGCCGGCGCGCCTCGCGTTTCGGGACGGATCCTCTCGAAAACCCCGGACGGGTCGAGCGAATGCGGCCTGTGGTGCTGCACGCCGGGCACCCGCAAGGTCACCTTCGCCGCCGACGAGTTCTGCCACTTCCTGTCGGGTCACGGCAGCTATGTCCATGAGAATGGGGAGCAAATTCCGGTTGAGGCCGGCACGCTCGTGTTCTTCCCTGCCGGCTGGACCGGCATCTCCATCATCACGCAAACGCTGACCAAGGCCTTCATGTGCCGGTAAGCAGCCATTTCAAGGAAATCGATATGACCACGCTGATCATGCAATCCCCGCTCGCCATCACCGACCTCGTCGACTGGGGCGTCATCCCGACCATGATCGAGGGGCAATCCCACACCTCGGGCAAGCTGCTGCACAAGGGGCCGGAAGGCCGCTCCGAATGCGGCCTGTGGGTCTGCACGCCCGGCAAATGGCACTGCCACGTCACCCGCGACGAGTTCTGCCACTTCCTCGAAGGCCGCTGTACCTATGTGCATGAATCCGGAGAGGTGATCGAGATCGAGCCGGACACGGCAGCCTTCTTTCCGCAGGACTGGAAAGGCGTCTGCACCGTCCATGAGACGATCAAGAAGGTCTACATGATCCGCTGAGCGGATCCGAGAGGATGTCCATGCATTTCTCCCCTGACCGGCCGGCGTTCTTCGTCAATCCGAACTACCGGCCGATGGCCGGCGCGACGAAACCGGTGATCGATCCGGCGACGCTCGAAACCGTCGGCGCGATCTCGGCCGCTACAGATAGTGAAATCGACGCCGCGCTTACCGCCGCGACCAAGGCGCAGGCCGCCTGGAAAAGGCTCGACGCCAAGAGCCGGGCAAAGCACCTGCATGCCGTCGCCAATGCCATCGAGGCGGCAGACTTCACACGCTGCGCCGAGCTGATGGTGCGCGAGATGGGCAAACCCTATCCCGAAGCCATCGGCGAGATCGCCAATTGCGCGCCGATCTTCCGCTACTATGCCGAGATGGCGCGCGACGACGCCGGCAAGATCGCCGGCACGACGCAGGCCGGTTCGTTCCAGTATGCGCGCTACGAGCCCTATGGCGTCTCCGTCCACATCATGCCCTACAATTTTCCGATCCTGCTGATGTGCTGGACGGTGGCCGCTTCACTTGCCGCCGGCAATGCCTGCGTGATCAAGCCGGCCGAGGCGACGACGCTGTCGACGCTGGACTACATGGCCATGTTCCGCTCCCTGCCGGAGGGCCTTGTTTCCTGCCTGCCAGGCGGCGCGGCCACCGCGCAGTCGCTGATCGCTTCCGATCGCACCCACGCCGTCGCCTTCACCGGCTCGGTCGCCGCCGGCAAGGCGGTTGCGGTGGCCTGCGCCGAACGCATGAAGCCGTGCGTCATCGAGGCCGGCGGCAGCGATCCGCTGATCATCAGCCAACACGCGCCGCTCGACATAGCGGCGGCTGGCAGCGTCACCGCCGCCTTCCACCTCACCGGCCAGGTCTGCACCTCGGCCGAGCGCTTCTTCGTCGTCGACGCCGTGCACGACCGCTTCGTCGCGCTGTTCGCCGAAAGGACGCGCGCGCTGCGCATCGGCAACGGCATGGACAAGACCGAGATCGGCCCACTGGTCAGCGAAGCCGCGCGGACCAAGGTCATGCGCCTGGTTGACGACGCCATCGCGCACGGCGCCAAGGCGGTCACCGGCGGGCGCATCCCACCGGCGCACAATGTAGGCTGGTTCTACGAGCCCACCATCCTCACCGGCGTCACCCCGGATATGGCGATCGTGCGCGAAGAGTGCTTCGGGCCGGTCGCCGCGATCTGCCGGGTCAAGGATTTCGAGGAAGCGATCCGGCTTGCCAACGACAGCCCGTTCGGGCTCGGTGCCTCGGTCTTCACCACCGACCTCGCCGAGGCGCATGAGGCGGCCGAACGGCTCGAGGCCGGTATGGTCTGGGTCAACAATCCGCTGATCGACAATGACGCCCTGCCCTTCGGCGGCTGGAAGGCCTCGGGCCTCGGCCGCGAGCTTGGACGCCAGGGGCTGGACGCCTTCCGCCGCTCGAAGATGGTCATCATCGACCACAAGCCGGCAATCCAGGAATGGTGGTACCCCTATCCCGACAGCTGGTTCCGCGAGACCGGCGGCCGCAAGCACGTGTGAGCGAGAAGCCGTCGAGGCATCCGTGTCTAAGGCGGCCCAGCGTTCCACCGGAATCTTGGTGCGGACGTAGCGCTCGATCACTCGCGTCCGCCCATCCGGGCGATGAACGGTTCGTTGAATGGGGTGTCGACCCAGCCTGGGCAGAGTGCGTTGACGCGGACATTGTGCTGGGCATGGCCGAGCGACATCTGCCGCGTCACTGCCTCCGCCGCATGTTTGGACGTGACGTTCGCGGTATTCCTCCAGCCCCCAATCAGCGTTTGATCAGGCTGTCGCGCCGGCTTCCCAGGAGCCGGTCTCGGCCATTCGCTTCAGCAACGGTGCCGGCTTGAACACATCCTTGCCAGTCCGCTGATGCCAGTATTCGAGCCGCTCGATGATCTTGCCCGCCCCTTCGAGACCAGCCCAGAACATCGGGCCGCCCTTGCCGATGGGAAAGCCGTAGCCGTTGACCCAGACGACGTCGATGTCGGACGCGCGGGCCGCTATCCCTTCCCTTAGAATCTTCGCGCCTTCGTTGACCAGGGGATAGAGCGTGCGCTCGATGATCTCCGCGGCGCCGATCGCACGCGGCGCGATGCCCTTCTCGGCGGCCTTGTCGCGGATGAGCGCCTCAACCTCGGGATCCGGGACCGGTGTGCGAGCGCCGCTCTCATAGAGATAGAAGCCACGGCCAGTCTTCTGGCCGAACCGCCCTTGTTCGCACAGCGTATCGGCGATCACGGCCGTCTGGCCGCGCGCCTTGCGGTTGCGCCAGCCGATGTCGAGGCCAGCGAGATCGCCCATCTGGAACGGCCCCATCGGCCAGCCGAAATCGGTGAACGCCTGGTCGATCTGGCGCGGCGTGGCACCCTCCAGCAGCAGCGCTTCGGATTCGGCGCCACGCGCCGCCAGCATGCGGTTGCCGACGAAGCCGTGGCAGACGCCGACGACGACGGCCACCTTGCCGATCCGCCGCGCCAGATCGACCACAGTGGCCAGCGCATCGGGCGCGGTCTTGTCGGCCCGCACGATCTCCAGCAGCTTCATGACATTGGCCGGCGAGAAGAAATGCAGACCGAGCATATCCTCCGGACGCGAGGTCGAGGCGGCGATTTCATTGATGTCGAGATAGGAGGTGTTGGTAGCGAGGATCGCGCCCGGCTTGGCCACCGTATCGAGCATGCCGAAAACCTCCTTCTTGACCGCCATATCCTCGAACACCGCCTCGACGATCAGGTCGCAATCGGCGAGATCGGCATAGTCGGTGGAACCCTTGAACTGCGCGAACCGCTGCCGCTTGGCGTCTTCGGTCAATGAACCGCGCGAAACGGAGACGGCATAGTTCTTCTCGATGGTCGCCAGCCCGCGCTGCAATGCTTCATGGCTGGTTTCCAGCAAAGTCACGGGATAGCCGCCATTGGCGAAAGCCATGGCGATGCCGCCGCCCATCGTGCCGGCGCCGATGACGCCGACGCGGGCGATCCTGCGCTTGGGCGTGTCCTTGCCGGGTACCCTTGCTGCCTCACGTTCGGCGAAGAACAGGTGGCGATGGGCGCGCGACTGGTCGCTGGCGACGAGCTTCACGAAGAGCTCGCGCTCCGCCGCCAGCGCCTCGTCGAAGGGCAGCGTGACGGCATTGCGCACCGCTTGCGCGCAGGCGATCGGCGCTTCGAGGCCACGCGCCTTCCTGGCAAGATCCGTTGCCTCGGCGTCGAAAGCCACCAGGTCGGTTTCCCTAAGCCCCTCATCGCGATCGCGCACCGGCGTGAAGGGACCACCCATGCGGGCCATTTCCCTGGCGAAGTTCACCGCATGCGTGGTCAGATCGCCTTCGAAGACGGCATCGGCGAGACCGGCGGCATGCGCCTCGGCCGCACCGATCGGCGCACCGGAAACGATCATCTTGAGCGCCTTCACCGCGCCGACAAGACGCGGCAGCCGCACCGTGCCGCCGCCGCCCGGCAGCAGGCCGAGCTTCACCTCGGGAAGGCCGAGCTTGGCGCCGGCATCGGCGACGCGGAAATGGCAGCCGAGCGCCAGTTCCAGCCCACCGCCGAGCGCGGTGCCGTGGATGGCGGCGACCGTCGGCTTGGCGATGGTCTCCAGCATGGCCACAATGGCACGCAGATCGGGCTGCTGTATCGGCTTGCCGAACTCGGTGATGTCTGCGCCAGCGACAAAAGTCCGGCCGGCGCAAGCGATGACAATAGCCGCGACCGAAGCATCATCGCGCAAGGCGACCAAAGCCTGCATCAACGGGTCGCGGACATGAAAACTCAACGCGTTGACCGGCGGATTGTCGATGATGACGATGGCGACATCACCGTCGCGACTGACCTTCAGGAAATCGGACAACAAAACCTCCCAGCATTGGTGAGCGGCCAAGACCGCGCGAACGGGATTTACAGCGCCATGACGCGGATGGGAACCGGATGCCGGCCTGGCACAATGATTACCGGCCTTGAAAGTGCCCAGGGTGTGTTGGGATTCAGGTCAGCCGAGCCGAGAATGGTGGTTTTCGAGAACCGGCGCGCTGCGTACTTTTAGGTGAGTGAGCACCGGAAGCGCAGAAAAATGCCGTTCGCAGGCCGGCATCACCCGGCAGCCTCCGCCGCCACCATCTCCGGTAACGCGGCGTGGACGGCGCGTCCGCCACGCCAGGAGGTGCTGCCGCCGGACATCCTCCAAAGGAAAGATGTCCGACAGAACAGAGGGGTGTGCTGTCCCACCAGCATCAACGTTCTGCGACATCACAACTAACGCAAGGCCTTCTGCCCACCCGCCGCCGTGATCACGCCAACGATGATCAGCCCGGTCAGCAGCAGACGCACGCCGGCGCTGACGCCGAACGTGTTGAGCATGGTCAAAAGCAGAACCAGGAACAGGGCCGCGCCCCAGACGCCGGGCACGTTGGCCTTGCCGCCGGCCACCGACGTGCCGCCGATGACGACGACGGCGATGGACGCCAGCAGATACTCGTTGCCGATATCGACATTGGCGCCGCGGAAATAGCCGGCAAGCAGCGCGCCGTCGATGCCGCCGAGCGCCCCCGACAACGTGTAGGTGAGGAAGCGGATGCGGCCGACATTGACGCCGGCGAGCCAGGCGGCGCGTATGTTCTGGCCGATTGCCAGCACCGAGCGGCCATAGATCATGCGCTGCAGCGCTATTGCCGCACCGATGGTGAACAGCACGGTGAGGATCGCCAGCACCGGAATGCCCAGCACCTGCCAGTTGGCGAAATCGGCGAAGCCGGGCGGCGGCTTGATCTGCAGCCCGCGCCCATAGCTGATGTCGATCGACTGGATGATGAAGCTGGCCGACAGCGTGGCGATGATCGGCGGAATGCGCAGCGCCCAGATCAGCAGGTAATTGACGACACCGATCGCGGCGCCCGTGGCGAGCGCCGCCAGCAGCCCGACCGCGATCATAGTATCGCTGCCGTCCATGACCTTCATGGCGACGGCGCTGGCAAGCCCGATATTGGCCGGCAACGACAGGTCGACATTGCCTGGGCCAAGCGTGATGACGAACATCTGGCCGACGCCGACGATGACGGTGAACACCGCCAGCGACAGGGCCGCGGTGACCATGCCGCCGGCGCCATAGCCGCCGGTGAAGACGATCGTCGCCAGCCACACCAGCACGGCGCCGAGGAACGACCATATCCAGGGTCTGCCGAGCAGCGCCTTCACCGATACCATTGCCTCACCTCTCCCTGCGGCTGATCAGCACCCGCGCCGCCAGCACGATGATCAGGATGGCGCCATTGGCGGCCACCTGCCAGTCGGGCGGAATGTGCATGAAGGTGAGCAGCGGCGATGCGGCGAGCGCCAGCGTCAGCGCGCCAAGCACCGCGCCGATCGGCGACACCCGGCCGCCGACGAATTCGCCGCCGCCGAGGATGACGCCGGCGATCGCCAGCAGCGTGTACCCATTGCCGATATTGGCATCGGCCGAGGTGGTGATGCCGATCAGCGCCATGCCGGACAGCACGCCGAACAGGCCCGCCAGCGAAAACAGCACGATCTTGGTCTTGAGCAGCGACCAGCCGGCACGCCCGAGCGCCGCCGGATTGCCTCCGGAGCCGCGCAGGATCACGCCGTAGGAGGTGCGCATCAGGCCGAAATGAACGATGAGGCCGATCAGCAGCGCCGCGATGATCGGGAACGGGACGAAAGGCGGCTTGAACGCCATGATCGCCAGCAGCCAGTCCGGCGCCTTGCCGCCAGGTTTGGGCAGGACGAGAATGGCCAGACCCTGCCAGACGAAGCTCATGCCGAGCGTCACCACGATCGAGGGCAGGTTGCGCAGATGGATCAGCGCGCCGAGCAGCGCATAGACGCCGATCGAACCGAGCAGGATGGCGACGCCGATGAGCGGAGCGTCCTTCAGCCATGTCGCCGTGACGCAACCGACGAAACCGACGAAGGTGCCGATCGACAGGTCGAGCTCGTTGCCGGCGATGACGAACATCTGCGCGATCGTCGCCAGCGCGATCGGGATCGCCAGGTTGAGCATCAGGCTGAAGCCGAAATAGCTGATCGCGCGAGGGTTGAGCCAGGCGATGGCGATCAGCACCAGCGCCAGCGACAGCGCCGGCAGCAGCCCGCGCAGCAGGCGGGCACGCGCCAGCGCCCCGCGCTCGGAGGAAGTCTTAAGGCCGGTGTCTACGCTGGCGGCAGTCATCTCAGGCCGCATCGCCGAACGAGGACTGGATGATCTTCTCTTCGGTCAATTCGTCGCGCCGCAAATTGGCGACGATCCGGCCGTTCTTGAAGACATAGATGTGGTCGCAATTGTCGAGCTCTTCGGTTTCCGTGGTGTACCAGAGGAAGGTACGGCCATTGCGGGCTTCTTCGCGCACGAGGTCGTAGACCTCCAGTTTGGTGCCGATATCGACGCCGCGCATCGGGTCGTCCATCAGCACGATCTGTGCGTCGGAGCCGAGCGCACGGGCAAACAGCGCCTTCTGCTGGTTGCCGCCCGACAGCGAGAAAATGTTGTTGTTCATGTCCGGCGTGCGGATGCCGATCTTTTTTTGCCAGAACTCGGCGAGTTCGGCCTCACGCTGCGGCGAGATCAACAGCCCGTTGCGCAGGCGTGCCAGCGAGCGGATGCCGATATTCTGCGCGATCGACCATTGCGGGAAGATACCATCCGACTGGCGGTCGCCGGCCACCAGCGCCACCGGCGCGGTCACCTCGATGCCGGCCCGGGCGCGCGACGCAGCCGCGAAGATCGCCAGCAGCAGGTCAGTCTGTCCATGTCCCGCCAACCCGGCAAGGCCGATGATTTCGCCTGCGCGGGCGACAAGTTCGTTGCCGTCCTTCTGCGCGGCGGGACGGGCCCGCACCCGCAGCGGACTAGCCTCGGGCTTGGCGGCGGCGACTTGCGCCGCGGCCTTCTGGCGCGCTTCCGCCCCGCCCATCGCCGTCACCAGCCGGTCGCGGTCGAAGGCACTGGCGGCGTCGGCGACAACCACCTTGCCGTCGCGCATCACCACGATGCGATCGGCATTCCGCAGCACCTCGCCCAGCACGTGCGATATCAGGATGCAGCTTTTGCCGCCGGCGACGAAGCGGCGCACGAAGGCCAGCAACTGGCCGGCCGTATGCGCGTCCAGCGACGATGTCGGCTCGTCGAGTATGACAAGGTCGAGCCGATCCTGGGTGACCGTAAAGGCGCGCGCCACCTCGACCATCTGCCGCCGGCCGATCGACAGGTCGCCGACAATGTCCGACGCCGAAATGCTATGCCCCGGAAAGATCTCGTCGAGCTTGGCGGCGATCAGCTCGGCCGCCTTGCGCCGCCAGCCGAAGCCGCGCAACGAAGCGTGGTTGATGCGCGTGTTCTCGGCGACGCTGAGATTGGGACACAGCGACAATTCCTGGAACACGCAGCGTATGCCGAGCTGCTGCGCCCGCGACACCGAGTAGTTGTCCTCGATGTCGCCATGCACGCCGATTCTGCCGCTGTCGGGCGTCAAGGTGCCCGCCACCATGTGCATGAGTGTCGACTTGCCGGCGCCATTGTGGCCGACGAGACCGACGCACTCGCCGGGACCGACGTGAAAATCCACGCCGCCCAGGGCGCGAACGGCGCCGAAATGCTTTTCGGCGCCGCTCAGTCTGATGATGTCAGCGTTCCCTTCAGGCATGCTCAACGATATCCGCTCGGCGATACGGACGGCAACGCTGCCGCGACACTCACTTGATGTTGGCTTTGATGGCCGCGATGGCGTCTTCCTGCGTGTATTCGTGGCTGGCTACGCCGCCCTTGACGATCTTCGGCAGCTCGGCCTCGAAATCGTCCTGGGTGAAGGCCAGATACGGCACCAGCAGATCGTGCGGGATGTCCTTGCGGCCGTCGAGCACCTGCTGCGCCACCCAGAAGGCGAGCGACGACACGCCGGGTGCGATCGAAGCCGACCAGGTCTGGTAGCCGTCCTTGTCCTTCTGCTCCTTCCACCACTGCAGCTCGTCCTGGCGGTTGCCCATGATGATCGTCGGGCGCGGCTTGCCGGCGGCGGCGAAGGCCTGTGCCGCGCCATAGCCGTCACCACCCTGGTCGACGATGCCGACGACGTCAGGCAGCGATGGCAGGATGGTCGCGACCGCCTTCTGCGCGGTGGTCTGATCCCAGTCGCCGGTCACCGAGCCGACGATCTTGAACTCGGGATGGGCTGCAACGCCTTCGAGGATGCCGGCATGGATGGCATCGTCGATAGAGGTGCCGGCAAGGCCACGGATTTCCAGCAGATTGCCCCCCTTGGGCTGGAACTTGGCCATCTGTTCGACTTCCTGCTTGCCCATGTCCTTGAAGTCGACGACGACGCGGTAGGCGCAAGGTTCGGTCACGGTTCCATCGAAGGAGACGACCACGATGCCGGCGTCGCAGGCCTGCTTGATGGCGCCGTTGAGTGCGTCGGGCGAAGCGGCGTTAATGACGATCGCGTCGTAGCCCTGCAGGATCAGGTTCTGCACCTGCGCCGCCTGCGTCGGCACCTCCTTGTCGGCGGTGGTGAAGATGTCGGCGGCGCCAACCACCTTGTCGGCCACCGCTTTCTTGGTGACGATGCCATAGCTGTCGAGCATCGCCTGCCGCCACGAATTGCCGGCATAGTTGTTGGAAAAGGCGATCTTCTTACCACTGGTGTCGGCAAGTGCCGTGCCCGAGGCGAGCATTGCCGCCAGAGCGCTCAAGACGAGTAGTTTCTTCATGTCGTATCCTCCCAGATGTTGACTGCTACAGTTCCTGCCGGCTTTGATCCCGGCCTCACTCCCAACCTGATTTGAGCACGGATGGTCGCGAGCTCAAAACAGTCTTAATCCCGGCACGCGCACCCTGAGCCGGTAAAGCGATGTCGACGCGGCGATGAAGAGGCTCCTCAGATCGTCGTCCCCGAACGTGAAATTCGCGCAGCTCTCCGGCGTCCGGATGACGCCCAGGATGGCACCCGACGCGTCGAAGACGTGGATACCGCCGGGGCCGGTGCAATAGAGATTGCCGCGGCTGTCGATCTTCATGCCGTCGGGCGCTCCCGGTCCATCGCCCTCGGTCACGGCCCACACCGCGCCGCCGTTGAGGTCGCCGTTCGGCTCGACGCCGAACACCCTGATATGGCCGCGCTCGGTGTCGTTGATGAACAGCCGCGACTCGTCCAGCGAGAAGCAAAGGCCGTTCGGCTGGATGAAATCGTCGGCCAGCAACGTCAGCCGGGCGCCGTCGCCATCGATGCGGTAGACGCCCTGGAACGGCAGCTCCTGGCGACGCGGCACGCCATAGAATTCCATCCTGCCGTAGCCCGGATCGGTGAAGTAGATCGATCCGCCGGTGGCAACGACGATGTCGTTCGGGCTGTTGAGCTGCCTGTCCTGGTGGTGCGTGGCGAGCACCGTCGTGCTGCCGTCGGGCTCGGCGCGGGTCACGCGGCTCGTCGCGTGCTCGCAAGTGACCAGCCGCCCCTGGCGGTCCAGCGTGTTGCCATTGGCCTTGTGGCTCGGCTCGCGCAACAACTCGATCTCGCCCTCCGCGTGGCGCCGGTAGATGCGGCTTTCCGGAATGTCGCTGAACACCAACCATTTCTCGTAGGGGTGCCACACCGGCCCTTCGAGGAAACCGAAGCCGCTCGCCAGCATTTCGATCGTCGCATCGCCGACGACGTCGTCGAAGCCGGAGTGGCGGGGTCGCGCCAGCGCCGACATCATTGGCTCCCGGCGCCAACAGCCGTGCGTATCCGCATGGTGACGAATGGCATGAGCGCTTCCCCGATATAATCTTCTTATGAGGTCGAGCGTAGTTGCGGTGCCGGCGTGGCGATAGGGGTCAAAGCGCACGGGCGACTGTGCGTTTGCACAGTCGCGGCGGTTGGAATTAGTGATCCGGCGGAGCCTGCGCCAGCCAGGCATCGAGCCGGTCCTGCTCGCGGCGCAGCGCGTCGATGTTGATCAGGCCGCGCGCCATGGCGAGATAGATCGCCCGCGTCCGCGAATTGAACACGGAAGCGTCGCTTGCGCCGTCCTCCGCCGGCACGATGCCGAGCTTGTCGTAGACATGCTTGATGCGGCTCTGGGCACCACGGATCGACAGGCCGCGACGCGCCGCGATGGCGCGGTCGGTCAGGCCGAGCGCGATGTCGATCAGGCTTTCATATTCGCCGTCGGTGATGCCCTCGAACCGATCCTGGACGCGGTGCTGGATGCCGCGTATCTCACGGTCGATGATGCAATGGCCTTCGCGGAAAACGCCGCGCAGGGCCGACCGCATGCCCTCCTCCGTCGCCGACTTGAGCACATAGCCATAGACCGAACCAGGCGGCACGATGCGTGCCACCCCGCGTACATAGGCCTCGTCGGCGAAATTCGACCAGAACAGGATGTGCGTGCCGGCGCGGCGGTTCCAGATCGCCCTGGCAACCTCGATTCCCGTCGCCTTCGGCATCTGCAGGTCGAGCACGACATGCGGCGGCTCGCGCGCGGCGGCGAGGTTGATGGCGTCCTCGCCGTCGCTCGCCTCTATCACCTCGACGTCACCGGGCCACAATTGCTCGACGGTGCGGCGCGCGAATGTGCGGTGCAGCCCGTCATTCTCGGCGATCATCACAAGCATCACACACCCTCCGGCACGGCCTGCTGATCGGGCGCTGTTGCAGCCGCCGCGTCAGGCAATTGCCGGGACGGCTGGCGGTCTATCTCGATGACGACACGCGTGCCGCCGCCCTTGCGGCCGGCTTGACCGATGCGCAGCCGCGCCCCGATAAGAGCCGCCCGCGTATGCATGTGGCCAATGCCGCCATGGGCGGCCGGATCAACAGTGCCGCATCCCTGGCCGTCATCGGTCACGATCACCCGCAGCATGCTCGCCGTCGACGCCAGCAGCACGTCGATGCGGCGCGGCGCGGCGTGGCGGACCGCATTGTTGATCGCTTCCTGCACGATCCTGTAGAGCGCGGTGCGGACCGGCTCGGGCAGGTTGTCGGCGCTGCCGTCGCTGGTGTCGGCGATGCGCACGGCAATCGGCGGCTTGGCCCTGGCGACGCTGCGGTTGAGATGCGCCTCGACCGCGTCGCGCAGGCCGAACAGTTCGAGCACGCTCGGCCGCATGTCGTCGACGATGTGGCGCAGTTCCGTCAGGCAGCCGGCGACCTCCTGCTCGAGGTCGGCAAGCTGCGCCGCCCGCGCCACGCCCTGGCCGCGCAAGGCCGAAAGCTGGCGCGCGATGCGGGCGAGGTCGGCAAGCGTCTGGTCGTGCAGGTCCATGGCCATGCGCCGGCGCTCGCGCTCCATGCCTTCGGTCAGTTGCGAGGCGCCGACTCGCAGCAGTTCGACGCGATTGCGCGCTTCGCTCTCGGCAAGCATGGCCCGGCGCGCCTCCTCGGTCTGGATCAGCGCGAAGATATAGGGCGCGATCAGGTCGGCGCATTGCTGGGCGACCTCGACATCGGCAAGCGTGTAACAGCCGGCCTCATGCCGGCTGATGTTGAGGGCGCCGATGATGCCGCCGCGCGCCCTGAGTGGCACGATGATGCGGCTGCGCAGCCTTGCGGCGAAGATCGGTTCGTCGAATGCCCCCGTGAAGTGGAAGCGCTGGTCGAAAAGTGCATCGTCCGCCAGCAGATAGGGCACCTCGCCCCACAGCACCGTTCGGATCGGGCTGCCCTCTACCGGATGCTGCGACAGCTCGCTCCAGCTGGTGTGGAAGCCGGCTTCATAGCAGGCATGCATGCGCCGATCATGCGACAGCACCGCCAGATCGATATGATTGTGCGGAATGAGCGTACCGATCTCGATGGCCGTTGCACGGAACGCCGTACCGGTATCGATGTGGCCGGCCAGCGCCCGCGAAATAGCAAGCAGCCGGTCGATCAGCATAGGAGACACATCCGACATGGTTTTGAGACCTCCCATGACAACTGAACGGACCACGCCGGGCCAGCCGCGACGCTCCCGTGCCCGAGCGTGCTGCCGATCCGCGATTTTCGCCGGGCCTCCCTGCCGGGGGAATAGTGGACATCTACGAACGGTGCTGTCAACGACGCCCTCTTTGCGACAGTCGATCAACTCGCGGTGCAATGATTGAAATGGGTTCGCGTCCTGGTCTAGGGAAGGGGCCAGGAGACCGAAACAGAATGCCAGTGACGCCAACCGTTGCTCCGGGCGCCCCGGGAATTCCGGCACGCTGGACGTCAAGCGCCAAGAGCGGCGTCGGAACCTCCCTTTCACCGGCCGGCCGGATCTGGTTCACGATCAGCCACGGCATTCTCAACGAGGTCTACTATCCGCGCGTCGACAGCGCCTGCACGCGCGACCTGGGCCTGATCGTCACCGGCCCCGACGGCTACTTCTCGGAAGAAAAACGCCATGCCGCGCACGCCATCGAACCGTTCGAGGACGGTGTGCCCGCCTACCGGCTGGTCAACACCGCGACCGACGGCGCCTACCGGATCGAAAAGCGCATCCTCGCCGACCCGGCCCGCCCCGCCCTGCTGCAGGAGATCACCTTCACGGCGCTGAAGGGCGTGCCAAGCGACTACCGGGTCTACGCCTTGCTGGCGCCGCATCTGGTCAACGCCGGCATGGGTAACACCGCTTGGGTCGGCGACCACAAGGGAAAGCCGGTGCTGTTTGCCTCGGGGCGCGGCATCTGCCTGGCGCTGGCCTCGTCGCTGCCATGGGCAAGCTGCTCGGCCGGCTATGTCGGCTTCTCCGATGGCTGGCAGCAACTCAATCATGCCGGCAAGCTTGACCCGGCTTGCCAACGCGCGGAGGACGGCAATGTCGCGCTGACCGGCGAAATCGGCTTTTCCGGCGCGAAGACAACGGCTTTGCTGGCTCTTGGCTTTGGCGCGACCCCTGACGAGGCTGCTGAAAATGCCTTCGCCAGCCTGAAGCGCGGCTTTGCGGCGACAGCCAGGTCCTACGTCCGGAATTGGCGCACCTGGCAGGCCGGCCTGCTGCCGCTGGACCGGCATGGCGAATCCGGGATCAACTTCTATCGCGTCTCGACCGCGGTTCTGGCGACGCACCGCTCGACCGCCGTGCCGGGCGCCGCGGTCGCCAGCCTGTCGATCCCGTGGGGCTTCAACAAGGGCGACGACGATCTCGGCGGCTACCATCTGGTCTGGCCGCGCGATCTGGTCGAAACGGCGGGCGCCTTTCTCGCCGCCGGCGATGCCGCGTCGGCACTGCGGATTCTTGGCTATCTGCGCTCCATCCAGCAACCGGACGGCCACTGGCCGCAGAACGCCTGGCTCGACGGGTCGGCCTATTGGCCCGGCATCCAGATGGACGAATGCGCCTTTCCGCTGCTGCTGGCCGACGCATTGCACCGCGCCGGGCACTTGCCGCGCGCCAGGGTCTCCGCCTTCCTGCCGATGATCGAGCGCGCCGCCACCTATGTCGTGCGCAACGGACCCGTCACCGGCGAGGACCGATGGGAAGAAGATGCCGGCTACAGCCCGTTCACGCTTGCCGTCGAGATCGCGGCACTGCTTGCCGCGGCAGACCTGCTCGACGCCTGCGGCAAGGAAGACGCGGCAACCTATCTGCGCGAGACCGCCGATGGCTGGAATGACCAGGTCGAGCGCTGGACCTACGTCACCGGCACGGCAATCTGCGAGGAAACCGGCGTCGATGGTTACTACGTCCGCATCGCGCCACCCGACAGCGCCGAGGCCGGCTCGCCGAAGGACGGCTATGTCCCGATAAAGAACCGGCCTCCCGGCGATACGGATCGGCCCGCCGAGGAAATTGTCAGCCCCGACGCGCTGGCGCTCGTCCGCTTCGGGTTGAGGGCGGCCGACGATCCGCGGATGATCGACACCGCCAAGGTCATCGATGCGCAATTGCGCTGCGACCTGCCGCAAGGACCGCTCTGGTATCGTTACAATGGTGACGGCTATGGCGAGCACGAAGACGGCGCGCCTTTCGACGGAACCGGCCAGGGCCGGCCCTGGCCGTTGCTCGCCGGCGAACGCGCCCATTACGAGCTGGCGGCGGGGCGCATGGACAAGGCGGCCAGCCTGCTGGCGGCGCTGGAAGGCTCGGCCGGGCTTGGCGGCCTGTTGCCGGAGCAGGTCTGGGACGGCGCCGACCTGACCGAGCGCGAACTGCTGCATGGTCACCCTTCGGGCAGCGCCATGCCGCTGGTCTGGGCACATTCGGAGCATATCAAGCTGCTGCGCTCGCTGCGCGACGGCACGGTCTTCGACATGCCGCCGCAAGGCGTCAAGCGCTACATCGAGGACGGGACCGTATCGCCGTTCAGGACTTGGCGGTTCAACCACAAGATCCGAACGCTCCCCGTGGGCAAGACGCTGCGCATCGAGCTGTTGGCCGCTGCGACCGTCCACTGGAGCACCGACAATTGGGTAACCGCCCACGACAGCCAGACAAGAGAGAACGCTTTCGGCATTCACGTAGCCGATCTACCCACGGCCAGCCTCCCCAGCGGAACCACACTCACTTTCACTTTTTTCTGGCCCGGCACCGGCGATTGGGAGAATGTCGACTTCTCCGTCATGTCAGCCGAGCAGGATAGCCGGTAGATCCTTCCTCTCCAAACCCAGCAAATCTCTAGGAAACAGGGACGAAACCATGCAGATCGGAATGATGGGACTGGGCCGGATGGGCGCCAACATGGTCCGGCGCCTGATGCGCGACGGCCACGAATGCGTCGTCTACGACATCAACCCCGCCAGCGTGGCGGCCCTGGTGGCCGACGGCGCGTCCGGAGCGGCATCGATGGCGGAATTCGTCGGCAAGCTCGCCAAGCCGCGCTGTGTCTGGCTGATGCTGCCGGCCGCGATCACCGGCAAGATCGTCGATCAGGTGGCGGCCCTGATGGAACCCGGCGACATCATCATCGATGGCGGCAATTCCTATTATCATGACGATGTCGATCGCGCGGCCAGGCTCAGGGATAAGGGCCTGAGCTATGTCGATGTCGGCACCAGCGGCGGCGTTTGGGGTCTCGATCGCGGCTACTGCCTGATGATCGGCGGCCCCGACGAAGCGGTCCAGCATCTCGATTCGATATTCGCCACGCTGGCGCCCGGCGCCGATGCCGGCGCGCCTGCCCCGGACAAGGCCGCCGGCACCGCACCCTTCGGCTATCTCCATTGTGGCCCGAGTGGTGCCGGCCATTTCGTCAAGATGGTTCACAACGGCATCGAATACGGCGTCATGGCCGCCTATGCCGAGGGCATGAACATCCTCAAGGCCGGCAATGCCGGCAAGGTCAAGCGCGACGCCGATGCCGAGACCAGTCCGCTGCAGAACCCCGAATATTACCAGTTCGACATCGACCTCGCCAACGTCGCCGAGGTCTGGCGGCATGGCAGTGTCATCGGCTCATGGCTGCTCGACCTCACCGCCAGCACGCTGAAGTCAGATGCATCGCTGGCGAACTTTGGCGGCCGCGTCTCGGATTCCGGCGAAGGCCGCTGGACGCTGAAGGCGGCGATCGACACCGGCGTGCCGGCACCGGTGCTGTCCTCCGCGCTGTTCGACCGCTTCTCCTCGCAAGGCGAATCCGAATTCGCCGACAAGCTGTTGTCCGCCATGCGCTATGCGTTCGGCGGCCATGTCGAGAAGCCGAAGGCCGGCTCGTGACGGCGGCAGGGGAGACACGCTCATGAGCCAGGAACGGTCCGACACGCTGGTGCTTTTCGGCGCCACCGGCGACCTCGCCCACAAGAAGATATTTCCAGCGCTTTACCAGATGGTCGCCAAGGGCACGCTCACCGAACCGGTGATCGGCGTCGCGTTCGATGCCTGGGATTTGAAGCAGTTGCAGGCGCGCGCCCGCGACGGCATCGTCCATGCGCTCGGCAAGATCGACGAAAAGGTGTTCGCCAAGCTCGCGTCCCTGCTTCGCTATGTCAGCGGTGACTATCGCGATCCGGCCACTTTCGAAAGGCTGAAGGGCGCGCTCGGCAGCGCCCAGCGGCCGCTGCACTACATGGCGGTGCCGCCTACCATGTTCGAGACGGTCGTCCAGGGGCTGGAGCAATCGGGCACGGCGCATGGCGCGCGGCTGATGGTGGAAAAGCCGTTCGGCCACGACCTGCAATCGGCGCGCTGGCTCAACCGGGTGCTGCACCTTGTGTTCGACGAACAGTCTATCTTCCGCATCGACCACTATCTCGGCAAGGAAGCGATCCAGAACCTGCTCTATTTCCGCTTCGCCAATTCCTTGCTCGAGCCGATCTGGAATCGCAACTTCGTCGAAAGCGTGCAGATCACCATGGCGGAGGATTTCGGCATCGAGGGGCGCGGCCGCTTCTATGACGATGTCGGCTGCATCCGCGACGTCATCGAGAACCATCTCCTCAACATCCTGTTGCTGCTGGCCATGGAGCCGCCGGTCGGCCGCTCCGCCGACGACCTGATCGACGAGAAGGTGCAGGTGCTGCGCGCGATCCGGACACTGACGAAAGACGATGTCGTGCGCGGTCAGTTCAAGGGCTATCTCACCGAGCCTGGCGTGGCGCCGAATTCGCCGGTCGAAACCTTCGCGGCGGTGCGCTTCTTCGTCGACACATGGCGCTGGCGGGATGTGCCGTTCTTCATCCGCGCCGGCAAGAACATGCCGGTTCATGTCACCGAGGTGGTGGTGCGGCTGAAGCGGCCGCCGCTCGACGTCTTCGATCGGATCACGCCGGCCGACCAGAACTACGTGCGCTTCCGCATCGATCCGCAGGTGGTGATCGCCATCGGCGCCCAGCGCAAGGCGTCCGGCGACGACATGATCGGCGAGCAGGTCGAGCTGACGGCGCTCGACGACAGCAAGGCCGACATGCCGCCCTATGAGCGGCTGATCGGCGACGCCATGAACGGCAATGGTCAGCTGTTCACCCGCCAAGACGCCAGCGAACTTGCCTGGCGCATCGTCGGCCCGGTGCTTGGCGACACCACGCCGCCGCACATCTACGAGCCGGGAACATGGGGGCCCGCCGATGTCATGAGCGGGTTCGGGCCGCCCAACGGCTGGATCGATCCGGTGAAGTGAGAGGATGATGCGATGGCCAAAGCGGTGAAGCAACCAGCATCGGATGTCGAAAAGATCGTGCTTTCGATCGATATCGGCGGTTCGCACGTCAAGATCCTGACCAGCGCCGGCGGCGCGGAGCGCCGCGCCGACTCCGGTCCCGGGCTGACGCCGCAGCAGATGGCCGATGCGGTGACGAAGCTCGCCGAGGGCCTGTCATACGACGTCATCTCGATGGGCTATCCTGGCCCGGTCACCCACAACAGGCCGTTGGCCGACCCCGCCAATCTCGGCAAGGGTTGGGCCGGCTACGATTTCGCCGCGCAATTCGGCAAACCGGTGAAGGTGGTCAATGACGCGCTGATGCAAGCAGTCGGCAGTTACGAGGGCGGGCGCATGCTGTTCCTTGGGCTGGGAACTGGTCTTGGCGCGGCGATGATCGTCGACAATGTCGCCCAGCCGATGGAAGTCGCCCACCTTCCCTACAAGAATGGCAAGAGTTTCGAGGACTATGTCGGCGAACGCGGCCTGGAAAAGCGCGGCAAGAAGAAGTGGCGCAAACATGTCTTCGACGTCGTCGACCGGCTCCGCGCCGCCATGCAGCCGGACTATGTCGTCATTGGCGGCGGCAATGTCGACAAGCTCGATGAATTGCCCGCCGACAGCAGACGCGGCGATAACACACGCGCCTTCGAAGGCGGGTTTCGCTTGTGGCGCGACAAGGCGTTGATCATCTGATATTGTTACTGTTTAGTATAGTTGTTCAAAATAATGTGTGTCGCCACACCAAGTCATTGCGTTGTGCAGATTTGCCGACTAGGAATTCCGCGCCACGATAACGCAGTTCGTCCCGCGGACGCCCAGACGACGCGGTAGCATTTTGATTTGCGCATGATCCTTTCCGGAAATCGAATCCGATTTTCAGGGTCATTCGCCTTGGACGGAGAGATAGATTGACCGACGACCACGACAGCGCCCGTAAAGACATCGACCTTCTCGAACTGACCGCTCACATCGTTTCCGCTTACGTCGAGAAGAACCGCTTGCCCGCTTCCGGCCTGCCCGATCTCATCGCCAGCGTCAGCACGTCGATAAGTGGGCTCGGCAAGCCGGTGGTCCCGGTGGCGGCGCCGCTGGTCCCCGCGGTCAACCCCAAGAAGTCGGTCACCCCGGATTTCATCATCTGCCTCGAAGACGGCAAGAAGTTCAAATCCCTGAAGCGTCATCTCGGCGTGCATTTCGGTCTGACGCCGGACGCCTACCGCGCCAAATGGAGCTTGCCCGCGGACTACCCGATGGTCGCCCCCAACTATGCGGCCTCGCGCTCGCTGCTGGCGAAGTCGATCGGCCTCGGCCGCAAGGCCGCCCCTGTGAAGGTACCCGCCAAGGGCACCAAAGGCAGGAAGGCCAAGGCCTCGGCCTAGGCATGTCGCCCAAAAGTGCACGGCGGTTTGGGACAACGACATGCATAAAACAAAAGACTTGAAGCGCGTCGCCTGAACCCGCCTCGACGCGACGCGCTTCAGGCAGTTCGGCGCTGAGCCAATGGATTGATTGAAGCCTGCCGGCGAATCCGCCTTGGCAGGCTTCACGTTTTTGTGGCTTGGATGGACCGGACGGTTTCGTTGGGGGTGAAGCGATGAACTACACCAGGATGGTGATCGAGAAAGAGGCGCCGGAAGAGTACGGCTATGACCGTATCCGCCACAATCTCTCCGAAAGTTCGATCGCCGACCAGAAGCTCTCCGATATCGGCCTGTCGCTGCCTGATCTCACGCTGTTCTATGGCGAACATCGCGGCGACAAGGACCTTCGCGCGCTGATCGCGGCGCAGGACGCCGGCGTCTCGCCGGATGATGTCCTGGTCACCGCTGGTGCCGCCGGCGCGCTGTTCATCATCTCGACTTCGCTTTTGTCGGCGAACGATCATCTCGTCGTCATCAGGCCCAACTACGCCACCAACATCGAAACCCCGAGGGCGATCGGCTGCGCTATCGGCTTTGTCGACCTGGCCTTCGAGGAAGGCTTCGCCATCGATGTCGAACGTGTCAAGGCGGCGATGCGGCCGAACACCAGGCTGATCAGCGTCACCTGCCCGCACAACCCGACCGGCACGATGATGAGCCGGGTTGAACTCGATGCCTTGGTCGCGCTCGCCGAGGCTAGCGGCTGCCATCTGCTGGTCGACGAGACCTACCGCGATCTCTCCTATGGCAAGCGCCTGCCCTCGGCGGCCTCGCTGAGCCCGCGGGCGATCAGCGTCTCGTCGCTGTCCAAGGCCTTCGGCATTCCCGGCATCCGCATCGGCTGGCTGATCACCAGGGATGCGGCGCTCCAGGAAAAATTCCTCGCCGCCAAGGAGCAGATCGGCATCTGCGGCAGCGTCATCGACGAAGGCATCGCGCGCGGCATGCTGCAGCGCCGGGACGCCTTTCTGGCGACGCTGCTGCCCGAAATGGCCAGGCGCCGCGACATCGTCCAGGCCTGGATCGACAACGAGCCGCTGGTCGATTGGGTGCGGCCGGAAGGTGGCGTTGTCGGCTTTCCCCGCTTGAATGTCGATGCCGGCTTCGACCTCGACCGATTCTACGTCAACCTGCTGGAAAACCACGGCACCTATGTCGGGCCCGGCCACTGGTTCGAAATGGAAAAACGCTTCTTCCGCGTCGGTTTCGGCTGGCCGACGGAAGCCGAGTTGAGGGGCGGGCTCGACGCCATTTCCGCCGTGCTGCGCGGGTAAACCTCGCGTGCAATCCGCCGGACAAGCCGAAAATTTATTGATCGCGCGCTGATTTTGACGCACATCCCGCCGCGAACTTTGTTAGAAGTTCCATTGGTCGGACCAGCGCCCATCGTGGAAGTGCCCCGCCAACCGATGCCATCGCAACGGGGCCTCAATCCATGACTGCCGCACAAACCTCGCCGGACCAGCGCTACGCCGCGTTCCGCCACCGATCCTTCCTGAGCTATTGGGCGGCGCGTTTCCTCACCACATTCGCCACCATGATCGTTTCCGTCGCGGTCGGCTGGCAGATGTATGACCTGACCCGCGACCCGCTCGATCTCGGTCTGGTCGGCATCGTCCAGTTCCTGCCGTCGCTGGTGCTGGTGCTGGTCACCGGCGTCGTCGCCGACCGCTTCGGCCGCCGGCTGATCATGGCGCTGGCGGTGCTGCTCGAAGCCATCTGTGCCCTGGCGCTGCTCGCCCTGACGCTGCGCGGCATCAGCGGACCGCTGCCGATCTTCGCCGTGCTCGCCATGTTCGGCGTCGCCCGCGCCTTTTTCGGCCCGGCCTCCGCCTCGCTGTTCGCCAATCTGGTGCCATCTGAGGATTTCGCCAACGCCATCGCCTGGAATTCGTCGGCCTGGCAGACCGCGACCATCGTCGGGCCGGTCGCCGGCGGCCTGCTCTACGGCGTGTCGGCGGAAGTCGCCTACGGCACCGCCGCTGCGCTCATCCTTGCGGCGGGGGTGTTGATCTTCACCATCCCGAGGCCAGCGCAGCGCAGCGAGACCGACAAGCCGACGATGCAGACCCTGTTTGCCGGTTTCGGTTACATCTGGAGCGAAAAGATCGTGCTTGGCGCCATCTCGCTCGATCTGTTCGCCGTGCTTCTGTCCGGCGCTGCGGCGCTGCTGCCGATCTACGCGCGCGACATCCTGCAGCTCGGCCCCTGGGGCCTCGGCCTGCTGCGCTCGGCACCCAGCGTCGGCGCCATCTGCGTCGCCATCTGGCTGGCCGGCCATCCACTCCGCAACCACGCCGGCATGATCATGCTGTGCTCCGCCGCGTCGTTCGGCGCCTTCACCGTGCTATTCGGCCTGTCGACCATCACCTGGCTGTCGATCGTCGCACTCGTCTGCCTTGGCGCCACCGACATGTTCAGCGTCTACATCCGGGAGACCTTGATCCAGCTGTGGACGCCCGACCATGTGCGTGGCCGCGTCAACGCCGTCAACCAGGTCTTTGTCGGCGCTTCCAACGAGCTGGGCGAATTCCGCGCCGGCATGATGGCGGCGTTGATCGGCACGGTGCCGGCTGTCGTGATCGGCGGCGTCGGCGCGATCGCCGTCGCCGGGCTGTGGATGGTGCTGTTCCCGCAACTGCGCAAGGTCCGCCATCTCGACGGGCGAAACTGATTCAACGCCGGATCCAGGCCGTCCTTGGCCCCCAGCTTTGAATGGTTGATCTCAATGGCTGTCAAAAGATAGGGCGCGGCATCGACGGCGTCAGCGAACCAGCTCGAAACCGGTCGCGGCTCCGGCCGGGTCAGTCCGAGACAATTTCGTAGTGAAGAACCTGGGCGTCGCCGAGTGACGACTTCAGTCCAGGCGAGATGACGCCGGAGCCGAAGAGGAGAATATCTTCGCGACGTACGAATACTTCAGGGCCGGGTCCCATCGACACAAATGTGCCCGAAGAGCTTCGTTCGACAAGCCGGGCCCTGCCATTCGAAATGGTGAAGGTCGCGTGGCGCCTCGACACCCAGGGCCGCTCGACGATAATATTGCATTCCGCAGATCGGCCGATTGTCACGGATTCGTTGTTTCGACACGATCGCAACTGATCTCTATAGCGGATGACCAGATGAATTTGCCGCGGCGGGACTGAGCGTCTATCGGTGGTGGCGCCACGGGTGGCGACCTGAGTATTGAGGACCCCATCGCTGCTCCACAAGGTATAGACATCGAAGAGTTCCTGCTTTCCCTTGAAGTCCATTTTGTCGAGGAGCCGCAGGCCCTTGCGGCTGCCCGCGGAAAGGGCTTCGAAGAAGCTCTGGCTGATCAGCGCCTCCCCGGGGTTGGCCGTGGTGGACAACCTTGCGGTAACATTGACAACGTCACCGAATACCGCGCCGCGTGCGCGAATGACCGGCCCGAAATGCAATCCGATACGAGCGAGCAACGGCCCTTTCGTCAGTTGGTGGCTGATTTGACAAACGGCCGCCAGCGCCATCTCCGGGCTCTCGAAAAGGCTGAGTACGTCATCGCCCTTCGAGTAGATGAAGTCACCACCGTATTGGGAGACGATTGCCCGCATTGCGTCCAGGCAGTCTGAAAGCTGCAGCAAAGCGGCATCGTCGCCGATGCGCTCATAGAGGGGCGTGCTGCCCACGACATCAGCTAAGAGGACTGCGGCAAGAAGCGTTTCCTGATCCATCGATCTTGTGTCCGACCCGAAAAGCCCAGCGTGTATAACACACGAGGTTGTCTGCAACATATCTACTTGCGCGCTTGGGGACCGGGGCGATGCTTCGGGCGATCGTCACGGACGGACAGGCGCAAAGCGGACGTCCACGCCAGACGTGAGTCGCCTTTGGGTCAAGCTCGGCCGTTCGGAGTAATTGGGTTTTACTCTTGCCCACAGCCGGCTTGCCGAAGATCATGCGCAGGAATTCGTCCAGCCAGCGCTTGAGATGCATGTCCCAGATCAGCCGGCCGCCGAGATGATCGCGGCCGGGCTGCGCGCCTGGCAGCTCGAAACGGTGGGCGCCGCGCACCACCCAGCGCTGCATCATCATCTGGGTCAGTTCGCCATGGAACTGGATGCCCCAGGCATTGTCGCCATAGCGGAAAGCCTGGTTGGGGTAGGTCTCCGCCGTCGCCAGCAGCGTCGCGTCGCGAGGCAGCGAGAAGCCCTCGCGATGGAACTGGTAGACCATCTCCGGCCAGTGCATCAGTTTCCTGCCGGCTTCGGTCGCCTTCAGCGGATACCAGCCGATCTCGACCAGCCCTTCGCCGTGACCCTCGACCCTGCCACCGAGATGGTTGACCAGCATCTGCGCGCCCAGGCAGATGCCGAGGAAAGGCCGGTTCTCCTTGAGCGGTATCTCCAGCCAGTTGGTCTCGCGGCGGACAAATTCGTCCTCGTCATTGGCGCTCATCGGCCCGCCGAACACCACCGTGCCGGCATGGCCATCCAGCGTTTCCGGCAAGACATCACCAAGCGGCGGACGACGGATGTCGAGATCGAAACCCTCTTCCATGAGCATGTGGCCGACGCGTCCGGGGCTCGAATTCTCCTGATGCAACACGATCAGGATCCTGGGCTTCGAACTCGTTCTGGGCGGCATGGGAAGGCGAAAACCCTATTCGTCTGCGGATGTTCCTGTGGCGCCTGGTGCCTGCGCCGCCGCCTTGCGGCGCGCCTCGACGCGGTCACGGCGTTCGACGCCGATCAGCTCGGCGACGCGCCACACGGTGTTGTCCTCCAACTCGTGCAGCTCGCCGTCGGCATAGACGATCTCCCACATCAGGCCGATGAACGCCCTGCGCGCATCGGCATCGAGGTGACGCTTGAGCACGCTGGTGAAGGCATAGAGATCGATCGCTTCATTGTCGGCCCGCTCGCCGGCGGCGACCAGCGCTTCGAGTTCGGCGCCACTGATCGAGTAGCTCTCCCCCAGCACCGCCTTGAACCGTTCCCACTCGACATCCTGGCGCACACCATCAGCATTCATCACATGGTAGAGAAGCGCCGACGCGGCGATGCGCGGGTCGTCCGTGCTGGCGCGCGCGCCGGAGCCGGTCGGCAAATCCTTCAGAAATGATAGAACGCGTTCAAACATCAATTCATTCCCAAATAGCCGGACAATCGACCCGGTTCAAAACAGGCGGAACCGGCGCGGCGATTTTTCCGCTTCCTCATCCGGATCGACGCCGGGATCGTCCGGCAGCCGCGCAAGTTCCTCGGCCGGCTCGACGGCCTCGGCATCGGCCGGCACCGCGGCGAAGGCTGCCGCTGTGATCGGCCTGACTTGGTCCTCGTGGTTCTCGGCTTCCTTGCCCGCTGCCTCGCGCGGACCGGTGTCATCGATCACCTCGACCGGCCTTTCGCTGGCCGGCTTTGCCAGCGCTTCAATGACCGGTACCGGACCGGCTGGTGCATCATCGTGGCTGTCGATCAGCTGACCGAGCCGCTCCATCGGCGCCCGCCACTCGAAGGCGTCGAGCCTGCCGGTGACCGGCGATACCGGCGCCCAGCGCTCGGAAACGACGCCGTCGGCGACCCAGGCCGGATCGCGTGGCGCCCGCACCGCCTTGGACAAGAGCTGCCGCACCTTGCCCTGGTCGCCGGTCTCGGCCTCCTCGATGTCGGCCAGGAGCAGATAGGCGCCCTCGCGGCGGTCCATCCTGATGGCGGCCTCGGCCTCGCGGCGGGCGGTCGAAAAATCCTGCGCGTCGAGAGCGGCGCGCGCCACCGTCATCGACGACTCCGCGTGGTTCTTCTTCATCTCCTGCAGCTTCTTCGCCCGGTTGAGGCGGTCGAGCACGGCATCGCCCGGCCTTGCATGGGTATAGAGCTCGGCGATCTCCGGGTGCGGCTCGGCCTTCCACGCCGTCTCGAGGATTTTCGAGCCCTTGCGAACGTCGTTCTGCTTGAACAGCGCGGCGGCGGCGGCAACGGCGGCGGGCGCGAAGTCCGGACGCAACCGGTTGGCCTCGATCGCCGCGGTCCTGGCAGCAGTGGGATCGCTGCCAGCGAGCGCCTGCGCCTTGGCGGTCAACAGCACGGCGCGACGGCGGTTGGCGGCGTCGCGTTCGATCTGCCGCGTCGATTTCTGCGCGTCGACCAGTTTCAGCGCCCCGTCCCAATCGCCGCGCGCGGTCAGCTCTTCCAGCGTTGATTCGGCCGCCCAGGCCAGTTGCGGTGCCACGGCGGCGGCGCGGCCGGCGTAATGCCGGGCGGCGTTGCGGTCGCCGAGACGTTCGGCTTCCAGATAGAGCCCGCGCAGGCCGAGCAGCCGCATTTCAGGATCGTCGAGCATGCTCTCGAACTTCTGCCGCGCGCCTTCATGATCGCCTTCGAGCAGCGAGGCCTGCGCCTCGAGCAGATGGATCAGCGGCTCCTGGTCGGAACGGATCAGCTTGGCTGCTTCCTTGGTCTTTTTGCGGGCCAGCGCGCCGTCGCCGGCGCCGGCGGCGATCATGCCGGTCGACAGCGCCTGATAGCCACGGTCGCGGCGGCGCACGCGGAAATAGCGCGAGATGGTGTAGGGGCTGTTCCACAGCGACTTGACCAGCCACCAGAAGATCATCACCGCGGCAACGACGGCAACGATGGCCACCGCCGCCACCATCAGGCTGACCTGGTATTGATAGCCATTGAAGGTGACGACCATGTCGCCCGGCCGGTCGGCCAGCCAGGCAAAACCCAGTCCGAGCGCGAAAACGACGATGAGGAAGGCGAGCAGGCGGATCATTGTGTTGCCCTCATGCCTTCATCGCGCCGGAGATCAGCGCGTCGACCTGGGTTTCGACCTCGATGCGCGCCTTCAGTTTGCCGGCAAAGTCGGCGCCTGCGGCTTTGGCGGCTTGCGGCAGCGTATCATACTCGCTGAGCGCCTTGGCATAGTCGCCCTGATTGACCGCAACCTCGATGCGCGCGACGGTTTCCGGCGCGCCGGCACCCTCGACGGCGCCGATCGGCCTGACCTTGATCAGCGATTCGGCGCTCGACAGCAGGTTCTGCAGCAGGCCGGCATTCTCATCGACAGGCGTTGCGGCGGCGACCATCGCGTTGGCGGCGGCATCCATCTGCGATGCGATCTCCGTGCGGGTCGGGACACCCTTTTCGGCATAGGGGCGCAAGGTTGCGATCTCAGGCGCGTTGGGCGAGATCGCGGCAAACGTATCGAGTTCAGCCGCGAACGGCGCGCCGCGTTCGAGCGCCGACTTCAAAGCCGACGCGGCAATGGCGAGCGCGATCTTCGGCTGTCCGGCCTGCGCCTCGACCTTGCCGGAAAGCTGCGACACCGACTGTTCGAGCGCGGTGAGCCGGCCATCCTGCGCTGTCGCCGCCTCACCGGCTGATTTCACCAGCGCATCGAGACCAGCCAGTTTCTCGTTGAGCGGGCCGAGATCGACAGGAGCCGCGTTGCCGGCCTTGCCAAGCGCGGCGACCGCGGTTTCAATCTGCTTGACCTTGTCACCCAGTGCGGCAAGCCCGGCGGTGTCGCCCGTTCCACCGGACTCGACCATCGATTTCAGCGCCGCGATGTCCGTCTTGACCTGATTGAGCGCCGCCGACAGCCCGTCCACCTTGGCCGACGCGTCGGTGTTGCCACTTGTCTCCTTCAGCCCGGCAATTTCGGTCTTCAGCGAAGCGATCTCGCCATTGACGCCATCGAGCGAAACCCCGGAACCGGAGCCAGGCGCGCCGAGCAGGCCGGCGAATTGCAGGCCACCGGCGCCGACCAGCGCGATGACACCGCCGATGATGCCGGCGGCGATGCCGTTGAGGCCGCCACGCTTCGGCTGCACTGCCATCGATTCGCTCCTCGCCTCGGCTTTCCCCGGCGCCTCCTTGGTCTCGGCGGTCCGGGTGGTTGCGTCCTCAAAGCTGTAGTCAAAAGCCTTGGCGCGAGGAGGCGGCGCATCCGAACCGGGATAGGGCATCTCCGGTTCGGTGGCTTTGGTTCCGGCATCGGTCGGCGCGTCTGCCTCGGTCGCCCCTGCGGCAGCAGCATCGGCATGCTCCCAGGGCTCGAGATCGGTCTGGTCGGCATGCACCGGCTCGTCGGGAATTTCGGCCGGCGTTTCTTCGGCGACCGCTTGCGGCTTGGCGGCGTCCTCGTCGGCGATGCGCGAGACTGCACCGGGCTCGAGTTCGATGGTCACCGGCTCCCGCCGGCTTTTCGAGTGTCGCATCTTCGGCGTCTTGACCATGCCTGGGCTCCGCAAAATTCGCTTCGTCTCAACGCCGGGCGGCGCTTGATGGTTCAGAAAGGGTCTAGCACATCACCAAGCGGTGAAAAGGGGCGGTGTGATGACGCGGCTCAGCGCCGCGCCCGCAAAAGTGCCAGCAGCGTTTCCTCATCGGGCCGTTCGGCAACGCGGAGTCTCTCGCCGGCGATATTGTCAAGGGCGGCGGCGATGCGCGCGGAAAGAGCGAAAAACCATGTTTTTTCAAAGAGCCTTTGCAGAGTGGGCCGCGAGGTCAGGGCCTGTAACGTCTGAGCCGCCTTGGCCGAATAGAGCAGCACCGCGTCCGCGGGTTGACCGGAGAGGCGCGCAAGCACGGCGTCGTCCGGATAATCAATCGCGAGCGTGTCATAGGTCTCGACGGCCTGGACCGGGACACCAGCCGCTTCCAGCCTCTGTTCGAACGCCGGAAACCGCACCCGTCCACAGAGATAGACGACGGTCTTGCCCGGGACATCGCCGGCCAGGCTGTCAGCCAAGGCTTCGGCATCGCCTGGGCCGACGCTGACGGACAAGAACCCTGCCTTGAGCGCCGCTTCCGCGGTCCTCTTGCCGACGGCATGACAGGGCAAGGCGGCAAGCGCCGCGATGACTTCTTTCGGCGCATGGCGCACGGCATTCGCACTGGTGATGGCAACCGCCGCGGCGCCGGCCTTGGGCAGATCGGCGGCGACAGGCATTGCAACGGTCTCGGTGAGCGGCAACAGGATCGGCTCGAAGCCCCTGTCCCGCAGCAGCGACATCGTGCGCGATGCGCCCGGTTCCGGCCGCGTCACCAGAACGCGAAGCATCGTCAGGCCCAGCCGTCGAAGAACTTTTCGCCGGCCTTCGCCCGCACCGTCCCGGCGGCTTCCGCGCCGATGCGGGCGGCGTCCTGGGCCGGGCCCTGCAGCTCGACGGTGTGCGACTGCGTGCCGTCGGGCGAGATGATCAGCCCGGCGAAAGACAGCAGTTCGGCCTCGATGATGGCATGGCCGGCGATCGGCGTGCGGCAGGAGCCGTCGAGCGCCGCCAGAAAGGCACGTTCGCAGGCCAGCGCCTGTCCGGTCGGCCTATCATGGATGGCCGCCAGCATCTTGTCCGCGTCACGATCGCCGATGCGGCTCTCGATGCAGATCGCGCCCTGCCCCGGCGCCGGCGGGAAGATGTCGAGCGGCATGAGGTCGGTGATGACATGGTCGAGCCCGAGCCGCTTCAACCCGGCATGGGCGAGGATCGTGCCGGCGGCGACGCCTTCGTCAAGCTTGCGCAGCCGCGTCTGCACATTGCCGCGAAACATCACCACGTCGAGATCCGGCCGCATCCTGCGGATCAGCGCCTGCCGCCGCAGCGACGACGAGCCGACTTTCGCCCCTTGCGGCAGGTCGGCGATCGTCTTCGCCGCCTTGCCGACAAAGGCGTCGCGCGCGTCCTCGCGCGGCAGGAAGGCACTGAGTTCCAGGCCGTCGGGCAGTTGTGTCGGCATGTCCTTCGACGAATGCACGGCGATGTCGATCCGGCGTGCGAGCAGCGCCTCCTCGATCTCCTTGGTGAACAGCCCCTTGCCGCCGGCTTCCGACAGCGGCCGGTCCTGGATGCGGTCGCCGCTGGTCGAAATGACGACGACCTCGAACGACGCCGCCGGCAGGCCATGCGCGGCCATCAGCCGCGCCTGCGTTTCATGCGCCTGCGCCAGCGCCAGCGGGCTGCCGCGTGTTCCGATTCTCAAGATTGTTTGCATGGCGCGCGGTCCGTGATAACCCCCCGGGCAAATGGAGGTCTGTCGAGATTCAAGTCAGGCCGAGCCGAAAATGGTGGTTCCGGGAACCGGAGCGGAGCGTACCTTCGGGTACGTGAGCACCGCAAGCGCGGAAACCGCCATTCGCAGGCCGGCATCACCTGAATATCGGCAGACCTCCTAACGGGGAAAGCCCGACGATACAATCTCTGGGGACAGCGACCAATTGATCCGCGTTCTGGGCATCGAGACGAGTTGTGACGAGACCGCCGCCAGCGTCGTGGCGCTGGACGGCGATGCCGCGCCAAAAATCCTGTCCAACATCGTGCTCAGCCAGATCGAGGAGCATGCCGCGTTCGGCGGCGTCGTGCCCGAGATCGCCGCGCGCGCCCATGTCGAGGCACTGGACGGCATCGTCGAGGCTGCCCTTGCCGATTCGGGCGTTGACCTCGCCGACATCGATGCCATCGCCGCGACCGCCGGCCCCGGCCTTGTCGGCGGCCTGATTGTCGGGCTGATGACGGCCAAGGCGATCGCCGCCGCCGCGGGCAAGCCGCTGATCGCCATCAACCACCTCGAAGGCCATGCCTTGACCGCACGGCTGACCGACGGGCTCGATTTTCCCTATCTGCTGCTGCTGGTCTCCGGCGGCCACACGCAGATCCTCGCCGTGCGCGGCGTCGGCGACTATCAGCGCTGGGCCACCACCATCGACGACGCGCTCGGCGAAGCCTTCGACAAGACGGCCAAGATGCTCGGCCTGCCCTATCCCGGCGGACCGAATGTCGAAAAGGCGGCACAGGCCGGCAATGCCTCGCGCTTTGCCTTTCCCCGCCCGATGAAGGGTTCGGCGCAGCCCGACTTCTCCTTCTCCGGTTTGAAGACCGCCGTGCGCCAGGCGGCGACCGCCATCGCCCCCTTGAGCGACCAGGATGTCGCCGACATCTGCGCTTCGTTCCAGGCGGCGGTCGCCGATGCGCTGGCCGACCGCGTCGCGCGTGCGCTTTCGCGCTTTCGCGAAACATTTCCGGGCACGAAAGATCCGGCGCTGGTCGTCGCCGGCGGTGTCGCCGCCAACCGGACCATCAAGGCGACGCTGGAACGCCAGTGCGCCGAGGCTGGCTTCACCTTCGTCGCGCCGCCGCTGAAGCTTTGCACCGACAATGCGGCGATGATCGCCTGGGCCGGTATCGAACGGTTGCGCGAAGGCATGGCGCAGGAGAACGGCTTCGACTTCGTGCCGCGCTCGCGCTGGCCGCTGGACGGCATCTCGACGCCGATGGTCGGTTCCGGCCGGCGTGGAGCCAAGGCATGAATGATCGGGCCCTGAGCAGTCGAGACATGAATAGTCCGGGCAAAAGCGGCTGGCGCGTCACTGTCCTTGGCGGCGGCGCCTGGGGGACGGCGCTGGCACTCGCCATGCTGCGCGCCGGCCACTCGGTGCGGCTGTTCGCGCGCGACCCGGAAACCGTCGCCTCTATCGGCCGTGGCGAGAACCCGCGCTATCTGCCCGGCATCGCCATCGCGCCCGGCATCGAGGCGACGAGCGACATCGAGACAGCGCTCGCTGGCGCTGATTGCGTGCTGGCGGTGACGCCGGCGCAGTCACTGCGGGCAACGCTGGCGCTCGCGAAAGGCCATATGCCGGCCGGCATTCCGCTCGTTCTCTGCGCCAAGGGCATCGAGCGCGACACCGGTGCCCTGCTGTCGGCGATCGTCGAGGAAATCCTGCCGCAAAATCCCGTCGCCGCCCTGTCGGGCCCGAGCTTCGCCACCGATGTCGCCCGAGGCCTGCCGACGGCGGTGGTGGTGGCCGCCCGCGACGAAGCTCTGGCCGCCGACCTCGCCGCCCGCTTTTCCGCCGAGAACCTGCGCTGCTATTCGAGCGACGACCTTATCGGTGTCGAGATCGGCGGCGCCTTGAAGAACGTCTTCGCCATCGCCGCCGGCGCGGTCACCGGCGCCGGGCTTGGCGCCAGCGCCCAGGCCGCCATGGTGACGCGCGGTTTCGTCGAGCTGCGCCGCATCGGTGCTGCTTTCGGCGCCAGGCCCGAAACCCTGATGGGGCTCTCCGGCCTTGGTGACCTGCTGCTCACCTGCTCCTCCGCCCAATCGCGCAACTTCGCCTATGGGCTGGCGCTCGGGCAAGGCAAGCCGCTTGCAGGACTGCCACTGGCCGAGGGCGTGCCGACGGCCGCAATCGCTGCCCGCATCGCCAGCGAGCGCAACATCGATGCGCCCATCATCACCGCCGTAGCGGCCATACTGGACGGCACCATCACCATCCAGCAGGCTGTGACCGCCTTGATGACCCGGCCGCTGAAGACCGAAACCAACGATTGATTGATCCCTCGACCAGGAGAAGACCATGCTGTTCGCTTTGATTTGCAAGGACAAGCCCGGAAGCCTACAGGTGCGCCTCGACACGCGGCCCGCGCATGTTGCCTTTCTGGAAGGATTGAACGGCGACAAGAAGCTGGCTTTTGCCGGTCCGTTCCTCGATGCCGAAGGCAAGCCCAACGGCAGCCTCGTGGTCGTCGAGGCGCCGGACTTGGCCGCAGCACAGGCCTTGTCGACTGCTGACCCGTACGCCAGGGCCGGGCTGTTCGAAAGCGTCGAAATCCGCCAGTGGAACTGGACGTTCAACAAGCCGGCGGCTAGTTAATTCCGGTCGACGGCGAGCGAACGCCGGAGCAATTCCAGGAAAAGTGTGAAACGGTTTTCCGTCCGGAATTGCGTCAAGACAAAGAGTCTAGGAGGAGCAAATGAACTACTGGCTGTTCAAATCCGAACCCTCGGTCTTCTCCTTCGAGGCGTTGAAGGCCAAGGGCAAGGCCGGCACGCAATGGGATGGCGTGCGCAACTACGCCGCGCGCAACAACATGAAGGCAATGCAGATCGGCGATCTCGGCTTCTTCTACCATTCCAACGAGGGGCTCAACGTGGTCGGCATCGCCGAGGTCTGCGCGCTTGCCCATCCCGACACCACGTCGGATGATCCGCGCTGGGAATGCGTCGACATCCGCGCCTTGAAGGATGTGCCGAACCCGCCGACGCTGGAACAGGTCAAGGCCAATCCGAAGCTTGCCGAAATGGCGCTGGTGCGGCTCGGGCGGCTTTCGGTGCAGCCGGTGACGCCGGCCGAATGGAAGGAAGTCTGCCGCATGGGCGGCCTGACACCCGCCCCGTGACGGCGCTCACGCCAAACAGCGCCAAGCAGTTCATCCTCGACAACACGGCGCTGATGGCGCCGCCGCACGTGCCGGAACTTCTTCTGCACCTTGCCGACGAAGCCCATGATTTGTGGCAGCGGACCGAGGATGAGCTGGTCGAGATCGGGCTGCCACCGCCCTTCTGGGCATTTGCCTGGGCCGGTGGCCAGGGTCTTGCGCGCTATGTCATCGACAATCCCGACACAGTGCGGGCCAAGCGCGTGCTCGATTTCGCTTCCGGCTCCGGCCTTGTCGCCATCGCCGCCGCCCGGGTGGGTGCCGCCGAGGTGGTCGCCGCCGACATCGATCCTTTCTGCGCAACCGCGATCCGTCTCAATGGCGAGGCGAACGGCGTCCGGATCGACTTCCTAGGCACGGATTGCATCGGGACCGACGCGGGCTGGGACGTGATCCTGGCCGGCGACGTTTTCTATGACAAATCCTTCGCCGACCGGTTGATGCCGTGGTTCGCGACACTCAAGGCGCGCGGCGCCGAGATCCTCGTCGGCGATCCCGGCCGGTCGTATATGCCGAAGGCGGGGCTGGAACCACTCGCGGTCTATGAAGTCGCCGTCACGCGAGCATTGGAAGATTCCCTGGTCAAGCGCACGACCGTCTGGCGGTTTGCTTGACGCCGTCGCCGAACAGGCGTTTCCATAAATCTGCATCTGGAGGGGCAAGCTCATGGATTTTTCAGCAGTGAATTGGCTGGCGGTGGTCGCCGCCGCCGTGGTGGCGTGGTTGTTCGGCGCCGCCTGGTACATGGCCTTGAGCAAGCCGTGGCTGAAGGCCGCGAAATTCGATCCGGCGACAATGAAGAAATCGCCGCTGCCCTTCGTCATCAGCTTCATCGCCGAACTGGTCATGGCCTACATAATGGCCCTGGTCGTCGGGGCGATGACCGGCGGCGAGCCGACATGGCTCGCCGGACTGGTCTTCGGCTTCGTGCTTTGGCTGGGTTTCGTCGCGACAACGCTCTCGGTCAACCATCGCTACGAGAATTTCGGCTGGGACCTGACCGTCATCGACGGCGGCCACTGGCTCGGCGTGCTGCTGATCATCGGCGCGGTGATCGGCTGGTTCGGCGCCGCGGCAAGCTGAATGAACGGCGGTGCTTTGATGCTGGCGGACGAATCCGGATTCCCCCGCGACCTGGTGTTCACCCGGGTTTGTCACGTCAAGCAAGGCTACGAGGACCGGCGCCGGCACATCGTCAAGGAGTTCGAGCGGCGCGGGGTTCCCGTTTACTTCTACACCGACTGGGACCAGCCGGAGGTCACCCCTGAAATCCGCGCCGAGCTGATTGCCCCCGACTTTGTCCACCCGGCGCGCGTCTCGCTGGCGCTGAAGCATGTCGGCATCTGGCGCGATTTCCTCGAGACCGACCTGCCCTATTGCCTGGTTTTCGAGGACGACGTGTTCCTCGCCCGCAACTTTGTCGCCAAGTTCCGGCAAGGGCTGACCGAACTCGGCGACCCCACGCGCAAGGCCGTCATCTACCTTGGCAATGGCAGCAACTACTACACGCCGAGCTGGAAATTGCGGAGGGGCCAGAAGCTTTATCCGGCGCTCCATGCCAGATGCGCCGATTCCTACCTCATCACCCGCCCCGTCGCCGAAGCTCGTTGCGCCTGGATCGCCCAGAACAAGATATCCAGGCCGATCGATCATCAGATCGAACAAATGGACGACGAGCTGGGGATTGAAATGCTGTGGTTCGAACGGCCGATTGCCGAGCAAGGCAGCGAAAACGGCGCTTTCCAGACCTCGGTTGCC
Organism: Mesorhizobium qingshengii; assembly: GCF_900103325.1. Taxonomy (GTDB): domain Bacteria; phylum Pseudomonadota; class Alphaproteobacteria; order Rhizobiales; family Rhizobiaceae; genus Mesorhizobium; species Mesorhizobium qingshengii. The sequence continues at coordinate 438,190 of NZ_FMXM01000003.1, read as the reverse complement.
GGCAAATTCCGTCCGCTGCTGTACAAGAAACTGCAATGGAACTGGAAGAAGTACAACCGCATGATCTTCGGCCACAACGCCCGCTCTTGAGCGAAAGGACAGGCAACGGCCGTGCCTATGCCTTGTCCGTGGTTCGCGTCTTGGCCACTTCCTCCAGAATCCATTCGCGAAAGGCGACGATGCGGGGATCGTCAGCCGTGGCCTGGGGATAGACCAGGAAGTAGGCGAATTCCGGCGCGACCCTGATGCTGAGTTCGAAGGGCCGCACCAGCCGGCCCTCGGAAAGGTCGTTTGCCACCATGGCGAAATCGGCGAGCGCGACGGCGTTGCCGTCGAGCGCCGCCTGGACCGCATCCGTGGACGTCCCGAAGACGACGGTGCGACTGTCATCGAAATCATCGACACCGGCCGCAGCCATCCACATCCGCCAGTTCGGCCATGTCACGCCTTGGCGCGCCCATTCGATATGGGCGAGCGTATGGTTGAAGAGATCGCGCGGCTCCCGCAAGGGCGGTCCGGATTTCAGCAGACTCGGGCTGCATACCGGAATGATGATGTTGTCGAACAGGCGGTGCGCGCAAAGCCCCGGATATTTGCCGGCGCCGAAGCGGATGCCGACATCGACGTCGTCGAGGTCGAAATCGCGCAATCCGTAGGCGATGTCGAATCTGAGCTCGATGCCCGGCCTCTGCTTGCGGAAATCCTCGACGCGCCGCATCAGCCATTTGGCCGCGAACTGCGCGTCCAGTGTCACCTTCAGAAATTCCGTCCCGCGCGCCATCTTGCGCGCCCGCATGGCGGCCCGGCCAAGCAGGTCGAGCGCGTCGGTCGCGGCCTCGAACAGCACCGTACCCGCCTCCGTCAGCCGGATGGTGCGGCTGGTGCGCGTGAAAAGCACGATGCCGAGCTGATCCTCGATTTCCTTGATCTGGTGGCTGACGGCGGCCGGCGTCAGGCCGAGCTCGTCGGCGGCGCGAGTGAAATTGAGATGCCGGGCCGCTGCCTCCAGCATCCTGAGCGCCCGGGTTCCCGGCAGCAGGGTTGCCATCAGAGCGTGACCTGGTCGAAGCGGCCCACAGCGTCTCCATCCTCAAATAAAACTTGATGATAGGGAAAAAACTACTCGTTTCCTGCTTGGATTTCAATCGGGCATGATGCGTTTACAGAAACACCATCAAACCGGATTTGATGTCCGGTGAACGGATCATGTCATGTCGCACGCTCTCAACTCTGCTCCTGCCCGGCCGGCCTGGCTGACCGCCACCCTCGACTGGCTGCGTCAAGCCAGGGTCGCGGTCAACCTTCCGCACCAGAACGTCGAGGACCTGTCCGATCGCCAGCTGCGCGATGTTGGCGCCAGGCGCAAGGACATTGCGCGGGCTACGGACCGTGAGATGGGCCGGCTGGGTCTTCTCGACATAGGCTGGCAGCGTCCTAAGGGAATAAGCAGTAGGGCAGTAAGGCAGTAGGGGAAAATCAAGGCGGCACCGACGCCTGTGCCTACTGCCTACCGCACCACCCTCATCACCGTCCGATCCGACAGCAGCGGCAAGAGCCGCGCCATCGTGCGTGCCGTCACCGCGACGCAGCCTTGCGTCGGCGTGAAACCGGGGCGCGCCAGGTGGAAGAAGATGGCGCTACCGCGGCCACGCCGGCGCGGCGATAGGTTCCAGTCGAGCACCAGGCAGGCGTCATAGAGCCGGTCGTCGCGCCGCATGCGTTCGTGGCTGGCGCCATAGGGGATCTTGACCGGCCGGTTGTAGTTGCGATCGTCAGGCACTTCGCACCAGCCGAGATCGGGCCCGATGGGCGTCATCGCCAGGCGGGTCTTGCGACCGCCGGAGAACTGATCTCCCCGGAAATAGCCGGACAGGATCCGCATCGAGGCGAGCGGCGTGGCGCCGTCGCCTTCGCGCTTGTCGGCCGAGATGCCGCCACGCCCCAGCGCACAGGCAAATACCGTTGCGCCGGCCTGCAGCAGGCCCTGGCTTGGATGGCCGGGCCTGGCCCGCACGGTCAGCACGCGCAGCCCTTTTGGCAAAATTGCGCCGGCTGCATTGCGCTCGCGTTTTTTCTTGTATGATCGTGCCACGGAACAAATCACTGTGATCGGCTGTTGTGCCGGTCAGCTTCCGCATAAACAGGCAGTGGTCAACTGAATTTTCTTTTCAAAACAACGGATTGATCCATGACTTCACGCACCATCCTGATCGTCGACGACGATGACGACCTGCGCGGCACGCTGGTCGAGCAATTGTCCCTTTACGAGGAATTCGACGTGCTGCAGGAATCGACTGCGGCAAAAGGCGTCGCCGCGGCGCGCGGCGGCCTCATCGATCTGCTCATCATGGATGTCGGCCTGCCCGACATGGATGGCCGCGAAGCGGTGAAGATCCTACGCAAGGGCGGCTACAAGGCGCCCATCATCATGCTGACCGGCCACGATACCGATTCCGACACGATCCTTGGTCTCGAGGCCGGAGCCAACGACTATGTGACGAAGCCGTTCCGCTTCGCCGTGCTGCTTGCGCGCATCCGCGCGCAATTGCGCCAGCATGAACAGAGCGAGGATGCCACCTTCTCGGTCGGCCCCTATACCTTCAAGCCCAGCCAGAAACTGCTGATCGACCCGCGCGGCGCCAAGGTGCGGCTGACGGAGAAAGAAGCCTCGATCATCAAATATCTCTATCGCGCCGACCAGAAGGTGGTGACGCGCGATGTGCTGCTCGAGGAAGTCTGGGGCTACAATTCGGGCGTCACCACGCACACGCTGGAAACCCATGTCTACCGGCTGCGCCAGAAGATCGAGCGTGATCCTTCCAATGCGGAAATTCTTGTGACAGAAAGCGGCGGCTACAAGCTGGTTCCTTAAACATTTCATTATCCAATGAGCGGCCGAGGCGGGGCCGCTTTCGGGTACGATCCGGTTGGTGGGGGTTCTGGATCGACTCCGCGCATCGGCCCAAAAATCGGATTCGATTTTGGAAAGCACGATGCGCAGATTGAAAAATGTTAGAGCGTCCTTTGCGCGTTCAAGAGCACGCGCGGCGCTCTAGAGGAGGGATTGGACTGACCGTTCGGGGACACAGCTAGATGGCGCTGGATGACGACATCCGCATCCTGTCCGCCGTGAGGCTCTTCGAGGGCTTCACGCAGGAACAGTTGCGCCTGCTCGCCTTCGGCGCCGAGACCACCCTGCTGCAGGCCGACCACAAGCTCTACCGCGAGGACGACGAGGCCGATTCGGCCTATATCGTGGTCAGCGGGCGCATCGTGCTCTATCGCGAGCAGGATGGCGAACGCATCCCGATCGGCACGGCCGGCCCCGGCACGATGCTGAGCGAACTGGCATTGATCGCCGACACCAACCGGTTGACCAGCGCGTCGGCCGAGATCGATTCGGAAGTGATACGGCTCAGCCGCAAGATGTTCCGCCGCATCCTCGAGGAATACCCGGAAGTCGCGGTGCAATTGCATCAGCGCATCCTGGAGGATTTCCAGACAATGATCCGCCGCATCGAAAAGCTGGCGCCGCGCTTTTCCGGATAGGCGCTCATGGACTTCCAGCTGCTTCGCGCCACCGAAACAGACCTGCCCTTCATCATGGCCACCGAACGGGGCGAAGGCTATGACGCCGTTGTCGGGCGTTGGGACGAAGCGCGTCACCGCGAAGCCATGGTCGACGGCAGCCATGCCTATTTTGTCGGTGTCGACGGTTCGGCGCCGATAGGCTTTGCCATCCTTCGCCAATGGGCTTCGGCCGAGCGCGTGACACTGGTCAAGCGCATCGCTGTCGTCGTGCCGGGACAGGGCCATGGCAGGGTGCTGCTGGCCGCCGTGATCGACCGGGTTTTCGTCGAGACCGATGCCTATCGACTTTGCATCGGCCTGTTCCCCGACAACCATCGCGCCCGGCGCGCCTACGAGGCTGTCGGCTTCACGGCCGAAGGCATTGCGCGCGGCAGCGCGTTTTTCCACGGTGTGCATCGCGACGAGCTGATCATGGCGCAGCTGCGGCCCGAATGGGAACAGCGCCGACCCCAGGCGTCCAAAGCTAGTCCAGGTTGAAACGCGCGATCACCGGCACATGGTCCGACGGCCGCTCCCAGCCGCGCGCCGGGCGCAGGATCTCGTAACCGGCAAAATCGGGCACCAGATTTGGCGACGACCAGACATGGTCGAGCCGCCGGCCGCGGTTCGACGCTTCCCAGTCCTGTGCGCGATAGCTCCACCAAGTGTAGAGCTTCTGTTCATGCGGCACGTTGAGTCGCATCAGGTCGACCCAGTTGCCGGCCAGCCGCATTGCCTCGAAACTCTCCGTCTCGACCGGCGTGTGGCTGACCACGTTGAGCAGCTGCTTGTGCGACCAGACATCGTGCTCGAGCGGGGCGATGTTGAGGTCGCCGACCAGCACCGAGCCCGACACCTCGTCATGCTCGGCCCGGATGGCATTCATCTCGGCGACGAAATCGAGCTTGTGCTTGAACTTCCTGTTGATGACGGGATCCGGTTCGTCGCCACCCGCCGGAACATAGAAATTGTGCAGCAGGATCGCCTTGCCGCCGGCTCGCACCGTCACCGAGAGGTGGCGGCTGTCCTCGATCTCGCAGAAGCGTCGCTTCTCGACCACCTCGATCGGCCGCCGCGCCACCGTCGCGACGCCGTGATAGCCCTTCTGGCCATGGAAGGCGATGTGCTCGTAGCCGAGCTTGCGGAACGCCTTCTCGGGAAACAGCTCGTCGGGAACCTTGGTTTCCTGCAGGCAAAGCACGTCGGGCGCATGCTCGACAAGCAGGCGCTCGACGATCGGCATGCGCAGACGGACGGAATTGATGTTCCAGGTGGCGATGGAAAAGGGCATGCGGCGGTCCGGAAAGAGGTCCCGAACTACTGCCAGCCGCGCGCCGCAAAGACAAGCCAGCATGCGCGTGCTGCTTCCTCTTGCACCAGCGGCAGCTGGGATTCAGGTCAGGCCGAGTCGGAGTCGAAGACGGGCGCGAAGCGACCAAACAAGGTGGTTTCCCAGAACCGGCGCGGAGCGTACTTGAAGTACGTGAGCACCGGAAGCTCAGGAAACCGCCATTTGCAGGCCGGCCTCACCTGAATCTACCGCGTCTTGGTGTTCAGCTCGCGGTTGGCCGTATAGTCGATGGCAAAGGTGTCGGGCGCGAAGCTGACGCCTTCCTTGGTGTTGAAGATCATCACCGTGGTGTCCTTGCCTTGCGCATCGGTGATCGTCCATTGGCGCAAATCATAGGTTTTCGGATCGAACATCATGGTGATCCTGGCATTGCCGAACACCGACTTGTCGGCGAGCTGGATCGTGGTGAGGTCGTCTTCCTCCTTGACGCTTTTGACGCGGTCGCCGGAGAGGTCGATCCTGTTGTCGAGCAGCAGTTTCAGCGGCGTTTTCGACAGCGGATAGAGATCGGACGTGTTGAGCTTCTTGTTCAGGATGACCACCGACTTGCCGTCTGAAATCACCTTGAAATTCGAGGCACCATCATAGTTGAAGCGGATCTTGCCCGGCCGCTCCAGGAAGAACTTGCCGCCGGTCTGCTCGCCCTTGGGGCCGAACTGCACGAATTCGCCACTCATCGATTTGACCGAGGAAAAATGGTCGGCGATCTTCTGCGCGGCCTGTGGCACGGCCGCCTGCGCCGAGGCCAGCAACTGGAACCCGGGCACCACATTGAAGGCCGCAGCCCCTGCAAACGCCAGGCCGAGGCCAAGCAGTTGGCGTCGGTTGGGAGCAAGATCGCTGAGCGCTGAAGAAACATTTTTCATGTCGGTCACTCTCATCTGATTCCTGAGTTGTTCTGGTCCTTGGACCCCCAGTTGGGCTGAAGTTTGGCGATCGGACGCCCCTCAGTCGCTTCAACGTCCTGAAAGGTTCAAGGTTGCCGAACAGGACGATGTCGCGAAGGCAAGGCCTCCCGGTCAGAACTTGTCATCTTCGGTCGGCACCAGGATCTCGCGCTTGCCAGCGTGGTTGGCCGGGCCGACGATACCTTCCTTCTCCATTTTCTCGATGATCGAGGCGGCGCGGTTGTAGCCGATGCCCAGCCGGCGCTGGATATAGCTGGTGGAAGCCTTGCCGTCACGCAGCACCACGGAAACCGCCTGATCGTATGGATCGTCGGAATCCTCGAAATTGCTGTTGCCGCCGCCACTTCCCGAGCCCCCCTTGCCGGACGGCTCGTCGTCGTCCTCGCCGTCGTCCTCGGTGATGGCGTCGAGATATTCAGGCACGCCCTGCAGTTTCAGATGCGCGACGATCCTTTCGACCTCTTCATCAGCGACGAACGGGCCGTGCACGCGCTGGATGCGTCCACCGCCAGCCATGTAGAGCATGTCGCCCATGCCGAGCAGCTGCTCGGCGCCCTGCTCGCCCAGAATGGTGCGGCTGTCGATCTTCGACGTCACCTGGAAGGAGATGCGGGTCGGGAAATTGGCCTTGATCGTGCCGGTGATGACGTCGACCGACGGGCGCTGCGTGGCCATGATGACATGGATGCCGGCGGCACGCGCCATCTGCGCCAGGCGCTGCACGGCACCTTCGATGTCCTTGCCGGCGACCATCATCAGGTCGGCCATTTCGTCGATGATGACGACAATATAGGGCATGGGCTCGAGATCGAGGTTCTCGGTCTCGTAGATCGCCTCGCCGGTCTGGCGGTCGAAGCCGGTCTGCACGGTGCGCGAGATCTTTTCGCCCTTCTTGTCCGCCTGGCTGACACGGGCATTGAAACCGTCGATGTTGCGCACGCCGACCTTCGACATCTTGCGGTAGCGGTCCTCCATCTCGCGCACGGTCCATTTCAGCGCCACCACCGCCTTCTTCGGATCGGTGACCACCGGCGTCAACAGGTGCGGGATGCCGTCATAGACCGAGAGTTCCAGCATTTTCGGATCGATCATGATCAGCCGGCACTCTTCCGGCTTCAGCCGGTAAAGCAAGGACAGGATCATGGTGTTGATTGCGACCGATTTGCCCGAGCCGGTGGTGCCGGCGACCAGCACGTGCGGCATCTTGGCGATATCGACGATGACCGCCTCGCCATTGATGGTCTTGCCCAGCGCCAGCGCCAGCTTGGCCTTCGTCGTCTCGAAGTCACGGCTGGCCAGGATTTCCCGGAGATAGACGGTTTCGCGCTTGGCGTTCGGCAGTTCGATGCCGATGGCGTTGCGGCCGGGCACCACGGCGACGCGGCAGGCGATCGCACTCATCGAGCGCGCGATGTCGTCGGACAGGCCGATGACGCGCGACGATTTGATGCCGGGCGCCGGTTCGAGCTCGTAGAGGGTGACCACCGGACCGGGGCGGACGGCGATGATCTCGCCCTTGACGCCGAAATCCTCCAGCACGCCCTCGAGCAGGCGCGCGTTCTGCTCCAGCGCGTCCTTGGACAGGCTGGCATCGCGCACCACGTTCTTCGGCTCGGACAGGAAATGCAGCGACGGCATTTCGAACTTTTCCGAGCCGATCAGCGATGTCTGCGCCTCGCGCTGGACGCGGGCGCCAGGAGCCGGACGCGGCGCCGGCGCCTCGACGCGGGTGGCGGCATCGGAGCGGATTTGCTGGACCCTGGCGGTCGGCGCCGCGCGCCGCTGGCTGGCGGGCTCGAAATCCAAGTCGTCATCGGCTTCGAACACATCGGCATCGTCGGGGTCGAGCGAGGCGCTGCGGTCATTGACCATGGCGGCGAAGAATTCCGGCTCGACGCGGGCGCGGCCGTCCTGGCTCATCCGCGATTCGGCGAACTCGGCCGATTCGACCCGTTCGGCGGCGCGCCGCCAGGCCGTGGAGCGCTGCTCCATCTCCGGCTCGTACTCGTCCCGCTCCTGCCTGCGGCGCATGGCGCGGCGATGCATCCAGGCGCGCAGTGACAGCCACCAGTGGGTGATGGCGCCAAGCGCCAGGATGCCTTCGTCGCCTTCGTCCTCGTCATTGTCGAACAGAAGGTCGTCCTCGCGCGGATCCGCGGCCGGCTCGTCCTCCATGACGGCGAAGCCGTTCTTGCGTCCGATCAGCGCCGAACCATGGGCGAAGAGCCACAGCGCCGGTGCCGCCAGCAAGATGGCGATGATGCTGGCTACCAGCCCGGTCGGATAGCCGCCGATGACAACGGCGGGGATCTTCAGCACCATGTCGCCGAACACGCCGCCGAGGCCGGTCGGCAGCGGCCAGGTCTTTGGCGGCACCACGCAGCCGGCCATTGCAGCGGCCAGCAGGGCAAAGCCGAACCACGACAAGCCGCGCCTGGGCAGCCTGTCGACACCGCGCGCCGAAAACAGCAGGAATCCCCAGACGACAGCCGGCACCAGCGCCGCGACCGCGGCGAGGCCGAAGAATTGCATGGCGAGGTCGGAGAACACCGCGCCGGCATAGCCCATGGCGTTGGTGACGGTGTTGTTTGTCGCGTGCGAGAAACTCGGGTCGGCGACGTTCCAGGTAGCAAGGCTGGCGACGCCGAAGGCAACCAGCGCGAACAGTCCCACGCCGACCAGCCGGCCGACCTGACGCCGCGCGAACGCCTGCATGCCGTGCCCCGTATCGGTCAGCGCGAGCGGTGCTGAAGCCCCTGAACGCATGCTCTTCCCCGTCTGTCATTGCCTCGCGCGGGTGCATGGCGCACTCCGGCAGATTCGGATGCCAGACTATCGGTGGGAAGGTTAAGGGCGCATTAACCATGGCTTTTTACCGGCGCCTCCTTCCAGAGCGAAGATGGCGGGCCGCGAAGCCCGCCATCTTTTCATGGCAATGACGCGACGATCGGGCCCGTCCGGACCCGATCTCGCGCAATCACTTGTGACCGGCATACGCCATCAGGTTGGCGCAGAATTCGGCGTGAGGCTTGCTCATCGCCGCGTCCTGGCATTCCTTCATCATCAAGTCCTGCTTGTCCTTGGCCGTCGAAGCCCAGGCCGCCTTGAAATCCGCCTCGGACTTCATGGTCTTCATGCCGGTATCGGTGAAGAACGGCGCCATGTTGTCAGGCTCGTCAAGAGCGCCTGCCAACGCAACGCCACTGACCATGGAAAGAGCGAGTGCCCCGAGGAAGATGTTCTTGAGTTTCATGAGATGATTCCTTCCCTGTCGTTTTGTACGAGCGTCAGAACGACGATCGTCCTCAAAGTACGGGGCAAGGGCGGTCGATGTTTCTTCAGAAATCTTCTTCACGCGAACGTGATTGCACGAACCAGGGGCATGGCCGGAAGGTTTTACCAAAAAAAGGAGGCCCGGATGCGATCCGGGCCTCAATGCGTGAACTCCTTTCGGGAGCGTCACGACGGGATCTCTTGAAGCAATTCCGGGAAAAGTGCACAGCGGCTTTCCGTTCGGAATCGTCTGGAGTCAGACAGGGCCGGCGGGAGGAGGGTTCCGCCGGCCCTGTTGGCTAAGCTGGCCTTACGGCACCACTTCGCCATGCTGGGAAATGTCGAGACCTTCGACCTCTTCCTGGGTCGTCGGACGCAGGCCGACCAGCGCCTTGACGATGTAGAGGATCACGAAGGTTGCAATCGCCGTCCAGATGATGGTGACGGCGACGCCGTAGATCTGCTTGCCGAGCGAAGCACCCGACGACAGGCTGTTGATCGCCGGATCGGCCAGCACGCCGGTGAGCAGGGCGCCGATGATACCGCCGACGCCATGCACGCCGAAGGCATCGAGCGAGTCGTCATAGCCGAACATGTGCTTCACCTTGACCGCCGAGAGGTAGCAGACGACGCCGGCGACGATGCCGACGATGAAGGCGCCGGTCGGGTTGACGAAGCCGGAAGCCGGGGTCACCGCGACCAGGCCGGCAACGGCGCCCGAGATGATGCCGAGCACGGAGGGCTTCTTGGCGACGATCCATTCGGCGAACATCCAGGCCAGCGCCGCGGCCGCGGTGGCAACCTGGGTGTTGAGCATGGCGGCGCCGGCGAGGCCGTCGGCCGCGAGCTCCGAACCGGCGTTGAAGCCGAACCAGCCGACCCACAGCAGCGAAGCGCCGATCACCGAATAGACCAGGTTGTGCGGCGCCATGTTGGTGGTGCCGTAGCCTTCGCGCTTACCAAGCACGAGTGCGCAGACGAGACCGGCGACACCGGCGTTGATGTGGACGACCGTGCCGCCGGCGAAGTCGAGCACGCCAGCCGTGCCGAGGAAGCCGCCGCCCCAGACCCAATGCGCGATCGGCACATAGACGACGAGCAGCCACAGCGCCATGAAGATCAGCAGCGCCGAGAACTTGAAGCGCTCGGCGAAGGCGCCGGCAATCAGCGCCGGAGTGATGATGGCGAAGGTCATCTGGAACATCGAGAAGACGAATTCAGGAATGTTCGCGACGCCCGGCAGCCACAGCGAGGCAGTGGTGATGCCGTGATGGAAGAATTTCGAGGTGCCGCCGAGATAGCTGTTCATGCCGCCGCCGTCGGAGAAGGCCAGCGAGTAGCCGAACATGAACCACAGCACCGTCACCAGGCAGGTGATGGCGAAGCTCTGCATGATGGTGGCCAGCACGTTCTTCTTGCGCACCATGCCGCCGTAGAACAGCGCCAGGCCCGGGATGGTCATCATCAGCACGAGGGCCGTCGAGGTCAGCATCCAGGCGGTGTTGCCGGTATCGAGCACCGGGGTGGGAGCGGCAGCCGGCGCGGCAGCCGCAGCGGCGGGGGCCGCTTCCTGTGCGAAGGCGGCAACCGTGCCCAATGCTGCGAGAGCGAGCGAGCCCAAAAGGGCGGCGCGTCCCGTCGTCTTCAAGGTGGAAGGAATATTCATTGAACTCTCCATTGGAATACGTTTTCGCCGCTCAGAGCGCGTCGGTGTCTGTTTCGCCGGTGCGGATGCGCACCGCCTGATCGATGCCGAAAACGAAGATCTTGCCATCGCCGATCTGGCCGGTCTTGGCCGCCGCGGTGATGGCTTCGACGGCCTTGTCGACCATGTCGGAGCTGACCGCGACCTCGATCTTGATCTTCGGCAGGAAGCTGACCGCGTATTCCGCCCCACGATAGATTTCCGTGTGTCCCTTCTGACGTCCGTAGCCTTTGACTTCGGTGACGGTCAGGCCCTGGATGCCGACGGCGGTAAGCGCTTCGCGTACCTCGTCGAGCTTGAACGGCTTGATGATTGCCATCACGATTTTCATAAGGTTTCACCCTTTGCTGTTGCGGTCCCCCGCGTTTGCACGACTGCACCGATCCCAAGGAGAGCCGGAGAGTGCCCACGAGGATTCAAGCTCCGTGCCAGTTGCCGAAGCAGTGTATTAACCTGTTGTAAACAAAGGGATTGGAGCGATCGGAGGCAGAAGGTGCCAGCATCTGCGGCACGGCATGTGCTTAAAAATTATGCAATTTTTCGAAATTGCCTATTTTGCCGGCTTTGGCAGCATGGCCCCGAAAGTGGGTCCCGGTTTTCGGAAAGATCATGCTCAAACAAGAAGCTGCCGCCCAGGTGCTCAACGCTTGAGCCGGATCAACCCTTCCTGGGCCATCGAGGCGATCAGCGTGCCGTCACGTGCATAGAGGGTGCCGCGGCTGAAGCCGCGCGATCCCGAGCTTGACGGGCTGTCCTGGGCGTAGAGCAGCCAGCCGTCGAGCGCATGCGGCCGGTGGAACCACATCGAGTGGTCGAGGCTCGCCGCCTGGATATCGGGATCGAAAAGACCGCGCCCATGCGCGAAGGTCGACGTGTCGAGCAGCGTCATGTCGGACAGGTAGGCGAGCAGCACCGATTGCAGGGCGCGGTCGTCGGGAACCGGCCCGGCAAGGCGGATCCAGACATTCTGCCGGGGCGGCAGCTTGTCGCGGCTTTCATAGTGCTGGAGATTGACCGGACGCAGCTCCAGCGGCCGCTCCCGTGCCCAGAAGCGGCGCACCGCCTCCGGTACACGTTCGGCCTTCTCGAGCAGCTGCCGCTGCGTCTGCAGCCCTTCCGGCGGCGGCACGTCGTCGGGCAGGGCGAACTGGTGCTCGAGCCCCTTCTCGTCGACCTGGAACGAGGCTTCCAGCGAAAAGATGGCTTGCCCGTGCTGGATCGCCAGCACGCGGCGGGTGGTGAACGAGCCGCCGTCGCGGATGCGGTCGACCTCGTAGACGATCGGCACCTTGATATCGCCTGGCCGCATGAAATAGCCGTGCAGCGAATGCACGTAGCGATCGGGCTCGACGGTCCGCTGCGCCGCCACCAGGGCCTGGGCGATCGTCTGGCCGCCGAATACGCGCTGCCATTCCACCTGGGGGCTGCGACCACGATACAGATTGTGTTCCAGCCTCTCGAGGTCGAGAATGTCGAGAAGCTCGTCCATGGCCGCCGTCATGTTTCGTGACCTCATCACCGGATGCTATGGCGGGTTTCCGACAGGAAGGACGAGCCGTCAAGGGCGGATGCCAGGCCGGCGCGCAAGGAGCGAAGATGATGCAATCCAGGACGGATGCGAATACCAGGTCCGGGCTCGATGTCCTGGTCGCCGGCGCCGGCTATGTCGGGCTTGCCGCCGCCGTGTCGCTGAAGCAGGCGCGCCCGAGCCTTGCCGTTGCGCTGGTCGATGCCGCGCCCGCCGGCACCTGGCAAAAGGATGGCCGCGCTTCAGCCATTGCCGCTGCCGCCTGCCGCATGCTCGACCAGCTCGGCGTGTGGGCCGAGATCGCGCCGCGGGCGCAGGCGATCACCGAGATGATCATCACCGATTCGCGCAGCTCCGATCCGGTCCGTCCGGTGTTCCTGACCTTCGACGGCGAGGTGGCGCCGGGCGAGCCCTTTGCGCATATGGTCGCCAACAAGGTGCTGAACGGTGCCTTGCGCCGCAGTGCGGAGGAACTCGGCATCGACATCATCGAAGGCGTCGCCGTGCAGGGCTTCGAAACCAACGGTGCCGGCATATCAGTGCATCTTGCCGACGGCGCGGCGCTGAAGGCTCGGCTGCTGGTTGCCGCCGATGGCGTCAACTCGAAGCTGCGCGACATGGCCGGCATCAAGACGGTGAAATGGGAATACGGGCAGTCCGGCATCGTCTGCACGGTGGCGCATGAACGCCCGCACAACGGCCGCGCCGAAGAGCACTTCCTGCCAGCCGGCCCGTTCGCCACCTTGCCGCTCAAACCGGACGACGACGGCACCAACCGCTCATCGATCGTCTGGGTCGAGCGCTCACAGGATGCCGACAAGCTGGTTGCCGGCGACGATCTCGTCTTCGAGCACGAACTCGAGCAGCGCTTCGGCCTCAAGCTTGGCGAGATCCGCGTCGCGGACAAGCCACGCGCCTGGCCGCTCGGCCTGACCCTCGCGCGCGCCTTCGTCGCGCCGCGCATCGCGCTTGCCGGCGACGCCGCGCACGGCATCCACCCGATCGCCGGCCAGGGCCTCAATCTCGGCTTCAAGGATGTCGCCGCGCTTGCCGAGGTGATTGTCGAGGCCGACCGGCTCGGCCAGGACATCGGCGCGCTCGACGTGCTCGAACGCTACCAGCAATGGCGCCGCTTCGACACCGTGCAGATGGGCATCACCACGGACGTGCTGAACCGTCTGTTTTCCAACGACATCGGCCCGCTGCGCACCGTCCGCGACATCGGCCTCGGTCTGGTCGAACGGATGCCGCGGCTGAAGGCGTTCTTCATCCGCCAGGCATCGGGCCTGTCCGGCGGTACGCCTCGCCTCTTGAAGGGCGAGGCGATCTGATCGCTTCGCCTATGATCCCGGTATTTCGTAGATCGCCCTGACCTCGATGGTGCCGATTTCGGCCAGCGGAATGCCGGCGGCAATGTCCAGCGCCTCGTCGAGATCTTTCGCCTCGATCATGACGAAGCCGAGCAGTTGCTCCTTGGTTTCGGCGAAGGGGCCATCGGTGACCAGCCGCTTGCCCTTGCGCCGACGCACAGTCTTCGAGGTCCTCACCGATTGCAGCGCCTGCGCGATGATCAGCACGCCTCGCTGCTCCAGGGACCTGTCATAGGCCAGCGAGTCGGCATCGAGCTTGGCCGATCCCTCGACTGTCAGCGCGTAGAGATCTTTTTCCTCGCCATAGACCAGGCAAACATACTGCATCTCTATCTCCCTTGTTGTGACGAACCATAGGTTGAGGCGATCAAGGTGTCAGCCGGGGCGCTGCCCGCCGCATGGTCGAGAAGGCATGCTGCGATCCCGATGATGGCGACCGCCGCCAGCAGCCGGCCAAAACCGGACGGGGGCGGATGCAGCCAGAAGTCTTCTTGTCGCCCGGCCTTGCGGCATGGGCTCTTCCACAGCGCGAAAAACAGACTGTCCATGTGAATCTCCATCCGGCCACCAGACTATGGCCGCCCGCAGGACGGTCGGGCTGGATGCAAGTCGACATTCTTGCACGCGCATTTTCAGAAAAAGATTCGCCGCCGACGCGCCGATGTCGCGGTTTTCGCTGGAATGGCGCGGTGGCCTTCCCGCGCGCCCGCGCTATAGTTGGGAGGAACGCTGGCGCCGGGCCGGCGCAATCGAGGCCAAGGAGGAATTCATGGACCGCACCGCAAACGCCGTCTGGAAAGGCAATCTGAAAGAGGGCAAAGGCACGCTCGACAGCCAGAGCGGAACCCTGAAGGGCACGCCCTATTCGTTCAAGGCGCGCTTCGAGGACGAGAGCGGCAAATCCGGCACCAATCCGGAAGAACTGATCGCGGCGGCCCATGCCGGCTGCTTCGCCATGCAGTTCTCTCATTTCCTGGCCGAGAACGGCACGCCCGCCGCCGAGCTCGACGCCAAGGCCGTGGTGACGCTGGTCCCAGGCACAGGCATCACCGGCAGCGCCCTCACGGTGGTCGGCAAGGTGCCCGGCATCGATGCGACCAAGTTCAAGGAACTGGCCGAGAAGGCCAAGGCCGAATGCCCGGTCTCCAAGGCACTCGGCGCCATCAAGGTTTCGCTCGACGCCAGGCTCGGCTGAGGACGCGCATTCCGTGTGAAATCCGGCGCGTATAAACGGCGCGCGCGCCGGATATCCTGAAGAGAGGGATGACCTAGATCTAGGCGCCCAGCGAGTCGAGCCGGGCGCGAAGTGCGGCGACTTCCTGCTCCAGGGCCTCCAATCTCGCTTCCAGGTCGGAGTGAGGCGTGGCCGGCGCACTCCGTTGCGCCGAAAGGGCTGCAACGTCCACCGGTCCAGCGAGGAGATGCACGTAGCGGTCCTCACGCTGGCCTGGCCCGCGCGGGATTTCCTGGATCAGCGGCGGCCGGCGGCCAATCAGCATGTCGAGTTCACCGCGCAGGTCTTCGATCGACGAAAACCGCGCCATGCGCTCGCTGCGCGCCAAGAGCTCATGCGCCGTCTGCGGTCCGCGCAACAGGAGCAGGCCGAGCAAGGCGGTCTGCGGCGTGGTCAGCGAGAAGCGCTGCGCCATCTGATGCTCGTAGCGCTCGACACGCGAGCCGAACATCTGCCGCACCAGCCCCTTCTGCTCGAGCAGCTTCAGAGCCCGGTGCACCTCTGTCTGTTCCAGCGCCATCACCGGCTCGCGTGCCGTCTTCTGGTTGGCGGCGGCAAGTGCTGCATTCAGCGTCAGCGGGTAGACGTCAGGCGTCAGTTCCTTCTTCTCGATCAGGCAACCGAGCACGCGCGCTTCGGCAGGAGAAAGAACGGGCAATTCGGTATCTGTCATAATGATCGGCTCGCTATACCCGCCGCTCGACCATCATCTTCTTGATCTCGGCGATCGCCTTGGCCGGGTTGAGGCCCTTGGGGCAGGTCTGCGCGCAGTTCATGATGGTGTGGCAGCGATAGAGCCGGAACGGGTCTTCCAGATTGTCGAGCCGTTCGCCCTTGGCCTCGTCGCGGGAATCGATCAGCCAGCGATAGGCCTGCAGCAATGTTGCCGGGCCGAGATAGCGGTCGCCGTTCCACCAGTAGCTCGGGCATGAGGTCGAGCAGCAGGCGCACAGGATACACTCATAGAGCCCGTCGAGCTTCTCGCGGTCCTCATGGCTCTGCAGCCATTCCTTGGCCGGCTCCGGCGACACCGTCTTGAGCCAGGGCTCGATCGAGGCGTGCTGGGCGTAGAAATTGGTAAGGTCCGGCACCAGATCCTTGACCACCTGCATATGCGGCAACGGGTAGACTTTTACGGCGCCGGAAATGTCGTCGCAGCCCTTGGTGCAGGCGAGCGTGTTGGAGCCATCGATGTTCATGGCGCAGGAACCGCAAATGCCTTCGCGACAGGACCGGCGCAAGGCCAGTGTCGGGTCGATCTTGTTCTTGATCCAGAGCAGCGCGTCGAGCACCATCGGCCCGCAATCGTCCATGTCGACGAAATAGGTGTCGATGCGCGGGTTCTCGTCATCGTCGGGCGACCAGCGATAGATGCGGTATTCACGCAGATTGGCGGCGCCCTCCGGCTTCGGCCAGGTCTTGCCCTGCTTGATCTGCGAATTCTTGGGGAGCGTCAGTTCGACCATTACCTGCGGTCCTTTCGGATGACGAGCTTCAGCCCGGACCAGATTTCATTCACGGCGGCGACCTTGACGTCGACAAGGTCGAGCTTCAGCGCCTCGGCGCGAACGACACCCTCGGTGACGTCGGTCGGCACTTTCGATGCCTTCTTCGGCCAGGAGACCCAGACCATGCCGTCGCGCTTGATAGCCGCCTCGATATCGACCAGGCGGTCCTCGATCTCGGCACGCTGCCGGGCGAAGGCATGAACGGCATCGTATTTCTGGCGAATGCCCGAAATCTCTGACCAGTCCGGCAGCCTGTCGACTCGAGCAAAGTCAACGGCGTCGGCGAGATCGTCGAGGTCATGGGGCAGCGCGATGAAGGCGGCGGTCATGCCGTCCTTCAGACCGAGCTTGGCCGGAAGGGGCGTGTCGGAATATCCAGAGGCCGCCAGCGCCATCGTCAGTACACCCTGGCCTTCGGCGCGATCTTGGCTGGGTTGATACCGCCGTCGGCTTCCTTGAGCAGCAGTTCGGTGTGCACCGGCCGATAGCTGAGCGTCACCTTGCCGGCCTCGTTGAGCCGGGCCAGCGTGTGCTTGCGCCAGGTCTTGTCGTCGCGCGCCGAAAAATCTTCCCGCGCATGCGCGCCACGGCTCTCCTTGCGCGCTGCGGCGCCATGGACGGTGGTGATGGCGTTGGCCATCAGGTTTTCCAGCTCCAGCGTCTCGACCAGGTCTGAATTCCAGATCATCGAGCGGTCGAACACCTTGATGTCCTTGAGCTCGGTCCAGATCTGCGAAATGCGCTTGCAACCGCTGTCCAGCGATTCCTGGGTGCGGAACACCGCCGCGTCTTCCTGCATCGCCTTCTGCATCTTCTCGCGCAGCACGGCGGTTGGCGTCGAGCCATTGGCGTGGCGCAGCCGGTCGAAACGATCCATGATCTTCTCGACCGAGGCTTCATTGGGCGAAGGGATCGCCGAGTTGCGGTCAATCACCTGGCCGGCCCTGATCGCCGCCGCGCGGCCGAACACGACCAGATCGATCAAAGAGTTCGAGCCAAGCCGGTTGGCGCCGTGCACGGAGGCGCAGCCCGCCTCGCCGACAGCCATCAGCCCGGGCGACACCTGGTCCGGGCTCTTGGCGGTGGGATTGAGCACTTCGCCCCAGTAGTTGGTCGGCACGCCGCCCATATTGTAGTGGACCGTCGGCAGCACCGGGATCGGTTCCTTGGTCAGGTCGACGCCGGCGAAGATCTTGGCCGATTCCGAAATGCCGGGTAGCCGCTCATGCAGGACCGCCGGGTCGAGATGGTCGAGATGCAGGAAGATGTGGTCCTTCTTCGGGCCGACGCCGCGGCCTTCGCGGATTTCCAGCGTCATGCAGCGCGACACCACGTCGCGCGAGGCAAGGTCCTTGGCCGACGGCGCGTAGCGCTCCATGAAGCGCTCGCCCTCGGAATTGACGAGATAGCCGCCCTCGCCGCGCGCGCCCTCGGTGATCAGGCAGCCTGCGCCGTAGATGCCCGTCGGATGGAACTGCACGAACTCCATGTCCTGCAGCGGCAGGCCGGCGCGTGAGGCCATGCCGCCGCCATCGCCGGTGCAGGTGTGCGCCGAGGTGGCCGAGAAATAGGCGCGGCCATAGCCGCCCGTCGCCAGCACCACCATCTTGGCCGAGAAGCGGTGGATGGTGCCGTCATCGAGGTTCCAGGCGACGACGCCGGTGCAGGTGCCGTCCGGCTCCATGATCAGGTCGATCGCGAAATACTCGATGAAGAACTGCGCGTTGTTCTTCAGCGACTGGCCATAGAGCGTGTGCAGCATGGCATGGCCGGTACGGTCGGCGGCGGCGCATGTGCGCTGCACCGGTGGGCCTTCGCCGAAATTCATCATCATGCCGCCGAACGGCCGCTGATAGATCTTGCCCTCTTCGGTGCGCGAGAACGGCACGCCGTAATGTTCGAGCTCGTAGACGGCGGCGGGCGCCTGCTGGACCATGTATTCCTGCGCGTCGATGTCGCCCAGCCAGTCCGAACCCTTGACGGTGTCGAACAGATGCCATTGCCAGTTGTCGGGGCCCATATTGGCAAGCGACGCAGCAATGCCGCCCTGCGCCGCCACTGTGTGCGAGCGGGTCGGGAACACCTTGGTGATGCAGGCGGTGCGCAGGCCCTGTTCGGCCATGCCGAGCGTGGCGCGCAGGCCGGCGCCGCCGGCGCCGACGACCACCACGTCGAATTTGTGGTCGACATAGGTGTAGGCCGATGCCGTGTTGGCGTTTTTCGCGTCCTTGGCCAACTCAGCCTCCGAATGCCAGCTTGAGCAGGGCGAAGATCGAGGCGACGCCGACCGCTATGGTGAAAAATGTATTGAGCGCGATCAGCGCCAGCTTCATGCCCTCGCCATGTATGTAATCCTCGATGATCACCTGCATGCCGAGCCGCATATGGTAGAGCCCGGAGACCAGCACCAGGGTCATCACCAGCGCCACGAAGGGATTAGCAAGCGCCGACCGCACCTCTGTATAGCCAGCGCCGTTCAGCGCGATCAGGAATCCGACGAAGAACAGCGTCAGCGGAATGTTGGCGATTGCCGTGAGCCGCTGGCGCCAGAAATGCTGCGTGCCTTCGCGGGCCGAGCCGAGGCCGCGGACTTTCGCCAGCGGCGTGCGCATGTCAGTGTTTTTGCCGGCCATGATCAGGCTCCCCGCGCCATGTATCCGACGATCCAGATCAGCAGCGTGAGCAGGATCGAGCCGGCCAGCGTCGCCCAGGCGATCTTGGAGGCCGTGTGCTTCTCGAGGCCGGCGCCGGTATCCCACACCAGATGGCGGATGCCGCCCAGCATGTGATGCATCAGCGCCCAGGTGTAACCGAACAGGATGAGCCGGCCGAGCCAGGTGCCGAAAGCCCAGTCGACCCAGTCAAACGTCGCCTGCGAGCTTGCCGCCGCCATCAACCAGACGGCGACCAGCAGCGTGCCGAAATAGAGCGCCCCACCGGTGATGCGATGGATGAACGACATCGTCATGGTGATCGGCGGCCGGTACACGGACAGATGCGGCGAAAGCGGCCGTTCACGTCTGGCAAATTCGCGGGTGGCTGGTGATTTGCTCATGGCTCCCCCAGTTCGGCGTCTCTGGAGCCTCAGGCTGGAATGCGGCATTGCCGCTTCCGGTTGCGACTTCGGACAGCCGGTTTCTAATGCTCTTTTTGCACCGCGTCAAAGCCAGAAAATCGTTTTGGAAACGTCATTTAGTCTGACAAAAAGGCGGGCGCGGACTTCAATCGATTAGGGGCTGATGGCCGGCAGTCGGTTCTATATCGCTGCAGTGCAGCATACGCTGCTCATTAGCCGTGCGGCCTATCGCTTGCAGGTCTGCGGCGTCGAGCCCCTCTTCATCACCAGCGCCTCACGCCCGTCGATCACGATTGCGTTATGCGTGGCGGCCTCCTGGTAGCGGCTGGACTGGTTGGCGGGCGACGCTACAAACTCTTCGGTCGCGCCATCCGGCTCGATCACATGCAACGACGAGCCGAGATTCTGAATGGTGATCGCGCTGCCATTGCCGCATCCATAGGTTGCCATCCCCACAGTGGATCGCGGCGTGGTAAGGTCGGTGGTGATCTTGGTTGCGGATGCCGGGGGCGCCACGGCTGCCATGGGCTGCTGGGCCGGCGCGGGAGAAACCGCGGGCGATAGGGTATTGGCCGCCTTCGGCGCGCCATCCTGCGGCACACAGGCTGCGACGATAGCAAGCAACGGGAAAACGGACACCCAAACCGTCAGGCGTAGCGCCATATGCTGTCCTCCCGCGCGGCAGACTTAGCCACGATGCTACGCCAAGATCAAGGTTGCCCCAGCGTCACCTTTACATTCGATGCCGGCCGCGATGGTGCGGCCAAGCATGGCCGAATGATGGCCACCCGGTTTTCCCTCCAGTCCGAAATTAACCATGTTTGATGAGACCTGGCCGGGAAGCGCGCCAACCTCTTAACAAAGGTTAAGAAAAGGTTAATTTCTGATTCGAGGAGGCGTGCATGTCGCCCAAAGGCGCGCCAGCGGTTCTGGGGCAACGGCATGCATCCAACCAAGGACTGAAAGCGCGTCGCGACGCGCTTTGGCCTCTAACATGGAGAACGCCATGCGTTCGAACTCGGGCAGATCGCGCCTTGCGGCGCTCATTGTGGCGGCTTCGGTCGTCGGCCAGGCGGCGCCAGCGCTCGCCGGGGCACGTCATCAGGATCACGTCTACGCCGATTCCTTCGGCAATCTCGTCATCCACAGCGCCGCCGGCTACAAGCGCATCCTGGTCGGCGAGGGCAAGCTCGCCAAGCAGTTGTCGGACTATACCAGCGCCGGCCAGCCCAAGGTAATCTATGAGAACGAGTCCGACGAGATCAGCGGCTACAGGGATTGCTACCGGCCGCCGGTGTTCGTGAAGGGCCGCAGCTACATGTATGGCCTCTCCGAAGGCGAGATGCCCGAACTCAGCCCCTGCCGCTAGAGCAATCCCAGGAAAAGTGTGAAACGGTTTTCCCGGGAAAAGCGCACAGCGCTTTCCCTTGGGAATTGCGTCAAAAAAGATCATGCTCAAACGGGAAGACAGGGCGAGCCAGGATCAATTCCGGCCGGAATCGGCCCTGATGCTGATTGCGGCCGACGACTGGCCGTTGACCGGTCCGGCGGAGACACGCACGCAATCGCGGCCGGCGTTCTTCGCCTGGTAGAGTGCCTGGTCCGCACGCCGCATCAGGTCGGCAAAGTCTTCGCTGGGATGAAGTTCGGCAACGCCGAAGCTCGCGGTGCAGCGGTTGTCAACCGGCAGGCCGTCGATGGGAAGCGCGCCGAATGCACTGCGTGCGCCCTCGGCGAACAGCCGCGCGGCGGCAAGGTTGGTTCCAGGCAGGATGATGGCGAACTCCTCGCCGCCGATGCGGCCGGCGACATGGTGGCTGGCGGCGGCCTCGCGCAGGAAACTGGCGAAGGTCTCGATCACCCGATCGCCGGACGCATGGCCGAAACTGTCGTTGACACTCTTGAAATGATCGAGATCGGCGATGACCAGGGCGACCGGCACGCCTTGCCGCACCGCGCCAAGCACCGCCAGCTCCGCGTGGCGCGTGAAGCCGCCGCGGTTGAGCAGACGCGAAAGCGTGTCCGTCTCGGACTTCGATGTCGCTTCGGCGAGCACGTCGCGAACCAGGATGGCCAGCATCAGCAGCGCCAGCGCCAGGCCGAAGACGGTGCCGAGCGACTGCGACACCAGCGCATAGCTGCTTTGCACATAGGCCTGCGGGTTTTCGCCCCAGCCGCCGAGAGCATGCGCGATGAACGGCTTTGAGGCAAACTGCAGGCCGCTTGCCGCCAGCACGGCCATCAGTATGCGGTCGAGGCGGGCAAGCCTTTGCCTGGACGACCAGACGATGGCGAGGCCGACGAACTGCATGACGGCATAGGGAAGCTGGTAGGCCATCATGCGGGCCAGCGACTGGCGCGGCAAGTCCTGCACGAAGTAGACCGCGACGGTCGTGACGAACAGGAAGAACAGCATCGGCGGCCACGGTGGCGCCACGTCGTATTTGCGGGCAAGCCCGCCATTGAAGGCGATGGTGGCGCCAAGGAAGACCGCGAAGGCGGCAACGACCACCGGGCGCGCATTGGCGAAGGCGGGGATGCTGAACTCGACGGCGAAATAGGCCATGCCCAGGAGATAGCCGAACGCCAGCCAGCGCGCCGGCGCGCGGCCGACATCATGGAACGCGACCGCCATGAACGACGCTGCCAGCAGGCCGGCGACCGACAGATTGATCAACAGGATGAAGTTTGCGCCACTCATATCTTTTCGCACACGGTACGTCACCTAAACATCGACGGGCGAAAAAGACGTTAACGCCGGCCCTGCCGTGCAGGCTCAGCCGGTCTTGAGCGGCTCCTGCACGTACATCGTTTCCGGCCGCTCATAGGACAGGCGCACGCTGTCGCGGCCGTTCTTCTTGGCCTTGTAGAGCGCTTCGTCGGCACGGCGCATCAGCGGCCCCAATGCCTCGTCGCCGCTGCGAGCGGCCACGCCGAAGCTGGCGGTCACCCGCGTGCCGGGCGGAAGCCCGTCGACGCTGCCGGACGAATAGAGCGTGCGCACGGCCTCGGCGAACAACCGTGCGGCGGCGAGATCGCTCAATGGCAGGAGCACGGCGAACTCCTCGCCGCCGATGCGACCGGCAGCGCCGCGCGCGCCGGCGGCCGATCGAAGCTTGGCGGCGAAGTCGGCGATCACCCGGTCACCCGCCGGATGGCCGTGCAGATCGTTGAGCGCCTTGAAATGGTCAAGGTCGGCCAGCACCAGGGCGGCCGGAACCTTGGCCGCGGCGCAACGCTGCAGGAGGAGCCCCGCCCGCTCCTCGAAACCGCGCCGGTTGAGCAGACCGGACAGCGGGTCGGTGTAAGTCTCGACCTTCAGTGCCTTCATGACGTCGAGCGCGGCGGCCGTGAACAGGGAAAGCGCGATCAGCAGCGACAACAGCGCGTGCGACAGCAGCGCCGTCGTCCAGTAGGACGAGGCATAAAGATCGTCATAGTTCGCGAAAGGTCCGTGCGCGATGATGACGGCCAGCGTGCGCACAAGGAAGTTCAACCCTGCGAGCAACGCCAGCACGAACAGGATATTTTCCGTCGGCCCATTGCCGCGCACCGTGCGCAATTCGGCGGCGGCCAGCAGGCTGATGCCGCCGAGTGCGAAATTGATGGCAAGGATCCGCCATGTCAGATCCGGCTGGACGAACAGGAACCAGCAAAAAACGGCAATGCCGCCACCCGCCAGCACGCCGATGCCGACATAGGGCACGCGCCGGCCATAACGCGCCACGACGGCGCCGGAAAGACAGGATCCGGCAACGCAGAAGCATAGATTGGAGAGCAGCTTGGACGGCGCCAAACCAATGGGCAGGGTGAAATGCTGGAACAGGAAACCGGCCGCCGCGAGCGCGTAGCTCGCCGCCAGCACCGCCAGATAGGGGCGATGGCGCTGATAGAACCACAGCACGAGGAACGCGGCGCCGAGCGCCAACGCTATCATCGGGTTGAGCAGCGCTATGAGCAGACCCGTGTCCAAACGACTGTGATTTCCCCGCTTACGTAGGGAAGATGTTACTGCGCAAGCCCCAACAAGCGGTTAAGTGCAGGCCGATGGATGGGGTAGACCAAGCCGAAATCGCCATAAAAACTCAGCAACGCCGTGTCGGGCGAATGAAAACCCCGAACCGCCTGGCGGTTCGGGGTTTGGCAGGCGCATCGACTTTGCGGATCCGCTCTTATTTCCAGTCGCGAATGTCGACGAAGTGACCGGCGATCGCCGCCGCCGCCGCCATCGCCGGCGACACCAGATGGGTGCGGCCCTTGAAGCCTTGCCGGCCCTCGAAATTACGGTTCGAGGTCGAGGCGCAGCGTTCATGCGGCTTCAGCCGGTCGTCGTTCATGGCCAGGCACATCGAGCAGCCCGGCTCGCGCCAGTCGAACCCAGCGGCGCGGAAGATCTTGTCGAGACCTTCGGCTTCCGCCTGTTCCTTGACCAGTCCGGAACCCGGCACGATCATCGCATCGACATGCGGGCTGACCGTCTTGCCTTCGACCACCTTGGCGACGGCGCGCAAGTCTTCGATGCGGCCGTTGGTGCAGGAGCCGATGAAGACGCGGTCGAGCGAGATATCGGTGATCTTGGTGCCGGGCGTCAGGCCCATGTAGTCCAGCGCGCGCTGCTTGGACGTGCGCTTGTTTTCATCGGTGATATCGTCCGGGTTCGGCACGATGCCTTGCACGGACACGACATCTTCGGGCGAGGAACCCCAGGAGACGATCGGCGGCAGTTTCGCCGCGTCGAGCACGACCACCTTGTCGAAATGCGCGCCCTCGTCGGACTGCAGCGTCTTCCAGTATTCGAGCGCCGCATCCCAGGCCGCGCCCTTGGGCGCGCGGGGCTTGTCCTTGACATAGGCGAAGGTCGTCTCGTCGGCGGCGATCAGGCCGGCGCGCGCGCCGCCTTCGATCGACATGTTGCAGATCGTCATGCGGCCTTCCATCGACAGCGCGCGGATCGCCTCGCCGGCATATTCGATGACGTAGCCGGTACCGCCGGCGGTGCCGATCTCGCCGATGATGGCCAGGATGATGTCCTTGGCGGTGACGCCTTCCGGCAGCTGGCCATCGACACGCACCAGCATGTTCTTGGCCTTGCGCTGGATCAGCGTCTGCGTCGCCAGCACATGCTCGACTTCCGACGTGCCGATGCCGTGCGCCAGCGCGCCGAAAGCGCCGTGCGTCGAGGTGTGGCTGTCGCCGCAGACGATGGTCATGCCGGGCAGCGTGAAGCCCTGCTCCGGTCCGATGATGTGGACGATGCCCTGGCGGATATCGTTTTCGGAATAATATTCGACGCCGAAATCCCTGGCGTTCCTGGCCAGCGCCTCGACCTGGATGCGGCTTTCCTCGTTCTTGATGCCGAACTTGCGCTCGGGCGAGGTCGAGACGTTGTGATCGACCACGGCCAGCGTCTTTTCCGGATGCCGGACCTTGCGGCCGCTCAGGCGCAGGCCTTCGAAGGCCTGCGGGCTGGTCACTTCGTGGACGAGGTGGCGGTCGATATAGAGCAGGCAGGTGCCGTCGTCCTGGCGGTCGACGACGTGGTCGTCGAAGATCTTGTCGTAGAGGGTGCGCGGTGCGCTCATGTGCGTAAATCCGTCGATATGAGAATGGGAAAGAGCAGACGCCGGCAAGCTTCGGTCCGGCACAACGACCTGGACAGGTCGGCCTAGCTAAGTCGGCTGGTCAGCGCGCCGCAGACGCGCGCCGAGAAGCGTGACGGCAGGCGTTTTCTGTCCTGCAGCACGAAACCCTTGTAGGCCGGATCGCCAAAAAGCTCTTCCATGGCGTGGCTCATACCAATGTTTTGGCTTTTCGGCAATTGCGGCGTGCCTTGGCGTGGCTCTTCCTTCTCCCCTTGTGGGAGAAGGGAAGCTTGTGGGAGAAGGGAAGAACGCTCCGCTCAAAGCACCTCGAACACAAACGTCTTCACCAGCGCGTCCGGCTCGGCGATGGCATAGCAGCGGAACCACGGGCTTTGCTCGACCGGCCGCCATTTCTTCGCTTGCGCCAGTTCGTCGAACACGGCCTGGAAGCCGCCGCTCTCGAACACCTGGTCGCGCACGGTGAAGATGGCGTGGCCGCCCTTTCTGGTGATGCGCACCAGCTCGTGCAGGCCCGATGCCGGCGCGTGGCTGATGGTGAACACGCCGGTCGAGAAGAAGGCGCGGAAATGGCCGTCCGGCCATGGCAGCGGCCCGCCCAGCATCGCCTGTTTCAGTTCGCTGTAGGCGTTGCGGCTGCCGGCGATCTTCAGCATGTCGTCCGAGAGGTCGAGCCCGGCGATGTCGCCGTAGCCGAGCGCCTTCAGCGAAGGTCCCGACAGGCCGGTGCCGCAGCCGGCATCGAGCAGCGGCCCCTCGCCCGCCGGCACATGACGCGCCACCCAGGCGGTGATCAGGAACGGCAGGAGATAGCCGAGTGAGGCGGTCTCGCTGTCATAGGTCGCCGCCCAGGCGGCGTAGGCCTCGGCCAGCGTTTCCGGCGTATCGGCCGTGTAGACGGAATCCAGCGCCGCATTGGCTTTGTCGACGATCATCGGTCGTGCTTCTCCCGGCGAATGCATGTCGCCCAAACGTGCGCAGCGGTTTGGAGAAACGACATGCATGAACCCCAAGATAACGCTATCCCTGGCCGCGCGCTATTCCTCATGCTGGCGGCGCAGCCGCTTCTCCAGCGCCCGCAAGGCAAGCGACAGGCCGACGGTCAGGATGAGATAGATGTAGGCGACGATCGAATAGGTTTCGAAGAAGCGGAACGAGCCGGCGGCGTAGATCTTGCCCATCTGGGTGATGTCGGCGACACCGAGCACCGAGACCAGCGACGAGTCCTTGACCATGGCGACGAAATCATTGCCGAGCGGCGGCAGGATGGTGCGGATCGCCTGCGGAAAGACGATCAGCCGGAAGCGTTGCGAGCGGCTCAGCCCGAGCGCTTTCGCCGCCTCGATCTGGCCTTTCTCGACCGCCTGGATGCCAGCGCGGAAAACCTCAGAGATGAAGGCGGAATAGCCGATGGTCAGCGCCATGATGGCGCGCCACAACAGCGATACGTCGCGCACCAGAAGTTCGCCGAAGAAACCCGCACTCTGCAGCGGCGCGGTCAGTGCGTTCCAAGCCGCGACGAAGGCCGGCGCGCCGGCGAAGGCGATCCAGAACAGCAGCACCAGGATCGGCACGCCGCGGATGATCTCGACATAGAAGCGGGCGATCTGGCGCAGCCAGCGCGAGCCCGACAGCCCCATCAGCGCGACGCCGAGACCAATGGCCGACGCCAGCGCGAAAGCGACCACCGTGACGAAAATGGTGATGCCGATGCCCTTGGCGACGGTGGCGAAGACCTGGGCGTAGAGGTTGCTCGTCGCGACGAAGACGGCCGCCGCGATCGCGATGGCCCCGGCCACGACAAGCCACCACGGGAAGTCGGCCTTGGAGGAAGATGCAGGCGTTGCCATCAGGCGCTGCCGGCGAAACGACAGTCGCGTTCCGCTACAAGTTCTAGCGCGCGATCCTCATGCAATGCGCGCAACAAGACGGACTACTGCCCCATCTTGTAGTCGAGGAACCATTTCTTGTTGAGCGCCTCGAGCGTCCCATCCGCCTTGAGCGCCGCGATCGCGGCGTTGACCGGCTTCACCAGGTCCGACCCTTTCGGGAAGATGAAGCCGAAATCCTCGGTGCCGAGCGGTCCGCCGATCAGCTTCAGCTTGCCTTCCGAGGCGTCGACATAGCCTTTGCCGGCGGTGCCGTCGGTCAGCACGACATCGACGTCGCCGGACTTCAGCGCCTGCACCGTGGCGCCAAAGGTCTCGAACAGCTTGATGCGCGGGTTCTGCTCATTGCCGTCGAGCACGCTGTAGACGGCGGTGTAGAAGGGCGTCGTGCCGGCCTGCGCGCCGATCAGCCCGTCCTTGAAGGCGCCGAACGTCTTGGCGTCGGTGAAGCGGCTTTCGTCGCCACGCACCAGCATGAACTGTTCCGAGCGCATGTAGGGATCGGAGAAATCGACCTTCTCCTTGCGGTCGTCCTTGATGGTGATGCCGGTCATGCCGATGTTGTACTGGTTGTCGGAAACCGCCTGGATCATCGCGTCCCAGGAGGTGTTCTGGTACTCGACCTTGAAATTTAGCCGCTTGGCGATCTCGTTCATCGCGTCATATTCCCAGCCGATCTGTTTTCCCGTCTTGGCGTCGATGAACTGCAGCGGCGGATAGGCGTTTTCGGTCACCACCACCACCTTCTTGCCGCCGAGATCGGGCAACGCCTGCGCGAAGGCGGCGACGGGCGCCAGGATGAGGGCAAGCAGGCCGGCCAGCAGCAGTTTCGATTTGGTCATGACACACTCCCGGAAATTGAATGGCCCGGACATGGGCCGGGCTTGCAGGAAATCCGGCGCCGACTTTAGCTTTCCGCAAGCGCCATGCAAGACGGTCCGCTGCGTCAGCTCATGCGAAAGCGGATTCCGGTGCCTTCATTCCCCGGATTTCGGAACGATCCTTGCGGTCCCGTCAATCGTGGTCCGGCGCGGAGGCAGTGGCTTCACGCAACCCGTCGATCAGCCGGGTCAAGGTGTGATGCAGGGATTTGAGCTCGTCGTCATCGAGCGGCGAATGGCACCGCATCGCCGCCGACACCGCCTTGGCGCTCTCGCGCAGCGCCTGGCCCTGGGGCGTCGGCTCGACCAGAACCCGACGTTCGTCGGCGGGATCGCGCCGGCGCGTCACCATGCCGTTCGCCTCCAGGCGCTTGAGCAGCGGCGTCAGCGTTGCCGAATCCAGCCCCAGCGTTTCGCCAACCTCGCCGACGGTGCGTGGCGCATGCTCCCACAGCGCCAGCATGGCCAGATATTGCGGATAGGTCAGGCCGAGCGGCTCGAGCAGCGGCCGATATAGCTTCGTCATCAGCCCGCTCGCCGAATAGAGCGCGAAGCAGAGATGCTGCGCGAGCTTCGGTATCCCGGCGAAATCCGCCGGGACGTCCAGGGGCGAGAGTGTCGTTCTGGTGGTCATGCTGCCTTTGCTGGAAGCGCCTTTGCCGAAAGCGCCACCTCGATGTTGCCCTTGATGGCGTTGGAATAGGGGCAAACCTGGTGCGCCGCCGATACAAGCGCTTCCGCCGCCGCCTGATCAAGACCTTTCGTTTCGGCCGTGAGCGAGACGCCAAGCACAAAGCCACCCTGCGCGTTGGCGTGCAGGCTGACATTGGCCGTCACCGAGGCGTCCTGCAGCGGCAGCTTCTGCTTGCCGGCGATGAAGCGCATGGCGCTTTCGAAGCAGGCGGCGTAGCCGGCGGCGAAAAGCTGCTCGGGATTGGTGGCGCCGCCCTTGCCGCCAAGCTCCTTGGGCATGGCAAGGTCGAGGCTGAGCAGGCCGTCGTCGCTCTGGACATGACCGGCGCGGCCGCCGACGGCGCGGGCTTGGGTGGAATACAGTGCGGGCATTTCGCTTCTCCAGTTATCTTGTACACGATTAATTAGTGTACAAGGTAACTGGAGTCAACCAGCGATTCCGACCAGGCATGGCCTTCAAACGAAAAAAGGCGGCCGAAGCCGCCTTTTTGAACATGCTGACGAAAACCTTATTCCGCCGGGGTCGCTTCAGCGGCGGCCTTCTTCTCGGCGGCGTCCTGGGCGGCCTTCTCGACGGCCAGCGCCTCGGCGGCGGCCACCTTCTCGGCTTCGATGCGGGCCTTCTCGGCGTTCAGCGCATCGCGCTCCTCGTCGTTCAGCTTGCGGGCGCGCACGCCGGTGTTTTCCGAAATACGGGCCGACTTGCCGCGGCGATCGCGCAGGTAATAGAGCTTGGCGCGACGCACCTTGCCGCGACGCACGATCTCCACGCCTTCGACCATCGGCGAGTAGACCGGGAACACGCGCTCGACGCCTTCGCCGTAGGAGATCTTGCGGACGGTGAAATTTTCCTGGAAGCCGGAGCCGGCGCGGGCGATGACGACGCCCTCATAGGCCTGGACGCGGGTGCGGGTGCCTTCGGTCACGCGGACCTGGACGCGCACGGTGTCGCCGGGCTGGAATTCGGGAAGCTTGCGCTTGGCTTCGATCTTGGCGGCCTGTTCGGCCTCGAGCTGACGGAGGATATCCATCTCAAAAGTCCACTTCTTGTTCTTCCGACAGTCAGAGCGTCCGACACTCGCCTTGCAGTTCCATTGACCGCTCGGCTATGCCCTTTGTCCTGAGACATCGGGCAGGGGCGACTACACCGTCATTGTTGACGGGTCCGGCAGATTCTTCTTCCGGTTCGGCGGGCACATACAGCTATTTCAGCGCTTTGTCACGCCTTGGCCCGAGTCTTTTTTGCGCGCGTGCCATCATCGCAATCTTCCGGTGCGGGGTTGCGCCCACGTGCCAAGCTTCCTAAGCCGGGCCTGGCATAGTTTTCCACGGCGGCTTCCTCATGTCTTTCTTCGATGCCATCCTGCTTTTCCTCGCGGGCTTTCTGTCAGGCGCCGCCAACGCGGTCGCCGGCGGCGGCACCTTCATCACCTTCGGCGCCATGACATTGGTCGGCCTGCCGCCGATCGTCGCCAACGCCACCTCCTCGGTCACGCAATTTCCAGGCTACATCACCTCGACGCTCGCCTACTCGGACGACATCAGGCATTTCTGGCGCGGCGCGCTGCTGCTCTGCCTGATTTCGGCGGCCGGCGCGCTGGCCGGCGCGCTGATCTTGCTGGCGCTCGACAACCCGTCCTTCCGCGCCCTGGTGCCGTGGCTGCTGTTGGGCGCGACGGCGCTGTTTGCCGCCGGGCCGTGGCTGAAGCCGGCGCCAGAACCGGGGCACGAAGCGGCCGTCGGCTCGCTGGCCGGCTCCCTGGCGCAGTTCGTCACCGCCATCTATGGCGGCTTCTTTGGCGCCGGCATGGGCGTGATGATGCTGGCCACGCTCGGCCTGACCCAGGCTGGCGACTATCACCGGCTGAACGCGCTGAAGAACATGCTGGCCATCGTCATCGCCGCGGTGGCGATCGTCGTCTTCGTCTCGGGCGGCGTCGTTGCCTGGCCGCAGGCGATCATCATGATCCCGGGCGGCGCGCTCGGCGGCTATGCCGGCGTCTGGATCGCCAGGCGCGTGCCGCAGACTGTGGTGCGCGGCTTCGTCGTCGCCGTCGGCCTGTTTCTCGCCTTTTACTATTTTGCCAAAGGCTGAGCGACCAACAGGTCGGGCCGCCGCTCCTTCGTCAGCGCTTCCGACTCCGCCCGCCGCCATGCGGCGATCTTCTTGTGATTGCCGGAAATCAGCACCTCGGGAATTGGCCTTCCTTCAAATTCCTGCGGCCGCGTGTAGTGCGGATGTTCGAGCAGGCCATTCTCGAAGCTTTCCTCCTCGCCAGACACCGCGTTGCCCATGACGCCGGGCAACAGCCGTACCACCGCGTCGAGCAGAACAAGGGCCGCCGGCTCGCCGCCCGAGAGGATGAAATCGCCGATCGAGACCTCTTCCAGGTTCCGAGCTTCGATCAGCCGCTGGTCGACACCCTCGAAGCGGCCGCAGAGGATAACCGCACCCGGCCCGGCGGCCAGGTCGCGCACGCGCGCCTGTGTCAGCGGCTTGCCGCGTGGGCTCATCAACAACCGTGGCCGCGCATCGCCCGGCGGCGAGGCGTGGTCGATGGCTTTCGCCAGGACGTCGGCGCGCATCACCATGCCGGCGCCGCCGCCGGCCGGCGTGTCGTCGACGGTGCGGTGACGATCGGCGGCGAAGTCGCGGATCTGGATCGCCTCAAGCGACCATGTGCCCGCCTCCAGCGCCCGCCCGGCCAGCGACAGGCCGAGCGCGCCGGGAAACATCTCGGGATAAAGCGTCAGCACCGAGGCCTTGAACGTCACCGGTTGCCCCCGGCGTCCCTTGGTCCGCGCGGCCTACCCTTCGGGTCGAAGCCTTCTTCGCCAGGCGCATCGCCATCCTCGTCTTCAATGAGCCCGGCGGCTGCCGGATCAACGCGGACAAAACCCTCGGCGAGCGACACTTGCGGCACGGCGGCCTGCGTGAACGGGATCAGCACGCCCTTGCGCCCGCCCAGCGTCACATCGAGGATGTCGCCACCGCCGAAATTGTGCACCGCGACGACCTTGCCGATGTCAGCGCCGGTGTCGTCCCGGACCTCCAGCCCGATCAGGTCGGCATGGTAGAATTCGTCCTCCTCGTCATCGTCCGGCAGCACCGAGCGATCGACGAACAATTCCGTGCCGGCCAGCGCCTCGGCGGCGTTGCGATCGCTGATGCCTTTGAAGCGGACCACGACGACGGTGTTGGCGGGTCGGATGTCGACGATCTGGAAGGCGCGGCCATCCTTGGCGTAGAGCGGTCCATAGTCGGCCAGCGCCAGCGGCTCGCCGGTGAAGGTTTTCACCCGCAACTCGCCCTTGATGCCGTGGGCGGCGCCGATCACGGCCATCTGGACAGGGTTCTGGGGCTTGTTCATGGCATGAAATCCTTTGGCTTTGCTCTAACGCTCCCCGATTGTCATTTCAATGACGCGCTCTTCACCGCTTCCTAACCCGGCCGCAGGAAAGTGGCCGGGAATGCATGTCGCCCAAAAGTGGCTCCGGTTTTGGCGACAACGACATGCATGAGACAAAGAATGAAAGCATGTCATGCAGGAATTCCTCATCCCGGCAAAACCCGATCTGCAGGCGGCGCGCGAAAGCTGGCTGAAGATGCTGGCGCGCGAACGCCGGCTGTCGCCCGAGACCGTCGAAGCCTATGAGCGCGATACCCGCCAGTTCCTGCATTTTCTAACCGGCCATTGCGGCGGCTCGCCCGGCATTGCCGACATCGCCAATCTGCGCCCGGCCGACCTGCGCGGCTTCCTCGCTGCCCGGCGCAACGCCGGCGCCGGCGCCCGCACGCTTGGTCGCGGGCTGGCCGGCATCCGTTCGCTGTTGCGTTTCCTCGAGCGGCGCGGCCTCGTCAATGCCGCTGGCGCCACGGCCCTGCGCGCCCCGCGCCAGCCCAAGTCGCTGCCGAAACCGTTGACGGCGAGCGATGCAAAGCATGTCGTGTCCGTCGAAGGCCAACTGGCCGAGGAACCCTGGATCGCTGCTCGCAACGCCGCCGTGCTGACACTGCTCTACGGCTCGGGCCTGCGCATTTCCGAGGCGCTCGGCCTGGCCGGCGCCGATCTGGCGTCGGCGGCCGACACCGTGCTGCGGGTCACCGGCAAGGGTGGCAAGACGCGGCTGGTGCCGGTGCTGCCGGTGGCGCTGCGTGCGATTGCCGAATACAGACGGCTGTGTCCATATCATCTCGACCCGAAGGGGCTGCTATTTCGCGGCGCCCGCGGCGGTCCGCTCAACCCGGCCATCGTCCAGCGCGACATGGCGAAACTGCGCTCCGCGC
This sequence comes from Mesorhizobium qingshengii, assembly GCF_900103325.1. Classification (GTDB taxonomy): domain Bacteria; phylum Pseudomonadota; class Alphaproteobacteria; order Rhizobiales; family Rhizobiaceae; genus Mesorhizobium; species Mesorhizobium qingshengii. The sequence continues at coordinate 405,316 of NZ_FMXM01000003.1, read as the reverse complement.
TCAACCTGCCCGACACGGCGACGCCGCATGCGCTGCGCCATTCCTTCGCCACGCATCTGCTCGGCCGCGGCGGCGACCTGCGCACCATCCAGGAACTCCTGGGCCACGCCAGCCTGTCGACGACGCAGATCTACACCGGCGTCGACACCGCGAGGCTGCTCGAAATCTACGAGTCCGCCCATCCCCGCGCGTGACCGGCGGCTTCGTCCAAGACAATTTCGCCACGCAGGTTAACCGTTTCGCCGCTTTTTGATCCTAGACCAGACCATGATCCGGAAAAGTGGACCGGTTTTCGGGAAGAGATCATGGTCGAGCGCGAAAATAGAGCCATGAAACGCGTCATCGCCGTCGCCGACCGCGCGGCTCTCATCTCGCTGAAGCTGCTCGTGGCGCTCAACGTGCTTTTTTTCCTGTCCTTCCTCGCCGCCCTGCTGTTTGCAGTCGGCAGGGCGCATGCCGAAATTCCGACCTGCACCGGCGCCGACATGCTGTCGGCCCTGCAGAAGGACGATCCGGCCACCTACCGCAAGATCGAAGCCGAAGCCGCCGCCACGCCGAACGGCAAGGGCCTGCTGTGGAAGCTGGAGAGGCCGGGCGAAAAGCCGTCCTTCCTGTTTGGCACCATGCACATGACCGACCCGCGCGTGACAGCGCTGCCGCCCGCCGCGCAGACGGCCTTTGATGCCGCCGGCACCATCGTCATCGAGACCACCGACGTGCTCGACAAGCAGAAGATGATGGCTGCGATGCTCAAGGAGCCGGACCTGATGATGTTCACCGACAACACGACGCTGTCGTCGTTGCTGTCGCCGGACGATGCCGCGGCCATGAACAGCGCGCTCGACGCGCGCGGTATTCCGCCATTGACGGTCGCCAAGATGAAGCCGTGGCTGCTGTCGGCGATGCTGGCACTGCCGGCATGCGAACTCGCCCGCCAGTCGGGCGGCGCACCGGTGCTCGACGTCAAGCTGGCGGAAAGTGCCAAGGCCGCGGGCAAGCCGGTGGAAGGGTTGGAAACGGCTGCCAGCCAGCTCCGCGCCATGGCCTCCCTGCCGCTCGCCTTTCACATGAAAGGGCTCGTCGATACAGTGAAGCTTGGCGACAAGGTCAACGACGTCAACGAGACCATGATCGTGCTTTACCAGCACGGCGAGACCGGCATGTTCTGGCCGTTGTTTCGCGCCGTGCTTCCCGACGCGAAAGGCGACCAGGCCGGCAGCTACGCGGCGTTCGAGGAAACCATGATCACCAGCCGCAACAAGGTGATGGTCGACCATGCCGGACCGATCCTTGCCAAAGGCAATGCCTTCATGGCGGTCGGCGCACTGCATTTGTCCGGCCCGGACGGGCTGGTCGAGGATTTCCGCAAAGCAGGCTATACTGTCACGGCGGTGGGGCTTTAACCCTCCTTGATCAAAACCTGAGCCAGCATCGCCGGAACGATGATCCGGTGAAACGGCTTGATGATGGCGAGATACGTCCGCCCAAGCAGGTTGTGCGTCTTCACGATCGTCGACGCGGCCACCTCCTGCCGGCCCGCGCCGAGGTCGTTCACCTCCACCAGGATACGGAAATCGAGATGCAGGTCGTCCAGACCAAGGACGACCCTGCCGGGTGCCTGGCTGATGAGCGGAAATATGCCGATCCTGCGTTCCGGCGGGACGTCGGGTTCTGGCCCCGTTTTCAGCCCAAATGGCCTGACGGCGAGGTTGCGTAGCAGCATGAGCCGGCCGACCCATCGCGGTGTTCGCCCTAGGACGCGTTCTGCCGCGCCAATCGCGGTCAGTGCGAGACCATCGGTTGTCAGCACGTATCGGTCGGCGAACTGGGCGCCGGCAAGAGCCCTTTCGGAGTCGGGAAAAGTCTGTGCAGTGGGCGTCATACCGGCAAATCCCTCGCAACCGACGATAGCACCGGTCGGTTTGGCTCGCTGCGTGGCGAAACGCCGCCTGTCCGTCGGGGGCTGGTCGAGGATTTCCGCAAAGCCAGCTATACTGTGACCGCTGTCAATTGAGTCGCATGGCAGCGGGGGATCGAGGCGTCGCCTTTTCGGCGTTTTCCTCCCCTAGCGTGAAACCCATTCAACGGTTGCGCGTTGATGGCTGTTGATTGATCATTTTCATCCACGGAGGACACTTTTATGGCGAATCCATCAAACGACACTCCCAGGCCAAGTGGCGGGGGCGGCAGTCCCTGGCTGATTGCGCTGGTCGTCGTTATTCTGGCCATTGTCGCGTATTATGTTTTCGGAAGAAGCGGCGAGAATCCGGCACCCGCCGAGCCGCCCGCGGCCAGCACACCGGCCCCCGCGCCCGCGCCTGCGGAACCGATGAAGCCAGCCGAGCCGGCAAAGCCAGCCGAACCGGCTCCCGCAGCTCCGGCACCGGCGGCCCCTGCTCCGGCAGAGCCAGCCCCCGCACCGGCTCCTGCCGCACCGGCCAACTGATAGGCTCGACATCAAATACAAACGGCCCGCTGAAAAGCGGGCCGTTTTGCTTTGGGCTGAGGCTCCACGCGTTCGTCATCCTCGGGCTTGACCCGAGGAGCCATGCCGCTACCTCTGCCGAGGAATGCCGCAGGACAGAATTCTGCACCGCGGCGACGCTCTGACGTCGCGGCATGGACCCCAGGGTCTCCGTGGCGTCGCTTCGCTCCTGCTCCGCCCTGGGATGACGAAGTCGCCCTAGATATGGATCGGCTTGAAGAAGGTAGCCAGCGCGGCCTCCTTCACCGCTTCCGACATTGTCGGATGCGCGTGGCAGGTGCGGGCGAGGTCTTCCGAGGAGCCGCCGAACTCCATCAGCACCGCCGCCTCGTGGATCATTTCACCGGCGCCGAAGCCGACGATGTGCACGCCGAGCACGCGGTCGGTCGTCTTGTCTGCGAGGATCTTCACGAAGCCATCGGTGTGCAGCATGGCGCGTGCCCGGCCATTGGCGCTGAACGGGAATTTTCCCGCCTTGTAGTCGATGCCGGCCTTCTTCAGCTCTTCCTCGGTCTTGCCGACGGAGGCGATTTCCGGGCTGGTGTAGACGACGCTCGGGATGACGTCATAGTTCACGTGGCCGGCCTGGCCGGCGATGGTTTCCGCCACCGCGACGCCCTCGTCCTCGGCCTTGTGCGCCAGCATCGGCCCGGCGATGACATCGCCGATGGCGTAGATGCCTGATACATTGGTCCTGAGATGCCCGTCGGTCTTGACCCGGCCGCGCTCGTCGACCTCGACGCCGGCTTCCTTCAAGCCAAGGCTGTCGGAATAGGCGCGGCGCCCGGTGGCGATCAGCACCGCATCGGCTTCGATGGTCTCGGCGGCACCGCCCTTGACCGGCTCGAAGGTGACGGTCGCACCCTTCTTGGCCTTGGCGACACCTGTCACCTTGGCGCCGAGCTTGAACTCGAAACCCTGTTTCGACAGCAGCCGCTGGAACTGCTTGGAGACCTCGCCATCCATGCCGCCCAAAATGGTGTCGAGGAACTCGACCACGGTCACCTTGGCGCCTAGCCGTGCCCAGACCGAGCCGAGCTCAAGCCCGATGACACCACCGCCGACCACCACCAAATGGCCGGGAACTTTCTCCAGCGACAGCGCGCCGGTCGACGACACGATGACCTTCTCGTCGATGTCGACCTTGACGCCGGGAATGCCGGCGACGTCCGAACCGGTGGCGATGACGATGTTCCTGGTCTCGATCTCCTCGACCTTGCCGTCCTCGCCGGTCACCGACACCTTGCCGGCCGCAACCACCTTGCCGGTGCCGCGGAAGCTGTCGATCTTGTTCTTCTTGAACAGGAAGGCGACGCCGTTGACGTTCGACGACACCGTCGCATCCTTGTGCGCCATCATCTTCTTCAGGTTCAATTTCGGCGCGGATATCTCGACGCCTAGCGTGTCGAAGGAATGGCCGGCCTCGGCGAACATCTCGGAGGCATGGAGCAGCGCCTTCGACGGAATGCAGCCGATGTTGAGGCAGGTGCCGCCAAAGGTCGCGTTCTTCTCGACCACCGCGACCTTCAGCCCGAGCTGCGCCGCCTTGATGGCGCAGACATAGCCGCCCGGTCCCGATCCGATGATAACGACGTCATAAGCCATGATACTGTCCTTCTTGATTGGGGCTCAGCGGCCGCCGCTTACATTCAGGATCGCGCCCGTCGTATAGGACGCGGCGTCGGATAGAAGATAGAGAACCGCGCCGGCGACTTCATCCGCCGTGCCAGCTCTTTTCATCGGCAGTATGTCGCGGAACCGTTCTATCCTGTCCGGCTGCCCGCCGGAGGCGTGGATTTCGGTGTCGATGAGGCCGGGCCGCACCGCATTGACCCGGACACCTTCCAACGCCACCTCGCGGGCGAGCCCGATGGTGAAGGTGTCGATGGCGCCCTTGGAGGCGGCATAGTCGACATACTCACCCGGTGAACCCAGCACCGCCGCTGCCGACGAGATGTTGACGATCGATCCGCCCGGCCCGCCGTGGCGGGTCGACATGCGCTTGACCGCCTCGCGCGCGCAGAGGAACGAGCCGACGACATTGATGCGCATCATGCGCTCCAGTCGCGAAACATCCATCTCGTCGACACGCGCCTTGACGTCGACGATGCCGGCATTGTTGACGAAAGCATCGAGCCGGCCATAGGCGCGGTCGACGGCGCCGAACATGGCCACGACATCGGCCTCGCTACCGACATCGCCCTTGACGGCAAAAGCTTCGCCGCCGGCCGCCTCGATTTCGCTGACCAACGCGTCGGCGGCAGCCTGGTTCGAGGCGTAGTTGACCGCCACGCGGTAGCCGGCCTTCGACCCGAGCCTGCAGATCGCGGCGCCGATGCCGCGGCTGCCGCCGGTGACCAGCAGCACCTTTTGCGCCTCGCTCATTCCTGGCATCCCTTCAAGGCAAACACATCCCAAGGCACTTTCGAAAAACCGCTGCCGCCATAGGCCGAGGATTGACGCAGCGCCGGACCGAGATCCGGCAGGATCAGAGTCTTCGGCGCATCGACACCTTCGGCCGGCAGCAGCCCGATGCTGCCCTTGTCGTCCGACGTATAGATGACGCCATGCCAGGGCGTGCAGGCGGCAAGCTCTCCGCCGGTGACATCGCCCTCTGGGCATTTGTACATCAGCGCGCCGTTCGGCCGCGACACGCCTTCGTTCCACATGACGATGCCGTTCAGCACGACATTGTTGTCGAGGATCATCCGGAACGTGTTGGTGACGGTGGCCGAGGTACCGGTCGGGGCAAAATCGATCTCGCTGCCGCTCTGCGCATCGCCATAGACGGCAAGCTCGATCGGGCAGGCGGCATGGGCATTCGCCGCGGCCAGCGCCATGCCGGCCGCGATCGATGAGATCGAAAACACCTTGGAAAGGCTAAGGGAGCGAGTCGTCATTCTGCCGCGCAGATCCCTTCCTCCGGCCCCAAGCCCAACGGCCGGATCAGCACCAGACCTCAGAGATCGAGCACGAGCCGTTCGGGATCCTCCAGGCTCTCCTTGACGCGCACCAGGAAGGTCACGGCTTCCTTGCCATCGACGATGCGATGATCGTAGCTCAGCGCCAGATACATCATCGGACGGATGACAATCTGGCCGCCGACCACCACCGGCCGGTCCTGGATCTTGTGCATGCCAAGAATACCCGACTGCGGCGCGTTGAGGATCGGCGTCGACATCAGCGAGCCGTAGACGCCGCCGTTGGAAATCGTGAACGTGCCGCCTTGCATGTCGGCGACCGACAGCTTGCCGTCGCGCGCGGCGATGCCCAGCCGGCCAATATCCTTCTCGATCTCGGCGATCGACATCTGGTCGGCATTGCGCACGACAGGCACGACGAGGCCCTTTTCGGTGCCGACGGCGACGCCGATATGCGCGTAGTTCTTGAAGATGATGTCGGTGCCGTCGATCTCGGCGTTGACCGAAGGGATCTCCTTCAGCGCATGCGTCACCGCCTTGGTGAAGAAGCCCATGAAGCCGAGCTTCACGCCATGCTTCTTCTCGAACACGTCCTTGTATTTGGTCCTGAGCGCCATCACCGCTGACATGTCGACCTCGTTGAAGGTGGTCAGCATGGCGGCGGTCGACTGCGCTTCCTTGAGGCGACGCGCGATCGTCTGGCGCAGCTTGGTCATGCGCACGCGCTCCTCGCGCGACGCATCGTCGCCCGAGGACGGCGCACGGACAGTGACCGGTGCGGGCGCCGGTGCCGCCTTGGGCGTTTCGGCCGGCTGCGACGGCGCGCCCTTGGCGATCGCGTCGAGCACATCACCCTTCAGCACCTGGCCACGCTTGCCCGAACCCGAGAGCTGGTCGACCGCCAGATTGTTCTCGGCGATCAGCTTCGCCGCCGCCGGTGCCGGCGGCATGCTGCGTGCCTCGACCGCGCCGGCGTCGCCGGCGATCTTGGCGGTTTCGACTGCCGCCTGCTTGACGGTGGACGCCGCGTCGGGGCTCGAGGCCTGCGATACCGCTTGCGGCTTGGTCGCTGGTGCGGCGGCGTCCCCGCCGGCCGAAATCGAACCCAGCAATGCGCCGACGCCGACCGTCTCGCCTTCCTTGGCGGTGATTTCGCTCAGCGTCCCGGCGGCGGCGGCCGGCACCTCCACCGTCACCTTGTCGGTCTCGAGCTCGACCAGGGGCTCATCGGCGGCAATGGCGTCGCCCACCTTCTTGAACCATTTGCCGATGGTGGCTTCGGTGACGGATTCGCCGAGAGTGGGAACGCGGATTTCGGTAGCCATTGTGCCTGTCCGTTTCTTGTCGGGTTCTGTTTATTCGCCGAGCGCGTCTTCGAGCAAGGCGGCGAGCTGGGCAAGGTGCTTGGACATCAGTCCGGTCGCCGGCGAGGCTGCAGCCGGACGGCCGGTGTAGCGCACCCGCTGATGCTTGGCATCGATATGCGCCAGCACCCACTCCAGATACGGGTCGATGAACGACCAGGCGCCCATGTTCTTGGGCTCCTCCTGGCACCACACCATCTCGGCGTTGCGGAAGCGCGACAGTTCCGTGATCAGCGCCTTGGCCGGGAACGGATAGAGCTGTTCGACGCGCAGCAGGTAGATATCGTTGATGCCGCGTTTCTCGCGCTCTTCGTAGAGGTCGTAGTAGACCTTGCCCGAGCACAGCACGACGCGACGGATCTTCGAATCCTTGACCAGCTTGATCGCCTGGCCGGGAAGCAGCTGGGCGTCGTCCCACAAGAGCCGGTGGAACGAGCTCTCGCCGGAAATTTCCGGCAGCGTCGACACCGCCCGCTTGTGGCGTAGCAGCGACTTTGGCGTCATCAGGATCAGCGGCTTGCGGAAGTCCCGCTTCAACTGCCGGCGCAGGATGTGAAAGTAGTTGGCCGGCGTCGTGCAGTTGGCCACTTGCATGTTGTCTTCGGCGCAAAGCTGCAGGAAACGCTCGAGCCGCGCCGAGGAATGTTCCGGACCCTGGCCTTCATAGCCATGTGGCAGCAGGCAGACGAGGCCCGACATTCTGAGCCACTTGCGCTCGCCCGACGAGATGAACTGGTCGAACACCACCTGGGCGCCGTTGGCGAAGTCGCCGAACTGCGCTTCCCACAGCGTCAGCGCCTTCGGCTCGGCAAGGCTGTAGCCATATTCGAAGCCGAGCACCGCCTCTTCCGACAGCATCGAGTTGATGACTTCGTAGCCGGCCTGCGCGGCGGACAGGTTGTTGAGCGGGATGTAGCGGGTTTCGTCGCGCTGGTCGTAGAGCACGGAATGGCGCTGCGAGAAGGTGCCGCGTTCGGAATCCTGGCCCGACAGCCGGATCGGGTTGCCATCGAGCAGGATGGCGCCGAAGGCCAGCGCCTCGGCCGTCGACCAGTCGATGCCTTCGCCGGACTCGATTGCCTGGCGGCGGTTCTCGAGAAATCGGATGATCGTCTTGTGCGCCTCGAAATCCTTCGGCACCTCGGTCAGCTTCTTGCCGATTTCCTTCAGCGTCTTGACCGGCACGGCGGTCTTGCCGCGCCGCGTTTCGTCCTGGTTGTCGGCCGTGCGCAGGCCCGACCAGGCGCCGTCGAGCCAGTCGGCCTTGTTAGGCTTGTAGTGCTGGCCGACTTCCCACTCCGATTCCAGATGCGCCCGCCAGTCCGCCTTCATCTTGTCGAATTCGGCCTGGGTGATGTGGCCTTCGGCAATCAGGCGGTCGGCATAGATCTGCACCGTCGTCTTGTGGGTGCGGATGTTGCGATACATGATCGGCTGGGTGAAGGCCGGTTCGTCGCCCTCATTGTGGCCGAAGCGGCGGTAGCAGAACATGTCCACCACCACCGGCTTGTGGAACTTCATGCGGAATTCGATCGCCACCTTGGTGGCATGGACCACCGCTTCCGGATCGTCGCCGTTGACGTGGAAGATCGGCGCCTCGATCATCTTGGCGACGTCGGACGGATAGGGCGACGAGCGCGAGAAGCGCGGATTGGTGGTGAAGCCGATCTGGTTGTTGATGATGAAATGCAGCGTGCCGGCGACGCGGTGGCCGCGCAGGCCCGAAAGGCCGAGGATTTCGGCAATCACGCCCTGGCCGGCGAAGGCGGCGTCGCCATGCAGCAAGAGCGGCAGCACCTTGGCGCGCTCCTCCAGCGGCACGATCTCCTCGCGGCTGCGGCCAAACAGATAATCCTGCTTGGCGCGTGCCTTGCCCATCACCACCGGATCGACGATTTCCAGATGCGAGGGGTTGGCGGTCAGCGACAGATGCACCTTGTTGCCATCGAACTCGCGGTCCGACGAGGCGCCGAGATGGTACTTGACGTCGCCCGAACCTTCGACCTCGTCGGGGGCGGCCGAGCCGCCCTTGAACTCATGGAAGATGGCGCGGTGTGGCTTGGCCATCACCTGGGAAAGCACATTCAGCCGGCCGCGATGCGCCATGCCGAGCACGATCTCCTTCATGCCGAGCTGGCCGCCGCGCTTGATGATCTGCTCCAGCGCCGGGATCAACGCTTCACTGCCATCGAGGCCGAAGCGCTTGGTGCCCTTGTATTTGATGTCCGCGAACTGTTCGAAACCTTCGGATTCGATCAGCTTCTGCAGGATCGCCTTCTTGCCGGTGGCGGTGAAGGTGATCTCCTTGTCGGCGCCCTCGATGCGCGCCTGGATCCAGGCCTTTTCCTCGGGATCGGAGATGTGCATGAATTCGACGCCGAGCGTCGAGCAATAGGTGCGGGTCAGGATCTCCAGCATCTGCCGGACGGTGCCGAATTCGAGCCCGAGCACATTGTCGAGGAAGATCGGCCGGTCGTAGTCGGCGGCGGTGAAGCCGTAATTCTCCGGCGACAATTCGTTGTAGTCCTCGAGCGGCTTGGCGATGCCGAGCGGGTCGAGATTGGCGTGCAGATGGCCGCGCATGCGGTAGGCGCGGATCATCATGATTGCGCGCACCGAATCGCGCGTCGCCTGGTGCACGTCGGCGTCGGACAGGACGACACCGCTGGTGACCGCCTTGTCCTTGACCTTCTTTTCCAGGTGCTTCTCGACGATGCCCCAGTTGCCGTCGAGCGCCGACACCAACTCGCCATTGGCCTGCAGCGGCCAGGAGGGCTTGGCCCAGGAAGCGCCCTTGGCGTTCTTGCGCACGTCGCCGGCGTCGTCCTTCAGCCCGGCGAAGAACTCCTGCCATTCGGGATTGACCGAGGCGGGATCGTCCTCATAGGCGGCATAGAGCGCGTCGATGTAGTCGGCGTTGCCGCCATAGAGGAAAGACGTGAGCGAAAATTGGTCGTTGGCCTGATCTTGTCTTGCCATGTCACTTAGCGGAGCCCGTGCTCCGTCTCCTTACGTTTGCGGCATTGCCGCGATGTCGAACGGTTCACCCGTCCTTTTTCCCCTCAAGGCCAACGAACCGTCGCCAGCCTTCATTCCATTTCCGGCCCTTCGCTTTCGCTCCGGGCGCTCGAAACTCGAAAAGCCAAGCAATTGGCTTTTCGTCGGCCAGCGGCCAATCGTTTCTCACCCTTTGATCGCCTCGACCAGCGTCGTGCCGAGACGGGCCGGCGACGGCGAAACTTTTATCCCGGCCGATTCCATCGCCGCGATCTTGTCCTCGGCGCCGCCCTTGCCGCCGGAGATGACCGCGCCCGCGTGGCCCATGGTGCGGCCGGCCGGCGCTGTGCGCCCGGCGATGAAGCCGGCCATCGGCTTCTTGCGGCCACGCTTGGCTTCGTCCTTGAGGAACTGCGCGGCGTCTTCCTCGGCCGAACCGCCGATCTCGCCGATCATGATGATCGACTTGGTCTCGTCGTCGGCGAGAAACATCTCGAGCACGTCGATGAACTCGGTGCCCTTGACAGGGTCGCCGCCAATGCCGACGGCGGTGGTCTGGCCGAGGCCGACATTGGTGGTCTGGAACACAGCCTCATAGGTAAGTGTTCCAGAGCGCGAAACAACGCCGACCGAGCCCTTGCGGAAGATGTTGCCGGGCATGATGCCGATCTTGCATTCATTGGGGGTGAGCACGCCCGGGCAGTTCGGGCCGATCAGCCGCGAGGTCGAGCGGTCGAGCCTGGCTTTGACCTTGATCATGTCCATCACCGGTATGCCTTCGGTGATGCAGATGATCAGCGGGATCTCGGCCTCGATCGCTTCCAGGATCGCTTCGGCGGCACCCGCCGGCGGCACATAGACGACGGAGGCGTTGGCGCCGGTCTTCGCCTTGCCCTCGGCGACGGTGGCGAAGATCGGCAGGCTCTCGCCCTTCGAGCCGGTCCAGGTCTCGCCACCCTTCTTCGGATGGATGCCGCCGACCATCTTGGTCCCGTGATAGGCCAGCGCCTGTTCGGTATGGAACGTGCCGGTCTTGCCGGTCAGGCCCTGCACCAGCACCTTGGTGTTCTTGTCGACGAGAATGGACATGGGAGCCCTTTTTAAAAACCGTTGATCGAGGAAGGTGAAACGCGCTGGTAGACACCGCTCACCATGTCTTGCCAAATGTCGCTGCCGATCGGCTGGAATTCCAGCCGCATGCGATAGTTGCTGTCAGTATCGAAAGTGTAGGTGACACGGGCCGATCCGCGTGGCGACGACCGCACCAGGACCAATTCGCTGCCGTTCCACGCGCCGGTGGCGGGTGCGGCCGGCACAAAGCCCATCGAATCGAACTGGTGCATGGTGACGAGACTGTTCGGCTGGTCGAAACCGAAGACGTTGTGCGCGCCGAACGAAATCGTGCCATCGCGGCGCTGACGATAGCGCTGCACCACGAACAGACCGCCAAACTGTACCTCTGCCAGCACGTCCGAACTCGCTGGGCCGCGATCAGCCCATTGTGTTTCCGCCACCTCTTCCTCGCCACGCCACGCGCCGACCAGTGCCTGCAGGCGCTGGTGATCGGCCGAGAGCGAAGAGAAGGGCGCCGCGTTCATGGTCAGAGCCGCTTCAGGTTGGCGACGGTGAGGTCGCTCTTGGCATTGCCAGTGTTGAGCGTCGTCGCCGGCTCGAACATCAGCACGACAGGCTCTTCGCTCAGCGAACGCGGCCGGTGTTCGACAGCGCGCGGCACGACGATGAACTCGCCGCTGGCAAGCTCCACCGTGCCGTCGCGAAAATCGATGGCGATGCGACCGCGCAGCACGAGGAAGGCTTCGTCTTCATTATCGTGCGCATGCCAGTCGAAGACGTCGCCGAACTTGGCGATCTTGACCTGGGATTCGTTGACGTCGCCGGCGATATGCGGATCGAAGACCTTCTTGATCTTCGCATCCGCCGCCTCGACCAGGTTTATCTTGTGCGGAGGCACCAGATCAGCCCTTCACCGCCGCCACGATCTTCTTGGCTGCATCGTCGAGATCGTCGGCCGAAACCACGTTCAGGCCGCTGTCGTTGATGATCTTCTTGCCGAGCTCGGCATTGGTGCCTTCCAGGCGCACCACCAGCGGCACCGTCAGCCCGACTTCCTTGACCGCGGCAATCACGCCCTCGGCGATGATGTCGCACTTCATGATGCCGCCGAAGATGTTGATCAGGATGCCCTTGACCGCCGGATCCTTGGTGATGATCTTGAACGCCGCCGTCACTTTTTCCTTGGACGCACCACCGCCGACATCGAGGAAGTTGGCGGGCTCGGCGCCGTAGAGCTTGATGATGTCCATCGTCGCCATGGCAAGGCCCGCACCGTTGACCATGCAGCCGATATTGCCGTCGAGCGCGACATAGGCGAGGTCGTACTTCGACGCCTCGATCTCCTTCTCGTCTTCTTCGGTGGTGTCGCGCAGTTCGAGCACGTCCGGGTGGCGGAACAGCGCGTTGTTGTCGAATGACACTTTTGCGTCGAGCACGCGCAGCCGGCCGTTCTTCATGACGATCAACGGATTGACCTCGAGCAGGCTCATGTCCTTCTCGACGAAGGCCTTGTAGAGGATCGGGAACAGCGCATTGCCGTCCTTGGCAGCGTCGCCGTCGAGCTTCAGGGCGCCGTTGAGCGCCTTGAGATCGGCTGCCGTCACGCCCTTTTCCGGATCGATGGCGACGGTGATGATCTTTTCCGGCGTGTCATGCGCGACCGCCTCGATGTCCATGCCGCCTTCCGTCGAAACGACGAAGGCAACGCGGCCGACCGAGCGGTCGACCAGGATCGACAGATAGAGCTCGCGGTCGATATCGGCGCCGTCCTCGATGTAGAGGCGGTTGACCTGCTTGCCGGCCGGACCTGTCTGCTTGGTCACCAGCGTGTGGCCGAGCATCTCGTTGGCGTTGGCGACCACTTCGGCCACCGACTTCGCCAACCGCACGCCACCCTTGGCGTCGGGGCCGAGCTCCTTGAATTTGCCCTTGCCGCGGCCGCCGGCATGGATCTGGCTCTTCACCACATAGAGCGGGCCGGGCAACGCCTTGGCGGCGGCTTCCGCCTCGCTCGCCTTGAACACCGGCACGCCTTCGGCCACCGGCGCGCCAAAGCTCTTCAGCAGCGCCTTGCCCTGATATTCATGGATGTTCATATGGATTGTCTCCAGATCAACTGCTGGGGGTTCACTTCGAGGCGAGATGCGGGGCGATCTTGACGCAGGCCTCGGTCAGGCCCTGCACCGTCGCCACCGAACTGTCGAACATCTTCTGCTCGCTCTTGTTCAGGTCGATCTCGATGATGCGCTCGACGCCGCCGGCACCGATCACCACGGGAACGCCGACATAGGTGTTCTTGACGCCATACTGGCCGGAGAGGTGCGCGGCGCAGGGCAGCACGCGCTTCTTGTCCTTGAGATAGGCTTCGGCCATCGAGATCGCCGAGGCGGCCGGCGCATAATAAGCCGAACCGGTCTTGAGCAGGCCGACGATTTCGGCGCCGCCGTCGCGGGTGCGCTGGACGATCTGGTCGAGCTTTTCCTTCGAGGTCCAGCCCATCTTGACCAGGTCGGGCAGCGGGATGCCCGATACCGTCGAATAGCGGATCATCGGCACCATGGAATCGCCGTGGCCGCCGAGCACGAAGGCCGTGACGTCCTCGACCGAGACCTTGAACTCCTCGGCCAGGAAATAGCGGAAGCGCGCGCTGTCGAGCACGCCGGCCATGCCGACGACATGGCTCTTCGGCAGGCCGGAAAACTTCTGCAGCGCCCAGACCATGGCGTCGAGCGGATTGGTGATGCAGATGACGAAGGCCTTGGGCGCGTATTTCTTCAGGCCGGCGCCGACCTGTTCCATGACCTTCAGGTTGATGCCCAGGAGGTCGTCGCGGCTCATGCCCGGCTTGCGCGGCACGCCGGCGGTGACGATGCAGACGTCGGCGCCCTCGATGCCGGCATAGTCGTTGACGCCGGTCAGCCTGGAATCGAACCCGTCGACAGGCGACGACTGCGCGATATCGAGCCCCTTGCCCTGCGGGATGCCCTCGGCAATATCGAACAGCACCACGTCGCCGAGGTCCTTGAGGCCGATCATGTGTGCGAGCGTGCCGCCGATCATGCCAGAGCCGATGAGCGCTATCTTGTTGCGTGCCATGTGAGGATGTTTTCCCTTTGTCTGTGACGGCGCCATACGGCGTCGAGGAAGAGGCCGGAATGTTGCGGGGACCCGCGAGATTTCGCCGCACCCAATAGCTCCGGTGCGCGATAAATTCAAACGATTATTTTGGAGCGAGTATTTTCAATCGGTTAGACTGTTTGGGATTTACGTAAACGTCAAAATTCATAAGCCGACTTGGGAGTATTTACACGATGAAGATGGAAATCATAAGGCTTGAGGCGGGCGATGACGCCCTTGTGATGAAGGTCGCCGAGAATGTGTTCGACGCGCCGGTCAGGCCGGATCGGCTGGCTGCCTACCTCGCCGAACCCGGCCATTTCATGATCGTGGCGCTGGCCGACGGCGTGGTCGTCGGTCAATGCGCCGCGGTCCTCCATCGTCATCCAGACAAGGTGAGCGAACTCTATGTCGACGAGGTCGGCGTTTCGCCGGCCTTCCAGCGCCAGGGCATCGCGCGAAAGATGCTCGACGCGATGTTCGCGATCGGCAGGGAGCATGGCTGCGAGGAGGCCTGGGTCGGCACCGAGCCCGACAACATCGCCGCCCGTGCTCTTTACGAAGCGCGCAAGGAGCCGCATGGGCCGGCGGACGAGTTCGTCATGTATGTGTATGAGCTTTAGGCAATGGCGTCTCAGGCTTGCGCCTGCTGCGCTTCCGGCAGCGCCTTCGCCATCTGCCGCTCCGCCCAGTCTTCCAGCCAGTCGCGGCTCTGCATCTCGATCAATCGCGATGCCGTGCGCTCGAATTCGAACACCTCGACGCCCCGCTTGGCCACGTAAAGCTGCTGCGGCGGGGCCTCGGCGCTTACGACCACCCGCACATGGTGATCGTAGAGCGTGTCGATCAAAAGGATGAAGCGCTTGGCCTCGTTGCGCCTGCCTTCGCCCAGCACCGGCACGTGGTCGATGAAGATGGTCGAGAACCGGCCGGCAATGGCCAGGTAGTCGCGTGCCCCGAGCGGCTTTTCGCAAAGATCGGCGAAAGAGAAGCGTGCCGCGACGCCGGCAGAGCGCGGGATCGCCACATGCCGGCCCTTGACGGTCAGGGACGTCTCGGCCGTCGGCGCACCGTGCGTCATGGCCTGCCACGCCTCGTCGAGTGCCTGGTCGGCCGCAGCATCGGCCGGCGTGACATAGACCGGCGTGCGGGCAAGCTTTTCCAGCCGGTAGTCCTTGTCGGTGTCGAGCGACAGCACATGCGCGTGCCGCTCCAGGATGCCGATGAACGGCAGGAAAAGCTGGCGGTTCAGCCCGTCGCCATAGAGATTTTCCGGCGCCACGTTCGAGGTCGCGACCAGCACCACGCCGCTGGCGAACAGCGCCGCAAACAGCCGCGACAGGATCATCGCATCGGCAATGTCGGTGACCGAGAACTCGTCGAAGCACAGCACCCAGGCCTGCTCGGCGAGGGCCTTGGCCACGGGCGGGATCGGATCGTCCTCCTTGACGTTGCCATTCTTGCGCGCCTGCCGGTGCTTCTGGATACGGTCCTGCACATCGGCCATGAAGTCGTTGAAGTGGACACGGCGCTTGCGGCGCACCGGCAAGAGCTCGAAGAACATGTCCATCAGCATGGTCTTGCCGCGGCCGACGCCGCCATGGATGTAGAGGCCCTTGACGATCTCGCGCGTCTCGCGCTTGCGGGCAAACAGCCAGCCCAACGCACTGGATTTGTGCGCCAGCCGCTTTGCCGAGATCTCGTCGATCAGCCGGTCGAGCGCGGCGGCGATCCGTTCCTGCGCCCGGTCGCGTTCGATCGCGCCCGTCTCGACCAGATGGTCATAGCGCTGCCTGACGGTCGCATGGGTCTGGAGGCCGTCGCGCAGATGCATAGGTCACGTCGTTGTCGAGCAATCCAGGAAAAGTGGTAAGCGGTTTTCCATCCGGAATTGCGTAAAAACAAATAAGAGGCGGATCAGACTTATCTCGTAAGCGAAATCGGCTGACCGTTGGAAGTCTGGCCGTCGAATTTCGAACCGCCAGAGGAATAGAGCCGAGCCAGCGTGCCGCCATTCTCGTCATAGAGCGTCAACTGCTTGCCGGCGACGTTCCACGACTTGATGCCGTCGATTGGCGCCGGGCAATGCAACGGTCCGGCGCGGAAGCCGGCGCCGAATTTGGTCTGCGGCGTCGCCACCTTGCAGGTCTGGCCCGAAACGCTGGCGTTCCAGACGCCGGCGACGCTGGCCGCAGTCAGATCCGGGGCTCCGGCGGGGGCCGAGCCGTCCGGCGGCAAGGACGCAACCTGCGTATTCGCCGGCGCGGTCGGGAACTGCGACGGATCGGTGGTGCCGGGTGAGACCGGCGGCGGCAGCTGATTCGCCGTCACTTGGCCGGCCGGGGCCGGCTGCAGCGGCGCGGGCTGCTGGTCATCCATCGACGAGAACCGCGAGGTCGAGCAGCCGCTCGCAACGAGCGCCGCCAGCGATACGGCCACCAGGCCGATTTTCGAAAAAGTCATTCCAACCTCCGTCGGATCCGGCTTGGGGGGACGCCGTCCGCGCAATCTCACCTCCACCAAGATGGAGAAGGTGGCGAAATTTCAACCCGATATGGTTAAAATACGGTTTGCGGCAACATTTGTTGCAAATTTATCGCAATCACCCGGCCAATGGCGCGCTCGGCACGAACACATATCCGTCAGGTCCGACGATATAGCTTTCGCGCAAGCCATGCGGCTTGTCGAGCGCGCCAGCCAGCACGATGTGGCCGTGATCCCTTGCCGCCGTCTCGATCGCATCGGGATCGGCGCCGTAGAGGCGCAACTCTATCCCGGCCCCACGTGTTTCGCTGCCGACGATCACCCCGGTCATCGGGTTGTCGAGATAGGAATGGTCGGCATGCAGCATGAACACCGATCCCAGCAACTCGATCGCCGCGAAATCCTCATCGGCGTAGATCACCCGCGCGCCAAGTACGTCGCGGCAGAAGGCTTCCATGGCCACCATGTCGCGCACCAGCAGGTTGACGCCGATGCCGCGCGGCAGCGAGCGGCCGAAATCCTCGGCCTTCATCCACGGGGTCTTCGTCCGTTTCATCGCCATGGCGTCGTCCTGCCGTTCCCCGGTCCCTGGCGATCCTAGCCGAGCCGGCCTCCCGGCCCTTGGCATTCCAGAGCCAAATGCTTGCGCCAGCCGGCGCAGGGCCTATGTCTAGCAAACGCAAACCCGCCGGAGCCGCAACCTTGGCCGCGAAAAAGACAGCCGCCAATCGCTACTACAGCGGCCCGCCAAGCGATCATTTCGACGGCACCTTGTTCTTCAACCCCGACGGCCGGCCGCCAGGGCGCTTCGCCGACCTGCTGAAATGGCAGTTGAGCGGCGGGCGCTCGAAATGGCCGGCGGCCGATCCGAGTACGTTTCAGCAGGCAGATCCCGTGGAAAGGGTCGAAGGCTCCGCTCTGAGGGTGACGATGGTCGGCCATTCCTCGCTGCTCATCCAGACCGCCGGCCTGAACATCCTCACCGATCCGGTCTGGTCGCAACGCACGTCGCCATTTTCCTTCCTCGGGCCAAAACGCGTCAGTCCGCCGGGCATCGCCTTCGTCCGCCTGCCGCCGATCGACCTCGTGCTGGTCAGCCATAATCATTACGACCATCTCGACCTCCCAACGCTGAAGCGGCTCAAGGCAAAGCACGATCCGCTGGTACTGATGCCCCTCGGCAACGACGTCCTCATCGACGGCGCCGTGCCCGGCATGCGGCTGTCGCCGCATGACTGGGGCGACAGGGTCGACACCCATGATGGCGTCGCCATCTATGTCGAGCCGGTGCATCACTGGTCGGCACGCGGCACCCGCGACCGGTGCATGGCGCTGTGGGCCGGCTTCGTCATCGACGCGCCGGGCGGCAAGATCTACTTCGCCGGCGACACCGGCTTCCACGATGGCGCCAATTACCGGCTGATGGCCGAGAAACATGGCGGCTTCCGCTTCGCCATCCTGCCGATCGGCGCCTACGAGCCACGCTGGTTCATGGCGCCGCAGCACCAGAACCCGGAGGAAGCCGTGCAAGGCATGAAGCTGTGCAACGCCGCCTATGCCGCCGGCTGCCACTGGGGCACCTTCCAGCTCACGGACGAACCAATCGACGAGCCGGTCCGAAAGCTGGCTCAGGCGCTTGACGATCAAGGTATCCCGCAGGAGAACTTTCGCGCCTTGCGGCCGGGGGAAGTCTGGGACGTACCCGAGATAAAGCATGGCTGAAGTCTGCATTGGCCATTTACGGCGCGACCATTTTCGCCGATGGTCCGCCCGGGCAGGCAAAGGGAATTCGGATGAAATCGATCATGGCAGTTCTGATGGCGCTGGCGATCTCGACGCCGACCGCTTTCGCGGGTGAAATCAGCGACCGCGCCGTGGAAGCGGAAAAGGCGCTGCAGGCGGGTGACGGCGCCGGCGCGCTGGAAAAATTCCGCAGCGCCGAGGAAGCGCTATGGCAAGCGATGCCGCTTGGCGTGCAGAACGTCAAACAGGTCGACACAGCCGGCGGCTTTGGCATCTATAGCGAGCGTGCCAATCACATCTACAAGCCTGGCGAGAAGGTCGTGCTCTATATGGAACCGGTTGGATATGGCTATGGCTCGGATGGCCTTGGCAATAGCCAGATCGCCCTTGCCGTCGACCTCACCGTGCTTTCAGAATCGGGCGAACCTCTGGGCACCTTCGAGAAGATTGGCAGCGTTCAGGTCGCTTCTCGCTCGCATAACCGCGAACTGTTCTTCAAACTCGATCTTTCCCTCGATGGCCTGCCGCCCGGCAAATACCGGTGCGACTTCCTCATGCATGACCAGAATTCGAACAAGACGGCGCCCTTCACCACCGATATCGAGATCGCCGGCTAGTTTTACCCCCACATACGCCTCGCAGCCAGCGGGAACCCAAGCGCGGCAGCCGCGTTTTCTTGCAGTTTCAAAATCTGTCGGCTTACAAGGCATTCCCATGATCAA
Source organism: Mesorhizobium qingshengii (assembly GCF_900103325.1). Lineage (GTDB taxonomy): Bacteria > Pseudomonadota > Alphaproteobacteria > Rhizobiales > Rhizobiaceae > Mesorhizobium > Mesorhizobium qingshengii. The sequence continues at coordinate 386,409 of NZ_FMXM01000003.1, read as the reverse complement.
ATGGATCATCATTCTCCTGATCGTCGCCGCGGCGGCGAGCCTGCTCGGCATGCCGGCATTGGCCGGAGCCGCCGCCACCGGCGCGCGCATCCTCATCGGCATCGTTCTCATCATCTTCCTGCTGGTGGTGCTTGGCATCTTCGCGGTGACGTAAAGCTGCTCCGCACTGGTAATTCCTGCCCGTTTCCGCCATATAGCGCCAAACGGACACGGAATTTTCGGAGCAATGGCAAGCACGGCCCCCTTCGCCAAGATGAACGGCATCGGCAACGAGATCATCGTTGCCGATATGCGTGGCCGTGCCGATCGGGTGACGCCGGCTGCGGCCATCGCGCTGAACGCCGACGCCGCGACCAGGTTCGACCAGATCATGGCGATCCACGACGCCAGGACACCGGGCACCGCCTTTTTCATCGACATCCTGAATTCCGACGGTTCCGGAGCGCAGGCCTGCGGCAACGGCATGCGCTGCGTCGTCCGGGCGCTGGCCGCCGAGACCGGCCAAAAGACCTTCACCTTCGAGACCGTGGCCGGCATCCTCAATGCACGTGAACATGCCGACGGCTCGATCTCGGTGGACATGGGCACGCCGCGTTTTGGCTGGCAGGACATCCCGCTGGCCGAGGAATTCCGCGACACCCGCATGATCGAGCTGCAGATCGGCCCGATCGACGCGCCGGTGCTGCATTCGCCCTCGGTCGTCTCGATGGGCAATCCGCACGCCATCTTCTGGGTCGACCGCGATGTCTGGTCCTATGAACTCGACCGCTTCGGCCCGCTGCTCGAGAACCACCCGATGTTTCCCGAGCGCGCCAACATCACCATCGCACAGGTTACTTCACCGCAAACCATGGTCATCCGCACCTGGGAGCGCGGCGCCGGCCTGACCAAGGCCTGCGGCTCGGCCGCCTGCGCATCGGTGGTTGCCGCGGCCCGTACCAAGCGGACCGGTCGAAGCGTCAGCCTGTTGACCCCCGGCGGTGGCACGCTGCATGTCGAATGGCGCGACGACGACCACGTCATCCTCACGGGTGCCGCCGAATGGGAATTTTCGGGCAGCTTCGATCCGTCGACCGGCATCTGGGCCCGCGACACCGAGAGCGCGGCCTGATGTCCGCTCTGTCCAAGGGCCCGATCTCCGAGGGCCCCATCTCCAAGGCAATTGACGTGGTGACCTTCGGCTGCCGGCTGAACACCTATGAATCCGAGGTGATGCGGCGCGAGGCTGAAACCGCTGGCCTCGGCGCGCTGGAAGGCGGCGCGGTGATCTTCAACACCTGCGCCGTCACCGGCGAGGCGGTGCGCCAGGCCAGGCAGGCGATCCGCAAGGCGCGCCGCGACAACCCGCGGGCGCGCATCATCGTCACCGGCTGCGCCGCGCAGACCGAGCCGCAGAGTTTCGCCGCCATGGACGAGGTCGATCTCGTCCTCGGCAATGAGGAGAAGCTGAAGGCGCATTCCTATCGCGCGCTGCCGGATTTCGGCGTCAACGACACCGAGAAGGCGCGCGTCAACGACATCTTTTCGGTGCGTGAGACCGCCAGCCACATGGTCGACGCCATCGAGGGCCGGGCGCGCGCCTTCGTCCAGGTGCAGAACGGCTGCGACCACCGCTGCACCTTCTGCATCATTCCCTATGGTCGCGGCAATTCGCGCTCGGTGCCGATGGGCGCCGTGGTAGAGCAGGTCAGGCGGCTCAGCACCAACGGCTATGCCGAGATCGTGCTGACCGGCGTCGACATGACCAGCTTCGGCGCTGACCTGCCGGGCGCGCCAAAACTCGGCAAGCTGGTGAAGACGATCCTCAAGCAGGTGCCGGACGTGAAGCGCCTGCGGCTGTCGTCGATCGATTCGATCGAGGCCGATGACGATTTGCTCGACGCCATCGCCACCGAGCCGCGGCTGATGCCGCATCTGCATCTGTCGCTGCAGTCGGGCGACGACATGATCCTCAAGCGCATGAAGCGCCGGCATCTGCGCGATCAGTCGATCCGCTTCTGCGAGGATGTGCGCAAGCTGCGCCCAGGCATCGTCTTCGGCGCCGACATCATCGCCGGCTTTCCGACCGAGACCGACGAAATGTTCGAGAACTCGGAAAAGATCGTCGAGGAATGCGGACTGACCCATCTTCACGTCTTCCCGTTCAGCCCCCGCGAGGGCACGCCCGCGGCGCGCATGCCGCAGGTTCGTCGCGAGGTGGTCAAGCAGCGCGCCGCCCGGTTGCGCGCCGCCGGTGAAGCCGCGTATCGCAGCCATCTGTCGTCGCTGGCCGGAACGCGTCAGTCGATCCTGATCGAGCGCGACGGCCTTGGCCGCACCGAAGGGTTCACGCTGGCGGCACTTGCCACCGGCTCGCCGGGCGAAATCGTCCAGGCTGACATCACCGGCCATGACGGCGCCCGGCTGATCGCGGCGCCGCTTGCCGCCCGCGCCGCCTGAGAAACGCAAAGCATGGCTGGTTTTTTCAAGAAGATATTTTCGTTCGGCAAGAAAGAGGTGGTCGAGGAGCGCATCGACGAGACCGCTCCGCTGCCGCCGATCAAATGGGAAGCGCTCGATGCGCTGAAGCCGGCGGCCGAGCAGGTCGTTCCGGAATTCCTGAAGCGCGACGAGCCGCGGCCCGAGGCGGAGGTCGTGCCGACACCGCCGGCCGAGCCGGAGGTACCGCCAGGGCCGGCACCTGTCGAGGAGCCAACGCCCGCGCCGGCACCGATCGTCCCGTCCGAGCCGGAAATTCAGCCAGAGCCTACACCGATCGAGGAACCGCAGGCACCTGAGCCGCCGGGCCCGGAAATACCGGCCGAAGAGCCGACGCCACCGGAAAAGCCTGATGTGCCGGCCGTGCCGGAGCACGTTCCCGAACCGGCGCCGCAAGAGATTCCAGTCCCGGCACCGGAACTGCCGGAGATCTTGCCGGCCGAACCGGAGCAACAGCCTGGGCCTGCGCCTGTCGAAGTGCCGGCGCCGGTCGAGGTTCCATCAACGATCCCGTCCGCGAGGCCTCCCTCGTCAGAGGTCGGCACCGCCCCTCATCCGCCTGCCGGCACCTTCTCCCCGTTTAGTGACGGGGAGAAGGGTAAAGCTCCAACGCTGACGCCCCCCTCTCCCCGCCTCTTGCGGGGAGAGGGTAAGGGTGAGGGGCAGCGCGAGCCTGCGAGAGATTTGGCATCCCCTGCGGAAGCTACGCCAGCGACTGCCGTGCCTTCGGCCCCACCAGCAGAAATCCAGCCTCCCATTCGCCAGCCCGCGCCAGTCGAGACGCAGCCCGTCATCGCTGAGGTCGCACCCGAACCGCAGCCCGTCCTGCAACCGGCCCCACAACCCCTGCCGGAACCAAGGCCCGCGCCCGGCAAGGTGACCGTCACCAAGAAGGTCGAGCAGAAGGCCGAACCGCGGAAGGCGCCGGAGCCGGCGCCGAGACGCTCCTGGTTCCAGCGCATGAAGGACGGGCTCGCCCGCTCCTCGAAAGAACTGACCGGCAACATCGCCGGCGTCTTCACCAAGCGCAAGCTCGACGAAGAGACGCTGCAGGACCTGGAGGACGTGCTGATCCGCGCCGATCTCGGCATGGAGACCGCGCTACGCGTCACCGATGCCTTGGCCTCCAGCCGCTATGGCAAGGACGTCTCCGAAGCGGAAGTGCGCGCCATCATGGCCACCGAGGTGGAAAAGGTGCTGACCCACGTCGCCATGCCGCTTGAGCTCGACCTTTCCCACAAGCCGCATGTCATTCTTGTGGTCGGCGTCAACGGCACCGGCAAGACCACCACCATCGGCAAGCTCGCCGCCAAGCTGACCGATGGCGGCCTGTCGGTGATGCTCGCCGCCGGCGATACCTTCCGCGCCGCTGCGATCGAACAGCTGAAGATCTGGGGCGAGCGGACGAAATCGCCGGTCATCGCCTCCAAGATCGGCGCCGATGCCGCCGGCCTCGCCTACGACGCCTTCGAGAAGGCGAAGGAGGCCGGCTCCGACGTGCTGATCATCGACACCGCCGGGCGCCTGCAGAACAAGACCGAACTGATGGCCGAGCTCGAAAAGATCGTCCGTGTGCTGGGCAAGCTCGATCCGGAAGCGCCGCACACGGTGCTGCAGACGGTCGATGCCACCACCGGCCAGAACGCGCTCAACCAGGTCGAGATCTTCCGCAATGTCGCCGGCGTCAACGGTCTGGTGATGACCAAGCTGGACGGCACGGCGCGTGGCGGTATTCTGGTGGCGATCGCGGCAAAGCACAAACTGCCGGTCTATTTCATCGGCGTCGGCGAACAGGTCGACGACCTCGAACCTTTTTCGGCAAGCGAATTCGCCAGGGCGATCGCTGGAGTGGCTTGACCCATGAACCCACCTATTCTCGAGCGCGACCTTTCCGATCCTCGTCGCAAGACGCTGAATCCCGCCCTGAAATTCGCTCTCGAACTCGGACCGGGCCTGGTTTTCTTTTTCACGACCATTCGCGGTGAGTGGCTTGCCCAGAAATTTCCCATCCTAACGCATCTGGGCGAACCGCTGCTGATCGCTACCGCCTTTTTCATGGTGGCCACGGCGCTGTCGCTTGCTGTTTCGTGGCTGGTGATGCGCAGCTTGCCTATCATGCCGCTGGTATCGGGCATCATCGTTTTCGGGTTTGGTGCCTTGGCGCTGTGGCTGCAGGACAAGACCTTTGCCTACATGAAGCCGACGATCATCAATTCCCTGTTCGGCCTGACGCTGCTCGGCGGACTGGCATTCGGCAGATCGCTGCTCGGTTATGTCTTTGATTCGGCCTTCAGCCTCGACGCTGAAGGTTGGCGCAAGCTCACCTTCCGCTGGGGACTGTTCTTTCTTTTCCTGGCTGCGCTGAACGAAGTGATGTGGCGGAACTTTTCGGAGGAAACCTGGCTTTATTTCAAGGTCTGGGGCACGATTCCCATCACTCTCGTCTTCACTTTCAGCCAGATGCCGCTGATCCTGCGCCATTCGCTCGAGGAAAAGGCAGCAAAGGAAGAGAAGGCCGGTAAATAGGGAGAGGGCCATGGAATTCGTCACCACGCGCGACGAGCTGAGGACGATCTACAAGACGCCACGCCCGACCGACGGCTCGATCCGCAAGGAATTGAAGGCGCTCGACGGCCATTGCCGTTCCTTCATCGGCAAGAGCCCGTTCGTGCTGATCGGCTCGTCCGACGGCGCCGGCAACGCCGACGTGACGCCGAAGGGTGACAGGCCGGGCTTCGCCGCCGTGCTCGACGACCAGACCATCGCCATCCCCGACCGGCCCGGCAACAACCGGCTCGACACGCTGGAGAACATCCTCCTCAACCCGTCGGTCGGGCTGCTCTTCCTCATCCCCGGCATGAACGAGACGCTGCGCGTCAACGGCGACGCTCGCATCACCATCGATGCGGGTTTGCGCGAGCGCCTAGCCGTCGACGGCAAGGAACCGCAAAGTGTCGTCGTGGTCACCGTCAAGGCCGCCTACATGCATTGCGCCAAGGCCTTCATGCGCTCCGACCTGTGGAAGCCGGAGACCTGGTACGACCGCTCGACGCTGCCGACACTCGGCCAGATCCTGCGCGACCAGCTGGTGCTGGCCGATTCGGTCGAGGCGACCGACCGCTGGCTGGACGAAAGCTACAGGCAGACGATGTGGTAATCTTCGCGGACACGATTCGTCCGAGTTTACCCTTGCTGAACCTCCTTGCCATCTCCGGCAGCCTGCGGGCGGCCTCCACCAATTCGGCCCTGGTCGCGGCACTTGCGCGGAATGCACCACCCGGCTGTCGCGTCACCATCTATGACGGGCTTGGCCGTCTGCCGATCTTCAATCCCGATGAGGAAGGCGAGCGGACGCCGCAAGAAGCCTCCGCGCTGATCGACGCTGTCACCCATGCCGACGGCGTCATCGTCTCCTGTCCGGAATATGCCCATGGCGTTCCGGGCGGGCTGAAGAACGGGCTCGACTGGCTGGTGTCGCGCGACGCCGCCGTCGACAAGCCGGCCATGCTGGTGCACGCCTCGCCGCGTTCGCTGTTTGCCCGCGCTGCATTGGCCGAGATCATGCGCACCATGTCGTTTGCGCTTTATGACGGCGGATCGCTCGAGATTGCGCTCCTGGGCAAGAAGCCGCTGGAGGTGGAGAGCATCTTGGCAGAACCGGCAAATGTGCTGGCGATGCGCAATGCGCTTTCAGCCTTCGCGGATTTCATCCGGACGCGTTGAGCGACGCCACCGTGCCGTCGTTCCCGGGGCGGAGCGAACGCGAAGCGGAGCGCTGGCGTTCCTTCACGCCCCCCTGTCATCTTCTGCGCCGCAGCGGTGACGTTGCTGGAGGCTACTTCTTGCTCCGCAGCGTCTCGACATCGGTCTTGCCGACATACCAGTCGCGGGCGTTGACCTCCTCGAAGACCACCCACACATCGTCGTTCCCCAGTCCGGTGGCCTCCATGATGGCCGCCGTGACCTTTTTGGCGATGTCCGCCTTCTTGCCGGCGGGGTCGGCCGCGATCACTTCCTTGACAAGGCGGATGTTGACGAATGGCATGATTTTCTCCCCTTCGATCTTGTTGACGGCAGCTCAGTACGTTTTGGCGCCGTTGACCATGAGCCGGACCATGTAGAGCGAAGTGGTGCCGGCGATGTAGAGACAGTTCAGCTTGTTGCCGCCGAACACGCAATTGGCGGTGACCTCCGGTACCTTGACCTTGCCGATCAGCGTCCCGTCCGGATCGTAGCAGTGGATGCCGTCGCCCGCACTGGTCCAGATGCGGCCGCCCTCATCGAGCCTGAAGCCATCGAACAGGCCGGCCGTGCAGTCGGCGAAGACTTTTCCGCCGGAAACCTTCTTGCCGCCCTTGCCGACATTGAACACGCGGATATGAGCAGGATCATGCGCGCCATGCGTGCGGCCGGTATCGGCGACATAGAGCTTGCTCTCGTCGAGCGAGAAGGCGAGGCCGTTGGGCCTGACCATGTCGGTGATCACGGCTTCGACCTCACCCGTGCCGGGATCGACCCGGTAGACATGGCAGGCACCGATCTCGCTCTCCGCCTTGTCGCCCTCGTAATCATTGTCGATGCCGTAGCTCGGATCGGTGAACCAGATCGATCCATCCGACTTGACCACCGCGTCGTTGGGCGAATTCAGCCGCTTGCCACGCCATTTCGCGGCAATGGCGGTGATCGAGCCGTCATGCTCGGTGCGGCTGACGCGACGGCCCGAATGCTCGCAGGTGACCAGCCGGCCCTGCCGGTCGACGGTGTTGCCATTGGAATTGCCGGATGGCTGACGGAACACGCTGACATGACCATCGGTCTCGTCGAAGCGCAGCATGCGGTTGTTCGGGATATCCGACCAGACCACATAGCGGCCGGCGGCGAACCAGGCTGGCCCTTCCGCCCATTGGCAGCCGGTGAAGAGCTTGTTCACACGGGCATTCGTGCCGATCAGGCGCGCGAAGCGCGGATCGAGAATTTCGTAGTCTTCGGCGGCCATGGCTTCCCTCCCAGGTCAATCGACGCGGCACCGTCAGCGATCAAGCCAGCCGGCGATCAATAAGGCAAGATCGATCATCAAATCGTCCGCAACCTCCTGCAGACGTGATGAGCGCACCAATGCCGCCTCAGGGACGCTTTACTCGGGTTAAGCCCGCTTAACCCCGGTTAAGGGCCCTTAACCGGCTATGCGCTGGGTGCAATGGTGCATTGCAACATCTTCTTTTTGCAACGCACCAATCCTATGTCATGCTTCGTACTGATCAAGGGAGGAAGAACCGGCCGCCAGCAATGCGGCACAGAAGGAACCTTGCTATGATCTTCAACGATCTCATGAACCGCGCTCGCAACAGCATTGCCAAGCGCAAGCACTACAACCGCCTCGTCGCCGAAATCGACAGCTTTTCCAGCCGCGATCTGGCCGACATGCGCGCCGACCGCTCGGAAATGCTCTACCAGGTCCACAAGCAGATCTACGGCTGACCTTAAGTCCGCGCCACACAGGCGCGTTGAGATTCAGGTCAGGCCGAGACGAAAACGGTGGTTTCCGAGAACCGGAGCGGAGCGTACTTTGGGTACGTGAGCACCGGAAGCGCAGGAAGCCGCCGTTTGCAGGCCGGCTGAATATCAATGTGCCGCCAGCGCCTTGTCGATCTGCGGCAACAGCAGCGTCTGCGCCGTCTCGGGCGTCAGCGGGCCGACATGCTTGTAGGCGATCTTGCCGTCCTTGCCGATGACGAAGGTTTCCGGCACGCCGTAGACACCCCAGTCGATCGCCGTGCGTCCGGCTTCGTCGACGCCGATCGCCTGGAACGGGTTGCCGAGATCGCCGAGGAAACGGCGGGCGTTCTCCGGCTGGTCCTTGTAGTTCAGCGCCGCCATGACGAAGCGCTTGTCCTGCGCCAGCGCCAGCAGCACCGGATGTTCCTCCCGGCACGGCGCGCACCATGACGCGAACACATTGACCAGCGTGACCTTGCCGGCGAACAGCTTCGAATCGAGGCCCGGCAGGTTGCTGCCCTCGAGCGCCGGCAGGTTTGTCCGTGGTGCCGGCTGGCCGATCAGCGCCGATGGCACCTCCGAAACATCGCGCCCCGACAAAAGCTGCGACAGGAACAACCCCGCCAGGCCGAGGAAAATCAGAAGCGGCAAAAGCACGAACAGGCGGCGACGGGGCGGCGCGGGCGTTTCGGTTTCCATGCTCATGACTTGATGGCCTTGTCGGAGCGCCGCCGCACGCCGGACGCTTCCAGTTCGGCGAGTTCACGCTTGCGGGCCCGCTGGTCGACGAGGATCCAGCCGATCAGCCCGGCCAGCGCAAGCGCGGTGATCGCGTAGGCAGCGGTGACGTAGAGTGCATGCGCGCTCATGCCTGCCGCTCCCTCGACGACATCCTTCTCTCCAACCGGATCCTTCCGCCTCGCTCGATCATGCTTTTCCTTAACGGCGTGCCGGCGGCTTCGCAATCGGCCGTCGCGCCGCAGCCTCCTAACATAGGCGGTCGCCGCGCCGCGGCCTTGATGTCACGCAAACCCTGACCGACGTCACTCAATCCGTTCCGTGGCGCAGCGCCAGCGCCGCCGAAACCGGGCCCAGTACGGCAAGAAACAGGGTCAGCGCGGCAAGAATGAGGAAGGGCTGCAGAAACGGATCGGGATTGGCCGTCGCGCCGTAGCTCGCCGAAACGCCGAAGATCAGCACCGGGATGGTCAGCGGCAGCACCAGCACCGAGATCAGCAACCCGCCACGCGGCAGCGCCACCGCTACCGCCGCACCGGCCGCGCCGATAAAGGTGATCGCCGGCGTGCCGACCAGCAGTGTCAGCGCCGTGGCGCCGATGGCGAGTGGCTCCATGTTCATGAACAGGCCGAGCAAGGGAGCGGCAATGACCAGCGGCAGCACGCTGCCCGCCCAATGCGCCAGGCATTTCGTCAGCACGGTCAAAGCCAGCATGTGCCGGTCGTTGCCGAGCACCAGCAGATCGAGCGAACCGTCCTCGCGGTCGGCCTGGAACAGCCGGTCGAGCCCGAGCAGGCAAGACAGCAGCGCGCCGATCCACAGGATCGCCGGGCCGATACGGGCGAGCAGCCTCAGGTCCGGCCCAACCCCGAACGGGATGGTGGCAATGACGGCAAGGAAGAAGATCACGCCGGTCAACGCGCCGCCGCCGGCACGGATATTGAGGCGGATGTCGCGGAGGAAGAGCGCTAGCATCTCATCCTCCCATCCTCAATTCTTTCGCCCCATCCAACCCGAGCGGCAGATGCGTCGCCGCGACAATCATCCCGCCAGCCCCGCAATGCCTCGTCATCAGCGCGGCGAAGCGCCCTTCCGAAGCCTTGTCCAGCCCCGCCGTCGGCTCGTCGAGCAGCCACAGCGGTCGATGGCTGACCAGCAGTTTCGCGATCGCCGCGCGCCGCCTCTGCCCGGTCGAGAGATAGCCGAATGGCAGATGACCGATGCTGCCCAGCCCGACCATGTCCAGCGCCGCTTCGACGCCAACATGGCCGGTGCCGTTGAAGTCGCGCCAGAAGCGCAGGTTTTCCGCCACGCTGAGCGCCGTCTTCATCGCGTTGTGGTGGCCAAGATAATGACAGGCCGAAGCGATCGACGGAAACGCCTCGCCACCACCTTCGATCCGCACGCTGCCTTCCGCCACCGGAAGCAGCCCGGCGATGACCCGCAGCAAGGTCGATTTTCCTGATCCGTTCGGCCCGGTGACGACCAGCGCCTGACCGTCCTGCAGGGCAAAGCCGATGTCGGAAAACACCGTGTCGCCGCCGCGTTCGCCGCCCAGATTTTCGGCGATAAGCCGCATCCCTCACCCGTCCCCAAAACAATGTGTCGCGGCTGCTATCGCATCGCACAAAATAGCCTTTGGACTGTCTAGAACTATTCCAGAAAATTCTCTATATGCGGTGCATCCGTGCCAGCGGTCGGCACGGGAAGCGAATTAGCGCCGAACCAGCGCACGCGCCGCCTTGAACGGCTCGGGTTGCTTGGGAACGGACAGCGGAAATGGCCGTACCCGCACCTTTGCGCGTGATTGCATGCCATCGGCGTCCGTTCCCTTTCAGGCTGAACAGACAAGGACGGATCGCACGTGTCAAAATCCCTCGACAGTTTCAATTGCCGCCGCACGCTGACCGCAAGCGGCACTGAGTATGTCTATTTCGACCTCATCGAGGCCGAGAAGAACGGCCTTACCGGCATCGCCCAGCTGCCCTATTCGATGAAGGTTCTGCTCGAGAACCTGCTGCGCAACGAGGACGGCCGCTCCGTCACCAAGGAGAGCATCCAGGCGGTGGCCGGCTGGCTGACCGACAAGGGCACCGCCGGCGTCGAGATCGCCTATCGCCCGGCCCGCGTGCTGATGCAGGATTTCACCGGCGTTCCGGCTGTGGTCGATCTCGCCGCCATGCGCGACGCCATGGCCTCGCTCGGCGGCGACCCGCAGAAGATCAACCCGCTGGTGCCTGTCGACCTCGTCATCGATCACTCCGTCATCGTCGATGAATTCGGCACGCCGATGGCCTTCGCCCGCAATGTCGAGCTCGAATACGAGCGCAACGAGGAACGCTACAAGTTCCTGAAATGGGGCCAGCAGGCCTTCCGCAACTTCCGCGTCGTGCCGCCAGGCACCGGCATCTGCCACCAGGTCAACCTCGAATATCTCGGCCAGGTCGTCTGGACCAACACCGAGGACGGCGAAACCACCGCCTACCCCGACACCTGCGTCGGCACCGATTCGCACACCACGATGATCAACGGCCTTGGCGTGCTCGGCTGGGGTGTCGGCGGCATCGAGGCCGAGGCGGCCATGCTCGGCCAGCCCGTCTCCATGCTTTTGCCCGAGGTCATCGGCTTCCGCCTCACCGGCAGGCTCAAGGAAGGCGTCACCGCCACCGATCTCGTGCTCACCGTCACCCAGATGCTGCGCAAGAAGGGCGTCGTCGGCAAGTTCGTCGAGTTCTTTGGCCCCGGCCTTTCCAACATGACGCTGGCCGACCGCGCCACCATCGGCAACATGGCGCCGGAATATGGCGCCACCTGCGGCTTTTTCCCGGTCGACAGCGAAACCATCCGCTACCTCACAATGTCCGGCCGCAGCGAGGACCGCATCGCGCTGGTCGAGGCCTATTCCAAGGCGCAAGGCCTGTGGCGCGACACCGGCTCGGCCGATCCGGTGTTCACCGACCTGCTCGAGCTCGAGCTTGGCAGCGTCGTGCCGTCGATGGCCGGCCCCAAGCGGCCCGAGGGCCGCGTCGCGCTCGAAGGCATTCCGGCCGGCTTCGCCAAGGCGATGGAGACCGAGTACAAGAAGGCGGCCGAGATCTCCAAGCGCTATGCCGTCGAAGGCACCTCGTACGATCTCGGTCATGGCGATGTCGTCATCGCCGCCATCACCTCCTGCACCAACACCTCGAACCCGAGCGTGCTGATTGGCGCCGGCCTCCTGGCGCGCAACGCCAACCGGCTCGGCCTCAAGCAGAAGCCGTGGGTGAAGACCTCGCTGGCCCCCGGCAGCCAGGTGGTCGCCGAATATCTGGAGAAATCCGGCCTGCAGAAGGAGCTCGACCAGATCGGCTTCAACCTGGTCGGCTTCGGCTGCACCACCTGCATCGGCAATTCCGGTCCGCTGCCGGCGCCGATCTCGAAAACCATCAATGACAAGGGCCTGATTGCTGCCGCGGTCTTGTCCGGCAACCGCAATTTCGAAGGCCGCGTCTCGCCCGACGTGCAGGCGAATTATCTCGCCTCGCCGCCGCTGGTCGTCGCCCATGCGCTGGCTGGAACCGTCACCAAGGACCTCACCACCGAGCCGCTCGGCGAGGACAAGAACGGCAATCCGGTCTACCTCAAGGATATCTGGCCGAGCTCGGCCGAAATCCAGGAGTTCATCGAGAAGAACGTCACCCGCGAGCTGTTCGCCCGCAAATACGCCGACGTCTTCAAGGGCGACGAACACTGGCAGAAGGTCCAGGCGCCGGAAGGCCAGACCTATGCCTGGGACGACAACTCGACCTATGTGCAGAACCCGCCCTATTTCGCAGGCATGACCGCCGGGTTCGGCAAGATCGGCGACATCAAGGGCGCCCGCGTCCTTGGCCTGTTCGGCGACAAGATCACCACCGACCACATCTCGCCGGCGGGCTCGATCAAGGCGGCCTCGCCGGCCGGCAAATACCTCACCGATCACGGCGTCGGCGTCGCCGACTTCAACCAGTACGGCACGCGGCGCGGCAATCACGAGGTGATGATGCGCGGCACCTTCGCCAACATCCGCATCCGCAACCACATGCTGGGCGAGAATGGCAGGGAAGGCGGCTACACCATCCACTACCCGTCGAAGGAAGAGGAATCGATCTACGACGCGGCGATGGAGTACAAGAAGGAAGGCGTGCCGCTGGTCATCTTCGCCGGTGTCGAATACGGCAATGGCTCGTCGCGCGACTGGGCGGCCAAGGGAACGAATCTCCTTGGTGTCCGCGCTGTCATCGCCCAGTCCTTCGAGCGCATCCATCGCTCGAACCTGGTCGGCATGGGCGTCATTCCCTTCGTCTTCGAGGACGGCACCTCGTGGGCCTCGCTCAACCTAAAGGGCGACGAGCTGGTCGAGATCGACGGACTGAGCGCTATCAAGCCGCGCCAGACGATGACCGCCAGGATCACCTATGGCGACGGCACGGTGAAGAATGTGCCGATCATCTGCCGCATCGATACGTTGGACGAGCTCGACTACTTCAAGAACGGCGGCATCCTGCAATACGTGCTGCGCGATCTTGCTGCGTAGCAGCAAGGGAATAGGGCTTAGGCAGTAGGGAATAGGACACCTACTGCCTACTGCCTACTGCCTACTGCCTACCCTCGGCGCCCCAAACCGCGCCGCCGCCGCCAGAAGCACGCCGAGCATCAGCCCGTTGAGGAGGTGCCAGAGGAAATGCGTGCCGAGCGGAAAGCTGGCGCAGACCAGCGGATCGATCATCCGGCAGATGACCGAGACGACGAAGATCGCCGACCCCACCAGATTGTACCAGCCGGCGCGATTGCCGCCCGCCGCCACCAGGATGCCGAAGAAGGCGAGCGCGAGGAACGGCGGCAGATACCCGGTCGTGCCGTTCGATGCCTGGCGCAGCCAATCCGGCACGGCCAGCGTCACCAGCCCGGCAACCGCGTAGAAGGCAACGAAGATGGCAATGGCCTTGCCCCATCGCATGCCGAGGAACCGGCGCAGGTTGAACAGCGTGTAGGCCAGCGTGAAGCCGGCGATCGGCAGCACGTCGGTCCAGATGGTGCCCTTGGTGGCGAAGGTATGGAATATCGTCGAGCCGATGCCGATCGCCACCACCCACCAGGCCAGCACCTCGGCAAAGGTGCCGGTGCCCTGCCTTCGCACCTCGCGCACGCCCCACAGGCCGGCGGCGATGAAGGCGAGATTTGACAGGGCATTGACCGGCTCGGCCCAGAGTCCCGGCCCGGTTCGCTCACAGTAGAGATCGACTGGCGCCAAAAGTGTTTGCCACATCGTGATTGCCGCCCGAATCGGTTTCCACCCTGAAGTGCAGGCCTTGGTCCTATTGCGCCGTTGCGGTCGGTTGCAATGGCAAAAATTTCACCGCAACGTGACTTCCTGTTGACTTCCGGTTCTGCCACATATTTCAGCAATCACAATAAAGCCGGCACCACCGGCGGGAATCGGAATGGCCATGGCCTCGCGAAAATCATTGTGGCTGGCAGCCCTTGCGCTGGCCTTCTCGGCGTTTGCCGGCGCTGGTCATGCCGGCGGGTCCGACCAGATTCAGGCCGGCAAGCCGCAGACCGACAGACCCTTGGGCGTCGTCGAGCTGTTCACCAGCCAGGGCTGCAATTCCTGTCCGCCGGCCGATGCGTTGTTTGCCGAACTTGCCGCCAAGGAAGATATCGTCGCGCTCGCCTATCACGTCGACTACTGGGATTATCTTGGCTGGCAGGACACGTTGAGCCGCAAGGAGAACACCGAGCGGCAATATGATTACATGCGCGCCTTCGGCAGCCGCTCCGTCTACACGCCGCAGGCCGTCATCAACGGCCGCGTCCATGTCAACGGCGCCAGCCGTGGCGAGGTCGATGGCGCGCTCGCCCGTTTGGCTAAGACCGGCGAAGGCATGCGGGTCGCCATCAAGGTCAGCCGAACCAGCGACCGCGTGATGATCGACGCCGGTGATGCCGGCGCCGGGCCCAGCGATGCCCATGTCGTCATCGTCTATTTCGACCCGCCGCAGACGATCAAGATCGGCCAGGGTGAGAACAGCGGCCGCAAGATGACCTACTGGAACGCTGTTACGGGTATCCAGACCGCCGGCATGTGGCACGGCAAGGCGCAGCGCTACGAATTGCCGATGAGCGAGATTTCCAAGAAGGGCGGCTGCGCGGTGCTGCTGCAGTCGGTCGGCAAGGATGGCCTGCCCGGCCCCATTCTGGGCGCAGCCTTCATTCACAAGCCTTAGAACCTTCCGATCCTGATTGAGCGCCGCTATCTCGCCGATGGCGAGACGATCCTCATTTCGTCATCCTGAGGCAGAGCAGGGACGACGCGACGACACAGAGGGCTCATGCCAAGACTTTCAAACACAGATTGGCAAAAGCGGGGATGAGGGCCAATCTCCCTCCTGTGGGGGCGATGCCCGGCAGGACAGAGGGGGCGCGAAGGATCGCCAGCGTTAGCGGATGGAGCAACGAACCCGCGCACCTGTCGAAGGTGTTCAGCCACGATTAACTAGGGATCAACCAGGCATGAAAAAACCGACGTCAGCTTGCTTCTGACGTCGGTTATTTAGGTTTTGGGATCGTCGCACCCGTTTTTTCCGAGGAAAAACCGAGGTTGGTTCGATCCGACGCAGACCCGTGGGCGGGGGGCTTGGGGTTTACGAGCCGGTGCCGGACCGAACCGTCTCAGGCAACGCCGGTAAATTCGTCGGACATTGGGGCATGAGCGCGGATAAAAAATGGCAGGAATGTGGCGAAGCATCACCAATTCCAACACGGCGTTTCATAAAAGTGACTGGACGTTGCGGAAACAGCGCAGCGCGGGGCTCGCTTTGCGGGTCTTGCAATTCCTTCGCGAACGCGCCAACTTTGGTTGGCAAAGATTCATTTTGAAGGATCGAGGCATGACCGATGACGGCGGCGGGACGGGGGATGGCGACGCATCCGCAATATTGATCCCGCTGCACGAGGCAAGACGCGAGCGCCTCGATCAGCCGGTGCGGTTCGACCGGCGTGAACTGGACCAGATCCTCAGGATCTACGGGCGCATGGTTGCCGCCAATGAATGGCGCGACTACGCCATCGACCACCTTACTGACCGCGCCGTGTTTTCCGTCTTCCGCCGCACCAGCGAAGTGCCGCTGTTCCAGATCGTCAAGGACCCGAAGCTGGCCCGCAAGCAGGGTGCTTTTGCCGTCATTGCCGCTGGCGGCCGCATCCTCAAGCGTGGCCAGGAGCTTGGCCGCGTGCTTGGCGTGTTCGACGGCAAGCTGAAACTGGTCGAGGCTTGAATTCCAGGAAAAGTGCGTAGCGGTTTCCGTCCGGAATTGCCTAAAAAATCAATTAGTTATTTTTGTTGCGGAATTTCCGCTCCGGCAGCGAATCCGGATCAGGCGGCGCCGAGGCCCCGCCGTTCAACGACAGCTGCATGAAGACCGTATCCAGCCAGCGCCCATGCTTGTAGCCGGAGCCTTCAAGGCGGCCGGAATGGCGAAAGCCGAGCTTTTCGTGCAGCCGCACCGAAGCGCTGTCCGGCCGTCCATCGCCGATCACCGCGACGATCTGACGAAAGCCTGCCGCGCGGCATGCCTCGATCAGCCGCCGCATCAGCAACAGGCCAACCCCCTGGCCCTTGGCCTCGGGCGCGACATAGACGGAATCCTCGACGATGAAGCGGTAGGCCGGGCGCGGCCGGAACGCCCCGGCATAGGCATAGCCAAGCACGGCGCCGTCCTTCTCCGCCACCAGGTAGGGAAAGCCGCCGGCCATCAGACCGTCGAAGCGGGCGCCCATCTCGGCGCGGCTGGGCGGCTCCAACTCGTAGCTGGCGGTACCGTGCGTCACCGCATCGGCGTAGATTTCCGCGATTCGGTCGAGGTCGGCCGATCCGGCGGCCCGAATGGTGATGCTGCTCATAATTTATGCAAGTCGTTCATGTGCCTCCCATAAAGCAAAGGCCGACACAAAAGAAAAGGGCGGCCGTTGGGCCGCCCCTTCCAAACTCGCTGGTCCAGATAAAGCCTTAGCGGCGATCACCCATGAACTGCAGCAGGAACATGAACAGGTTGATGAAGTCGAGATAGAGCCTCAGGGCACCCATGATCGCCTTGCGGCCGGCGACATCCGAAGCGTCGCCGTCGAAATACATCTCCTTGATCTTCTGCGTGTCATAGGCGGTGAGGCCCGAGAAGATCAGCACGCCGATCGCCGAAACGGCGAAGGACAGGGCCGACGACTGCAGGAAGATGTTGATCACCATTGCGATGATCAGGCCGAACACGCCCATGATCAGGAACGAGCCCATCGCGGTCAGGTCGCGCTTGGTCGTGTAACCATAGAGCGACAGCGCGCCGAAGGCCGCTGCGGTGGCGAAGAAGGTCTGCGAAATGCTGGCCGTCGTGTAGACCAGAAAGATCGACGACAGCGACAGGCCGACGAGGCCGGCATAGACCCAGAACGTCGTCTGCGCCGCCGCAACGCTCATCGACTGGACACGGAACGACAGGAACATCACCGCGGCCAGCGGGGCGAAGATCACCACCCAGCGCAGCGGCGAGCCGAAGATCGCATAGCCGAAGGAGGTCAGCATCTCGCCGCTTGGCAGCGTCGCGACAGCCGAGGCCGGATCGGTGGTGGTGGCCAGCATGATCGTGCCGATCGCAGCAAGGCCCGTGATGAGGAGGCCAAGCCCCATCAGATTGTAGACCTTGATCATGTAGGCGCGCAGGCCTTGATCGATATCAGCACCGACGCCGACGCCGGGCACGGCGCGCGTCTGGTAGTTGCGAATGGGATCAGCCATTGTAGTCCTCTATTGCTTCTGCCCCGTCCGGTGTCAGGTCCACCCGGACCCAGGCGCCGCTGGCAGGGCTCCAGCATGCCTGTGGCGAAATATGATGGTTATTCGCGTCAAGAACAAGACCGTAACGGGGTGTAATGCTTCGTGAGGCACGCATGGCCCGGTTTTTCGGCCTTTGATGGCGAAACATTACTCCGATTTAACCAAATGCCGGCCGCCAGAACATCGCCAGCACCTGGAACTCACGCGACTCAGAGGTTGCGCAGCACCGGCGCGGCCTTGTGGCCAAGCACCCGCCAGGTGCCGACGAGACCGATACCGACCGTGATCACCAGCGCAAAGACGATCGTCGCCACCGCCACCTCGGGCATGAAATGCGACGGCAACGTCATGATGCGTGCGACGACGAACCAGGCAGCGGCACTGCCGGCGGCCAAGGCGAAGATCGCGGTGGCGAGCCCGATCAGCATGTATTCGAGCGAGAAGGCGGCAATCAGCGTCGAGCGCGTCGCGCCCAGTGTCTTCAGCACCACCGCATCGTGGATGCGCGCCCGGTTGCCGGCGGCAAGCGCGCCGGCCAGCACCAGCACCGAAGCGATCAGCGCCACGCCGGCCGCGGCCCTGATCGCCGTGCCCAGTTGCCCGACCAGCTGGTTGACGACATCGAGCGCGTCCTTGACCCGCACCGTCGTCACCGCCGGGAAGGCGCGGGTGACGGCATTGAGGACGCGGGCGTCGTCGGCCGTCGTGGCATTCTTTTCGGTGAGCGTCGCCATCCAGCCATGCGGGGCGCCGGCGAATGTGTTGGGCGAGAACACCATGACGAAATTGATCCCCATCGTCTCCCATTCGACCTGGCGGAAATTGGCGATCCGGGCCGTCACGTTGCGGCCGAGCACATTGATGGTGATGGTGTCGCCAAGCTTCAGCCCGATCTCCTTGCCTTCCACGGCCGAAAACGAGACCAGCGGCTCGCCGCCATAATTGTCCGGCCACCAGCTGCCCTCGGTCAGCGTCGCATTTTCCGGCTGCCTGGCGTCATAGGTCAGGCCGCGATCGCCTTTCAGCACCCACGCGCCTTCGGCCGGAACCTTGACCTTGTCGACGTCGACGCCGTTCAGCGCCATCACCCGCCCGCGCAGCATCGGCACCTTGGCCAGTGTTCCCCGTGGCGCCTCCTTGCCGATTAGCGCGGAGAAGGAAGCGACATCGCTGCTCTGGATGTCGACGAAGAAGAAATTCGGCGCCCGCTCCGGCAGGCTGCCGGAGATCTGCCGCCGCAGATTGCCGTCGATTAGCGCCAGAGTCACCAGCAGCGTCAGCCCGAGCCCCAGCGACAGCACCACCGATGGCGTCAGCGCACCGGGCCGATGGATGTTGCCTACGGCGAGCCGCAGCGCCACGAAGCGCACGCGAGGGCTCTTCCGCGCCGCCCATTGCACCAGTGCGCCGACGAGGCGCAGCACCAGGAAGGCGAAGATGGTGGCGCCGACGAAGATCGAGGCGATGCGGCGGTCGCCGGAAAACAGGATGGCCAGCGCCGCCAGCAACAGCGCGATGCCGATGGCTGAGGCAATATAGACAGGGCGCGGAAAGCCCCGCCCTTCCAGCCCCATCTCGCGAAACAGCGCGGTGGCCGGCACGTCGCGGGCGCGGCCGAGTGGCAGAAGCGCGAAGGCCAGCGTCACCAGCAGGCCGAACAGCGCCGCCATGCCGAGCGCGCCGGGATAGAAGCCGCCTTCCGCCGGCACCGGAATGACGGATTTGAGCGCGGCACTGGCGGCGAACGGCATCAGCGCGCCAAGCACCAGGCCGAGCAGAATGCCCAATGCGGCGATGATCAGAATCTGCACCAGATAGACGGCAAAGACGAAGCCGCCGGAGGCGCCCAGGCTCTTGAAGGTGGCAATGACGCCGCGCTTGCCGTCGAGATAGGCACGCACCGCATTGGCGACGCCGACACCGCCGACCACCAGCGCCGTCAGCCCGACCAGCGTCAGGAATTGCGAGAAGCGTTCGATGTTGGACGACAGCGCCGGGGCGGCATTGCTGCGCGTGCGGATCGACCAGCCGGCCTCGGGAAAGTCCTTGGCCGCCTGATCCTGGATGGCCTTGAGCCGCGCCTCGTCGGCATCGGCTGGCAGCCGGATCTTGTAGGCATTTTCGACCAGACTGCCCGGCTGGATCAGCCCGGTGGCCGCCAGCCCCTGGCTCGAGATCAACAGCCGCGGCGCGAAGCCGAACCCGTCGGACACGGCGTCCGGTTCGGTGACCAGCCTGGCGCGCAGCTCGAAGGTGGTGGTGCCGAGCTTCAGCCGGTCACCGAGCTTGAGATGCAGCCGCTCGAACAGCAGATCCGGTGCCGCGGCGCCGAACACGCCGAACTCTTCGCCGAGCAGTTCCTGCTTCGACAGCGCCGGATCGGTTTCCAGCGCGCCATAGAGCGGATAGGCATCGTCCACCGCCTTGG
Organism: Mesorhizobium qingshengii; assembly: GCF_900103325.1. Lineage (GTDB taxonomy): Bacteria > Pseudomonadota > Alphaproteobacteria > Rhizobiales > Rhizobiaceae > Mesorhizobium > Mesorhizobium qingshengii. Next base: position 366,421 of record NZ_FMXM01000003.1, on the reverse strand, counting down.
CCTCGACCAGCGCCTGGTCGGATCCGTCGGCGAGACGCGCCATCGAACGCATGCTGGTGGTTCTGGCAACCGTGCCCAGCCCGTCCAGGAAGCCACGTTCGGCCTCATTGGCGTCGCGCTGGTTGATCTGGAAGCGGAGGTCGCCGCCAAGCAGCGTCTGGCCCTGATTGGCGACGCCGGCGGTGATCGACCGCGCCACCGAATTGACGCCGCCGATCGCCGCGACGCCAAGCGCGATGCAGGCGAGGAAGATCAGGAAGCCGGACAGGCCGCCGCGCATCTCGCGCAGCGAGAAGCGGACCGCGAGCTTCAACGTCTGCGCCAGCGGCATCAGGCGGTGACCTTGACGGGCACTGGCGCCTCGATCCGGCCGGAGCGCATCGAAACCTGGCGCGAGCAGCGCGCCGCGAGTGCGGGGTCATGGGTGACCAGAACCAGCGTCATGCCACGCTCGGCCGCCTTGGCGAACAAAAGGTCGGCGACCTGCCGCCCCGTTGCCTGGTCGAGATTGCCGGTCGGCTCGTCGGCGATCAGGATACGCGGTGACGGCGCCAGCGCCCGGGCGATCGCCACGCGCTGCTGCTCGCCCCCCGACAATTCGCCGGGATAATGCGTGACGCGGTCGCTCAGGCCTACCGCCGCCAGTTCGCGCGCCGCCACCGAAAACGGATCGGCATGGCCGGCCAGCTCCAGCGGCACCGCGACATTTTCGAGCGCTGTCATGTTGGGAATGAGGTGGAACGACTGGAACACGATGCCAATGTTTCGGCCACGAAACGAAGCGATTCGATCCTCGCTTTTGCCGTTGAGCAGCTCGCCGGCGATTCGTACCGTACCCGAATCGACCCTTTCCAGGCCAGCCAAGACCATCAGCAAGGTCGACTTGCCGGAGCCGGATGGACCGACGATGCCGGTCGCCTCGCCGCGCGCCACCTCAAGGCTGACGCCTTTCAGCACATGGACAGACGATGCCCCTTCGCCAAGCGTCAGGGATACGTCTTTCAGCTCGATGACGGCTTCTGTCAAAATGAAAGCGTCCTATATGGGAGAATGAAGGCTCTGCTTGTCGCAGACCGTCGCCGCAAGAATTCCTTGGTCATATGGGGCCTGCCGCATGTCTTTCAAACGCAGTATTGCCGCAGGCTTTATCGTTTTCCTCGCCATTTGCGGCGCCATTTCGTCGGCGCGTGCCGAGCCGTTCAAGATCGTCGGCTTCGGTGACAGCCTGATGGCGGGCTTTGGCCTCGGACCGGACGAGGGCTTTACCGACAAACTGCAGGCAGCACTTCGCGCCAAGGGCCATGACGTGGCCGTCGCCAATGCCGGCGTCTCCGGCGACACTTCGAGCGGTGGCCTGGCGCGGCTCGACTGGTCGATGCCGGACGGCACCCAGCTGGTCATCCTCGAGCTCGGCGCCAACGACATGCTGCGCGGGGTCTCGCCCGACATCACGCAAAAGAACCTGGACGAGATGCTGGGCAAGCTGAGGGAGCGCAAGATTGCCGTGCTCTTGGCCGGCATGCGCGCCTCGCCCAATCTCGGTGCCGACTATCAGAACGCCTTCGACGCCATCTTTCCGCACCTTGCCGGGAAATACGATGTTTCGCTCTACCCGTTCTTTCTCGACGGCGTCGCCGGCCAGCCTGGCCTGCAGCTCGAGGACGGAATGCATCCGAACGCCCAGGGCGTCGACAAGATGGTCGAACGCATCCTGCCGACCGTCGAAAAGGCCATCGCGGCGGTGCCGGGAGGTTCGTGAGACCGGACGGGACCTGTTTCCGTTGGGGAAGCTTTTTGACAAGGACTGTGACCAACAAACCTCTTGCTCCGTTTGACTATCGATGATTCGCTACGGATGACAGTTCGATTCGAGGAAGGGAGGCTCTTCATGCCGCGTCTTTTCACCGCCCTCGAAATACCGCGTGACGCCGCTCTTTCGCTGTCCCTGCTGCGGGGCGGCCTGCCAGGCGCCCGCTGGATCGACGTCGAGAACTACCATCTGACGCTGCGCTTCATCGGCGATGTCCCGGGCCATGTCGCCGACGAGATCGCCAACGCGCTCGACCGCGTTCACCGTCCCTCCTTCCCGCTGACGCTGTCCGGTGTCGGTGCTTTCGGCCAGAAGAAACCGCACGCGGTGTGGGCGGGCGCTTCCGCCTCACCTGATCTGGCGGCACTTCAGGGCGAGATCGAGCGCATCTGCCAGCGGCTCGGCATCCCCGCCGACCCGCGCAAGTTCATGCCGCATGTAACCCTTGCCCGGCTGCGCAATTCGACCCCTCTGGACGTCGCCCAGTACCTGTCGGCGCGCGGCAATTTCTCGACGCTGCCGTTCCGCGTCGGCCGCTTCGTTTTGATGTCGTCGCGCGATTCGGTCGGCGGCGGGCCCTATATCGTCGAGGAGGCCTGGCCGCTCTCGGGCACCGACGCCCGCGCTTCCAGCCGCATAGCCAGCGCCTCCGACGCATCGCGGATCATGCGATAGACGGACCCAAACGCTTCCGCGTCGTCATAGTAGGGATCCGGCACGTCGCGCGCCGTTCCCTGGGCGAATTCCAGGAACAGATGGATGCGGTCGCGCGTGGCTGCCGGCGCCAGCGCCTTCAGGTCTCGGACATTCGCCCGGTCCATGCCGAAAATCAGGTCGAAGCGATGAAAATCCTCTGATGTGACCTTGCGCGCCCGCTGCCCGGAAATGTCGATGCCGTGACGCACCGCAACCGCGATAGAGCGTGGATCAGGGGCAGAGCCGACCTCCCAGCCGCTGGTGGCGGCTGAATCGAGCAGGATGTCTTGGCTCCATCCGCGCTCCGCCCAGACGGCGCGAAACACGCCTTCGGCCAGCGGCGACCGGCAGATATTGCCGAGGCAGACAAACAGAATGGAATTTATGGGCTTCGCGCGCATCGATCCGGCGTTATGGTGTCGACTTCAGAGACTGTCGAAATAGCACGGGAAGCTGACATGGCGAGAGAGAAACTGGGCAGGGAAGCCGCTGAAGCCGCGCTGACCGGGCTCGACGGCTGGGCACTGGCAAAGGACGCGGGCTCCATCAGCCGCACCTTCACCTTCAAGAACTTCTCCGAGGCCTTTGCCTTCATGACCCGTGTCGCGCTTGCCGCGGAAAAGATGGACCATCATCCTGAGTGGTCGAACGTCTACAAGACGGTCGACGTGACGCTCAACACCCATGATGTCGGCGGCCTGAGCGTGCTCGATATCGAGATGGCGAAGAAGATGAACCGCTATTTTGGCGGCTGAATGCCTTCTGGGCGTGCCTGCAATTAAATGGCGGACCTCAAATCGGCGCCGGCACTTGCAGCGGGGTTCGGTTTTCACCACATCTTCCCCCGCGGGCATGCACCAGAACGCGCATAGCCCCCGCAAGGACAGGTTGATGGCGCAAGAATCCGGTTTTGATTTCTTCGGCTTGGGCGACAAGCTCGGCAACGAGAGCGAGGTGCGCGAGAAATTCTGGCGCACGGCGAAGAAGGCCGCGCGGCAGATTCCGTTCATGGAAGAGGTCGTCGCCGCCTATTACTGCGCCATGGACAAGAACACGCCGCTGCGCGCTAAGGGCATATTGCTGGCCGCGCTCGGCTATTTCGTCCTGCCGGTGGACGTCATTCCCGATTTCGTGCTCGGGCTTGGCTTCACCGACGATATCGCCGTGCTGACCGCCGCCATCACCGCCGTCAGCGCCCACATCACGCCGGCGCACCGGCAGGCCGCCAAGGAGGCCATCGCCGACAAGGGCTGAGCGCCTCCACGCCAGCCCGCGCCCTCTGGACATCAGCGCCCAGCGGCCAGGGAAAAAAGTCAAACTCTTGCCGCTTTCGTGGCCTCCAAGTCGCCGAAGGGACATCGCGCCACCCGCTGACAGGGCGGCGGCGCGGGAATGGCGGCGGTTTCCTCGGGTGAGGGTCCTTTTCTCAAAGGAAGTTCACCGTTTGGTAACCCAGATTAAATCAAAATGAAGCGACGGGCAGGACGCCAAGCCGGCCTGCCGCCGCACCATTTGGAATACGGGAAAAACGATGCGCGGATTGATTGCTATAGTTTCGAGCCTGGTCCTGGTGGCCGCGGCAGCGCCGGCACTGGCGCAGTCGGCGACCAAGATCGGCCAGCACAATGCCTGGGGCACCTACAGCTACCAGGCATCGGGCGGCAAGGTCTGCTATGTCCTGACCGTGCCGACCGACAAGCAGCCGCCGACGCTCGACCATGGCGACATGTTCTTCTTCGTCAGCCAGCGGCCCGGCCAGCAGGTGTCCTATGAGCCGCAATTCATTGCCGGCTACAACTTCCAGGAAGGCTCCAAGGCCACCGTCACCATCGACAAGAAGTCCTTCTCGATGTTCACGCGCGGCAAGTCGGCCTGGGTCGAGAACGCCGCCGAGGAGCCGGTGCTGATCGCCGCGATGAAGACCGGCACCGACATGAAGGTGACGGCGAAGTCGGGCCGCGGCAACCCCACCTCCTACGTCTTCTCGCTGAAGGGCATTTCGGCGGCGCTGTCCTCGATCGCCAAGTGCAAATAGGCAAATCATCGTTTGAGGGAGAGGCCGGGCGGCATAGCCCGGCCTTTTGCTTTTTTGGGGCTGCCGGCAGAAGGCAGCGAGGTCTGCTTTGCCGCACCCGGCATGACTCTGCCCTCAACCTATGCTATGCGCCGCGCTTCATATCAGGCACGATGGATGAAATCGGCCGCAAACCGCTTATATCAGTGCAACCATGACCCTTTCATTCGATCTTACCGCCGAAGGCGCCCGTGACGCATTGCGCGCCCGCGCAGCACAGCCCGAGAAGCCGTCGCTGATCGGCCTGACGCGCGCCGAACTCGGCGAGGCTCTCGTCGCTTCCGGCATCGTGCCGGAACGCCAGGCCAAGATGCGCGCCCAGCAGCTCTGGCACTGGATGTATGTGCGCGGCGTTTCCGACTTCGCCGGCATGTTCAACATCTCCAAGGATCTGCGCGCCGAGCTGGACAAGCATTTCACCGTCGCCAGGCCCGAGATCGTCGAGGAACAGATTTCCTCGGACGGCACCCGAAAGTGGCTGTTCCGCTTCCCGCCGCGCGGTGCCGGCCGCCCGGTCGAGATCGAGACCGTCTATATTCCCGAGGAAGGCCGTGGCACGCTCTGCATCTCCTCGCAGGTCGGCTGCACGCTGACCTGCTCCTTCTGCCACACCGGCACGCAGAAGCTGGTCCGCAATCTGACGGCCGAGGAGATCCTCGCCCAGTTGCTCACCGCCCGCGACCGGCTCGGCGACTTCCCCGACCGCGACACGCCGGACGGCGCCATCGTGCCGGCCGAGGGCAGAAAAGTTTCCAACATCGTCATGATGGGCATGGGCGAACCGCTCTACAATTTCGAGGCTGTGAAGAAGGCGCTGCTGATCGCCTCCGACGGCGATGGCCTGTCGCTGTCGAAGCGCCGCATCACCTTGTCGACCTCCGGCGTCGTGCCCGAGATTTTCCGCACCGGCGAGGAGATCGGCGTCATGCTGGCGATCTCGCTGCACGCCACCAATGACGATTTGCGCGACTTGCTTGTGCCGATCAACAAGAAGTATCCGCTCAAGGAACTGATCGCCGCCTGCCGCGCCTATCCCGGCCTGTCGAACGCCAAGCGCATCACCTTCGAATATGTGATGCTGAAGGACGTCAACGATTCCATCGAGGACGCCAAGGGGCTGATCAAGCTGCTCAAGGGCATTCCGGCCAAGATCAACCTGATCCCGTTCAACCCGTGGCCGGGCACCAACTACCAGTGCTCGGACTGGGAGACGATCGAGAAGTTCGCTGACTACATCAACAATGCCGGCTATGCCTCGCCGATCCGCACGCCGCGCGGCCGCGACATCCTCGCCGCCTGCGGCCAGCTCAAGTCGGACTCGGAGCGCATGCGCAAGGTCGACCGGCTGGCGCTGGAAGCCATGATGATCGCGGGGCACGGCGAGGCGTGAGCCGCCTCGTCGCCCGGCTGAAGCGCTTCGCCATCATAGCAGCCGGTTATGTCGCCGCCGTGCTGACCTCGATCCTGGTACCCGTGCTGCTGATCGCTCTTCTGGAAGGTATCGAAGACGGGAACTGGTCCATCATTTTTGCATTCGACTGGCTGGGCTCGTTCCCGCTCGCCGTGTTGACCGTGATGGTAGGCGCGCTGTTGATCGTCGGCCCGGCAATCCTGGTCGCCGAACGGCTGGCGCTTCGAGGATGGTTCTACTTTGCGGCCACGGGTGCGGTCACCTCCACTGCTTTTGGTGTTTCCATCCCGCGCTCGGCCGGAAGTTTTGTTTTCAATCCGGGCTATCTCGGTTTCCTGGCCACGGCCGGCATTGCTGCCGGTTCGGTCTACTGGCTTCTGGCTGGGCGTAAGTCCGGTCATCTCACACGCTGGGATTTGGGATGAGCCGTTTCGTCGCTTACCTCGTCCGTTTCGCCGTCATCCTGTTCGGCTATGCGGTCGCCTCGCTGGCGGCGAGCGCCTTCCTCAACATCCTGTTCCTGGCCTCGCTCGGCTACACGCCGGAGCACGCGCAACCGACGGCAACGGCTTCCCTTTATTTTTCAATTCCCTTCATCGCCCTGTTCGTCGCCTATTTCGCCCTCATGCCGTCGGCGATCGTCATCCTGCTTGCCGAGATCCTCGGCCGGCGCGACTGGCTGTTCTATGCGCTGGCCGGCGCGGTGGTTGCGGCGGTTTTCCTCGGCCTGGTCGACCATGCCGGTGATGCCACCTTCGCGGTCAGGGACACCAGCGCCATCATGGCGGTGATTGGGGGCGGCATGGTCGGCGGCATCTTCTACTGGCTCAGCGCCGGGCGCTGGGCAGGAAGCTGGTGGCAGGACGGAACCGACCAGGATCCCGAAAGGCGGAAAACGGCTTTCGGGAAGGATCCCGGTCAAACAGGACGATAAAGCCTACTTCGCCTGCGCCGTCAGGATCTTGAGCGCGAAGGCGGAGAACACCCCGGCGAAGAGATAGTCGACCACCCGCGTGACGCGCGGGCTGGCCTTCATCGCCGCCGAGAATCTTTCCGCCGCCAGCACCATCGGCACGGTCACCGGGATCGACAGCACGATGAACATCGAGCCGAGGAAAAACAGCTTTCCCGGCGCGTTCGGGTCATGCGCGGAGACGAACTGCGGCAGGAAGGTCATGAAGAACAGGATAATCTTCGGATTGAGCAGATTGACGCCAAGCCCCGCCACCCAGCTGCGCAACAGCGAAATCCGGGGGCCTGTCTTCTTCTCCGGCGAAAAGGCCGAGCCCTTGGTGATCGCCTGCCAGGCCAGGAAGACCAGGTAGCCGGCGCCAAAAATCTTCAGCACGAAGAAGGCCATCGGCGAGGCAACGATCAGCGCCGAGACGCCGACCACCACCAGCGTGGTGTGGATCAGCGTGCCGCACAGGGCACCGGCCATCGAGGCGAAGCCGGTGGCGCGGCCTTGGCTCAGCGTGCGCGAGACGAACAAGGTCATGTCCGGCCCCGGCGTGATCGCCAGGATGACGGTGGCGATGGCGAACTGGACCAGCGTGGTGGTGTCGGGAATGAAGGACATGGGTGGCCCCGGGAGATAAGACACGCAGCCTTTAGAGGATAGGGCCTGTGGTTGCCAGCGGCTGGGTGATTGAAACGCTGATCCAGCCCCCTTGAATCGCCTGTCCGGTCGCCGCCTCGCCACGATCCGCGGCGTTCGTCTCTTGCGGTGACCGGAAACGGCGTGATACCTCGCCCGCCGAGAACTCCTGTCGCGGAACCGCCAAATGTCAAAAGCAAAAGACGTCAAGAAGGTCGTGCTCGCCTATTCCGGCGGCCTCGACACATCCATCATCCTGAAATGGCTGCAGACCGAACTCGGTGCCGAAGTGGTGACCTTCACCGCCGATCTTGGCCAGGGCGGCGAACTTGAGCCGGCGCGCCGCAAGGCCGAGATGATGGGCATCAAGGACATCCGCGTCGTCGACGTGCGCGAGGAATTCGTGTCCGACTTCGTCTTCCCGATGTTCCGCGCCAATGCCGTCTATGAAGGCACCTACCTGCTGGGCACCTCGATCGCGCGGCCTCTCATCTCCAAGCACCTGGTCGAGATCGCCAGGGAAACCGGCGCCGACGCGATCGCCCATGGCGCCACCGGCAAGGGCAACGACCAGGTTCGTTTCGAGCTTTCCGCCTATGCGCTGAACCCCGACATCAAGGTCATCGCGCCGTGGCGCGACTGGTCGTTCAAGTCGCGCACCGACCTGATCAACTTCGCCGAGCAGCACCAGATTCCGGTGCCGAAGGACAAGAAGGGCGACGCGCCATTCTCGGTCGACGCCAATCTGCTGCATTCGTCCTCCGAGGGCAAAGTGCTGGAGGATCCGTGGAGCGAGCCGCCGGAATTCGTCCATCAGCGCACCGTTTCGCCAATGGACGCGCCCGACAAGGTCACCGAGATCGAGATCGAATTCCTCAAGGGCGATCCGATCGCGCTCAACGGCAAGAAGCTGTCGCCGGCAACCATGCTGGCGGCGCTCAACGATCTCGGCCGCGACAATGGCATCGGCCGGCTCGATCTGGTCGAGAACCGTTTCGTCGGCATGAAATCGCGGGGCGTGTATGAGACGCCCGGCGGCACCATCCTGATCGCGGCCCACCGCGCCATCGAATCGATCACGCTCGACCGCGGAGCCGCCCACCTCAAGGACGAGTTCATGCCGCGCTATGCCGAGCTGATCTACAACGGCTTCTGGTTCGCGCCGGAGCGCCTGATGCTGCAGGCGATGATCGACAAGAGCCAGGAAGACGTCGAAGGCACGGTGCGGCTGAAGCTCTACAAGGGCAACGTCATGGTTACCGGCCGCAAGTCTAGGAAGACGCTCTATTCCGATGCGCTGGTCACCTTCGAGGACGACCGGGGCGCCTACGACCAGAAGGACGCCGCCGGCTTCATCCGCCTCAACGCGCTGCGGCTGAGGACGCTTGCCGCGCGCAATCGCAAGGGCTGACACCCGGGGGCTGGAGCGGGCCTGGGTGCGCTCCACCGATCGCATGAGAGCTGAACCGGCCAAGAAACCCGGCGGAGACGCCGGGTTTTTATTTGGAACTTCTAATGTAATGAAAATCAAAACCCCACAAAAAGGTTCCCGTTTGACCTTTTGACAGCATTATTTTAGTTGTCTTACGGGATCGAGGGGTTTTGACAGTGAAAAATGGTATTTCTATTCTGCTTGGCGTGGCCGTCCTTTTGACGGTGTGCCCGCCCTCGCAGGCAAGCGCGAAACGCGAACCGAAGGTGAATCTGGTCGGCTGCGTCGCCGCTGTCCACGCATGGGGCCTCACGCTCAAACACGACATCGCCTCTTTCACGGGCGTCTCGCAAGAGCGCATGCCAGCCCTGTTCTGCCAGCGCATTGCCGAAGGGATACGCAGCGGGCGGATCAGCTACTCCGATTTGAACAAAGTGCAGCTCGACCTACCGACCGAGATATGGCTGGTCATCAAGGGCAAGTCGGAGGCTGCTGCTACGGCCGCGCCGGCGCCGCGGAACTCCAAATTCCGTACCTGCTCAAATGTTATCACCGGCTCCTTCGAGGTTGCCGCTTCCGAGAAATGCCCCTTGGGCGGCAGCTACTCGCAGGCTGCCGGAGTCCCGACGGTGATTGAGGGCAGGCCGAAGGCGGCTCCTCCAACGCCGCGGAACTCCAAGTTCCGTACCTGCTCAAATGTTTTCAGCGGCACCTTCGAGGTTCCCGCTTCCCAGAAATGCCCCTTGGGCGGCGGCTACTAGTAAGCTGCCGGAGTCCCGACGGTGATCGAGGGCAGGCCAAAGGCGGTTCCTCCAACGCCGCGGAACTCCAAGTTCCGTACCTGCAAAGGTTTTGACGGCACCTTCCAGGTTCCCGCTTCCCAGAAATGCCCATTGGGCGGATACGCGCATTATTGAGAGTGATGTGATGAGATCGAACCTGGTCGCTCCAAGTGATTGGGTTTTGACCCTGCTCCATAAACAAAAAGCCCGGCGCATAGCCGGGCTCTTGCTCTTTCTATCGGCAGAAGTTTCTATCAGTCGGCATCGATCGCCGTGGCGATACGGGCGATGGCCTGCTGATAGACGTTCGCGGAGTTCCAGCCGGCAATTGCGCCCATATTCGACTGCGCGCTGGCGCCAGCCCGCCAACCATGACCCTTGAGGAAATTGGCTGTGGAAGCCAGCGCGGTGGCCTTGTCGCGCAGGTTTCCGCTGCCGACCGCATATTTCAAGACATTTCCGGGCAGGAACTGCGTGTGGCCAATCTCGCCATGCATGGCGCCGACAGACGAGGCGGTCAATGCTCCGCGATCGACCAGCTTCAGGGCTGCAATGGCATGCGGGTAGAAGTAGTCCGGGCGGCGGCAATCATAGGCAAGCGTCAAAATGGCAGAAACCGTGTTCTGGTTGCCCATGGACGCGCCGAAGCCTGTCTCCATACCCCAGATGGCGAGCAACACACCCGGCGACACCCCGTAGTTCCGTTCGATCTGGCTGAACAGCGCCGCGTTCGACTTCTTCAGCGAACGGCCCTTGGAAATGATCACGGCCCCGCCACGACGCTTCATGAAATCTTCCACCGAGCCGCTGAAAGCCTTGTGGATGGCGCGGTCGGCTGAGATCGTCCTTGTTGCGTAGGTGGCGCCAGCCAGTGCGGCCAGTCCCCTCGAGCCCACACCTTCGGCCTTGGCCTGCGCGGCGAAATCCTGCTTCCAGGCATCGAAGCCGGCACCGGTCTTGCCACAGCTGCCCGCCGCCTGCGCGCCCGTCGCCAGCGCAAGCACCGCCACCACCGCGGCCACTAAAATCCTACCCTTGGCAAGAAATGCCATGTTGTTCTCCTGGTTGTCTGATTCACGTCCCAGCTGCGAATTTGCCAGCGAAACACGCCCTTGTCACTGCCAAGAAGTCGTCACGTGGTTTCGTCGCGCGCCGCCGCCAGCGAATGGTGAGAACTTGACTACGATCAGGTGTTTAATGTGGCAAGATATGTTGTTCCAGCAACCAGCGGCAAAATAACCTGAGCGCGCCGAGGAACACCGGCAGGTGGCGCACGTTTGAGACCTTTGTCGACCGGGTGCCTGATGAGATCGAGACCTGCATGAAACTCTTCGACTGTCCGCATTGCGGCCATCGTCTATACTTCGAGAACGCCCAGTGCCTGAACTGCGGCAGCCTCGTGCTCTACTATCCGGAGCACGCACGCTTCGCCCTGTCGGGCGTCGACGGCATCTTCCAGTGCACCAATGCCGATGAATGCGCCTGTAACTGGAGGGCCGAGCCGGGACAGGCATTTTGCCGGGCGTGCGTGCTGAACAAGCTGATCCCGGATCTCTCCGTCGACGGCAATCGCCGCCGCTGGATCCGCGTCGAGGCGGCGAAGAAGCGCGCCATCTATTCGCTGCTGGCCTTCGGGCTGCCGGTAGCGCCCAAGCAGAACCCTGCCGACGAGGCAGGCCTAGCCTTCGACTTCCTGGCCGATCCGATTGGCGGCGGTCCGGGCGGCGAGCGCATCCTGACCGGCCACGACAACGGCCTGATCACGCTCAACGTCGCCGAGGCCGATTCGGCCGAGCGTGAAAAACGCCGCGTCGAGATGGGCGAGAACTATCGCACCTTGCTCGGCCACTTTCGCCATGAGCTCGGCCATTATTACTGGGATCGTCTGATCCGCGACGCTCCGGAAAGGCTCGCCGCTTTCCGCGCTCTGTTCGGCGACGATCGTGCCGACTACGAACAGGCGCTGCAGACTTATTACGCCAATGGTGCGCCGCCCGACTGGCAACAGAGCCACATTTCGCCCTATGCCACCTCCCATCCGTGGGAAGACTGGGCGGAGACCTGGGCCCATTATCTGCACATCACCGACACGCTGGAAATGGTCCGAGCGCTGAACTTCCCGCTTGGCCGGCTGGCGACGATGGAGCCAAACGACCTGCCACAGGGCGACACGGGTGGCGAACCGCAGGCGGCGCCATCGGAGCCTTCGGCTGTGGCCGAGTCGTTCGAAAGGATCCTCGCCCGCTGGCTGGTGCTGTCGGAAGCCTCCAACTCCATAAACCGCTGCATGGGCCTGCCCGACCTCTATCCCTTCATTATCTCCGACGTCACGGCGCGGAAACTGGCCTTCGTTCACGAACTTCTGACCCATCTCCCGAAAGAAACCGGAACAAATCGTGAGTTGGCTCGGGCATTTTAGCCGGAACGCATGCGCCACAGCCCCGTTTCGCTGGCGAGGGACCACGAAAATCGGAGAGAAACCATGAAATCCATACTGTCTTCCGCAGTCGCCGGCATGCTCACCGTGATGTCGGGTGCCGCGCTTGCCGACACCGCCGTATCCGCCGTCACCGATCTCAACGTGCGCGCCGGCCCCGGCCCGCAATATCCTGTCATCGGCGTGCTCGCCGCCGGCCAGTCGGCGACGCTCAATGGCTGCATTGAAAACAGCAAATGGTGCACCATCGCCGAAGCCGGCGGTCAGGGCTGGGTCTATTCCGACTATGTGACGGCTGATTTTGGCGGCAGCCGGGTCGTGCTGACGCAACGGCCGCACGGCTCCAGCGTTACAGTCGTTTCACCGCCGGAAGACATAGGCGAAAACTCGAACGACTATACCGGAGCGATCGTCGCCGGCGAGCCGGTCGAGGACGTTTTCCCGCCACCGCCGGCCGAAGTCAGAACCTATGTCGACACCCACCGCCCCGACCCCGTCTATCTCGACGGTGAGGTCGTCACAGGTGCAACCTTGCCCGACACGGTCGAGCTGCGCGAAATTCCAGACTACAACTACCGCTATGTCTATGTGAACGGTCAGCCGGCGCTGATCGATCCGCAGACACGGCGCATCATGTACGTGGTGCGCTGACTGCTCAAGCGGCCGCCGCGACAGCGGCGGCCGCTTGCGACACGGGTGTCGATCCACGCTGCTTCGCCTGACGGCGCGGCCGCGGCGCATAATCCTTTGCGAAAACGATTCCGATTTTCGGGACCATCAGCTAGATCAACAGGTGATGGATTCAGCAAAGGAGCCAGCGTGACACCAGACCCTGCCGCCTTCGAACGCTACCGGCGTTCGCCAAACCACAAGACGACCTTGCCGCGCCTTTTCCTGGGAACAGCGATCGTCATCCTGTTCTGGGCCGCAACGACGGTGGCCGTGCTGTTCGCCGCCGCCTATGTCTTCTTCACCTGGCAGGCATCGGCGGCGCCACCCTCTGGCATGCAGGGGTTCCTTGCCTCGCCCATGGGCATCCTCACCGCGCTCGCCTCTTTTGCGGGCATCTGGATCGGCCTGTGGATTGCCATGCGCTGGGTCCACGGCGAGCCGCTGTCGGCCCTCTTCGGCGTCGGCCGTCGCGTGTCGCGGTCGGGCTTCCTCAAGGGGCTGGTGGCGGTGCTGATCACCTCGCTTGTGTCCGAAATCCTGCTCTACCTGCTGCAGCCCGAGATCGCGCGCGGCGCGATCAGCCTGTCGTCCTGGCTGCTGTTCCTGGTCCCGATCGTTGCGCTGACCTTGTTGCAAACGTCGTCGGAAGAGATGCTGTTTCGCGGCTACCTGCTGCGCGGCCTGGCCAATCGGTTCAAGAGCCCGGTCATCTGGGCGCTGCTGCCTGGCCTGCTGTTCACCTCGCTGCATTGGAGCCCGAGCTCGACGGTTGCCATCAATGCCTGCGTCCTGGCCTCCATCGCCGCTTTCGCACTGCTGTTGACGCTCGTGGTCCATGCCACCGGCAATCTCGGCGCGACCTTCGGCGCCCATCTTGGCAACAATCTGACCGGCTTTCTGCTGATCTCGCATCAGGAGAGCTACAATTCCTTCGCCTTGTTCAACGCCAGGCCGCTCGAGGGGCCGGGCTGGACGACGTCGGACGCGGTTCTGATCGCCTTTATCGGCATTGCCTGCAGCCTGCTGACGATTGCGTTGCTTCTGCATCCACGCTCGCCACTCAGGGTTGCCGCCGAGCTTCCGGACCGGACGAGCGCGGCCTGAATGCGGCTCGCAAAGCGACGCGGCTCGGCGGTAGCGTCTCGGTTTGAAACCTGCGAAACTGCCTAATTTCTTGCCCGAGCTGTGCAAGCGCCTATATGTTTAGTGGAAAACATAGGAAGCGTCATGATTGCCAAGTACACAACCGCCGAAGGTATGGCCCGAACTGTGGGTGTCGATCCGAACACGTTCCGCGAAGCGTTGCGCAATGCAAAGCACCCTCGCAAACGCAACACCGATTGGGAAGTGAAGATTGACAGCCCGTCATATTCGGGAATGCGCACCGTACTGGCGAGTCTCCTGCGGCGGAAGGCGGCCTGACGCCCCACCGGGCCTGAAGGCCAGAAGCGCCCCGCCAAAGTCCGCATGTTCGGCGTGCCGTACGTCCAAATTCCAAACTGAGACACTGCCGGGTCGGCCTTGTGTCGGCCTTGTCTTGACTCCGCGGCCGATTTCCTGTCTACACGCCCCGAATTCCGCGACGAGTATCCCTCCGAGCAAGCCGACCAGGACGCCGAAACCTCTTCGAGGTGAAGTGCTGTAAATCGATCCTGGAGGCCAACACCCGGCAGCGCTGAGCGCCCCCGGGTGCTTTTTGGTTTTGGGCTTTGCTTGGATGATCGGCGCGAACGCATTACCTCTCGGATCGAACCCGAACCGAGATTGAAGGACGATCGATGTTTGAATCGCTTCAGGAGCGCCTTGGCTCCATTCTGAACGGCCTGACCGGCCGCGGCGCGCTGTCGGAGGCTGATGTCTCGGCGGCATTGCGCGAGGTGCGCCGTGCCCTGCTCGAAGCCGACGTGGCGCTGGAAGTGGTGCGCTCGTTCACCGACAAGGTGCGCGAGAAGGCCGTCGGCGCCGCCGTGGTCAAGTCGATCAAGCCCGGCCAGATGGTCGTCAAGATCGTCCATGACGAGCTGGTCGAGATGCTGGGCGCCGAGGGCGTCGCCATCGACCTCAATGCGCCGGCTCCGGTCGTCATCATGATGGTCGGCCTGCAGGGCTCCGGCAAGACGACGACTTCGGCCAAGATCGCCAAGCGCCTTTCCGAGCGTCAGAACAAGAAGGTCCTGATGGCCTCGCTCGACACGCGGCGGCCGGCGGCGCAGGAGCAGCTGCGCCAGCTCGGCGAGCAGGTCAAGGTTGCCACGCTGCCGATCATCGACGGCCAGTCGCCGGTCGACATCGCGCGGCGCGCCGTGCAGGCGGCCAAGCTCGGTGGCCACGATGTGGTCATCCTCGACACCGCCGGCCGCACCCACATCGACGAGCCGCTGATGGTCGAAATGGCTGACATCAAGAAGGTGTCGAGCCCACACGAAATCCTGCTGGTCGCCGATTCGCTGACCGGCCAGGACGCCGTCAACCTCGCGAAAAGCTTCGACGAGCGCGTCGGCATCACCGGCCTCGTGCTGACCCGCATGGACGGCGACGGCCGCGGCGGCGCCGCGCTTTCCATGCGCGCCGTCACCGGCAAGCCGATCAAGCTGATCGGCACCGGCGAGAAGATGGACGGGCTGGAGGAATTCCATCCCAAGCGCATCGCCGACCGTATCCTCGGCATGGGCGACATCGTCAGCCTGGTCGAAAAGGCCGCCGAGAACATCGACGCCGAGCAGGCGGCGGCGATGGCCAGGAAGATGCAGTCGGGCAAATTCGACCTCAACGACCTCGCCCAGCAGCTTCAACAGATGTCGAAGATGGGCGGCATGGGCGGCATCATGGGCATGATGCCCGGCATGGGCAAGATGAAGGACCAGATGGCCGCCGCCGGCCTCGACGACAAGATGTTCGGTCGCCAGCTCGCCATCATCTCGTCGATGACCAAGGCCGAGCGCGCCAATCCCGATATCCTCAAGCATTCGCGCAAGAAGCGCATCGCCGCCGGCTCCGGCACCGACGCGGCCGAGATCAACAAGCTGCTCAAGATGCATCGCGGCATGGCCGACATGATGAAGGCGATGGGCGGCAAGGGCAAAGGCGGCGGCCTCATGCGCGGCATGATGGGCGGCCTCGCCTCGAAAATGGGCCTCGGCGGCATGATGCCAGGCGGCGGCCCCGGGGGCATGATGGGCGGCGGCATGCCCGACCTGTCGAAGATGGACCCCAAGCAGCTCGAAGCCTTGCAGAAGCAGGCGCAGGCGGCCGGCCTCGGCGGCATGAAGGGCCTGCCCGGTGGTCTTCCCGGCGGCGGTGGCCTGCCCGGCCTGCCCGGCGGCATGAAGCTTCCCGGCCTGCCCGGTCTCGGCGGCGGCCTGCCCGGCCTTGGCAAGAAGAAGTGAGGACGCCATGAACGAAGAAAAAGACATGGCCGACGCACGCACCGTCCTGGCCGACTATCGCGCCTCGATCGACAACATCGACGCGGCACTCATCCACATGCTGGCCGAGCGCTTCCGCTGCACCAAGGCGGTTGGCGTGCTGAAGGCGACGCATGGGCTGCCGCCGGCCGATCCGGCGCGCGAGCAGCAGCAGATCGCCCGTCTTCGCCAGCTGGCGAAGGACGCCCATCTCGACCCGGATTTCGCGGAAAAATTCCTCAACTTCGTCGTCCGCGAAGTGATCCGCCACCATGAACAGATCGCCGCTACCAACGGCGTGACGAAAGCCGGCTGACCGGTGCATGTCGCCCAAAAGTGCTCAGCGGTTTTGGGATAACGACATGCACAAACAAAAAATTCAGCCACCAACCGACTAACGAATTAGAGCTTTTAGGAGAAAAGAAATGGCACTGAAGATCCGACTGGCCCGCGCGGGCTCGAAGAAGCGTCCCTACTACCACGTCGTCGTCGCCGACGCTCGTTCGCCCCGCGACGGCCGTTTCATCGAGTCGCTCGGCTCGTGGAACCCGCTGCTGCCCAAGGACGGCGAGCGCGTCAAGGTCGACGCCGACCGCGTCAAGCATTGGCTGTCGCACGGCGCCCAGCCGACCGACCGCGTGCTGCGCTTCCTCGACGAGGCCGGCATCGCCAAGCGCGACGCTCGCTCCAACCCGAAGAAGGCCGAGCCGGGCAAGAAGGCCCAGGAACGCGCCGCGCTTCTGAAGAAGGCGCAGGAAGACGCAGCGGCCGCCGTCGCGGCCGCTACCGCCGCACCGGCCGAGGCCGAAGCCGCCACCGCCGAATAAATATTCTTTATCGCATCCGGGAAAACGGCGGGCTATGCCCGCCGTTTTGCTGTTTGGACTTCAGGTGTCGTGCACTACGCGATCAATAGCCGCTCGGGCAGCGGTCGACATAGACCCGCCCATAGCGGTCGCGGTACCGGCACTGGCCGCTTTCGCTGGCATGACCGATCAGGGCGCCTGCCACGGCACCGACCGCGCCCCCAACGATAGCGCCTTGGACAGGATCTCCGGCCACGGCCGCGCCGATTGCCGCACCACCCAGTCCGCCCACAGCCGCGCCTTTTTCCGTTTGCGAGCAAGCGCCCAGCGCCGTCGCCAACAGCAAAATGGTAATAATTTTCTTCATTTTCGTTCCTCTCACAGGGGATCGCTATCGCTCCGCCAAGTGCTTAACTCCCAGACGGCTAATTTGATCCCGAGGAGGATGAAGATCGCGACGCCGCCCGCTCAAGGAAGCTTGGGCAAGCAGCAACGTCCCGCGCGGGTCATGCCTCGGTGGCGCGCTTCAGATTGGCGAGCCCGACCTCGAAATCCTTGCCGATCAGCGTGTCGAAGTTCATGAACAGGCCCATCAGCTTGGCGATGAACGGCCGGCTGCCGCGCATCGCCCAGGTGACGGTGGTGCTGTCGCCAGACGGCGTCAAGGAGAAGTCGACGGTGTTGTTGGCCCTGAACGGCTTTTCGAATTCGAGCTTGAGCGACACCAGCGAGGACGGCACCGAATTGACGATCTCCATGCGTCCCTTGCCGGCCTTGCCATTGCTTTCCCAGGCATAGGCGGCGCCCCTGCCGCTTGCGGCGCCGGAGAGCGTGCGCTTCATGTTCGGGTCGAGCTTTTCGTAGGGCGACCATGTCGGCCAGCGTCTGAAATCATTGATCAGCGGAAAGATCGAGTCGGCAGACGCCTTGATGCTGACGGAACGGCTGACGATGAAATCATTGGGCCGCGTCGCGGCATAAATCAGCACGACGGCGATGAGGACGATCAGGATGACAAGGATGGTGCCGAGCATGTTTCTCTCCTTCGCGCTTATCGGCTGAACGGGATCAGCGCGCGCAGCCCGGGGTCGCGCAGGAACAGGCCACCCCACAGCATGACACCGAGATAGACGCCGAACAGCGTGTGCGAGAACAGCGGGTTGCCTACCCGCGCATTGGTGGCGATGGCGCCGCCCATATAGGCGGTGAGCAGGATGGCGCCGAGCACCGATGTGCGCGGCAATGCGTAGAGCGCCGTCGAGATCAGGCCGATGATGCCAAGCATCCGCGCGACGTTCGCATCGGTCGGCCAGCCCAGCGGCACCATGGTCTGGGTGACGATGTCGAGCGGCGGCAACTTGATGGCGCCATCGAAGATCATGAACAGCACGATGATGCCGCTCAGCGCGCGGCCGGTCCACAGGGCGCCCGACGAGACGGGCGCGGCTTCTGAAATGCTCATGGTGTTCCCTCCTGATGTTCGATCCCTCTTTGCCAGGGTCGAACCAAGGACGTGACATGAGGCGAGGATCCGACATGGTGCGGATTCTTTTTGGGACGCTAATGCCACTAGGTTGATCGCGCAGGGGGCAAACCATCCCTTCGTCATCCCAGGGCGTAGCGACGTGACGCGACATCGCGGAAACCCTGGGATGACGAAGAGAGGCGCGTCGAGTGCCTACGAAAAGTAAAACTTCTCCGCCGGCAGCATTTTCGGCGGCGGCTCGCCCAACGCCTCGAACACCGAGATTTCGCAGACGCGGCACAGGCCGTCGAGGGCGAGGTCGTTGGCCTCGGTGCCGAACGGATCCTCGAGCTCTTCCGAAAGCGCGTCGAGGCCGAAGAAGGTGTAGGCGATCAGCGCGGTGAACAGCGGCGTTGCCCAGCCGGCGCCGGACACCAGCCCGAAGGGCAAGAGCAGGCAGAAGACATAGGCGGTGCGCTGCAGAAGCAAGGTGTAGGCGAACGGCAAGGGTGTTCCCATGATGCGCTCGCATCCCGCCTGCGCAGCCGCGATTTCCGACAGGCGCTCGTCGAGGATGCGGTAGCCGATCGTATCGATCGCGCCGGCCTTGCGCAGCGCCGCGATGCGGCGGCCCATGCCGCGCACCATCGCGTCCGGCGCGTTGGCCGCCCTGGCGACGATCTCGGTTTCGTCGCCGATGAAAGCGCGGGCCTGCGGCGCTGCGTCGACCCGCCTCAGCAGGCCACGCAGGAAGTGGCAGAAGGCGATCGCTTCCATCAGCAGGCCGCGCAGTTCGGTCCGGTCGTCAACGAGCCCGGCGGAGGCGCGCGCCAGGTTGCGGATGTCGAAGACAAGCTGGCCCCACAGTTTGCGCGCTTCCCACCAGCGGTCGTAGGCGGCGTTGTTGCGGAAGCCGAGATAGATCGACAGCGCCACGCCGAGCAGCGCGAAGGGCGCGGTGCCGGCATTGCCGAAGTCGAGCTTCAGCGCCCGCACAACCACCACCACCAGCGCGCCATAGGCGGCGAAACCAAAAATCTGCGGCAGGATGCGCGGCACCACCGAGCCGCGCATGATGAAGAACAGGTGCAGAAGGCGTGGGCGCGGGCGGACGATCATCAAAGGCCTTTCGCGGACCGGCGCTGGTCCTCAGCTCCTCTATTGTGCGACACGACAGATCCGCAAGCCCAGCCGCCAGCGACATCGCTATGTCGTCCGTCCAACGCGCACTGGCGCGGACTATCCGCATTCGTCAGTCGCGGATATTGAGGAACACGCGGGCAGCGAGCCCGCATCAGGCGAGAGACGACGAATGACCGGCGAGACCGATCTGAAGACCCTGTTGGCGTCGATGACGCCGGAATTGCTCGCCGGCACCTATGTCTTCGTCACGCTGCCGCCCGGCGTCCCTCAGCCGGAAGGCGTTGAGCCGGTGATGGTGTTTCGCGAGCGCGAGGGAACGACGCTGATCGTCACCGAGGGCGCGGCCAGCGCTGCGGGGCTGGCCGCTTCGTTCCGCTGCCGCATGATCACGCTGAACATCCATTCGTCGCTGGAAGCCGTCGGCTTCCTCGCCGCTATCACCACGCGGCTGGCCGCCGCCGGCATGGCCGTCAATCCGGTCTCGGCTTTCTACCACGACCATCTCTTCGTCCCCGCCGAGCGGGCGGAGGAAGCGATGGAGCTGCTGCGCCAGCTGGCTAGGGACAGCGCCGGCTGATCAGCGCCCGCGGACGTAGAGGATGTCCGGCAGACCTTCCTCGTTGCTGGTTCCATCGCCGAAACTCACGGCAACGAACCCATGCCGCTCGTAGAAGCGTCGGGCGCCGGTGTTGGGCTGGAAGCAATGCAGTTTAACCACCGGCAGGGCAGTGGTCGCGTCCATCAGCAACCGGCTGCCGATGCCTCGCCGGGTCCAGGCTGGATCGAGATAGAGCTGCTCCACCCAATCACCGCTGACGGCGATGAAGCCGACAATCTCCTTGCCGGCCTCGGCGACCGTGACCTGCTGCCGTGGCAGCACGACATCGTGGATGAAGGCAAAGTCCTCGGCCGGCGTATGCACGACCGGCATCCAGTCGAACGAGCCAAGCGCTGCCCGCATGATCTTCGCGACGGCGCCTGCGTCGAAGCCGATCGCCGGGCGCAATGCAACTTTAGCTCTATCGCTCACAATTGATCACCAATCGGCCAAAGGCCGAGCCCGCGACCGCGGACCGCCGGTCGTCCGGCGCCCTCGCGGAGGGCCAGCCGCGCAAGCGGCGATACGGCCCGTGAGCGAAAACTGAATCGGCCGAAGGCCGAGCCCCGTGAGCGAAAACTAAGCCGCCTTCTTCTTCGGCTGGATCAGGCCGCGCTCGACTAGAAGCTCGGCGATCTGCACCGCGTTGAGGGCCGCGCCCTTGCGCAGATTGTCGGAGACGATCCACATCGACAGGCCGTTGTCGATGGTCGAATCCTCGCGGATGCGCGAGATGAAGGTGGCGTCCTCGCCGGCCGATTCCAGCGGCGTGATGTAGCCGCCGTCCTCGCGCTTGTCCAAGACCTGGCAGCCCGGCGCCTCGCGCAGGATATCGCGCGCCTCGTCGGCGGTGATCGGCTTCTCGAACTCGATGTTGACCGCTTCCGAATGGCCGATGAACACCGGCACGCGCACGCAGGTCGCCGTCAGCTTGATCTTGGGATCGAGCATCTTCTTGGTCTCGGCCACCATCTTCCACTCTTCCTTGGTGGAGCCGTCGTCGAGGAAGACGTCGATATGCGGGATGACGTTGAAGGCGATGCGCTTGGTGAACTTCTTGACCTCGACGCCGTCGGCGACGAAGACCGCGCGCGTCTGCGTGAACAGCTCGTCCATGCCTTCCTTGCCGGCGCCCGACACTGACTGGTAGGTGGCGACGACGACGCGCTTGATGGTGGCGAAGTCATGCAGCGGCTTCAGCGCCACGACGAGCTGCGCCGTCGAGCAGTTCGGGTTGGCGATGATGTTCTTGCGCGTGAACAGCGAGATCGCGTCCGGGTTCACTTCCGGCACGATCAGCGGCACGTCCTGGTCGTAGCGGAAGGCCGACGAATTATCGATGACGACGCAGCCCTGCTTGCCGATCTTCGGCGACCATTCCTTGGAGACGTTGCCGCCGGCCGACATGATGCAGATGTCGGTGTCGGAAAAATCATATTGGTCGAGCGCCCTGACCTTCAGCGTGCGGTCGCCGAACGACACTTCCGTGCCCTGGCTGCGCCTCGAGGCGAGCGCCACGACTTCGCTCACCGGAAAGCCGCGCTCTTCCAGTATGTTGAGCATTTCCCGGCCCACATTGCCCGTGGCGCCGACGACTGCAACCTTGAAACTCATAGATATCTCCTGTCCCTCTCCGCTTGGTTTTTTGGAGAAACCCGCCGGCCGATGCGGGTTCCGTCCCCCGGGCCGGACCCGGGAGAGGGTGGTTAGGCCAAGGGAATCACACCGTTTTGGTGGTGGTTTTTTTGGCCGTGGTTTTGCTGGAACGAGGGGACGCGCCGACACGCCCGGCCAGATGATTGTGGCCAGGGAGGTCGAATGCAGTAAAAGCCATCAAGAGGCCGCGCATCGAAAATGATCCCGTTCGAAGCGGGCTTTTACGCGGTTTGCGTCAAGAGTCAATTGCTGAGCGACGCGGCTTTCCCTGTACAAGAGAGGCAGCAGGAAGTACGAACGGCCAAGATTGTTTGGCTGGCGCGGCGCCGGCCCCGGCACGCGCTCCATAACGAGCGCAGACCCTGAATTCCGAAAGAGCGAGATGTCCAACTTCGAAGCTATTGTTCCAGCGCTTGCCAGGGCGCTGGAAAAACGCGGCTATTCCGAGCTGACCCCGGTGCAAAAGGCGGTTCTGGCCCCCGAACTCGGTGAGGCCGACGCGCTGGTGTCCGCCCAGACCGGCTCCGGCAAGACCGTCGCCTTCGGCCTTGCTTTGGCGCCGACCCTTCTGGGCGACGCGGAGCGCTTTGGCCACGCCGCGGCGCCGCTGGCTCTGGCCGTGGCGCCGACGCGCGAGCTGGCGCTGCAGGTGACGCGCGAACTGGAATGGCTCTATGAGCTGACCGGCGCCACGGTGGCGTCCTGCGTCGGCGGCATGGACATGCGCTCCGAGCGGCGTGTGCTGGAGCGCGGCGCCCATATCGTCGTCGGCACGCCCGGCCGCTTGCGCGACCACATCACGCGGCATTCTCTCGACATGTCGGCGCTCAAGGCCGTGGTGCTCGACGAGGCCGACGAGATGCTCGATCTCGGCTTTCGCGAAGACCTCGAATTCATCCTCGACGCCGCACCGGCCGAACGTCGCACGCTGATGTTCTCGGCCACCGTGCCGCGCTCCATCGCCACGCTGGCCCAGGGCTATCAGCGCAATGCCGTGCGCATCTCGGCCGCCGGTGAGGAAAAGCAGCATCTCGACATCGAATACCGGGCGCTGAGCGTTGCCCAGGCCGACCGCGAAAACGCCATCATCAACGTGCTGCGCTACTACGAGGCCAAGAACGCGCTGGTGTTCTGCAACACCCGCGCCGCCGTCAATCATCTCACCGCGCGCTTCAACAACCGCAACTTTTCCGTCGTCGCGCTGTCGGGCGAGCTCAGCCAGAACGAGCGCAGCCATGCGCTGCAGGCGATGCGCGATGGCCGCGCCAAGGTCTGCATCGCCACCGATGTGGCGGCGCGCGGCATCGACCTGCCCAACCTTGAACTGGTGATCCACGCCGACCTGCCGACCAACCCGGAAACGCTGCTGCACCGCAGCGGTCGAACCGGCCGCGCCGGGCGCAAGGGCGTCAGCGCGCTGATCGTTCCCAACAGCGCCCGCAAGCGCACCGAGCGGCTTTTGCAGAATGCCGGGCTCAAGGCGACCTGGGCAAACCCGCCCTCGGCCGACGATGTCATTCGTCGCGACGACGAGCGCATTCTTGCCGACCCGGCTTTCGAGGAGCCGGTGAAGGATGACGAGCGCGGTTTCATCGACGCGCTTCTCGCCAGGCATGGCGCCGAACAGGTGGCGGCCGCCTTCGTGCGCCAGTGCCGCGCCAGCCGCTCGGCGCCAGAGGACCTCATGGAAATCGCGCCGTTCACGCCATCGCGTGAAAGACCGGCGGGCGATAACTTCGCGCGCCGGGACGAGGCGCCCAGCCGCCGCGATGATTTCGGCGCCAGCGTCTGGTTCTCGCTGTCGATCGGGCGCCGGCAGAATGCCGAGCCGCGCTGGCTGATCCCGATGCTGTGCCGCACCGGCAGCATCACCAAGCGCGAGATCGGCGCCATCAAGATGCAGCCCGAAGAGACCTACGTGCAGATATCGGCCGATTGGGCCGACCGCTTCCTCGTGGCTATCGGTCCCGACCGCAAATTGCAGGGCAACATCGCGGTCAAGCGGCTCGACGGCACGCCCGATTTGTCGCGGGCCGGCTACCAGCCGCCAAGCCCGGACAAGAAACCGCATCGCGGCAAGGCGCCGTTCGACCCGAACGCGCCGAAGCGCAAATTCGACAAGCACCCGGCATCGGCCGATCAACGCCCCGCCGGCGCATTCGAAGCCAAGCCGTGGGCGAAGAAGCCGGGCAAGCCGAAATTCGAAAACACCGGCGCGCCGAAGCACAAGAAAGCGAAGAAGCGGCCGGCCTAACGGAGCCGCGTGGTTTGCAGCGGCGCGGCGGCTGCGACATTGCCAGCCACGCTTGCCTGCAGTCCCGCCTTGATGGCGGCCCAGCTTGCCGATGCCGGCGTCGGCCGATGCTGTTGGGCGATGCGCTCCGCCAGCGAGGAACGCCAGGCATTGTCCTCCGCCATCCTGCGGATGGCAGCGTACCAGCCGGTCTGGTCGTTGGACTCGATCGCCGGCATCAGGCCACCGGTCGCCTCGATCAGCGACGGCGTCGTCGAAACGATGACCGGAATGCCGAAATCGAGGCATTCCGAGGCGCCGTAGCCCCAGCCTTCGATATGCGAGGGAAAGACGCCGAAGGACGCGCTGCGATAGTAGCGGATCAGCTCCTCGTCGCT
The DNA here is from genome assembly GCF_900103325.1 of Mesorhizobium qingshengii. GTDB lineage: Bacteria > Pseudomonadota > Alphaproteobacteria > Rhizobiales > Rhizobiaceae > Mesorhizobium > Mesorhizobium qingshengii. Next base: position 341,807 of record NZ_FMXM01000003.1, on the reverse strand, counting down.
GACCAGCCCGGTGAAGGTGACCGACTGCAACAGACCGGGGTGAGCCTTGAGATAGGCGCGCAGCGGCTCGATCATCCAGCCCCAGCGCCCGGCGCAGACAAGTCTCGGCAGCTTGACCCCTTCCTCGAGCGCCTGTTGCCAGATGCGGGCCAGCAGGATGTGGTTCTTGCGCACTTCGATGGTCGAGCAATAGAGCACGAACGGTTCGCCGGCCTCGATGCGAGAGGTCGCGCCGATGCGCGATGCCGTCTCGTGCAGGATGGAAGGCATCGGAAACCGATATACCACGGGCGGTTCGAGGCCGGCCTTGCGCATATGATCGGTGAGGGTGGCGCCGACCTCGTCGGAAGCGCAGAACGCTGGCGCGCCGGAGCGCACGAGCTGCTCGAGATAAGACCCGAAACGACGCTCGCCGGTGCCCGCGCCAAGCAAATCGGGGCGTAGTGCCGGGATGATATCGTGGCAGAGGAAGGCAAGCTTGCCGGCAGCGCCCGAGACAGCGGACCGGTCTTCCTGGGTCAGGATGTGATGGCTGATCAGCACAAGGCTGCGTTCGGCCTCGGCGGTCCGGTGCGGAGCATCCTGGCTCGGGCCCAGACGGATCCGCGCCCGCCGATACAGGCGATAGGCGCGGATCAGCAGCCTCGTCGCGCGATAGGCAACCCCCTTCCGGCCGTTGGTCACCGTCTTGGCGAGGTGACGGTCTGCCTCGCGCTTGTCCCATGGCTGTTGCCTCACCGCCGCGAAAGCCTGCGACAACGCCATGCTTCTTCCCGGCCATCGTTTGACACGGCGGGGTGAGATCTCGCCGGTCGCGACATGTTCCTGTTCGTAGGGAGCAAGCGGTCGAAACCGGCCTTCCCCGGACCGGAACGCGACCACGTCCACGCAAGGGTCGGGATCCGCCAACGCCGCGTTGATCAGAAAGCTCTCCACCCGCGGGATGCCAGCCAGACCCTTGCCGGGCGGCCACAACATCAGGCCGGTGGCATCGATGGCCAGTGTCGGGGGCGGCGTTATGACCTCCCCGTCCTCGGTCACGACGCTGGCATCAGAACGCTCGGCTGTCATTGTCTGTTTTTGCGAGGGCGGTTTCACGTCCTGTCTTATGCTTCATTTGCCGCGGGGACGGTAGCCATGTCGCGCGGCCTTGCCGACGGGCTCGGCCCTGTGCCACACCTTGGCCGGGGGACGTGGCGACAAGGGGGTGGGTGATGCGCGGCGAAGTGCTCCATTATGACGAGGACCAGGGCTTCGGCTTCATCACCGGGGCGGACGGCAACCGTTACACGTTCAGGCGCGAGGACCTGCGCCGCGAAACCGCCATGGCACGAGGCACGAGGGTCGAATTCCAGCCGGCCGGCGGCCAGGCGCGTGACGTTTTTTCGATCACCGCCCAAGACCTGGCCAGCGATGCCAGTGCGAACGCGGCACCGGCTCAAGCTGGCAATACGCCGGCAGCGCGCGCATCCCAGGCGCAGCATTTCGGCCGGTCCTCCGAGCCAGCCGAGCCCACCGACCTGTGGGGTTATTTCTGGCGCGGCCTGACAGGCAACTACTTCAATTTCGCCGGCCGCGCCCGCCGCAAGGAATATTGGGGCTATTGCCTGTTCTGGACGATCGCTTTGCTGGCGATCCTTGGCATCGGCATTTTTGCCGATGTCGAGATGGGCAATCTCGACAGCGCCGAGATGCCGGCGGTGACGGTCGGGCTTTTCGGCGTTTTCCTGCTGGGCACGTTCCTGCCCGGCCTCGGCATGATCGTGCGCCGCCTGCACGATATCGGCCTGCCGGGCTGGCTCTGCCTGGTGATGCTCATCCCCTCCATCGGCGGCCTGATCATCCTAGTCTTCGCCCTGATCCCGACGCAGGCCAGGGAAAACCAATGGGGACCGGTGCCGGCAGGGATCAGGGTTTAGTCGCGACCGCCAGCGACTCGCCCGACAATCTGAGGACAATCTTCTGGCCATGGCGCTCGGCGCCGAGCCGCGCGTAGAAACGCAGCGCGCCCTCGTTCCAGTCCTCGGTGGTCAGGTCGATGCGGCCGATGCCGTGGCGCCGGCAATGGTCGGCGAGAAAGCCGATCAGCGCGCGGCCAATGCCGGCGTTGCGAGCCTTGCCGCGCACGAACAGGTCCTTGAGGAACAAGAGCCGCTCGAGATCGATGCCGGGATGCGCGATCGCCACCGATGCCAGGCCGCTGACCTCTCCCTCGACGAAGGCGAGCGCGAAATGCGGATAGGCCGGACTTTCCTCGGCCAGCCATTTCCGCGCAGCGGCAAGGGCCCGGTCGGCGGCAAGAGGCGGCTGCCGGTAATGCACCGCCATCTCGCACAGCATGGCCGCGAGTGCGGCCGCATCCTCGGTCGTCGCCCAGCGGACGTCGACCGCCATCGGCTCAGCCCAGGAATTTGGCGATGATCGCGTCGCCCATCCGCACCGTGCCGACCTCGGTCATGCCTTCGGACATGATGTCCTTGGTGCGCAGGCCATCGTCGAGCACCGCGGCGATGGCGCCCTCGAGACGGTCGGCTTCCGCCACCATGCCGAAGGAATAACGCAGGCACATGGCGAAGGAGGCGATCATGGCGATCGGGTTGGCGATGCCCTTGCCGGCAATGTCCGGCGCCGAACCGTGCACCGGCTCGTAGAGCGCCTTGCGCTTCTTGGTCTTGGCATCCGGGGCGCCGAGCGAGGCCGACGGCAGCATGCCGATCGAGCCGGTCAGCATGGCGGCGATGTCGGACAGCATGTCGCCGAACAGATTGTCGGTGACGATGACGTCGAACTGCTTGGGCCAGCGCACCAGCTGCATGCCGCCGGCATCGGCCAGCATGTGGTCGAGCTTGACGTCTGAATAGCGCGCCTTGTGGGTCTGGGTGACGACCTCGTTCCACAGCACGCCCGACTTCATCACATTGCGCTTTTCCATCGAGGTGACGTGGTTCTTGCGGGTACGCGCCAGTTCGAAGGCGACGCCCGAAATGCGCTCGATCTCGAACGTGTCGTAGACCTGGGTGTCGATGCCGCGCTTCTGGCCGTTGCCGAGATCGATGATCTGCTTGGGCTCGCCGAAATAGACGCCGCCGGTCAACTCGCGCACGATGAGGATGTCGAGGCCTTCGACCACTTCCTGCTTGAGCGAGGAGGACGCCGCCAGCGCCGGATAGCAGATGGCCGGGCGCAGATTGGCGAACAGCTCCATGTCCTTGCGCAGCCGCAGCAGGCCGGCTTCGGGGCGCACTTCGTAAGGCACCGCATCCCATTTCGGCCCGCCGACGGCGCCGAACAGCACCGCGTCGGCCGCCATTGCCTTTGCCATGTCGGCATCCGAAATCGCCGCGCCATGCGCGTCGTAGGCGCAGCCGCCGACCAGACCGTCCTCGGTGACGAAGCCGCTGCCGAGCTTTTCGTTCATGGCAGCGATCAGCTTCTTGACCTCGGCCATGGCCTCCGGGCCGATGCCGTCGCCGGGGAGCAGGAAAAGATGCTTCGTTGCCATGGAGAAACCGTCCCAGAAAGAATTCGAACCGGCGCCTTGCTAAACGCCAAGCGCCCGGCGCGCAAGGGGACGAGAGCCGCGATCCTTCACATGTTGTCCCGCCAGCATCTCGTAAGAGGGCATAGCTCTTCACCGATGCGAGAGAATGTTGACCAGCCTGCCATAGGGATCGCGCACATAGAACCGCCGCACGCCCCAGGGTTCTTCGGCCGGCCCGTATTCGATGGCGAAGCCAGCCGTCTTCATGGCTTCAAGCGCGGCCTCGACATCGTCGACCTCGATCGACAGATCCGGCACCGGCGTGCCCGAGCCGCCCTGTTCGGCGAAGCTGATCTGGATATCCATGGTCCCGGCCGAGCCGTAGGTGGCGATCCAGCCATGATCCATGAGCAGGTCGAGGCCGAGCACGTCGTGGTAGAAACGCTTTGCCGCCGCGATGTCCTGCGTGGCGATGTTGGCAATGATGCGCTTGACCTTCATCCGATCAAGCTGTCCGCCGCAGCGCCGTCACCTCGATTTCGATCTTCATTTCCGGCTTGTTGAGCTGGCAGACGATCATCGTCGCCGCCGGCCTGATGTCGCCGAACGTCTCGCCCAGGATCGGAAAGACGATGTCCACGAAGGCCTGGTCGGTGATGTAGTAATGCGCGCGCACCACATCGGCCATCGCGAAGCCGCCATCCTGCAACGCCTTGCCGATCGTCGCCAGGCAATTGCGCGTCTGCGCCTCGACCGTCTCCGGCATCGTCATCGTCGCATAGTCGTAGCCGGTCGTGCCGGACACGAAGCACCAGTCGCCCTGCACCACCGCACGCGAATAGCCGGCGGTCTTTTCGAACGGCGAGCCGGTGGAGATGAGCTTGCGCATGGGGTCCTCGCAGAATTGTTCAGGACGTTTTGAAAGGAAAGGCACCGTCGCACCATAGGCCAGACAGGACTGGCTATTGTCCCGACGATGGAGGGATGGGGGTCGAGGGTATGTTGAGATTCAGGTCAGGCCGAGTCGAAAACGGCGGATTCCGAGACCCAGAGCGGAGCGTACTTAAAATACGTGAGCACCGGAAGCGCAGGAAGCCGCCGTTTGCAGGCCGGCATCACCCTAGTTCGCGGACCCCAGCGCCTTGTCCAGCGCCTCCTTCACATCGGCCGGCCATGTCGTCACCGCCGGCCAGGCGTTCGGCTCGCCATTGTCGCCGCGGCGGGCGAAGTAGAGCTTGTGCTGGGCCGGGTCGACCGCCATGAAGCCGTCATTGCCGCCGCAATCATGCGGCACGCAACCGCTGGCATAGAAGGCGCCCGACGCGGTCTTTTCCGTGCCGCCGCCGACAAGCAGGCTGGTCGCCATGTCTGGCATGTCCTTGCCGAGCAGCTTTTCGGCCTCCTTGTAGACAGCCTCGTTGTGGAAGGCGTCGATGATGTTGTCGTATTTCGACGGGTCGACATCCTTCCAGTCGGTGCCGGGTTCCGGCATGTAGGTCAGATTGCCCGAAGTGGTCAGCCCGCCGGTGGGCGACCATTGCAAAGCCGGCTTTGCATCGCCCGGCAACAGATAGGGCACGAAATAGATGGCGTTGTCGGACACCGCCGATGGCGGCGCGCCGCACTCGTCCTGTTCGACCGTCGTGCTCTGGATGGTGCCGCCTTCCGGCTTCCAGACGATCACCGTTGCCGGCCCGCATTGATTGCCGCCATCGCCGACATCGAACAGCGCCACCTTGACGCCGCCGACCTCGACGATCCTGTCGAAGAAGACGTCATAGTTGCTGGCCAGTTCCTTGCCGTCATAGGCAAGCACCTTCTCACCGTCCTGCTCCGGCTGGGTGATGGTCAGCTGGCCACCCTCGAACGGCACGGGTGCCTGCTTGTCGTCGTCGGAAGCGTCAGCGGCGTCCGTGCCCTGATCGGCGGCAGGCTTTTCAGCCGCTGGCGCCGGCTGCGCAGCAGGCGTCTGCGTCTGGGCAAACGCGGCGGGGACCAGCAACAAGGCCACCGCGCAAACGCCGGCAAAAAGAGAACGTGTCATGACTGTCCCTCCCTTCAGTCGCCACGAACCCGGCCTGAAAGGGCCGGGCCTATCCGTCGGACAGGGTGCCGCTCAGGCCCAGGGGCGCAGTTCGGCGTTGCGCTTCTCGAACGAGGCGATGGCGCCGGCCTTCTCCATGGTCAGGCCGATGTCGTCGAGCCCGTTGAGCATGCAGTGCCGCTTGAAATCGTCGAGGTCGAACTTGACCACGCCGCCATCCGGCCCGCGGATTTCCTTGGCTTCGAGGTCGATCGACAGAGTGGCGTTGGAGCCGCGCGAAGCATCGTCCATCAGCTTCTCGAGGTCCTCGGGGCTGACGGTGATCGGCAGCACGCCGTTCTTGAAGCAGTTGTTGTAGAAAATGTCGGCGAACGAGGTCGAGATGACGCAACGGATGCCGAAGTCGAGCAGCGCCCACGGCGCATGCTCGCGGCTCGAGCCGCAGCCGAAATTGTCGCCGGTGACCAGGATCTGCGCCTTGCGGTAGGCCGGCTTGTTGAGCACGAAATCCGGATTTTCCGAACCGTCTTCATTGTAGCGCATTTCGGCGAACAGCCCGGTGCCAAGCCCGGTGCGCTTGATCGTCTTCAGATAATCCTTCGGGATGATCATGTCGGTGTCGACATTGACGATCGGCATCGGAGCGGCGACGCCGGTGAGCTTGGTGAATTTTTCCATGGCTTTTGCCCGTGTCTTCGTTGCGGGGGGATTTGCTGAGGCCCGGTTTACACAAAGCCGCGGGCAAATAAAAGCCAACTGTTTGTGCGTGATGGCACAAGGGTGTCAGGCAAACGACTTCGAATTGCCCTCCCGATGGTGCAGTCTGCGGTCATGGTGGAAAACTCCCAAATCCTCTACGCAAGCGAACCAGAGCTCGACGTCGCCGAATTCCGCCGCGTGCTGGTGGAATCCGGTCTCGGCGAGACGCGCCCCGTCGATGATGAAGCGCGACTGAGGGCGATGCTGTCGGGCGCCAATCTGGTGCTGACGGCGCGTCTCGATGTGGAGGGGAGGCCGCTGATCGGCGTTGTCAGGGCCGTCACCGACTTTTCCTGGGTCTGCTACATTTCCGAGCTCGCCGTCTCCCAATCGGCGCAAGGGCTTGGCATCGGCAAGGGCCTGATGGACGAGGCGCGGCGCCAGCTTGGGCCGTCCGTTGCCATCAGCCTGATCTCCATGCCCGACGCCGTCGGCTTTTACGAGCGCATCGGCATGAAGCGCATGGCCGAGGCCTTCTGGTTCTCCCGCAAGCGCTGACGCTTTCCACCATGATCGCCTGCCTGACAGGACAGGCAACTTTTCGTGATCCGCAAGCAGCCTTGACATGCAATCAAATGGTTGCATATTAGAGTCATGAGCATGGATGCCGTCTTTCGCGCACTGGCCGACCCGACACGCCGGCAATTGCTGGACAGCCTCCATGCCAGGAACGGGCAGACGTTGAACGCGCTGTGCGCGGAGATGGACATGACGCGCCAGGCGGTGACCAAGCACCTGGCGATCCTGGAGGAGGCGAACCTCGTCACCACCATCCGCAAGGGGCGCGAGAAGGAGCACTACCTCAACCCCGTTCCCATCAACGAGATCGCCGACCGCTGGATCGGCAAGTTCGAACGGGGACGGCTGACCGCCCTCAGCGACTTGAAGAAACGCCTCGAAAGGGAAGACTGATGAGCAACAGCTTCGTTTACGTGACCTACATCCGCACCACGCCCGAAAAGCTCTGGGAGGCGCTGACCGACCCGGAGTTCAACCGGCAGTTCTTCCTCTGCTCCTATCAGGAGAGCGATTGGAAGGTGGGCTCCAGCTGGAAGCTGATGTTCCCCGACGGGCGCCTTGCCGACAGCGGCGAAATTCTCGAGATCGACCCGCCGCGACGCCTGGTGATCAAATGGCGCAATGAATGGATGCCAGAGGTGAAGGCCGACGGCTACACGCGCTGCACCTTCACCATCGAGCAGGACGGCGAGTTGATGAAGCTTGCCGTCACCCACGAGGCGGACGGGCCGCACAGCCTGATCGGCAACGTCGCCAAGGGCTGGCCGCTGGTGCTGGCCAGCCTGAAGAGCCTGCTTGAGACCGGCAAGGGTTTTGAGCGCCCGCCATCAAAAGGCTGAAAGCCTCGTTTCGATGCCGAAACAACTTTGATGTGGAGACATCCATGATGCCCATTCCCACCGTGCGGAGCATGACCAATGACGAGACAATCATGGCATCTGCCGAGATCGAAGCGCCCCCGGAGCGCATCTTCAGGGCGCTGGTCAGCAAGGAAGTCGAGCAATGGTGGGGTTCAGCCGACACCTACCGGATGACAGATTGGTCGGCTGACCTTCATGTCGGCGGCCATTGGAACGTCACTGTGCGTGGGGCTGACGGCAAGCACCTGCCGGCCAGCGGTGAATTCCTCGAGATCGAGGCGCCGCGCCGGATCGTGCAGACGCGCGCCTATCAGTGGGATCATCCCACGCTTGGCCGGCGGCAAACGACGGTCGCCTGGCTGCTGCAGCCGGTCGCCACCGGCACCCGCGTCACCATCTGCCATGGCGGCTTTGCCGGGCTGAGGGAAGCGGCGGCCGAACATGCCGAAGGCTGGGGACGGGTGCTGGCCTGGCTGCAGGCTTATGCGAGTTCGGACTGCCGGGCTGCAGCCTGACGAAGCTTCTTGTTGTCCAACGGGAGAAGGAGGATACCATGAAGGAAATCATGCACGAGATCAGTATCAAGAGCCCTCCGAGCACGATCTACCAGGCGTTGACGCAAGCGGACAAGCTTGCGCAATGGTGGATTCCCGACACGCGGGGCGAGTCCAAACCCGGCAACATACTGGAGTTTCGCTTTGGAGAGGGCTGTCAGCTCATGCGGGTGTCCGCCCTCGAACCGGACCGGCTGGTGTGCTGGCAGCCGACGGAAGAGGACGATTCGGACTGGGCCGGAACGCAGGTCCAGTTCACCGTTGTTCCCGTCGACGGTCAGTGTACTGTCCAGTTCCGGCATTCGGGATTTCGCGGCAATGCCGAGCGCTATCCCTACTACTCGATGAGCTGGGCGGTCTTCCTGCTCAGCCTCAAGCAACTCGTCGAGGACGGCGAGGGATTCCCGTTTCCAAACCGCTGGATCCACCAGTAAGGCAAAGTCGATCCGGAACCTTGACCCGTGCACTTGGCTGCACCTCCGCCTTGACCCGCACCGCATCTGGTCCACATCCTCGGCATGGGAAAGCGCGGATGTTTCATAGGCACGGCCGGTTGGGGCATTCCGACGCGATACAAGGAAGACTTCCCACAACCCGGTTGGCATCTTGAACGATATGCCCAGCGCCTTCCGGTCGTCGAAATCGACACGTCCTTCTACAAGCCGCATCGCCGTGAGACCTATGAGCGCTGGGCACGCGCCGTGCCGGAGCACTTCCGCTTTGCCGTCAAGATGCCCAGGACCATCACCCATGAGCAGCGTCTCGTCGGCTGCGAGGCGCTTGCCGGGGCTTTTCTACAGCAGGTTGAGGGGCTCGGCGAAACGCTGAGCGTGCTTTTGGTGCAACTGCCGCCGAGCTTGCCGTTCGAGCCCGACATGGCTCGCGGTTTCTTCGACATGTTGGGAAAGCGAACCCAGACCAGGCTGGCATGCGAACCGCGTCATCCGAGTTGGTTCGACGCGGAGGCGGAGGCGCTTCTGGCCGGTTGCCACGTCGCACGTGTTGCGGCCGATCCGGCTCCGGTTCCCGCCGCGGCGGTGCCGGGCGGCTGGTCCGGCCTTGCCTATTTTCGCTGGCACGGCGCGCCGCGCGTCTACTATTCCGACTACGATGCCGAGCGTCTCGACCGGATCGGTCGGCAGGTGAATGCAGCGGCCGCTACGGGCGCGGAGGTCTGGGGCATTTTCGACAATACGGCGTCAGGCCATGCACTCGGCAACGCCCTCGCTGTCGACGCGATGGTTACCTAACCGCGGTCTTCCCTTCTCCCCCTGTGGGAGAAGGTGTCGCCGAAGGCGACGGATGAGGGTGTTCCAGCTTGGCAAGAACGGCGATCCTTCGCGCACCTCTCATCCGTCTCGGCGCTGCGCGCCGATTCACCTTCTGCCACAGGGGGAGAAGGCAGAGCGCGGCCTCACTCAAATCACATTCAATTCCCGGAACGCCCGCCCCTCGGCGACCCGGCTGTAACCAAACGCCGAGCAATCCACCGTGCGGTAGCCGCCATGCACGATCAGCTCGGCCAGCGCCTTGCCGACCGCCGGCGCCTGCTGCAGGCCGTGGCCTGAGAATCCGTTGGCGAACAGGAAATTGCCGACCTGCGGATGCGGCCCGATCACCGCGTTCTGGTCGAGCGTGTTGTAGTCGTAATGGCCGGCCCAGGCGCGCGTCGGCTTGATCGCCTCGAAGGCGGGGATGCGGGTCGCCAGCACCGGCCAGATCACCTCTTCGAACAGCGGCCAGTCGACGTCGAAATCCTTGGGATCAGCGGGGCCGTCGCCCTCTTCCGGCTCGGCGCCGCCGGTGAGGTAGACCGAGCCTTCCGGCCTGACATAAATTCCGGAGGGATCGACCAGCAGCGGCATGTCAGAATATTTCTCGCGCGCCTCGAAGACGAAGACGTTGCGCTTGCGCGGCTCGACGGGCAGCGCGAGCCCGGCAAAAGCCGCGACCTTGCCGGCATTCGGCCCGGCGGCGTTGACGACGATGCCGGCCTCCAGCGTCTGACCATTGTCGAGGGAGACACCGGTTATGCGGTTGCCGTCACGCGCAATAGCAGTGACCGAAGCGGTGATGAAATCGATTTTCTTGTCGCGCAGCGCCTTGCGGAACAGCATCAGCATCGCATGCGCGTCGAACCAGCCTTCGCCGGTCCGGCCATAGGCGCCGGCGGAAATGCCCTCGGTCGACAGCCACGCGAAGCGCCGCGTCAGCTGCTCGGCGTCCTCGAACACGATGTCGGCGCCCTCGGCGATCTGCGCCTCGTGATTGGCCTTGAGGATCGGTAAGCCATTCTCACCGGCGAGAATGAGATAGCCGCCCTCGCGGAAACCGATATCGGCGTCGGCACCGAACTCTTCCTTGAGCCGCCGGAACAGTTTCAGCGTGAATTGCGACAGCCGGATGTTTTCGGGAATGGAGAATTGCTGACGGATCGAGGCCATGGACAGCGTCGTTGCCGCGTGGGCGAATTGCGGATCGCGCTCGATCAGCGCGATCGAGCCGGAAAACCCTTCCTCGCGCAGATAGTAGGCGATCGAGGATCCGACGATGGCCCCGCCGATGATGACGATGTCGTAGCGCACGCTTTTGCCTTTCCAAGCCTGGTGCATGATCCCGAAAAGTGGGTACCGGTTTCGGAATCAGGCTCCAATTTCATACAACCGGCAGATTGATCTCGAAGCGCGTGCCGCGTTCGGAGTCAACCAGCCTGATCGTACCATCATGCGCTTTCAGGAGGGCCAGCACGATGCCGAGGCCCATGCCGGTGCCGCCCGAATCGCGCCGCGTGGTGAAAAACGGCTCGAAGATGCGCGCCCGGTTGCTCGGCGAAATGCCGGCGCCGTCGTCATCGACCAGGATGGTCGCTCTGCCCTGGGCGTTCGCCGCCGTGACCGAAACCTGCGTCGCGCCATGCCGGGCCGAATTGTCGAAGAGATTGGCAAGCACGATGGCCCCATTCTCGGCCGATATGCGCAAGGTCAGATCGCCGCCGGCCTCGACGCGGACCGCCAGCCTGTTGTCGACCGGGAGCAGCGCCAGCACCGCAGCAATCGAGGTGCTTTCGCCGCTCGGCCCCCGGTTTTCGGCGCGCGCCAGCTCGAGCAGGCGCCGCACCAGCAGATTGAGCCGCCCCGCATCGGTGACGATATTGTTGGAGAATCGCCGCCGCTCGGCATCGTCCATCGCCGAGCCGGAATCGCGCAGCAGCTCGGCCGCGCCCTGGATCGCCGTCAGCGGCGATTTGAGCTCGTGCGAGACATGGGTGGCGAAAGTCTGGATGCTGTCCGATCGTGCCTGCAGTTTTTCGGCCATGTCGAGGAAGGCGGCGGAAAGCTCCGCCATCTCGTATGTGCCGTGATGATCGAGCGGCCGGATGGCGTCGCGATCGCCGGCGGCAATGCGCTGGGTGCGGTCGATCAGCGCATAGATCGGGCGGCTGACGGTACGCAGGAAGACCAGGCCGATGAGCAGCGTGCCGCCAAGGATGGCGATCGCCGCCAGGGTCACCTTGCCGCGCTCGCCATAGAGATGTTTTACAATGTTGTTGGGCGTCCGCGAGACATAGACCACGCCGACGACCCGGCCGTCGACGGCCACCGGCAGGGCGACGAAGACACGCACCTTGGTGCCACGGCTGACCGAATAGAGCGGCGGCGTGGGCTGGTCGGGGATGCGCAGCCTGAGTGCGCTGGCATAGCGCCCGGCGAGCGCCTCGCGCACCTCCTCGACCTCGCCAAGCGACTGCCCCACCTCGTTACGGCCGGCAATGACGACGCCTTTGGGGTCGAGCAGCCGGAAGCCGGCCAGCGTGGTTTTCTGCGTGGCGTCGAGAATGCCGGACAGGCGCGCGCCGATCGCGGCGAAGGCAGGATCGGCAGTCGCGGCCTCCGCCGCCGGCCGGGTCGGAAGCACATAATCCGAAGCGAGATCGAGACGCGGCTCGATCGGGCGGTAGTCCGGGTCGATACTTCGGCCCGGATTGGCGCTCCGGCTCGCGCCTACGTTTGCCTGCGGCATCGGTGCGCCGAGCTTGTCCGGCGCAATGCCGGCGTCACGCACATCCTGCGCATAGATGGCGGCGATGGCGGCACCTTGCGCGATCAGCTCCGCTTCGGTCTGGCGGATCAGCTGGTTCTCGTAGAGCCGGAAGAAGAACAGGCCGACCAGCGGCAAGGCCATCACCATGATCAGGATGGCGACGACGACCGTGGCGAGACGCGGCCGCCACTTGCGGCCAATCCATTTGCGCGAGGTTGTCAGCCGCATCGGCCGAGCCGGAAGCCGACGCCGTGCACGGTCTCGATGACATCCGGGCAACCCAACGCCGCCAGCTTGGCGCGGATGTTGCGGATATGGCTGTCGACGGTGCGGTCGGCGACATGGACCTTGCCGGCATAGGCACTGGCCATCACCGCGTCGCGATCGAGCACATGCGTGGGCCGCGCCAGAAATCCCTTCAGGATCGAGAACTCTATCCCCGTCAGGGCAAGCGGTTTGCCATCGAAGCTGGCGGCATGGCTGGCCGGCGCCAGGGCAAGCTTGCCGTGCGCGAACTGCCTGTCGTCGGCCGGTTCGGCCGGCGCCGGGCGGGCGCGCCGCAGGATGACGTTGACGCGGGCGACCAGCTCGCGCGGGCTGAACGGTTTTGTCACATAGTCGTCGCCACCCATTTCGAGCCCGAGGATGCGGTCGATCTCCTCGTCACGCGCCGACAGGAACAGCACCGGCACATCGGATGTGTGCCGCAGCCGCCGGCAGACCTCCAGCCCATCCATCTCCGGCATGCCGATGTCGAGCACGACGAGATCGGGTGCCCGGCGTCCGATCGCTTGCAGGGCGGCGGCGCCATCGGCCACCGCTTGCGTCCGCATGCCGGCCTTTTCCAGCGCGAAGCAGATCACTTCGCGGATGTGTGGATCATCGTCGGCGACGAGGATGTGATGCGGCATGGATCAGCGGCCCGGAACGTAAGGTTCGGTGGCAGAGGGAATCACGAGCGGGCCTCTCCTGTCGAGATAACGATTGAGCCGCCAGTCGCGAAAGCTCCAGGCCCGCCAGTTCTGCTGCAGGGTGCGATACCAGCCTTCGTCGCTGCCGCGCACTCCCGCCAGCTCGCGGAAGTTCGGATCATTGGCGGCAGCAGTCCGGCTCTGATGCTCGAGGAAACGATCAAGCGCCGGAAACGCGTCCGGACCGAGCGAACGCAGATACCAGGTGTCGAGGGTGATGCCCCGGCCGGTCATTTCGAGGGAATGGTCGACATTGTAATTGGCGATCGTTGCTGCGAAGTTGATGTAACAGCAGGCATAAAGCGTCGCCGATAACGTCAGAAGATTGGCGGACAGCAGCCATTCGTTGGATTTTCCAAGCGCGATGCGGGCGATGATCAGGGCAAGGCCGGCCGCCACCAGCCCCATCCAGACAAAAGCGGCGACGCGCCAATAGGTCAGCGCATAGATGCCGATATAGAGGTCGAGGCGCAGGATCGACGAGATGACCAGCATGATGTTCTGCGCCACCCAGGCATAGACCAGCCGGCGGATGACCGGGTCGGCTGATGTCGCGCTGCCGGGCCGCAGCGCCGCCAGCACGAAGCCGGCGGCAAGCAGCGCGGTGACGATCAGGGGATAGGCGCCGCGATGCGCATAGGCGGCGTAGCTCAGTCCGTCGGGAAGGGCGGCCCCGCCCCACAGATAGGCGGCGTCGAGTCCGGTCTGCAGCGCAAACAGCATGTTGAAGATGACAAGCGCGCGAAGAATGGCCGCCTTGCCGAACAGGATGTCCTCGATGTTGGTGACGGTTCCCTCGGATCGAGCGCTGACGTCAGCCACCGGCGCCGCGCGCGGGAGACGACGGAACAGGCGCGGCAGGCGTGGCCGCAGGAAGGCCCAGACGCCGGCGAGCACGAACAGCCAGAAGGCAATCCGCGCCAGCTGGATGAGATCGAGCAGCTTCAGAAGGTCGATCAGCGACAGCCAGTAGTCGATGACCGGGTTGGCGGCGCCGAACAGCGTCAGGAAGACCGCGCCCAAGGTCAGCGGCATGACCCAGACAGCGAGCGCCGCCAGCCGGATGCGGCGCCGGCCGAACCGTCGTGCCGTCTTGCGCCAGCGGATGAAATCCCGAATGAACCGAAACGGCGCCGCCAGCAGGAACAGCCCGATCTGGCCGGCAATGCGAGCGATGCTGTGTCGCAGACGGCCGCTGAGCGAAAGCGCGAAGACGATCATGGCCGCAAGCGCGACCGACACGGACAAGGCGCTGACATTTTCCGTGAGCGGCAGCAGCGCGACAAGCAGAGCGGCAGGCTTGATCCACAGCCTGCCGTCGTTGAAGGCCGCGGGATGCATGGCCACGACGGCAGCGGCAATCAGGATGGCGAACAGGAAAACCGTGATGCCGACGGGCTGACCGTAGAACAGGAAATCCGCCAGTGCTGCCAGCAGCACGGCAACGCCGAAGCGGCTGCAGTAGCTCGGCGCGGCGGTGAACAACGATGTCATGACCTGGCCTTCCCAATGGCGTTGAGCCTGGTCGTCGGCGGGCTCCTGCGGACGAAGGGAATGAGGATCGCCGTGGGATTCGCGCGCGGCGGATCGACCAGCCACCAGCCTTCGCAACGCAGCCGATAGGGCAGGGACCAACGGGGTTTTGCTCGCTTTTCCATGCCGCCTGTCTCGCAGGCCGACAGGGAGATGGCGGGGCGAATGCGAGGAGGTTTTCCGTAAGCGTGTGCAGTTTTCGTGCAGGGGCACGCTTTACTGCTGGTGTACTGCCCGCCCTTCTTTCCGAGCGTTGGCGCTGCCTCTCACCTGCCTGCCGGCATCCTCTCCCCGTAAACGGGGCGAGGGACGCTCGTCGCCGCTTTCGCCAATCCTCGGTGTTACAGGAAGGGAGCCGAGGTTGCGGCCAGCCTCTTTCGCCCCGTTTACGGGGAGAAATGCCCGGCAGGGCAATGAGGGGCAGCGCAAGCTTTCGCGGTCAGCTCGTATCAGGTACCGGTCGGACGCTTGCCTCCACCAGCCGCACGCGGCATAGATCGAACATGGATACCTATCGCCCGCGCCGTTCGGTGCTCTACGTCCCGGCCTCCAACGACAAGGCCTTGGCCAAGATCGCGCAGCTTTCCTGCGACGCCGTCATCATCGACCTCGAGGATGCCGTCGCCCCGGCCGACAAGGTTGCCGCGCGCGAAAAGCTGGCGGGAATTTTCGCCAACCGCCCGGTTGCCAACCACTTCGGCCACCGCTGCGAGATGGTCGTGCGCGTCAACGCGCTGGCCAGCGAATGGGGCGCCGCCGACCTGCTGGCCGCGGCAGGCTGCGAGCCGGATGGCATCCTCTTGCCCAAGGTCGACACGCCGCGCGACCTGCTCGAAGCCGGCGATGTGCTCGACGATAATTTTGCCCCCGACAGCGTGAAA
The DNA here is from genome assembly GCF_900103325.1 of Mesorhizobium qingshengii. GTDB lineage: Bacteria > Pseudomonadota > Alphaproteobacteria > Rhizobiales > Rhizobiaceae > Mesorhizobium > Mesorhizobium qingshengii. The sequence goes on along the minus strand of NZ_FMXM01000003.1, from coordinate 326,164 downwards.
CTATGGGCGATGATCGAGACGCCCAAGGCACTGCTCAACATCGGCACTATAGCCGAACTTGGTCGGGATCCGGCCTCACGACTGGCTTGTTTCGTTGCCGGAACGAATGATTTGGTCAAGGATACCGGCGTGCTGGCAACACCTGACCGACGCTATCTCGTGCCGTGGCTGATGCAGATGGTGCTGGCCGCGCGTGCCGGCGGTCTCGACATGCTCGATGGCGTCTCCAACGATTTTCGCGACCTCGACGCCTTCGCCCGAGAATGTGTGGAAGCGGCCGCCATGGGATGCGACGGCAAGACCCTCATCCATCCGGCCCAGATCGAGGCGGCGAACCACGCCTTTGCGCCGACCACTCAAGCCGTGGCCGAGGCGCGCCTGGTCAGCCAGGCCTTCGCGCTTGCGGAGAACACCGGCAAGGGCGTGATCGCGCTGAATGGCAAGATGGTCGAGCGGCTGCATCTGGCGCAGGCTGAAAAACTGCTGGCGAAGGCAGCCGCCATCGGCGCATGATCCCGAACCGAAGGTCCGCGAAGCAAGAAGCGGGAACCGGTTTTCGAAAAAGATCATGCTCGAAACAAAGAAGACAGAGCACTCACGACAGGACTGAAAAATGAAACTCTACCGCTTTCTGACTGGCCCGGACGACGCCAGCTTCTGCCACAAGGTGACGGCGGCGCTGAACAAGGGCTGGCACCTGTTCGGCTCGCCGACCTATGGCTATGACAAGAAGGCCAAGGCCATGCGCTGCGGCCAGGCCGTGGTCAAGGATGTCGACGGTCAGGAATACGGGCCGGATACCAAGCTCAGCGACTGGTAGAGGAAAGCGCCGAGGCCCTCCTCTCTTCGTAGGGTTTATTCCGCCGCTTCCTCGATCCGCTCCATATCATCGTCCGACAGGCCGAAATGATGGCCGATCTCGTGGATCAGCACGTGGGTGACGATGTCGCCCAGCGTTTCCTCGTTTTCGGCCCAGTAGTCGAGCATGGCGCGGCGGTAGAGCGTGATGCGGTTCGGCCCTTCGCCGGTTTGCGGATTCCAGCGTTCGGCGATACCGCGTCCTTCGAACAGGCCGAGCAGGTCGAACGGCGTTTCCAGCGACAAATCGTCCATGATCTCGTCGGTCGGGAATTCGGCGATCTGGATGATGATCTCGCCGGTCAGCTTGCGGAACTCCTCCGGCAGGTGGGCGTAGGACTCCAGCGCCAGGAACTCCAATTCCTCCATGGATGGCGAGAACTGGTCGTGCCAGGTGCGGGTCTTGTAGATGCGGGCCATGCTTTGTCCTTTGAACCCGGCATATAGGCTTTCGCACTGGAATCGGCAAATGACGCGGCGGCTGCTCCAGCCCCATCGAGCCAGGAAGGAATAAATTCCTTGTGACTCTGCTTGACTCTTCCGACCGCCTCTGGAATCTATAGGAACATAACAGGAACAATTGTGAGTGGAAGCTGACCGTCATGGCGATGACCGCCGTGGCGCGGGAGACTGTTTTTGCCCTGCGCCGCCAGATCGCGAAGATCGAGGGAACGCTGCCCGAGCGCCTGCAGGCGCCGGCTGGCGCGCCCCTTGATGCCGATGTCAGCGCGGATCTCGCCTCCAACACCGATCTTACAATCGTCCGGCGCGGCATTGCCGCGGCGTTGCCGGATGCCTTCCTGCCCACCGGCGTCGAACGGCTCGATGCCGCCCTGAGCGGCGGCCTGCCGAAAGCCGCCCTGAGCGAAATCCATGGCACGCAAACCCGCGATGCCGGAGCCGTCGCCGGCTTCGCGCTGTCGCTCACAAGCCTGATCCTCAAGCAGGCGCAGGGGCTGCCGGTGCTGTGGATCGGCACGTCGGAGATTTTCCGCGAGGCCGGCTTTCCCTATGCCAGGGGGCTTCGGGCCTCGTTCGGCATCGAGCCCGAACAATTGCTGTTTTCCGAGGCGCCAAAACTTGTCGATGCGCTGTGGGTCGCCGAGGAGGCCGCCCGGATGACGGCGCTCGCCGCCGTCATCCTTGAAATCCGCGGCAATCCGCAGCGGCTGGACCTGACCGCGACGCGCCGGCTGCATGCAAGGGCGCTAGGTGCCGGCCGGCCGGTGTTCCTGCTGCGGCAGGCGGCGGAGCCCGAGCCGACGGCGGCACCCGTCCGCCTCATCGTCGCTTCGGCGCCGGCAACACCGCGCGACACCATCGCCGGGCCGCTCGCCGGCTCGATCGGCCGCCCGGCCTTCACCGTCACCATCGGCAAGAGCCGCACGGCCCTGCCTGGACAATTCACACTGGAGTGGAACCCCGATGAACGCGTATTCGACGAAAGAGCGGGCGACGAAAGAAGGGACGAGGAAAGACGGACAAAGAATCCTGTCCCTGTGGTTTCCCTATCTGGCAGCGGAAAGGATCCTGCGGCAGCGTCTGGGGCGGTCTTGGCGTTCCCGGCCGTCGGATCACCTGCCGCACCCACCGCTCGTGATCAGCCACCGCCAAGGCAACGCGCAGCGCATCTCGGCCCTCGACGAGCGGGCTGAGGCGCTGCACCTGAAGCGCGACATGGGCATCGCCGATGCGCGCGCCATGTATCCGTCGATCGACATCGTCGAAGCCGATCCGGAGGCCGACCGCCGCCTGCTCGAAGGTCTTGCCGACTGGTGCGACCGCTACACCCCGCTGGTGGCGCTGGACAGTGCCGACGGCCTGTTTCTCGACATCACCGGCTGCACCCATCTGTTCGGCGGCGAACGCGCCATGCTGGACGACATCCTGTCGCGCTTCTTCCATCAGGGTTTCGATGTCCGCGCCGGGCTTGCCGCCACGCCGGGCGCGGCCTGGGCGGCGGCACGGTTTTGCAGCGACCGCATAGTCGATGGCGGCGAGGAGGAGGCGCTGCTCGCGCCCTTGCCCCTGGCCGCATTGCGTATAGCGCCGGAAACCCGCGCCAGCCTGGAAAGCGTCGGCCTGCGCACGGCGGGCGCCGTCATGGCCGCACCGCGCGCGCCGCTCGCCCGCCGCTTCGGCGCCTCCTTGCTGCTGCGCCTCGACCAGGCGCTTGGCCGTCTCGACGAGGCCGTCTCGCCGCGCCTTTCCGTCGCGCCGCTTTCGGTCGAACGCCATCTGGCCGAACCCGTCACCCTGACCGAGGATATCGAGCGGCTGGTGGGCATGCTGGCGACGACATTGAAGACCGACCTCGAGCGTCGCGGCGAGGGCGCCAGGACGCTGGCGCTGCTGCTCTTTCGCGTCGACGGCGCCGTCAGCCGCATCGCGCTCGGCACCTCGCGGCCGATGCGCGAGCCGATGCTGATCCAGAAATTGTTCCATGAACGGCTGGCCGCCCTCGAGCAGGATATCGATGCCGGCTATGGCTTCGATCTCGTCCGGCTCTCGGTGCTGGCGGCGGCCGCCTTCGACATGCAGCAGGCCGACCTTGCCGGCGAGACGACCGACGACGGCGCCGATATCGCGCTGTTCGCAGACCGCATCCGCGCCCGGCTCGGCGACGGCGCGGTTTTGCGACCGGTCACCGTCGAAAGCCATCTGCCGGAACGCGCCGTCGCCACGATCCCCTTCACCGAAGCCCCGCGCCGGACCACGCCGCCGAAGAAGCCCGACAGGATGCAGGCTCCGGTGACGGTCTTCCCGCCGGAACGGCCGATCCGGCTTTTCCGCTCACCCGAACCCATCGATGTGCCGGCCACCGAAATGCCTGAGGGCCCGCCGCTGAATTTCCGCTGGCGGCGCGCGCTCTACCGGGTCACGCGCGCCGAGGGGCCGGAACGCATCGCGGCCGAATGGTGGCATGAAGCCGCAAGCGACGAGGCGGCATCGACGCGCGACTATTTCCGCATCGAGGATGCCGACGGCCGCCGCTACTGGCTCTACCGGCAGGGCCTCTACGGCGGCTCGCAGGTGCCGCCGCGCTGGTTCATGCATGGTGTCTTCGCATGAACGCGCTGACCGTCATTCCCTATGCCGAGTTCGGCATCCAGTCGAATTTCTCCTTCCTGCGCGGCGCCTCCAAGCCCGAGGAGCTGGTGGTCGCGGCCAAGCTTCTGGGCTTCTCGGCGATCGGGCTTGCCGACCGCAACACGGTGGCTGGCGTGGTGCGCGCCTGGCAGCAGGCCAAGGTCGAGACGCTTTCTTATCACCCCGGTTGCCGGCTGGTTTTTGGCGACGGCACGCCGGACATTCTCGCCTATCCGCAGGACCGCAAGGGCTGGGGGCATCTCTGCCGCATGCTCACCCAAGCCAATCTGCGCGATGAAACCGAAAAGGGCGCCACCCTTCTTCAGCGCGGCGACCTCCTCGAATGGGGAGGCCTGATGTCGCTGGCGGTCCTGCCCGATCTGTCGACGGGCGCGCAGGACAGTCTCGCTTTGCTTCGCCAGCTCAAGGACCGCTTCGGCAGGAACCTGCGGCTCGGTGTCTCGCCTTGCTATGCCGGCAATGACCGCTTCCGGATCGAGCAGGCGGCAGCACTGGCGGAGATCGCCGGCATCCCGCTGATGGCGACCAACGACGTCCTCTACCACACAGCGGAACGACGCCCGTTGCAGGACGTGCTGACCGCGATCCGCCTCAACACGCCCGTCGCCGAGGTCGGGCTGCAGCTGGCCGCCAATGCCGAGCGCCATTTGAAGCCGCCGATGGAGATGGCGCGCCTGTTCCGCCGACATCCCCAGGCACTGGCCGAGACCTTGCGCTTCGCACAGGAGCTGACCTTCTCGCTCAGCGACCTTCAGTACAACTACCCCGATGAACCGACGGAATCGGGGCTCGGGCCGCAGGCCGAGCTGGAAAGACTGGCGCGGGAGGGGGCGGCCAACCGTTATCCGGCGGGCGTGCCTGCGTCCGTGACCAAGCGCATCGAGGAAGAGCTCGCTCTCATCGAACGTCTCAACTACGCCCGCTATTTCCTGACGGTTTATGACATCGTCAAATACGCCCGCAGCCAGGACATCCTCTGCCAGGGCCGTGGTTCGGCCGCCAATTCGATCGTCTGCTTCTGCATCGGCATCACCGAGGTCGGGCCGGACAGGATCGACACGCTTTTCGAGCGCTTCATTTCCGAGGAGAGGAACGAACCACCGGACATCGACGTCGACTTCGAGCATGAGAAGCGCGAAACCGTCATCCAGTACATCTACGAGAAATACAGCGCCAAGCGCACCGCGCTTGCCGCCGCCGTCATCAGCTATCGCGGCCGCTCGGCGCTGCGCGAAGTATCCAAGGCGATGGGCCTGTCGGAAGATGTAAGGGGGTCGTTGTCCGGCTCGATCTGGGGCTGGTCGACCTCGGAGCTCGGCGAAAAGGAAGCCAGGGCCGGCGGCCTCGACCGGACCGACCCGGTGTCGCGACACGTGATCGAACGCGCCAACGAGATCATGGGCTTCCCCCGTCACCTCTCCCAGCATGTCGGCGGCTTCGTCATCACCAGGGACCGGCTCGACGAGATCGTCCCCATCGTCAAGACGGCGATGGACGAGCGCAAGATGGTCGAATGGGACAAGGACGATCTCGACGCGGTGAAGATTCTCAAGGTGGATGTGCTGGCGCTCGGCATGCTGACCTGCCTGAAGCGCGCCTTCACCCTGCTTGAAGATCATTATCCCAAGGCACGGGACAGATATGGCCGACCCTATGTGCTGGCCACCCTGCCGCCGGAGGATGACGACGTCTACGACATGATCTGCCGCGCCGACACGCTCGGCGTCTTCCAGATCGAATCGCGTGCCCAGATGTCGATGCTGCCACGGCTCAGGCCGCGCACCTTCTACGACCTCGTCATCGAGGTGGCGATCGTGCGACCGGGTCCGATCCAGGGCGACATGGTTCATCCCTACCTGCGCCGCCGGCAAGGCAAGGAAAAACCCGAGTACCCAAAGCCGGAGCTGGAAGAGATCCTCGGCAAGACGCTGGGTGTCCCGCTGTTCCAGGAGCAGGCGATGAAGATCGCCATCGTCGCCGGCGGCTTCAGGCCGGGCGAGGCCGACGAATTGCGCCGCGCCATGGCCACCTTCAAGCGCACCGGCACCATCGGCAATTACCGCCAGCGCATGATCGACGGCATGGTCGGCAAAGGTTACACGAAGGACTTTGCCGAGCGCTGCTTCAAGCAGATCGAAGGCTTTGGCGAGTACGGCTTTCCCGAAAGCCATGCCGCCTCCTTCGCCCTGCTCGTCTATGCCTCCTGCTGGTTCAAGACCTTCTATCCCGACGTCTTCTGCGCCGCGATCCTGAATTCGCAGCCGATGGGGTTTTACCAGCCGGCCCAGCTCGTCCGCGACGCGCGCGACCATGGCGTCGACATCCGCGACGTCGACGTCAATTTCTCCGTCTGGGACTGCACTTTGGAAAAAGCGCCTTTCGACCCGGCCCGCATCCTCGCGCGCCATGCCGAAATGCGTGGCATCATCGAGACAAATCACGCGCTGCGGCTCGGCTTCCGTCAGATCAAGGGCCTGTCGGAGGAGCGCATGAAGATTTTCGTCGCCAGGCGTGGCGACGGCTACGAATCCGTCAGGGATGTCTGGCTGCGCTCCGGCCTCGATGTCGACGAGATCGAAAGGCTGGCGCAAGCCGACGCCTTCCGTTCGCTTGGCCTCGATCGCCGCGAGGCGCTGTGGGCGGTGCGCGCGCTCGACGGCAAGAGTGCCGCCGAAAGGCTGCCGCTGTTCGACCAGCCGGCGATCCGCCTGCGCGAGCTGGAGCCCGAGACGAAGCTGCCGAAAATGCCGCTCGGCGAGCATGTCATCCACGACTACCGCTCGCTCGGCCTGTCGCTGAAGGCGCATCCGGTTGCCTTCCTGCGCGAGCGGCTCGACCGGGCCGGCGTCACGCCCAATGCCAACCTGCCTTCAGTGCGCGACGGCAGGCGGGTCTCCGTCGCCGGGCTTGTCCTGGTGCGGCAGCGGCCCGGCAAGGGCAACGCGATCTTCCTGACGCTGGAGGACGACAAGGCCGTCGCCAATGTCATCTTCTGGGAGAGAACCTTCACCCGCTATCGGCCCATTGTCATGGGCGCGCGGTTCGTCCGGGTCACCGGGAAATTACAGTCGGAATCGGGTGTGATCCACATCGTCGCCGAGAAGATCGAGGATCTGACGCCCTGGCTGACCGTGCTTCTGGAGAAGGTCAGCGAGGCCAGACCGTTGATCGCCGGCCCCCCGGCCGCCAAGGAGGGACCGGATCGCGATGGCCGACCCGCGCTGCGGAACGCGCCGATCGGAAAGGATCTCGCAACGCTGTCGGAAGAAGCGGAGAGGGTCATGCCCAAGGGGCGGAATTTTCAGTAGACGCAGCCCACGCTTTCGGCACCCAACCTTCGTCATCCACGGGCGGAGCAGGAGCGAAGCGACGTCGCGGAGACCCGAGGATCCATGCCGCGACATCGACCAAAGAATGCCACGGTCCTGAATGGTAACTTCATCCCACGCCTGTGGCAGCCACCTCTCACCGTGCCACGTGTCGCGCTCCACACCGAAGGGAAGAAGCCCTCGATTTTGGCCCGCCTTCGTGTGTCACATGCGTCACGGCATGGATCCCAGGGTCTCCGCGACGCCGCTGCGCGGCTGCTCCGCCCTGAGATGACGAAGTGAAGGATGGCTCTGCCAATTACGAAGGCCCACTCAAACGCGGCGGGGACAGTACGTCCTCCACTGACAACGTCCGCGCTTCCGAAGGCAGCATGATCGGGATGCCGTCGCGCACCGGATAGGCGAGCTTGGCGATCCTCGATATCAGCTCGCCGCGCTCGGGATCCCAGGTCAACGGCCCCTTGGTCAGCGGGCACGCCAGCAGCTCCAGCAGCTTGGGGTCGACATTGACCTTCTTCCCGTCCCGTCCGTCCGCTGCCATCGTGTCCTCTTCTCAGTCAACTGCAGACCCGAGATGTGTTGAGGTTCAGGTCAGGCCAGAAGCGTGGAAAATCGCCGTTTGCAGGCCGGCTGAATATCGGCGCATCTTACTGCAGGCTCGAGCCGAAATCCTCATTCTCGCGCGCCAGCGCCATTTCGGTGATGGCGATCAGCGTCTCGGCCCGCGTCTTCAGGTCCGCCGCTTCGAGCAACGCCTGTTTCTCGGCCGGCCCATAGGGCGCCATCATTGACAGCGCGTTGACCAGCATGGCGTTTTCGGCGCGGCTGACACTTTCCCAGTCGGCTTCCAGGTCATTGGCCTGCAGATAGGCGCGAAATGCCCGGAGCAACGACGGCCGGTCGATCTCGCTCGCCGCCTGGTCTTCATGGAGATCGGCGAGAAAAGGAGCCGGCTTGCACTGGCGAAACGGTGTCTTGACCGTCAATTCATGGGCGATGCGGAACCGGCACACGCCCTGCAGCGAAATCAGGTAGCGGCCGTCGCCGGTCTCGGAAAAGGCGATGATGCGGCCGGCGCAGCCGACATTGCAGAGCTCCGGCTCGCCATCGGCGCGCAGCGCGCCATCGAGGCTGGGCTGGATGATGCCGATGAGGCGCGAGCCGGCAATCGCCTCGTCCACCATCTGCAGATAGCGCGGCTCGAAGATGTTGAGCGGCATGCGGCCGCCCGGCAAGAGCAGCGCTCCGGCAAGCGGAAAGATCGGAATCGTCGACGGCAAATCCGTATCCAGCCGGTAGTGCGCGTTTCCCGCTTGCACCTATTCCTCCGATCGCTTCATCGAGAAGCGCCAATTCCTGTCTTATCTGGCGCGGTCATCGCCGACCGCAAGCCCGTGCGGCAAAACAACCGCCGCTCAGGAGAACAGCAGCGACGACAATTTGCGCCGCGCCGCCAGCGTCGCCTCGTCGGTCATGCCCCATGCCTCGAACAGTTGCAGCAATTGCGTCTTGGCGCCATCGTCGTTCCACGCCCGGTCGGCCTTGATGATGGCCAGCAGATTGTCGGCCGCCGCCGTGCGCTCACCCCTGGCGTTCTGGATCATGGCGAGATCGAAACGCGCCTGGTGATCGCCAGGGTTTTCGGCCAGGCGCCGCTCGAATTCGGCCGGATTGCCAAGCGCTGCCGCCTGCGCCGCCAGCGCGATCTTGGCGCGCAGGGCTGCCAGCGGCGGCGCGTCCTTCTTGGCCTCCGGCGCTCCAGCCAGCAACGCCTCGGCGCCCTCGGTGTCGCCCGCCTCGAACAACAGGTCGCCCAGCCCGGCGATCGCCTCGATCGTCTCCGGCGCCTGAGCCAGGATGGCGTCGTAGATATCGGCAGCCGTCTGCATGTCGCCGGCGTCGCGCGCCTCGGTTGCCGCTGCCAGGGCTTCGGCCACCGGCGGCGCGCCATTGCCCTTGCCGCCCACTTTGGTGATGAATTCGGCGATCTGGCTCTCGGGAATGGCGCCCATGAAGCCGTCGACCGGCTGGCCGTCCTTGAAGGCGATGACCGCCGGGATCGACTGGATGCCCAGCTGGCCGGCGATCGACGGGTGGTCGTCGATGTTCATCTTGACCAGCTTGACCTTGCCGCCTGCGGCCCTGACGGCCTTCTCCAATTGCGGGGTCAATTGCTTGCAAGGCCCGCACCACGGCGCCCAGAAATCGACCAGCACCGGCTGGCGGCGCGATTCCTGGATGACGTCGGCGGCAAAGGCGGCGGTCGTCGTGTCCTTGATGACATCGCCGGCGGGGGCGGGCGCGCCGCCGAGCGCGACTTTCGCCGGCGCGGGCGCGGTTCCACCATACTGCACGGTGGTGGCGTACTGGCCGCCATTGCCACCAAAGGGGCCGCCAAACGGTTTGTTGTCGCTCATCTCTTTACCCTTCCATGGCACGGCCGGCCGGCGGCCCAGCGCCATATCCCTTGAAGCATCGATTTCAAGCCATCCATGTGGCGATCATGCGGAGACTTTCAAGATAGCAGCATCGTGCCCGGTTGCCTCGACGAATTTGATCAGGTCCGCCGCCGCGATCGATGTCGTCGCCTCATTGGTCAGCGGATGCGCGTTGATCACCGTATTCTCCATCAGCGCCCTGTCGAGCACGACCTTGACCCTGCCCGCCGTGTCGTTGATCAGGCCAAAGACCGTGACGGCGCCCGGCACGACGCCGAGCAGCTCCATCAGCATCTCCGGCCTGCCGAAGGAGACACGCCCGGCGGCGCCGATCTCGTGGTGGATCTGCTTGAGGTCGACGGCCGCGTCCTCGCCAACGGTGACCAGGAAAAAATTGTCCTTCTTGTCCTTCAGGAACAGGTTTTTGGTGTGCCCACCGGCGATTTCACCGCGCAGCGCCTGCGAATCGGCAACTGTGAACAGCGGCGGATGGCGGCGCGTCGAGGCGGCAATCCCGAGGTCGGCAAGAAAGCTCATCAATTCGGCTTCGGTCTTCGGCATCGATTTTCTTCTTCGTCCCGTTTCCTGCCATGCCGTTTACGGCCAATGGTGCGGCCGACACAAGACCGTCATGCGACATGATGGTCAACGCACCCGCCACATAGTGCCGGCGGCCTGCCGGCGTCGCCCGCCGCGTTGCAAAAAAGCCTGATATTTCCCTGTTGCAATCGCCGCGCTCTTCAGCCATATAGGCCCGGCTTGCGGCCAAGACGCCGTGTGAGCGGGTGTAGCTCAGGGGTAGAGCACAACCTTGCCAAGGTTGGGGTCGAGCGTTCGAATCGCTTCACCCGCTCCAATTTCCTCCCAGGGAATCAAGCATCGAAAAGCCGCGGACATCCGCGGCTTTTTCGCATTTTGGGGTCACTGGAACCACAGCTACTGAAAACGGCTCGGAAGGCCGGGGTTACCACGCGGTTACCAGTCCCCAGCATACAAATATCGAATGCAGGCGGTTGCCGAGACGACTTCTGTCTCAATCACTAGCGACTGTCACAGCCTCCTCCAGAAAAAATCCTTCTTCTTCATCTGCCGACAAAGCGCCGGCATCGACGATCTGAGCGCCTTCCGCTGCGGCCGCTTCAGCGTCCGGACCCTTATCTTGGTCTTGTGGCTTCTTCGGGGGATGAATTGGTCGAAAGACATTTCGAAAATCATCGTTGTCGTTTAGGCGCACGAGGACAGGGTTTTCGCAGGATGATGCTTTTCCGAATATCACTGCATAACGCGGTTGAAGCGACGGAAGCACACTTGCGTAGTCTGACCCTATGTAGTTGCCGAGGAACTCGCGTCCGGTGTCATCAAAGGTCCGCATCGCGAAAATCGTATTACACTGATTCAAGATAGTTTTCGTCACGTTCGCCGTACGTTGGGTGATCAACAGGCAACCCAGCCCATATTTACGACCTTGCAAAATCGCGCGTGCACTGCTCGCGGTCGCGGTTCGATCTCCCTCCTGAGCGACCGAGTTCCATTCGGGAACAAGAGTGTGCGCTTCTTCATACACCAGGCACATGCGAGCCTTATCTGTCATCCCTAATTCCTGGCAGACTATGAGCGCAGCCTCTGAAAAAACGGCTGTTATCTCGGAAGGGGATAGGCGCATAAGTTCGGCGTCACCATCCTTCATGAAGGATGGTTGCTTCGTCACCACAAATTGAGCGGGGTTTACTATCCGAAGGAAGTGGTCATCCACGCCAGACGCAAACTCTTTCAATTGCGCCAGCACCGCCTTTTTGAAGTCGTTGATTGATCCACCAAGCTGGCGGTTCTTATCCGGCTTGCCTCCCCGGCCCGCCGCGATAAGTTCATCTCGCTTCGCTGCCTCGTGCACAGGACTGATGAAGTCGCTGAGCATCACCTCGTATTGGTTGGTGAGATCAAGGCAGAACACCTTGATCCCCTCAGCGATCATACGCTCCACCAGCTCGATTGCCAGATAGCTCTTACCAACACCGAGAATGCCGAGGATAGCGGTGTTGTGGCTAACAGCAGGCGAGATGTCCACCCGTACACCGTAGGGGGTATTAGGAAAGTGGCCGATAGAGGCAGCTTCTGGTTCATGCCCTTCCGACTTCATGAGGAAGACAGGAGCATTTATCCTAGGAAGCCATGGAACCGGCGCGAACTTGCTATCTTCATGATTCCACGCTCCAATCTTGCGGGCCTTCGCGCGAGCATAGCCATACTTATTTTTTTGTTGGACAATTTCCTCACGAGTTAAACCCTCGATGATTTGATAAATGACGCTGCGCTGATCTCCGATCCGAGCCTCCACGAGGCATCCCTCTGATAACCCGCTTTCATCGACAACCTCAAACTGCATGTACTCGAGTGTGGTGTCGCTATCGACAATTCCGCAGAGCCGCTCGACCCACTGTAGTGCTGGAATTGCCTCTGCTTCTCCCGGCTCGATAGCCGCTAGGACCGCAATACCATCTTCTCCACCCCCAGCTATCGAGACCCGAGAGGCGATGCTGGCCGGCAATGGTGCAGTAACGGCACGCAGCAGATTGCCCTCGTCGCGCCCCACATAGTTCAAAGCGACTCCCAGTTGAGGCGGCCCGTGTTGATCCGAAATCACCATTGGTGTTCCTCTCGGGATGCGCCTCGCATCGTTCTGCCGGATCAGGACGATGCCTGGCGATTGGTAAGCAGCAATCGAGCCGACTATGTCCGTCTTGGCAATCGGATAGGGAAGGTTCGCAAGCCAAACAAAAAAAGCGACGGCTGACTCGAACGGCCTGAAGATTACGATCGCGGCGAGAGCTGTCATGATAGCGAACACCTCATGCGGCCTGTCTCTGTGGAACAACCAGACGGCGGCAATGATCAGCGCACTGAAAATGATGTTCGGGCTGCCTAATCCTTTTACAGCACGATCAAGGCCGCTAACCCATCTCCCCTGCCAAGCGCCTTGTGAGCGTCGAGCGATGATTACGACGACGGAGCCTGCGGACACGAACCCGCAGAATGCGGTGATTGCCCCAAGGACGTATGCGTCCGTTGTCCCCGCCTTGATGATTGGAAAGGCCGGTAGGATCGCCATCAGGGCAACAAAGCCGTTGGTGGCTGCATCTGCAGGTGCGGTGAAGTATGGGTTTAGGAGCCTGCTGCCGAATAGAAGACTCGCGATTCCGCCGTAGAGCCAAATTGCGTTCTCGTTGGGCGACAACCCTGTATTTACGCATTCATACTGCACGGCGAGAAGCGCAGCCAAGTAAATCGCCAGCGCTATCGCTCTAATCCTTGGTTCCGAATCCATTTTTCCCCCTAAACACCGACTATGCCGTTTTACCGGTCAGAGGAAAAGTGGAGTTATCGAAAGCTTCGGTGCAAGACAGATTAGAGGACTATATCCGGCGCGTTGCCAGCGCCTCAACCATAACCGCAACACGCTCAAGGTCGTCGTCAGGCAATACCGCGAGCGCTGCTATTGCCCGTTGCCGGGCAACGTTGTCCTGGCGCCCTATAGGCGCATTATCACCGCTCAGAAGGTCGTTTGGCGTCGTCGCCAGAACTGCGGCAATTCTTACTAGCGTCGTAAGGTCCGGTTCACGCCGCCCACTAACGTAGTTGCCGTATCGCCTCTCGCTCAACCCAGCGCGTCGTGCGACCTCCGCATTGGAAATGCCGAGTTCCTCCGCACGCTTCCTAAGGTTTGTCGCAAACAACTGCATCCGAACGAAATGTTCATGACATACCCCACGGGTCTATGTACGTTATGGCGTGGCGATGCACGCCGTTTTGTGGGTTGAATTTGAAGCATCAGTACGTCGGGGACGTCAGCGACTATCGGAAATATGCATTGTTGCGGGCGTTGTCGTGGGGCGGCGCTAATCGCATTGGCGTGAACTGGATGCTGACGCCTTCAGACGGGAGCTCCGATGGCGGCAAGCTTGCCTATCTTAAGCAACCAGATCGGTATCGGCACTTCGACCCGGAATTGTTCGACATCTTGGCGCACGCCGCAGATGAGCCGGATCGCCGACGGCTTCAAACCATTGAGGACAGCAGCGCCATTGCAGGCGCAACCTACTTCAGCGAGTTGTTGCCCGACCAAGCGGCGGCCCGCTCTGCTTTTATTGAGCGCTGTGCGTCGGCGTTCCGGAGCGCCGACCTCGTCTTTTTCGATCCGGATAACGGTTTGGAGACATCGCTCCTAAAGGGCCGCAAGAATTCGTCCAAATACCTCTACCTGGACGAGGTAGGTGTGTTCTACGCGTCGAGAACGGCAGTGCTGGTCTACCAACATTTCCCTCGGATCGAGCGTCGAGCCTTCCTGGCATCGTGTATCGAGAGGCTGCGCCGTGTCGCCTCGGACGCCTTGGTCTGGACCTTCACGACCGCCCATGTGGTCTTCTTTCTTGTGCTCCATCCTGAGAGCCCGGCGCGGCTCGCTATCGCCGCGACTGAGGCCTGTGGGCGGTGGGACGATGGCTTCATCGCGGGCCGATATGTGGGCGCGCCGCGCATTGGAGCTACGATAATTGACAGCGAAATTCGAGTGTGATTTTTCGAATAATACCATTCTTTCAATAGGTTAAGTTGTCATGCACCCGAAGACGCCATTCGCTTCCACTACAGCATTCTTGTCAGCGCTGGCCCTCGCCGCCTGCACACCAGTTGAGACTAAAACCTCGCTGCTTACCCCCGCGACCAACCAAATACGGTCCGCTGGACCCGGCGACATCGTGATGAACTTCCAGTCGAGACGCTCGCTGCCTAACATCGTCGGCAAGGCCGACCTGTTTGGCCGCACAACTGATGCCGGCCACACGACGGTCAGGTATCTTGGCACGCGTGGAGCACAGGCTGTGTTCGAACGCTCGGACGTAACTGTCGAGAGCAACGCAACCACGATGAGCGAGACGCCACTCATTCTTCCCAACACCACCAACACCGATGTGAACGGTACGATCGGTGGAAATCCTGTCTCGGCGACCGCGACATCAACCTCCTTCCAATACATTCCGCCGCGTGGTTCATCCCAATATGCAACTGCGGCGCAGCCGATCCAGATCGAACTAGGCAAAGGCCAAAGCGTAAGGGTCGAGGGCAGAACGTTGAGAGTTATCCGCGTATCGCCGACCTCTGTCGACTATCGGATCGAATGACAGCCGCGTGATGGGGTACCGCGTATCCGCTTGATATTGTTTCCAGGGCCAAACGGGTCCCTTGCCCATTGCGTTACCGCTGCATTGAAGGGGGGAGGGTCGAGGCGCGCGGCCGACGAGGAAACCTACATACGAAAATGCGGCGATCGAGGAACGACCGCCGCATCGGGTGGGCGCAGCTGCGTGGTGGTGGAGGCTTATTCCGGCTCGATGGCAATGTGATCGACCGACTCGCACTCGCCGAACTCTTCCAGTGCCCATTCGATCTCGGTCGCGTCCAGTTCCATGACTTCCGCAGCAGCTTCGAGCGGCATCCATTCCTCATTGCCGGTTCGCTTGTCCCTGATCAGGATGTGCATCGATCTCCCCCTACTGTCCAACAGGACAGTAAAACACAGCGAGAACTCAGGCGCAATTATATGAGCGATATCAGTATGTTAGAGACTACCGCTATGTTACAAGCCTGGACCGCAGCCGTGCACCACCAGCGGCGGTGCGGCCCGGCTGGCCGGCTGCCGTACCCACAGCGCCGAGCGTACGGTCCCCGTGGCGCGGCGTGGCAGGTGCCGGCATAGGCTACCCGCTGTAGGCCCGGTCCAGTGCCGCGATGGCGGCGCTACCGTCACGAACGGCGTGGGTGTAGTGGCCGAGCGTGACTGTCGGATTCGCGTGGCCAGCGATCTGCGCCACAAGGCCAATCTCGATGCCCTGGGCCTGGAGCATCGAGATGAAAGAGTGGCGGGCAGAGTGCGGCGTGACATAGGGCAGGCCAAGCGCGGCGAACACCGGTGCCCAATAGCGCTTCCGAAAATTCTGGTAGAGCAGCGGACCGCCGCCGCCGATGCGGGGCTTCGGCCATTCCTGTAGGCGGCCGGGGCCGGGGAAGACTCGATGCAGTTCCTTACCCGCCCTTGGACAGCGAACCCGCCATGCCAGCAGCATCTCGCGGAGCGCGGCGCTCATTGGGATCTCGCGGGTGCCGGCCTCGGTCTTGGTCATCTCCGTCAACGAGCCGTCCCGCTCCTGGATGCGCCGGATGCGGATCACGTTGCGGTCGAAGTCCACCTCGCTCCATAGTAGGCCCAGCTGCTCGGACGGGCGGGTGCCGGCGAGGAAAGCGAAGGCGTAGTAGATGCCTTGCTCCAGATCGTTCTTGGCCGCCGCAATGAGCTTGGCGATATGCTCGGTGGACAGGATCGACTTCTTGACCTTGTGGCGCGCCCTCGCGAGCCCGGTCGGCATTGAGGGTGCGCGGATGGAGAAGTCTTCTTCGGCTAGTGCCAGGATCGACTTCAGATGCGACTTGGCCCGATTTGCGGTGTAGCTGCCGCACTGCTCCGTGACGGTCTTGTGCCAGACGCGGATCATGGCGGTTGTCAGATCCGACAGCTTGATATGTCCGAGCAATTTGATGAAGCGGGCATTCTTGGGAGGAGTACCGGTTTCGGTGAAGTCGGCACGTTCCTGGCTGGTCCCGATCAGCAACGGCCCCCGGATTGCGCCATACACCACCACCTTGTAACCCATCAGCGTCGATGACTTGACGTTGCCCTCCTTGGTCTGGAGCCAATGCTCGATGGCCTGTGCAACAGTTGGAGCCTTACGCTCATCCATGTAGCTGCCTTCCGCGACCTTCAGCAGCAGCGAGTTCCGGAATGCCTCGGCGTCCTTCTTGCGGTTGAAGGCGCGGCGGCGGCGCTTCTTGGTCAGGGGCTCGCGATACTCACAGTAATATTGTGGATAGAGTGCGACCTTGCCGTCACGCAGCTTGCGGCGACGCGTTGCAGTCGTGATGGAGACGTTGAAGTCAGTCATAGCGTTGCTCGTCAAAAAGGAAAAAAGCGGGAACGAAAACACGCGTCGGTAACCAGCACAAGTAATCGCCGGAGCGGCCAGCGAACCCGTGAAACGGCCAGAGCTGTAACCAGCCGCGTAACCTCGGCATGTTGGGAAAGGTCGAAGCCGCGAAACGACGCGGCCCCGGATATCTCGGATTCCTCGGCCACCGAGGTTGAAATCGCAGTGGCGGGAACCTTGGCGACAGCAACGGCAAGTGGCGCTAGTGTAGCTAGTGTGGCTGGGCAGCCGCCCCGTGCGGGCCACCGCTGGCCCGACCCACGCGCCGCCCCAGCCCCCACTACACCCCCCTAGGGGTGCAGGGCAGCGCCACCGGCACCACCAGCGCCACTCGCATCGCCGCGCCTCACCAGAGCCGCTTCTTAATCTTATCGGGCTCGGGCGTGTGCTCGGTCGGCTCGATCCAGATGCGCAGCGGACGGGCGCTATTGGTCCGATTTAGTAATTCAACCTTGAGGCCGATTTCCGCCATGCCGTGCGCGAGACGCTGCAACGCGTTCGACAGGTGTGAGGCCGTCTGCGGCAGCTGCGGATCGAGTCTGCCATGTTCGTTCCGCAACTTGTCATGGAGGTCGCCCATCGTGCCCTCGTAGGTTCGCCCAGGTCCGAGGGTATCGA
Source organism: Mesorhizobium qingshengii (assembly GCF_900103325.1). GTDB lineage: Bacteria > Pseudomonadota > Alphaproteobacteria > Rhizobiales > Rhizobiaceae > Mesorhizobium > Mesorhizobium qingshengii. Next base: position 308,779 of record NZ_FMXM01000003.1, on the reverse strand, counting down.
GCAGTCGGAACAGTGCCAGCACGAGAGGATGATTGATCGTGTTCTCGATCGTGACCTCCTTAACGCTGGCCTCAAGGGCGCGAAGGAACGTGCCTTCCGGCAATCCTGTGGCGGGCTCGGCCGCGATAAGCCATTGGGCGGCGTCCGCCATCCGGACCGTCGTTGGCGGCTCCACCTCGTCGAAACGGCGCAGCGCCACGCTTACGATGTCGAATAGGCTGCCGAGCACGCCGGGCAAGATTGCTTCGAAGCGGGCATTAATCGCCTTCTCCGTAAGCCGGGTTCCGGCGGGCATGGGCGGCAACTTGATCGCAATCGCTCGGTCCAGCAGGTCATGCTGGCTGGCAAACTCCCCGATACCATTGATGATTGCCGGGCGAGCGTTCTTAAACATGCGCTGCTCATCGTCGGTATAGTATTTGCGAGTGCTGAACCCGCCGCCCGTCAGCATGGCACAGATGGCGTCCGACAAGTCCCACCGTACGGCCGAGGTATTGTCATAGACCAGCATCCAAGCCATGGCAGCCTGGATCGCCAAGGTATGCTCGTCCTTGGGTAGTCGGAACTTTTCCAGCGCGTTGGGGTCAATGATCCGCTTGACCAACTCGCTGATCTTGCTCTTGCCGCTGCCATGTCCACCGCTGAGCAGCAGCACCATGTAAGGGTGGGCGGGCTTCAGTGATATGAGCAAGAAGGCGAGGACGAGTACCCAATTCTTGTCATCAAGCTGGAGCAGGTCACGCAATTCCAGGAGGTTGCCGCTACGTTCGGGCCTCACCTGCATACCGAAGCCGTTCGGCCGATGGAATCGCGGTAGGCCGTCGAGCACAATCGACCAGCCGGTCGGCGTGATCTTCACCTGCGCGCCATCAGCCTGGCCGAGGTCGAAGTAGATGTTGCCGTCACGACCCCCGAGTCGCAGATACACGTTGTCCTCGGGCGCGGTATAGACCGCCTTCGCCTCTAGTAAATCGAGAGCTTCCGTCAGCGCATCGCGACCAAGGGTTTTTCCTGTAGCAAGATAATATCGAAGCCGGACCCACCCTTTCATGGCTTCTGATCGCACGGGATGACAAATGGTCCCGCCATCCGGCGTTGTGATTGCGACGTATGCGAGACCCTGAGGGGTGTGAAATATCGCCATCTCAGACGTGCTGATGATCATCGTTGCCAATTGAGCGGCGGACGGACCGTCGCTTCTACCCCTTCCTTTCGATGGCGCGTCGTATCCTTTCTTCACGCTGTCGGAGACCATTTTCGGGATCTCGTCGAGGGTGTTGCCGGCATAATTGGACGGCAGATAGCCGGCCGCGATCTCCTTGATCCACTGTACGTCCTGGGTGAAAGGGACGACCTCACCCACGAAATGCAACGCCGGCAAATGTGTATCGCCGCCGGCCATGAGGCCGGCGCCTTGAGGAGTGTTCAGGACAGCTTCAACCAAGCCAATCGGTATTTGAGGTGCTGTGTCTTCCATTCCTATGCCTCGATAGTGGGGAGTTCGCGGTAATCGACCTCAAGCAGCGGCCGGCCGACCCAGCGGTACGGCTTGTTCGTGTCGGGGTGGATCGAATGGGGCAGTACAAGGAACCGGTTGTCACATAAGATCTCGCCGATCTTGGCTCCGCCCTCGCCCTTCACCTTCAGGGCGCGATACTTTCCGTCGCCCCTCAAGCGGACTAGGTAGGCGATACCCTTTGCGCCGATGCGTCCGCAGACTGGGTTCCGCAGGAGTGCCTGCGTAACCCGCACATAGTCGTCGCGGTCGATATCCACCGCCGCCAGCTTCGTCCCATCCGAGAAGGGCGAGCCCAAGACTAAGCCGATGCCACAATGGCCAAACTGTTCCAACCAGTCATCCAGCTCCCCGAGCTTCCACTCGGGATCCGGAAGATTCCACTTCTTGATTGGGCAGGCTTTTGAGCCGAGGCGGACAGGCCGGGGCCAGAAGCCGGCCGTGCGATAGAGTGGCGCAAAGTCACCGAAAATATGTTTCGGATCGACCATCACGCACCTCCCGACCGGACGATCACGATGATTGTTTGGCCGTTCGGACCAGCGTCCACGGTGAACGTCACAATGGACGCGTTCGCTGCGACAGGAATGGAATGATCCCCGGCCCGCAACGGCGCATGATAGTATTCTGGCGGCGCCAGCCACTCGATCGGATCGTCGTAGTTCGGTCCGGAATAGGGCTTGCGCATCATTCGACCCCTCCCTGACGGGATGCGTCGATAAAGGCGACAACCTCGGAGAGTTTCAGCAAAGGACGCGAGTTAAACGGCCGATACGAGGGAATCTCGCGGCGCTTCACAGCACGTTGAATTTGCCAATAGGGCAGGCCGAGGAGCTCGGCCGCCTTATGAAGAGTAAGGAGATGTTCTGAAGAAGTGCCTGGCGCGTGGTACGGCCCGGGCTTTTGGAAAAGCGCATCCATCGATTCTCTCACATCTAAGGAAGCGAGGTGAACCAATGAAACCAGCATCGATTCACGCTCTCGCTCCCGACTTCATTCGGGTTTGAAAGCGTGATCAGCCGTAAAGAATAGCTTTAGGGTCTTGATTGCAGTTCCTAGGAAACTGCTCGGTTTGCTGAGCTAAACATCTCAGGCTTCGCAGCCCTGATGCAGTGCGTCATTGAAACTACCTAGAATGTTTCGACGCAACGTCTCCCCGTATCACGCATTTTAGGATCGCCGATTTTTGTGAGGAACGCAAGCCCTAGTGTTTTGGGGATCTTCACGCGCACAATGTAGTCAGCGGTCCCGAGTGGCGGCGGCGCGGTGACCGGGCCAGTGCCCGGGAGGGGTCGCGCACACACGTAGCTGCGCCGCTGCTGAAAGGTGCGGTATGTGCGTAGCGCTGGCGCGGCATGGTACGGGGTACCTAAGTTCAAATTTAGAGTCAGGCCCGCGAAATGCGCACCAGTGCGGCGACGTTCGGATCGTAGACAAAGCCAGTTATGGTGCCATCTTTGATCTTCTCAACCGCTTCGTCGATCACGAAGAGCGGCACAAGGAACCATTCGCGCGGGATCACCGGGTGGCCGAAGCGATCTTTGATTTCGATGTCAAGCCGCGCCGCGTTGAAGATGCGATGGATGAGGTTTTCAAGTCGGGTGCGGTTGATGTTGTAGAGCTCGTAGGTTGCAATGATCTCCACGTCGGACAGCAGGAAAGTCGGGTCGAGTTTGGCGTTCACAATGCGTTTGACGACATCGCCGCCCGTTACGCCGATCTTGTGCAGAACGTCGCGATTGGCCGCCACCACCGGATGGTCGGACTTGCTGCGCAGCACGTAAACTGTGCCGCTGGCAAGGTCGCCCTCGGCGCTCTCGCCAGCGAACAGCGGACCGGCGGCGGGGTCGGTGATCCGCCGCCCCGCATCGTCCCGGTGAAGCGCGCGCTGGAGTGAGCGCAACAGCACATCGCTTTCGGTCCCGTTGTCGTAGATAACGCGCAACCGGCTGTCGCGCCGGTCATACTCGGTCGTGAACTCTTCGCCCACTTCCGCGACATAGGCGATCTGGCCGCCGACGATGAAGAACTCGCCCTTCTTGATCTCGGCCATCGTCTGGAACGGCCGCGTCTGGCGTATGCCGGCGTCGAGGTCTTTCTTCACCTGAACGAAGAGCGGCTTGAAAATCTCAAAGTCCTCGCACTTCGTGCGATTTGCGATTTCCTCGGCCGCGCGCTTGTCGGCGCTAGTGCGGACATGCCGAAGTTCCGTTATGTCGGACGCGCCTGCCGCGCCTTCCAGTTCGGCAAGCAACTCGTCATCGTCCATCGCATCGACGGGCGCGGCGGAGACAACATCCGCGCCGGTTAGAAGCCCCTGATAGTCAAGTGGCGTAAGAAGCGAACGGCATTCTTCAAGCGCCCGCAACCGGTCGAGGCGCACGGCATAGAGTCGCTCGAAAATGTCGCGGTCTTCCCCATGCTGTGGAGCGTGGCCGTGCTGCTCGACAAATCGCTGTATCTCGTCGAAGCCGGCGATGATGCGCTCCTCTTGCGCGGAGCGCCCGCCTTTCTTCTCCGGTTGCGCGAAGTCGTCGAGTTCGGAACGCAGTTCGTCGAGGTCGAGGTCACTCATAGCGCCCCTCGTCCTTGAAGCGGACAAAGGCGGCCGCGCCTTCGGCCATTCGCTTTTCCCAGGCATCCGTCGAGCCGATCGACGGGAGGCGGCCCCGTTCCTTCTTGAACCTGACGGCGCGCACGGCGAGTTCCTTTGCCTCCTCCAGCGTCAGGCTCGTGCGTTTGGCGGCGATCGCGGCGGCAACCTGTTTCAGGCTCTCCTCGCTCATGGTCTTGGCGAGGATCGAATAAGCCTCGCCGAACGGATTGATCCGGTCGATGAGGTCGATGTCGAGTTCACGCACGTCCATTGCGAATTTGCGCACGCCGTCGATCAACGCCGTATTGCCGCTCTGCTCGCCGTCGCCAACTATCCCGCCGCCAAGCGCAATCTGCTTGGCCTGTTGCGTCAGCGTAAGGGCGGCAATGGCGTGCTGGCGCACCGCCTCCTGATCTTCTTCGTCGAGTTCGGGATACTTGTCCTTGATGATCTTTCCGAGGCGGACCTGGGTCAGTTCCTCGGGAACCAGTTCCTCGTCAAAGATGCCGCGTTCGATGGTCGTCTTGTCCTGAACGAAGGCGGCGATCACCTCGTTCAAGTCCTCGGTGCAGATGCGCGCGGCTTCCTTGCTCCTGGGTTCTGCAAGGCCCTTGATCTCGATCTGGAACTGGCCCGTTTGCTCATTGAAGCCGACATTGGTCTTTCTGGGGTCGTAACCGCCCTCGCCATAGTTGAAGCCTTCGACCGGCCCGCTGTTCGGATTCTTCGGGGTAAAGTTGAAGCGCGGGGCTAACACCTGCTCCATGAGAAGGCTGGCAGCGATGGCTTTTAGCGTGTCGTTCACGGCTTCGGTGACAGACTCTTCCGAGGCATCCGGCTCGGCGATCAGATTGGTAAAGCGGGCGCGGGTCTTGCCCGGCGCATCGCGGGTGGCGCGGCCAATGATCTGCACGATCTCGGTAAGGCTGGACCGATAGCCGACCGTCAGCGCGTGTTCGCACCAAATCCAATCGAAGCCTTCCTTCGCCATCCCAAGCGCGATGATGATGTCCACATGGTCCCGGTTGTTCTTCTGGGCCGGGTCTTTCAGCGCAGCCGAAACGCGGTCGCGCCTGGACGCGTCGTCATCGACCAGATCAGCAATCCTGAGAATGCGGCCGTCCGCCACCTTGACCAGTTGGAATCCGGTGGCCGGGTCTATCCCCTGCCATTCACCCAGCTCCTCGATTATGTGCTCAACTTCCCTGATTTTGTCCTTTGTGCTTTCGCGCGAGTTGACGCTCGGGATATGGACGATGGTTTTCTCGGCAGGGTCCAGCACCTTCAGGATGTCATCGGAATATGGCCCGGAATAGAAGAAGTATCCGATGTCGAGCTGCTTAAGATATTCGTAGCCGTTGAGCTGCTCATAGTAGGTGTAGGTGACAGTGTCGAACTTCGCCTCATCCTGCGGCGCCAGCACCGGCACGGCATCGCCCCGAAAATAGGAACCGGTCATGGCTACGATATGCGCGCTCTCGCGGGCAATGATCTGACCGAGATGCTGGCCAAGCCTGCTGTTGGGATCGGCCGAAACGTGGTGGAACTCGTCCACAGCGATCAGCCGGTCGTCGAATTTCTCGATGCCGAACCTCTCTACGGCGAAGCGGAAGGTCGCATGGGTGCAGACCAGCACCTTGTCGTTGCTTTCAAGGAAAGCGCCGACGGAATTGACCTTGCCGCCGTCCTCGCCAGGCGCGTTGCAGAGATTCCATTTCGGCTGGACGGTCCAGTCCGCCCAGAAGCCATACTTGGTTAGAGGCTCGTCGTTGAAGCTCGCGCCGATGGATTTTTCAGGCACCACGATAATCGCCTGCTTGAGTCCCTGATTGTAGAGCTTGTCGAGCGCGACGAACATGAGCGCCCGGCTCTTGCCCGAGGCGGGCGGCGACTTGATGAGAAGATACTGCTCACCTCGGCGCTCGTAAGCGCGCTCCTGCATCGGTCGCATGCCGAGGGCATTGGCCTTGGTCGAGTTCCCGTTGCTGGCGTAGGAAACCGAAACGGAGGGAACGGATTTCAGTTTGTCGGTCACGCGCTTGCCCCCGCTCTTCTCTTCTTCGTCGCCATGCCCGGTGACGCGATCATTTTTGTGTAAAGCTCGAATAGCTTTTCCAACCGCTCGGTATCGTTACGGAAGCGCCGGCCGATGTATATGCGTTCGAGCACCTCGTCGTTGCGCTCATGCGCGTCGCGCAGGTCGGCGGGCATATTGTCGGGATCATAGAGATCGGCAATCGTCGCCGGGAAATGGGCCTCGCGCGCGAGCAGGATGTCCTCTGCGCAGCGGGTCAGATCGGCCTTATTCTTCTCGGTGAGCATAGGGACCGGAAAGGTGTTCCAGCCGAGGGTATTGGAATAGCGAGTTCTGTTCTCTAATTTACCACATACGTTTGCGATCCAAACGCGGTGAAGCGTAGACGAGACTACGGACACGTTCCACAGATCGGCTTCGTAAATGACACGTATTAAGTCGGATAATACTGTCGTTTCATCAAATATATTGCAAGTTATATATTCTCGCTTCTCGGAGAATACCTTCGGCACGGCGATAGCTAGCCCATCTTTATGCGACCGAAAAGCAAAAAGATGTGGGCTATCAATAACTGCACGCGATTGCATGCCTCGGCTTTCCAGCCTGACCCCCCGGACTAGAGCCAACCTTTCCCTTATGGATGGGCTGGCTTTCGCTTCGGCCAGACCGTCGGAATCTATCCAAAGACAGAACCTAAGCTTGCCGTTGATCAACTCCTCCGAACCCACGAATCGCCTCAGGAACCTATCAGCTACCAACGGCTCGGCCCGCTCCAATAAGGTCTTCTCTTGAAGCGATAGAATCAGATGACCCCCGTCAGAGGCAGAGTTTCCTGTGGCCATGTTCGGAACGCTGCTGATAGGCCTTGATTGCTTTTCAACTATCACCGGCTCGCCGGCCACGAGATACGGGCTAATAGAACTGACTGCTCGCTTCGTGTCTTGATCGTAAATCAGTCCTCCTTGATCCAGACCAAGGCCTATTATGACGCAGCTGACCCCCGCATTTTTCGCGGCATTATTACTCCATCGAAAGGACGTATGCGCGAAATTTATTCGAACGCCTTGGGAGAATACCCACGGCCAGAGCATCGCAACTTGTTCGCCCTGGCAAAGCGAATTAGTTGAGACTAGACTCGCTTTTGAACTTGTTGACTTAATAAAATTTGCTGACTTGATAAGCCAACACGCCACGTAGTCCAAATCTTTGTATGATTTAAGCTCTGCCCCCAGGACCCGGTCTTTATCAAGCTTCTGTTCGGCAGTCTGATTTACACTACCTTGATAAGGCGGATTGCTGCATATGTATGTTTCACCATTCTCATTCTCGAAATCGATCTGCGCCTGGTCGAGCGGTGTATGAAAAAGGTCATCCGTCTGAAACTTCACACCCGTCCCTGTCGGCGGGCAAACACTCAGCCAATCAAGCCGCAGGGCGTTGCCGCAGGTGATCCAGTTCTGCGCGTCGAGCGGCAGAAACTCGGCCAAGGCCTCCTTCTGCCCGCGATAGAGCACATCACACTGAAATTCCGCGATGATGAGTGCAAGGCGCGCGACCTCGGCCGGGAAGTCGCGCAACTCGATGCCCCGGAAGTTGGTCAGCGGAATCTCGGTGCGCCGGTCCGGCTCGCCGCGCCGCCTGTTGATCTCGGCCTCTATTTCCCGCATCGCCTTGTAGGCAATGACAAGGAAATTGCCCGAGCCGCAAGCCGGATCGAAGACCCTGATCTTCGCCATGCGCTTGCGCAGGTTGAGCAGCATGCGGGCATTGTCGCCCGCTTCCTCAAGCTGCGCTCGCAGGTCATCGAGGAACAGCGGGTTGAGCACTTTCAGAATGTTCGGGACGCTAGTGTAGTGCATGCCAAGCGCGCCACGTTCTTCATCCTCAGCGACGGCCTGGATCATCGACCCGAAGATGTCCGGGTTGATCTTCGTCCAGTCCAAATTGCCGATGTGGATCAGGTAGGAACGGGCTATCTTGCTGAAGCGTGGTACATCCACGCTGCCTGAGAAAAGCTCACCGTTCACATATGGAAAGGCGTCGGCCCATCGCGGCAGATTAGCCGACTTCCGCTCGGCGATCTTGGTGTTCATCGCACGGAAAAGCGTGCCGATGACCTCGTGCGTGTTCGAAGAATCGCGAGCGCTCATCTGCTCGACGGTGGCCGTGAACAGGCCGGTGCCGTTGAAGATGTCGGTATCCTCGGCGAAGAAGCAGAAGATCAGCCGCGCCATGAAATGGTTCATTTCCGGGCGGCGTTCGGTGGCATCCCAATCGGGGTTTTCTTCCAGTAGTGTGCGGTAGAGCCGGTTCAAACGGCCAGTGGCCCGTATATCGAAGGAGCTTTCGCGGATTTGCTTGACGGTCGTGATACCGGCGAGCGGCAGGAAGAAGCCGAAATGGTTCGGGAAGTCGTCGTAGGCACAGGCAACGGTTTCGCCGCTCGCTAGGTCTTCGGCCTCAAAGGTGTCTCCGTCTGTCGCCAGTACGAATTTCGCCTTGGCCCTAGCCGTCGCCGGGCTGGCTTTTAGCATGCCAAGCGTCGCCGTGACTCCGCCAGGAGCGGCCACGGCGATATGGATGTTGCTGGTCTGAAGCACGCCGCCCAGATCGGATTTGTTCGACGCGCCCGCCCGCAGCTTCTTGATCGTCGTCTCTTTGTTCCCGAACGCCTCCAGAAAGGCGAACGGGAACTCGCTGCCGTCGAACGGCTGCGCGGCAAGTGCCGATATGGCTTCCTCAATTTCGACGGCGTTCATTTGATTAGGCCATTGTTGATTACTTTGTCCAACATGAACCCTCACTGGGTCAGTTGGCGCACCTAGGACAATTGCCTACCTGCGCGAACAAATCGTTATTTGTTGGAGGTGGCGTTTGGCGGTGACGAATTCGCTCTGGTTGCCGAATCCAATTGCCGCTTGAGGTCTGCAACCCGATCTTTGATATCTTGAACTTCCTGAGCAAGTTGGTAGCGCGAACCTCTTAGTTCTGTCTGTGCATCTGCCGTAAATTGTTGAGCACCGGCAAAAAGCTGCCAACAGGTAATCACCAGTCCCGCCACGCCAATCGCACCCGCGATAGTGGCGAAACTCAAAAGGTTTCGCGTACGTTCAGCCTGCGTCCGGATTTCGGCTACGGTAAGTTCGATCGCATGCTGCGGCGGTCCACCTCCTGTGGCCAAATCCAAATAGTCATCCAGAGTCTTTCGTCTGTTCTTGGAAGACGGGAAAGGCGGCTGATCATTCAACGGAGCCGGAACCCAGGCAATTTCGGCCGGCGTTTCGGCGGGATTACTCCAAGTCAGTTTGGTAAATTCGAAATAGACGAGGCCCTCACCGGCGCGAATATCATATGGCTGTGCCGTGAAATTGTGGATTGGAATCGATAGCCTGCCGCTGAACCCAGGGTCCACGAGAGGACCCGTCCCCACGAGCAGGCCGCGATAGACGTCGCGGATCAGCAGATTGAACCTCGCCGCGATGTACGACGGCATCCGAAACGTCGGCTCTAGAGTAAGAAAACAGACCGAATTTGGTGCAAGCCGAACAGAATCTCGCACACAGGATTCGGTGTCGCGCTTCTTCGGGTCAGCCGACAGATAGAACCGCTCTACGTGGCCTTTTTCGTTCCTGTACCTCACTTGTCCTTCAGCTGCGACCAAGTAGGTCGCTGGCTTTTCTAGGTCCGACGGATGGAAGGGTTCGATCATACCCGTCACCGTCGCATAGGTTGCCAAGTGGCCAGCATTCAGTAGTGCTGGTTCGATTTTGCCGGCGTATGGATCGAACTCGTCGAAAAGGGCGTGACGAGCTTCGGCCGACAATTGTGACGCGTCGACAGCGTCCGCAAGCCTCGCAACTTTGTTCCGAAAATCCTCCAGAGAAACCTTCATCCTGCATGCCTGAGGTTTAGGTTTGAACGGGCTTCTAATGACGCAGGCCCGAAACCGAGGAGGTCAACCCGCCGCCCGACCTCATGCTCAACCTGGATTAGGAATTCTTGGCTTCGCATGGTTGGGCCGTCCTTAGCGCTCGTTGGATCGACATAGTCCATGTGGTTCATTACGACCCGATGCGGCCTGTTGCTGTTGATCGCTCGCTTCACAATACCTGGATCAAATCGTCCGACTCGGCGCACGCGATGAGTTGCCGAGGTCAACTCCACGAAATCGGGAGGCAAATGGGCCTCCCTCGCTAACTCTGGCCAAGAGATTTCGTTAGGCAGCGGACCCGAGTTCCCGCCAACGCGGATTGGAAAGGTTCTAAGCACCAAAACTACGTCATCGACGTCATGGGGGGCCAAACCAGCTTCGGAAACAAATCCAGCCGCCGTAGTATCGCGGCTAGTCGCGTAAGGGAACTCGTGAGAATGCCAGATGGAAAGGGCAAATCCTTGCGTGCCCTCTATGACGACGCGTGCATTCCGATCTAGCAGGCCCCTCAAATAGGCGGCCGAGTCCTTTTCAATGAAGTTCTGCAGTTCTTTTACATCACGTGCCAGGCGGTGTGCAGGAGTGCGGGACAGGCGCTCCATCAAGGCTGCGCCGGTGCCTGATGCGGTGGAGCCAATCGAACTCATGAGCGCCAGATCGGCTTCCCTATTGATATGCTCACTAGTGATGATGGAAGCATTGCCATCAATTCGTAATCGGTCTGGCCTCACCTTCAGCCTGGCAATTTCGCTTTGCAGTATGTGGAGGTCGATCAGGCTACCCGCAGGCAGGACCATTTGCACATCTGAGCTTACCGCGCCCGCAGGTAGTTGACGTAACGTGATGAGTTCACCTTGGTCGTTGACCGCACTGTGGCCCGAGTTTGGGCCACCTACGCGCACCACTGCAGCGGCGCCACTTGTCCTGGTAACGTAAGCGGAAACCTTGCCCTTGCCTTCCGAGCCGTACTGCCCGCCGACTACTACTGTAACTGGCATAGGATTCTCCACTTGCTCTCGCCGGGTTCTAGCTGAATCGCCAGCCACCGGAAAGGCCGGCCGGATTTTAGAAGCCACAGGAGGTTACTAGGGATCGGCTCGTTGCTATACACTTGCAGCATGGCGACAAAAGGTAACAGCATCCGAACCTCAATCGGGCCCACCATCCTGCTGGGTTCAGGCAATTTTTTCGACTACGACGACCCGGAAAACAGCCGCGTCACCCTCTCAGATTTCGCGTACAGTCTGGCATTCACCACAAGATTTTCAGGTCAATGCGTAAGTAGGCGGACCGGCAAGCGAGTTTTCTACTCAGTTGCTCAACACTGCGAGATAATGAGCCGGCTCGTTCCGGAGTCGCAGGCTTATGCTGCGCTAATGCATGAAAGTGGCGAGACCGTCTGTGGTGACTTGAACACGCCGCTCAAGTCCAAACTATCCGACTACCGTCAGATCGAAAAGCGCTGCTCCAACGCCATAATGACGGCGTTCGGGGTGGTGGACGTCGACCACGCACTTATCAAAGCCTACGATGTACGACTATGGGCAACCGAGCGCCGTGATCTCATGAATTGGGACGGCCGGCGCTGGGCCGAAGACGATGACGCACAACCATTTGACTTAGAAATCGTCCCCCTGGGCCCCTACGACGCAGCGGAATCTTTTTTGGCGCGATTCAACCAGATCGCACCTCGTAGCATACGCGACCGTGAGAGCACACAAACCAGCTTGACACGGCTCTAGCAATGCTTCGAGGTCACCTCACGGTTACGGTTTCTAGCGTGCACGAAATTTCGTCAGGGTCCATCGGATTTGTTCCGAGTTGAAAACGGCAATGGCCAGAGATCGCGTTCTGACGCGCATTGGGTGGGCATAGAGCGTACTGCAGTGAACCCCTTAGACGGCATAATCTGTCCCTTGCCAAGGTTGGGGTCGAGCGTTCGAATCGCTTCACCCGCTCCAGTTTCCTCTAGGGAATCAAGCATCGAAATCGGCCGCCTTCGGGCGGCCGTTTTGCTTTGAGGCGATGGCGCTGCCTTGTCGCCCAGCCGCGTGGTGCGGTTGTTCAGCGTTTGATCCGAATGCCGATTCCCATGACTCTGTCGGAATTGGAGTGGAACAAAAATTCGTGGAAATCGGCGCGTCCCAATTCCTCGATCTTTAGCTCCCTCCAGAATTTCGGGACCGCATCGTCTCCACAAAATCGATCGTTGATATCGTGAAACATGCAGAGGCGCGCCTGCCGACCGACATTCTGGTAGTCGCGGGCAACCCATTCGTAGGAGTGGTGTCCATCGATAAGAACGAGATCAAATACTTCATCGGCGAACGCGTCCGACGTCTTGCCGGCAAGAAACGCGACGGGTGCCTTGAAGGCGATGCGCGCGGAGGTCGGAAGGGTGGAAGCAATGTCAACGGTCGTCGCTTTCAGGCCGGGATTGAGCCTCGACAGACATGCCGCCATGAATGAAAAGGTAAATCCGTCGCAAGTTCCCACTTCAAGAAAGCTGTCGATCGGTTGGCTGGCCACGAGCACCATGGCCTCCGCCAGTTGCCTCGGAATCTGCCACAAACCGGGCGCGTGGAAATTCATGTCCTTGACATCCTCGCCATACAGCCCGCGCCGGTCGTAGCGCAGGCCGATCTGGCGGATTTTCGCCTCGAGAAACGTGCTGCGTGAAAGCTCCTCCCTTTTCGCATTTTCAATTTCTCGAACCACCCGTTCCAGCTTGCTGGTCGCCAAGCGCGAACTGAGTGCATAAATCGGCTTTTTGATAAGTTGCTTGAGTGAGGGCATTAGCAGATCGCGATCCTTGGGAGCCTTCCATGCATAGCATGCTCCATGACCTGGCAAAGACTTGGAGCCTTTCCTTCGCCGCTCGGGCCCTGTGAAATCACTGCGCGCCGGCAGGTTACCGCTTGCCGGTATTTGCCACTTGATCGTCGATCCCCGGAATGCTCCGTTGCCGCTTCGGACATCCGGAGAGATCCATGACGGGCTTTGTCGACCGCCAGCGCGCGACGCATTTGATGGAACGCGCCAACATCGATGCGCTGGTGCTGTGCGCGCCCGAGGCATTCCACTATGCGACCGGCGTGTCGATCGGCCCGGCGGGCCTGTTCCGGCGCGCGGGCGCCGGCTTCGTCGTCATCCCGGCCCGGCAAGACCTGCCGATCGGTGTCGTGGCGGCGGATTTCAACGCGACGCAGCTGCAGCGAGCCCTGCCGGACGCTGTCGTTCGTGGCCACCCGATCTGGATCGAATCTGCGACGCTCGACGCCTCGACATCCGGACAAGGGCTGGCGCAACGCATAGAGGCCGGTCTGGCCTCGTCCGGCCGCGCGCCGGACTTTTCCCGGCCGGCGACGTTCGAGCTCGCCAATTCCGTCCACCAGCTGAAGCAGATCCTTGCCGGGTTCGGGCTCGACCGCGCGACGATCGGCGTCGATCTCGATTTCATTGCCGCCGCGGATTTTCCGGTCATGCAGGCGATGTTGCCGGCCTGCCCGATGGTCGACGGCTCGCCGGTCCTCGACAGGTTGCGGGCGATCAAGTCGCAAGGCGAGATCGACCTGCTGCAGCAAGGCATCATCCTGTCGGAAGCCGGATTGGAGCGGCTGCAGGTGGATGCCATGGCCGGCATGCGCCAGGCCGATCTCATTGCCCTCTACCGCGAAGGCGTCGCCACCGCCGCGGCCGGGCTTTCGCATCCGGTGGTCACCGCTGAATATGTAACGCTCGGCGCCCCGGCCAAGGGCGCCGATGCCAAGGCAATGCCCGGAGATCCGCTGAAGTGCGACATGGTCTGCACCGTCGGCGGCTACGCTTCCGACATGTCGCGCAACTTCACCTTCGGGCCGCCATCCGCCGAGCAGGCGGAACTGCATGCGATCGCCGAACGGGCCTTCGAGGACGGATTGGCCACGCTCGTCCCCGGAACCTCGCTCGCCCATGTGCATCGCGTGGCGACCGAGAGCCTGGCACGGCAGGGCCTGCGTTCGTATCGCCGCGGTCATTTCGGCCACGGCGTCGGCCAATCGGTATTCTCCGAGCAATGGCCTTTCATCTCGGCCGACAGCGAGGTCGTGGCCGAGGCCGGAATGGTGCTGGCCTTCGAGATCCCGCTCTACATCGACGGTCTCGCCAGCTTCAATCTGGAGGACCAGTTCCTGATCACGCCGGATGGGCCCATTGCCATGAACCGCCTGCCGAGGCGGCTGGAAACGATCGGATAGCCTACGCACTCAGCGGTGGGACGAGACCTTGCAGGCGTGAGAGACAAGCGGCGAGGGCGATATGCATAGGCGACACACGGCAGTTGTGGCGTGCCCGAACGCATGGAACGACAGCGTGCAACCATGGTAAGAAGTCAGCTTCGCAACCCAGGGAAAGACTTGACTTCATGACCGAAGCTGACAGCCAGGACCGGCGGCTCTCGAGTGGCGATGCCGAGGAACGCGAGCCTGTCCGGCGCATTCCCGACATCATCTCGCTGGTCAAGGATTCCTACAGCGACTTGCGCCCGGCTGAGCGCCGCGTCGCCGATGTCGTGCTCGACGATGTCAAATACGCGGTCGACGCTTCCAATGCCGCACTTGCCCAGCGCGCCGGGGTCAGCGAGCCGACGGTGACCCGGTTCTGCCGCGCCATCGGCTGTGAGGGCGTGCGCGACTTCAAGCTGAAGCTGGCGCAGAGTCTGGTCGTCGGCGCGCTCTACCTCAGCAAGCCACCCGTCACCAGCGGCGACAACGGTATGCCGTTCTGGAATGCCGTGTTCGGCGAAGCGCGCCGGGCCCTGCAGGAGGCCGAACGCCAGCTCGACCCGGGACAGCTGCAGAAGGCGGCCGAGCTGATCGCCAAGGCACGCCAGGTCACCGTTTTCGGCCTCGGCGGCAGCTCCTCTGCGCTGGCGCAGGAAACCCAGTACCGGCTGTTTCGCTACGGCATCACCGTCAGCGCCCAGTGCGACCCCTATCTGATGCGGATGACCGCATCGACCCTGAAACCCGGCGACCTGGTGATCGCCATTTCGGCGACGGGGCGCACGCGCGAGGTGATCGAGGCGGTGGAACTCGCCAAGCACTACCGCGCCAATGCGATCGGCGTGACGACGCCCGACACCGAACTCGCGCGTGTCTGCGACGTCAGGCTGACGGTGGCGGTGCCCGAATATCCAGACACGCTGAAGCCGACGGCGTCGCGCTTCGCCTTCCTGGCCGCGATCGACCTTATGGCGGTGGCTTCCGCCTACAGGCTCGACGGCTCGGCGCGCGAGACAGTGCGCCGCATCAAGTACAACGCCCAGATCCACCGCACCGGCAAGGAGATGGAGCCGCTCGGGGATTAGCCTCTTCTCCCCGTTCACGGGAGAAGGTGCCGGCAGGCGGATGAGGGGCAGCGCCGGGTTTCGACAATTACCATCCCAATTCAGATTGGGCGCACGCAGCAAGAGGGAAGAAATGCTCGAAATAGCACCGACGAAACAAGCCGCCGCATGGTTCGACTCCCTGGCGCAGGCACTCGCGGCCGGCGACTTCGCCGCGGCGGGCAACCTGTTCGTCGATGACTGCTACTGGCGTGACCTTCTGGCCTTCACCTGGAACGTCAAGACGATGGAAGGCCGCGAGGCGATCGCCGACATGCTGCGGACGACGCTGCCGACGACGAAACCGACTGCATGGCGGCTGACCGGCGAGGCGACCTCGGACGAGGGCACCATCGAAGCCTGGTTCAGCTTCGAAACCGCGGTGGCTACAGGGCAGGGCGTCATGCGGCTGCGCGACGGACGCTGTCAGACGCTGTTCACGGCGATGACCGAGCTCAAGGGGTTCGAGGAGCGCAAGGGCCCGGCGCGGCCGCTCGGCGTGCGCCACAAGGCCGACCCCGAGCGCGAGACCTGGTCTGAAGCGCGGGCGCGCGAGACGCGCGAACTCGGCGCCGGCGAGCAACCCTATTGCCTCGTCATCGGCGGCGGCCAGGGCGGCATCATGCTCGGCGCCCGGCTCCGGCAACTCGGCGTGCCCACCATCATCATCGAGAAGAATGCGCGCCCGGGCGATTCCTGGCGCAACCGCTACCGCTCGCTCGTTCTGCACGACCCGGTCTGGTACGACCATCTACCCTACATTCCGTTTCCGGAAAACTGGCCGGTGTTCACGCCCAAGGACAAGATGGGCGACTGGCTGGAAATGTACACGCGCGTCATGGAGCTCAACTACTGGGTCGCCACCAAATGCCTCAGCGCTTCCTATGACGAGACCGAGAAGGTCTGGACCGTGGTCGTCGACCGCGTTGGTCGGCACATCACGCTGAAGCCGAAGCACATTGTCTTTGCCACCGGCGCCTATGGCCCGCCGCGGCGGATCGACTTGGCCGGCGCCGAAACGTTCAAGGGCGAGTTGCTGCATTCCAGCCAGTATTCCAGCGGCGAGAAATTTCGCGACAAACGCGTTGCCGTCATCGGCGCGGCAAGTTCGGGGCATGACGTCTGCGTCGACCTGTGGGAAAGCGGCGCGAAGGTGACGATGATCCAGCGCTCGCCGACCACGGTGGTCAAGTCCGACACGCTGATGGAAGTCGGCTTCGAGATTTTTTCGGAAAACGCGCTGGCGCGCGGCATCACCACCGAGAAGGCCGACATGATCGTCGCCTCGACCCCCTTCGCGCTGGTACCCAAGGGTCAGCGGGCGCTTTACGAGGTGATCAAGAAGCGCGACGCCGCTTTCTATGATCGCTTGCGCGCCGCCGGCTTCGCCATCGATTTCGGCGACGACGAGACCGGCCTCTTGATGAAGGCCTATCGCACAGGCTCGGGCTACTACATCGATGTCGGCGCTTCCGATCTGATCATCGACGGCGAGATCGGCGTCCGCAGCGGCGTCGCCATCAAGTCGCTGACGCCGACAGGCATCCTTTTCGAGGACGGCAGCGAACTGGCCGCCGACGCGATCATCGCCTGCACCGGCTATCAGTCTATGAACGAGACGGTGGCGCAAATCGTCTCGCGCGAGGTCGCCGACAAGGTCGGCCCGTGCTGGGGCCTCGGCTCGGGCGTGAAAGGCGACCCCGGACCATGGCAAGGCGAACTGCGCAACATGTGGAAGCCGACAGCGCAGGAAGCGTTGTGGTTCCACGGCGGCAATCTGGCGCTGTCGCGCTTCTATTCGAAATATGTGGCGCTGCAGATCAAAGCGCGGATGGAAGGCATCGCAACGCCGGTTTACGGGAAGCCGAGCAATTCCAGCACCGAGACATCTCGCGCCTCACCACGCCAGATTTGACGGCCTTGAAGTCCAAACCGAGTAGCGGGGACAACGCCGGAGGCAGACCAGACCCGGATTCCATGGGGTAGCGCGCGACGCGGTCGCTTTCCCGGCCAATCGGCTTCCGTCGAATACATGAGCCGTTTGTCGAAGTTTCCGAGCCCACCTTCTTTACCATTGTCAGTCAGTGGCATCATCTTGGGCCAGACCAGAGATCGAAGTTGCTTGAGAACTATTGGGGTGCAATGAGTATCTGTTGCTTGCGTGGCAACGGGGGGAATCGAACCAGATGGGACTACTTAGAGGGCTTCGCATAAAACTGGGGCTGAAAAAGAACCCTTTACCGCCACTGCCTGGCGTCGAGGTTGGTCGCCATACCTATGGCCTTGGGAAGAGCTCGTTTTGGGGTCCGCGCAAGAGATCGCCAATACGCATTGGTTCGTTCTGCTCGATTGGCCCGGACGTGCTTTTTGTCGGCGCGGCCGAGCACCGCGTCGATACGGCGACCACTTATCCGCTTCGAATCGTCGACGGAAAGATTCGCAATGGCGCTGAAACCTTCAGCAAGGGGCCAATCACGGTCGGCCATGACGTATGGTTTGGTGCCCGCTGCATTGTCCTTAGCGGTGTCACGATCGGCAACGGCGCGGTCATCGGGGCGGGCAGCATCGTCACCAGGGACATCCCGCCTTATGCCATCGCGGTCGGCAATCCCGCTCGTGTCATCCGATACAGATTCGCGCCCGAGGTCATCGAGCGCCTGCAGGCCTTGCAGTGGTGGAACTGGAGCGACGATCTGATCCGCGAGCGCGTCGGGGTTTTGACGACTGTGGACGCCGAGAGTTTCGTCAACGCGCTGGATGCGGCGTGCCCGCCCGATAGTCCTTCAACCGCTCACTGACCAACCGGCCTCGCGGCTCAATCGTGGCTGTGGCCAAAGTGCCTGGCCGCGATATCGACATGCGTGTGCCGGGCTGGCGCCTCGAAACGCTCGGTCTCGCTGACGTCGTTCACCGCCTCGTTCGGCCACCAGGTGCCGCCGATGACGATGCCTTCCGAGACCAGCCTCTGGTCGGCGACCAGCGATGCGCCGACCGCGTCGACAAAGGTGAAGCGGCCCGGGCGCTGCCGAAGCACGGCGACGTCGCCAACCGTGCCGACCGCCAGCGTGCCCAAATCAGGCCGGGCGATCGCCTGCGCCGGACGCTGCGTCGCCGCACGCAGGACCTCGACCAGCGGCATGCCGAGCGCCAGCAGTTTCGACATGCAGACCAGGATGTCAAAGGCCGGCCCGTCGACGCAGTAGAGATGCACGTCGCTGCTGATCACGTCGGGCGCCAGCCCTTCCTCGAGCATCGCCCGGGCGACCGCGAAATCGAACGAACCCATGCCATGGCCGAGGTCGAAGATGACGCCGCGTTCGCGCGCCAGCCGCATGTCGGGCCTGACCGCGCCGGAGGCAAACACCGGCGCGTTGGGAAAGGGGCGAAAGCAGTGGGTGAGAATGTCGCCCTTGCGCAGGCGCGGCAACACTTCCGAGCGGCCCGGCGGCGGCTCGTCGATATGCGCCATCAACGGCAAGCCGGCCTTGTCCGCCGCCTCCAGCGCGAGATCGACGGGGGCGATGCCGCTGGTGCCGCCGGCATGGCGCCCGGAGCGAACTTTCACGCCGACGACCACGTCGGCGTGCTCGCGCACCGCGGCGACGACCTCGCGCGGATCGCAGAGCCTCAGATCGCTGCACTCGCCGACCGACACCGTCTGCGAGAAGCCGAAGATGCCGGCAAAGGAAATGTTGACATAGGCGAGGATGCGCACCTTCGAGCGCTCGATGACATGGCGGCGAAAGCCGAGGAAATTGCCCGCGCCCGCACTGCCCGCATCGATGAAGGTGGTGGTGCCGCTCTTGGCGGCAAGGCGGTCGGCGTCGACGCCAAGCGAGGTGCCGCCCCAGTAGACGTGGCTGTGCAGGTCGACCAGGCCAGGCGTGACGATGCAGTCTCTCGCATCGATGACCTGCGTGGCGTGTTCGGCATCGATCGCGGCTTCGATCGCCGCAACACGGCCATTGGCGATGCCAACATCGCGCTGCCCGTCAAGACCCGTGGCCGGGTCGATGACGCGGCCGCCCTTTATCAGCAGATCAAATCGCATCGGCACCTGCCTCCGTCGTCTCTTGCCGTCAGACCGGCCGATAGGCGACGGCCTCGACTTCGATCTTGATGTCGATCATCAACCGCGATTCGACGGTGGTGCGGGCCGGCGGGTTTTTGGGAAAATGCCTGGCATAGACGGCGTTGAAGGCGCCAAAATCGCGCGCGTCTTCCAGCCATACCGTCGTCTTGACCACATCGTCCATGGTGCAGCCGGCGAGCGCCAACGCCGCCTTGACGTTCGACAGCACCTGCTCGGTCTGTTCGGATATACCGCCTTTGACCACGATGCCGTCGCTGCCGACCGGAACCTGACCGGAGATATAGACCAAATCGCCGGCCCGCACGGCCGGCGACAACGGCACATGGGACGTTCCAAAACATTGCTTCGGCAAGGGACAGCCTCCTCTGATGACGCGACGGGACACCATGGCGGCTCCCGCTTCGATCAACATTTACCCCGATCGGGCCGATCCTCATAGAGGCCTTGTTGGAAAGCAACATTCTTCGAAATCCATGTTGCTTTATTACAGAGGCGCTTGCATCGTGCCCATTGACAGGCAGGCTTCAAGCCGCGACGGACAGACGCGTTTCCAGACCCGGAGAAAACAGCAATGACCTACGACAAGAACCCGTTTCCGGCCGGCGATGCCGATCGCCACGCGCTTTGGGAAATGCTGGTGCGGCGCGACATCGATGCTTTCATCAGCCAGGACTGGTCGATGGTCGAGGATGATTTCGTGGCCTCGAGCTTCTTTGGCATGCACGCGCATTTCCTCAGCAATGCCGACGCCTGGCGGCTGCAGTTTCCCCGGCTGGAAGTCTATCGCGACGAGTGGCTGCGCCAGGCCAAGGAGACCGCGGCGACGAAATTCGCCGAGCCGCTGCGCGAGGCGCTGTTTCGCGTCACCAACATGCGCGACATCGATGTCGATGGCGACCGCGCCGTGCTGCACAAGAAATTCGACGGCTCCGTCGCCAAGGCGGGCGGTGGCGTCGACAGGCTGAAATGGCAGACGCTGTATTTCTGCACCAAGGTCGGGGGCAGCTGGAAGATCGCGGGCTTCGTCGGCTACATGCCGCACCCGCTCGGCAGCTAGAGGTCCGGGAAAGGCGGCGGCGCGACCCTCATTAGCCGGCTATGATATTGCCCGGGTCCTCGTCCTTCCGCACCCAATTGCACAAGAATCTGCAAGAATTCACTGTCGGGCGCCGTGGCGATGTCTATGCTGGGAAGCGTGCCTTCCCACAGGACAGGAGCCATGACCAATTTTGCACCGTTGGTTTCGACCATAAGCGCGGCCTTTCTCGGCTCGTTCGTCGAGATGGTCGAAGCCTTCACGATCGTGCTCGCGGTCGGCCTGACCCGGGGCTTGCGGCCGGCATTGACCGGCGCTGTACTGGCACTGGCGGTCCTGACCGCGCTCGTGCTGGCTTTCGGGCCATTGCTGGCGCTTGTTCCCATCACCATCCTGCAATTCGCGGTCGGCGTGCTGCTCATCCTGTTCGGCATGCGGTGGCTACGCAAGGCCATCCTGCGCAGCGTCGGAATTGTCCCGTTGCATGACGAGGAGGCGGCCTTCTCGAAGGAGACCGCGGCGCTTCGCCGGCAGGCCGGCGATCGCCGGGCGGACTACCTGGCCGGGTTGGCGGCATTCAAGGCGGTGCTGCTGGAGGGTGTCGAGGTGGTGTTCATCGTCATCGCGGTTGGCGGGACGCATGGACAGACACTCAATGCCAGCCTCGGAGCGCTGGCAGCGTTTGTCCTGGTGATGGTCATCGGCCTCGCCGTGCATCGCCCATTGGCGCGCGTTCCCGAAAATGCCTTGAAGTTCGTTGTCGGCCTGATGCTGACCAGCTTTGGCATTTTCTGGACCGGTGAAGGTATCGGCGCCGACTGGCCCGGCGCCGATCTCGCCTTGCTGGCGATCTTCGCGGTCGTTGCGCTCGCATCCCTTGCCATCGTCCGCTGGTTGCGCGACGCCCATCCCGCTCCGGCCGGAGAACGTCCTCGATGAACATCGTGCGTATTGTCCTGAAAGAGCTCGCCGGCATGTTCATCGACGATGGCAGCCTGGCGCTGCTGGCGCTGATCCTGATTGCCGGGGTCACCGCGGCGGTGAAGCTGCTGGCGCTGCCGCCGCTTCCCGGCGGCATCCTGCTGCTGATTGGCTGTCTGGCTATTCTCGTGCGGAGCGTGCGGCGGGCCGCTTCGCGGCCCCCATGATCAGCCGATGATCAATAGAGCGTGACAAAGGGCTGGAACAGCAGGCCGGTCGCCCTGAAATGCTCGACCAGTTCAATGGCCGGGAAAATGGCAAGGAAATAGAGCCCGTCGTAGAACGTGCGCTTCAGGGCCCGCGTTGAGAACTGCAGCTCGTCGAGGTCATGGTATAGCAACGGGTTCGGCCAGAACCGAGGCGTGCTGCGGGCGTAGGCAACGTAGGCGGGGCCGAACTTGCCCAGCAGGAATTCGGCTTCCTTGCGCGCCGTGACCCGGAAGATGAAAAAGCTGGCAAGGCCGAGCGCCACGGCGGCCAGCAGGGAGCCGTAGATCAACCCGACACCGACTGCCCCGACCGTCGAGAAGAAATAGAGCGGGTTCTGCATTATCGAGAACGGTCCCGCCGACACCAGTTCCTGGTTCTTCTTGGCGCCGACATAAAGGATGCTCCAAAGCCGCCCCGCAACGCAGACGAGCACCAGGCAAAAGCCGAAGAGTTCGAGCGTTTCATGTCCGTTCGAACCCTCGATCAGGGCTGGTTTGGCAACCAACAGAAGCAGCACCGCGAGCACCGCCGCGGCTCGCACGAAGATCAGCCGCTTGCGCTGGACGAAGGCTTCTGAAACCGGCTTGAGGGAAGCGTAGGTCATCGCGTTTTCCTTGGGGTCCTGACAAACCCAGTGTGCACTGGGGCACGACATTGATGGCGGATGCAAGGCAATGGCCTTCTATCGGCGCACGGCGAGGCGTTCGTAAAGGCCTTTTGCGCGGCCTGCAGCCATTCTTACGAAATTGTAAGCTGCCGGACAGGCGAGTGTGATTTTCCTTGCCTAGGATGCCGGCTCGTTTCCGCTGGCCGGGTTCGAGCGGCGCGGCGACGGCTTTTCGCTCGATGGACGGTCATGGGCAGACAATTCCGCGAACCATCAGTCCCAGGACGCCCGCCATGCTCTCGCCCAACACGCACCCCGCCGAACCGAGCCACAACAGGGTTCCGGACGTCACCCTCGATTTCTGGCTGATCAAGCTGATGGCGGTGACCATGGGCGAAACGGCGATCGACCTTCTTGCCGTCAACCTCGGGCTTGGACTGACCGTCACCTCGCTGATCATGACCGCCGTCCTGGCCGTCGCCCTTGTGCTGCAGTTCGCACGGAAACGCTACGTGCCCTGGACCTACTGGCTGACAGTGGTGCTGATCAGCGTCGTCGGAACGCTGATCACGGACAACCTCGTCGACGATTTCGGCGCCCACCTGCAGACGACGGCGATTGCTTTCTCGGTCGTGCTCGCCGCGACATTCGCGGTCTGGTACGCCAGCGAGCGAACGCTATCGATCCACACCATCTTCACCACCAGGCGCGAGATCTTCTACTGGCTGGCGATCCTCTTCACCTTCTCGCTCGGCACAGCCGCCGGTGATCTCGTCATCGAGACCTTCGAGTTGGGCTATCTGGCCACCGGCCTGCTGTTCGGCGGCATCGTCGCGCTCATCGCGCTTGCCTACTACTTGCTCGATCTGGACGGCATCCTGGCCTTCTGGCTCGCCTATATCCTGACGCGGCCGCTTGGCGCCTCCCTCGGCGACCTGATGTCGCAGCCGGTCGAATATGGCGGCCTCGGTTTCGGCACCATCTTCACCAGCCTGATCTTCCTTGGCTGCATCATTGCCCTTGTCCTCTCCATGACGCTGCGGGAGGCGGTCGACGAGGCCGAGGAAATCCTGCTGGAGTCGGATTAGGACA
Source organism: Mesorhizobium qingshengii (assembly GCF_900103325.1). Lineage (GTDB taxonomy): Bacteria > Pseudomonadota > Alphaproteobacteria > Rhizobiales > Rhizobiaceae > Mesorhizobium > Mesorhizobium qingshengii. The sequence goes on along the minus strand of NZ_FMXM01000003.1, from coordinate 285,317 downwards.
AAACTTCGCCAGAAAACCGGACCATGAACCCGCTGCGAGCCGCCGCGGGTTTCAGGCTCGTGATATCCTAGGAACGGATCCATGCCGGTGCTAGCCTATCCCCGATCTCGGCAACCACCCGGAACAGCCATGCGACTTCTTCTTGTCGAGGACGACCTCAAGACGGCCGACTACATCGTCAAGGGATTGACCGAGGCCGGTCATGTCTGCGACTTGCTGCGCAACGGACACGACGCGCTTTTCGCGGCGGCCAGCGGCGGCTATGACGTGATCGTGGCCGATCGAATGATCCCCGGTCTCGACGGCCTGTCGATGGTCAAGGCGATCCGCGCGGCAGGCGTGCGGACCCCGGCGATCTTTCTCACCTCCGTCGGCGGCATCGACGACCGCGTCGAGGGTCTCGAGGCGGGTGGCGACGACTATCTGGTCAAGCCCTTCGCCTTTTCAGAGCTGCTTGCCCGCATCAACGCGCTTGGCCGCCGGCCGGCCGCGCAGGAGCAGAAGACCGTTTTGCGGGTTGCCGATCTCGAGATGGATCTGATCATGCGGCGCGTCACCCGGCAGGGCCATCCGATCGACCTGCAACCGAGGGAATTCAGCCTGCTGGAAGTGCTGATGCGCGGCGAAGGACGCGTCGTCACCCGCACCATGCTGCTGGAGCGCGTCTGGGATTTTCACTTCGATCCCAAGACCAGCGTGGTCGAGACCCATATCAGCCGGCTGCGGACAAAGATCGACAAGCCGTTCGAAGCCCAGCTCATCCACACGGTCCGCAACACCGGTTACAGTCTGCACGCACCGCTTGCGCCATGACGGGTACAAGAGCCCGTCTGCTGCGCAGCACGCCCTTCCGGCTTGCCCTGACATTCGCCTTCCTGTTCGTGCTGGCCTTCGTGCTGTCGGGCGCAATCGTCTACCAGATGATGAGCGCCGATCTTGCCGAACGGCTCGATGAAGCCATCAAGGAAACCTACTCGGTCGTGGCGGCGACCTATGAGACCGATCCCGAGGACCTGATCGCAACGGTCGAGAGCCATTCGCAGCTCAGCCCGAAGAAGGAGCAGCTCTTTTCGCTCACCAACCCTGCCGGAAACCACGTGGCCGGCAATTTCACAGCGGCGGGCCTTCCCGACGGATTCTCGATGTTCGACGCCGTCCTGCCCGGCGTGCCTCCCGGCACCGAGTACCGCGCCTATTCCGGCTCAATCGGCGGAAACAGTTTGACGGTCGCTTTCAGCCTTTCGGAAACGGAGGAGCTGGAGACGGTGGTGCTGATGAGCTTCGGCTGGGGAACGCTGATCATCACCGGGCTGGCGGTTGCCGGCGGCGCCCTGCTTGCCACGCGCGTCCAGCGCCGTCTCGACGGCATTGCCGCCACGATGGTGGACGTCTCGCATGGTCGGCTGGATGCCCGCATCCCGCTGACCGGCAATGCCGACGATATCGACGTCGTGTCCACCCAGGTCAATGCGGCGCTCGACCGCCTGTCGGGGCTGGTCGAAGGCATGAGGCTGGTCAGCGCCAACATCGCGCACGACCTGAAGACACCACTCAACCGCCTGCAGATGATCCTCGACACCGCGTCGGAAAGGAACCTGTCGGGCCAGGAGGTCTCCGACGAACTGGCGGAGGCGCATGCGGAGAGCCTGCAGATCAACGCGACCTTCGACGCGCTGTTGCGGATCGCCCAGATCGAGGCTGGCGCGCGCAAGGCGCGGTTTACCGATGTCGATCTCGGCGAGGTGGTGGAAACCATCGCCGAAATCTACGCCGACGTCGCCGAGGACGATGGAAAGTCCTTGTCGGCGACGGTGCTCCATGGAAGCCAGATCCATGGAGACCGCGAGCTGCTGACGCAGCTGTTCGCCAATCTCGTGGAAAATGCCTTGCGGCACTGCCCCGCAGGGACCGCCATCGAATTGTCGGTGACCCCGCAGGCCGACCATATTCTTGCGAAGGTCAGTGACAACGGGCCCGGTATTCCGGCCGACGAGCGCGACAAGGTGTTTCAGCGGCTGTATCGGCTGGACAATAGCCGGTCGACGCCCGGCAGTGGCCTTGGCCTCAGCCTGGTGCGAGCCATCGTCGACCTGCATGGGGCGACAGTCGTCCTCGAAGACTGCCGACCCGGGCTGGCGGTAACCGTGAGTTTCCCGAGAGCCAAACCATCGGCCGCATAGACGTACCCGCCCCAGCTGGCGAGAACCCGGGCCGCATCGCGACTACCACATCCACAGCGTCTGCCAGTGCTCATGCGGAGAGGATCCATTTCCGGACATAACAATCAGCAGAAGAATGATGATAAAAAGCACCAGGGAGGTGGTTATCCATATCTCTTTGCTGGTTCCGCTGGAGTCACTTCTGTACAACATGTGCGAGACCCGAACCCAGAACGTCATTGTAATTTCTATCTACGGGTTTTCGACTTTTGCCGAATATATTCTACCGCAGATCAGGCGTCGATATACGCTGTCAAACATACAGGAGATTTGCCGGGTTCTTACAAATCGGTAAGCGAAAAGCGCTGAACGTTCGCGTCGATCAGGTCCGCACGTGTCGACGGGGAAAGTGCCGCGACGGTGCCGTCCCCGCAATCACCACCGGATTGATCAGCGGTCGATGCGCGTCGACAGGATGATCGACGACAGGGTCCGCTCGACCCCTTCCATGGCGCCGATCTGGTCGAGCAGCAGATCGAGATCCCGGATCGACGGCGCATCGACGATGACAATCATATCGAAATTGCCGCTGACGGAATGCAGCGTCCTGACCGGCGCCAGCGCGCGCAGGCCGCGCACCACCTTGTCGGCGAGCTTGGGCGTCACGGTGAGCAGCACATGCGCCCGCACCAGACCCTGCTCGTAGTCCGGCCCCAGCCTGACGCCATAGCCGGTGATGATGCCGCGCTGCTCCAGCCGCTCGATCCGGCTTTGCACCGTTGTCCGTGACACGCCAAGCTTCCGCGCGAGTTCGGCGGTCGAGGCGCGCGCATTCTCGCGCAGCAGGGAAAGCAGGGCTTGTTCGGCATCGCTCAGCATTTCGACGATTCCTGTCGGCAGATCGCACAATCAGAGTTTCGTTTCGAACAATTCCACGCTTCCTTTCGACGGGCAAGCTGCGATCCTTGTGCATGTCGCCCAAAAGTACACCCACGGGCCCGACCCGGGGGTGTGCAGCGGTTTTGGGACAACGACCTGCATAAACAAAAACAGCAAAATCAGTTTCGCGCGAGGGATCGGTCATGAAGAAAATTGTTGTTGTCGGCGCCGGCAAGATCGGCTCGACCATTGCCGGGATGCTTGCCGGTACGGGTGATTATCAAGTCACCCTGGTCGACCGCTCCGCGACGCAACTCGCCGCGGCGGAACTGCCTGCTGCGGTCGCCACGCTGGAACTCGACATTGAGGCATCCGGCACGCTCGAAGCGGCATTGGCCGACAAGTTCGCGGTGCTCAGCGCCGCCCCGTTCCATCTGACGACGCGCATCGCCGAAGCGGCGGCCAGCGCCGGCGTGCACTATCTCGATCTCACCGAGGATGTCGTCAGCACGCGGCGGGTCAAGGAACTGGCCCGCTCGGCCAGGAGCGCCTTCATCCCGCAATGCGGCCTTGCGCCGGGCTTCATCTCGATCGTCGCCAATGATCTGGCCAGCCGCTTCGACACGCTGGAGAGCGTGCGCATGCGGGTTGGCGCCCTGCCGCAATATCCCTCCAACGCGTTGAACTACAATTTGACCTGGAGCACCGACGGCGTCATCAACGAATATTGCGAGCCTTGCGAGGCGATCGTCGAGGGCGAGCTGGTCGAGGTGCCGCCGCTGGAGGAGCGCGAGGAATTCTCGCTCGACGGCGTCACCTACGAGGCGTTCAACACGTCCGGCGGGCTGGGCACCTTGGCGGAGACGTTGAAGGGCAAGGTGCGAACACTGAACTACCGCACGATCCGCTATCCCGGCCACGCCGCGATCATGAAGGCGCTGCTCAACGATCTTGGGCTGCGCCACCGCCGCGAGGTGCTGAAAGACATCTTCGAGAGCGCCCTGCCGGCGACGCTGCAGGACGTGGTCATCGTCTTCGTCACTGTCTCGGGCCGCAAGAACGGCCGCCTGCTGCAGGAGACCTACGCCAACAAGATCTACTCCAGGCGCATCGGCCAGACGGTGCGCAGCGCCATCCAGATCACCACCGCGTCCGGCATCTGCGCCGTGCTCGACATGCTCGCCGATGGGACCTTGCCCGCGACCGGGTTCGTCAGACAAGAAGACATCGCGCTCGACGCCTTCCTCGCCAACCGCTTCGGCCGCGCCTACGCGCAGCACGAGATGGAGAGCCGGCTCGCGAGCTGAGCAGCGTGGCCTTCCCTTCCCCCCCATGTGGGGGAAGGTGGATCGGCGCGCAGCGCCGAGACGGATGAGGGGTGTTGGACGGAGAGCGGTCGGTGCCAAGTTGGAGCACCCCTCATCCGTCGCCTTCGGCGACACCTTCTCCCACAGAGGGAGAAGGGGGGAGCTCTAAATATGCAGCGCGTGCCCGAGCGCCTTCAGCGCCGCTTCCTGGAACCCTTCGCCTTGCGTTGGATGCGCGTGGATCGTTCCGGCGATATCCTCCAGCCTCGCCCCCATCTCAAGCGCCAGGCCGAACGCCGTCGATAGCTCCGACACGCCCTGTCCGACCGCCTGGATGCCGAGTACCAGATGGTTGTCCGCGCGGGCGACAACGCGGACGAAACCGTCCTCGCCCAGCCTCGTCATCGCCCGGCCGTTGGCGGTAAAGGGGAACATCCCGATCTTGATCTCACCCTGGCTCTTGGCCTCTTCCGGCGACAGACCAGCCGTCACCAGCTCGGGATCGGTGAAGCACACGGCTGGAATGCAGCGTTTGTCCCAGCTGCGCTTGTGGCCGGCCACGATCTCGGCGACCATCTCACCTTGCGCCATCGCCCGGTGCGCCAGCATCGGCTCGCCAGTGACATCGCCGATAGCGAAGACGCCGCGCATCGAAGTGCGGCACTGGTCGTCGATGCGGATGAATTTGCCGGCCCTGTCGAGGTCGATCTGGTCGAGCCCCCAGCCTTCGGTCACCGGTTTGCGGCCGACCGTCACCAGGATCTTGTCGGCGGCCACCTTGGCGCTCTTGCCGTCCGATGTCTCGACCAGCAGCGCGTCGCCTTTGCCCGCTTGTCCCTGGGTCGACAGGCCCTTGGCCTTGGCACCTAGCATCACCTCGATGCCGAGTTCGGCCAGGCGCTTGACCACAGGCCGGGTAAGCTCGGCGTCGTACTGCGCCAGCACCCGCGGCAAGGCCTCGACCACGGTCACCTTGGCACCCATTTTTGCGAAGGCCATGCCGAGTTCGAGGCCGATATAGCCACCGCCGACGACGGCGAGCCTTTTCGGCACCTCGCTAAGCGCCAGGGTCTCGGTGGATGAAATCACCGGTCCGCCAAACGGCAGGGACGGCAGTTCGACCGGCGCCGAACCGGTGGCGATCACGATCGTCTCGGCGCGGATCACTTGCATGCCGATCTCGGTCTCGACCTCGACGGTCTTGCCATCGCGGAACGTCGCCCAGCCCTGAACGGTCTTCACCCTGGCCTTCTTGAGCAGGCCCGCCACGCCGCTGTTGAGCCGGCTGACGATGCCATCCTTCCAGGCCACGGTTCTGGCAAGGTCGAGCACGGGTGCCGAGACCGAGATGCCGAGCGGGCTGTTGCCGCCGGCCATGTGCGATACCTTCTCGAACTCTTCCGCCGCGTGGATCAGGGCCTTGGACGGAATGCAGCCGACATTGAGGCAGGTGCCGCCAGGCTTGCCGGCCTCGACGATCACCGTGTCGATGCCGAGCTGGCCGGCACGGATGGCGCAGACATAGCCGCCGGGACCGGCGCCGATGACGAGCAGCTTGCAGGAGATTTCTTTCATGACGACTGCTCCCCTTCGGCGAAGGCCGCGACGCGCCTTTTCCTTTCCCCCTTGTGGGGGAAGGTGGATCGGGGCGATAGCGCCGAGACGGATGAGGGGTGTTCCACCGAAGTGAGGCGTTGGCATTCCCTGGAACACCCCTCATCCGTCGCCTCCGGCGACACCTTCTCCCACAAGGGGAGAAGGGGGAGCCCACACACCAGCGCCGGCAACTTCCTCTTGATCAACTCCATCACCCTCAATCCACGAAAATCAGCGCTGGCGTTTCCAGCAGCGTCTTGATGCGCTGGATGAAGACGGCAGCGTTCCAGCCGTCGATGACGCGATGGTCGAAGCTGGAGGACAGGTTCATCATCTTGCGTGGGATGAACTGCGTGCCGTCCCACACCGGCCGTACCATCATCTTGTTGACACCGATGATCGCCACTTCCGGATGATTGATTACCGGTGTCGTCGCCACGCCGCCCATGGCACCAAGCGAAGTGATGGTGATGGTCGAGCCGGACAGCTCGTCGCGGGTCGCCGTGCCGGACTTGGCCGCCTCGGCAAGCCTGATAACCTCGGCGCCGCAGTCCCAGATGTCGCGCGCCTCGGCATGCTTGACCACCGGCACCACCAGCCCCGACGGCGTCTGCGCGGCAATGCCGATATGGATGCCGCCATGCTGGTGGATGATGCCGGCCTCGTCGTCGAACAGCGAATTGAGATTGGGCTGGTCAGCGATTGCCTTGACCATCGCCCGCATCAGGAACGGCAGCAACGTCAGCTTCGGTCTTTCCGCCCCCTTGTCCGCGCGCTTTTCCTTGTTGAGCGCGGCGCGCAGGTCTTCCAGCGCGGTAACGTCGATCTCCTCGACATAGGTGATGTGCGGGATGCGCGATTTGGACAGCGTCATCCTCTCGGCGATCTTGCGCCGGAGCCCGACCACCTTGATGTCCTCTACCGTGTCGTTGCGGGCAAGGCCGGGGGCCTTGGCGACTTGCGGACCGCGGGCCAGATAGGCCTCGATGTCCTCGTGGCTTATGCGGCCGGCTGGGCCGGTCCCTGCAACCTGCCTGAGATCGATGCCAGCCTCTTTTGCGCGCAGGCGCACAGCCGGCGACGCCAGCGGTTTCTCACCCTCCAGACGCGGCGCGCCGGAGACGGAAGGCTGCTGCGCGTTTTTCACAACGGCCGCAGCCGGCTTCACGTCCGTTGCGCTGGTTTTTGGCGCAGTCCTCGCGGTTGGCGCAACGGCTTCGGGCTTCGGCGTCGGGAGTCTCGCCGTAGCTTCGGCGGCCACCGCTTCCACCTCGCCGCCGCTCTGCGGCTTCGCATTGCCCTCGCCCGCCACCTTCAACCGCACGATGGGCGAGCCGATCGACACCGTGTCGCCGATCTCGGCGCCCAGCCACAGGATTTGGCCATCGACGGGCGATGGAATTTCGACTGTTGCCTTGTCGGTCATGACGGCGGCGAGCACGGTGTCCTCGCGCACGATATCGCCGACCTTGACATGCCACTCGACGAGCTCCGCTTCGGCGACGCCTTCGCCGACATCGGGCAGCTTGATGACGTGCTCGCCCATCTCAGGCCTCCATGGTTTCAAGCAGAGCGCGGCCAACCCGGGCGGGACCGGGGAAATAGTCCCACTCCTGCGCATGCGGATAAGGTGTGTCCCAGCCGGCGACCCGCGCCACCGGCGCCTCCAGATGGTAGAAACAGTTCTCTTGCACCAGCGCCGACAGCTCGGCGCCGAAGCCGGAGGTCAGCGTCGCCTCGTGCACGATGACGCAGCGCCCGGTCTTCTTGACCGACGCCACGATGGTATCGAGATCGAGGGGCAGCAGGGTTCTCAGATCGATGATCTCGGCATCGATACCGGTCTCCTCGACGGCGGCCTGCGCGACATAGACCATGGTGCCATAGGCGAGCACGGTGATGGCAGAGCCCGTCCTGCGGATCGCGGCCTTGCCGAGCGGTATCGTGTAGTGGCCGTCGGCGACCTCGCCGAGCTCATGCTTCGACCATGGCGTCACCGGCCGGTCGTGATGGCCGTCGAAGGGGCCGTTGTAGAGCCGCTTGGGCTCGAGGAAGATCACCGGGTCCGGATCCTCGATCGCGGCGATGAGCAACCCCTTGGCATCATGTGGGTTGGACGGCACCACGGTCTTCAACCCCGACACATGGGTGAACAGCGCTTCCGGACTCTGGCTGTGCGTCTGGCCGCCGAAGATGCCACCGCCGGTCGGCATCCGCACCACGATCGGACAGGTGAAATCGCCGTTCGAGCGGTAGCGCAGCCGGGCCGCTTCCTGGGTCAGCTGGTCGTAGGCCGGATACATGTAGTCGGCAAACTGTATTTCCACGCAGGGCTTCAGCCCGTAGGCGGCCATGCCGATGGCCGAGCCGACAATGCCGGATTCGTTGATCGGCGCATCGAAGCAACGGCTCTTGCCGTATTTGGCCTGCAGTCCCTGCGTGCAGCGGAAGACGCCGCCGAAGAAGCCGACATCCTCGCCGTACACGACGACTTTGTCGTCACGTCCCATCGACACATCCATGGCGTCGCGGATTGCCTCGATCATGGTCCGTCTTGGCATGGCTCAGACTCCCGCCTGCTGGCGCTGGCGCCGCAGATGCGGCGGCATCTCGGCATAGAGGCCCTCGAACATGTCGCGCGTCGACGGCTTGCCGCCGGCATGCAGCGTGCCGTGGCTTTCGGCTTCCTTCTGCGCCGCGATCACCGTGTCGAGGATTTCCGCCTCGGCCTGCGCGTGGCGCTCGTCCGACCAGACGCCGAGCCGGATGAGATGGTTCTTCAGCCGCACGATCGGATCGCCGAGCGGCCATGCGTCGGATTCGGTTTTCGGCCGGTAGGCCGAAGGATCATCCGAACTCGAATGCGCGCCGGCGCGATAGGTGACATATTCGACCAGCGTCGGCCCGAGATTGCTGCGCGCCCTGGTCACCGCCCATTTGGCCACCGCATGGACGGCAAGATAATCGTTGCCGTCGACGCGCAGCGACGGGATGCCGAAGCCGAGCCCTCGCGCGGCGAAGGTGCCGGAGCCGCCGCGCGCGATGCCCTGGAAGGTCGAGATCGCCCACTGGTTGTTGACGACATTGAGCACCACGGGCGCCTTGTAGGTGGAGGCAAACACCAGCGCCGAATGGAAGTCGGACTCGGCGGTCGAGCCGTCGCCGATCCAGCCGGCGGCGATGCGCGAATCGTTCGAGATCGCCGAAGCCATCGCCCAGCCGACCGCCTGGATGTACTGCGTCGCCAGATTGCCGGAGATCGAGAAGAAGCCGTGCTCCTTCGACGAGTACATGACCGGCAATTGCCTGCCCTTCAGCGGGTCGGCCTCGTTCGAATAGATCTGGTTCATCATCGTGACCATCGGATAGTCGTCGGCGATGAGCAGGCCGGCTTGGCGGTAGGTGGGGAAGTTCATGTCGCCCGGGCTAAGCGCCTTGCGGAAGGCGCAGCTCACCGCCTCTTCGCCCAGATGCTGCATGTAGAACGACGTCTTGCCCTGGCGCTGCGCCATCTGCATGCGGGCGTCGAAGGTTCTGAGCGTCATCATGTGGCGAAGGCCAGCCAACAACTCGTCATCGGAAAGCAACCCCGCCCACGGGCCGACGGCTTCGCCGTTGCGGTTCAGCACCCGGATGATCGAGAAGGCGAGGTCGCGGATCGTGCGCGGATCGACATCGATCTCCGGGCGCGGCACCGAGCCGGCCTTCGGGACGGTCACATTGGAAAAGTCAGGCGTTCCGCCCGGCCGCACCTCCGGTTCCGGAACGTGAAAACGCAACATTCCAGCATCGGTCATGACCTTTGTCCTCCAATGTTGCCTGGGGCGGATATTTGCATATCCGCGCGGCCAGACCAGTGCGAATTCGTCGGGCAAGCCTTCGGGCTTCGGTCCCGGCCGCACCGGCCGATGCAGCCTCCCGTGCACAAGATGAAGATATGTCCGCGAAATTTCTTGTCGATGTTGGCGGGAGGCGCGCAATTAGGCGCAAGGTTGAGCAAGGTTTCCGGTCAGATAAGGTGATTGGTTGCAAGGCCTGGGTTCCTCGCCCTCACTTTCACACCTCCGGAAGGAGAGGAAGGGCGCCAAGGTTGGCGAATTCGCGCCTTTCCTCTCCCGTCGATCGGGGAAGAGGAACGCAGGATGGAAGCCGTTCACTCCAACCCCGCGTCATGCTAACCAGCAGCCATGGCACAGAAGAAAGCTTTCGAGGTCGATTCGTGGCTCGCGAAGCCTGACACACGCATCTCGATCGTCCTGCTCTACGGCCCCGACCGCGGGCTGGTCGCCGAGCGCGCAAAGGCCTTTGCCGAAAAAACCGGCCTGCCGCTCGACGATCCGTTCTCGGTGGTCCGGCTGGAAGGCTCGGAGGTTGACCGCGACGAGGGCCGCCTGCTCGACGAGGCGCGCACCGTGCCGATGTTTTCGGAGCGGCGCCTGCTGTGGGTGCGTAACGCCAGCGGCCAGAAGGCGCTGGCCGACGACGTCAAGGCGCTCACCGCCGAACCGCCGCGCGACGCCATCATCGTGATCGAGGCCGGCGATCTCAAGAAGGGCGTCGGGCTGCGCGCTGTCGTCGAAGCGGCGGACAACGCCATGGCCCTGCCTTGCTATGCCGATGAAGCCAGGGATATCGACGCGGTCATCGACGATGAACTGCGCAAGGCCGGCATGTCGATGACCATGGAGGCGCGACAGGCGCTGCGCCGCAATCTGGGCGGCGACCGGCTGGCCTCGCGCGGCGAAATCGAGAAGCTCATCCTCTATGCCCATGGCCAGAAGGATATCGGGCTGGAAGAGGTCAAGGCCATGTCGGGTGACGTGTCCGGCGCGTCCTTCGACGACGCGGTCGACGCGCTTCTCGAAGGCAAGGTCGGCGACTTCGACGCCGCCTTCACCCGCCATTGCCAGTCCGGTGGCCCGCCCTTCCTGGTCCTTTCATCCGCGATGCGGCAGCTGCAGCAAGTCCAGGCCATGCGCGGCCAAATGGATTCGGGTGGCCGCAACGCGGCATCCGTCGTCGCCGCCGCCCGTCCGCCGGTGTTCTTCTCGCGGCGTAAGCTGGTGGAGAAAGCGCTGGAGCGCTGGAGCAGCGAAGCGCTCGGCCGCGCCCTGACTCGTTTGCAGACCGCCGTGCTGCAGACGCGGCGACGGCCGGACCTTTCGGTGGCACTGGCAAGGCAGGCGCTGCTCGGTATTGCGGTGGAAAGCAGCCGGCTGGCGCAGCGGTAGGAGAGCGATCCTTCCCTTTTCGGCGCCGGGCGCTGCCTCCATTGGTCAATTCATGATCATGGCGCCCACCGGCTGGAAGGTTGGCAGCGCCCGTGGAAAGACCAGCACCGCCGCGCCATAGAGGAGCAGAGCGACACCCGAGGCCTTTGCGATCCCCTCTCCTGACGGGAGGGTCTTTTCCGCAAAGATTAGCAAGGTGACCACGGCCATTGCGGCGACGTTCATGATCCCGAGTGGAAAGAGGGCGAGAAACAAAAGCCAGCAGCAGCCCAGGCAAAAAAGTCCATGCTCCAGGCCCATGCGAACCGCGCCCCAGTAACCATCGCGCCATGAGGTCAGGATGAAGCCAATCGGCGTGCGGCATTTGGCCAGACACAGATCTTTCAGTGGGGAGAGTTGATAGGCGCCCCCAATCATCAGCAGTGCGCCGCCAATGCGCGCGGCCGTCGCCATGGACAATCCCACATGCCCGGCAAGCGTCTCCGCACCCGCCGCACCGGCAAAGGCGACAACGCCCGTCACGCCCCAAACCAGCATGTAGCCGGCTACGAACACCCAGCTCGAGACAAAGGTCTCGCCCCGGCCCTGTTTGCCGGCCTGGACCTGGTGAAACGTCAGGATCATGGGCGCGGCCGTCGGAAACATCATGGCAATCATCATGATCAACCAGACGGCAAGAAACATCGGCGCCTTCATGCCCATGGTGAGTGAGTACATTTCCATGCGCATGTCCGCGTCCATGCCCATCTGCTGCCAGATAAGCAGGGTCCACGCCGCCGCGGCGATAGCGATCAGCAGCGCGAGAATGATGTTTCGCTGCAACGTCGGCGCCATGGACGACTACGTTCCCACTGTACGGCCAACGGCTAGTGCTGGCCGGACCAATTGATCGGCGCGTAATGTCCGTTTCGGCGGGAATTGTCCCAGCTCATGCCATGGTCGCTGAATGTACTTCCTTCCGCCCCCATTGCCAGGGCGAGCCAGTCGGGATTGACAGGATGGCCGGTGGCCGCCCACATCTGCCCGTCCTCGCGCATTGTCGGCAGCGGCTCGACCGCCATCTGCATGACGCCCGCAATCTCCGCCGAACGTTTCTTGCCGTCTATCCGGTAGCTTATCGGTACCTTCCTGGCACCGAGATTCGTGCCAATCATCGGTGCCAACACCGCCATGGGGCCTCCCGCGGCGCCAGTGAAGATGGCACCTAGCGCCTCTGTTTGCCCGTCATCGGCCCGTTCGTCGATATAGGCTGCGGCCGTCCAATTGCCGTTCGCCATCGGACCCGGCGTGTGAGCAACCATCACGACACTGAGCCCATCCAATCGAACGTCGCCGTAATTGCCATTATCGACATGAAAGACCAATCCGACGTCGCAAACGCCTTTCGTCGGTTTCGATGTCAACTGCGCGTTGGTGGACAGCAGGCAAGGACATACGACATCGCAGCTACAATTTTCGAAGTAACTTCCGGACAATTGCCAACGGACTGCCATTTGCACCTCCCACTTGCGTCAGGCGCGTCGGCATATCGCTTTGGCGAGGCGGTGCCATTGGCAAATAGCCCTCGCCGCGACTGATCGGCACGCTGGGCAGAGAATTTAAGCCATATCTAATTTAGGTTACGCCGTTGCCCGGTACTGTCAAGTCGCGAGCGCCAGGGCCTGGCGACAGTCGAAAGCGGCGGTGATGAGCGATCCCGCCCTTTGGGTGCTTTTGGGGAGATTGGAAGCTCGACCGTTTTCGCCTGTCGCCAGCGCCGGAAAAGCAGAAGGGCCGGCAGCAAGCCAGCCCTCTATCGTGTTCTCATGCGAATGCCAAACAGCTTCAATCGGTCATACTTGATCTCAAGTCCAGAGATAATTTGCCGGCTAAATACATTGCCTACTGCTCGTCCTTCAGCCGCCGGCAGAGCTCGTCGAGCTGGTCCAGCGTCCGGTAGCTCACCCGCAGCACGCCGCCGCGATCCTTGTGCTCGATCGTCACGATCATGCCGAGCGTGTCGGTCATCAGCTTTTCCAGCGCCAGTGTATCGGCATCCTTGTCCGGCGCGCTCGGCGCGGACTTGGCCTTGGCGGGCGTCGGGCCGGCCGGCATCTGTGCCAGCGCCTCGGCCTGGCGCACCGAAAGTCCTTCTTCGACGATGCGCTTGGCAAGTCCGGCCGGATCCTCCGCCGTCACCAGTGTGCGGGCATGGCCCGCCGACAGCGCACCGTCGACCAGCATGTCGCGGATCACGTCCGGCAGCTTCAGCAGCCGCAGCGTGTTGGCGACATGGCTGCGGCTCTTGCCGATCACCTGGCCGAGATCGGCCTGGGTGTAGCCGTGCTCGTCGATCAGCTGCTGGTAGCCGAGCGCTTCCTCGACCGCGTTGAGGTCGGTGCGCTGGACGTTCTCGATGATCGCCAGCTCGAGCGCCGTGCGGTCGTTAACCTCGCGGATGATGACCGGGATCTCGCTCAGCCCGGCGCGCTGCGCCGCCCGCCAGCGCCGCTCGCCGGCAATGATCTCATAGCGGCCGGCCTGGGTCGGCGATGGCCGCGCCACCACCGGCTGCACGATGCCGTGTTCGCGGATCGACTGCGCCAGATCGGTCAGTTCGGCGTCGCCGAAATGCCGGCGCGGATTTTTCGGATTGGGGCTCAGGAACTCGATCGGCACCTTGCCGTCGGCGCTCATACCAGGCTTTTCCGGTGCCATCGGGCGATCGATCTCGCCGATCAGCGCTGCCAGCCCGCGGCCCAGTCTTTTTCTCGAAGGGTCTTCGCTCATCTTTATTCCAGGTCCCGGATCGTTTCGGTATCGAATCGGCTTTTTGGTCTATGCATCCAGCCTAATCAAGCTGCGCGCAATTTACGCTCGCGACGGATCACTTCCGATGCCAGTTGCAGATAGGCCTGGCTGCCCGAGCATTTGAGGTCGTACAGGATCGCCGGCTTGCCGTAGGACGGCGCCTCGGACACCCGCACATTGCGCGGAATGATGGTCTCGTAGACCTTGTCGCCCATATGGGCGCGGACATCCTGCACCACCTGGTTGGCGAGATTGTTGCGGCCGTCATACATGGTCAGCACGATGCCCTGGATGGTGAGATCCGGATTGATCGAACGGCGAACCTGCTCGACGGTTTCCAGCAACTGGGAGAGGCCTTCGAGCGCGAAGAACTCGCATTGCAGCGGCACCAGCACAGAATCGGCCGCGGCCATCGAATTAAGCGTCAGAAGGTTGAGCGACGGCGGGCAGTCGATCAGCACATAGCCGAAGCCGGCCGAACGCGCCGAAGCGGCACGCAAGGCGTTGCGCAACCGCAGGACCCGGTCCGGCGCCGACGCGATCTCCATTTCGATGCCGAGCAGGTCGAGCGTCGATGGCACGATCGACAGACCCGGCACGGCGGTCGGGATGGCTGCCGCTTCCAGCTCCAGCTCACCCGTCAGCACGTCATAGGACGAGACCGTCCGATCCTTGCGGTCGATGCCGAGGCCGGTGCTGGCATTGCCTTGCGGATCGAGATCGACGATCAGCACCTTTTCGCCGATTGCCGCCAGCGCCGTGGCCAGATTGATGGCGGTGGTCGTCTTGCCGACGCCACCTTTCTGGTTGGCTACGGTGATGATTCGGGGGCCATTTTTCATCATGGGTCTATGCCAGAAATTCATATCGAGGTCGCCAAGCAAAAATCAGACAGGCCGCAAGTTGGACAGCTCAAGGATGACGCCGCCAGCGTCGGTCACGCTTGGATGTTCTACCAGATCGAAGGACCATCGGTGAACGCTTTCTTGCACTTCGGCGCGGTAATCCCGGCCTTTGTGGAACAGCCCGCGCGCGCCTGATGTCAGCCATGGCGCCGACAGGTCCAGCAAGGTCGAAAGTGGGGCCAACGCCCGCGCTGTGACGATTTGTGGTGTCGAAACAAGCTCATGGCTATCATCGATGCGACGCGCCACGACCCGCGCCGGCAGGTTGAACTGGCCGACGACGGCCTGCAGGAAGGATGCCTTCTTGCGGTTGCTTTCAACCAGATCGATGCTGGCGTCGTCACGTTCGGCCAGCAGGAAGGCCATGACAAGGCCCGGAAATCCGCCGCCCGAACCCAGATCGACCCAGCGCGTGGCGGAAGGCTCTATGCGCCCGAGCTGCGCACTGTCCAGGATGTGGCGCTGCCAGACATCTCCGGATGTCGACTGCGCGACGAGATTGATGCTGCGGTTCCACTTCTGGAACATCTGCTCGAACGCCACCAGGCGATCGAATGTTTCACGTGAAACCGGGCCTGCCACGTCCTGCAGGCTCTTCCAGGAGAAAGAGCTCACGCAACGTCCCTCTGTGCATTCTCCTGATGTCGGACATGCGCGACAATGATCGCCAGCGCCGCTGGCGTCATGCCCTCCATGCGCTGGGCATCGGCGATGGAGCGCGGCCGCCGCGCCTGCATCTTCTGCTTCAGCTCGTTAGACAGCCCCGGCACACCGGCAAAGTCGACGGTCTCGGGAATCAACCGGCTCTCTTCATGCCGGATCTGTGCGACGTCCGTCTTCTGTCGATCGAGATAGACCGAATATTTCGCTTCCGTTTCGAGGCGCTCCGCCGTCTTGGGGTCGATCGCCGCGAATTTCGGGTCCACGCTGGCCAGCCAGGCGACGTCGACATTGGGATAGGCCAGCAATTCGTAGCCCGAGCGGCGAACGCCGTCGCGGTTGATTTCCAACCCGTGACGTGCCGCCTCATTGGGGGTCATGGCCAGCGCCAGGGACAGCTCCCGCGCTGCGTCGAGCCGCTGCATCATGTCGCCGTAGCGCTGCATTCGTTGCGCCGACGCAATTCCCAGCTTCGCGGCGAGAGGCGTCAGCCGCTCGTCCGCATTGTCGGCGCGCAGCGACAGCCGGAACTCGGCCCGCGAGGTGAACATCCGGTAGGGCTCGCTGATGCCACGGCTGGTCAGGTCGTCGACCATCACGCCGATATAGGCCTCGGTGCGGCTGAGCACGACCTGCTCGCCGCCTGACGCACGCCGCGCCGCATTGAGGCCGGCAAGCAAGCCCTGCCCAGCCGCTTCCTCGTAGCCAGTCGTGCCGTTGATCTGTCCGGCAAGAAAGAGGCCACCAACGCGCTTCGTCTCGAGCGTCTGATGCAGTTCGCGCGGATCGACATGATCATACTCGATGGCATAGCCGGGCTGCAGCATGACAGCGCGTTCAAGTCCGGGAATGGTTTTCAGGATACCGAGCTGCACATCCTCGGGCAGCGAGGTCGAGATGCCGTTGGGGTAGACGGTGTCGTCATCCAGCCCTTCCGGCTCCAGGAAGATCTGGTGCCCGTCCCTGTCGCCGAATTTGACGATCTTGTCCTCGATCGACGGGCAATAGCGCGGTCCCACGCCCTCGATCGAGCCGGAATACATGGCCGACCGGTTAAGATTGGCGCGGATCAGGTCATGCGTGGCCGCAGTGGTGCGGGTGATGCCGCAATCGATCTGCGGCGTCTCGATACGATCAGTCATCAGCGAGAACGGCACCGGATCCTCATCCGCCGCCTGGCTCTCCAGCGATGCCCAATCGATGGTGCGCCCGTCGAGCCGGGGCGGTGTGCCGGTCTTCAACCGACCGAGCTTGAAACCGACCCGTGTCATCGTTGCCGACAGGCCAACGCTGGCTTGCTCATTCATGCGGCCGGCGACAATCTTCTTCTCGCCAATATGAATGAGCCCGCGCAGGAAGGTTCCGGTGGTCAGGACCACCGCACCGCAGGCCAACCTGCGGCCACCGGCAAGCAGAACAGCAGCGATTCGGCCCTCGTCGATTTCAAAATCGAGAACCTCGCCTTCAACAACGTCGAGATCGTTCTGCTGCCGAATCGCTGCTTGCATGGCAAGGCGATAGAGCTTCCTGTCGGCCTGCGTGCGGGGGCCGCGCACCGCAGGCCCCTTGCGGCGGTTCAGCAAGCGGAACTGGATGCCGGCGGCATCCGCCACCCGGCCCATCAGGCCGTCCATGGCGTCGATCTCGCGAACCAGATGGCCCTTGCCGAGCCCACCGATCGCCGGATTGCAGGACATCACACCGATCGTGTCGAAGCGCAGCGTCACCAGCGCGGTCCTCGCGCCAGCGCGCGCGGCGGCACTGGCCGCCTCGCAACCCGCGTGGCCGCCGCCCACCACAACCACATCATAGTGATCGGTCATTCCAAATATCCCGGACTCAAAGATTCGATCGACACATGTCCTCGCGAGACCGTGCTGTCAAGAAAACTCGGCGCATCGTTTCACGTGAAACAGCGTCGTGGCTCGTCTCTATGTTTCACGTGAGTCGCGATCCGCCCCAATGTTTCACGTGAGTCATCCAAACGCGTCTTCGGGCGAGCGGATGTTTCACGTGAGTCATTTCCCGATACAGAACTGCGAGAAGATGACGTCGAGGAGGTCCTCGACATC
This sequence comes from Mesorhizobium qingshengii, assembly GCF_900103325.1. Taxonomy (GTDB): domain Bacteria; phylum Pseudomonadota; class Alphaproteobacteria; order Rhizobiales; family Rhizobiaceae; genus Mesorhizobium; species Mesorhizobium qingshengii. Next base: position 267,718 of record NZ_FMXM01000003.1, on the reverse strand, counting down.
GACGGCGCCAACGATCCGGCCAAGACGGTCGGCGGCGAGCCGCAACTCCTCGGCGCGCAGTTCTTGCCCGACGGCCTGGTCGCTGGTCGCGCGAAGCAGATGGCGGTTCGTTTCGCCGAGCAATTCAATATGGCGCAGGCGCGACGGCAGAATATCGCCGGCGCTGCCCGCCGCGCCGGCGGCGCGTTGGCCGATCTCCGCGAGCAGTGCCTCGACGCCAATCCCCCCTAAGACTGAAATGACAAGATCATAGTTTCCAGCCGCATCCGCGGCCGCCTGCCCCTCCAACAGGTCGAGCTTGGTGCCAACCCGCAAGGCCGGTATAGCGGCCGGCATGGGACCGACATCCCTGGGATCCGCCAAGTCTTGGAGCAACAGCAAAAGATCGGCACGATCCGCCTTGGCTCTCGCCTTCTCGATACCAATCGCCTCGATCCTGCCCGGCGCATCGCGCAGCCCGGCCGTGTCCGTCAGCCGGACGCGCAGGCCCTGGAGATCCAGCGTCACCTCGAGCAAATCCCGCGTCGTGCCTGGCTCATCCGTTACTATAGCTGCATCCCGCCGCGCCAAAGTGTTGAACAGACTCGACTTGCCGGCATTGGGCGCTCCCAGAATAACCACCTCGAACCCGTCGCGGATGATTTCGGCAGCTCGAAATCCGGCGATGTGGCGGTCAATCTCGGCGATCATCATCCGGACGTCAGACCAGACCGTATCCGAAACGGAACCCGGAACATCGTCCTCGTCGGCAAAATCGATCTCAGCCTCGATCATCGCGCGGGCATGGATCAGCCGCCGCCGCCAGCCGAGATAGAGCTCGCTCTGGGCGCCCTCGGCATTCTGGATCGCGAAGCGCCGCTGCGCCTCGGTTTCGGCGTTGACGAGATCCGCCAGCGCTTCCGTTTCAACCAGGTCAACCTTGCCGTTGAGGAAGGCGCGACGCGTGAATTCGCCGGGTTCCGCGTGCCTGACGCCGTCAAAACCGGCGATCGTCTCCAGCATCCTGGCCACCACGGCCCGCCCGCCATGGACATGGAACTCCGCCACATCCTCGCCGGTGAAACTCGCGGGGCCAGGGAAGAAGACAACCAGGCCACTGTCGAGCACGGTTCCGTCGGGCGCCCGCAGTCTGCGCAGAACCGCCGCGCGGTCCTTAACCATGCCGCCACAGATCGTTTCGACTACGAATCGAGTCTGCGGGCCGGAAATGCGAATGACGGCAACGCCGGCGGGTAGCCGGCCGCTCGACAGCGCAACGATCGAATCCCTTGAAATCATTTGCCCGCTCTATCGAACCGCCCTAGCTTCCGCCCCATTGCGAACCGAGTTGCCGATGTGACATTGCCCGCACAAAACCTGCTTGCCGACGAGGCCAGCCCCTATTTGCAGCAGCACAGCGGCAACCCCGTGCACTGGCGGGCCTGGTCGCCGGCTTCGCTCGAGGAGGCAAAGGCCCTGGACAGGCCGATCCTGCTCTCCGTCGGCTATGCCGCCTGCCATTGGTGCCACGTCATGGCGCACGAGAGCTTCGAGAATGACGACGTCGCCGCCGTCATGAACCGCCTGTTCGTCAATATCAAGGTGGATCGCGAAGAGCGCCCCGACATCGACCAGATCTACATGGCGGCGCTCACCTCGATGGGCGAGCAAGGCGGCTGGCCGCTGACCATGTTCCTGACGCCGGACGGCAAGCCGTTCTGGGGTGGAACCTACTTTCCGCGCGACCCGCGCTACGGCCGCCCGGGCTTTGTCCAGGTGATGGAAGCAGTCGACAAGGCCTGGCGCGAGAAGAGAGCCAGTCTGAACCAGAGCGCCGACGGGCTGACCACGCATGTTGGGGCGCGGCTCGCCGGCGCGCATGCAGCGACGGAGCTTGATCGCGATACGCTGGCAAAGCTGGCCAGTGGGATCGACGGCATGGTCGATCGCGATCTCGGCGGCCTGCGCGGCGCGCCGAAATTCCCGAACGCGCCATTCATGCTCACACTTTGGCTGTCCTGGCTGCGGGACGGCAACGCCACGCATCGCGACGACGTCCTCATCAGCCTCGAACAGATGCTGAGCGGCGGCATCTACGACCACATTGGCGGCGGGCTCAGCCGCTACTCGACCGACGCCGAGTGGCTGGTGCCGCATTTCGAGAAGATGCTCTACGACAACGCCCAGCTCATCCGTTTGTGCAACTGGGCCTATGCCGCAAGAGGCAATGATTTGTTCCGGATACGAATCGAAGAGACGGTTGAATGGCTGCTGCGTGAAATGCGCGTCGACGGCGGCGCCTTTGCCGCCAGCCTCGACGCCGATAGCGATGGCGAGGAGGGACTTTTCTACACCTGGGACAGCCAGGAGATCGAAGCTGTCCTTGGTGACGATTCTGTCTTGTTTTTCAAATACTTCACCCTCTCCAGCCCGCATGGCTGGGAAGGCAAGCCGATTGTCCATCAAAGCCGGTCCCAGCAAACACAAAGTGTGGCCGAAGGTGAACGGCTCATGCCGCTCAAGGCCAAGCTTCTCGCGGTGAGAGAACAACGGGTCAGGCCAGGCCGCGACGCCAAGACCCTGACCGACTGGAACGGCCTGATGATCGCGGCCCTTGCCGAGGCCGGTCGGTCGCTGGCGCGGCGCGACTGGATCGACGCGGCAGCAAAGGCCTTCGCCCATATCAGCGCCGCCAAGCGAGGCGACCGCTTGCCGCATTCGATGCTCGGCGCCAGGAAATTGTTCCCTGCTTTGTCCAGTGACTACGCTGCCATGACCAACGCGGCGATCTCGCTGTTCGAAGCCACCGGCGATTGGAGCTATGTCGATCAGGCTGGCCAGTTCATCGAGCAGCTCGACCAATGGCACGCCGACGCCGAGAAGACCGGTTATTATCTGACGGCTTCAGACAGCACCGACGTGCCGATCCGCATCCGGGGCGATGTCGACGAGGCTATCTCCTCGGCAACCAGCCAGATCATCGAGGCAATGGTCCGGCTGGCGTCAATCACCGGCAATCTTGACCTGCAGGAAAGAGCCTGGAAAGTCGCCGAGCACGCGGCTGGTCGCGCGGCGCAGCAGAGCTATGGTCAAGCCGGCATCGTCAACGCCTGCGCTTTGGTAATCGAGCCGCTGAAGCTTGTGCTGATAGATGATCCGACGCAGTCGATACTTGTTCCGGTTGCGAATCGAAGCCCGGACCCCCGGCGTATCGACATCGTTGTATCGATCGGTTCGGAAGCGAATCGACCCTTGCTGCCCGGCGGTATCCTGCCGCCGACCGACAAGGCCGGCGCCTGGCTATGCACTGGTCAGGTCTGCCTGCCCGTCGTGACGGATCCCGAAGAGCTCGACCGCCTTCTGCGCCGCCAATAGCGTCAGGTTGCTTCGGCTTCCGCAGGCGATTCCGAAGGCAACGCTGTTTGAAGAAATAGTCCCCGTCCGCCTGGCATCGAGAATGCGACCTGATCCCAGGCAACGAAAAACCCCACCCCGGTTTCCCGGAATGGGGTTCAATGCATAGACCGGAACGTCCCGGACAAACCGTTACGTGTTCATGGAATCGAAGAAGTCGGCGTTGGTCTTGGTCTGCTTGAGCTTGTCGATCAGGAACTCGATCGCATCGGTTGTTCCCATCGGCGCCAGGATACGGCGCAGCACGAAGATCTTCTGCAGGTCCTGACGCGGCACCAGCAGGTCCTCCTTGCGGGTACCGGACTTCAATATGTCCATGGCCGGGTAGATGCGCTTGTCGGCCACCTTGCGGTCGAGCACGATTTCCGAATTGCCGGTGCCCTTGAACTCTTCGAAGATGACTTCGTCCATGCGGCTGCCGGTATCGATCAGCGCCGTGGCGATGATGGTCAGCGAGCCGCCTTCCTCGATGTTGCGGGCAGCACCGAAGAAGCGCTTCGGCCGCTGCAGCGCGTTGGCGTCGACACCGCCGGTCAGCACCTTGCCGGATGACGGCACCACGGTGTTGTAGGCACGGCCGAGGCGGGTGATCGAATCGAGCAGGATGACGACGTCGCGGCCATGTTCGACCAGGCGCTTGGCCTTCTCGATGACCATTTCAGCGACTTGCACGTGGCGCACCGCCGGTTCGTCGAAGGTCGAGGAGACGACCTCGCCCTTCACGGAGCGCTGCATGTCGGTCACTTCCTCCGGCCGCTCGTCGATCAAAAGCACGATCAGATAGCATTCGGGGTGGTTGGTGGTGATCGAGTGGGCGATGTTCTGCAGCAGCACCGTCTTGCCGGTGCGCGGCTGCGCCACGATCAAGGCGCGCTGGCCCTTGCCGAGCGGCGCCACCAGGTCGATGACGCGGGCCGAGATGTCCTTGGAGGTCGGAACCTCCATTTCCATCTTCAGCCGCGACGTTGGATAGAGCGGCGTCAGATTGTCGAAATGGATCTTGTGGCGGATCTTTTCCGGATCGTCGAAATTGATCGTGTTGACCTTGAGCAGCGCGAAATAGCGCTCGCCCTCTTTCGGGCTACGGATCGGCCCTTCGACCGTGTCGCCGGTCTTCAGCGAAAAGCGCCTGATCTGCGACGGCGAAATATAGATGTCGTCGGGACCCGGCAGGTAGTTGGCGTTGGCCGAGCGCAGGAAGCCAAAACCGTCCTGAAGCACTTCGACCACGCCGTCACCGATGATCTCGACATCCTGGGCGGCCAGCTTCTTCAGGATCGCGAACATCAGCTCCTGCTTGCGCATGACGCTGGCGTTTTCGACCTCGAGCGATTCGGCATAAGCGATCAGCTCTGGTGGTTTCTTGTTCTTGAACTCGGCGAGTTTCATTTCTTGCATAGACGGACTCTGAGTAAGCTTTGGGGAAATATCGGCGGGATGCGACAAATGCCGGGCGCGGCCGAAAGCAATGACGGGCGGCGCATGACGGGAAGGAAGACCCGTCTTTTATCGTCGGTCGGGTGAAAGAGCAAGCTGCGTTTTACGAGCCTGACAAAGGCTTAGAACGGCTTGACCACAACCAGGATCACAATGGCAATCATCAGCAATGTGGGGATCTCGTTGACGATTCGCCAGTGCCGTGCCGGTTTTTCGTTCCGGTCCTCGGCGAATTTGCGCACCGCGCCGGCCAGATAGCCGTGGACGGCCGACAGCAGAAGCACGGCACCTATCTTGGCGTGCAGCCAACCGCCCTGGAAACCAAAGCCTTTCCAGGCAAGCCACAGCCCGAACATCCAGGTGACGATCATCGCCGGATTGATGATGCCGCGCAGCAGGCGCCGCTCCATCACCTTGAAGGTCTCCGACTGCACCGAACCCTTCTGGGCATCGGCGTGGTAGACCAGCAACCGTGGCAGATAGAGCATGCCCGCCATCCACGAGATGACGGCCAGGATATGGATCGCCTTCGCCCATGGATAGAAACTGTCGGGCGCGGCGAAAAACAAAAGTGCTGTGAGGGCAACCAGGACGGCGAGGCTGACCGTCATGCGCATCATCGCCTGGCCGGTGCTGTTCGTATTGTTCATCTCGGTCATCAGCGTGTCGCGCTCCGCACCAGTTTCACCATTGCCTCGACATGCGCGATCGGCGTTTCCGGGGTGATGCCGTGACCAAGATTGAAAATTAGCGGCCCATCTCCCAACACCTTCAGGATCGCCTCGACACCGTCTGACAGGGCTTTGCCGCCAGCCACGAGCCGCAAGGGATCGAGGTTGCCCTGGACCGCACCCGAGCGCTGCAAATCCTTCGCCGCCGTCAGGGGCACCGTCCAGTCGATCCCCAGGGCCGTTACCCCGGTCTTCTGGCGATAGGTCCGGTAGCGAGCGCCGGCACCCTTGGGAAAACCGATGATCGGAACATCGGGATGGATGGCGCGCACTTGCCTGACGATCTCGGCCACCGGCCAAACGCAAAACTGGTCGAACGACGCATCGTCGAGCACGCCGGCCCAGGAATCGAAAATCTGCACCACATCGGCCCCGGCCTCGATCTGACGAATCAGATAGGCAGCCGAATGATCGGCGAGCACCTTCAAGAGATGTTGAAACGCCGCCGGCTCGCGATAGGCGAACAGCCGCGCCGGCGCCTGGTCAGGCGTGCCATGGCCAGCGATCATGTAGGTCGCCACCGTCCATGGCGCGCCGCAGAAGCCGATGAGTGTTGTTTCGTCGGGAAGTTTTACCCGCAATCGCCGAACCGTCTCGTAGACAGGTTCGAGATTCACGTGAAACGTTTTGCTCTCCAGAGCCATAATCTCGGCCACCGTGATCGGCGTCAACAGGGGCCCGCGCCCCTCCTCGAAGCGCACGTCGCGGCCAAGCGCATGCGGAACGACGAGGATATCCGAGAACAGGATCGACGCATCGAAGCCGAAGCGATCGATTGGCTGCAGCGTCACTTCGACGGCAAGGTCGGGATCGTAGCAGAGGTCGAGGAACGAACCGGCCCGCCTGCGCGTCTCACGATACTCCGGCAGATAGCGTCCCGCCTGACGCATCATCCAGAGCGGAGGCGGAAACACCGTCTTGCCCTTCAGGACGTCCAACATGATCCGGTTCTGGGGCATCGAGCGCTCGCTTCTCCAAGCCTCTCTATAATCAAATATTCTTATATCTAAGATTCTTCTGATTCTAAGAGTCTGTTGGTTGTGGTGGTTGTCACCTGTCCCGCTTTAACCCGAAAAATGCCAGCAAGCATATTGTCGCGCGCTTCGCTCGCCGGATTGTAGGGTTCTGGGGAAGGCTGGGAATCCACCACTGGAGTCAAGGCGTTAGGACGCGCCGGGGAAAGATCCCCCTGTGGACATCCGAAAGGCAAGACAAGCCGTCCCCAGACTTGTCCCCAGCCGCTCGACGAAGCCAGCAGCACATCGAATTGTGGACAAACTGCCATCTGATACAGTCGCCTCCGACCGACCCGTCTTTTTGTCCGACCTTATCCACACAAGCCCACAGCCTGGAGTGACCCCCTGTGAACAAACCCCAGAGCTTCTTCCACCTGCACCTGATTTCGGATGCGACCGGCGAGACGCTGCTCGCCGCTGGCCGGGCGGCTTCCGCGCAGTACAAGGACGCGCGCGCCATCGAGCACATCTACCCGCTCATCCGCACCGAAAAGCAGGTGGCGAAGGTGTTCGAGGACATCGAGGAGGAGCCGGGCATCATCCTCTATACGGTCGTCGACCAGAAGCTGGCGCGCGGCATCGACGAGCGCTGCGCCACCATGGGCCTGCCCTGTGTGTCCGTGCTGGAGCCGGTGCTGACCGTGTTTCAGTCCTATCTCGGCACGCCGGCCGGCCGGCGCGTCGGCGCCCAGCATGTTCTCGACGCCGAATATTTTCGCCGCATCGATGCGCTCAACTTCACCATGGAACACGATGACGGTCAGCTGCCGGCCAACATGGAGGATGCCGATATCGTGCTGGTCGGCATCTCGCGCACGTCGAAGACGCCGACCAGCATCTACCTCGCCAATCGCGGCATCAAGACCGCCAACATTCCGATCGTGCTCGGCGTGCCGGTGCCGGAAAGCCTCGTCAACGCCAAGCGGCCGTTGATCGTCGGGCTGATCGCCACCGCCGAGCGCATCTCGCATGTCCGCCAGAACCGTGTCCTCGGCAACAGCAGTTCCTACGAGGCAACCGATTATGTGGACCGCGCCGCCATCGCCGAAGAGCTCGCCTATGCCCGCCAGATCTGCACGCGGCATGGCTGGCCGATGATCGATGTCAGCCGCCGGTCGATCGAGGAAACGGCGGCGGCGATCGTTGCCCTGAGGGGGAAGACGAGATAGATGCCGAACAAATCGTATTGGGCGTCGGCGCTGCCCCTCACCCTTACCCTCTCCCCGTAAAAACGGGGAGAGGGGGGCGCCAACGTAGCAGCCAGTCCCTTCTCCCCGTTCTTCACGGGGAGAAGATGCCGGCAGGCAGATGAGGGGCAGCACTGAGATCGGAACTTGGCTACGACCGCCTACAGGGTGGTTGAATCCGGCACACCCTGGTGCGTGTCGGAATCGGGTGCGAAAAACATGACAGAGAAAATCATCCTCGCTTCGGGCAGCCCGTTCCGCAAGGCGATGCTCGCCAATGCCGGCGTCGACGTCGAGGCGGTTCCGGCCGAAGTCGACGAGCGCGCGCTCGAGGCGCCCTTGCAGGGCAGCGGCGTCTCCCCCGAGGACGTCGCCCTGGTGTTGGCCGAGGCCAAGGCCACTGAAGTGAGCGCGCGCAAGCCTGGCGCGCTGGTACTCGGCTGCGACCAGACGCTGTCGCTCGGCGACGAAGTGTTCCACAAGCCGGCCGACATGGAGGGTGCGCGCCGTCATCTCTTGGCGCTGTCGGGAAAGACCCATCAGCTGAACAGCGCTGCCGTGCTGGTCCGCGACGGCGCGGTGCTGTGGCGGCATGTCGGCATCGCCAGCCTGACCATGCGCAAGCTCGACCCCGCTTTCATCGGCCGCCATCTGGCCCGCGTCGGCGCCAAGGCGCTGTCCAGCGTTGGCGCCTATCAGGTCGAGGGCGAAGGTATCCAGCTGTTCGACAAGATCGAAGGCGATCATTTCACCATTGTCGGCCTGCCATTGCTGCCGCTGCTGGCCGAACTGCGCACGCTGGGAGCGATCGATGGCTGAAGCGACGAAAAAGGCCTTCGTCACTGGCCACCCGATCAAGCATTCCCGATCGCCGAAGATCCACGGCCACTGGCTGGCGAAACATGGCATTGACGGCAGCTATGAGGCGATCGACGTGGCGCCGCAAGATTTTCCCGAATTCCTGGCGACGCTTTGGAAAAATGGCTATCGAGGCGGCAATGTCACCATTCCCCACAAGGAGGCCGCCTTCGCTCAGGTCGCCCGCCGTGATGACGCCGCCGAGCAGATCGGCGCCGTCAACACGCTTTGGTTCGAGGACGGCACCTTGTGGGGCGGCAACACCGACGCTCACGGCTTCGCCGCCAATCTGGATGACCACGCACCGGGCTGGGCGACCAATGGTCCAGCCGTGGTGCTTGGCGCCGGCGGCGCGTCCCGCGCGATCATCCATGCGCTGAAGCAGCGTGGCGTTGGCGATATCCGCATCGTCAATCGGACCCTCGCGCGGGCACAGGAATTGTGCGATCGCTTCGGCGCCGGTGTTACCGCCCATGGCCCGGAGGCGACGAACGAACTCTTGACGGGCGCCGGCTTGCTGGTCAACGCCACGGCGCTCGGCATGTATGGCAATGAAGGCCTGTCCGCCGATCCCTCCAGACTGCCCGACCAGGCGATCGTCACCGACATTGTCTACGTACCCCTGGAGACGCCGTTGCTTGCCGCGGCCCGAGCGCGCGGCCTGAAGACGGTCGACGGTCTCGGCATGCTGCTCCATCAGGCCGTGCCCGGTTTCGAGCGCTGGTTCGGCATCAGGCCGCAGGTTACGGCTGAACTCCGCGCGATCATCGTCGCCGATCTGGTGCCGAAGGCATGATCGTGCTTGGTCTCACCGGCTCGATCGGCATGGGCAAGTCGACGACGGCGAAGATGTTCGCCGAGGCCGGCGTGCCTGTCCACGATTCCGACGAGACGGTGCACCGCCTCTATGCCGGCAAGGCCGCGCCGCTGGTCGAGGCGGCCTTTCCCGGCACGACCGTTTCCGGTGTGGTCGACCGCACGGAGCTGGCCCGGCGGGTGCTCGGCGATGCCGCCGCGCTGAAGCGGCTCGAGGCCATCATCCATCCACTGGTGCGCGCCGATGCTGATGCCTTTCTGGCCAGGCATCGCGCCGCCGGCGCACCATTGGCGGTCCTCGACATCCCGTTGCTGTTCGAAACCGGCGGCCGCGACCGCGTCGACAAGGTCGTCGTCGTCACCGCTTCGGCCGAGATCCAGCGCACCCGCGTGCTGGCCCGGCCCGGCATGAGCGAAGAAAAACTGGCATCGATCCTGGCCAAGCAGGTTCCGGACGCCGAAAAGCGCAGGCTTGCCGATTTCATCATCGACACCGGACAAGGTCTCGAGGCCGCTCGCGCTGCCGTCAAAGCCATCGTTGCGGAACTGATAGGCAAGCCGGGCCACTAACACTGTCGGCAGGCCTTCGCTTTAGGCAATGCTAATCGGCCAACTGTTGCCGCTGGCGCTGCCCCTCATCTGCCTACCGGCATCTTCTCCCCGTATAGTGACGGGGAGAAGGACGACTTCGCAAAGGATTTCGCTAATCTCCAGCGTTGCAGAGAGAGCGCCGAAGTTGCGGCCAGCTCCCTTCTCCCCGTCACTATACGGGGAGAAGTGCCCGGCAGGGCGATGAGGGGCAGCGCAAACCTGTAGTGATTGCCCTGGCCATCGTCGTTTTCCATTGCCATTTTGTTCCGGTCTCATGATTCTGCTCCCAGGAGCAGACTGATTCGATGCGCGAGATCATCTTCGATACCGAAACCACCGGCCTCGATTCGCGCGACGACCGCGTGATCGAGCTTGGCGGCGTCGAGCTGGTCAACCGCTTCCCGACCGGCCGCACCTTCCACCACTATATCAATCCGCAAGGCCGCCCGATCCACGCTGAAGCGCAGGCCGTGCACGGCATCAGCGCGGCGGACCTCGTCGGCAAGCCGACCTTTGCCGAGATTGCCGAGGAGTGGCTGGCCTTCATCGACGGCGCCAAGCTGGTCGCCCACAACGCCACCTTCGACATCGGCTTCCTCAATGTCGAATTCGGCCGGCTGGGCCACCCGGTCATCGACAACGGTCTTGTCGTCGACACGCTGGCACTGGCGCGCCGCAAGCATCCGATGGGCCCCAATTCGCTCGACGCGCTCTGCCGGCGCTACGGCATCGACAACACGAGGCGCACCAAGCATGGCGCCCTGCTCGATTCCGAACTGCTGGCCGAGGTCTATATCGAGCTGATCGGCGGCAAGCAGGCGGCGCTCGTCCTCGACAGCGCCACCGCGCCCGCCCAGGGCAGGGAGAATGTCCGCCAGATCGAAATCACGATAAGCCAACGCCCGGCGCCATTGCCACCCCGCCTGACCGACGCCGAGCGCGACGCTCACGCCGGCATGGTCGCAGCGCTAGGCGAAAAGGCGCTTTGGTTGAAGGTTACGGCTGGCTGATTTCCGCCGCAGCGTCCCGCCGACATCTCAAAACAAAAAACCCGGCGCGAGGCCGGGTCTTTCGTGAATTCTGCAAGGCAGGATCAGCTCACCTTGACCTTGGTGGCGGCCTGGTCCTCGGCCAGCTTCTGCTGGAACATCTGCGCGAAATCGATCGGGTCGAGCATCAGCGGCGGGAAGCCGCCATTGCGCGTCGCCTCGGCGATGATCTGCCTGGCGAAAGGGAACAGCAGGCGCGGGCATTCGATGAACAGGATCGGCAGCATGTGTTCCTGCGGGAAGCCGCTGATCGCGAACACGCCGCCATAGACCAGCTCGACATTGAACAGCACTTCCTGGTCGAAGGAAGCTTTGGCGTTCAGCGTCAGGTTGACGTCGAACTGCTTGTCGGAGAGCGGATTGGCATTGACATTGACGTTGATGGCGATGCCGGGCGCCTTGTCGCGGCCGCGCAGCGAATTCGGCGCGCCGGGGCTTTCGAAGGAAAGATCCTTCACATACTGGGCCAGAACGTTGAGCGACGGCTGCGCCGCACTGCCGTTTCCGTTGGCTGCGCCGTCCGGCGCGTCATCTTTGCTGGCCATGAGCCGTTGTCCTTTTACCTGGGCAGCATCGCTGACCGAATTGAAATCGGGCGTTCGCTACCATGGCCGGCATGACAAGACAAGGTTTGCCGCCTTGCTTGTGGGGCCCGAGAAAGCCGCTGCCTCAATCGTCCTTCAGGCGCCGCCAGGGCGAGTTGTGGTCGGGACCGCGCTTCAAATCGTCCTCGCGCGAATAATCGCCGTCCTCGAGATCGATGACCCTGTCGCGCCGCCGGCCGCTAAAGCCCCCGGTGGTGAAATTGGTGGCCACGACGATGCGGCCCTTGAACGTGCGCCAGGCAAGGTCGCGCACCGGCGGCAGGAACAAGAGCAGGCCGATAATATCCGTGATGAAGCCGGGGATGATCAAAAGGATCGACGCGACCACGATCATGGCGCCATGGGCAAGCTGGCGGCTGGGATCGCGGCCGGCATCCATCTCGGCGCGGATTCGCGTCATGACGCTTAAACCCTGGTGCCTGAGCAGCATCGTGCCGGCGATGCCAGACGCCAGCACCAGCCCGACTGTCGCCAGCGCGCCGATCTCGCGACCGACAACCACGAAGCCGGCGATTTCCAGGAGCGGAAGCGCGAGGAGAAAAAGAGGAAGGAATGAAATACGCAAGTCTTGCCAACCCTTCCGATCGTTTGGCCGTTTCGATGTTTTGGCCGCCGGCGAGCAATCGCCGCTGGCACTGGGCCTGTTAGATAGGTATGCCTGCCTTTGATTTGAATGATTGCGCCTTGCGTTCTATATGCTTTGAATGTTGAACGCTATGCGACCGCGGCTCCTTGGCCGGACGGTCCGGCCAAAAGGCAGGGATTGATTGGCGGAAGATATGGGATTCTTCGACTTCGGCACGATTTTCTTCCTGATTGCGGCGGTGGTCATCTTTTTCCAGCTGCGCAATGTGCTGGGCCGTCGTACCGGCAGTGAACGGCCGCCCTTCGACCCCTATACCGCGGCCCGCGGCGACAAGGACGCCGCTCAGAAATCCGAAAATGTCGTTTCGCTGCCGCGCAAGCGGTTGCCGGGCGAGCCGGCGGCCGACACCTATGCGGCGATCGACGCCTTCGCCAAGCCCGACAGCGATCTCAACAAGGGCCTGCGCACGATCAAGGACAACGATCCGTCCTTCGATCCCAAGGGCTTCGTCGATGGCGCCAAGATGGCCTATGAGATGATCGTCATGGCCTATGCCGACGGCGATCGCAAGACGCTGAAGAACCTGTTGTCGCGCGAGGTCTATGACGGCTTCGTCGCCGCCATCGGCGAACGCGAGGCCAAGGCGGAAAAGATCCAGTCCTCCTTCGTCGGCATCGACAAGGCCGACATCGTCTCGGCCGAGATGAAGGGTGGCGAGGCGCATGTCACGCTGCGCATCATCAGCGAGCTGATCTCGGCGACCCGCGACAAGGCCGGCGCCGTCATCGACGGCGACCCGGAAACCGTCGCCGAGGTCAAGGATGTCTGGACCTTCGCCCGCGACACGCGCTCGCGCGATCCGAACTGGAAGCTGGTCGCCACCGAGGAAGAAGACTGAGCCCCGATGCATGTCGCCCAAAAGTGCGAAGCAGTTTTGGGACAACGACAGGCATCAAACCCAGGATCCGAAGCGCGTCGCATGACTCTCTTCAAGCACGACGCGCTTTAGGTAAAGGCCGGCTCCAGTGTCGCTATCGCCTCTCCTTGTCGGAAAATCGTTTGAGGAGCTCCCGGGGTGGGGCGATGACGACCATCTCGCGGCCTTCGTGGCCTTCCGCCGCTCCGCCTTTCATGTCCTGACCAAACCCTATCGCAGCGGTTCGCTCGGTATCGATTTCAACGCCTTCGCCGACGCCTACACCGAGGCCCGCATTGTTTCGCTGGCGAATCGGTCGCAGGCCCGTGCCTTCTTCGAGCGCCACTTCCTGCCCGTGCATGTCCGCGCCGAGAACGGTGGCGCCGGCCTCGTCACCGGCTTCTACGAACCCGAAATCGAGGCGTCGCCGGTGCAAACCCTGCACTTCTGCGTGCCGCTGCTGTCGCGTCCGGCCGATCTCGTCGATATCGACGACACCAACCGGCCGCATGGAATGGATCCCTATCTCGCTTTTGCGCGCCAGACGCCGGACGGGCCGGTCGAATATCCCGACCGTGGCGAGATCGAGCGCGGCGCGCTTGCGGGTAAGGGGCTGGAGATCGCCTGGTTGGCAGACAAGGTCGATGCCTTCTTCATTCACGTGCAGGGCGCGGCGCGGCTGAACATGACCGATGGCCGGCTTCGCCGCGTCACCTACGCGGCCAAATCCGGCCAGCGCTTCACCGGGCCCGGCAAGATCCTGAGCGAGATTGGCGAGATTCCGCTCGAAAGGGTGACGATGCAGTCGATCCGCGCCTGGTTCAAGGCGCATCCCGGCCGCGTCGATGAAATCCTCTGGCAGAACCGCTCCTATATCTTCTTCCGCGAGGCGGATGTCGACGATGCGACCCTTGGCCCGATAGCCGCCGCCAAGGTGCCGCTGACGCCGGGCCGCTCCATCGCCGTCGACCGCCTGCTGCACACATTCGGTACGCCGTTCCATATCGACGCTCCGTCGCTGACCGCTTTCGACGGAAAACCGTTCCGGCGCCTGATGATCGCGCAGGACACCGGCTCGGCCATTACCGGGCCGGCGCGTGGCGACCTGTTCGCCGGTTCGGGCGACGCGGCCGGAGAGATCGCCGGCGTGGTGCGCAATGCGGCGGGCTTTCACGCGCTGGTGCCGCGCGCGCTCGTTTCGGGTTCGAATCGATGACCTGGCGCCAAGACAGGCCGAGCGAAGCCAAGCTAAGCGAGGACGACCGGGTTCTGTGGAACCTGGTGGCGCGCACGGCCAAGCCGCTGAAGGGCAGGACAGCCGTCGATATTCCCGACATCGGCGCCGAGACCAGGCACACGCCGCCGCAACCAGCGCCGCTCGCCGGCGCTCCGGCCGGAGCGGCGAAGCCGAAGGCGCAGCATGTCGCGCACGCGCTCGACGAGCCGACCCTGGACAAACTGTCGAAAGGCCGGCTGCCGATCGAGGGCCGCGTCGATCTGCACGGCCTGACCCAGGACGAAGCCTATTCGCTGCTGTTTTCGTTCCTGCACCGCGCCCATGCCGGCGGCATCCGCTATGTGCTGGTCATCACCGGCAAGGGCTCGTCCTCGGGCGGCGACGGGGTGCTGCGGCGCGCGGTCCCGGCCTGGCTGTCGACGCCCGCCTTCCGGCCGCTGGTCTCCAGCCATGACCATGCCGCGCGCAACCATGGTGGCTCGGGCGCGCTCTATGTCCGCTTGCGGCGGGTGCGGTCATGACCCCCTTCGGCGAGAAGCTGCGCGCGCTACGCAGCGAGCGCGGTGTCAACCAGAAGGACATGGCGGCGGCGATCGGCGTCAGCGCCGCCTATCTGTCGGCGCTGGAACATGGCCGGCGCGGTGCGCCGACCTGGACGCTGATTCAGAAGATCATCGGCTATTTCAACATCATCTGGGATGACGCCGAGGAACTGGCGCGGCTGGCCGAGGCCTCGCACCCCCGCGTTAAGCTCGACACGTCGGGTCTGAATCCCGCCGCCACCGAGCTTGCCAATCTCCTGGCCGAGAACATCGAAAAACTCGACGAGGCGGAGCTTCGCCGCATCACCGCGTCGATCCGCGCGGCGCTGGCCAGCCGGCCGTAATCTGGCGGTCTGCGCCAGACGGCGCGAGTTATCCTGCTGGCGCCGGCGTTCACCTCACCTGAAGAGCCCGCCGGCGGTCAGCAGCAATGAGATCACGGCTTGCCGGCCGTGCCGCCATTGTTTCCGCCGCCGTTGGTGCTCGGGCCGCCATTGTCGTGATGGTCGCGGCCACCGTTTCCACCGCCCAGGCAGTCCGATGCGCCGGCTGCGCTGCAGCAGCGGCCGCTCCACAGATCATTGAGCGTGGTCTTGGCGCAGCTCGTGACGGTCTGGTCAGCCAGAGCGGATCCGGTCAGGGCCGACACGGCCGCGGCGGCGAGAAGGGCATTTCGCAGAAAAGCAGTCATCTGAAGTCTCCATGGTTGGGTTTCTGTCGTCCACGGCTGTGTGTCGCCGGGCGAACGGAAATGGTTCATGGAGGGGCGCGAAATTGTTGGAAGGCACGAAGTACGGAGCTCGCGGCGTCGCGCTGCCCCTCATCCGCCTGCCGGTGTTCAGCCGATAGGTGGGTAATACTTTGAACCGGATACATGGGTAACAGTTCTCCCCGTTAAACGGGGAGAGATGTCCGGCAGGACAATGAAGGGCAGCGCCGAGTTCCGGTATCTATCGAAAGTAGCTGACGACGCGTGATCGTGCTTCGAATACGTCGCGCCTGTGTTTACTGTACCGCGCCGACCAGCACTTGCTGGCCGCCTCGGATCGAAACCCAGCGACCGGTGTTGTCGATCGCCTGCCGCTTGAGGAAGCGATAACCGGTCTGGTCCCACGGCTTGACCTTGTCGGTCAGATTATCGAGCACATAGTCGCCCTTGTCGGTGCGCACCGTCAGCACCGCGTGGCCCTCGCCGTCGGGCTTGCGCACCACGGTGATCAGCAGATCGGCAAGCGAGATGCTCATGTGCGAAAGCTCGCGCCGCTTTTCCAGCACATAGTCTTCGCAGTCGCCGACGCCCTTGTCGGGATAGGCCCAGACCTCGTCCTTGCCGTAGATTTCCATGTCGCTCATCGGCTTGACGGCGGCGTTGACCTTGGCGGTGATGCTGATCAGCTTGCGCATCAGCCCATCGGTCATCGGGGTGGGCGCGAGATTGGTCGGGCGGATCGAGCATTCGCCCGGATTGAGCTTGCAGAAATCATAGTGGCCAATCGGCTGCGAGGTCAGCCCCCCCGTCGCCATTGCGTCAGCCGCCAAAGCTGGTGCCACCCAGCCTCCCGTTGCTACCAGCCCGGCTACCACGCACAGGCGCAGCCTTCGTGCCATTGGTGAGGAAATCATTGTCCCCGCTCGCCCTTTGTTATTAACGAAAGGTTAAGGGCGATTGACAGTCCGTGTCAATTACGACGACGGGCGGATTGCGAGCATGGTTACCCGAGGGGCAGGATAGCGTCTATTGTGCAACAGAATCGGCCGCCACCCTCATTCTGGCGGCCAAATGGGTCGGATTGCCGCCGTCCTACTTAGAACGCGTCGCTTTGGAACCGCGTCGGTCGACGCGGTTTAAGCCTTTTGTATTACGCAGTCTTGTCCCGAACCGCCGCGAACCATCGGGTCGGGACCTTGGTCCTGCTCTGGGCGACGCATTATTTTTTGGCGGTGCGGACCAGCTTCGGTTTCACCGCAACGCGGTTCTGTCGGCCATAGCTGGTGATGAAGTCGACGATGCGCGGCACGATCTCGGAGCGGAAGCGCGAGCCGTTGAACACGCCGTAGTGGCCGACCGCCGGCTGCATGTAGTGGGCGTGCCTGTCGGCGGGGATGTTGGGGCACAAATCATGTGCCGCCTTGGTCTGGCCAAGGCCTGATATGTCATCGTTCTCGCCCTCGACCGTGAACAGCGCGACATTGCGGATCTCCGACGGGTCGATCCTGGTGCCGCGATGCGTCATCTCGCCCTTCGGCAAGGCATGGCGCACGAAGACGGTGTCGACGGTCTGCAGGTAGAATTCCGCCGTCAGATCCATCACCGCGAGGTATTCGTCGTAGAAATCGCGGTGCTTCACGGCATTGTCGCCATCATGCTTCACCAGGTGCATGAAGAAGTCCTTGTGGGCGATGATGTGGCGGTCGAGATTCATGCTCATGAAGCCGGAAAGCTGCAGGAAGCCCGGATAGACCTCGCGGCCGAAACCAGGCACCGGCCAGGGCGCGTTCATGATGACGTTGTCGCGGAACCAGTCGATGCCCTTTTCCTCGGCCAAGAGGTTCACGGCGGTCGGGTTGCGGCGGGTGTCGATCGGTCCGCCCATCAAGGTCATCGTCGAGGGAACGAAGGGGTCGCCGCGCGTTTCCATCAGCGCAACGGCGGCAAGCACCGGCACGGAAGGCTGGCACACGGCCATCACATGCGTGTCGGGCCCCAGCGTGTGCAGCATGTCGATGATGTAGTCGATATAGTCGTCGAGATCGAAACTGCCGTCCGCCAGCGGCACCATGCGGGCATCGACCCAGTCGGTGATGTGCACGTCGGCATGGGGCAGCATCGCCTCGGCCGTGCCGCGCAGCAGCGTCGCGTAGTGGCCCGACATCGGCGCCACGATCAGCAGCTTCGGATCCGGTCGGCGCCCGGCGGGCACTGCGCGTTCGAAGCGGACGAGATTGCAGAACGGCCGCGACCAGACGGTCTTTTCGGTGACCTCGACGCTCTTCCAGTCGACCACCGTCTTGTCGAGGCCGAACGTCGGCTTGCCGTAGCGGCGCGTCGTGCGCTCGAACAATTCGGCGGTCGCTGCGATCGAACGACCCCAGGCCGTATGGGAAACCGGATTGAGCGGATTGGAGTAGAACATCCGCACCGCGTCGGCGTAGAGGCGCGCGGGCTGCATGGCGGCGTGGTTCATTTCATAGAGCTGGTAGAACATCGAGAACCCCGCTGCTGCCTGCGACCGAAGGGACGACGGGCAGCGCCGAGCCTTGAATCTCTCGCGGCGAGGTTAACAACTAATTGCTGCGACGCAATACGTCACGTCGCGTGACCAATGGTTCTTTCGTCCAAAGCGTTGAAAAACCGCCTCGAACGGCGCAGCCGGCTCAATGTGCGTTGCGAAGTGTGTAACAAATGTGTCCGACCTTCGCGCCGGACACACGGGACATCAAACGCGCGCCATGCAGACGGCGGTGTGGCCGGAGCCGATGAAGCCGAGTTGGCCGGCGGCACCCTTCGACAGGTCGAGCACGCGCCCCTTGATGAACGGGCCGCGGTCGTTGATGCGCACGATGACGCTGCGGCCGTTGTTCTGGTTGGTCACCCGAAGCTTGGTGCCGAAAGGCAGGGTGCGGTGGGCGGCGGTCAAGGCCGAAGGGTTCATGCGCTCCCCAGAGGCGGTCCTGGAATGCAGGGCATACCACGAGGCGCGGCCGCACTGGCCGGCGGCGGCGGTTGCCGAAGAGGCGGAGGCGCCGACCATCAGACCAGCAGCGATCGTTACCGCGACAAGCGCGGTTTGTTTTGTGTTCTTCATATTTGGGGGATGACTCCGTTTTTGACAGACCCCAGCCGTTAGGTAGCGAATAAGGCGGGAAATGCGGCAAGCATCTGGCGGTTCCGTGGCGAAGGCACACGTTTGGAGTCACTGGGTAACAGTCTGTTAGTGATATTCCGGGGCGCGATGATCAATTCATCATGATCTTCGAGCCGATATCCGAGATTTGTTTGACAAGATCGAGCGCTGATATCCAAGTAGAAGTCAGCGCGCGCGAGCCGCTTCCTTTGGCTCTTTCATCGCGACCATGGCGCCGCAAAAGATCGACTTGAGAAGGGATATCGGACAGTGAGACTGACCAAAAATCTGCTGGCCTTGATCGTCCTTGCCATTGGCGCGCTGTGGTCGCTGCAAGGCATCGGCGTTGTCGGCGGCAGCTTCATGACCGGCCAGTCGCAATGGCTCTATATCGGCATCGTCACCATGCTGGTCGGCCTTGCCGGGCTGGCGTGGGCGAACCGCTCTCGGACGTAAGGAACCGTTCGTTCGACATCGACCTGCCTGCCGTTGCCGCGCCAGTCCTCCACGAGCCAGGAAGAAACGAACCTGACCAGGCCGAAAGCAGCAGGGCGTTCAATGGCGTGATCGATGCAATGAGCCGCATCTTACCGATGGCGCGATCAAATGATCGTCACCGCGTCCTGCCTCCGGCGCAATGCGATCTCACGGTAGAGCGCCTCGGGGCTGACACCTATTTCATGGGCCAGCGTCGACCAATGTCCTCTGGCGGGAAAGCTCCCATGCCAGGAAACCCACGCGTCAAGGCGGGCCGCGACTGTCTTGAGTGACAGGATCTCCGACTGCAGCCGCGCCTGCTGGACCTCGTGTGCGAGATGGCGCGCCCAAGCGATCGTCAGCTCGGTGTCGTTCTCGATCCGGGCGAGCAGGCCGGCGCGTGGAATGGCCCAGGTCACGGCAGCAATCTCCGCCTGGGCCGCGCAATGGTAGGAGGCTGAATGCAACGAGGCTTCGGCCAGGATGGAATTTGGACCCGCGCGTTGAAGGATCAGGGCCGAGCCGTTGTCCTGATGCCTGACCAGATGAACAACGCCAGACCGCACGACGTGAATGAACCGGACGGGATCACCCAGATGAAATACCGGTGCTCCCGCCGCGAACTCGATCTCGCGGCCTTCCAGACGGTCGAGCAGGGCAATTAGCGGGGGCGACATGATTTCAATCATGTAGCGTTGCTCGGGGCTGTGGCAAGCATGCTCCGCCAACGGAGCAATTGCCATGATACGCGCCCTCGCCCTCGCCGTCTGCCTGATCCCCTCCGTGGCCTGCGCCCAGCAAGCCCAGACAGGTGGAATGGACCACAAGACGATGATGCAGCATATGCAGATGATGGGCGCGCAAGCCGCCGGCGCTTCGGTCCCGACGGAGCCGGGTCAAGGCGCGTTCGCGGCGATCCAGGAAATCGTAGCCATCCTCGAGGCTGATCCCGATACAGACTGGTCCAAAGTGGACATCGACGCCCTGCGTGCGCATCTCGTCGACATGAACGCGGTTACGTTGGCCGCCGATGTGAAGAGCGAGCCGGTCGCGGGCGGAACCCGCTTCCTGGTCACAGGTTCGGGAGCCGTTCGGGATTCCGTGCGCCGGATGGTGAAGGCCCATGCGGCGGCGATGAACGAGGTCGACGGTTGGCGTTTCGAGGCTTCCGATATCGAAGATGGCGCATCCCTGACCGTGTGGCCGCCGGCCAAGGATGCCGCCAAACTGCGCGGCCTTGGGTTCTTTGGGCTCATGGCGCAGGGCATGCATCACCAGCAGCACCACCTGATGATCGCGCGCGGCGAAAACCCCCATCTCTGACACGGACCGATCCCTCCCGGTCGAAACGGTTTGCTGGAAAGGTCGCGTGCGTGAGGTTTGCAGACCGGATTTAACGACTGACAGTGACCATCTCTGCAACAGGTAGTGCGGCAGAGAGCTGGATAGGCGACAGCGATCCTCGCTCTACGGCTTTTCTCCATCACCTCACAAATTCGGTGAATTCGTGCATTGTCAGCCCACGAATTGGAATGAGCTTCCATGTGTTCGGCATTAAGAATAGTATTCTTATAGACATTAGGGAGTGAGAACGACGATGAATCACCTCACGGTCGGCAACCTCCGGCCTGCCTGCGGAACACAACGTCTCGGCGCATTCCCGGTCGCCGCCGGCCTCGATCTGGCCGATGGTGACGCGGCTGCGGTGCTGCTTGTGCAGCGGCCCCTCGTGCTCCCAACGCCACAGAGATGTGTCGAATTGGCCGCGGCGGCTTGAAAACGAAACAAAAATGAACATTTCTCGGCTTGTAGATAATGTCGCTAGAATTTATCTATGATGACAGCCTGATCGCGAGGAAATCCCGGAGCGCCAGCTGTTTTGGCGCCGATGGTTCCACACCGTCGCATGACAGAGAAATTTTGATTTCATGCTCACAAAAAAGGGCAAATACGGCCTCAAGGCGCTTGTGCACCTCGCGCAATTGCCGGCCGGCCAGCTCGCTTTCGTCAACGACATCGCGACGGGCAACAACATCCCGAAGAAATTCCTCGACGCCATCCTGGGCGAGCTGCGCAATGCCGGCTTCGTCCAGAGCCGCAAGGGCAAGGATGGCGGCTATCGCCTGGCCCGGCCGGCCGACGAGGTCAAGGTCGGCCATGTCGTGCGTGTCCTCGACGGGCCGCTGGCACCCATTCCCTGCGCCAGCCGCACCCAGTACCAGCGCTGTGAAGACTGCAGCGAGGCGACATGCCAAGTCCGACATCTGATGCTCGAGGTCCGGCAGGCGATCGCCGAGGTGCTCGATCAGCGCAGCCTCGCCGAAATGCGCGATATCGTCATCGACGACCTTGCGGTCGCGCGGGACATCGACGACCTGCCGGTCGCGAGCGGCATGGACGCCCTTCCGGTCCTGGTGAAACTCCAGGCCTGACGCCGGCGTTTCGCACAAGGCTGTCCTGCGCATGACCGGGCGCGCGAACTCCATCATCATTGTCGGCGGCGGCGCCAGCGGCGTCGTGCTGGCCGCGCATCTGCTGAAATCGCCCAACCCCGATCTGCGCGTCACGCTGATCGAGAAGCGCCCGCATTTCGGCCAGGGCATCGCCTATTCGACGCTGCTCTCGGCGCATGTTCTCAATGTCAGCGCGGCCGGCATGAGCGCCTATGCCGACGATCCCGGCAATTTCTGGCGCTGGCTGCTGGAGCGCGGCCTGGCCACCCCGGAACAGGCGCCGGTCTATGCGCCGCGCGGCGTCTACGCCCGCTATCTCGGGGAGTTGCTGGACGATCTCGAGGTGCGCGAACAAGCGACGGGTCGGCTTCGCCTGATCCGCGAGGAAAGCCTCTCCATCACGCCCACCGCATCGGGCGTCGAAGTCGCTCTCGCCAACGGCACCAGCGTCGTCGCCCATCTCGCCGTGCTGGCCACCGGCCACGACGAGGAGTCGGCGCAAGGGCACGCGATCCGGATGGGCTCGGAGGCCGACACGGCGCTGCCCCCCGACAGCCGCGTCATGGTGCTGGGCACGGGTCTCAGCATGGTCGACGCATTCCTTTCCCTGGAGCAGCGTGGCCATCGCGGCGACATCATCGCGGTATCCCGGCGCGGCCTGCTGCCCTCGCCGCACCGCAAGGGCAATCCGATCAAGCTCGATGTCGCCGACATTCCGCTCGGCACCCAGCTTTCCTATTTCGTCGGCTGGTTCCGCGACCTGATCAGGGAAAACCAGAAGGCCGGCATCGACTGGCGCGACGTCGTCGACGGCCTGCGGCCGTTCAACCAGAAGATCTGGCAGAACTGGCCATCCTCGGCCAAGCGCCGCTTCGTCGAGCATACCAAGGCCTGGTGGGATATTCACCGCCATCGCATGGCGCCCGAAGTCTACGCCCGCGTGACCGAGGCGGTGCAGTCCGGCCGCATCCGCCTGGTCGCCGGGCGCGTCGTCGGCATCATCGCGGCTGACGGGTTCACCGTGGAGGTCCAGTCGCGCCACACGCAGCGCCTCGAGACATTCGACGTCGCCCGCATCTATGATTGCTCCGGCATTGTCAGGGACATCTCGACCTCGTCGAACAGCGTGGTGCGCTCGCTGGTCGATCGCGGCCTGGCACGGCCGGATCCCCTTCGCATCGGCCTCGATGTGTCAGCCAATTGCGAGATCATCGCCGGCGACGGGAGCGCTTCGGCCAAGCTCCTGGCGGTCGGCCCGCTGACGCGCGGCACCTTCTTCGAGATCGACGCCATTCCCGACATCCGCGTTCAATGCGCCAGGCTGAGCAAGCAGCTGCTGGGGTGAAGGCATTGATGCCGGTGTGACGGAGTGCGGCAGTAGCGTTTAGGTTGAGACCCCAGCCACAAGCCGGAATTTCATTCCTCATCTGGCCGGTTGATTGGTACGATCTATCTTCTTTCCGACTGTAAAGGACTGGAAAAGAGGATACGCTGCCGCTCTGCCCCGAGGCGGTCGCTTGATCATGGAGCATCGATATGAGCGAGCGCAAGATCGCCGCACCCGAGAGCGCGTCGTCGCGCCTGCGTCCGCCCTATAAGTCGGTTCTCGACCTGATCGGCCAGACGCCGGTGGTCGAGCTGACCAGGTTCGACACCGGCAAGTGCCGGCTGTTCATCAAGCTCGAAAGCCAGAACCCCGGCGGCTCGATCAAGGACCGCATCGCGCTGTCGATGATCGCCGCCGCCGAGAAACAGGGCAAGCTCAGGCCAGGCGGCACCATCGTCGAGGCGACCGCCGGCAATACCGGCCTCGGCCTCGCGCAGGTTGGCATCCCCAAGGGGTATCGCATCGTGCTCGTCGTGCCCGACAAGATGTCGCGCGAGAAGATCCAGCACCTGCGCGCGCTGGGCGCCGAGGTGCGCATGACGCGCTCCGATGTCGGCAAGGGCCATGCCGAATATTACCAGGACATGGCCGAGAAGATCGCTGCCGAAATACCCGGCGCCTTCTATGCCAACCAGTTCGCCAATCCGGCCAACCCGCTGGCGCATGAAACCACCACCGGCCCGGAAATCTTCGCCCAGCTCGACGGCGATGTCGACGCGGTGGTCGTCGGCGTCGGCTCCGGCGGCACGCTGACCGGGCTCGGTCGCTACTTCGCGAAAGTATCGCCCAAGACCGAAATGGTGCTCGCCGATCCGGTCGGCTCGGTGCTGGCGCCGTTGATCAAGACCGGCAAGATGGAAGAGGCCGGCAGCTGGACGGTGGAAGGCATAGGCGAGGATTTCGTGCCGCCCAATGCCGATCTGTCGCTGGTCAAGAAGGCCTATTCCATATCGGACAAGCAGAGCATGCTGGCGGTCCGCGATCTCCTGTCGAAGGAAGGCATTCTCGCCGGCTCGTCGTCAGGCACGCTGCTGTCGGCCGCCTTGCGCTATTGCCGCGAACAGACCGTGCCAAAGCGGGTCGTCACCTTCGTCTGCGACAGCGGCAACAAATATCTGTCGAAGGTGTTCGATGATTTCTGGCTGGCCGAGCAGGGACTGGCCGAGCACGAACAGCATGGCGATCTGCGCGACCTGGTGATGCGCTCGCACCGTACCGGCGACACCGTTTTTGTCGGGCCTGACGAAAGCCTGCTCAATGCCTATGGCCGCATGCGCCGCTCCGATGTTTCGCAGCTGCCGGTGCTCGACAATGGCAAGCTGGTCGGCATCGTCGACGAAAGCGATATCCTGGCCAAGGTCGACGGTCCCTATGACGGCCGCTGGGAGCGTTTCAACGGCCCGGTGCGCACCGCGATGACCTCCAATTTGCACACGCTGCAGGCCAGCCAGACGCTGGACGCACTGCTGCCGGTGTTCGACCGCAACGAGGTCGCCATCATCTTCGACGGCGACGAGTTCGTCGGCCTGATAACCCGCATCGACCTGATCAACCATTTGAGGCGCGCACGATGACCAGCAGCACACCGCCATCCGGCCCATCAACAGGCAAGAACCGCCTGGCCTTCTCGACCCGCACCATCCATGGCGGCCAGAGCCACGACCCGCTGACCGGCGCGGTGATGGTGCCGATCTATGCCACCTCGACCTACGGCCAGCAGTCGCCCGGCGTGCACAAGGGTTTCGAATATGCCCGCAGCCAGAACCCGACCCGCTTTGCCTTCGAGCGCGCCGTGGCCGACCTCGAAAGCGGCTCGGCCGCCTTTGCCTTTGCTTCCGGCCTGGCGTCGATCGCCACCGTGCTCGAGCTGCTCGATTCCGGCGCCCACATCGTCGCCACCGACGACATCTATGGCGGCTCCTTCCGGCTGATGGAGCGGGTGCGCAAACGCTCGGCGGGCCTCCAGGTCAGCTTTGTCGACTTCACCGACCTTGCCGCCGTCGAGGCGGCGATCCGGCCGGAGACGAAACTGCTCTGGGTCGAGACGCCGACCAACCCGCTGCTGCGCATCGTCGACCTTGAAGGCGTCGCCGCCCTGGCCAGGCGCAAGGGTGTGCTCACGGTCGCCGACAACACGTTCTGCAGCCCCTACCTGCAGCGGCCGCTGGAGCTTGGCATCGACATCGTCGTCCATTCGACGACCAAGTACCTCAACGGCCATTCCGACATGGTCGGCGGCGTCGCCGTGGTCGGCGACAACAAGGATTTGGCCGCCCAGCTGAAATTCCTGCAGAACGCCATCGGCGCCATCTCGGGCCCGTTCGACAGTTTTCTCGCCCTGCGCGGCCTGAAGACGCTGGCGCTCAGGATGGAGCGCCATTCCGCCAATGGGCTGAAAATCGCGCAATGGCTGGAAGGCCGCAAGGATGTGCGCCGCGTCATCTATCCCGGCCTCGCCAGCCACCCGCAGCACGCCATCGCCGTCCAGCAGATGCATGCCTTCGGCGGCATGATCACCGCCGTGCTCGACCGCGACCTTGCCGGGACAAAACGCTTCCTCGAACGCACGCAGCTGTTCACGCTCGCCGAAAGCCTCGGCGGTGTGGAGAGCCTGATCGAGCATCCGGCGCTGATGACGCATGGCTCCATTCCGGCCGAGAAGCGCGCCGAGATCGGCATTTCCGATTCGCTGGTGCGGTTGTCGGCGGGGATCGAGGATGGCGATGACCTGATCGCCGATCTGGAGCAGGCGCTGGGGGGTTGAGGGGACGGTATCGCTCCCGCCGATATTGGCAATCGCCGAAGCTGGCGCCGCCCCTCATTCCCCTGCCGGGCATTTCTCCCCGTATAGGGACGGGGAGAAAGTAGCTGGCCGTGGCCTCGCCGCTTTTCTTGCAACGCTTGCGATTGGCGAAAGCGTCGACAACAGCACCCCTCTCCCCGTCCCTATACGGGGAGAGGATGCCGGCAGGCAGGTGAGGGGCAGCGCTGACATCTGGTGATATGGATCACCGGCCCAATTGACCCCAAACCCCATTCGCCCGAATTGTAGCGCCATGGCCACGCGCGAACCCCCAAAGCCCACCGAGCCCCTCACCTTCGCGGTGCTGGTGTTCCCCGGCTTTCCGATGATGGCGTTCAGTTCCGTCATCGAGCCGCTGCGCGCCGCCAATGTCCTGGCGAAGCGGCAGTGCTACCGCTGGATCATCGTCGGCGCGACCCAGGGTCCGGTCGAGGCATCGAACGGCGTCGTCATCCAGCCGGGCTTCTATGCCGAGGACGCGCCGAAGGTCGACCGCATCGTCGTCTGCTCGGGCGGCGATGCCGATCATCTCGTCGCCGAGGACGCGGCAAGCTGGATCCGCCGCAGCCTGCGCAATGGCGCCCATATCGGCGCGGTGGCCGATGCCGCCTTCTTCCTCGCCCGCGCTGGCCTGCTCGACGGCCATGCCTGCACCTTGCACTGGACCAGCCAGGCCGCCTTCACCGAGGCCTTCCCCAACATCGAACTGCGGCGCGACCTCTATGTCATCGACCGCAAGCGCTTCACCTCGGCCGGCGGCGTCGGCAGCCTCGACATGATGCTGGAGATCATCACCAATGATTACGGCGCCGAGCTTGCCGCCGGCGTCGCCGAATGGTTCGTGCACAGCCCGCTGCGATCGAGCGTGGACCGCAAGCTGATGCCGCTGCGCCTGCGCACCGGCGTCCAGAACGAGCTGGTGCTGTCGGCCATCGCCATCATGGAGGATGCGGTCGAGGAGCGGCTCGGCATGGCCGAGCTGACGGCGCGGCTCGGCGTGTCGTCCGACAAGCTCGAACGCTCCTTCCGCTCCGAACTCGCCATCTCGCCCAATGGCTATTACCGGCGGCTGCGGCTGAAACGCGCCGCCGATCTGCTGGCGCATTCGACGCTTGCCGTGCGCGACGTGGCGCTGGCCTGCGGCTTTGCCTCGATGTCGAGCTTTGCCCGGGCTTTTCGCGAGGAGCATGGCCATCCGCCGAAACTGGCGCGAAGGCATTAGGACAATCTAGCTGTTTGCCCCCGACGGCTGAGATGGGTGGAAAGCAG
Organism: Mesorhizobium qingshengii; assembly: GCF_900103325.1. GTDB lineage: Bacteria > Pseudomonadota > Alphaproteobacteria > Rhizobiales > Rhizobiaceae > Mesorhizobium > Mesorhizobium qingshengii. The sequence goes on along the minus strand of NZ_FMXM01000003.1, from coordinate 240,520 downwards.
ACATTGAATGAACTAGCGCACCATGCAAGCGTTCGTTGATGGACAAGTCACCAGCGATAGAAGCAGCCCGGCACTTTCTCACCGTTGTCTGGGGCGGGGAGGCTCCGAGCGACGAGGCGCTCCTCGAGGCATTGGACCGGCTTGTGTTCGCTTACCATCACACGCCTGACGCAGGCCCCTCGGACACGGATTTGAAGGCGCCCAGGTTCGACGGAGCAACGCTTTATGAGGAAGTGGCGCGCCGCTTTCCGGATCACGGCCACTATCCAGTTTCCGACCCGACTGCATCACGAGAGGATGCAGCGATGATGGGCGACGCAATCGATGACCTAGCGGACCTGACCTTGGAGATGCGTCAGGTGGTCTGGCTGGCGGACCATAGGGCCTCATGACGCGCATTGGTTCTTCCGGCTTCACTTCTTTCATTGGGGTCGGCACGCGCGCGAACTATCGCTCTACCTTCATGCGAGGCAGTTCCGATGACTGTCTGCCATGGGCCGAACCGATCGTTCGGCTGATGGGCTCTGGCCTAGGGTGCAGCGGCATCCGGCACAACACACGCGGTTTTCCGCACAATGCTGCCGTCCCTCCTGCGCCATGCTCCGACCTCGCAACCAGACCCAAGGCCAAGCACCCATGAGCATCGTCGTATTCGACCCCGACAGCACCGAAGATGTCGACTTCAAGGACCGCATGCGCCACCCCGCGGCGGCCGATCCGGCCGGCGGCATGTGGCTGTCGGACACCGAGCCGTCCTTCATTGATGCGGATGCCTTGCGCAAGGGACGGCTGGCCAAACTGCGCGGCTGGATGCGCGAGGCCGGCTATGGCGGCGTCGTGCTGTTCGACCCTTACAACCAGCGCTACGCCACCGGCTCGCGCAACATGTTCGGCTATTTCCTGCGCAACTCGACCCGCTATTTCTTCATCCCCACTGTCGGCCCGATCGTTCTGTTCGAATATCCGCAGAGCTACCATGTCTCGATGGTGCTCGACACGATCGACGAGGCGCGGCCTTCCAAGCTGGTCTGGTCGTCGGTCTCAGGGCGCGACGACGAGACCGCCGGCCCCTTCGCCGACGAGATCGCCGAACTTTTGAAGCAGCATGGCGGCGGCTCGATGAAGCTCGGGCTCGACCGCTGCAGCCATCTGCAGGCGCTCGCCTTGGAAAAGCGCGGCTGCGAGGTGCGGGATTGCCAGGGCGAGATCCTGGCGGTGCGGGCGGTGAAGACGCCCGAAGAGGTCAAATGCCTGCAGGTGTCGATGGCCGGCGCTGAAGCCGCCGTCTATGCGGTGCGCGAGGCGATCAAGCCCGGCGTTTCCGAAAACGACCTGTTCGCCATCATGTATGGCGAGGTCATCCGCCAGGGCGGCGAGTTCATCGAGACGCGGCTGCTGACCTCCGGCCAGCGCACCAATCCGTGGTTCAACGAGGCCAGCGGCCGCAAGATCCGGCCCGGCGAATTGCTGGCGCTCGATACCGACACCATCGGCTGCTACGGCTATTATTCGGATTTCTCGCGCACCTTCCGCTGCGGGCCGGGCAAGCCGACGCCCTACCAGAAGTCGCTCTACCGCATGGCGCACGACCAGGTTCAGCACAACATCGGAATCGTCAAACCCGGCATGGCCTTCCGCGAGATCGCCGAAAAGGCGTGGAAGATCCCGGACCGCTTCGTCGACCAGCGCTACACGTCGGTGATGCACGGCGTCGGCATGCATGGCGAGACACCGTTCATCGCGCATGCCATGGACTACGAGACCTATGGCCGCGACGGCCATATCGTGCCAGGCATGGTGGTGAGCGTCGAAAGCTATATCGGCGAGAAGGGTGGCCGCGAGGGCGTCAAGCTGGAGGACGAGATCCTGATCACCGAGACGGGTACAGAGCTTCTGTCGCGCTTTCCCTATGAGGATGAGTTTCTTGCATGAAGGCCCCCATCTCCATCAAGCGCGGCACGGTGGCCGGGGTGTTCATCGACCTGCAGGAGGAACACCGGCAGGACAAGCGCTATCTGGTCGAGGGCTTTGCCGGCATCCTCGCCAACGTCCAGCGCCTGCAGGCGGCGGCGCGGCAAAACCATGTGCCGCTCTGTCACTGGGCCTACATCGTCGATCTCGACAGCCAGGACCGGCCTTTTCATCCGGTGGGTGCCGACGGCAAGTCGGCCTTCTCCGACAAGAGCGATCCGTTGACGCGGATCTGCCATGAGGTGGCGCCAGTCGATGGCGAGGCGCTGCTGATCAAGGCCGAGGCCAGCGCTTTCCGCACCGGTCCGGCGGCCGATCAGCTCAAGGCGCGGGGGATCGAATGGCTGGTCATCGCCGGCGTCTGGACCGAGGCCTGCATCGACGCGTCGGTCAAGGATGCCGTAGGCAGGGGCTTTCGCGTGCTGCTGGTCAAGGACGCCTGCGGCAGCGGCAGCGCGGCCATGCACCAGACCGGCATCCTCAACCTCGCCAACCGGCTCTATGGCGGCGCCGTCACCGACACCGACGGCGCCTGCCGGCTGCTGGCCGGCGAGACCGTCACCGCCTGGCAGGTCGAGGGCTCGGTGCCGCTGCGCTTCACCTTCGACAACGCGGCCGCGCTCTACGCTGATCTATGACGGCCGAAAGCAGGACTCGCGGCAAATACGAAACCCGGCTCGACCCCGCTCTGTGGGCCTATATCGACGCGGTCAATGCCTGGTATCCGCCCGAAATCACCGCCCTGCCTATCGACAGGCAGCGCGAAGTCTACGACAGGATGTGCCGGGCCTTCCATCAGGGCCGCCCGCCCGGGGTCACGGCCAGCGACGGCCTGATTGCCGCCTCGGATCACGGCATCCCGGTCCGCCGCTACCAGCGCGCCGGCAAGGCTGCGCCGGCGCTGGTGGTCTATTTCCACGGTGGCGGCTTCATCCTCGGCGGGCTCGACAGCCATGACGACATCTGCGCCGAGCTCTGCGCCGGCACCGGTTTCGACGTGCTGTCGGTCGACTACCGGCTGGCTCCGGAACATCTCCACCCCGCCGCCTTCGACGACGCGCTGGCCGCCTTCGAGTGGGCGGCGGCGACCACCGGCCTGCCGCTCGTGCTGTGCGGCGAAAGCGCCGGCGGCAACCTCGCCGCGGCGGTGGCGCAGGCGACACGCCATCATCCCCGTGCAGCGATCGGCCAGGTGCTGATCTATCCCGAACTCGGCGGCGACGAGACCACCGGCTCGTACATCGAGCACGCCGAAGCCCCGCTGCTCTCCGTCGGCGACATCGCCTTCTACCGCGACGTGCGGTCGGCCAGGCGGCAGTCGCCGGACGATCCGACCTTCTTGCCGTTGCGCGACACCGATTTCTCCGGCCTGCCGCCAACGGTGATCATCACGGCCGAATGCGACCCGCTGTCGTCGGATGGCGAGACCTATCGCGACCGCATTGTTGCCGCCGGCGGCAAGGCATGGTGGCACGAGCAACCCCGCCTCGTGCACAGCTTCCTGCGCGCCCGCGCCACGGTGCCGGCCGCGGCGGAGGCTTTCGCGCGGATCGTGGCGGCGGTTGGAGCGCTGGGCAAGGGTGAGTGGCCTTATTGAGGGCCAACGAGGGAGCGCCAATCTCCCCCCTTGTGGGGGAGATGCCCGGCAGGGCAGAGGGGGGCGTGACGGATTGCCGACCTTCGATCCTCTGATCACCCGAAAATCCGTTTGAGACCGCAGCTGGAATTGACTGAGAGGTCGGCGGGACAGCGCCCCCTTCTGTCCTGCCGGACATCTCCCCCACTTGGGGGGAGATTGGCTGTCGCTTCCGCCTTCGCCATTTTCCCGATGTTTGCTGAGTGGAACCCCCCTGCGGAGCACCGCACAAGAACTGCGGAAAACCGAACACTCCGCTGCGGCACCCCGCCCTATCATCGCCTCAGGCAATGGCGCCCCGGCGGTCGCGTCCGCCCTGCATTCGTCGATTGGCCGGGGCGAGACTTTTTTCGTGCATGCCGTTGTCCCAAAACCGCTGCGCACTTTTGGGCGGCATGCACCAACAAGAGGGAACGACGATGAAGTTCATGCTGACCGACCGGAAACTGCACCCGAAAGCCAGGCCCGTCGCCGATGATTTCAGGAAGGGCGGCATCAGCCGCCGCGAATATCTCGCTCTGATGGCCGGCCTCGGCGTCAGCGCCGCCGGCGCGCTGGCGCTGGGCGGCCTCGGCACCACCCCTGCCCGCGCCGCCGAGCCCAAGCGCGGCGGCACCTTGCGCGTCGCCATGAACGTCAAGGGCTTCAAGGATCCGCGCACCTTCGACGGCGTCGAAATGTCCAACGTCGCCCGCCACTGCAACGAATATCTGGTGCGCTGGAACACCGACTTCTCCTTCGAGCCCTGGCTGCTCGAAAGCTGGGAACCCAGCGACGACGCCAGGACACTCACCCTGCATGTGCGCAAGGGCATCACCTGGTCGAACGGCGATGCCTTCAACGCCGACGATGTCATCCACAACCTCACCCGCTGGTGCGAGGCCGGCGTCGCCGGCAATTCGGTCGCCGCGCGCATGGGCGCGCTGGTCAATGCCGACACCAAGAAGGTGGTCGACGGCGGCATCCAGAAGGTCGACGACTTCACCATCAAGCTCAATCTGCCCAAACCCGACATTTCGCTGATCGCCGGCATGGCCGACTATCCGGCGCTGATCATGCACCGCTCCTATGACGGCGAGGCGGACCCCAAGAAGGCGCTGGCCATCACCACCGGCCCTTGCGAGCTGGTCAGCTGGGATGCCGAGACCGGCGCCGAGGTGAAGCGCAAGGACAGACCGTGGTGGAAGGGCGAATTCTGGCTCGACGGCATCAAATGGGTCGATTACGGCTCCGACCCCAACGCCATGCTGTCGGCCTTCGAATCCGGCGAGATCGACACCGACCACGAGACCGCCTCCGACGCCGTCTCGCAGACCGACAAGATGGGGCTGATCAATTCCGAGATCGCCACCGGCTCCACCATCGTCGCCCGCTTCAATGTCGGCAACGCGCCCTATGACGACGTCAAGGTGCGCCGTGCCGCCCAGCTCGCCGTCGACAATGCCGCCGTGCTGAAGCTCGGCCTCGATGGCCGCGGCAAGCCCGCCGACAACCACCATGTCGGCCCCATGCACCCCGAATATGCCGATATCGGCCCGGCCAGGCGCGACGTGGATGCGGCGAAGAAACTGATCGGCGAGGCCGGCAAGGCCGACCACGAATTCGACCTCATCTCGGTCGATGTCGAATGGCAGAAGAGCACCGGCGACGCGATTGCCGCGCAGATGCGCGAGGCCGGGCTGAAGATCAAGCGCACCGTGCTGCCGGCCGCCACCTTCTGGAACGACTGGAGCAAATACCCCTTCTCCTGCACCGAATGGCTCGGCCGCCCGCTCGGCGTCCAGGTGCTGGCGCTCGCCTACAAGTCGGGCGCCGCCTGGAACGAGAGCGCCTACGCCAACAAGGAGTTCGACGAACTGCTCGACAAGGCGCTGGCCATGCCCGACGCCAAGGCGCGCAAGGAGATCATGGCCAAGATCGAACAGAATTTGCGCGATAGCGGCATCATCATCCAGCCCTACTGGCGCTCGGTCTTCCGCACCTACCGCAAGGGCATCGAAGGCTGCGAACAGCACCAGGCGCTCGAGCAGCATTTCGAGAAGGTGTGGATCGAGAGCTGAGGCTTCTCCGTCCAAAGCCGGGTGAGGATTGAGAATACAAGCTCGACGACGCCGACCTATCGTAGGTCAGCGCCGCCCCTCATTGCCCTGCCGGGCATTTCTCCCCGTATGGTGACGGGGAGAAAGGGCTGGCCGCAACGCCCATGCCTACCTTGCGACGTCGACAACTGGCGAACCCATCGAAGACAGCGCCCCTCTCCCCGTCACTATACGGGGAGAGGATGCCGGCAGGCAGGTGAGGGGCAGCGCCAACGCTGGTCTTCCTGTTGCAAATTTCGACCCGCTCACCGCCCAGGCCTCAACAGCGTCCAGATCCAGCCGATGAAGGTCAGCACCAGGAACGGATAGCCGGCGGCGGGCAGCGGCGACGAGGTCGGCAGCAAGGGCGCGCCCCACAGGATCATGCAAGCCGAGACGACAAACAGCAGGGCGGCGATGAGCGCGGTGAGCCGCATCCACATAGCGAAGGTTTTTGGCGCGCTGACTAGGACCAGCGCCGCCGCCCATAGCGAGATGCCGCCGACATAGGAGGGCACGCTGGCCTCGAGCCCCGCCGCATTGCCGGCGAGCAGCAGGCTTTCGCCCGCCAGGAAGGTCAGGAACCCGGCAGCTATGCCGTCATTGCCCAGCCGCTGGTACTTCATCGTCAGCAGCGCGGTCGCCACCACCAGCGCCACGCCGTCGATCGTCCACAGCGTTTCGCGCAGCGCGTCGCTGCCCACGAAGGTGCCGGCAAGCCCGAAAGCGCCGCCGATGGCGAGGCCGGTCGCGGCGACGATGTCCAGAGGATTGGAACGCATTTGAAATCCCCCCAAAGCCGGAGCGGAGGATACTCCACGGCGGGGTGTTCTCAAAGCCGGTGTCGAAAGCGCGAGGCGGCAAGCGGCGGAGGGTCGCCTCGGGCGATCCGCCCTCCCGGGCCGATCCGGCAACTCAGGGGTGCGGGGAAATGGCCGGCGCGAATGCCGGTGAGGGCAGTTGCCTGAGCCCGCGCCGGCCACTGGCGAACTGATTAAGGTCCGCCGCACGACTTTTCTACCGCTCGGATGCCGCACGATCAACCAACTCAGGGTTGGGTGCGGACTGGTCTTGCAAGAGTTGCAGAAGGCGCTCTCGCATTGTAGCAACGAAAAAGCCCGCCCCGCCGGGGCGGGCCTCGCAGTGCATGCCCTTAATCGCAGGGCTGCGACACTGGACACGCAATAGCCGTCACGGCCGAAAGCTTCTCGCGCCTGTTCAGCGTCGGCTTTGCATAGATCTTTTTCATGGATGTTCCCCTTGGCCCCCAATGGCCGGGGTTCAATGGCGCAGGTATGAGCGCGATGTCAATGCGCGGCGCTTCTCGTGGGAATGTCAAGGAGGTTGTCATATGAATTATCCATGCTTGCAGAATCACAGGTGCAAGCATATGCTTGCACAACCGACATGCAAGCACGAGGATTTTCAGTGACCGACAAAGACCCCAAGAAAGCAGAAGCTGCCAGAGCGCGGGCCAATTCTCTGACTCCTACGGAGAGAAGCGAGATTGCGAAGCGCGCAGCCGATAACCGATGGAACAAAGACCTCCCAGCGGCCACCTACACCGGCGAAATCGAGGTAGGCGATGCCCACCTGTCATGCGCCGTTCTTGAAAACGGCATCCGGGTACTCACTCAAAGCGATATGATGCGAGCGCTTGGCAGATCGAGGCAGGCTAAGGGACGTGGCTTCTATGATGCCGACGTCAACTTGCCTGCTTTTTTGACCGCCAAGAACTTAAAGCCATTTATTCCCAATGACTTGTACGTGACGTCTAGTCAGATTGAATTCAGACTTCCGTCTGGTCAAAAGGCGTTCGGTTACCGAGCAGAGATGCTGCCGCAAGTCTGTGAAGTCTACCTGAAAGCCAGAGATGCGGACGAATTGACCGGCAACCAGAAACATATCGCCACCCAGGCCGACATTCTGATGCGTGGCCTCGCCACGATCGGCATCGTCGCGCTCGTTGATGAGGCTACCGGGTATCAGCGAGATCGCGCTGCCGATGCCCTTGCAAAAATTCTGGAAAAGTTCATTGCGAAGGAATTGCAGCCTTGGGTTCCCACGTTCCCCAACGTGTTCTATGAGCAGCTTTTCCGCCTTCGCAATTTGGATTTCCCGCGCGAGACGGTTAAGCGCCCACAGTATTTCGGCCACCTGACAAATGACATTATCTACGACCGTCTAGCGCCGGGCATTAGGGAAGAACTGCGCAACACAACCCCTAAGCTGCCGTCCGGGCGTCGCAAGCATCACATGCATAGGAAGCTAACCCCGGATATGGGCCACCCGAAGTTGCGCGAGCATCTGGCATCTGTGACGACAATTATGCGCCTAAGCTCGAATTACGAGGAGTTCAAAAGAAACTTGGATAAAATCCATCCTCGCTATGGCGAGACGATAGCGATGGATTTTGGCAGCGAGGGACTTTAGCGGTTACTCCACCGCTTTTCTGGCAACCGGTCTTCACCGCGCAGCTTCAGCGCCGCGCTGGCGGGGGGCCCGCTGCCTCCGGCAGCTCCCCCGCTTTCGAAGCCTGACATCGATCCACCGGATCGATGTCTCGGCGCCGCGCTGCGCGCGGACGCCCGACCGGCTTCTCAATCCCCCATCTTAAGCGCCTGGATAAACGCCTCCTGCGGGATATCCACCTTGCCGAATTGCCTCATCCGCTTCTTGCCTTCTTTCTGCTTGTCCAGCAGCTTGCGCTTGCGCGAGACGTCGCCGCCGTAGCATTTGGCGGTGACATCCTTGCGCAGCGCCGAGATGGTTTCGCGGGCGATGACCTTGCCGCCGATCGCGGCCTGGATCGGGATCTTGAACAGATGGTGCGGGATCAGCTCCTTCAGCTTCTCGCACATCTGCCGGCCGCGCTTTTCCGCCGCCGTGCGGTGCACCAGCATCGACAGCGCGTCGACCGGCTCCTCGTTGACCAGGATCGACATCTTCACCAGGTCGCCTTCCTTGTAGTCGGTCAAATGGTAGTCGAACGAGGCGTAGCCCTTGGAGATCGACTTCAGCCGGTCGTAGAAGTCGAACACGACCTCGTTGAGCGGCAAATCGTAGGTCAGCATGGCACGCTTGCCGACATAGGAGAGGTCGGCCTGGATGCCGCGCCGGTCCTGGCAGAGTTTCAATATGCCGCCGAGATAGTCGTCGGGGGTCAGGATCGTGGCGCGGATCCACGGCTCCTCGATGGCGGAGATCTTGACCACGTCGGGCATGTCGGCCGGGTTGTGCAGCTCCTTCATCGAGCCGTCAGTGAGCAGCAGACGGTAGACGACCGATGGCGCGGTGGCGATCAGGTCGAGGTTGAACTCGCGCTCCAGCCGCTCCTGGATGATTTCGAGATGCAGCAGGCCGAGGAAGCCGCAGCGATAGCCGAAGCCGAGCGCCGCACTTGTTTCCATTTCATAGGAGAAGGAAGCGTCGTTGAGGCGCAATTTGCCGACGGCGGCGCGCAGATCCTCGAAATCGGCGGCGTCGACCGGGAACAGGCCGCAGAACACCACAGGCTGCGCCGGCTTGAAGCCGGGCAGCGCCTTGGCGGTCGGGCGCCTGTCCTCGGTGATGGTGTCGCCGACGCGGGTGTCGGCCACTTCCTTGATCGAGCCGGTGAAGAAGCCGAACTCGCCGGGGCCGAGTTCGTCGACATTGATGCGGGCGGGCGTGAACACGCCGGTGCGCTCGACCAGGTATTTGGCGCCGGTGCCCATCATGCGGATGGTCTGGCCCTTCTTCAGCACGCCGTCGATGATGCGCACCAGCACGATGACGCCGAGATAGGCGTCGTACCAGCTGTCGACCAGCATCGCCTTCAAGGGCGCGGTCGCGTCGCCTTCGCGCGGCGGCGGCAATTGGTGGACGATCGCCTCCAGCACGTCGGGAATGCCAAGTCCGGTCTTGGCCGAGATCAGCACGGCGTTGGAGGCGTCGATGCCGATCACCTCCTCGACCTGTTCGCGGATACGCTCGGGCTCGGCCGCCGGCAGGTCGACCTTGTTCAGCACCACGACGATCTCGTGGTTGTTGTCGATGGCCTGGTAGACATTGGCCAGCGTCTGCGCCTCGACGCCCTGGCTCGCGTCGACGACCAGCAGCGAGCCCTCGCAGGCGGCCAGCGAGCGCGACACTTCATAGGCGAAGTCGACGTGTCCGGGCGTGTCGATGAGGTTGAGGATATAGTCCTCGCCATTGTTGGCGTGGTACTTCAGCCGCACCGTCTGCGCCTTGATGGTGATGCCGCGCTCGCGCTCGATGTCCATCGAGTCCAGCACCTGCTCCTTCATGTCGCGCAGCTCCAGCCCGCCGGTGGACTGGATCAGCCGGTCGGCAAGCGTGGATTTGCCATGGTCGATATGGGCGACGATGGAGAAATTTCGGATGTGGTCGAGGGGCGTGCTCATGTCGCGCGCTTTAGCAGGGGCGGGTTGCTGCGGCAAGCGGCACAGCCGCCACCGGGGCAAGCGGCGTAGCCCGCTGCCTGGGTAAGCGGTGCGGGTCCCGGCACGGCCCACAAGCCGCTGGCTTCAGGCGGCCGGCACATTTTTCAAAGCCCGACGACATCAGGCAAGGATCGGCCCGACAAACTTGGAAGTTCTTAAACTTTGATCCATCCCTTTAGGGCATAGTTTGCCTCCGGTATGCTAATTTAGCCTAATGTTACGCTGTCGAGGAACATAGATGCCAAGGTTTGCAAGCGATTTTCTGCGCTCGCGGAGCGGCTCGCTCGCGCCGATACTCATTCTCAGCATGATCCCGCTGCTCACCGCCGTCGGTTTCTCGGTCGACTATACGTCGGCGGTCCAGACCAGGTCGAACATGCAGGCGGCGCTCGATGCCGGGATCCTGGCGATCACCACGATGGACACGAGCTCGACGCTGCCGCAGCGCCAGGTGACGCTGCAGAATGCCTTCGTCGCCAACGGTGGAGAGGGCACCGCGACGCTGAAAAGCTTCGTGGTCAGCGCCAACGGCACCGCCACCGCGCAAGCCACGGCAAGCTTCGCCATGCCGACCGTTTTCATGAAGATCGCCAGGATCGACAACGTGCCAGTCGCCGTCGCGTCGGCGGTGACCAAGACGCCGGCGCTGGTGCAGACCACCTTCAAGGTCACCGGGGTGTCAGGTTACTGGAACAAGAAGATGACGCTCTACGGCACGCAATTCGGAGCGAGCGTGGCCAAGCCGCTGATGACGATCGACTATACATATGGCAACACTAAAGATCCCAAAGGCTACGGCACCACCATCGTGAACACCATCACCAATTCGGGCGGCCAAGACGTCACCACGATGGTCCAGAAGCAGGTCTGCACCGTCGGTAAAAATCCGCCCAATGGGGTGACGCTCAAGACCGATGCGAGTGGCACGAAATATTACTGTGTCGATACTATGTATCCGTCCAATGGCACCGGCGCGGTCATAGACGTCAGTCAGATGAACGGCCTCTATCTGCAGATGGACGTGCCATCAGGCAATCCTAAAAAGCTCATGTCGAATGACCCGGCCACCTCCAACAGGCTCTATAACGGGGTGAGCGCGAACAGCCTGACCGAGACCGCGACCGGCCAGATCGTCGACATCTTCAGCATCGTGCCCTGTGGCATCCCGAGCTATCAGGCCTGGGAAGACGGCGGCAATCCGGTGCCGGCGCCGGTCTCCAATGCCGACTTCTTCTACACCGTGAACGGCAAGTGCGACTTCAACCAGCGGCCTTCCAACACGGTGCTGACGCAGTAAGCGCAGCCCGCTTCTTCTCGCCCTTGTGAGGCCAGAAGGGTGGGCGAGGCCCGTGACTCGCCCAGGGCGGTGGGCGAGCGAAGCTCGGCGGATGAGGGGTGCTGGACGGAGCACAAACGGTTGGCTAATCTGACGCCATGCCGCATCAACCCGTTCCCCCCAGTCAAACGTAGCTTTGCCCGTTCGCTCCGGCGTGAAATGACGGAAGCGGAAAACAAGCTTTGGCATGAACTGCGTGATCGCAGGCTCGACCGGACAAAATTTCGGCGCCAGATTCCCTTCGGAAAATACATTGCCGATTTCGTTTGTCTCGAAGCTGGGCTGATCATCGAGATTGATGGCAGCCAGCATGCGGGGTCCGAGTCCGATCGAATCCGCAAGGCCGAGCTGGAGGCGAAGGGCTTTCGCGTTCTGCGTTTTTGGAATGATGATGTCCTGAAAGACTTGAACGCCGTCTGCGACACGATCATCGCCTATGTACGGGATACAAATCTGCAGCCTTGGCGATAGGGGCGCCCTTCCCTTCTCCCCTTGTGGGAGAAGGTGGATTGGCGCGCAGCGCCAAGACGGATGAGGGGTGCTGGAAGGAATGAGGCGTTAGCGTTCCCTGGAACACCCCTCATCCGTCGCCTTCGGCGACACCTTCTCCCACAAGGGGAGAAGGGAAGGCGACGATCACAAACCGGTGAGCGCTGTAACGAACTCCGTGGCGACGACGAAGTGGGGACATGACCGGCGCATCCAGGCGCCGCCCACGGAGCCAGCCAATGTCGGGATATCAAGCCAAGCGCAGCAAGCTTCTCATCGCAATGTTCGGCCTGGGAGCGCTCGCCGCGTCGCTCGGTGCCGCCGCCGCCCAGCCGCTCACCGTGGTCGAGCTGTTCACCAGCCAGGGCTGCTCGTCCTGCCCGCCCGCCAATGCCAACCTGATCAAGGTCAAGGACCAGCCCGGCGTGCTGGCGCTGTCCTTCAACGTCACCTACTGGGATTACCTCGGCTGGAAGGACACGTTCGGCAAGCAGGAATTCACCCAGCGCCAGGTGAGCTACGAGCCATCGCTCGGTCATGACGGACCGTTCACCCCACAAGTGGTGGTCAACGGTCATGCCGATGCCGTCGGCGCCGCGCCCGGCGAAATCCAGCATCTGATCTCGAGCGCCGGCCGCGCCAAGGGCCCATCGCTGTCGCTCGACAGCGGCAAGATCAGCATCGGCGCCGGCTCGGCCCCGGGCGGCAAGGCCGATGTCTGGCTGGTGCGCTACACCAAGGGCGTCGTCCAGGTGCCGGTGGCGCGCGGCGAAAACACCGGCCGCACGCTGCCGCATGCCAATGTCGTCCATTCGCTGAAGAAGCTCGGCAGCTGGACCGGCGACGCCATGGCGCTGAACCTGCCGGCGGCTTCGGATGGCCTCAGCACCGCGGTGCTCGTCCAGTCGCCCGGCGGCGGGCCGATCCTGGCCGCCGCCACCAACTAGAAATCACGCTTCGACAAGAGATTGCGCAACGCCGCACGAGCGGCGCCGCAAGCACCCGGCCGCCTGGAAGGCGCGCCATCAACCCACCAGGAGACCATCATGACCGTTCTTTCCCGCCTGACGCTGCCGGCGCTCGCTTTCGCTCTGTGCTCGACGGCGCTGTTTGCCGGCGGCATCGCCCGCGCCGACGACGCCACCGATGCGATGAAGCCGGCGGACGCCATGGCGACCGATGCGATGAAGCCCGCCACCGACGCCATGAAGCCCGCCGACCCGATGGCCACAAACGCGATGGCCCCGGCCGCCGACGCCATGAAGCCGGCCGCTGACGCCATGAAGCCCGCGGCGGACGCCATGAAGCCTGCGGCTGATGCGATGAAGCCGGCGGCTGACGCGATGGCCCCGGCCAACTGAGATTGGTCCGTGGCCGGCTGTCCCTGGCGGGCTCCCTGTCCAGCCGGGGACAGTCCCTTCCGGCCCAGGCCGGCAAGTCTGGACCGATTGACGGGCGCACGTGAAATTGAGGCGTCGGCCGCAACTCGCCTGTCGCACAATCCTATCTCATCCAATAGACTCCACACGATGGACGTCACAGGAGTTCAGCCATGACCGACATACAACAACCAGCCGTCAGACAGTCGTCGAACTTTTTCAAAGGCGCGCTCGCCGCGTTCGTGCTGGCCGCCGCTGGCGCCGCCTTCTGGCAGACGCCGGCGATCTCGGCCGAGGACGCGGTGGTCATCCCGCCGCCGGCGATGGACGAGAAGGCAACCCCGGGCAGCGAAAAGGCGATCTTCGCCGGCGGCTGCTTCTGGGGCGTGCAGGGCGTCTTCCAGCACGTCAAGGGCGTCAGCAAGGCCGTTTCCGGCTATACCGGCGGAGCCAAGGACACCGCCGTCTACGAGACGGTCGGCAGCGGCCGCACCGGGCACGCCGAATCCGTCGAGATCACCTACGACCCGTCCGTTGTCACCTATGGCCAGCTGCTGCAGGTCTATTTCTCGGTCGCCCACAATCCGACGCAGCTGAACTACCAGGGGCCGGACAGCGGCACCCAGTACCGTTCGACGATCTTTGCCGAAAACGACGCGCAGAAGAAGATTGCGCAGAGCTACATCGCCCAGCTCGACCAGGCCAGGGTGTTCCCGAAGCCGATCGTCACCACGCTCGAGACCGGCAAGACCTTCTATCCGGCCGAGGATTACCATCAGGATTTCCTGACCCTGAACCCGACCTATCCCTACATCGTCTACAACGACCTGCCCAAGGTGGCGAACCTGAAGCAGCTCTTCCCCAAGCTCTACAGCGAGAAGCCGGTCCTGGTGCTGTCGGCCAGCAACTAGGGTCCAGACCCTGGATCTGGATGTTTGCGCGGAGAGCCGAAGCTCCCCGCGCGCGCCCCGGTACCGACCGGCATCCAGCCCGCCCCAGCCCAGTAGATGAACTGGCGCCTATCGGCCGCGGGGTCTGGTGTGAAGACGTTCGGGGTCGCCGCACACCAGAGCGAAGGCCGGCGCAGTGCCGGCAATCGGGATCAGTCGCCCATCGTCATCGCGTCGCACGACACGTTCGGGTTCATGTCGGCGAAGGTGCCGGTCGGGTTCTTCTTCCAGGCCCAGACATGCAGTTCATAGAACGGGCCGAGGCCGTAGCGGTTGGGGGCGCTGTTGAAGTTGAACAGCTGCCCTTCCAGCGACGCCGGGCCTTTCGACGTGATGTATTCGACCGCCACCAGCTTGAGCTTTCCGTCGGCCATCGGCTCGTACATGACAGCCTCGGGCTTGGCGAGGTCGACCGCATCGTCCTTGAGATAGCCGGCGTTGACATAGTGGATGCCCATGGCGCCGCCGGTGATGCCGCTGGCGCAAGGGATCGGTGCATAGCCCTCGGCCGTGGCCATCGCCACGTTCTCGAAGCGGCCGTTGGCGGCACGCACCTTCGCATCCAGCGAGCCGGCATCACCGGCATTGGCGGCCGTCGCCGCCATCGACAAGATCGACAGGTTGATAAGGTGCTTGGTCCACAGATGGATGTTCATGTTCTCTCCTCGTTGTTGATGGCGCGCGGGAGCGGCGAGCCGCCCCGCCGCGAAGTCGGACCTGGGCCGCACGCATCAGCGGCCCGACCGGGTGAAGTCCCAGTATTGCGGCAGCTCCTCGAGCTCCGGCAGGCCGACGTCGCGTCTCAGATAGTCGTCCTGCGGAGGCAACCGGCGCCGGCTCTTGCGCAATGATGGGAACAGCACAGAGGCAATTCGCCGGAGAACCCGGCCCAGTAACGGGCCTCGTCCGACTGGTCTCGAAGCCGCCAGCACCTCGCTGGACGGGTCGTCAGAAAAGCCGCCATCGCCGCCAAGGACCGTTTGATGGTCATGGAGGGCATCAACGATAAAAGTAAGGGTCAAGGACCCGCACCTCCGTGATCTTGTCGACAGGCAGCGAGTTTTTCTGGGCGGTGCTGCGGATGGCTTCGGGCGAGGGCCCATCGTAGATGCAGAAACTGTGCTTCTTGTCGGGCGACACGAAGGACTGCACCCAGGTCACTCCCTTCTCGGCATTGCGCGTGATGACGCCGTTCATCGCATCGACGCCGGCATCGTTGATCGGAACGACGAGGCCATCCGGAAATGTGCGTTCAACCAGGTAACGGGGCATGAGTCGGTCTCCTTTTTCCAGTGATTCACGCTCGATCCGAGCGCGGCCGGACAAAGATCACGCCCGTCAACGGCGCGCATCGGAGCCTTTCCCTATGTTTGGCGGGACGATTCCCCATGTTTGCAACGTTTGGTTTCGGGAGCCACAAAGCGGATACCGACCCAGGCTACCCTGGCGGACGGATTGTGAGGCCGCCGGCCTCGACCTGTGAGAGGGTGATGATGCTTCTGGAACGGCAGGCACAGCTGGAGCAGCTGGACGGGCTTTTGGCGGAGGCGGCGCGCGGTCACGGCCGCGTCGCGGCGTTGACCGGCGAGGCCGGCGCCGGCAAGACAACGCTTGTCGAGGCCTTCATCGGCGCGGTAGCCGAGGGCACGCGCCTGTTCCGCAGCGCCTGCGAGGATCTGTCGATACCGGATACGCTGGGGCCGCTCTACGATCTCGCCCGCGAGGCGCGATGGGCGCTGCCGCAGGCGATCGACATCCGGCAGGGACAAAGGCTGCCGCTGTTCTCCGACGCGCTCGACGTCTTCGAGACGAAGGCGCAGCCAACCCTGCTGGTCATCGAGGACCTCCATTGGGCGGACGACGCAACCCTCGATTTCGTGCGGTTTCTCGGTCGGCGCATTTCAAACACCCACATCCTTCTGCTGCTGACGGCACGCACCGACCGCAGCGAGGGACAGATGCGCGTGCGCCGCGCGCTCGGCGAAATTCCGGCCAGCAGCGTCGCACGCATCGATGTGCCGCTCTTGAGCGAGGCGGCGGTCCTGTCGCTTGCCGGCGCCGCCGGCCGCGATGGCGATGCCATCTACCGGGCCACGGCCGGCAACGCCTTTTTCGTCACCGAACTGTTGAGCGCGGAAGATGAAACCGCCTTGCCGGCCAGCGTGCGCGACGCCGTCGTCGCGCGGGCCGAACGCCTGTCCGCCGGCGCCCGCTCGATGCTCGACGCGGTCTCGGTGTTCCCGAGGCGCGCCGACGCCTGGGCCTTGCAGGACCTGTGCGGCGTGGCCAGCGCCGGCCAACTGGCAGAGTGCGTCGCGAACGGCCTGCTTGAGGATCTCGGCGACGGCTACGCGTTCCGGCACGAGATCGCCCGCCGCGCCATCGAGATGATGCTGTCGACGAGCCACAGGAGACAGTTCAACCAGCGCGCGCTGTCGGCACTGCTCGAAAAAGGCGACGTTGCCACCGCCCGGCTGGTGCATCACGCCGTCGAGGCTCACAATCTGGAAGCGGTGCGCGAACTGGCACCGATCGCCGCGAAGGAAGCCTCCCGCGTCGGCGCGCATCGCGACGCCGCCGGCTACTATGAGGTCGCCTTGCGCCAGGCCGACAGCCTGCCGGTGGCCGAGTGCGCGGATCTGTACGAGCGCCATGCCTTCGAACTCCACCTGATCGGGCAGATCGACGAGGCCGTCGCCGCGCAGGAACAGGCACGCACGCTGCAGCGGGCCATGGGCAATACGCTGAAAGAGGGAGACAGCCTCAGATGCCTGTCGCGCTTCGCCTACCTGCTGGGCGACCGCACGTCCGCGGATGCCTTCGGAGCGCAGGCGGTTGCGCTGCTGGAGAGCGTGCCGGCCGGCGCCGAACTCGCCATGGCCTATTCCAACCTCTCGCAGCTGGCGATGCTGGCCGAAAGGCTCGACGAGACGGTGTTGCTCGGCGACAAGGCGATCAAGCTCGCCGAACGGCTGGACCGGCCAGACATTATCTGCCACGCCCTCAACAATGTCGGCGCCGTCGGCCAGTGGCTGGACCTGGCCACCGGCCGGCAGCAGCTTGCCCGCAGCCTTGAAATCGCGCTCGAGCACAATTTTCAGGAACATGCGGCACGCGCGTTCACCAACTGCGCCTGCAGCGAGATGAACCAGCTCGGCTACAGCCAGGCCCGGTCCTTCCTCGATCGCGGGATCGACTATTGCGTCGAAAACGACCTCGCGACCTGGCGTGACTACATGCGCGGCGTAAAGGCGCAGTTGCTGGTGCGCCACGGACGATGGGACGAGGCCGCCGCCGAGGCCCTCGATGTCATCACCAACGACCAGGCGACGGCCCTTGTGCGTTATCCCGCCCTGGTGGCTCTGGCCCGACTGCGGCTGCGGCGCGGCGATCCGTCGGCCGAGCCGATTTTCGAGGAGATGACCCGGTTCCTGGAAAGAGGAACCGAGCTGCAGCGCCTGGCGTCCTATGCGGCGGTCATGGCCGAGCGGGCCTGGCTCGGGCAGATCGACAAGGCGCAGGCGCTCGCTTTGATCGACCGTGCCGAGACCCTTTCCCCCACGCGGGCGGTTTTCGCCGAACTGGCCAGCTGGCGGCAGCTGCTGGCTCCCGACAGCGACCCCGGTGACACTGACGGCATGGCGGCTCCCTACAGGTTGCTTCTGGCGGGAAACTGGCTGGAAGCGGCGGCTTTGTGGGCGGAGCTGCAAGCCCCGTTCGAACAAGGGCTTGCGCTGATGCAGGGCGACGAGGCGGCCCAGCGTTCGGCGCTGGAGATCTTCGAAACCCTCGGCGCGAGGACGGTTGCCCAGCACATGCGCGACATCATGCGCAGAAACGGCCTCATCAACATCGCGCGGGGGCCGCGCCGCACCACGCGCGCGAATGGCGCCGGCCTGACCCAGCGCCAGATGGAGGTGCTGCAACTGATCGAGCGAGGCTTCTCCAACAAGAGGATTGCCGAGCATCTCACCATTTCGCCGAAGACCGTCGATCACCATGTCTCGGCGGTGCTGGGCAAGCTGGACGCCGGCTCTCGCGGCCAGGCCACGGCGGCGGCACGCGACTCGGGGCTGATCTGAAACCGGGCCGCTTTGCCCCGAATATCAGTGATCTCAGTCGTAGGTCAGGTCGGTCGCCTTGCCGCCGAACACCCGGTAGGCATAGAACGAATAGAAGATGATGACCGGCAGCACGACCACGGTGCCGGCCAGGATGACGGCCAGGCTTTCGGGCGCCGAAGCCGCCTGCCAGATGGTCAGCTTGTCGGGCACCACGAACGGGTAGAACGACCAGGCAAGACCGGCAAAGCCGAGCGCGAAGATGGCGGCCAGCGTCAGGAACGGCGTCAGCGAATGGCGGTCGTCTGCCTTCGGCAGATGGAAGGTCTGCCGCCACAGCCAGAGGAACAGCAGCGCCGACAGGATCGGCAGCGGCGACAGATAGAGCATCGAGGGCCAGACGAACCATTTGTCGAAGATGCGCGGGCTGGCGAAGGGCGTCGCCAGCGACACCGCGGCCATGCCGAGCGCGGTCAGCACCAGCGCCGTGCGCAGCCAGCGCACCGCCTTCTTCTGCAAGTCGCCTTCGGTCTTGTAGATGACCCACGCTGCTCCCATCGCCGCGTAGGCGGCGGCGAGGCAGAGCGCCACCAGCGCGCCGAAAGCCATGCCGCCGAAGCCGACATCGAGGCCGAGCACATAGACGCCCAGCATATAGCCCTGCGCCAGCGAGGCGATGAGCGAACCGAGGAAGAAAATGCGGTTCCAGCGGTGCTTGCGTTCGGTCGGCACCTTGGCGCGGAAATCGAAGGCGACGCCGCGCAGGATCAGCCCGACCAGGAGCACGAACACCGGAATGTAGAGCGCCGTCAGGATGACGCCGTGCGCCAGCGGGAAGGCGACCAGCAGCAGGCCGACGGCCAGCACCAGCCAGGTTTCGTTGGCGTCCCAGAACGGGCCGATGGCCGCGATCATCGTGTCCTGCTCGGCGTCTTGCGCCGCAGCGAACAGGATGCCGATGCCGAGATCGAAACCGTCGAGGATGACGTAGATCAGGATGGCGAGGCCCATCAGGCCGGCGAAGATCAGCGGCAGCAGGGTTGGCCAGTCGTAGGTCATGTCACTCTCCTGCGGCCGGCTGCGACAGCGCTGCGTTCATCACCCCCGGCAGCGGCGATGAATCGCCGTCCTTCGCCGCCTTCAGCGCCAGATGCACCAGCACGCCGAGATAGGCGATCAACAAGAACGCGTAGAGAATGAGGTAGATGGCCAGCGTCAGCGCGACATGGCTGCCAGCCACGGGGCCGACGGCGTCGGCGGTCTTCAGCACGCCTGTCACCAGCCAGGGCTGGCGGCCGATTTCGGTGGTGTACCAGCCGGCCAGCGTCGCCAGCCAGCCCGACAGCGCCATCGGCACCATCAGCAAGGCGAGCGGCGTCGGCAGGCGATGCCGGCGCTTGAGGAAGAAGGCGGCGGACCAGGAGACGGCCAGCATCAGCAGGCCGGTGCCGACCATGATGCGAAAACCCCAGAACACCGGGAAGACCGGCGGATGGTTGCCGGCATAGTCGTTCAGCCCCGGCACGACCCCGTCGGTGCTGTGCCGCAGCACGAGGCTGGCACCGTCCGGAATGGCGATTTCGAACCTGTTTTCCTTGGCTGCCTCGTCGGGCAGGGCGAAGAGAACCAGCGGCACGTTGGGGCCGGTGTTCCAGTTGGCCTCCATGGCGGCGATCTTCTGCGGCTGGTGCTCCAGCGTGTTCAGCCCGTGCTGGTCGCCGGCGAAGATCTGGATCGGGATCAGGATCGCCGCGGTGAAGACGCCGGTGCGCAGCGCCTTCCACATCGATTCCGAACGGTCGCCCTTGAGGTAGCGCAGCGCCGACAGGCCGGCGATGAGGAACGATACCGTCAGCCCGGAAGCCAAGAGCATGTGGACCAGCCGGTAGGGCATCGACGGGTTGAAGACGATCGCCCACCAGTCGACGGCATGCGCCACGCCGTCGCGCATCTCGAAGCCGGCCGGCGTCTGCATCCAGGAATTCAGCGCGATGATCCAGAACGCCGAGACGGTGGTGCCGCCGGCCACCAGCACCGTCGCCAGCGTGTGGATGCGGTTGGAGACACGGCGGAAGCCGAACAGCATGATGCCGAGGAAGGCCGCTTCGAGGAAGAAGGCGGTGAGGATCTCGTAGGCCAGCAGCGGCCCGGCGATGTTGCCGACCTTCTGCATATAGCCCGGCCAGTTGGTGCCGAACTGGAAGCTCATGGTGACGCCGGTGACCACGCCCATGGCGAAGGACAGCGCAAACACCTTCACCCAGGTGAAATAGGCGCGCATCCAGGCGGAATCGCCCGTGGCATTGTAGCGGAGCTTGAAGAACAGCAGCACCCAGCCAAGCGCAATGGTGATTGTCGGAAACAGGATGTGGAACGAAATATTCGCGCCGAACTGCATGCGCGACAGGATGAGCGGGTCCATTGGCGGGCTCCGGCTGCTGCTAATGCGCGGAAGAATAGGCTCGAAGTGGGGCTGGGTCAAAGCGGCGTGGCGCCACGCGGGGCGCGTTGTCGCAGCAGATCAAGGAAAGCATCACCATGCGATAGGCTGCGGACTCGCGATGATTGTCGAGAACTGTCAGCAGCGGCATTGACTTGCGGTTGCATGCAACGACATTCGGCCTATATCAGGTCACCTCTTTCAAGCAGCCGTTTTCAATCATGCCCTCCATCCTCTCCATTTCCGGGGTCTCCAAGACCTACGCAACCGGCTTCACGGCGCTCAAGGAAGTCAACCTCGATATCGAGCGCGGCGAGATCTTTGCGCTGCTCGGTCCCAATGGCGCCGGCAAGACGACGCTGATCTCGATCGTATGCGGCATAGTCAACCGCTCGTCGGGCACCGTCACGGTCGACGGCCATGACATCAACAAGGACTACCGCGCCGCGCGCGGCCTGATCGGCCTGGTGCCGCAGGAACTGACCATCGACGCTTTCGAGACCGTCTGGGCGACGGTCAACTACAGCCGTGGCCTGTTCGGCAAGCCGGCTAACCATGCCTTCGTCGAGAAGGTGCTGCGCGATCTTTCGCTGTGGGACAAGAAGGACGCCAAGGCGATCACCCTGTCGGGCGGCATGAAGCGGCGGCTGATGATCGCCAAGGCGCTGTCGCACGAGCCGCGCATCCTGTTCCTCGACGAACCGACCGCCGGCGTCGACGTCGAGTTGCGCCAGGACATGTGGGCGATGGTGCGGCGCCTGCGCGAGGACGGCGTCACCATCATCCTCACCACCCACTATATCGAAGAGGCCGAGGCGATGGCCGACCGCGTCGGCGTCATCAATCGCGGCGAGATCATCCTGGTCGAGAACAAGGCCGAACTGATGCGCAAGCTTGGCCGCAAGCGGCTGGTGTTGGAGCTGCGCAGCCCGCTGACGGCCATTCCCGAGGCCTTCTCGCGCTACGCACTGGAGCTGTCGCCTGACGGCGGGCAGCTGACCTATACCTATGACAACCAGGCCGAGCGGCCGGGCGTCGCCTCGCTGATCCGCGATCTCGAGGCTGGGGGCATCCAGTTCCGCGACATCGACACGCAAAACAGCTCGCTCGAGGAGATCTTCGTCAATCTGGTGAGGAGAGAGCCATGAACCTGCGCGCGGTCTGGGCGATCTACCGGATGGAAATGGCGCGTGCCTTTCGCACCGTGCTGCAGAGCATCGTCTCGCCTGTCATCTCGACATCGCTGTATTTTGTCGTCTTCGGCTCGGCCATCGGCTCGCGCATCACCGAGATCGACGGCATCAGCTACGGCGCCTTCATCGTGCCGGGGCTGATCATGCTGTCACTGCTGACGCAGTCGATCTCCAACGCCTCCTTCGCCATCTACTTCCCGAAATTCGTCGGCTCGATCTACGAGTTGCTGTCGGCGCCGGTCTCCTATCTGGAGATCGTCATCGCCTATGTCGGCGGCGCGGCGACCAAGTCGATCATCCTCGGCCTGATCATCCTGGCCACCGCCTCGCTGTTCGTGCCGCTTTCCATCCAGCATCCATTCTGGATGGTCGTCTTCCTGGTGTTGACGGCGGTGACCTTCAGCCTGTTCGGCTTCATCATCGGCATCTGGGCGAAGAGTTTCGAACAGCTGCAACTGGTGCCGCTGCTGATCATCACGCCGCTGACCTTCCTCGGCGGCAGTTTCTATTCGATCAACATGCTGCCCGGCATCTGGCGCACAGTGACGCTGTTCAATCCGGTCGTCTACCTGATCAGCGGCTTCCGCTGGAGCTTCTATGGCAAGTCCGACGTCTCGGTCGGCGTCAGCCTCGGCATGACCGTCGTCTTCCTGCTGGTCTGCATAACGATCGTCGCCTGGATCTTCAGGACCGGCTACCGGCTGAGAAACTGACGCGGCTTCGCAAAGCCCAGCTCCCGCAGAATTTCAAATGGCCTTGACCAGCCGCAGCAGTCCCAGCATCTCGACATATGTTCCTTTGCGGAAGGCGATATAGGTCGGCTCCTCGGTGCCATGGAAGCGGCGCTTGAACGCCGCCTGGCCTTGCAGGTTGAACCTGCGGCGGTTGACCCATGGCGATTCGTAGGCGCGCTGGAAGGTGTTGCGCCAGAAATCGCTTTCGGCGAATCCGCTTGGCCCGATATCGAGCATCGGCGACAGGCCGAGCGTGACCACCGACATGCCTTGCTCGCGAAAACGGTCGACGGCGAATTTGGTCAGGCCGATCTCGGCATGCGGCGAGGCATTGATATGCTTTCGCTTGAAGGCCGTGGTGTAGCCGATGACCTTGCCGTCTCGAAACAGCGGATCGAAGTCGAGCAGGGCGACGAGCTCGCCATCGGGGCCGTGCAGCACGAAACGGCGCATGTCGATGCCGAGATGGTCGGCAAACGGGCGGTTGAGAAAGCCCATCTCCCAGCGTTTGACGATGCGGTCGCCGCGCCAGTTTTCGGAAAGCCGGGCGATCTCGTCGAGAAAGATCGTCCGCTTGTCCTCGTCGAACGAAAAACCCTTCTTCAACAGCCAGCGCTCGGAGTAGCGCACGGTTTCGTTCCGCTTTCCGGAAAAATCATGGTCGGGCAGGCTCAGGCGGGTGTCGATGCCGAGCCGATTGACCTTGTAGCCGAGCCTGGCCAGCACGCGCGCGGTCGGCTCGCCGATCTGAACGAACCAGGGGCTGCCGGCGGTCTCGACGAAGCGCCTGATGTAGTCGGGCCGATGGGCCGGAGCCGTCACCGGATCGCCGAGCGCGAAATGATGCCTCATCTTGGTGCCGAAGGCGATGTAGCCGTCGGCATCGCCGAAATAAGAAAGCTTGCCTTGCACTGCGGTGGAATAGGCGAGCGAGAAATCGCCATGGCGGCGGACCAGCGCCAGGCGCTCGACATGCGTCAGGTCCTGCCGCGGGACCTTGGGCGCGGCGCCCTCGAGAATTTTGTCGAAATAGATCCGCAAGGAGGGCATGGTCGAGATTCCGCGTACCGTCTACAGCGCCGCGCATCTTGTGGACACGCAAGACACGCCGTGGCGCTTTGATTTCGCCCGTGAACTCGAAAACCGACTGCGAGTTTCGAGTTCCCGCGCTGTGACAGAAGATCCGCCAAGCCCCCGGACCTCGAATCAATCACATTGCCGCGACCTGATTACCGCCGATGTGGCGTATGTGCCATATAGGACGCAACCGCGGCCGGCGCACGGCTCGAGAATCGCTGGCGATTCGCGATAAGGATCATGCGCAGTATCAGAACGACGCGGCGTGCCTTGCGCTTCCACGGCGGAGGTGTGGCGCTGGAAGGGTCGAATGAGGGTTCGAGAGACAATGGCTGACACGACAATCAAACCGGTGGCGCACCAGCCGGTGGCAGTCGAGCCGGCAATCGTCATTGGCGCCGGCGCCGCCGGACTGGCCGCCGCGCATGCGTTGATCAAGGCCGGCGTGCCTGCGGCGATCCTGGAGAAGGAAAGCCGGCTGGCCGAGCCCTGGCACCGGCGGCACCTCAACCTGCACCTCAACACCCATCGCGACCTCTCTTCGCTACCCGGCGTCAGCTTCCCCGCCGGCACGCCGGCCTTTCCGCCCCGCACCCTTGTCATCCGCCATCTCAATGAGTTCAGCGAGATGCATGGGCTGCCGGTGCAGTTCGGCGTCGCTGTCGAAGAGATCGCGTTCAAGGGCGATCATTGGGCCGTGCTGACCAGCGCCGGACCGCGCCTGGCCCACCATGTCGTCATCGCCACCGGGCGTGACAGGCAGCCCTTCGTTCCCGAATGGAAAGGAATGAAGGATTTCGCCGGCCGGATCATCCATTCGGCGGATTTTGGTGACGCGAAGGACTATGCGGGTAAAAAGGTGCTGGTGGTCGGCGCCGGCAATTCGGGCTTCGACGCGCTCAATCATCTGGCAACTGTGGACACGGCCGCGGTCTGGCTGTCGGCCCGCAACGGCCCTGCCCTTCTGCCCAAGCGGATCGGCAAGATCGCCGTGCACCGGCTCTCGCCGCTCATGGCGCGCTTGCCCTTGCGCCTCGCCGATGCGGTGATCGCGGCGACGCAGCGCCTGGCTTTCGGCGACCTGACCAAATTCGGCATGCCGCCCGCGCCTTCCGGCGGCGTATCGCGCCTGGCCTCGGACTACACGGCGATCGCCGCCGACGATGGCGCCGTCAACGCCATCAAGTCGGGCCGGATCGTCGTGGTGCCGGCAATACGGGAATTCACCCGCGACGGCGTGATACTGGCCAATGGCAACCTGGTCGCTCCCGATATCGTCATTGCCGCGACAGGCTACCGCACTGGACTGGAGCCCATGGTCGGCAAGCTGGGGGTGCTCGACGGCAAGGGCTTTCCGCTTTTCAATGGCGGCGACAGCGATCCGAAATTGCCCGGCCTCTGGTTCACCGGCATGCGGCCAAGCATCCGCGGCTGCTTCGCCAATTCCGTCATCATGGCAAAAGCGATCGCCAAGCGGATTGCCAGTTCCGCGGGCGTCTCCCGCCAAGCCGGCGCTTCACGCTGATTTAGGTTCGATGCGCCGGGAACCGGCGGTGCGCACCCCGGTCGGTTCGGGAATCCGCTTGCGGCATAGGGATCGATGCACGCCCGAATAGCATGGATTGACCTATTTCTTGCCTTGTTATATAACATGTTATGGTTTAACAGCGAGCGAGAGAATGATGGAAGACGTCCTGCGATCTCTTGGTTTCCTGTGCCTGGGCAGCAGGTTGAAGCGGATCGGCGAGCAATTGCAGGCCGATACGCAGCGTCTGCTCGATTGCCTGGATGTTCCGGTTCAGTCCAGCCAGTACCCTCTCCTGGCCGCGCTCGACAGGCTGGGGCCGCTGCCTGTCGGCGAGCTGGCGCAATCTCTCGGCATCACGCAGCCAGGCGTGACGCGAAGCGTATCGCTCCTGGCCGATCTGGGACTGGTCGAGGTCACGCAATCGGACGGCGACCAGCGGCGCAGGATGGTCTCCCTGACCAAGAGCGGTCAGGGCCTTGTCGATGTTGCAAAGCGAGACGTCTGGCCGCGTATCGAGGGCGCCGTCGCGGATTTGTGCCGGGGCCTTTCCGGGCCGCTGCTCGATCAACTGGCCGCCATCGAGGACGGTCTGGTCGCGGCCCCGCTCGATCGTCGTGTAAAAATGAGCAAGGGCGCAGCGCAATGAGGCACGTGCTCGATCGTCCCGTCTGGAGCGCGCTGGACACGCGCCATCAGGCCTTCGCGCAAGGGGACAAGCTCGCCAGGCGCTATCCATCGTCGATCGTTCCCTTCGCGGCCACCGCCACGGACGACGCGGAAAGCCTCCAGGCGCTCGCGAAGCTTGTTCCCCCAAACGAGAGCGTGATCATGCTTCAGGCGGACGCCATTGCTCTTCCTGCTGGGCTATCGGCGATCTCGACCGCCTTCGGCGTCCAGATGGTTGCCGAGGCGCCACTGCGGACCGTGTCGGATGAGCGCGTGCAGCCCCTGACGCAAGACGATGCAGCCGAGATGCTGGCCCTGGCGTCGCTCACCAGGCCTGGCCCGTTCACGCTCGGGGCATTGAGCCTCGGCGAGTTCTGGGGTGTAAAAATCGAGGGCCGGCTGGTGGCGATGGCCGGCGAGCGCATGAAGCAGCCTGGCTATACCGAACTCAGCGGCGTGTGCTCGCATCCGGAGTTTCGCGGCGGCGGCCTGGGCCGGCTGCTGTCCCTGTTCGTGGCAAACCAGATCATGGCGCGCGGCGAGATACCCTATCTTCACGCCTATGCCACAAACGCTGCTGCCATCAAATTATACGAGTCCATCGGCTTCCGATTGAGAAGCGCAATGAACGTTGCCGTGGTTCAGCGCGCGGAGTAGGGCCGCCGCCGGCTCGTGGGTCATGCCGACTTCGGCTCGAGCCGGCGGAAACCGACTGCTTCCATCAGCATGTCCTCCTCGACCATGCCGGCATTGTGCAGGGCGAGCAGGTTAAGGGCGATCTCGCGGGCCTCGGCCGAATCGGGATGCGCTTCGCGCTGTCGGCAGGCCTCGTCGAAGACGCGCTGCAGCCTGGCGATCTCGCCAGGCTTGAGCAGGCCACGGTCATAGACGGACTTCGGCATGGTGTGGGTCTCCTGGTCATGACCTAGGGCGCCACGTGTAAATTGCCAATCTTTCCCGAGGCTTGAATGATCTCGTGCAAAAAGGAGGGGACTCCGGATCACCGAAGTCCCCTCTTCAAATTGAAAATTGAAAAAAGGGTTCGTGTCAGACCGCGATCTTGCCACCGCCCTGTTTGGTGATCGCAACGACCGCCGGCCGCACCGGCATGTCGGGCCTGAAGTCGGGCCAGCGGGTCGACAGGTCCTCATAGTAGGACGGGCGGCCGAACGCCTCCCAGTCCTCGCCGCCGTCGCCCGGATGCTGGACCGCGACGAAGGCGGTCTGATCATCAGGCGTAAACAGCGGGCCGCACATTTCGGCGCCGATCGGCACGCGGAAGAACAGTTTTGAGGTGGCCCGGGCCGCTCCTTCGGTGTCGACCGCCCACAGGCCGTCGGTGCGGCCGGTGGCCTTCGGGCCCTGGCCATCGGTGGCGACCCACAGGCGGCCGGCCGAATCGACCGCGCAATTGTCGGGCATGCCGAACCAGCCATTGGCCGTCGTTGCCGTCGAGAAGGTGGCGCCGACCTCGGCAACCGCCGGATCGCCGCATTTCAGCAGCACCTCCCACTTGCCCTTCGCAGAGGTGAAATCGCCGCCGTCCTCCGATATCTCGATGATGTGACCGAAGGCGTTCGCGGCGCGCGGATTGGCGGCATCGACCTGGTCGGCCTTGCGCTTCGAATTGTTGGTCAGCATGACATAGACCTTGCCGTTGACGGCATTGGGCTGGATGTCTTCGGGGCGGTCCATCTTGGTGGCGCCGAGCAGGTCGGCCGCGCGCCGCGTCTCGATCAGCACGTCGGCCTGGCTGGCAAAACCGTTCTCGGCGGTCAGCGGGCCTTGGCCGAAGACGATCGGCAGCCATTCCACCGAACCGTCATCGGCGAATTTGGCGACATGCAGCGTGCCGTCGTCGAGCAGGTCCTTGTTGGCGGCGTGGTCGCTGGCATTGAACCGGCCGGCGGTGACGAACTTGTAGACATAGTCGAAGCGCTCGTCGTCGCCGAGATAGAAGACGACGCGGCCATCCCTGGCGACGATCGATTCGGCGCCCTCATGCTTGAAACGGCCCATGGCGGTGCGCTTCCTCGGCGTCGAGGTCGGATCGTTGACGTCGACCTCGACGATCCAGCCGAAGCGATTGGGCTCGTTCGGTTCCTTGGCGAGGTCGAAGCGGTCGTAATGCGCCGCCCATTCATAGGCGCCTTCGGGGATGCCGAGGCGCTTGTAGTTGGCGGCTTCCTTGTGGCCCTCGGGCAGTTCGCCTGAGAAATAGCCGTGGATGTTCTCCTCGGACATCACATAGGTGCCCCAGGGCGTAACGCCGCCGGCGCAATTGTTGATGGTGCCGAACACCTTGGTGCCGGACGGATCGGCATTGGTCTTGACGCGGTCATGGCCGGCGACCGGGCCGGACAGCGCCATTTCGGTGTTGGCGGTGATGCGGCGGTTGAGCTTGCCGTCGCGCACCACCTGCCATTTGCCGGCTTGCTTGCGGATCTCGACGATGGTGCCGCCGTGTGCCGCCATCTCGACATCGACCTGTTCCTTGCTGAGCGGCGCCTGCTTGGCCTTGCCGTCGGCGATGGTGACGAGGCCCGGAAACATCAGATGCGGATTGGTGTATTCGTGATTGACCACCAGTAGGCCGTGTTCGGCCGAACCGTCGATCGGCATATAGCCGACATAGTCGTTGTTGTAGCCGAACTGTTTTGCCTGGGCCTGCGCCGACTGTTTCGTCGGATCGAATTCCGGCGAATCGGCAAACAGCGGATCGCCCCAGCGCAACAGCACATCGGCATCATAGCCCGGCGCGACATGGTGCTTGTCGTCGATGCCAGCCTCGAGCTCGTCGAACGAGAAGGCGGAGCCTTCCGCGGCGCGCGCCTCGTCGGCGCTGACCAGAGCCAGCGGGCTGACGGTGGCGGCGATCGCCGAGACGGCCAGCGAACCCTTCAGGAAACCACGGCGCGAGAATCGCGCGGCGATGATTTCGCCCATGGTGCGGTTGTCGGTGGGGTTGGTGGCCGGTCCTTCGTTTTCCTCGAGCCGGCTGGTGGCGAATCGGGTGTCGGGGGAGCGATGATCAGTCATGGGGCTAGCCTCTGGCTATTGGAGTGGCTGGAGCGGGATACGAGTTTGATCCCTTATAGCCGGCCGATCACATTTTCGTGACACCGGCCGCCACTTTCAGCCGCCCACGGCAATCCGCGATCCGCCGTCCGGGCAAGAGGTCCGCTTGACGTGCCCGCGCGCTTCGGAAACAAGGTCTGCGACGCACGCGGCGCGCGCCGCTTCGAGAGGGGACAGGGCGTGAGTTTTTCGGGATTGCTGCAGCTCGGCTTTTCGACGGTGATCTTCCTGCTGGCGGCGACCGCCGCCAAGCAATGGGGACTGGCGCCAAGCCTGGGCAAGATCCTGCTGACACTCGCGCTCTATTCGCTGGGCAATCTGATCATGCTGAGGCTGATCCGCGAGTTCGGCATGTCGGTGTCGTTCAGCCTGTCAGCCGTCATCCAGCTGGTCTCGGTGAATGTCGTGGCGCTGGTGTTCTTCGGCGAGCGCGTCAACGTGCTGCAGGCAACCGGCATCGTGCTGGCGGTCGCCGCCGTGGCGCTGATCACGCTCGGGCCCTATCTGCAAGCGCGGTTGTAACGGCGGATAACTGATGAAGAACGCTGCGAACGCTCTGCTCAACCGGCTCGAATTCCCGGTGCTGCTCGCCGGCCTGGTCATCGCCGGCGGCCTGTGGGGATTCGAGGAATTGATGGAGGTGGCGCGGGCCACCACGCCGCACGCCTTCGACACCGAAATCCTGCTTGCCTTCCGTCAGGCCGGTCAGCCGGGTGTCCCGATCGGTGCTCCATGGCTGGAGGGCGCGATGCGCGACATCACCAGCCTCGGCAGCGTCAGCGTGCTGGTGCTGATCACGGCAGCGACAATCATCTACCTGCTGTTGATCCGCCGCCCGGCAACGGCGTTTCTCATCTTCGTAGCGGTGGCGGGCGGCCAGGCGCTGTCGAGCCTGCTGAAAGTCGGCGTCGACCGGCCACGACCCGAACTCGTCTCGCATCTGGTCACCGAGACCTCGCTGTCCTTTCCGAGCGGCCACGCCATGCTGTCGGCGGTGACCTATCTGACACTCGGCTCCCTGGCGGCTCGCTTCCTGCCAGGCCGGACAACCAAGGTCTATGTGTTGTCGCTGGCGGTGCTGACGACGCTGCTGGTTGGCGTCAGCCGCATCTATCTCGGTGTCCACTGGCCGTCGGATGTGCTGGCCGGCTGGTGCGCTGGCTTCGCCTGGGCGATGCTGTGCTGGTTGGTGGCGCGGCTTCTGCAGCGACGCAAGGTGGTGGACGACGACGCCTGACCGGCAAGCTCGGCGTCAGATCATCCTGTTGATGACATGCCCGCAACCTGCCAGCAGCAAGATCATTGACAGCACGCATGCCGGCGTCATGAAAGCCTTCAGGATCTTCAACGGCTTATTCCTTCGATTTGTCGATGAGATGAATCGGGATCGCCGTCGGGCTCACGCGCAAACGACGACAATGCAACAGGCTAGCATGACAGCCGCACGCACCGCCATCTCGTCACAGCGTTATCGACCGTGGCGTGTAATCGCCTGGAAATTGCGCCGGCTGGATCAGCTGGCCCGACCCGATTGGGTTCCAAGGTATTCATGGGCACCGCGCGCAACTTCTTGGCTAGCTTCCAAGCCAGCGGCGTACAGCGTCAGACATGCTTCCTTAAACCGTCGCCTCGATTGGCTCGGCAAGCCTCGGGTTTGCGCGCGCGGCGATCAGGCAGCCGGCGACGATCAGGCATGCTCCTGCCAGCGTGGTCCAGGCTGCCGCTTCGTCGAAGAAGAACCAGCCAAGCGCGATCGCCCAGATGAAGGCCGAGTATTCCGTCGGGATCAGATATTGCGCTTCGGCGCGCGCATAGGACCAGCTCATCAGGAATTGCCCGGCTAGCGACAGCACCGTCACCCCGGCCAGAGGAAGCCAGAGATTAGCCGGCAAAGCGACGGCGAGCCAGGGCGCCGCGAGACCCATTATGACGGCAACGCAAAGGTTCTGGAACAGCATGATCTCGATCGGCTTGGCCAACTGCGCCTGTTGCCGGGCAAGGATCAGATTGTAGCCGTAGAACACCGTCGAGACGAGCACCGCCACTGTGCCAAGCAGGGCATCCTGCGAATAGCTTGCCCGCCCGAACTGACCGGCCAAGATGATGGCGACGCCGGCGATGCCGGCCAGCGATGCCCAGATCGCTTGCCGCCGGATGCGTTCGCCCAGCAACAGCGCGGCGAGGAAGAGGGCGAACAAGGGCGCGACGAAGCTGAGCCCGATCGCCACCGCCAGCGGCAGCCTGGCCAGACCCCAAAAGAAACAAATGAGAACCATGGCGACAATCGCGGCGCGCAGCGCATGCAGCCTCAGCACCGCAAGGGTTGGCGTTGAGCGCGGCCCCGCCGACCAGGCCGCGCCCGCGACGACAGTCGCGACCATGCTGCGCCACAGCACCGTGTTGTAGACCCCCACGGCGATAACCAGGGTCTTCATCGCCGCATCCATCCCGGACAGCAGGAAGATCGCCAGCGCGCATACAAGCACCGGGATCATCGGGGAAACGGCGCCGGTCAGGCTGGGTGTCTTCACGGCTTCACTCATGCAACGGATTGCAGCCGCATATCCCGGAGCGAACGGCAGGACCAGATGGCAGCCTCGTCGATATGGAGGTCCAATGCCTTGGGCGACGCCTTGCGAGAGTCTCAAGGGCCGACCCGGAGGCACTGCTCTCATTCTCAGTCGAGCTTCAGTGCCGCCACTTCGCCCTCATTCATCAGTGGCACATAGAGGATCGACTTGCCGTCGGTGCCGATGTCGGCGCTGCCCGGCTTGAAATGCGCCACCGCTTCCGGCGCGCCACCAGCATGATAGCGGTAGAGCGTGCCGGTCATGTAGGCGGTCGCATAGATGCTGTTACGAAGAGCGACGACGCCATCGAGATCGGCGAATTTTTCCGCCCCTGGCAATGGCGAAACCACCTTGCTGGCGAGATCGACCGACAGCAGCCCGCCCGGCTCGGCGGTGCTGAAGTCGGGCTTGATACCCTTGCCCCAGGACGCCACGATCAGCCGGTCGCCATCGGCGAAGACGCCGTTGGGCGAGGCCAGCATCGCGTCCTTGAGGAACAATTCCGGCTTGTCGCCGTCGATGCGGTAGATCGTATCGGCCAGCATGTCGGTGACATAAACCTTGCCGGATTGGTCGGATGTCATGTCGTTCAGGAAGACGGCATTCGGCACCGCGATGCTGGCGACGAGCTTGCCGCTGGCGAGGTCGACGACGCGAACCTTGGTGATGTCGGCGACATAGAGCTTGCCGCCCGATATCGCCATGCCCTTGGGCGCATCCATGCCGTCGGCCCAGTGCTGGCTGACCGTCTTGCCGTCCAGGGACAGCACCGACAGATAGCCATTGCCGTCGGCGGCGCCGGGATTGCCGACGATGTTGGAGACGATGATGCGGTTGTTGGCGGCGTCGAACAGCGCCGATTCCGGTTGTTCGAGGCCGGTGGCGCGCCACAGCTCGCCGGCCTGGGCGACTGGCGCCGTGGCCATGCCGATGGCGAGAAAGGCCGGGGTGATGAAGCTGTTCATGGCTGGTCTCCTGTGATGACGGCGGACAGCTATGATTTTCGATACTTTTGCGAAAGTCAGATTACCGCTAGTATCGAAAGTCGATACGAAACTGCCGGCAAGAGGTGCATCCCATGAACGGCCTGATCTTCGAGGCGCTGAAACGGACGCTGAAGGCGAAGGGGGTCACCTATCGCGAACTTGCCGAACGCATGGGCGTTTCCGAGCCGACGGTGAAGCGTATCTTCCACGAGCGCAACTGCAAGCTCGACCGGCTGATGGAAATCTGCGCCGCCGCCGCCGTCGAGCTGGAAAACGTGCTCGGCTCGATGAACCGCGGGCCGGGACCGGTCAACCACATCGCGCCGGAGATCGAGCGCAAGCTGGCCGGCCGGCCGGCGCTGCTGTTCGTCTTCGTCATGCTGTCGGAGAAATTCACGCCCGAAGGCATCATGCGCTCGCAAGGCTTGAGCGAGGCTTCGATGTTCCTGTACCTGCGCGACCTGGAGGAACTGGGTCTGGTCGCGCTCGGCCGTGGGTTGTCGGCAAGATTGCTGATCGAGACGCCGATCCAGTGGAATTTCGAAGGGCCGCTGAGGCCGCTGTTCGAGATGACCAACAAGAACTTCGTCGGCTGGGCCATCACCCATATCGACAAGGAGGCGACCTTCGTCAGCTTCAGCAGGCGTATGCGGCCGGAAACGGCGGAGATGGTGCGACGCGAGGCCGAGGATCTGGCCGATCGCGCCAAACTGCTGGCCCATCATGACCAGCACACCACGCCGGAGGACGGGCTCACCGGCTACAAATGGACGTTCGCGTTTGGTGCAACGCCGTTTGAGGCGATCATGCCGATCGGCCCCCACCCGCGCGACGCCGGCGCGACAGCAAACGACCGGGCCGCCAAGGCACGGAGACCCATGCCGGCGTAGTTGAGCCTGCGAGAGCAATTCCAGGAAAAGCGCACGGCGCTTTTCCTTGGGAATTGCGTCAAAACAAGGAGTTAGAGCGGTTTGCCGTTTCCGTGAAACGGTGAACTGCTCTCAGCCGCCTTTGCGTCGGCAACCCTGTCGTCCCACGTCACGGTCCGGTAGTCGAACCCATATTCCAGCGTCGGCTTGACGATGCGAAAAAACGGCGACAGGTCGAAGTCGCGCGGCGTGTACAGCGAGTGATGGCGGATGTGCAGGATCTCCTTGCGCGAATAGTTCGACTGCGCCGAAGCGCGGCCGGGCGCGCGGGTGATCCCGGGCAGGATCGGATAGCGGATCTGGCCATAGGCCTCGGCGATCAGCGTCGAGCAGATCGCCCGGGTCGGGTCGCTGGAGCCGAAGGCCAGCATGCGGCGACGCCAGCGCACCGGCACCGGCGGCGTCGGCAGGAAATAGCGCAGCATGTCGAAAAGGTTCTTGAGGTCGTATTTGAGGCCGAGCTTGCCGATCATGAAGGCGACGACCTTGTCGCGGTCCTCCGGTGTCAGCCCGTTCGCCCGGCAGATACGGGTGTTGTAGGTGCGATAGCGCGACAGCGGCACGGCGACGCAGCCTTCGCCGAGCGTGACCTCGATCAGGCGCGGCCGCTCCGACCCGTCCTCCGGCTCGGGCAACGCATCGCTGACATAGAAGGCCGCATGCGACCAGGTCGACTGGGTGAGGTACTTGATCGCCGCCGAGATCTTCTGGTTGCCCTCGATCAGCAGGATGTCGCCCAGCTCCAGCGTGCGGCGCAGCGTCTCGGCATCGGATGGCGTGTAAGGTTCGTAGCCGGAGGATTCTTCCTGCAGCCGGCCGGCAAGCCAGCGGCCAAGTCGATCCAGAAGCGTGTCGCCGGGCTTGGTCATGCCATACGGCGATTAGCATATGCAGGCGGCTGGACGCCAGCCGCACCGTCCGTCAGCTGGCCGCCGCGCTCGCGTCTTCCGGCGACGGGGCCAGGTCGTGGCGTGCCTTGCGGGCCAGTTTTCGTGTCGAGCGCTTGGGACTGTCCCCGAAAAGCTCGGTTGCCTCGGCTAGGCAGGTCTTCTTGAGGTTCTTCTCCGACCGTTTCAGAAGCTTGCCCAGAAGCTTCTTGTCCTCGGGCGATCCGAGCGGCCGCTCACCGCTGTCGAGGAGCGCGCGCATCACCAGCACGTCGTGCAGCTCGCCCAGCCGCTCGCCCAGCTGGTCGACCGCCTTGCGCCGGGCCTTGATCGGGGTCGGCCACAGCCTGCCGAGCAGCGACAGATGCATGCCGTGCGTCTTGGCCGCCTTGCGCAGATCGTGGAAGTCGTTGGCTTCGCCGCGCGACCCGGCCTTGTCGAGCGCCTTCCTGGCACGGCGCAAGGTGGCGCGGGCGCCGTCGGCAAGCACGTCGGCGGCCTGTTCCGGCTGGTCCGGCAGGGTGAGGCTTTCGATCCGCTTCAAGCCGTCTTCACAAGCGGCGGTTGCCGCGCCGACCGCCGCTTCGAGCCCGCTGCCTTCATGCAGTTCCTGCTGGTGGGCGACCAGCCTGTCGCGCACCACGCCCAGCTCGTCGCCGGCACTCTCCTTGGGGAAGCTTGCCGCCAGCCGGTCGATGGTCTCGATCAGCGCCGTCGCCTCGCGTGGCCCGGCAAGCAGGCCCGCCACGTTGCGGTAGCACTGGTTTTCTGTATCGCAGAATGTTTCGTCTCCGGAACGAACGAGGCGCAACAACGCGCGCACATTCTTCAGTCGCCTGCGGCATTTGTGCAGCGCCTGTTCCGGCCGGCTGGACGCGGCGTCGAGATGAGCCAGCGCCTTGCCGATTTCCTCGGCTAGGATACGCCTGACCTCGCCGGTCAGCGGCAGGCGCGGATCGATGCGAAAACTCATGCGGCGATCTCCGGTATCCCCCCGAGGGCGAGCGACGCGTTGTAGAATTTTGACTCGCCGGTGACCTCGCGGCCGAGCCAGTCAGGCAGCATTTCGTCCGGCACGTCTTCCGGCGTCTCGAGTTCGGCGACCACAAGTCCCGCAAGCGGCCCGCCAAAGACATCGACTTCATAGAGATAGCCGCGATGCCTAACATGGTGGCGTGTCTTCTCGATGACACGTCCGATGGCGAAGGCCAGCATCTCCTCGGCTTCCGCCAAGGGGATCGAATATTCGAATTCGTCACGCTCACGCGCCCTGCTGCCGAATTTGAGCGTCAGCTTGGCCGAGGCGCCATCGCTGATGCGGATGCGCACGGTTCGACCGGGTGCCGCGGCCAGATAGAACTGGCGAATGCGGATATCCGCCTCCGCCAGGTTCCGCCATGCGGTGCTGGAGACCAGGAACTTGCGCTCGACTTCCTTGCCCATGGCCGCGCACTAAAGCGGTTGCCGCCGGCGATGGCAAGTGCCGCCGGCGATGGTAAAGACAGCCGCGTATACAGGTTGACTTTAATCAATCGATTGATTAAATAGCTCGCATGATCAGGTCGTCCAACGCCAAAAACCCACGCCGCGAGACATCTCCCGCGGAGCCTACTCGAGCCGCCCTTGTCCGGGCGGCGCTGAGACTGTTCGGGCGGCAGGGTTTTGACGGCACGTCGACGCGCGAGATCGCGGCGGAGGCGCAAGCCAATATCGGCTCGATCGCCTATCATTTCGGCGGCAAGGAAGGCCTTCGCACCGCTGCCGCCGACTTTATCGTCGAGACCATCCAGACGGTTGCCGGCCAGGCGCTCGGCAATGCGCAGGCGCCTGTCCCGGGCAGTCCGGAGGCGGCGCGGGCGCAACTGTTCGCGGCGCTGGAACGGATGGTCGGCTTTGTCGTGGCAAGTCCGCAGGCCGGCGAGATCGTGCAGTTCGTCTTGCGCGAGCTCTCCCATCCGACGGCGGCGCTCGACCGCATCTATGACGGCGTCTTCGAGCCGACGCACCGCCGGCTTTGCCAGCTGTGGGAGCAGGCGACGGGCGAGCCGGCCGAAAGCGAGGCGACCCGGCTCACCGTGTTCACGCTGATCGGCCAGGTCATCTATTTCCGCATCGGCCGCGAAGCCGTGATGCGTCGCATGGGCTGGCGCGACATCGGCGCCGCCGAGGCGGCCAAGGTGGTGGCGGCCACATCGGACAATCTCAAGGCTATATTGGCTGCCAGGAAGGGGCAAAGACCATGAGCTTTCTGTGTTCGCTGCCGCTCGCCGCGCAGCTTCTCGGCGCCTGTGCCCCGGCAGCACCTCTGGCCGTCGGTTATGTCGAAGGCGACTATGTGCTGCTGGCGCCGATCGAGGTGGCGCAGGTCGAGACGGTCACCGTCAAGCGCGGCGATCGTGTCGTGCCCGGCACGACCGTTGTGACGCTGGAAAGTGCCGATGCGAAGATCGCGGTGGCGCAGGCGCAGGCAAGCCTCGCCCAGGCCCAGGCGCAGCTTGCCGACCTGCAGGTCGGCAAGCGGCCGGAGGAGATCGCGGCGCTCAAGGCCCAGGTCGACATGGCCAAGGCGCAGGCGGATGACGCAAGGCGCAAATACACGCGCGCTGCCGACCTGTTCAAGCGCGGCACCGGCAGCCAGGCCGATTTCGACACCGCGTCGGCAACGCTGGAGACAGCCGACGCGCAGCTCGGCCAGGCAGAGGCCAATCTCGCGGTCGGCGGCCTGCCGGCGCGCCCCGAGACGATCAAGGCCGCCGACAATCAGGTCAAGCAGGCGCAGGCAACGCTCGAACAGGCTGAGTGGCGGCTGTCCAAGCGCGCGCTGGCCGCACCCTCGCCCGGCCGCGTCAACGACGTCATCCGCAATCCCGGCGACACCGCCGGCCCGACCGCGCCGGTCATTTCGATCCTGCCCGACGGCGCGGTGAAGCTCACCGTCTATATACCGGAAAGTGCCTTCTCCTCTGTCAAAATCGGCACCGTGCTCGACGTCCATTGCGACGGTTGCGGCCCGGATGTGAAGGCGCGGGTCAGCTATGTCTCGCCGGATCCGGAGTTCACTCCGCCGGTGATCTACTCACTCGAGAACCGGCAGAAGCTGGTCTACCTGGTCGAGGCGCGGCCGGAGGGCGATGCCGGCCCGCTGCAGCCCGGCCAGATCGTCGATGTCGAGCTGGACGCTGGAAAATGAACGCCATAGACGTTCACGGCCTGGTCAAGCGCTTCGGCGACAAGACCGTCGTCGACCATGTGACGATGGCGGTGGCGGAGGGCGAGATCGTCGGCTTTCTCGGGCCGAACGGTTCGGGCAAGACCACCACCATCCGTATCATGTGCGGCCTGCTGACGCCCGATGAAGGCGAAGGCACGGTGCTCGGCTTCAACATCCGCACCGACAGTCTGCGCATCAAGCGTGAAGTCGGCTACATGACGCAGAAATTCTCGTTCTACGAGGATCTGACGATTGGCGAGAATCTCGAATTCGTGGCGCGGCTCTACCGGCTGAAGCCGGTCGGCGAGTATGTCGCCAGGACGCTGGAGGAACTCGGCCTGACCTCGCGCCGCGACCAGCTTGCCGGCACATTGTCCGGCGGCTGGAAGCAGCGGCTGGCGCTGGCCGCCTGCATCATGCACAAGCCGAAGCTGCTTCTGCTCGACGAGCCTACGGCTGGCGTCGATCCGAAGGCGCGGCGCGAATTCTGGGACGAAATCCATCGCCTCGCCAGCGGCGGACTGACCGTACTGGTCTCCACCCACTACATGGACGAGGCCGAGCGCTGCCACCGCATCAGCTACATCTCCTATGGCAAGATGCTGGCCACCGGCACCGTGGCCGAGGTGGTCAGGAATGCCGGGCTGACCACGTTCATCGTGGAGGGCCCGCACCTCGACCGGGTCGCGGCGGCGCTCGATGGCCGCCCCGGTGTCGACCAGGTGGCGCCGTTCGGCGCGACGCTGCATGTCGTCGGTTCCGACAGGAAGAAGCTCGAAGCCGCGCTCGCCGATGTCGAGAAAGAGCACAAGGGCGTGACATTGACGCCGGGCGAAACCAGCCTCGAGGATGTCTTCATCCAGTTCATGTCCGGCTCGAAGGACAACATGGCATGAACAGCGTCTTTTCCTTCGCCAGGCTCGGCGCCCTGCTGATCAAGGAATTCATCCAGATGCGGCGTGACCGCATCACCTTCGCCATGATGCTGGGCGTACCGCTGATGCAGCTGGTGCTGTTCGGCTTCGCCATCAACAATGATCCCAAGAGCCTGCCGACCGCGCTCGTTGCCATCAGCAACGACCAGTATACGCGTGCCATGGTCTCTGCCCTGCAGATGACGGGCTATTATCACTTCGACTATGTGGCGCAGAGCGCCACCGAGGCCGAAGCGCTGATGGCCAAGGGAGTTGTCTCTTTCGTGGTGACGATCCCGGCCGATTTCGCCCGGCGGGTCGAGCGCGGCGACAACCCGCAGATCCTGATCGAGGCCGACGCAACCGATCCTTCCGCCGCGAGCGGCGCCGTTTCGACCTTGAGCAAGGTGGCGAGCCAGGCGCTGCTGCGCGCGCAGGGCATGCAGGCGACCGCCGCTGAAAGCGCCAGGGGGCAGCTGCAGGTGGTGGTGCACCAGCGCTACAATCCGGAAGGCGTCTCGCAATACAACATCGTGCCCGGCCTGCTCGGCGTCATCCTGCAGATGACCATGGTTATGATGACGGCCATGGCGCTGACGCGCGAAACCGAGCGCGGCACGATGGAGAACCTGCTTGCCATGCCTTCCAGCCCGGCCGAGATCATGCTCGGCAAGGTGCTGCCCTTCCTCGTCGTCGGCGCGGTACAGATGGTGGTGGTGTTGGTCGCCGCGAAGCTCCTGTTCAGCGTTCCGTTCGTCGGTTCGCTGACGTTGCTTCTGTCGGCGGTGCTTGTCTTCGTGCTTGCACTGGTGCTGCTCGGCTACACGATCTCGACCATGGCGCGCTCGCAGATGCAGGCGATGCAGCTGACCTTCTTCTTCTTCCTGCCGTCAATCATGCTGTCGGGCTTCATGTTCCCCTATCGCGGCATGCCCGGCTGGGCACAGGTCCTGGGCGAGATCTTCCCGCTCACGTATTTCCTGCGCATCACCCGGGCGGTGATGCTCAAGGGCGCCGACTTCCATGCGATAGGGACCGAGGTCGGCTGGCTGGTGCTGTTCGTGGTGGTGTTTGCCGGCACGGCGCTGCTGCGGTTCCGCCGCACGCTGGATTAGCATCAAGGTCTGATCAACTGGCTGCCGCAAAGGGCCGAGACGGGTTGGACGACGGACAGTTGGATCGAGCCGCGGACTTCGGGCGCATGAACGAACATTGGGGTGACCCTGAAGGTGTGGCTGTCTCCTAGTCCCTGAGCGATCCCGGACCGCTGACGAACGGGCTCTCCCTGACATAGAATCGCAGCAGGCGGTCCGCATCCTTCGAAATGCCGATCCTGATGCTCTGCCCGATTTCGCCGGGTTGGTGGTCATCGCCTGCGAGCCACAGCGGGCCTTGCCGGCAAAGATCGAGCCCGTCGAGCGAACGATCGATCCGCAACGCCGCAGCGAGCCTTCCCGGTCCTCGCGCCAGGTCGCGCAGGCGCTCGACGCCGCGATTGAGCCGCATGATCGGGATGCCTTCGAGCGGCTCGAGCGCCCTGATCAGCACGCCGGTTCCGATCCCGGCCCTCTCGCTCGAGACATTCAGCATGTAGGAGATGCCGTAGGCGAGATAGACATAGGCGTGCCCGCGTTCGAGAAACAGCGAGCGGTTGCGCGGGGTCATCCCCCGGTAACCATGCCCGGCGGCGTCACCGACGACATAGGCCTCGGTCTCGACGATGCGTCCGCTGACGATGCCTTCAGGCAACTCGCGCACCACCACCTTGCCAATGAGGGTGCGGGCGAGATCGGTCGTATCGCCGGGCAATTCAGAGCGGGCGAGCGGACGGATCATCCTTATCGCCAAGGCTCAAGGCATCCGCTCGACCCATTGCGCGCGCGAAGGCCCCGGCTCGAACGGATCGCCGAAATACTGGGTCTCGCGGGCCACCTTGCCATCGAGGAACTCCATGATGCTCACCGTGTAAGACGGCCGCCCGTCATAGGCCAGGACATATTCCGTGATCCAGAGGTCGCCCGCACCGATGATCCGCCGCACCGTGAAGCGCTTCCGGTTCGGCTGCGCGGCGCGCGACGACTGGATGTCGCGCCGCCCGCGGACGCGCTCCCCTGACTGCGGGTAGTCGAGCACCGCGTCCTCCCGGTAGATCTGGTGCTCCCCCTCGAAATCGTTCGCATCGGAGGCAGCCCAGTGATGATCGAGGGCCGCTCGAATCTCCCGGTCCTCCATGTCAAATCTCCTTGACCATCGCCGCCGATACAGTGCTGTGGCGCTCCGGCACTTTGGACCGGTGCGTGACCCAGACGGGCCGCATCCTATGCGGCTGCCATGATCCCCGCATAGGTGCCGAAATCGACGTTGCCGCCGGACAGCACCACGGCGACGCATTTGCCTGCCAGCTCGATCTCGCCCGACGACAGCGCCGCCAGTCCGACGCAGCCGCCGGGTTCGACCACCAGCTTGAGATAGGCCATGGCGTCGCGCATCGCCTGTGCCGTCGCCTTGTCGGAGACGGCGATGCCGCCGGCAAGGTTCCTGCGGTTGATCTCGAAGGTGATCACGCCCGGCTCGGCGGTGAGGATCGCATCGCAGATCGAACTGTGGCCCGGCTCGTTCGCCACCCTGATGCCCGCGGCCAGCGAGCGGCGGGTGTCGTCGAAATGCTCGGGCTCCACCGCCCAGACGGCCGTGCTGGGCGAGGCGTCCTTGACGGCAACCGAGATTCCGCTGCTCAGTCCGCCGCCGCCGCAGGGCACCAGCACCGCGTCGAGGCTCACGCCAAGCGCTTCCACCTGGCGCATCAATTCGAGGCCGATCGTGCCCTGGCCGGCGATGATGGCCGGATCGTCGAAGGGCGGCACCAGCACCATGCCCCTTTCGATGTACGGGCCCACGACGGCCATGCGGTCGTCGCGAAAGCGGTCGAACGGCACCACCTCCGCTCCCATCTTGCGGACATTGCCGACCTTCATCGCCGGCGCGTCGGCCGGCATGGCGATGACCGCCTTGACACCGAACATCGCGGCGGAGGCGGCGACGCCTTGCGCGTGGTTGCCCGACGAGAAGGCGACGACGCCACGGCCGCGCTCCTCTTCGCTGAGCGACGACAGCTTATTGTAGGCGCCGCGGAACTTGAACGAGCCGGTGCGCTGCAGCGTCTCCGGCTTGAACAGGATGCGGGCGCCGAAGCGCTTGTTGAGTTCAAGCGATTCGATCAACGGCGTTTCAACAATCAGGCCGGAAAGCCGGGCTGCGGCACGGCGGAGGTCGGCTATGCCGGGAGGCGTGGTGGCGGTCATGCGAGGTCCAGCAAAAGAGACAGTGTCTTCTCATGATGCCCGCAAACAACGGTAGCACACCATTGAAAAAATGTGACCGTTACAAAGTTTGGCATGTCTTGAGCGGCGTTGGCGGTGCCCCTCACCGGCCTGCCGTCGCCAGCGCGGCGCCGAGGCCGGCAATTGGCCTTGCAGCCAACCACTCTTCATCCCAGAAGCGTCCGCTGCCTCTTCGTCCCACCCAACTTGCGCCAGTTGTTGAACCGGTGGGTGGCGGCGGCAAACGAGATCTTCATCTGCTGGGCGACCGAATAGCGCGACTTGCCTTCGTCGAACATGCGGTAGCAGCACTCCACGCCTTCTTCCGTCAACTTGCCGTCCGGCGCCTTGTTGTGCGGATTGGCGGGATCGAATTTCTC
Source organism: Mesorhizobium qingshengii (assembly GCF_900103325.1). GTDB lineage: Bacteria > Pseudomonadota > Alphaproteobacteria > Rhizobiales > Rhizobiaceae > Mesorhizobium > Mesorhizobium qingshengii. The sequence goes on along the minus strand of NZ_FMXM01000003.1, from coordinate 198,262 downwards.
GACCTCCTGCTCGACCAGGCCCTTCAGGCGTTGCAAATCGGCCTCGATGCTGGCGATGAGATCGAGAGCGGGCTTTGGGTCGAATTCCGGTGCGTGCGCCTTTGTCGTCATCTGCGGCTTTCCTTCTATCGGCTTAGGTTTGCCTATATAGGGAAATCTTCGCCGATAATGAAGGGTCAACGGCGATCGGCGGCTTCAACAATTCTTGACCCGCGACCCCAAGCGCGCGATTGACCGGAGGCGCGTCAAACCCTAGTTTAGAACCATTCTAAACTAGGGTGAATTCCTCATGCTTTCCCGTGTTTTCGGCTTCGGCTTCGGCCGCCGTCCCTTCGAATCGCTCTCCGAGCAGGAGATCCTGGCGCTGGCCATTTCGTCCGAGGAAGACGACGGGCGCATCTACCGTGCCTATGCTGACGGGCTGGCCGAAAGCTTTCCGCAATCGGCGAAGGTGTTCGAGGAGATGGCCGAGGAAGAGGACGGCCATCGCGACTCGTTGATCGAGCTTCACCGCCAGCGTTTCGGCGAGCGCATTCCACTGATCCGGCGCGAACATGTGAAGGGCTATTATGAGCGCAAGCCCGACTGGCTGGTGCGACCGCTTGGCGTCGAGCATGTGCGCAGCCAGGCCGAGGCGATGGAACGGCAGGCCTACCTGTTTTATGTCGAAGCGGCAAAGCGCACCACCGATGCCTCGACCAGAAAACTGCTCGACGATCTGGCGCTGGCCGAACAGGGGCACGAGACGCTGGCACAGCGTCTGGAGCAACAGCACGTGCCGGGCGAAGTGAAGGACGAAGAGGCCGCGGCCGAGCGGCGCCAGTTCATCCTGACCTATGTGCAGCCGGGATTGGCTGGCCTGATGGACGGTTCGGTATCGACTCTGGCGCCGATCTTCGCCGCCGCTTTCGCCACGCATGACACCTGGCAGACCTTTCTGGTCGGCCTTGCCGCCTCGATCGGCGCCGGCATCTCGATGGGATTCACCGAAGTGGCGTCCGACGACGGCAAGCTGTCGGGCCGCGGCTCGCCGATAAAACGCGGCATCACCACCGGCGTCATGACGTCGGCGGGCGGCCTTGGCCACGCATTGCCCTATCTCATCCCGCATTTCTGGACCGCGACCGCTGTCGCTGCGGTGGTGGTGTTCTTCGAACTATGGGCCATCGCCTTCGTCCAGAACCGCTACATGCAGACCCCCTTCCTGCGCGCCGCCTTCCAGGTGGTGCTCGGCGGCGCGCTGGTGTTCGCCGCCGGCGTGCTGATCGGCAACGCTTAGGTAGAGCGGCAAAGGTCAGCGCCGCCCCTCACCCTTACCCTCCCCCCGTGAAGAACGGGGAGAGGGGGGTCGCCGGCGCGGGAGCTTGTCCCTTCTCCCCGTCACTATACGGGGAGAAGGTGCCGGCAGGCGGATGAGGGGCGGCACCCACATCAACCCGTAAGCCTCACCCATTCACCGCCCGGCTATCCTGCGGCGCCTCGGCCCTTTCGGTCAGCCCGTAGTCGCGCACTACATGCGCGATGCGCAAACGGTAGCCGGCAAAGATACCGCCGCGTCCTGCCTTCTGCGCGTGCCGGTGTTCCTCGGTGTTGCGCCAGGCCTTGACCGCGTCCTCGTCGCGCCAGAACGACAAGGACAGGATGCGGTTCGGGTCGACCAGGCTCTGGAAGCGCTCGATGGAGACAAACCCGTCGATGCCGTCGAGCAGCGGACGCAGGTCGGCGGCGATGCTCAGATACGCATCGCGCCGGCCCGCCGCCGGTTCGACTTCGAAGATGACAGCGATCATACCTTCACCTTTCCGCTGGCATGATCTCGGTCTGAAAAGTCTGCAACTTTTCAGGATCAAGCCTTGGCGCGTGTGGGCCGGAAGCCAGTTTCAGGAACATGCGATCCTCCTTGAGGATGAATTTCTCGCGGCGGGCGAACTCGTAGTTTGCCTTGCCGGCGGGATCGGCGGCAAGCCGGGCGCGATAGGCTTCGTAGGCGGCCAGGCTGTCGATGTTGTAAGCGGCATAGGCTGTCGTGGCCGAGCCTTCATGCGGCGCGAAGTAGCCGATCAAATCGGCGCCGCAACGCGGAATGGCCTGGCCCCAGTTGCGGGCATACTCCTCGAAGGCCGCCTTGCCGAACGGGTCGATCTCGTAGCGGATGAAGCAGGTGATGGCCATTGTCGTCTCCGTGAGGGGGATGTGTTCTTGCGTCGATGGTTCGAGCGGTGTCGAAACGTTGTGCCGCCCGATCTGCTAGGCAATTTGCTTGCGGGTCATGATCGCCAGAAGGACTTCGTGCATTCTCGGCGCACGTCTTCCGGCGTCAGGCCAAGGTCGCGCAACAGATGATCATCGATCTCGGCAAGGTCGATACGCTGCAGATAGCGGTCATGCCACCGGGCCAGCGTGCCCGAGCGGAACCAGGTGACGAACGGGAACGATTGGCGGCTCTCGAACGGTCCGGAGGTGGAAGCGGTTGTCATCGACGTCTCCTTGATCTGATCGGAGAATAAGGATTATCTGACAAGAATGCTTCGATGAGGAACGAACTATGCGTGAAGGACCCGACATTGCCCGTATAGCCAGCCTGGTCGGCGATCCGGCGCGGGCCAACATGCTGAGCGCCCTGATGGGCGGCACGGCGCTGACGGCGAGCGAACTGGCGCTCGAGGCCGGCGTATCGCTGCCGACCGCCAGTTCGCATCTGTCGAAGCTGATGGAGGGCGGCTTGCTGACGCTGGCGAGCCAGGGCCGGCATCGCTACTACGGCCTCGCCGGTCCGCAAGTGGCCGGAATGATCGAAGCCATCACCGGCGTCGCCGCTTCTGTCGGGCCGCAGCGTGTGCGGCCAGGCCCGCGCGACGCGGCCATGCGCGTGGCGCGGGTCTGCTACGATCACCTCGCTGGCGAGCAGGCCGTGGCGATGCTCGACCGTCTTGTCGAAAGAGAGATTATCCTGCGTGATGACCAGGAGATCAGGCTCGGGCCGTCGGCGGCATCGCATTTCGCCGCTATTGGCATCGATGTGGATGCCAAGCCGCGACGGCCGGTCTGCCGCGCCTGCCTCGACTGGAGCGTCCGCCGCTCGCACCTCGCCGGCACGCTGGGCGCCGTCATCCTCGACAAGATCCTGGCCGAGAAATGGGCACGCCGCGAGAAGGACAGCCGCGCGGTCATTTTCTCGCCGCCCGGCAAACAGGCTTTCGAGAAGGTGTTTCTGGCCTGATGCTTTGCCGGCGCTGATTTGGCGATGCCCGCGGGACAGCGCCCCCTCTGGCCTGCCGGGCATCTCCCCCACACGGGGGGAGATTGGACGTCACGCTGGCTTTCGCCAATCTCCATGTTGCAAGGTGAGCGAAGCGCTGAAACAGCCAATCTCCCCCCTCTTGGGGGAGATGGCCGGCAGGCCAGAGGGGGGCGCGAAGGATCGTTACGCTGCGGATGGGGCGACTACCCCCGCTTCAAGACTTTCCCCTGCCCGAAGAAATCCGCCCACGGATCGGCTTGCGCCAGCCGCTTCAGCGTCGTCTTGTCGCCGATCGGGAAGGCGTTCGGCGCCAGTCCGGCCTCGATCTCGGCCCAGGTCACCGGCATCGACACGGTGGCGCCCTTCTTGGCGCGCGACGAATAGGGCGCGACGGTCGTCGAGCCCCGGCCATTGCGCAGATAGTCGACGAAGATTTTCCCCGTGCGCGCCTTCTTCGACAGCGTTGCCGTGTAGCGGTCGGGGGAAGCCTGTTCGAGCGCCTTGGCGAAATCATGGGCGAAGGTTTTCACCGCGTCCCAATCCGCCGATGGCTTGAGCGGTACCAGGACATGGTAGCCCTTGCCGCCTGATGTCTTGACGAAATTCGGCAGCGACAGCTCTTCGAGCTTGGCCCTGATATCGAGTGCCGCCTCGCGCACCGCCTTGACCTCGACGCCATCATCCGGGTCGAGATCGAAGATGACCTGGTCGGGCTTTTCCAGTTCTTCAACGGTGCAGCCCCAGATGTGGATCTCGACCACGCCGTACTGGACGAGCGCGGCAACGCCGTCGAAATCCCTGACGAACAGGATCTCCTCGCCGTCCGTCGGGTCTTTCATCCGCGCGATTTTGTCGCTCATACCGGCGGATGCATGCTTCTGGAAGAAACGCGCGCCACCAACACCGTCCGGCGCCCGCACCAGGCTGAGTGGCCGGTTGACGATGAACTGTTCCATGCGCGGCCAGACCTGCGCGTAGTGGTCGAGCAGGCCTTGCTTGGATATCTTTTCCTCGGGCCACAGCAGCTTGTCGGGATGGGAAAGTTTTACCGTGGTCGTCATCGCCCCGGTGGATTTGGCGCCGCCGCTTGATATCGCCCTGGCCGGGCTCTTGCTTGTCGATGCCATCGGCTTTTCCTGCACGACTTCCTCCGCCGGCTTGTCCTCGCGCAATCCCTGGAACGAGGCATGGCGTATTATACGGTCGGAGGTCCAGCTGCGGAACTCGACTTCGCCGACCAGCTCCGGCTTGACCCAGACCAGGCCCTTGCCCTTCGGCACGGCTTTGTCGAAAGGCGACGATGTTGCCTTCAGCGCGTCGAGTTTTGTCTTCAGGTCGGTGGCGCCCCTGGCGGAGAAACCGGTGCCGACGCGCCCGGCATAGTGCAGCTTGCCGCCCTCATAATAGCCGACCAGCAGCGAGCGCAGTCCGCGCCCGGTCTTGTCCGACGGCAAATAGCCGCCGATGACGAATTCCTGTCGCGCGGTACACTTCGACTTCACCCAGGAGGGGCCACGCCCGCTGCGATAGGGCGCGTCGGCGCGCTTGGAGACGACGCCTTCCAGCCCCATGCGGCAGGCATGCTCCAGCATGATCTTGCCGGGTTCGGAAAAATGGTCGCTGAAGCGGACCGCCGCATTCTCGGACTGCTTGCCGAGCAGTTCCTGCAAGGCCTGCTTGCGCTCGACCAGCGGCTCGCCGCGCAGATCCTTCCCGTCGAGGCGCATCAGGTCGAAGACATAGTAGGTGAAGCGATCTGTCCGCTTCGCCGACAGGTCGGCCTGAAGCAGCGCGAAGGAAGAGACGCCGCTGTCGGCCAGCACGACGATCTCGCCGTCGATGATGGCGTCGCTGCATTTCAGCGCTGCCAGCTCCGCGACGATCTCGCTGCCGAATTTTTCCGTCCAGTCGAGGCCGGTGCGGGTCAGCAATCGCACGTCGGTGCCGGCGATCTGCGCCTGCATGCGATAGCCGTCGAACTTCACTTCGTGCAGCCAGTCCTTGCCCGGCGGTGCGTCCCGCTCCAGCGTGGCGAGCTGCGGCTCGATGAAGTCGAGGCGCTTGCCGGGCTGCACGTTCCCGGCGGCCGGCTTGTTGGAGTGCCAGACGTCAGGCTTCTGCCCCTTCGCGGTCTTGCCCTCGCCGACCTCCTCGACTGTCAGGCCGGACTTCACCGATTCCGGCGCCTCCTTGAGGATATCCTCGCCGGGACGCGCGGCGGCATCATCGGACTTGATCAAGAGCCAGTTGTCGCGCTTCTCGCCCGCGCGCGGCTTCAACCTGACCAGATGCCAGAGACCGTGCAGCTTGTGGCCGTGCAGCTCGAAGCTGATATGGCCTTTCTTCATCGCCTTGGCCGGATCGATCTCGGGAACCCAGGTGCCTTCGTCCCAAACGATGACCGAGCCGCCGCCATATTCGCCCTTGGGAATGGTGCCCTCGAACGGCGCGTAGTCGAGCGGATGGTCCTCGACATGCACCGCCAGCCGCTTCTCATGCGGGTCCAGGCTCGGGCCGCGCGTCACCGCCCAGCTCCACAGCACGCCGTCATGCTCGAGGCGAAGGTCGTAATGCAGCCTCGTCGCCGCGTGCTTGTGGATGACGAAGATGCCGCCTGCGCTGCCCCCCTTGCCGAGCGGCACCTTGCCGGCCGGCTCGGACGTCTTCTTGAAGTCGCGCTTGGATTGATACTGTTCGAGGCTGGCCATCTCTGCGTCTCCTCAGGCCGATTTGCGCTTGGGCGCGCCGGCTTTCGGCTTGGCGCGTTTGGCCGCCGGTTTGGCTTTCGCGGACGAAGCCTTTGTTGAGCCCGCGTCCGACGACAGGCTCTTCTTCAGCGCGTCGAACAGATTGACGACATTGGAAGGCTTTGGCGCGGCCTTGGCCTTGGGTGCCTTCTTGCCGGCCTTCTTGGCACGGATCAGTTCGAGCAGGGCGTCCTCGTATTTGTCGTCGAATTTCGACGGATCGAACTTCGCCCTCTTCTTGTCGATGATCAGCTCGGCCAGATCGGTCATCTCCTGGTCCGTCTTCACCGCCTTGATATCGCCGAACACGGTGTCTGGCTGGCGCACCGTGTTGTCGTAGCGCAGCGTCGTCAGCACCATGCCCTTGCCCAACGGTTCGATGACCACGGGGCGTTCGCGCTGGTAGAGCACGATGCGCGCCAGCCCGGCCATCTTCTTGCCCGCCATGGCATCGCGGATGACGGCGAACGCTTCCTCCGACACCTCGTCGGCCGGCGCGACATAGTAGGGCGTGTCGAGATAGATCTGCTGGATCGAGGATTTGTCGACGAAGCCTTCGAGGCTCATCGTGTGCGAGGACTCGATCTGCACCGATTCGATCTCGTCTTCCTCGATGTGGACGAAATCGCCGTCGCTGACTTCATAGCCCTTGATCTCGTCGCCGTCGCCGAGCGGCTTGCCGGTCTGCGAGTCGACGTAGATGCGTTTCACCGTATTGCCGGTCTTGCGGTTCAGCACCCGGAACGAGACCTTCTCGGTATGGGTGACGACATTGGTCAGTTCGACGGCACAGGTGACCAGCGACAGCTTGAGATAGCCCTTCCAGGCCGGACGCGGCGCCATGACATTTTCCCTTCAGGATCCAGATGAAGGTGAGAACGGACAGACCCCGCTCCAGTTCCGCCGCCGCGTGATGATCCACATGCCGGGGCGCCGCGCCGGATTCGGGCAGGCAAGCACGGACATTTCGTGGCGGCGGCAAAAATTGAAACAGAACCGCGCGCAGGCGACATTCAAACGAAACATATGTGATGCAAAAGTCACACTAGGCGGAATGCCGACCAACTGCATGGAAAGACCCCGAATCAGCCGCATTCCGGCCACGAAGCAAGGCCTTTTCGACCAGAAATTAACATCACGTTCACCGACTATTCACGCCTCGATGCTATCGTTCTCGCAAATCGGAAGGGACATCCGAAAATCGGGACAGGGACAGGGTAAATGAACTTCCTCGCGCACCTCATCGGCTATGCCGCCGCCATCCGCGAATTCGTCGCGCCAACCTATCGGCCCGAGCGCTATTACATGCGCGGCCCCGGCCCGGCCTGCGCCCGTCGCGGCAATTCGCTGGGCGCGCACTGATCATGGCCTTCGAGACCCGTCACGACAGCCGGATCTGCAGGCCAGCGGCCGAATCCCGCGCCACGACCTATCGCGCCGAGCGTCCCGCTCTCGCCGACAGACGGCGTGCGACATCGCCACGTCCTTGATGCCGCCTCTGGCTGGCTTGGTGTCTTCAGACACGAGCAGCCCAGGCCCGCGTGACCGACCTTTCCAAGTCAAATTGGCCCCAGTCAAAACGGCCCAAGTCCCCCTGAGCCCTTCAACGCACGCCATCCGCTGATCGTCTTCGATGGCGTCCGCGTGCTGTGCTCCGGCTTCGTCCGCATAGTGGTCAGGTTCGACCGCCAAAGCCGCTTCCGCTTCGCCCGCTCACCGGCTGATCGTGCGCTATCGCGGCTGGCTCGTGCCCGTGGACTCGCATGGTTCCAGAGATGCGGTGTCATTTGGTTCAGTCGCTGGGTAGCACCGTCGGCCAGCGTCTGCTTGCACAACGGCCGAGCAGGCGCGAAAGTTTTTTTCTCCAGCCTGTCGAAATCGGACATGGCCGCGCGACATACGTTCGGCCCGCAACGATGCGGCCCTGTAACCACGGGAGATGACCATGCAGTATCTGCTTCTTATCTATTCCAACGAAGCCGCAATGGCAGCAGCACCCAAGGAGGCGGCCGTCCAGATGAGCGCCGCTTACGGCGCCTATACCGAAGCGATGAAGAAAGCTGGCGTGTTCGTTGGCGGCGAGCGGTTGAGGCCGACGTCGGTGGCAACCTCCGTGCGGGTGGCCGGCGGCAAAACCAACGTGCTTGACGGCCCCTACGCCGATACCAAGGAACAGCTTGGTGGCTACTACATGATCGAAGTGCCGGACATGGACGCGGCAATTTCATGGGCGTCGCGCTGTCCCGGTGCCAGCGCGGGCACCATGGAAGTGCGACCGATCTGGCCGATGGCGGAATACATGACAAAGTATACTGCTGCGTGAGGGACATAGGGTCGGATACCGCGCGGGCGGTCGCGGAGGCGGCCGCCCGGCAAAGCTACGGCAAGCTGATCGCTTATCTCTCCGCACGGTCCCGCGACGTGGCGGCCGCCGAGGACGCGCTTGCCGATGCCTTTGCCGCGGCGCTCGAACGCTGGCCGCGAACCGGCGTGCCTGAAAAGCCGGAAGCCTGGCTGCTGGCGGTGGCGCGGAGGCGCCGCGTCGATGCGGTGCGCCGGCGGCTGACCAGCGAAGCCGGCCGTGACCATCTCAAGCTGATCGCCGAGGAGGTGGAGGCGCGCATGACCGATGAAGATCTGCCCGACGAACGGCTGCGGCTGATGTTCGCCTGCGCCCATCCGGCGATCGAATCGAGCGTGCGGGCTCCGCTGATCCTGCAGACCGTGCTGGGCTTCGACGCCGCGGCGATCGCTTCCGCCTTCCTGGTCTCGCCGGCAACGATGGGCCAGCGCCTGGTGCGCGCCAAGACCCGCATCCGCGAAACCGGCATTCCGTTCCGCGTGCCGGAGCGGGCCGAACTCGGCGAGCGGCTGGACGCGGTGCTGGAAGCCATCTACGCGACCTTCGCCGAAGGCTGGTCCGACCCGGCTGGCACCGAGACGCGGCGGCGCAATCTCGCCACCGAAGGCATCTGGCTCGGCCGGCTGGTGGCTTCGCTGCTGCCTGATGAGCCGGAGGCGCTCGGCCTGCTGTCGCTGATGCTGTTTGCCGAAGCGCGCCGCGCCGCGCGGCGCGACGCGGCCGGAGATTATGTGCCGCTCGCCGAGCAGGATTGCGCGCTCTGGGATCACGCCTTGGTCGACGAGGCGGAGGCTTTGCTCGGTCACGCCGCCACCAAGGGCATCATCGGCCGCTACCAACTCGAGGCAGCCGTGCAATCCGCCCATGCGACACGACGGCGGACGGGGCGCACCGACTGGGTGGCGATCCGCGAACTCTACGACGCGCTGCTTTCGATCGCGGGATCGCCGGTGGTGGCGATCAACCGCGCGGTGGCGATCGCCGAAGGAGAGGGCGCCGCGGCGGGACTGGCGGCCCTTTACGTGCTGGGCGATGACAAGCGGCTTGATGACTACCAGCCTTATTGGGCAGCCCGGGCGGGCCTGCTGGCCAGGCTGGGTCAGGTACAGTTGGCGACCGACGCCTATGAGCGGGCGATCGGCCTCGAACGCGATCCGGCGGTGCGCCGCTTCCTGCATGGAAAACGGGCCGCGCTCCGAAATTGAGCTTCGCCGCCCGTTCAGATCGGCCACATCTCGTGCGCCGTGTTGAGCTTCTTCATCAGCGGATGGTCGCGCAACCTGGCCCACAGCCGTTCGATGTTCGGCCAGGCCGTACGCGCTTTGTCGACGTCGGGATGCCAGGCCACCAGCATGACCAGATAGATGTCGGCCAGCGACATCAGGTCGCCGACCAGCCAGTCATGGCCTTCGAGAGCGGTATCGAGAACGGCAAAGCCGCGGTCCATCTCGGCAACGGCCGCCTGTTTGACCGCCTTCGTTCCGTCGGCATCGGACGTATAGCGGTTCGCGTAGTAGAAACGCAGCACCGCCGGATAGAGAACCGACGACATGAAGGCCATCCAGCGCAGGAAGTCGGCGCGGGCGGGCGCGTCGATCGCCGGCGCCAGTCTGGCGTCGGGATGGCGTTCGGCAAGCAGGACGCAGATCGCCGCCGATTCGGTGATCGAGCGGCCGTCCGGCAAGGTCAGCACCGGCACCTGGTTCAAGGGACTGATGGCGAGGAAGGCCGGATCGGGCCGGTCCGTCTTCGGCACGTCGATCTGCTCGAATGGCGCGTTCGCCAGTGCCAGCGCCGCCTCGACGACGAAGCCGCCGCTGCCGGGACGGGTGTAGAGCTTGTACATGAAATCCTCCGCCGCCGGCGCGCGGCCGGCAGCGGATTTGATACGCAAGCCGCCTTGCACTCAAGCGCGCAACCGCGGCCACGAAGCTTTTTTCAACGGACCAGGCGGTCCACCAGGCCGAAACCCGCCCTTAAGCCCCCAGTCCCTCGAACAGGATCGTCGACAGATAGCGTTCGGCGAAGGACGGGATGATCACGACAAGGTTTTTGCCCTTGTTCTCCGGCCTTGAACCGACGACGATTGCCGCCTGCAGGGCCGCGCCGGACGAGATGCCGACCGGCACGCCTTCGAGGCGGGCGACGAGGCGCGCATTGGCGACGGAATCTTCGTTCGAGACCTTGACGATCTCGTCATAGATCGTGGTGTCGAGGATTTTTGGCGCAAAGCCGGCGCCGATGCCCTGGATCTTGTGCGGGCCCGGCTGGCCGCCCGACAGCACCGGCGAGGCTTCCGGCTCGACGGCGACGACATGCACCGAGGGCTTGCGCTTCTTCAGCACCTGGCCGACGCCGGTGATCGTGCCGCCGGTGCCGATGCCGGCGACGAAGATATCGACCTCGCCATGGGTGTCGTTCCAGATCTCCTCGGCCGTCGTCTTGCGATGGATTTCCGGGTTGGCCGGGTTCTCGAACTGCTGCGGGATGATCGCGTTGGGGATCGTCGCCGCCAGTTCATCGGCCTTGGCGATGGCGCCCTTCATGCCTTTCGGCCCTTCGGTCAGCACCAGCTCGGCGCCGAGCAGCGCCAGCATCTTGCGGCGCTCGACCGACATTGTCTCCGGCATGGTCAGGATCAGCTTGTAGCCCTTGGCGGCGGCGGCGAAGGCAAGCGCGATGCCGGTGTTGCCGGACGTCGGTTCGATCAGCGTGGTCTTGCCGGGAGAAATCTTGCCGGCCGCCTCCAGCGCCTCGATCATCGCCACGCCGATGCGGTCCTTGACCGAGCCGATCGGATTGAAGAATTCGAGCTTGGCGATGAGATTGGCGACGATGCCCTTTTCCTTGGCGAACTTGTCGAGCCGCACCAGCGGCGTGTCGCCGATCGTGTCGGTGATGGAACTGTAGACGCGGCCGCGACCGGGCACGCGGGCGGAGGTGACGGGCTTGTTCATTGGTTTCGCTCCCAGAACTTCAGGCAAGTGAGGATTCAGGCAAATGGCACTGCAGCCGGCAAGATAGAGCCTTCGGTCGCGCAAGATAGACTGTCGACTGAAAATATCCGAGTGGGACCCGTGTCTAAAACGCCCCGGTCCCGGAAAAGCATTTCCCGGAAAGGCCCGTCCCGGGAATATTTTGGCCGAAAGAGCCCTACTGACGGGCGGCGATCGCCGCCGCAGCGCCGACCATGAAGCCGGCGGCGGTGCGGTTCAGCGCCTTGAGCGCGCGCGGCGACTTGAGGAACCAGCGCGCCTTGGCCGCCAACGCCAGATACGGCACCAGCACCACCAGAAGCACGACGATCGTCAGCGCGACGAGAATGCCATAGTCGGCCAGCGTGATGGTCTTCAGGTCGACGATGGTCGGCGTGATGGCGAGATAGAAGATCATCGTCTTCGGGTTGCCGAGCGTGACGGTGAGACCGGCGACAAAGCTCGACAGCAGCCCGCCCTTGCCTTTTCTCGCCTCGACCGTCTCGGGCGTGATGCCGCTGTTCCAGAAGCGCCAGCCAAGGAAGGCGAGATAAGCGACACCCAGCCATTTGATGGCGAGAAAGACCATGCCGAAGGTCTGCGCGACAAAGGCGAGGCCAAGCACCACGGCGGTCAGATAGGTGAGGTCGCCTAGCATCAGGCCGAAGGACATTGCCAGCGACGAGCGGAAACCCGACCCGAGCGCACGCGCGACGAGCGCGGTGATACCGGGGCCGGGAATGGCAGCGGCGATGCCGAGAGCGGCACTGTAGGCGAGAAATCCGGTGAGGGTCATGGCATTGGTCTCAGATCAGAATGCCTTGTCGCATGGAACGGACCAGGGTTGAATTCCCTCGGGTCGGAATCCATTGCACCAGATATTGCTGCGACACGCGCAGGCCCCTCATCCGGCCGCTTCGCGGCCACCTTCGCCCAACGGGAGAAGAGTCTGGCGGCGGCGTTGGCAGGCTCCTCTCCCTCCGCCAAGCAGGATCAGGAACGAGCGCCGCCATAGGTGACGCGCCAGATGGTGCCGTTGCCATCTTCGCTGACGATGAGCGCGCCGTCGCTCGCCACCGCCACGCCGACCGGTCGTCCCCACACCTCGCCGTTGGAGATGACGAAGCCGGTGATGAAATCCTCGTATTCGCCGGTCGGTCTGCCATCCCTGAACAGCAATCGGACAACCTTGTATCCGGTCCTGTTGCCGCGGTTCCACGAACCGTGCAGGGCCACAAAAGCGTCGCCCTGGTACTCCCGGGGAAAATTCTTCCCGTCGTAGAAGGCGATGTTGAGCGGCGCCGAATGCGCCTGCATCAGCACATCGGGAATGGTCGCCTTGCCGGCAAGATCGGGGCGTTCGCCCTTGTGGCGCGGATCCTCGTTGCTGCCGATATAATACCAGGGCCAGCCATAGAAGGCGCCCTGCTTGACAACAGTTGCGTATTCGGACGGCACATTGTCGCCCAGCGCATCGCGCTCGTTGACCACGCACCACAGCGCGCCGGTCGCCGGCTGAACCGTCATGCCCGAACAGTTGCGCAGGCCGGTGGCGACGATGCGGCCATTCTTGCCGTCCGGATCGAAGGCCAGCACATCGGCACGGCCATCCTCGGAACCCCAGGCGGCACCCAGCGGCTTTGACGTCGCCCACGCCGCCAGCCCACCCTGCGGCGCCTTGCCCATGTCCTCGGCGGCATTCGATCCCGAGCCGACCGACAGATAGAGCGTCTTGCCGTCGGGCGAGAAAACGATGTCGCGGGTCCAGTGATGATTGGAAGGGATGTTGTCGACGACGGTTTCCGGGTCGCCGGCGGCCTTCAGGTCACCCTTGCGGTAGGCAAAGCGCACGATGCTGTCGCTGTTGGCGACATACACCCATTGCGGGTCGTTGCCCGGCGGGTAGAAGGCAATGCCATAGGGCTGGTTGAGGTTGCCGGCGAAGATGCCGTCCTTGACGGGCCTGGCGCTGCCCTCGCCCAGGCGATAGACGCGAATCTGGTTGGCTTCGCTGTCGGCGACGAACAGGTCGCCGTTCGGCGCGACGCGCACGACGCGCGGATTGTCGATGCCCGACGCGACCAGCTCGGCCGAAAAGCCCGGCGGCAGTCGCGGCTTGGCACCTGCCGGCCTTTCGGCGAGGCCGGCGCTGTTCGAAGCGGATTTGGTGACGTAAGGCTTCGGCAGGTCTTCCGGCTTGATCAGGCGGCGCACTCCCGGCCTGTCGGCCCGCCAGTCGCCGAAGGCGGCCGCGCCCTTCAGCGCCTGCTGATCCGCCTGCTGGGCGAATGCCGCGGTGGTGAGAAACAATGCGGGAAGCACCAGCCCGGCCAATCGTATCATTCTGTCCTCCACCTGGTCACGAAGGAAAGTAACGGCCGGTTTGCTCGTGGGTTCCGCCTCGCACGATGAGTTGAAGGGACGTGAGGATCCGATTTCGGGCTCAGCTCCCGGCGGCGTAGAAATCGTCGTCGAGGCGTTTTTCCAGCGCGACGAGATCGGCCGGCAGCGGCAGGCCCATGGCGCGCATCTCCCGCAGTTTTTCGCGCAATTGTTCCTGGATTTCGTGCTGGTCTTCCGGCTGGTTGACCATTTCCTCCAGCAGCAGGCTGATCCGGGCCTTGAGTTCTTCGAGCGCCATCATCGTCTCCTCGGTTAGCCCGGCTCAACGGAGCATGCGGGAAATCAGCTGTGCGGTATAGTCGACCATCGGCACGATGCGGGCATAATTCAGCCGGGTCGGACCGATGACGCCAAGCGCGCCAACGACGCGCGCATCCTTGTCGCGATAGGGCGCGACGACCAGCGACGAGCCCGACAACGAAAACAGCTTGTTTTCCGAGCCGATGAAGATGCGCACGCCCGACCCCTCCTCGGCAAGGTCAAGCAGCTGGATCAGCCCGTCCTGCGTTTCCATGTCCTCGAACAGGTGCCGCAGCAATTCGATGTCGGCCTGGGCGGTGACGTTTTCGAGCAGGTTGGCACGGCCGCGCACGATGAGCCGCGCCGGCAGGCCGCTGTCGGCGCCCGCCCACACGGCCAGCCCCTTTTCGACCAGGTCCTGCGACAGCGTGTCGAGCGCCGCCCTGGTCTCTTCCTTGATGCGGGCGATCTCCACCCGCGCCTCGGCCAGCGTTCGGCCACGGATATGGGCGTTGAGGAAATTCGACGCCTCATGCAGTTGCGAGACGGTGATGCCGGCGGGCAGGTCGACGACGCGGTTTTCGACGTCGCCATTCTGCGACACCAGCACCGCCAGCGCCTTGGTCGGCTCGAGCTGGATGAATTCGATGTGCTTCAGCGCCACTTCGTTCTTGGCGGCAAGCACGAGGCCGGCGCCGCGCGACATGCCCGACAGCATCTGGCTGGCCTCGGTCAGCATATGTTCGAGCGTCGCGCCCGAGCCGGACGCCCTCACCTGGGCCTCGATGGTGCGGCGCTCCTCGTCGGAGAGGTCGCCAAGCTCCATGAAGGCGTCGACGAAGAAACGCAGGCCCGCCTGGGTCGGCAGCCGCCCGGCGGAGATGTGCGGGGCGTAGATCAGGCCGAGATGCTCGAGGTCGCTCATCACATTGCGGATGGTGGCGGGCGACAGCGAGGACGGCAGGATGCGCGACAGGCTGCGTGATCCCACCGGTTCCCCGTCCCTCAGATAGGAATCGACGATGCGCCGGAAGATGTCGCGCGAGCGCATGTCTAGCGATTGAAGCGCGGGCGACTGCGAACTGGGATCGACTGCCTTGGTCATTGCGGGCAAAAAACCTCTATACCAAGGATATAGACTTCACCACGGCCCGCGCAACCCGGTGTCTGCGTCAGATCACCCGGTGTCTGCGTCTCAGATCACCCGGTCTCTGCGTCAGATCACCCGGTGTCTGTGTGGGGTCTTCAGGCCATTTTCCTTTGCGCCATGCCTCCCATGCGGCTACAAGCCGGCCAAGATTCCGAAAAATGACAAGAAAGCAGCCTGAATGCGCCCTTCCAAACGCCAATTCGACGAAATGCGCGCCATCTCCTTCGAGCGCGGCGTCTCCAAGCACGCCGAAGGTTCGTGCCTGGTGAAGTTCGGCGACACCCATGTCCTGTGCACGGCCAGCCTCGAGGAAAAGGTGCCGGGCTGGATGCGCAATTCCGGCAAGGGCTGGGTGACGGCGGAATACGGCATGCTGCCGCGCTCGACCGGCGAGCGCATGCGCCGCGAGGCTTCCGCGGGCAAGCAGGGTGGCCGCACACTGGAAATCCAGCGGCTGATCGGGCGCTCCTTGCGCGCCGTCGTCGACCTGCAGGCGCTGGGCGAACAGCAGATCACCGTCGACTGCGACGTCATCCAGGCCGATGGCGGCACCCGCACCGCCTCGATCACCGGCGGCTGGGTGGCGCTGTACGACTGCCTGCGCTGGATGGAGGCGCGGCAGATGGCCAGTGTCGCCAAGGTGCTGAAGGACCATGTCGCGGCCATTTCCTGCGGCATCCATGACGGCCAGCCGGTCATCGACCTCGATTATCTAGAGGATTCCGCGGCCGGAACCGATGCCAATTTCGTCATGACCGGCAAGGGCGGCATCGTCGAGATCCAGGGCACCGCCGAGGGCGAGCCGTTTTCCGAGGAACAGTTCGCGGAATTGATGGGATTGGCCAAGAAAGGCATCCAGCGCCTGGTCAGCCTCCAGCAGATGGCGGTGGCGTAAGCCATCGGTTTTCTGGTGACCCCCTCCGCCATCCTTGAATCAGCCCTCTACGTCACCGACCTGGCGGCGGCGGAAGAATTCTATGTCGGCGTGCTTGGGCTTCACCTCCTCGGCAAGGTCGAGGGCAGGCATATCTTCTTCCGCTGCGGCCCCGGCGTGCTGCTGGTCTTCAATGCCGAGGCGACCAGGGTGCCGCCGGCGCCCGACGCTAGGCTGCCGGTGCCGCCGCACGGCGCGGTCGGCGAGGGCCATCTCTGCTTTGCGGCGACCGCCGTGGAAATCGCCGGCTGGAGAGCCCATCTCGAGGCGAAGAAGATCGCCATCGAAAGCGAATTCGAATGGCCGCAAGGCGGACGTTCGATCTATATACGCGACCCGTCGGGAAATTCGATCGAGTTCGCCGAGCCAAGAATCTGGGGCCTTTGATGCATTCTCTCGATGGAAAGAAGATCGTCGTCGCCAGCCACAATGCCGGCAAGCTGCGCGAATTCGCCGACCTGATGGCGCCGTTCGGCTTCGAAGCGAAATCGGCCAAGGAGTACGGCCTGCCGGAGCCTGACGAAACCGGCACCACCTTCGAGGAAAACGCCTACATCAAGGCGCTGGCCGCCGCCAAGGCCACCGGCCTGCCGGCGCTGTCGGATGATTCCGGCCTGTGCGTCGACGCGCTCGACGGCGCGCCCGGCGTCTACACCGCCAACTGGGCCGAAACCCCGGACGGGTCGCGCGATTTCGGCATGGCCATGCAACGCACCGAAGTGGCGCTGCAGGAAGTCGGCGCTGCCTCGGCCGAACAGCGCAAGGGGCGCTTTGTCGCCGTCATCTGCCTGGCGTTTCCCGACGGTGACGCCGAATATTATCGCGGCGAGGCCGAAGGCACGCTGGTCTGGCCGCCGCGCGGCGAACTCGGCTTCGGCTATGACCCGGTGTTCCTGCCGAATGGCTTCGACAAGACCTTTGGCGAGATGAGCGCCGAGGAAAAGCACGGCTGGAAGCCTGGCCAGGCCACGGCGCTGTCGCACCGCGCCCGCGCCTTCCAAAAGTTTGCCGAAGCACGATTGAATCTGGCCAGATTGGGTTCGACATGAGCATGCTGCTCGACCGGACGCCCGGCTTCGGCGTCTACATCCATTGGCCGTTCTGCGCGGCCAAATGCCCCTATTGCGACTTCAACAGCCATGTCCGCCACCAGCCGGTAGACCAGGAGCGCTTTGCCACCGCCTTCGAGGCGGAACTGGCGACCATGCGCCAGCGCACCGGGCCGCGCGAAGTGACCAGCATTTTTCTCGGCGGCGGCACGCCGTCGCTGATGAAACCGGAAACGGTGGCCAGGGTCCTCGACGCGGTGGCGAAGAACTGGACCGCTCCAGATGGCATCGAGGTGACGCTGGAGGCCAATCCGTCCTCGGTCGAGGCCGAGCGCTTTCGCGGCTACCGGGCGGCGGGCGTCAACCGCGTCTCGCTCGGCGTGCAGGCGCTGAACGACAAGGATCTGCGCTTCCTCGGCCGGCTGCACAACGTCGAGGAAGCACTGCACGCCATCGGGCTCGCGCGGGAAATATTCCCAAGGCTGTCCTTCGATCTGATCTACGCGCGGCCGGGCCAGACGCCGGAGGCTTGGGCATCGGAGCTCGAACAGGCGATCGGCCATGCCGCCGATCATCTGTCGCTCTACCAGCTGACCATCGAGGAGGGCACGCCCTTCCATGCGCTGCATGCGGCGAAGAAATTCGTCATCCCCGACAACGACCATGCCGCCGATCTCTATGCGCTGACGCAGGAGATCACCACGGCGCACGGCCTGCCGGCCTATGAGATTTCCAACCACGCCAGACCGGGCGCCGAAAGCCGGCACAATCTGACCTACTGGCGCTATGGCGAATATGTCGGCGTCGGCCCCGGCGCGCATGGCCGCTTCGTCGAAAACGGCCGCCGCACCGTGACGATCGCCGAGCGGATGCCGGAAACCTGGGCCAATCTGGTCGAGGCCAAGGGTCATGGCGTCACCGGCGGCGAGATCCTGACCCGCTCCGAAGAGGCCGACGAGTTCCTGCTGATGGGGCTGCGGCTGGCAGAAGGCATCGACCTCTCCCGCTACGAAGCGTTTTCCGGACGTGGGCTGTCGAGCGCGCGGCTGTCGATGCTGCAGGGCGAGGGGCTGGTGGCGCCGATCGGCAATGCACGCCTGCGCGCCACTCCGGCCGGCATGATCGTGCTCGATGCCGTGGTGGCCGATCTGGCGCGCTGAACAACCTTGAAAAACGTCCTCATCGTCTGCAGCCAGAACCGCTTGCGCAGCCCGACGGCCGAGCAGGTGTTTTCCAGGCGACGGGATATCGAAGTTGCGTCGGCGGGAACCAACCACGACGCCGACACGCCGGTGCGGATTCTCGAGGCTAAGGTGCTGTGGTATCTGGGGTGACGAATGGCTTGCCGCGCGTGCCTGGCGATGAAGCATCAGCCACCGCGCAATCCGAACTGGATTCTACTTCAAAGAAGAAATCCTGATGGCGAAAATCGCCGCCGTCCTCCCAGGATTGTTGCGTGAGGCCGCAGCCTGCATAGGAAAACACGTCGATCTTTGTAGCCCTCGGCGCCTGTATCCATTGTTCGCCAACCTTATGGAACATGTAGTGTGAGGTGGCTGGATCGTTCGAGCGCATATGCAAGTGGATGCCGGGCATTGCGAATTGCCGATCAATGTCCAGTTGGAGATAGGCGGCTGAAAGATTTTCAATGGTTATCCAGTCGTGGCTGGAAATAGGCTGGTTGAGCGCTGGGTAGCGAATTTTTGCGAATTCACGTTCTTCAGTCTCGCCGACCAGCGTCCCTCGCAGCGAAAGTGTTTTGCCAAAGAGGCCACTGGCTGCCGTTGCCCTGAACTTGATCGTTCGTGGGATTTGGGAGGGTGATGAAGAGCTGGCCTGTGCGGGTTGCGGCGCGACGTGCGATTGTGAGTCGCGGACGGGAGACGTCGCATGATTTCGGGTATCGGCTAAGGATGTGGAGGCGATAAGGCCAACGGCAAGCGCCAATATTCGTGGACCAACCAGCGTTTCAGCCACGTTGCGCTTCAATTTTGTGAGCTATCTCGTCAGGCGTCGTGCTTGTGGCGGTGTTTGGCGCGGTCTTTCTCGGCGAGCGGCTCTCCGGCGCGAACCGGCTTGGCGTCGACCTTGTCGCGGCGGGCGCGGTGCTGGTCGCCTATCGGGTGCGATGGAACGCCGTCGCGAGCGCTTTTTGTTTCAAGACGGGTGATGAAAATATCGAAGCGATTGGGCATCGTCCGGTCAGTGCTCCGTCGTGCTGTCGGTTTCGGTGTCGGAAAGCCTGATGTCCGCTGGCAGGGCGATTGCGGCCAGCTCTTTGGTCACGCTGTTTTCGGTCCTGGCAGGCAGGCGCCTGTCCTTGGGCGCGGCAAAGCGCTTGCGGCCGGCATAGTAGGGCGTGAAAGCGTCCTGTATCTTCAGGCTGTCCATCCTGTCCTCCTCGGAATCAGGGGCTAAATCTGCCAACCCCGGTTTCGTTCCCTACTGTGGCAAAGGAATGGCGGGAATTTCACTTCGCTCGACGCTTTTGCAACCGGGCGTGAGCCGTGCCAAACAGGGCCGAACGGAGAAGGCATCAGTGACCGGCGAAACGGGCAAGCGCAGCTATGTGGTCGGGCAGACCGAGATCGCGGCCCGTCCGCTCGAACCGGCGCTGTATCTGGTGGCGACGCCGATCGGCAACCTGGCCGACATCACGCTGCGCGCGCTGGAGACGCTGGCCGCCGCCGACATCGTCGCTTGCGAGGACACGAGGGTGTCGCGCGTGCTGCTCGACCGCTATGGCATCCGCCGCCGCACCACGGCCTATCACGAGCACAATGCCGGCGAGGCCGGGCCGAAGCTGATCGCGGCACTTCAAGCCGGGCAGAGCGTGGCGCTGATTTCCGACGCCGGCACGCCGCTTGTGTCCGATCCCGGCTACCGGCTGGTCGGCGAGGCGCTCGACCGTGGTATTCGCGTCGTGCCGATCCCGGGGCCGTCGGCGCCCCTCGCGGCGCTGACGGCCTCCGGCCTGCCCTCCGACGCCTTCCTGTTCGCCGGCTTCCTGCCGGTGAAGACAGGCCAGCGACTGACGCGGCTGGAAGCCTTGAAGGCCGTGCCGGCGACGCTGATCTTCTTCGAATCGCCGCGTCGGCTGGCCGAGTCCCTTGGCGCCATGGTCGAAGCCCTCGGCGGCGGCCGAAAAGCCGCGATCGGCCGGGAATTGACCAAGACCTTCGAGGAGATGCGCACCGGCACGCTGCAGGCGCTTGCCGACCACTACGCGGCGGCCGACACGCCGAAGGGGGAGATCGTCGTTTGCGTCGGCCCGGCCGAGTCCAAGGCCGACGAACCGGCGGACATCGATCGTCTGCTGTTGTCGCTCGCCGCCGAAATGCCGGCCTCCAAGGCCGCGGCCGAAGCCGCGAAGATGACCGGCGGCCAGAAGCAGGCGCTCTATAGGCGACTGCTGGAGCTCAAGGACAGACCATGATCCCGAAAAGTGGGAACCGGTTTTCCCCGACAAACGGTTCCGTTTGTCCAGAGATCATGGTCAAACAAAATTCCGGAGAAGGCGACGGTGGCTGAGCGCCCAAGTGCCAGCCGCCAGAAGGCCTACAAGCGCGGCCATCGCGGCGAATGGGTGGCCGCGGCGGCGCTGATGCTGAAGGGCTACCGGATTCTCGCGCGCCGCCACCGCACCCGCTTCGGCGAGATCGACCTGATCGCGCGGCGCGGCGATCTGGTGCTGTTCGTCGAGGTCAAGGCGCGCCGCACGCTGATCGAAGCCATGGAGGCGATCGGCCATGAATCGGAACGCCGCATCGAGGCGGCGGCCGACATCTGGCTGTCGCGCCAGCCCGACTATGGCAAGCTGTCGATGCGTTTCGACATGGTCGCGGTGCTGCCCTGGCGCTGGCCCGTGCATGTCGAGAACGCGTTTTATGGAAGGAACTAGACCTGTTGTTGGAGGCGACTCATTCGCGGAAGTCGGCGCCGCCCCTCATCGCCCTGCCGGGCACTTCTCCCCGTATAGTGACGGGGAGAAGGGAGCTGCCGCAACCTTGGCGCTTATCCCTGCAACGTTGGCGATTGGCGAAATCGTTGATGAGAGAGCCCCTCTCCCCGTTACTATACGGGGAGAGGATGCCGGCAGGCAGGTGAGGGGCAGCACTGACGCCCCATGAGCGAAGCGATGCCCTGAGCTCACCCCCAGATCATCAGCGCCATCAGCCCGACGATCCCCACCACCAGCCGCCACCAGCCGAACAGCGCGTAGCCGTTGCGCGAGACGTAATCGAGCAGGTAACGGACGACGACCAGTGCCGTGACGAAGGCGGCGACGAAGCCGATGGCGATGATCGGCAGGTCGGCGCTGCTCAACACGTTGCGGTTCTTGAACAGGTCGAAGGCGAAGGCGCCGACCATCGTCGGGATGGCGAGGAAGAAGGAAAACTCGGCCGCCGCCCGCTTGTCGACGCCCAGAAGCAGCGCGCCGACGATGGTCGAGCCCGAGCGCGAGGTGCCGGGGATCAGCGACAGGCACTGGAAAAGCCCGATCTGCAGGTAAAGCCGGGTCGGGAAGCGTTCGACGTCGCGGTAGACCGGTTTGAGGTTCATGCGGTCCACCGCCAGCAGGACGACGCCGCCGATGATCAGCATGATGCAGATCAGCCGTGGCGATTCGAACAGCACCGTCTTGATGAAATCATGCGCCAGCGCGCCGATGATGGCCGCCGGCAGGAAGGCGACCAGGATGCCGATGACGAAATGCCGGGTCAGCCGGTCATGCGGCAGGTCGAGCAGCATCTGCCACAGGCGGCGGAAATAGACGCTCAGGATGGCGAGGATGGCGCCGAGCTGGATCAGGATCTCGAAGGCCTTGCCGGTCGAATGGAAGCCGAGGAAATGGCCGGCGAGCAGGATATGGCCGGTCGAGGAAACCGGGATGAACTCGGTCAGCCCCTCAAGCAGGCCGAGCAGCAAGGCTTCGACGATGGTCTGGCTTTCCATGGCTACCTCGGCATTGGCGTGACGGCTGACGGAACGGGTTGCTTGTCATGGCCTGCAAGTCCACCTATAGGTCGCAACACCATGACGGCCCGCTAACCGGGCGGCCAAGACTTACCGGTGCGCCCGGCGATTCGCCAGTGCGCTTTATCATCGCGGAACCATGCTGACGCTTTTCCATCATCCCATGTTCGCCACCTGCCGCTTCGTCCGCCTCGCTTTCGGCGAGTATGGCGAGGAGCTGGCTTTGATCGAGGAAAAGCCGTGGACACGGCGCAAGGAGTTCCTGGCGCTGAACCCGGCCGGCACGCTGCCGATCCTGCTTGCCGAGGGCGACGTGCCGATCGTCGGCGCAACCGTCATCGCCGAATATCTCGACGAGACGCGCGGCGTCTTGAAGCGCGACAAGCGGCTGTTCGCCGAGGACCCGATGCAGCGCGCCGAAATCCGCCGGCTGACCGACTGGTATCTCAACAAGGCCGAAAGCGAAGTCACCCGGCATCTTGTGCGCGAGCGCGTGCTGAAGCCGATCATGCCGGAAACCGCCGGCGGCGGCTCGCCCGATTCGGGCGCGATCCGCGCGGCGCGCGCCAACATCCGCCAGCACATGAAATACACCAACTGGCTGGCTGGCACCCGCCATTGGCTGGCCGGCAGCAGGGTCACCTACGCCGACCTCGCGGCGGCGGCGACGCTGTCGGTGCTCGACTATCTCGGCGAGATCGACTGGCGCGAGCACCCTGCTGCGCGCGAATGGTACACGCGGGTGAAGTCGCGGCCTTCCTTCCGGCCGCTTTTGACCGATCGGGTGCGCGGCCTGTCGCCGGTGTCACATTATGCGGACCTCGACTTCTGACGCGTCGAAACTGCGCGCGCTGATCGACGCAGAGGCGCATCGCGCCGGCTTCGATGCCGTCGCCGTCACCACTCCCGATGCAATCCCGCTGGCGCCGGCTCGCCTGGCCGAATTCGTTGCCGACGGTTTTCACGGCTCGATGGACTGGATCGCCGAGACGATTGCGCGCCGCGGCGAACCGACCGCACTCTGGCCGCAGGTGCGTTCGATCATCGTCCTGGCGATGAATTACGGCCCCGACCACGATCCGCGCGGGGTGCTGGCCAAGCGCGACCGTGGCGCGATCTCGGTCTATGCGCAGAATCGCGACTATCATGATGTGATGAAAGGCCGGCTGAAGGAAATCGCCGGCAAGATCGTGGCGCGCGCCGGCGGCGACGTGAAGGTGTTTGTCGACACCGCGCCTGTCATGGAAAAGCCGCTGGCCGAAGCCGCCGGGCTTGGCTGGCAGGGCAAGCACACCAACCTGGTCAGCCGCGAACACGGCTCCTGGCTGTTCCTCGGCACCATCTTCACCACAGCCGAACTCGTTCCCGATCGGGCGGAGATCGACCATTGCGGCTCTTGCCGCGCTTGCCTCGACGCTTGCCCGACCGATGCTTTCCCGGCGCCTTACCGGCTCGATGCGCGGCGCTGCATCTCCTACCTCACCATCGAGAACAAGGGGCCGATCCCGCATGAGTTCCGCGACAAGATCGGCAACCGTATCTATGGCTGCGACGACTGCCTCGCCGCTTGCCCGTGGAACAAGTTTGCGCGGGTTGCTTCCGAGGCCAAGCTCGCCGCACGCGATGATTTGCGCGAACCGCCGCTCGCCGACCTGTTGCAGCTGGACGATGCGGCGTTCCGCGCCTTGTTCTCCGGTTCGCCGATAAAACGCATCGGCCGCGATCGTTTTGTCCGCAACGTGCTGATCGCCGCCGGCAATGCCGGCGATGCCTCGCTTGCCCGCGCCGTGCTTGTCTTGCTGGACGACGCTTCGCCGCTGGTGCGGGGCGCGGCAATATGGGCGCTGGCGCGGCTGGTGCCCGAGGCCGAATATTCGCAACGGGCCGCGACCGGCCTGAAAACCGAGAGCGACGGGGCCGTGCGCGAGGAATGGCGTCTGGCGCGGCCAAATCCAACCGGGGCACATGCATGAGCGAACGCCAGATCTTCGTCTTCGGCGCCGGCTATTCCGGCAAGGCCTTTGCCCGCGCCAACAAGGATGCCGCCACGATCCTCGGCACGACACGCTCGCCGGAGAAATTCGAGGCGCTGCGCCGGGCCGGCATCGCGCCGCTGCTGTTCGATGGCGCGCTGAAGGACGAAATCGGCGATGCACTGAAAGAAACGACGCATCTGGTGATTTCGGTCGCCCCGGAAGAGGCCGGCGATCCCGTGCTGAATGCCGCCCGCGCGGCAATCAGCCAGATGCCGGCGCTGGAATGGATCGGCTATCTCTCGACCGTCGGCGTCTATGGCAATTATGACGGGGCATGGGTCGATGAAACGGCGCAATGCCGGCCGGTGTCGAAGCGCTCGGTGATGCGGGTCGCGGCCGAGCAGGACTGGCTGAAACTCGGCCGGGATATCGGTTGGCCGGTGGCGATCCTGCGCCTTTCCGGCATCTACGGGCCGGGCCGCAACGCTTTGGTCAATCTGGAGAACGGCACCGCAAGACGGCTGGTCAAGCCCGACCAGGTTTTCAACCGCATCCATTGCGACGACATTGCCGGCTCGCTCTGGCAGCTCATCGAGCGCAATACCGGCGGCATCTTCAACGTCACCGACGACCTGCCGGCACCGCCGCAGGATGTCGTCACCTATGCCGCTTCGCTGATGGGTGTCACACCGCCACCCGAAATTCCCTTCGACGCCGCCCAACTTTCGCCCATGGCGCGGTCCTTCTATGGTGAGAACAAACGGGTCGCCAACGCGGCGATCAAGGCGGCGGGCTATCGCTTTCGCTTTCCGGATTACCGCTCGGCTCTCGACCATATGTGGGCTAGCGGCGACTGGCGTGACGGCGAGCCGCGCAGCCCGATGAAGCGTTAGCGATCGAAGCCGGCGGCGCGGCGTGATATGATTTGGGTTGCCGTTCAGGGGTTTGCGGAGGGAAAGGTTGCATGATGTCATCGGTTCGATCGCCGTTGGGCAGCGGGACAATCCTGGCCGCGGCGTTTGGCCTGGCCGCCCTGGCCGGGCTCGCCGCGCGGCCGGCCGCGGCCGAGGAACGGGCGAAGGACCTGTTCGGCGCCGAGAAACTGCCGGCGGCGACATCGGCACAGTCGATCGGCTTCTATTCCAAGGGCTGTTTTGCCGGCGGCGTCGCCATTCCCATGGACGGTCCGACCTGGGAGGTGATGCGGCCGTCGCGCAACCGCCGCTGGGGCCATCCGGCGATGATCGCGCTGATCGAGAAACTTTCGCGCGACGCCGCCGCCGACGGTTGGCCGGGCCTGCTGATCGGCGACATTTCGCAGCCGCGCGGCGGTCCGATGATATCAGGCCACGCGTCGCACCAGATCGGGCTCGACGCCGACATCTGGCTGACGCCGATGCCCGGTCGCCCGCTGTCGATGGCGCAACGCGAAAACATGAGCGCCACCTTGATGGTCGACGAGAAGACGCATCTGGTGAAGGACGCGCTGTGGACGCCGCAGCATACAAACCTTCTGAAGCGGGCGGCGAGCTACCCCGAGGTCGAGCGCATCCTGGTCAATCCCGGCATCAAGAAAAAGCTCTGCGACACCGTCAAGGGCGACCGCTCCTGGCTGCGCAAGATCCGGCCGTTCTGGGGCCACGACTATCATTTCCACATGCGCATCGGCTGCCAGCCGGGCTCGCCCGGCTGCAAGGCCCAGGAGGCGACACCAGGTGATGACGGCTGCGGCAAGCCGTTGGCCTGGTGGTTCACCGAACAGCCCTGGCGTCCCAACAAGAACCCCGATGCGCCGAAAGCCCGCGACCTCATGACGATGGCGAACCTGCCCCGGGAATGCCGCGCCGTGCTCGACGCGCCAGGACCGGCCTCGGTCGAGGCGGCGACCTATCATGGCGGCGCCGTCCCGGTCGCGGTCGCCGCGCCCGAGCCTGAAGCGCTGCCGACAACCACGGCCAGCGGCACGGCCGCCTTGCCTGCCTCGATGAACGCCTTCACCGCGACGCCCGAGGTTGGCGTCCCGGTGCCGCGGCCACGGCCGCCTGGCAACTGACGTCAGGCAAGTCGCTCCAGCTTCCAACTTGGGCTGGAGACGAGTTAGTCGCCGATGTCAGCGCTGCCCCTCATCGCCCTGCCGGGCACTTCTCCCCGTATAGTGACGGGGAGAAGGGGGCTGGCCGAAACCTCGGCGCCCTTCTTGCAACCCCGATGATTAGCGAGACCGGTGGCGAGAGCGCCCCTCTCCCCGTCACTATACGGGGAGAGGATGCCGGCAGGCAGGTGAGGGGCGGCACCGGCACTCGGAAAAGATGGTAGGACGAATTCGAAACCTGAAACGAACTGCCGCCGAAGCAGCTTTCCCTTTTCAAACTCATGCGCTAGTCAACGGAGAACGGCGATACGCCGTCAGGGGGCGCCGGGGACGGACGAGAGCATGCCAGGCACAGGCGATGACGATACTTTGCTGCGGTTTCCGATCCTGATCGGCGACATTGGCGGCACCAATGCGCGCTTCTCGATCGTGCTCGACGCCAATTCCGAGGCCGGTGAGCCGACCATCGTCCAGACCGCCAACTACAACACCATAGACGAGGCGATCCAGGCGGCGGTGCTCGACCGCTCGTCGGTTCACCCCAATTCAGCGGTGCTGGCGGTGGCCGGCCCGGTAGATGGCGACGAGATCGAGCTCACCAACTGCCCTTGGATCGTCAAGCCCAGGCAGATGTTCGCCAGCTTGGGATTGAGCGACATCGTCGTGCTCAACGATTTCGAGGCACAGGCGCTGGCCGTCGTCGCGCTCGGCGAGGAGCACATGGAAAAGATCGGCGGCGGGGCGCCGGAGCCCAATGCCGGGCGCGTGGTGCTCGGTCCCGGAACCGGGCTCGGCGTCGCCGGGCTGGTCTATGCGCTGCGTCACTGGATACCGGTGCCCGGCGAGGGTGGCCACATGGATATCGGCCCGCGCACACCGCGCGATTTCGAGGTTTTCCCGCATATCGAGAAGCTCGAGGGCCGCATTTCGGGCGAGCAGATCCTGTGCGGACGCGGCCTCGTCAACGTCTACCGGGCGGTGGCCAAGGCGGACGGCAAGCCGTCGCCCTTCACCACGCCAGCCGAGATCACCGCGGCGGCGCTGGCCAAGACCGATCCCGTCGCGCAGGAAGCGCTGGAGACCTTCGTCACCTGCCTCGGGCGCACCGCCGGCGACCTCGCTCTGGTGTTCATGAGCCGAGGCGGCGTCTTCCTCACCGGCGGCATCGCGCAGAAGATCGTGCCGGCGCTGAAAGCCGGGAATTTCCGCGCCGCCTTCGAGGACAAGGCGCCGCACAGCGCGCTGATGCGCACCATGCCCGTCTACGTGATAACCCATCCGCTGGCGGCGCTCCTGGGCCTTGCCGCCTATGCCCGCAACCCCTCGCTGTTCGGCGTCCAGACGGCGGGCCGGCGCTGGCGCGACGAAGTTAGTCAAGCCAAGGCATAGGCAAGCCGGCTCCTTGGCGTTAAGAGGGGTGCCGAATTGCCCGGCCGCGGGAAGCGAAAACCTACGAAGCGCTCCGATTTGACACTTCCACCCCCCAACCTGTCGAAACCCCGTGCGGGCGAGATCGTGGCGGTCATCCGCCGCATCCTCGAGGAGAACGGCCGCGACTATCGAGGGGCGTATATTTTCACGATCCTCTGCCTGCTGACCGTATCCGCGACGACGGCCCTCTCCGCCTGGATCATGAGCCCGGTCGTCAATCAGATATTCTATGAACGGCGCGGCGATCTGATCCCATGGATCTGCGCAGCACTTCTGGGGGCTTTCATCCTGCGCGGCCTTGCCGGCTACGGCCAGGCGGTGACGATGGCCAGGATCGGCAACAATCTGGTGGCGCGCTACCAGCAGCGCATCTTCAATCATCTGATGAAGCTTGGCGTCAGCTTCTTCAACGACACCCGCTCCGGGCGGCTGGCAGCGCAGATCAACGAGAACGTCAACGGCATTCGCGACCTTTTGTCGATGACGGTGACGTCGATCGCGCGCGACGCCGTCTCGCTGGTCGGTCTGGTCGGCGTCATGATCTATCAGGACCCGGTACTCTCGCTCAGTTCGCTGCTGATCGGGCCGCCGCTGATCTACACCGTCACCTACCTGATGCGCCGGGTGCGGCGCATCACCCGCGAATCGGTGCAGATCAATTCGCGGCTGATCGGCGCCATGCAGGAGGCGACGCAAGGGATCGCCATCGTCAAGGCCTTCACCATGGAGGACGAACTGGCGCGCCGCATCGGCAAGCTTGCCAACGACGCGGAACAGCGGTCGAACAAGATCGCCCGCGTCTCGGAGCGGCTGACGCCGATTTCCGAAATGCTGGCCGGTGTCGCCTTCGCCAGCGTCATCGCCTATTCCGGCTACCGGGCCACCGTTCTTGGCCAGCCGCCGGGCGCAGTCTTTTCCTTCATCACGGCGCTGACGCTCGCCTATGATCCGGCCCGCCGGCTGGCGCGCATGCAGGTCGGCATGGAGCGCGCGCTGGTCAATGCGCGCATGATCTACGAGCTTCTCGACCTGGAGCCGCAGCAAGGTGATGTGGCGGGAGCCGCCGAGGCAAAATTCACCTCCGGCGAAGTGCGTTTCAACAACGTGTCCTTCCGCTATGTCGAGGAGGCGCCGGTGCTGCAGGATCTGACTTTTGTCGCCGCCGCCGGCAAGGTGACCGCCATCGTCGGCGCCTCGGGCGCCGGCAAGACGACGCTGGTGGCGCTGCTGCAGCGCTTCCACGACGTCGAGGCGGGTACGATCGAGATCGACGGCCAGGACATTTCGAAGGTCACCAAGCAGTCGCTGCGCAACTCGATCGCCTATGTCTCGCAGCAGCCCTATCTGTTCGAAGGCAGCATCCGCGACAACATCCGCTACGGCCGGCTGAGCGCCACCGACGCCGAAATCGAACAGGCCGCGCGGCAGGCCGCGGCCGACGATTTCATCCGCCAGCAGCCGCAGGGCTATGACACGCCGGTCGGCGAGAACGGCGTGACGCTGTCGGGCGGCCAGCGCCAGCGCGTGTCGATCGCCCGCGCCATCGTGCGGCAGGCGCCGATCCTGCTGCTCGACGAGGCGACATCGGCGCTCGACAACGAGGCCGAGGCGCGCGTCCAGCAGGCGCTGACAACGGTCATGGAAGGGCGCACCACCATCGTCATCGCGCATCGTCTGTCGACGGTGGTCAATGCCGACCACATCGTCGTCATGGAACAGGGCCGGCTGGTCGAGGAAGGCACCCATGCCTCGCTGATGGCCGATCCGCACAGCGTCTACGCGCGCTTCCACAGGGTGCAGGGCATCAAGGGTCTGGGGCTTGTCGACGACGCCGCGCCGATCCAGACTTCGGCGCCAATCCCATCACAAGACATCGAGACGCAGAGCATCGCCGGGAGCACGACATGAGCGACACGCCCGCAACCGACACGCCAGCAACCGACATGGGCCTCGTGGTGGTCGGCGCGGCCGGCCGCATGGGCCAGACGCTGATCCGCGCCATCCACACCATTCGCGGCGCCCGCGTCATCGGCGCGGTCGAACGTGCGGATTCGCCCCATCTGGGCAAGGATGCCGGCGAACTGGCCGGCATCGGCCGCATCGGCGTGCCGATCAGCGCCGATCCGCTGCCGGTCTTCGCCAGGGCCGACGGCGTGCTCGATTTCACCACGCCGGCCTCGACCGTCGAGTTCGCCGGCTACGCGGCGCAGGCGCGCATCGTCCATGTCATCGGCACGACCGGCTGCTCGGCCGAAGATAATGCTAGGATCGAGGCGGCGGCGCGCCACGCGACGATCGTCAAGTCGGGCAATATGAGCCTCGGCATCAATCTGTTGGCGGTGCTGGTCGAACAGGCGGCGCGCGCGCTCGACGCCGACGATTTCGACATCGAGATCCTCGAGATGCACCACAAGCACAAGGTCGACGCGCCGTCGGGCACGGCGCTGCTGCTCGGCGAAGCCGCCGCCACCGGACGCGGCGTGCCGCTGGCCGGCAATGATGTGCGTGTCCGTGACGGCCATACCGGCGTGCGAAAAGTGGGCTCGATCGGCTTCGCCAGCTTGCGCGGAGGCTCGGTGGTCGGCGATCACAGCGTAATCCTGGCCGGCACCGGCGAGCGCATCACGCTGTCCCACCATGCCGAGGACCGCGCCATCTTCGCCCGCGGCGCCGTCAAGGCGGCGCTGTGGGCGCGTGGCAGGAAGCCAGGACTGTATTCGATGCGGGACGTGCTCGGCCTGAGCTGAGGCGGACCATCCACACCTCTTTGTCTTAACGCAATTCCGGACGGAAAACCGCCTTTCCTGGAATTGCCCTTGTAGGGAGCAAACATGTCGAGAACCCTCGTGCTCGTGCGCCACGGTCAGAGCGAATGGAACCTGAAGAACCTGTTCACCGGCTGGCGCGACGTCGACCTGACCGAGCTGGGCCACGCCGAGGCCAAGGCCGCCGGGCAGAAGCTCAAGGCGCGCGGCCTGAAATTCGACATCGCCTTCACCTCGGCGCTGATCCGGGCTCAGAAAACCTGCCAGCACATTCTCGACGCGGTCGGCCAGAGCGACCTGAAGACCATCCGCGACCAGGCGCTCAACGAGCGCGACTATGGCGACCTTTCCGGCCTCAACAAGGACGATGCCCGCAAGAAGTGGGGCGAGGAGCAGGTGCATGTCTGGCGCCGCTCTTATGACGTGTCGCCACCCGGCGGCGAGAGCCTGAAGGACACCGGCGCGCGTGTCTGGCCCTACTACCTGCATGATTTGCAGCCGCACGTGCTGCGCGGCGGCACGGTGCTGGTCGCCGCGCACGGCAACTCGCTGCGCGCGCTGATCATGGCGCTCGACGGCAAGTCGGGCGAGGAGATCGTCAAGCTGGAACTCGGCACCGGCGTGCCGATCATCTACACGCTCAACGCCGATTCGACCGTGGCTTCCAAGGAAGTGCTGGAGAGCTGAGCCGGCAAGCGGCAAACCGCTTTGAAAAAAGCGCGTTGACACACATCGCTTGCCCGCTTACATGAGCCCGCACCAGCCCAGATGGCGGAATTGGTAGACGCGCACGGTTCAGGTCCGTGTTCCGCAAGGAGTGGAGGTTCGAGTCCTCTTCTGGGCACCAAATTCCCGTTTCGAACCGCTCGATATGGTTCAGAAACCCAAAGAAAAAGCCCGGTTCGTCCGGGCTTTTTTGTTGCCGCCGACCTCCCCTCCCGGCTAGTCCCGAACAAACCGCTTCAAACTCTGCGGCCGCTTCGCTACGCTCAAACCATGTCCCAGTCCGCCACCGCAATCTTTGGCGCCCGTCGCGACCAGGCCTTCCCCACGCTGGCTGAGGCCGACATCGATCGCATGCGCCGGTTCGGGGAGGCCAGCGCCTACGCCGCTGGCGAACACATCGTCACCGCCGGCGATGTGGCGCCCGGCCTGATCGTCGTTCTGTCGGGCAGGGTGGACATCACCCAGGATGGCGGGCTCGGCCGGCGTGAAACGATCGTCACCCACGGTCCGGGCAGCTTCGTCGGCGAGCTGGCCCAGCTTTCGGCCCGCCCCTCGCTGGTGAATGCGCGGGCCGCCGAGCCGGTCGAGGCGTTCGTCATCCCCTCGCGCAGACTGCGCGACCTGATGGTGCAGGAAGCCAATCTCGGCGAGCGCATCATGCGGGCGCTGATCCTGCGCCGTGTCGGGCTGTTGGAAAGCGCCACCAGCGGGCCGATCATCATCGGTCCCGTCGACAATGGCGACGTGTTGCGGCTGCAGGGGTTCCTGGCCCGCAGCGGCCAGCCGCACCGCGTGCTTGATTCCGATACCGATCCCTGCGCGAAAACCCTGGTCGAGCGCTTCGACGTCGATCCTCATCATCTGCCGATCGTTTTGTGTCCGAACGGCAGGCTGTTGCTCAACCCCGGCGAGAAGGATCTCGCCCGTTGCATCGGCCTGCTGCGGCCGATCGATGCTTCCAGGCTGTACGACGTCGCCATCGTCGGCGCCGGGCCGGCGGGGCTGGCGGCCGCCGTCTACGCGGCTTCCGAAGGGCTGTCGACGATCGTGCTCGATTGCCGTGCCTTTGGCGGGCAGGCGGGCGCCTCCTCGCGCATCGAGAACTATCTCGGCTTCCCCACCGGTATTTCGGGAATGGCGCTGATGGCGCGCGCCTACAACCAGGCGCAGAAGTTCGGCGTCGAAATGGTGATACCGGACGAGGCGAAGCTGCTGAGCGCCGCGACCGACGGCGCCCGTTACGCGCTCGATGTCGGCGACGGCGAGGGCGTGCGGACGCGCGCGGTGGTGATCGCCAGCGGCGCGCGCTATCGCCGGCTCGATGTCGCCAACCTGGCGCAGTTCGAAGGAACGTCGGTGCACTACTGGGCGTCGCCGATCGAAGCACGGCTTTGTGGCGGCCAGGAAGTGGCACTGGTCGGCGCCGGCAATTCGGCCGGGCAGGCGGCGGTCTATCTGGCCAGCCATGTGCGCAAGGTGGCGCTGCTTGCGCGCGGCGGCAGCCTCGAGGCAAGCATGTCGCGCTATTTGGTCGAGCGCATCAAGGCGCAGCCGAACATCGAGATCCTGACCGAAACCGAGATCGAGGCGCTGGAAGGCAACGAGGGCAATCTTGCCAGTGTGCGTTGGCGCAACCGTGCGAGCGGCGTGCAGACGACGCGCCCGATCCGCCATCTCTTCCTGTTCATCGGCGCCGACCCGAATACGGACTGGCTGGCGAACTGCAACGTGGCGCTGGATGCCAGGGGTTTCGTGCGCACCGGATCGGACCTCGGATCGGCGCATGGCGTGATGGAGACGAGCCGCAGCGGGGTGTTTGCCATCGGCGACGTCCGCTCCGGCTCGGTCAAACGCGTCGCGGCGGCTGTCGGCGAGGGCGCCCAGGTGGTCGCGGCATTGCATGCATATCTCGCGCAAGACGGCAGCCACGCCACGCAGAGCAATTCCAGGAAAAGTGTGTAACGGTTTTCCCGGGAAAGCGGATGGCGCTTTCCCTTGGGAATTGCGCAAAAGGAATAGTTGAGCCTGAACGGATCGGGAGAGTGTGATGGCGGATGAATGCAGACATGCTGCTGAGGTCAAGGACGTGACGCCGAGCGCGCTCGGCTGCGAGGAATGCCTGAAGAGCGGTTCGGAATGGGTGCATCTGCGGCTCTGCCGCACCTGCGGTCATGTCGGCTGCTGCGACGACTCGCCCAACCGTCACGCCACCAAGCATTTTCACGCGACCCGCCACCCGATCATCGAGGGCTATGATCCGCCGGAAGGCTGGGGATGGTGCTATGTCGACGAGGTCTTTCTCGACCTCGGCGACGATACCACGCCACAGAACGGTCCGATCCCGCGCTTCTATTGAGCGGCGCCTGCCAGATGGCGCCCGGAGCCCCAAAGCCCGGTTCGTCCGGGCTTTTCCTTGTCTGACGCATAGGCGTCGTCCGCTGCCCGACTGTCAGCGAACTGACAGGTTTCCTGTTCCAGTGTCCGGCAAATCACGATCACCGGAGCCCGATCCTCGGACGCTTCCTTCAGCGGAATCATACCTGTGTCATCGAGTGCGACCAAAAAGGGATCGCCGCCAGACAAAGCTTTGACATGATCGCGGCTAGTTTGGAATCATTCAAAACTGGAAGACTCGCATGAACCCTACCTATACAAGCGCCCAGAAGGCCATTCACTGGGCGGTGTTTGCGCTGGTCATCGGCCTTTATGGCTTGACCTACATGGAGGAGCTTTTTCCGCGCGGCGACCCCGGTCGTGCGCTCGTCTGGTGGCTTCATATCTCGTTTGGGCTGCTGCTGTTCGCGCTGGTCGTCATCCGCGTCGGCCTGCGGCTGATGCTGGGAACGCCAGGGCTGCCGAGGGAAATGTCAGAGCTTGAACGATGGGCGGCAAAGATCGCGCATCTGCTGCTCTATGGGCTGCTCGTGGCCATTCCGGTTCTTGGCATCCTGCTGACGTGGTACAGGGGCGACGCCTTGAGCTTCTTTGGCCTGTTCACCATCCCGGCTCCGGTTACTCCCGACCGCGACACGGCCCGGTTCATCAAGGAGCTGCACAGCCTCTGCGCCAATCTGATCCTCATCCTTGCCGGAGTGCACGCGGCGGCGGCCCTCTGGCATCATTTCATCCGCAAGGACGACGTGCTCAAGCGAATGCTGCCGGAAGCGACGGGCTCCTGAACAATCTCAGGAAAGCGTGAAACGGTTTTCCGTCCGGAGACTGGGCTCCAGAGCCCAGCCCTCTCTTCGATCAGTCTCGCCGTTTAGGCGGCGGGGCGGTTTCCTGGTTTTCCACGCTGTTTTCGTTCACCTGCAAGGCTTTGCCTTGGACCATCTTTTTCTTGAGCGTGTCGCCGGTCTGCGTTTGCGGCGGGCGCTTCGGATCTTGCGCGGTGTTGTCATTCACGTCGAGGGCTCTTGTCATCATGTCCTCCAGTTCCTGTCCTGGAACACAATGTCCAACGGTGCGTGGGGTTCCCCGGCAACAGGGCGCTCCTTGCGACCAGGCGTTTGCAGCCGGCAGTTCAACCTTCATGCCGGCTTGTGTTGTCGCACGATCTTCCACTCATGCCAGATCAGCACCATGACGGCGGCGTCGAAGACGGTCAGGACGAGCAGGCCGAACGAATGGGTGTAGGAGTAGCGGTAGACTTGATAGACCATGAACAGGCCCAATGCCGCGAGCGATGCCGGATACGACCAGAGCTTGCCTCTCAGGAGGCCAGCAACCAGGGCCAGCTTTATCAGGCCGTGGCTGAGCAGGTAGAAGGCGTAGAACTCCTTGCTGGCGATCGAAAAATGGCTTGCCATCTGCAACAGATGTCCCGCGATGAAATCGTTCGGATCTTCGATCAATTCCTCCTGGGTGAGAGCCTTGACCCAGATGGCAATGGTGTCGGTGGTGATGACATAGAGCAGTATCCCGCCGATGCACTCGATCAGGGCATGCGCGCCCTTGAGCCAGACGCTGACTTCAAAAATCTGATGGATGCGGTGTTCATCGACGGGCTTCAAAAATTCACCTCACGACCAATCGAGGAGACCGACGCCAAATGGATGCAGCTTTAACGCACTGGATAAACGCCGCGGCCGGTATCAGCCCTTTGCTTGATAAAGCAATGGTCGGTATCTCACAAATCGGCGTTCCCCTCATGGTGCTGGCCGTGGTCCTGCAATGGTGGGCGAAGGTCGACCGCCACCATGTTCGTCATGCGGCGGTTTCGGCCGGCCTGGCGTTCCTGCTGGGTCTTGCGGTCAACCAGTTCATTCTTCTCTTCGTGCATCGGATACGGCCCTACGATGCCGGTGTGACGCATCTGTTGATTGCGCCCAGCGCAGACTGGTCATTCCCGTCCGATCACGCGACAGCCACCATTGCGATTGTCGCGGCCTTTGCGATGCAAGGTCTGCCGCGCCGGACGATTGCGCTTCTCGTCATGGCATTGCTGATCTGCTGGTCGAGAATCTACATCGGGACGCACTACCTGACCGACGTTGTCGGCGGGGCCATCACTGGCGTCGCGGGCGCCATCATGGTGCGGCTGGCTTACCGGGAGAACTCCCGGCTGGACAAACTGGTGACCAAGATTCTTTAAGCAGGCGCGGTTCGAAGCTTCTTGGCAGGCGTTTGCCGCCGCGCCGTTTATCGCACCGACCCCGTGACAGTCGGGTCGAGCGTATTGGGAACGGATTTGCGTTCGTTGCCGGCAAGTGCCGCTATGATCAGCAGGCTGGCAACGACCGGCACAAACAGGATGGCAACGCGGGCTTGCACATAGAAAATGGCGCGCCATTCGCTGCGCTTCTTGGGGCTGTTGCTCATCATACTCACTTTGTCATGCCCCCCAGGGCGTGACATAGCCGCGAACGGTTAAGCAACCCCTTCCGACTTTGTTAACCGGCGGGAAATTGCGCCCGGCTTCAGCCCAGACCAATGCGCCCGGCGCCTTGCCGGAAGAGTGCCGCCGCATCGGGCTCGAAGCGGAAAGTGCCGATGAAATCGTCGCTCGAGTAGTGCGGCAATGTCTTGCGGATGGCGGCGGCAAAGCCTCGTGCCTCGTCGAGGCGACCCGCCAGCGCCAGGCAATGCGCGGCGATCGCCAGGATGATGGCATGCGCGTTTGGCCGCGCCGCCGCCTTCAGCGCCCATTCGGCCGCTTCCTCGAACTGGCCGAGCCGGACATGCGCCATCGCCCGCGCCCCCAGCATGCCGAACAGCAGCGGGTCGAACGGGCTGAGATGGCGCGAATGGTCGGACGAGCCGATTGCCGCTTGCGGGTCGCCCGACTGCGAGTGCACGAAGGACAGCGCGTAATGGCCAAGCGCGAAATTGGGGCTGAGATCCACCGCCCGTTCCAGTTCGAGCAGCGAGCCGTCCTGCTCGCCGCGCAGCCACAGCGCCCGGCCCATCGCCCAGTGCGCGGCCGGATTTTGGTCGTCGACCAGCAGGCTGTGGCCGGCGCTCTCGAAGGCGAGCGCGCTTTCCCGGTCGCGGTCGCCCCAGCGCTGGAAGGCGTTCTGCCAGTGGGTGAAGGACAGGCCGGCATAGGCGCGGGCGAAGGTCGGGTCGAGCCGCAGGGCCATGTCAAAGAAATGCCGCGCCTGCTCGTTCTCGGTCTGGGTGAAGCGGTACATGTGCCAGAGGCCGCGATGGTAGGCTTCCCAGGCGTTGAGCGAGTTGGGCGCCTTCAGCATCGCACGGTTGCGTTCGACCGTTTCGATCTCGGCCGAGATCGATGAGACGATGCTGTTGCAGATATCGTCGAGCACGGCGAAGATGTCGTCGGGCCGGCGCTCGAACGTCTCGGCCCAGACGATCCTGGCCGTGCGCACCTCGATGAGTTCGACACTGACAATGAGACGGCCGGACGCGTCATGCACCGCGCCGCCTGTCGGGCTGCGCACCGTGCCCGTGGCGATATAGTCGACATTCAGCCTGCGGCCGGCATCCTCGGGGGCGATGTTCTTCTCGGCCAGCGCAAACACCGATCCGCGCGCGATGACAAAGAAATCCCTGAGCTTGGCGAGCCGGGTGATGATGTCGTGGGTAAGGCCGTCGGCGAGCCCGCCGCGAACGCCACCAATGGCGGCGTCTTCGACAAACGGCATCACGGCGAGCGAAGCTTTCCGCGCTGCGGCGGCATCAGAATCGGCAAGCAGGATAGGTGCCTGGTCTGCTGAAGCCGGACTAGCCGACTGCACCCACAACGCCGTGCTCGGTTGCCTGTCGCGGATCGTTCGCCATGCCTCGCGCACAGGCCCGAAATCCAGTTCTTCCGATTGGAACAACCGCGCAGCGGATGCAAGATGGTCCTCGCCGGTGCCAAACTGACCGTGCCGCGCAAGCCTTGTCAGAAGAGCTATATGCGCGCGCGCGTCGAACGGTGCGAGCTCCAGCCATTTTTCGAGATGGGCGGAGACGTCGTCGCCGTCCGCCGGGAGATTGTTGACAAGGTGTTCCAGAATAGCGGCGTGGCAGGAGCTGAAGCGACGCCGTTGCGCTGTCACCCAGCTGTTGAAATGGGGGCTGCGGTCGATCTCCAGCCCATCGAGGAAATCGCCGATGAACAGTCTGGACAGGGCTTGCAGCCGGTCCAGACCGAGCTCTTCCACCCCTCTCGCGGCGACCGAGGCGATTTCGGCGGCATCGATGAAAACGTCCTTCAGATCGAGCGCGATGGTGTCGGCCGATGTCTCGATCCTGCTGCGATCCGGTTCGTCGAGAACGCCGCGAAGCTTGCTGAGGCACCAGCGAAGCTCGCCTCGCGGGTCGTTCGGCACATCCCACAGAAGTTCACAGAGCCGGCTGCGCCCGACGGCGTGCGGGGCGAGCGCCAGATAGGCGAAGAGGGCGCGCAGCTTGCGCGAGGCCGGCAACTTCACCTGAACGCCATTGCGGGCGATCGTCAGCGGTCCGAGCAGGCGCACGGAAAGGCCGGCGGCCTCGCCGTCCAGGCTCGATAGAGCGGATTCCACGCGTATTCCCACGCCTTCTCCCACGCTGGCCAGTCGGCCTCCAGTCTATCACCGAACGCGACAGGGCACACCCAGCAGCACCTTCCGCGCTGGATGCGCTATTGCCGGCAAGTCAAGGAACTGTAGCGCGACCAGGTGTCGAAACCTCGCCGCCCAAGCCGCCGGCTTGTAACCGGTTCGTGACGACAACGACGACAGACGAGGAGTTCTTCCATGTTGCAGCAACGGAAAATCAGGACCACGGCCGGCCGCGGCCGCCTGTTCGACAGCATTCTCGACACCGTCGGTGACACGCCGGCGATCCGCATCAACAATCTCGGGCCGGCCCACGCGACGATCTATGTGAAGGCCGAGTTCTTCAATCCGGGCGCGTCGGTGAAGGACCGGCTGGCGCTCAACATCATCGAGGAGGGCGAGCGCAGCGGCGCGCTGAAGCCGGGACAGACCGTGGTCGAGGCGACCAGCGGCAACACCGGCATCGGGCTGGCCATGGTCTGCGCGCAGAAAGGCTATCCGCTGGTCGTCACCATGGCCGACAGTTTTTCCGTCGAGCGCCGCAAGCTGATGCGCATGCTGGGCGCCAAGGTGGTGCTGACGCCACGCGCCGAAAAAGGCTTCGGTATGTACAAGAAGGCGGTGGAACTGGCTGAGGCCAATGGCTGGTTCCTCGCCCGCCAGTTCGAGACGGCGGCCAATGCCGCCATCCACGAGACCACCACGGCGCGCGAGATCATCAATGATTTCGCCGGCTCGCGGCTCGACTGCTTCGTCACCGGCTATGGCACCGGCGGCACCGTCGTCGGCGTGGCCCGCGTGCTGCGCCGCGAGCGGCCGGAGACCCGCATCGTGCTCTCCGAGCCGGCCAACGCGCAGCTTGTCGGCAGCGGCAAGGCGCAGCAGCGCGGTGCCGATGGCGCCCCGGCCGCCAGCCATCCGGCCTTCGAGCCGCATCCTGTCCAGGGCTGGACGCCGGACTTCATCCCCAACGTGCTGCAGGAAGCCATCGACGCCAGCCTCTATGACGAGGTGATTCCGATTGCCGGGCCCGAAGGCATCAAATGGGCCAAGGCGCTAGCGCGCCAGGAAGGCATCTTCACCGGCATCTCCGGCGGGGCCACCTTCGCGGTGGCGCGGCAGGTCGCGGAGAAAGCGCCGGCTGGCGCGGTGATCCTGTGCATGCTGCCCGACACCGGAGAGCGCTACATGTCGACGCCGCTGTTCGATGGCATCGAGGCCGAGATGGACGCCGATGAGATGGCGCTGTCGCGCTCGACGCCGGGCTGCCAGTTCCCGGCGGCTTGACGGGAGACCTAAGCATGGACGCCGTGCAGGAAGCCTCTGGCATGCTGGCCGAGGAAACGCTTGACCCCACTGACTGGGCCGATGTTCAGGTCCTGTCGCACCGGGTCATCGATGATGCCGTCGCCTATCTGAGCGATGTGCGCGACCGCCCGGTCTGGCGGGAGATGCCGGCGGATGTGCGAGAGTTCTTCGCGGAGCCCCTGCCGCGATCGCCGGCGTCCCTTGCCGCCGTCTATGGCGAGGTCTCCCGGACCGTGATGTCCTACCCGATGGGCAACATCCATCCGCGCTTCTGGGCCTGGTACATGGGGTCGAGCAACTTCACCGGCGCGCTTGGCGATTTCCTGGCGGCGGTCCAGGGCTCCAATCTCGGCGGCGGCAACCACGCCGCCGGGCTGATGGACGGCCAGGTGGTCAACTGGTGCAAGCAGATGCTGGGCTTTCCCGCTTCGGCCGGCGGAACGCTGGTCAGCGGCGGCTCGATGGCCAACATCATCGGGCTGACGGTGGCGCGCAACACCAAGGCCGGTATCGACGTGCGCGAGCACGGCGTTGCCGCCATCGAAAAGCCGTTGCGCTTCTATGGCTCGGACCAGATCCATTCCTGCCATCGTAAGGCAATGGAAGCGCTCGGCCTCGGCAATCGGGCGCTGCGCCGTATTGCGACCGACGCCAGCCTGCGCATCGACATCGCCGCCTTGCGGGCAGCGATTGCCGAGGATCGCGCGGCCGGGTTCAAGCCGGCCTGTGTCATCGGCAATGCCGGCACGGTGAACACCGGGGCGATCGACGACCTGCGGACGCTTGCCAAACTGGCGCACGAGGAAGACCTCTGGTTCCATGTCGACGGCTGCATCGGCGCGCTCATCGCCATCGCGCCACGCAACGCCTATCGCGTTGCCGGCATCGAATGGGCTGATTCGGTCGCGCTCGACCCGCACAAATGGCTGCATGCGCCGTTCGAGGTCGGTTGCGCCCTGGTCAGGGATGCCGTCGCGCACCGCAAGACCTTCGCGGTAACGCCGGAATATCTGGAATCGACGCCGCGTGGCCTCGCCTCCGGCGAATGGCTGCACGACTACGGTTTGCAGACGACGCGCGGTTTTCGCGCGCTCAAGGTGTGGATGGCGCTGAAGGAGCATGGCGCCGACAAGTTCGGCCGCCTGATCGACCAGAACATCGCGCAAGCGGCCTATCTCG
The DNA here is from genome assembly GCF_900103325.1 of Mesorhizobium qingshengii. Taxonomy (GTDB): domain Bacteria; phylum Pseudomonadota; class Alphaproteobacteria; order Rhizobiales; family Rhizobiaceae; genus Mesorhizobium; species Mesorhizobium qingshengii. Next base: position 157,718 of record NZ_FMXM01000003.1, on the reverse strand, counting down.
CCGGGCTAATCGAGGCCGAGCCGCTGCTGCAACTGGTCGCGCCGCCAACCATCAACATCGTCTGCTTCCGCTATCAGCCCGGCCTCGCCGGCGAGGCGCTGAAGGCGCTCAACACCGAGATCATGCTGCGGCTGCAGGAACAGGGCATCGCCGTGCTGTCGGACACCACGGTGCATGGCGAACACTGCCTGCGCGTGGCGATCAACAACCATCGCACTCGGCGAGAGGATCTCGACCTTCTGATGCGTGAAACGGTGCGGCTGGGGCGGGAAATTACGGCGGAGAGCTCCACGTCTTCCTAGTTCGTGGCAGGCATGCGATTCTGCCGGGATGATTCGGGAGGTCCGATCGTGACGCTCTTTCGCATGGCCGCGCTCTTGGCACTGGTCTTCACCACTTCGGCCGAGGCCGCCGACATTGCCTTCTTCGTCAAGAACCTGCGTAAGGAAGCGGTCGCGGTGGAACTGTTCAGCCATGACCGCGAAACCGTCTGGCCGGGCAACGACCAGGTGTTCCTGATCGATCCGGGCTCGCAGAAATCGGTGCCGCTGTCCTGCAATCAGGGCGAACACATCTGCTACGGCGCCTGGGTCAACGGCAACGACAGCATCTCCGCCGGCGTCGGGCCGGACAATGACCAGCCCTGCGACACCTGCTGCTTCATCTGCGTGGAACATACCACCGAGACGATCGATCTGGTGCCATGAGACGTCGGACCCAAATTTAGTCAGGGGTCGGCGCGCATGGCCCACTTCCGCGATTCGATGCCGCATGCGATGGTCGCCGCGCGGCCGCGTGGGCCGCTTATTCAGGGGGTTATCATGTTTTACGCTTATGCGCGCCGCACGCTGGTCGCGCTCTCTCTTGCCGCGCTGTTTGCGCCGGCGGCGCATGCCGCCGATATCACCTTCGCCATCAAGAACAGCCACCCCAATGCCATGCGGCTCGAGCTCTACAGCCAGGACCGTGACTATGTCTGGCCGGGTGACGGCAAGGATTTCTATCTCGACGACGGCGAGACCAAGCAGATACCGGTCTCCTGCAACGAGGGCGAGTCGATCTGCTACGGCGCCTGGGTCGATGGCGACGAAGAGACCTATTGGGGCGTCGGTCCCGGCAACAAGGAAAAATGCGACGACTGCTGCTATACCTGCAACGGCGGCGAGACCGAGGAAATTGAATTGACCCCGTGAATCGGACTAGCTTGCGGGAGCCGGTCCGGCGTGACAGGAAGCCCTGGCGGGGCGAGCAGGAGCGCGGCGATGGCAGGCATGGTCGAAAGCGACAAGATCGACGTCGGATTTTCCAGCAAACGCTGCATCCATTCGCGCAATTGCGTGCTTGGCGATCCGCATGTCTTCGTACCCAACGCGCCGGGGCAGTGGATCCACCCCGACGCGGCCAGCGTCGAAAAGGTGGTAGCGATCGCCGAAAGCTGTCCTTCCGGCGCCATCACCTACATCAGAAAGGACGGCGGGCCGCAGGAACAGCCGCCGGTGGTCAACACCGTGCGGCTGCGGGAAAACGGCCCGCTGGCGGTCCATGCCGAGATCGTACTCGACGGAGAGACCTTTTATCGCGCCACGCTCTGCCGCTGCGGCGCTTCGGAAAACAAGCCGTTCTGCGACGGCAGCCACACCAAATCGGGTTTTGCCGCCACCGGCGAGCCGCCGCTCAAGGACACGCCGGCGCTGGAGGCGAGGAATGGCCCGCTGAAAGTGACGCCGACCACCAACGGCCCGCTCAAGCTCGAGGGCAATGTCGAGATCGTCACCGGCACCGGTCACACGATCGACCGCACGCAACGCACCTTCCTCTGCCGCTGCGGCCATTCGGCCAACAAGCCGTTTTGCGACGGCACGCATAAAAAGATCGGCTTCGTGGCATGAAAGACCATTCGCCAGCGTTAGTGTAGGATGAGGGTTCGCGCTCAGGAGGAAATTCACCATGCGCACCATGCTTGTTCTTGCTCTGCTTGCCTTTGCCATGCCCGCCTACGCCGCCAATCACGCGGTCCAGATCAAGGGCATGAAATTCAACCCGTCCAAAATCTCGGTCGCCGTCGGCGACACCATCACCTTCACCAATGCCGACGCGATGACGCACACCGCCACCGCGCTCGACGGCTCCTTCGACACCGGCCATCTCGCCACCGGCAAGAGCGCCAAGGTCAAGATATCGGCCGCCGGTGCGCACCCCTTCCATTGTGCGATCCACAGCTCGATGAAGGGCACCGTCACGGCGAAATAGCGGCATCCTCGCCAGACTTGATCTTTCGCCATGCCGGGAACACCTCCAGCATCGGCAGGAGATGGTCACCAATACATGTCGCCCAAGAGTGCGCAGCGCTTTTGGGGCAACGACATGCATGATAACAAGGACTTGAAGCGCGTCGCGTGAATCCGTTTCAACGCGGCGCGCTTTATCGTTGCGCCAAAGCAGCCCTCCCTCGGCAAGGGGCAGATCGGGTCCCCATCGCGGCCATCGCGTGTTGGCCCAGCGCTCGCCGCTTTATCGGCCGGCCCGTATCGGCTAAGGGCGGAGAGCAAAAAGCCTCGCCTGTCCGGATCCGCCAAAAGAATGATCGCCAAGACCAAGCCAAAGCCGCTGTTCCTCGGGATCGACACCGGTGGCACCTACACTGATGCCGTCCTGTGGTCCGAGACGGAAGGCCCGCAGCAGGGGCCGAACAAGGGCAAGGTGCTGGCCAAGGCCAAGGCGCTGACCACGCGGCATGACCTCGCCGTTGGTATTGCCGGCGCCGTCGACGCGGTGCTGCGGAAGGCCGGCACCGATCCGGCCGCCATCAAGCTGGTCTCGATGTCGACGACGCTTGCCACCAACGCGCTGGTCGAGGGCCAGGGCGGCCGCGTCGCGCTGGTGATGATCGGTTTTTCCGAGGCCGACCTCGCCCGCGACGGGCTGAGGGCCGCTCTCGGCACCGACCCGGTGGTGTTCTGCCCCGGCGGCCACGATGTGCACGGCAATGCCGCCAGGCTCGACCTGTCCGGACTGGAGGCCGCCTTGCCGGAACTCGGCGCCTCGGTGTCCGGTTTTGCCGTCTGCGCCTATTTCGCCACCCGCAACCCGGCGCACGAGATTGCCGCCCGCGACCTGATCCGCGAAAGGACGGGCCTGCCGGTCACCGCCAGCCACGAGCTGTCGGCCAAGCTCGGCGGTCCGCGCCGGGCGCTGACGACGTTGCTCAACGCCAGGCTGATCTCGATGATCGACCGGCTGGTGGCGGCGACCGAAGGCTTTTTGGAAGCACGCAAGATCATGGCGCCCCTGATGGTGGTGCGCGGCGACGGCGCGCTGGTTTCGGCCGCCTTCGCCCGCCAGCGGCCGATCGAGACGATCCTGTCCGGTCCGGCCGCCAGCCTGGTCGGCGCCCACCACATGACCGGGCTCGACAATGCCATCGTCTCCGACATCGGCGGCACCACCACCGACGTCGCCGTGCTCGACAACGGCCGCCCGCGGCTTGATCCGGAAGGCGCCACCGTCGGCGGCTTTCGCACCATGGTCGAGGCGGTCGCCATGCGCACTTACGGCCTCGGCGGTGATTCCGAAGTGGCGCTGGAGGATGGCGCACTCAACCCGAAGATCCTGCTGGGGCCGCGCCGCCTGGTGCCGCTGGCGCTGGCCGGCATGGCGCATGGCGCCGCGGTCACAGCGGAACTCGAACGGCAACTGCGGGCACCCAATCCCGGCCGCATGGATGGCCGCTTCGCGGTGCGCACCGGCGTGCCGGACCGGCTCGCCGCCGGGCTGACCGGCGCTGAAGCCAGGCTCTACGAGGCGATCGGGGCGGTGCCGCTCGCCATCGACAAGCTTTTGACCTCGAACGCGCAGAACGCCACGCTCAACCGGCTTGTGTCGCGCGGACTGGTGCATGTCGCCGGCTTCACCCCGTCGGACGCCGCTCATGTGCTGGGCAAGCAGGCGAACTGGGATCCGGTCGCGGCTCGGCTCGGCGCCGAGCTGTTCGCGCGCAAGCGGGACGGCCGTGGCCAGCCTATCGCCGCCTCGCCCGAAGCAATCTCGGAGCGCGTGCTGGTGACGCTGACGCGCTGGTCGGCCGAATATATCCTCGAAACCGCCTTTGCCGAGGATGGGCTCGATGGCGCGGCGACGGTGGCGCACGCGCTGGTGCAGCGTGCCGTCGACGCGCATCCCGGCATCGCCCGCCTCAGCGTCGCGCTCGACCGCCCGGTCATCGGCCTTGGCGCCTCGGCGCCGCTGCATTATGCCGGCCTGCCACCGTTGGTCGGCAATGACTGCGTGGTGCCGGAAGATACCGATGTCGCCAATGCGCTCGGCGCCGTCGTCGGTCAGGTGCGGGTGTCGGCCGAGGCGCGGGTCAGCCAGCCCAAGGAAGGGCTGTTCCGTCTTGCCTCGGGTGAAACCGTGCGCGATTTCCTCGACGAAGCCACGGCGATCGCGGCGGCCGAGGCCGATGTCCGCGCCATCGTCGCCCAGCGGGCCAGGGATGCCGGCACCGACAGCGCCGAGATCGACGTCACCACCGAATTCCGCGTTTCGACCGTCGAAGCCCAGCGCATGTTCATCGAGGCGCATGTCGTGGCGGTGGCCTCGGGAAGGCCGCGCATTGCGGTGTAGCGTCTTCTCCGCGCCGGGAAGAAGGACGCTCTCATGGCCGGTTTTGCCAACCTTGCCTAAATGTTCCCTTCACCTTAAGCCGAATTGACCCTGCACCCCTGACATGCCAAAGGCCCGCGAAGCCTTTCGTCTGGAGAAGCCTTATGACCGATCGCATCGAGATCGCTGGATTGCGGATTGCCCGCGAGCTGCATGATTTTGTGGCTGACGAGGCGTTGCCCGGCACCGGCGTCGCGGCGGACGCGTTCTGGAGCGGCTTCTCAGTCATCGTCCATGACCTCGCCCCGAAAAACCGGGCGCTGCTGGCAAAGCGCGACGCCATGCAGGAGAAGCTCGACGGCTGGTATCGCGACCATGGCGCGCCCGTCGACATGGAGGCCTACAAAGGTTTCCTGAAAGAGATCGGCTATCTCGTCCCCGAAGGGCCGGCCTTCAGCGTGTCGACCGACAATGTCGACCCGGAAATCGCCGTGGTCGCCGGGCCACAGCTGGTCGTGCCGGTGATGAATGCCCGCTACGCCCTCAACGCCGCCAATGCGCGCTGGGGTTCGCTCTACGACGCGCTCTATGGCACGGACGCCATTCCCGAGACGGATGGCGCCGAAAAGGGCAAGAACTTCAATCCGGCGCGTGGCGCCAGGGTCGTGGCTTGGACGAAGACACTTCTTGACGAGGCCGCCCCCCTCACCCTGGGCAAATGGCCCGGCGTCAACGGCCTTTCGGTGGCCAATGGCGCCCTGCGGCTGAGCGCCGGTGCGGGCTCCACGACATTGGCCGACCCCAGACAATTCGTCGGCTATCGCGGCGACGCCGCCAATCCCGACGCCGTGCTGCTCGTGAAAAATGGGCTGCACATCGAGATATCGATCGACCGCAACAACCAGATCGGCCGCACCGATCCGGCCGGGATCGCCGACGTCATCCTGGAATCGGCGCTGACCACCATCCAGGACTGTGAGGATTCGGTCGCGGCGGTGGATGCGCAGGACAAGGTCGTCGTTTACCGCAACTGGCTCGGCCTGATGAAGGGCGACCTGGCCGAGGAGATCAGCAAAGGCGGCCGCACGTTCACCCGCAAGCTCAACCCCGACCGGTCCTACACCGCGCCCGCCGGCGGCACGCTGACGGTGCCCGGCCGCTCGCTGATGCTGGTCAGGAACGTCGGCCACCTGATGACCAACCCGGCGATAACAGACCGCGACGGCAACGAGGTTCCGGAAGGCATCATGGATGCGGCGATGACGGCGCTGATCGCGCTGCACGATGTCGGGTCCAATGGCCGCCGCGCCAATTCCCGCGCCGGCTCGATGTATGTCGTGAAGCCCAAGATGCACGGGCCGGAGGAAGTCGCCTTCGCCGTCGAGATCTTCGATCGTGTCGAAGCGCTGCTCGGCATGGCCAGGAACACCATCAAGATGGGTATCATGGACGAGGAGCGGCGCACCACGATCAACCTCAAGGAGGCGATCCGCGCGGCAAAAGAGCGCGTGGTGTTCATCAACACCGGCTTCCTCGACCGTACCGGCGATGAGATCCACACCTCGATGGAAGCCGGCCCGATGATCCGCAAGGGCGACATGAAGCAGGCCGCCTGGATCTCCGCCTACGAGGCCTGGAATGTCGACACCGGGCTGGAATGCGGGCTGGCCGGTCACGCCCAGATCGGCAAGGGCATGTGGGCGATGCCCGATTTGATGGCGGCGATGCTGGTCGAGAAGATCGCCCATCCCAAGGCCGGCGCCAACACCGCCTGGGTTCCGTCGCCGACGGCGGCGACGTTGCACGCCACGCACTACCACAAGGTCGACGTCCACGCCGTGCAGGCAGCGCTGAAGAACCGGCCCAAGGCCAGGCTCGACGATATCTTGTCGGTGCCGGTCGCGGTGCGGCCGAATTGGAGCGAGGCCGACATCCAGAAGGAACTCGACAACAACGCGCAAGGCATTCTCGGCTATGTCGTGCGCTGGATCGACCAGGGCGTCGGCTGCTCGAAAGTGCCGGACATCAACGATGTCGGTCTGATGGAAGACCGCGCCACGCTGCGCATCTCCTCGCAGCACATCGCCAACTGGCTGCATCATGGCGTGTGCAGCGCCGACCAGGTGATGGCCACGATGAAGCGCATGGCCGCGATCGTCGACCGCCAGAACGAAGGCGATCCGCTCTATCGGCCGATGGCGGCCGATTTCGACAAGTCGATCGCCTTCCTCGCCGCCTGCGACCTGGTCTTCAAGGGCCGCGTCCAGCCCAACGGCTACACCGAGCCGGTGCTGCATGCGCGGAGGCTGGAGTTGAAGGCGAAAGCAACGGCCTGATCCGAAGGTCCGGAAAGTACCGTGGGGATGCCAAGGGCCGACGTCGCTTATTTATTCAACAAAGTGACTGTTTTGGCACGGGCTTTTCTAACCGTTAGGCTATATTAGTTTCAACAGTGGCGATGGCGGTTCGGATCGAGGGGGGGCAACAATGCGTCTTATTTCAGGGATATTTTTTGCTACGGCCATGAGCGTAAGCGGCGCCTATGCCGCAGACATGGTCGAGCCAGTGGCCGCCATGGATCTTCCGTATTCCTGGACGGGTTTTTATGTCGGCGCAAACGCTGGCGGCGCATTCGGCAAGATCGACGGTGACTTTATTGGTATTCCCGGATCAGCTGACATCAGGAATTTCACCGGCGGCGCTTTGGTTGGCGCCAACTATCAATACGGTCAGTGGGTTCTTGGCGTTGAAGGCGATATCAATTATCTAGGATTCAAGAAAGAATTCTCGCCTGGCCTGGGCGGCGGCGAGCTCGGTGCCGAAGCGAGGCTGGATGCTTTCGGAACCATTCGTGGCCGTGTGGGCTACGCTTTTGATCGTTGGCTTCCATATGTCACAGCCGGCGTTGCAATGGGCGACGTAAAGATTGATGAGCATGTCTTCAGCGCTGCCGAGAGCAAGTTCCAGACAGGATATGCGGTTGGCGGCGGCATTGAGTATGCCTTCAATAGCAATTGGACCGCGCGCGCTGAATATCTCTACGTTGACCTTGGAAAGAAAGATTTTGGGTTCGCGCCGGGCACGCCTTATGACGTGAAGACGAACTTCAGCATCGTTCGCGCGGCCGTTGCCTATAAGTTCTGACCCTCCGCAAAGCTACGCCAGCCCTTGATATCGGCGAGGCCAGCCAGGTGGCGCGCTGAGGCATGCAGTGAAACGCCATCAAGCCGCCTGCGCCACCCGCTCCGAACTCATGCGGTAGGAGATCGCTTCGGCGAGATGGATGCGGCCTACGGTTTCGCTGGCGTCGAGATCGGCGAGCGTCCTCGCCACTTTCAGCACGCGGTGATAGGCCCGCGCCGAAAAGGCGAGTTTTTCGCTGGCGTCCTTGAGCAGCGACAGGCCGGCGGCGTCGGGCATGGCGATCTCCTCGATGACCGCCGGCGCGCAATGCGCGTTGGTGGTGGCGCTGATGACGCCGCGCCGCTCGAACCGCTCGCGCTGGATGGTGCGGGCGCGCGCCACGCGCAGCGCCACATCGGCACTTTTCTCCGCCCGGTCGGGCCGGATCAGGTCGCTGGCCGAGACTGCCGGCACCTCGATCCTGAGATCGATGCGGTCGAGCAGCGGCCCTGAGATACGCGCCTGGTAGTCGGTGCGGCAGCGCTCACCGCGCAGGCAGCGATAGCCCGGCTCGCCGGCCATGCCGCAGCGGCAGGGGTTCATCGCCGCCACCAGCTGGATGCGCGCCGGATAGGTTACGCGATGGTTGGCGCGCGCGATCATGCAGTCGCCGGTCTCCAGCGGCTGGCGCAGCGCATCGAGCGTCTGCGGCGTGAATTCCGGGAATTCGTCGAGGAACAGCACGCCGTGATGGGCGAGCGACACTTCGCCCGGCCGTGCCCGCATGCCGCCGCCGACCATAGCCGCCATCGAGGCCGAATGGTGCGGGGCGCGGAACGGCCGCCGGTCGGTCAGCTTGCCCTCGCCGAGCTCGCCCGCCACCGAGGCGATCATCGAGACTTCCAGCAGCTCCTTCGGCGCCAGCGGCGGCAGGATGGACGGCAGGCGCTGCGCCAGCATCGATTTTCCCGAGCCGGGCGGCCCGACCATCAGCAGATTATGGCCACCGGCAGCCGCCACTTCCAGCGCCCGCTTGGCGGTCTCCTGGCCCTTGATGTCGGCAAGGTCCGGCAGGTCGCGCGCCGAGGCGTGGATGCCGGCCTCCGGCCGCGACAGCACCTGCGTGCCGCGAAAATGATTGGCGATGGCGATCAGGCTGCGCGGCGCCAGAATATCGAAATCAGCACCCGCCCAGGCCGCTTCCGGCCCGCAGGCGAACGGACAGATCAGGCCCTTGCCCTCGGCGTTGGCGCCGATCGCCGCTGGCAAGGCGCCGGCGACGGCGGCGATCGTGCCGTCGAGCGACAACTCGCCAAGCACGACATAGCCGGCCAGCATGTCGCCCGGAATGGCGCCCAGCGCCGCCATCAGGCCAAGCGCGATCGGCAAATCGTAGTGGCTGCCCTCCTTCGGCAGGTCGGCCGGCGCCAGATTGACCGTGACCTTCTTGGACGGCATCGACAGGCCGGATGCATGCAGAGCCGCCTGCACCCGCTCGCGGCTTTCGGCCACCGCCTTGTCGGCCAGGCCGACAATATGCATGTTGACCTTGCCGGGTGCGATCATCACCTGGACGTCGACCGGCACGGCCTCGATACCCTGGAAAGCGACCGTACGAACCCGCGCCACCATTTTCCCCACCCTGGAGATGGGCTTGCCCCAGCCCGTGCGATCAGGGCCCAGATAGCCCTTGGCGAGACAATCACAGTTTCCCGGTCAAAGCAAGAACATTACGGGAACGCATAATCGCTTGGGTTGCAGCCGGATTGTGCGCGGTTGCAGAAGCGGAACATGGTTAAGACAAAATGAAAACGGCTTACTTCCGCTTGTCCTCGATCGCGTCCCAGAACAGGCTGGCGATGTCGGCGCCGCCGAAGCGCCTGACCTCGCGCACGCCGGTCGGCGACGTCACGTTGATCTCGGTCATGTAGTCGCCGATGACATCGATGCCGACGAGGATGAAGCCGCGCTCCTTCAGCGAGGGTCCGATGCGGGCGCAGATCTCGCGCTCGCGCTCCGTCAGCTCGGTCTTTTCGGCGCGGCCGCCGACATGCATGTTGGAGCGGGAGTCATGCTCGGCCGGCACCCGGTTGATGGCGCCGACCGGCTCGCCGTCTATCAGGATGATGCGCTTGTCGCCCTTGCGCACCTCCTTCAGGTAACGCTGCACGATATAGGGTTCGCGGAACATCTGGCCGAACATCTCGAGCAGCGAGGCGAGGTTGCGGTCGGCCTCGTGCAGATGGAAGATGCCGGCGCCGCCATTGCCGTAAAGCGGCTTGATGATGATGTCGCCGAACTCCTTGCGGAAGGCGGCGACTTCCTGGCTGTCCTTGGTGATCAGCGTCTCAGGCATCAGGTCGGAAAACTCGGTGACGAAGATCTTTTCCGGGCTGTTGCGCACCCAGGCCGGGTCGTTGACCACCAACGTCCCGGGATGGATGCGCTCGAGGATGTGCGTGGTGGTGATGTAGTTCATGTCGAAGGGCGGATCCTGGCGCAGCAGGACGACGTCCATTTCCGCGAGATCGGTGCGCACCGGCTCGCCCAGCGAATAGTGATCGCCCTTCTCGTCGCGCAGCTGCATCTCCTCGATGCGGGCAAACACCTTGCCGTCGCGCAGCGACAGCCGGTCGGGCGTGTAGTGAAACAACCGGTGGCCGCGCCGCTGCGCCTCCAGCGACAGCGCGAACGAGGTGTCGCCGGCGATCGACACGGTGGAGATATGGTCCATCTGGACGGCGATTTTCAGCTTCATGGCAGGTCTCCGGCGCATCGGATGGGCGACTGTCTTGCCTGTACAGCCTCGCCGCGCGTCTGCCAATCGCGACATTTTGAAGATTGGCATCAGGCAACCGCAAGCCCGGCCGCTACCGGCCGGTTGGAGACAAGGCAAGGCTGCGCGTCATCGTTTTCTTAAGCCTTGCCGTGCAAGGGTAAGCGCCGAATTGACCCGGCCCGCCGCTGCCGCACCGGTTCTCGATGGAACAACGACCATGAACGCCGTCACCGCCATCCGCGCCGCCTCGGCCAAACAGCTCGAACTCACCATCCTCATGCCGTGCCTCAACGAGGCCGAGACGCTGGCCGTCTGCATCGGCAAGGCGAAGGCTTTTCTCGGCAAGGCCGGCATCTCCGGCGAGGTCTTGATCGCCGACAATGGCAGCACCGACGGCTCGCAGGACATCGCCGCGGCGATCGGCGCCCGCGTCGTGCCTGTGGCCGAAAGGGGTTATGGCGCCGCCTTGCTCGGTGGCATCGCCGCCGCCAAGGGCCGCTTCATCATCATGGGCGATGCCGACGACAGCTATGATTTCGGCGCGCTGGAAGCCTTCGTTGCGCGCCTGCGTGACGGCGCCGACCTGGTCATGGGCAATCGCTTCCAAGGCGGCATCGAGCCCGGTGCCATGCCGCCGCTGCACCGCTATCTCGGCAATCCGGTGCTGAGCTTCGTCGGCCGGCTGTTCTTCCGCATCAAGACCGGTGATTTCCACTGCGGCCTGCGCGGCTTCAACACCGAGAGCGTCAGGAAGCTCGATTTGCAGACGACCGGCATGGAATTCGCCAGCGAAATGGTGGTGCGCGGCGCGCTGGCCGGCCTGCGTATCGAGGAAGTGCCGACCAAGCTCAAGCCCGACGGCCGCAGCCGGCCCCCGCATCTCAGGACCTGGCGCGACGGCTGGCGGCACCTGAAGTTCCTGCTGGTCTACAATCCGCGCTGGATGTTCTTCATACCGGGCACGGTGCTCGGCGGCCTTGGCATGCTGTTTGCGGCACTGCTGGTGTTCGGGCCGCTACGCGTGATCGACAATCTGTCGCTCGACCTCAACACCTTCGTCGCCGCCTGTTTCATGGTCGTTACGGGCGTCCAACTCATCACTTTTGGCGCCATTTCGCGTTACTATGCCGAGATAACCGGGATTCTGCCGCCAAGCCGACGTTCCGACTGGCTGACCAGAACCATCAGCACCGATTGTCTCGCCACCAATGCCGGCATCTGTTTCGCCGGCGGCGTGCTGTTCTTCTCCTATGCCGTGGCGCGCTGGGCGCATCTCGGCTTCGGTCCGCTGAACGATTCCGAAATCCCGCGTATCGTCGTGCTCGGCCTCAGCCTGATCGTCATTTCATTCCAGGCATTCTTCTCGGCGTTCCTGCTGGGGGTTCTGGAGATACCGGTAAAACGGCTGAAAGCAGGCCAGGCCAACCGATCGGGCGAATCCGTCGCGCCTGCTGAAAAATGAGCGGGCTTGCGCGAAAATTCGCCTCGGTGCGGCTTATCCGGTTCGCCATGGTCGGCATTGGCGCGGCGCTGCTGTTCTTCGGATTGTCGTGGGCCTTGGTTTCGGCCGGCTTGCCGCCGTTTGTCGGGAGCGTCATCGCCTATGTGCTGGCGTTCGTAGTGGCGTATTCGGCACAGCGCGGCTGGACGTTCGAGGGACAGCACGACCACGCCCATGCGTTGCCACGCTATCTCGTCACCCAGCTAGGCTGCGCAGCATTCGCAGGCCTGTCCGCCCATGTCGCGGTGTCGATATTTTCCGCGTCGCCGCTGGTCATGTCAGCCATCACCACGGTCGCCGCAAGCGCGGCGAGCTATGTGCTTTCATTGGTCTGGGTGTTTCGCGACGATCAAAGAGCCGCTTGAAGGCGTTCGGCAGCGGCCCGCCGGTTACCGAAGCGATGCGACGAAGTGCAGACTCCTGTCGAACAGGAGGTTCGCCGGAAAGGGATATAGCGCCAGGTTTTCGCGCCAGGTCTGGGTCTTGAGCCCGACCTGACCGAACATCGCTTCCCATTCCTGTCTGGACAGGTAGTTATAGGGCAGCCTCACATCGTGGCCCTTGTTTCCCACCCAGTCCATGAACCTGAGTGTGCCGTGGGCGAAGGGCCCGTCCCGCAGATGGTCTTTGATGACAACGCCCTTGCGGGCGACCCTTGCGGCTTCGGCGATAAGATGGCCGGGATGGTCCGTGTGGTGGAGAACGTCGACTATGGTCACCCAGTCGAAGGACCCGGAAGCGGCCGGAATCGTAGCGCCGTCGAAGATCTCCACCGGGATGGCCGTACGCGGACGGAGAAAAACATCGATCCCGCGAAACGTCAGCCCGGGTTTCCTGTCCATCACAGCCTTGGCAAGCGAGCCATCGCCGCAGCCGAGATCGAGAACGGTGCCCTCGGCGCCCAGCATGGCGCCGATATGTTCGGAGAGGACGCGGATGCGGCGTTGAAACACTGCACGGCTGTGGGCCGCGTTCAGGATCTTTTTTTCGATCGCCATAACATTCATGCCAAGGATCCAGGACCGAATTGCCTGTTCATCGGCAATTCCGGGAACATATCCATGAATGACAAACAAAGCGTTTCGCGACATGGACTGCCTTTCGCAAGGCCGGCTTAAGGTTTGCGCAGTGAGTTGGCGCTAGGTTTCCTTTCGCGAAAGGGAGCAACCAAAGGCCGTCCCGTGACCCCTGTCGATGCCACAATGTCCGTCAAGGCCACGCCACGCCCGTCATGGCGTAACGATCTCGCGCTGGCACTGATCGCCGCGCTGGTGTTGGTTGCCGTCAGCGCCTGCAACGGATTCCGTGAATTGACCAATGCCGGCGGCGACAATGACAGTCTGCTACGTCTGGTCGAGGTTCGCGACATGCTGGCCGGACAGGGCTGGTTCGACCTGCATCAGTACAGGATGGGGCTTGAAGGCGGCTTCGTCATGCACTGGTCGAGGCTGGTCGACGCGCCACTCGCCGCCATCATCCTCATGGCTTCGGCCCTGACCGGCAGCATGGCCATGGCCGAGGCCATCGCGCAGATACTGTGGCCGGCGCTGCTGTTCTGTGCGGCCGTGTTCTTCACCGCCCGCGCCGCGCGCGGTTTCGCCGGCGCGGGCGCCGTGTTGCCGGCTGTCGTCGTGGGCGCCGCGGCGCTGTATTTCATCGGCATCTTTTCGCCGGGCGCGCTCGATCATCACAATGTCCAGCTGACGCTGACCATGGCCAGCCTGGGTTTGCTGCTCGAGGCACCCGTGCGGCGGTGGGCGGCACTGTTTTCGGGCCTGTGCGCGGCGCTGACGCTGGCTGTCGGCATGGAAACCGTGCCCTATGTCGCCGCCATCGGCGCCTGCACGGCGATGTTGTTTGTCGTCGACCCGAGCGGCGAACGCCGGATCGCGATGGATTTTGGCCTCGGCTTTGCCGGCGTTTCGGCGCTGGTGTTCGTCACCACCATCCCGCCGTCGGCCTGGGGCCAGGCGCAATGCGATGCCTTCTCGACCATGCAGTTCGTCGTCGCGGCGCTTGCTGGAACTGGCCTTGCCACCATCGTTTCGGTCGATGCGGCCAGCCGCACGCGCCGGCGACGGCTGATCTTCCTCGGCCTGCTTGCCATGGTGCTGGGCGCTGTGGTGGTGTCACTGTTCCCGCAATGCCTGGCAGCCCCATATGCGAACCTCGATCCGCGCCTCAGGGGATTATGGCTCGATTACATCGACGAGGCGCAGTCGCTGTACAAACTGGTCCTCTACGATCCGGTCCGGGTGGTGGCGCGTTTTGCCACGCCGCTGCTGGCGGTCGCCCTGATGGTGCTTCGCTTCAGCCGGGGCGGCTGGCGGCGGCAGGACAGTCTTGTCGGCGGGCTGCTGGTTGTGGCGGTCCTGGTCAGCGCCTGGGAAGTGCGCGGCTCGACTTTCTCCATCGCCTTCGCGGTGATCCCGCTTTCCGCCTGGATCGCCAAATGGCGGCAGCAGGCCGAAACCAGACCGACACGCGGCGCGCTGCTCAGGATGGTCGCGGCCTGGCTGATCTCGGTGAACGCAATCTGGTCGGCCGCCGCCGAGGCGACATCGAGCGTGTTCGAACCCCGTGTGGTCGTCAAGGACGCCAGTGTCGATGGGTCCTGCCAAGGCAAGGCCTCGTTCACGGCACTCAGCCAGATGCCGGACACCACCGTGCTCGCCATTTCCAATCTTGGCTCGCCCATCCTGGCCTATTCCGGACATCGCGTGTTCGCCGGGCTATCTCATCGCGACATCGCGGGTAACCTGCTTGCGCTCGATGCTTTCCTCGGATCGGACGCCGATGCCAGGTCGGCGGTCGAAAGCCACCATGTCGGCCTTGTCGCTGTATGCCGTGGCAATCCAGAAAGCCAGCTTCTCGCCGCCACGGCGCCGGACGGCTTTCTGGCCGGGCTGATGCGCGGCAACGTGCCGGAATGGCTGGAGCCGGTCGCGGACACCAAGGGCGCCCCGCTCGAACTCTATCGTGTCAGGCCCAACGGCTGAAGAATTGCCTGAAAACAAAGGTTTGACGCGTGCCGCGTCGACCTTCCCGAAGGTGATGCACTTTACCCGCGAATAATCGATTTGGGGATACGTTTCCTAAAGGGTTTGCTGACAATCTGGACCTAAATCCGACGTCACAAACAGGGACACCGATGCAAACAACGTTTGGCACCGGTCAGGCAAACAGGGACAGCACGGATCTGGCATTCACCGATCCGTTGACCGGGCTTGGCAACCATCGCCGCTTCTTCGACAAGGTCGATCGCCTGATCAGCGATCGTGCCGACGACCCGGCGCCGTTCACCGTCGGGATTCTCGACCTTGACGGTTTCAAACCGATCAACGACCTGTTCGGCCACAAGGCCGGTGACGATATCCTGATCCAGGTCGCCATGCGGCTGCGCGCCTCGATGGACAGCCACTCCACGGTCTGCCGCATCGGCGCCGACGAATTCGCCTTTCTCTATCCGATGGTGTTCAGCGAGGAAGCGGCGGCTGAAAAATCCCGCATGCTGATCGAGATCCTGTCGGCGCCCTACGATGTCGGCGAACGCACCGCGAGGCTCTCGGCCTCGGTCGGCTGCTCGCTGTTCTATTCCGGAGACGAGACCACCGAAATCCTCGTCAACAAGGCCGAGACGGCGCTCTACCACGCCAAGCGTTCCGGGCGTGGCCGGGTCGTCGTCTACACCCGCGAGATGGAAGAAGCCGCCAAGCGCGTCACCCGCATCGAACAGGCGCTGCGCCGCGCCGTCTCCGCCGGTGAGGTGGAGCCGCATTTCCAGCCCATCGTCGACCTCAACACGCGCCGCACCATCGGCTTCGAGACGCTGGCGCGCTGGACCGATCGCGACCTCGGCTCGGTGCCGCCGACGGTCTTCATTCCCATCGCCGAGGAGCGCGGCATCATCGGCCCGCTGTCGCAGCTGGTGCTGCGCAAGGCGACCGAGGCGGCGAGAAGCTGGCCGAAGGACCTGTTCCTGTCCTTCAACCTGTCGCCTTCGCAACTCGTCGACCAGAACACCGGCCTGCATATACTGGCGATCCTCGAGCGCACCGGCTTCGATCCGCGCCGGCTGGAAATCGAGATCACCGAGACCGGCCTGATGAACGACCCTGCCTCGGCCGAGAAGATCGTCGAGGATCTGCGCCGCGTCGGCATCCGCGTTTCGCTCGACGACTTCGGCACCGGCCAGTCCTCGCTTGGCCGCTTGCGCGAATTCCATTTCGACAAGCTCAAGATCGATCGCGCCTTCGTCTCCTCCATCCTCGATGACCGTCCCTCGGAACACATCATTCGCGCCATTCTCGCCATGTGCGAGGGGCTCGGCATGGATGTCGTGGCCGAAGGCATCGAGCAGGAGGCGCAGGCCGACCGCCTCGTCCAGTTCGGATGTGCCGGCGGGCAGGGCTATCTGTTCGGCAAGCCGGTCGATGCCGACGCCACGCTCGGCTATCTCCGCGATACCTTTCGCGGCGCCTTGCGCGCCAAGGCGATCTGACCGCCGACATCGGCATCGCCAGCAATCCAGCTGACTGCGCTGCGCACGTCCGGTGCGGCGCATTGTCGTTTTGTCTGACATAAGCCCGCAGATCCGGCTTTTCGCCCTTGCCCGCACGACGTGTCTGGCTAGGATGCGCGCCGGTCCGACTACAGCGCCACGCGTCCTTCAGGACGCGCAAAGGAGGCTGGAGCATTTTGAATTTGCGCATGATCCCTTCCCGAAGATCGGTCCGATTTTCGGGGCATGCGCCGGGAGAGAACAGATCATGATGCCATCGGCGCATTTTGCCGACCTCAAGGAAGCCTCGGTGCTGATCACCGGCGGTGGCTCCGGAATTGGCGCGGCACTGACCGAGGGTTTTGTGCGCCAGGGCGCCAATGTCGCCTTCATCGACATCGCCGATGGCCCAAGCACGGCCCTTGCCGACCGCATCGAAAAAGAGTTCGGTCGCCGGCCGCTCTATCTCAAGACCGACCTGCGCGACGTCGCGGCCCTGCGTGCGTCGGCGGCGAGGGCGGCTGAGGCGCATGGCGATGTCACCGTGCTGATCAACAATGCCGCGTGGGACGAGCGCCACGCCGTCGAAGACGTGACGGTCGAATTCTGGGACAACAACCAGGCGATCAATCTGCGGCCGCATTTCTTCACCGCGCAAGCGGTGGCGCCGGGCATGAAGCGGGCCGGCGGCGGCTCGATCATCAACTTCACCTCGACATCCTACCTCATCAACCATCCCGACATGCCGGCCTACACCGCCGCCAAGGCCGGCATCCTCGGCCTGACCAAGGGGCTGGCCGGCAAGCTCGGCGTGGATGGCATTCGCGTCAACGCCATCGCGCCCGGCTGGGTGATCACCGAGCGGCAGAAAGAGCTCTGGGTGACCGAACAGGCGCTTGCCGCCCATGTCGCCAAGCAATGCATCAAGCAGGTGATGCAGCCGGACGACATCGTCGGCACGGTGCTGTTCCTGGCCTCGGACGCTTCGCGCATGCTGACCGCGCAGATGCTGATCGTCGATGGAGGTTTTCTGTGAGCCCAGCCAGCAACGCGCCGGCGGTGGCCGCCGTCGACTGGGGCACGACCCGCATGCGGGTCTGGCTGGTCGACAAGGACGGTAAGGTTCTTGCCGAACGCCGTGGCGACGATGGGCTGATCACCGCGCAGCAGAAAGGCTTTTCGACCATTCTCGAAGGACACCTGGTGGCGATGGGGGCACCCGATGCGCTGCCCGTCATTATCTGCGGCATGGCCGGCTCCCGCCAGGGCTGGCTGGAGGCGCCTTATGTCAGCGTGCCTTCACCGATCGGTGCCATCCTCGGTGGCGCTGCCCTTGTGCCCGGCCAGAGCCGCGACATCCGCATCGTGCCGGGCCTCGCCCAGCGTCTGGCCGATGCCCCCGACGTCATGCGCGGCGAGGAAACGCAGCTTGCCGGCGCCGGCCTGCCGGCCAAGGGTCGCCAGCTGGTCTGCATGCCCGGCACCCATTCGAAATGGGTGCTGGTCGAGGACGGCGCCGTTGCCGGCTTCGGCACTTGGCCGACCGGCGAGTTGTTCTCAGTGCTGGCCGCGCATTCCATCCTCAAGCATTCGCTAGGCGAGCATCCCGCTCCCGTCGCTGCGGGCAGCCCATTCTTCCGGCAATGGTGCGAACGCGCGCTCGGCGAGGGCGGCGACGTCACGTCGAAGCTGTTTGCCATCCGTGCGGCCGGGCTGCTGCAGGACCTGAAGTCGCAGGATGCGGCGGCCTGCCTGTCCGGGCTTTTGATTGGTGGCGAGATCGCCTCGGCGAAGCGCCGCTATGGCGCTGGCGATGCACCGGTCGTGCTGATCGCTTCAGGCGCACTCGCTTCGCTCTATTCGGCTGCACTCGACCTTGCAGGGCTTGCCGTCCGCGCCGTCGACGCGGATGAAGCGGTGCGCGCCGGCCTCATCGAAGCCGCGCGCGAAAACGGCATGATCGCCAGAACCGGAGTTGCCCGATGAGCCAGACCGCAGCCTTTCCCAAGCTCAAGCGCGGACTGGTCGCCATCCTGCGCGGCCTCAAGCCGACCGAAGCGGTCGCGATTGGCCAGGCGCTGTTCGACGCCGGCATCGAGGCGATCGAAGTGCCGTTGAATTCGCCCGAGCCTTTTGTCTCGATCGCGAGCATTGTCGAGGCGCTTCCAAAGACGGCGTTGGTCGGCGCCGGCACGGTGCTGACCGCAGCCGATGTCAATGGCTTGCACAAGGCCGGCGGGCGGCTCCTGGTCAGCCCCAACATCGATGCAGAAGTGATGGCGCGCGCGATGCATCACGGCATGGTCACGATGCCCGGCGTGTTCACGCCCACCGAGGCCTTCCAAGCGATCCGGCTCGGCGCCTCGGCGCTGAAATTCTTCCCGGCCAGCGTGCTTGGCGCGGCAGGCATTTCCGCGATCCGGGCGGTGCTGCCGGCGCAGACATTGGTCGGCGCTGTCGGCGGCGTTTCGGAAAAGGACTTTGCCGGCTACAAGGCGGTGGGCGTGACGGTCTTCGGCCTCGGCTCCAGCCTGTTCAAGCCGGGCATGAGCGTCGACGAGGTGGCCGCGCGGGCCCGAGCGGCGGTGACAGCCTGGGATGCGGTGTTCGGAGAAGCATGATGAGCGAAGCGATCGTTTCCGTTCTTTCCGACCACGTCTGCCAGCTCGGCGAAGGGCCGAGCTACGATCCCGCCACCGATACGCTCTATTGGTTCGACATCGTCAACGGACAGCTTCTCGAAAAAGCCGGGGCGGGCGGTGCGCTGAAAATCCACGAGCTTGGCCAGATGGCGAGCGCCATCGCCATCATCGACGAGCAACGCCAGCTGATCGCCACCGAGACCGGCCTCCATGTCCGCGATGTCGTCACCGGCAGGCTGACGCTGCACACGCCGATCGAGGCCGACAATCCGCTCACCCGTTCCAACGATTCCCGCGTCCATCCCTGCGGTGCCCTGTGGACCGGCACGATGGGCAAGAAAGAGGAAAAGGGCGCCGGTTCCATCTACTGGTTTTTCAAGGGCGAGCTGCGCCGCCTGTTTTCGGACATCACCGTCTCGAATTCGATCTGTTTTTCGCAGGATGGCGCGCTCGCTTACTACACCGACACCTCGACCGGGCTGTTGATGCGCGTCGCCTGCGATCCGGCGACCGGCCTGCCTGCCGGCGAACCGAATGTGTTCGTCGATCACCGCTCGTCGAAGGGCTATGTCGACGGATCGGTCGTCGACCGCGACGGCGTGCTGTGGAATGCCGTCTGGGGCGGCAAGGTGGTCAAGGCCTACGCCCCCGACGGCACGTTGCTGCGCTCGGTCGCCATGCCGGTGACGCAGCCATCCTGTCCGGCCTTCGTCGGCAAGAACGCCGATCGGCTGGCGGTCACTTCCGCCTGGTCGGGCAAGGACGAGAAGCAGCGCCAGCTCGATCCGCAGGCGGGCATGACCTTCCTGCTCGACATCCCCGTCAACGGCCGCTTCGAGCCACGGGTGCTGATCGCCTGAGCGGGCGATCGGCGCCCTCGGTTTCCGCTGCTGTCACGCAGGCGTCTGGCCTGGGTCGGTTTCGCGAAAGCCGTTTGCGTCGGCCATGCGATGGTAGGTGATCGTAGCGCCGGGAATCGTTCGTTTCATGTCGAGCCGCAAGCCAAAACTGATCCTTGTCCATGAGCCGGAGAGGGCCTGCTTCGACCGTCTGGTCGCCGACGGTCATGTGCCGGAGCGTGCCGCCGAGATCGCCTCCTACCTGGCGCAGTCGACCGACCTTGCGCTCGAGTTCGACGCGCTTGCCGCCGCTTGCCTGGCGCGCGGCCTGTCTTTCACGCCCGTCGCGCTCGACGATGCCGCAGCGGCGCTCGCCAGCGAGAATTCCAGCACCACAATGGTCTGGACGCTGACCGACGGCGTCGCCTATTTCCGTGGCGGTGCCGCACCGGCTCTGGCGAGACTGGGCGGCTTCAAGACGATCGGCGCCGACGATGCGCTGTTCGCCCTCTGCCAGGACAAGTTCCGCTCCGGCGCCGTGCTTGGCGCGCTCGGCCTGCCGGTGCCGCAAGCCGGTTTGGCGCGAAACGGAGAATGGCTGGTCGAGCCGCCGTCGTCGCCCGCCGGCTGGTTCGTCAAGCCTAACCGGCTAGGCGCCAAGATCGGCATCTGGCCGGATTCGCGCACCAGTGATCTCGGCCACGCACTGGAGCTCAGCCGGCGTGTCTTCGCCGCCTATCGCGACGATGTCGTCGTTCAGCCCTATGTCGCCGGCCGCAATGTGCGCGCGAGTTTTCTTGGGCTGACACCGGGAGTCGGCGTCGAAGCGCTTGGCATCGCCTTTGTCGATTCCGGCGGCGATTTCCAGACCATGGCGGACAGCCTCGCGCTCTATGGTGAAACCGGCGAAGCGGCGAAGGCGGCGGGACATTATGCCGAACCGGAACTCGTGGCGGTCGCCGACGGCCAGCCAATCGCCGACGCCAGGATTCGTGCGATCGCCGAGCGGCTGATGAGTGGGCTCGGCTTGCGTGACGTGTTCTCCATCGATCTCAGGGTCGAGGCCGACAACACCGTCCACCTCATCGAGTTCGAGGTCTGCCCCGGCCTGCCTTGCTTCGATTTCCGAGCTTATTGCCGCCAGCAATGGGGCCTGAGCCTTGCCGACGCCCTGGCTGAAACCGCCGCCAACCGGCTCTTCTCCTAGAGCATTTCACCGTTTCACGGAAACGGCAAACCGCTCTAACTCTTTGTTTTGACACAATTCCGGACGGAAAACCGTTTCACACTTTTCCTGGAATTGCTCTAGACGCCCTCGACCAGCACGATCTCGCCGTCGGCGACCTTCTGGCGGATGGCGACGGCGCGCTGATACTCCGGCGAGTGATAGCAGTCGTGTGCCGCGGCGAGCGACGGAAACTCGATGATGACGTTGCGGGCGCGGCCAGGCCCCTCGGCCTTTTCATGCGCGCCGCCGCGCGCCAGGAATTTCACATCGAAGCGGTCGAAGGCGAGCTTCGCGGCGGCGACATAGTCCTTGTAGCCTTCGGCGTCGCGCACATCGACGCGGGCGATCCAGTATCCCTTGGGCATGCTTTTTCTCCGAGTTTGTTCCTGGGAAATCAGGCCGAGCGCATTTCATCGAGGATGGCTTCGGCCGCTTCGCGTCTGTTGGCGGCAGCGACGATCGGTCGGCCGACGACGAGGTGGCTGGATCCGTTCCGGATCGCTTGTGCCGGCGTCACCACGCGCTTCTGATCGCCATGGTCGCTGCCTGCGGGCCGTATGCCCGGCGTCACCACCGCCATGTCGGGCCCGGCGATCCGGCGCACCGCTTCCGCTTCTTCGGCCGAGCAGACGATGCCGCCCATGCCGGCGTGCAGCGCCTGTTCCGAGCGCCGCAGCACCAGCGTATGCGGGTCGTATTCATAGCCCGCGTCGATCACGTCCTGCTCGTCCATCGACGTCAGCACGCTGACGGCAAGCAGGCAAAGGTCGCTGCCTCGCGCTGCTTCCACCGCCGCCCGCATGGCCTTCGGGTAGGCGTGTATGGTCAGCATGGACATGCCCATCTTGACGATGTTCTCGACGCCCTTGGCCACCGTGTGGTCGATGTCGAGCAGCTTCATGTCGAGGAAGACTTTTGTCCCGCCGCTGGCCAGCTCCCTGGCGAAGTCCAACCCGCCGGCAAAGGCCAGCTGATAACCGATCTTGTAGAAGGAGACGACGCCGTCGAGCTCGCGCACCGCCTTCTCGGCGTCCTTCACGGTCGGCACGTCGAGGCCGACGATCAATCTTTCCTGCATGGATTTGGCCTGTATGGATTGGACCCGCATGGTATCGGCGATCACACCTCGATCCGAGTGGACAGCATGCGCGAGGTTTCGATCAGCGTGCGGCATAGGTGCTCCATCGATTTGTACAGTCTTTCGTCGCGGAAATTGCCGTCCTCGTCGAAGGCGTTGCCGCCTTCGGGCACCGAGCATTCCGGCGTCACCACTTCCATCTGGCAACGCACCAGCACGGCGCGCAGATGGTTGATGCAGCGGATGCCGGCAAAGTGCCCATTGGAGGACGAGCAGAGGCCAGCCACCTTGCCGGCAAGCGGCCTGAGCGGCCGGCCGCCATCCTTGCGCACCCGGCTCACCCAGTCGATCGTGTTCTTGAGCAGTGGCGGGATGGAGCCGTTATATTCCGGCGTTGCGATCATCACACCATCATGGGCGGCAATCAGCCGGCCAAGTTTGATGGCGTTTTCAGGGACGCCTTTTTCCTTTTCGAGGTCCTCATCGAGGATCGGCAGGGGATAGTCGGCAAGCGAGATGCGGGTCACCTCGGCGCCCTGCACGGCAAGCTCCTTTTGCGCCACGTCGGCGGTCCTGCCGCTGTAGGCGCCGCTGCGCACCGAGCCTGCGAAGACGAGGATTTTCGGGATCACTGCCATTGGCCACCCTTGTTCCCGGACAGGTACAGCCAAGACCCGCCCAAATCAACGCACTGGCCCGAAAATCGAAATCGATTTTGGCAAGCACGATGCGCGGGTTCAAAAGTATGGGGCCTTGCTTTGTGCGCCCAGGGAACGCGGGTCGTCCTAATGTGCTTCGCGCCGGTAGATCCAGAGCTGCGTCGGCGGGATGTTGCGGATGACGAAATGGAAATGCTCGACCGTATAGTCGCCGCGGCCGGGCGGGATTGGCGACATTGGGCCATAAGTCAGCTGCACGATCGGCCGGCCGGCCGGGATGCGGTCGAGCAGGCTCTCGATATAGGCGATGCGCTGGGCGACCGGAAAGTTGAGCAGCGGCACGCCTGAAACGACGGAATCGAAGATCATGCCCCTCTTGTCGCCAAGCGTGGCGTCGAGGTTGAAGGCATCGCCCTCGATCACGTTGACGGCGGGATAGAGCCCCCGCAGGTGGCGCACGAAATCGGTGTTGTATTCGACCGCGTAGAGATTTTCGGGGCGCACGCCCTGGGCCAGGATGGCACGGGTGATGACGCCGGTGCCGGGACCGACCTCGAGCACCGGCAGTCCGGATTTCGGATTGACGATCGAGGCCATCTTGCGGGCGGTGATCGAACTGGTCGGCACGATCGAGCCGACCGTCTTCGGCTTGTCGATCCAGCCCTTGAAGAATTTGAGCTCGTCGTCGAACTTTTCGGCAAGCGCCTTCCGGAGTCCGGGACCACGTGTCATGCAAGCTCTCCTCAGCGCCCCCCGCAAGCTACTTAGCACCTGGGTGACGCAAGGCAAGGCGCGGCCGTGCCGATGTCGTGGATAAGATAAGTTTCGTCGCGTCCCAAGGAGCGACAGGCCTTACGGACTCGCGCGGCCGGCCTTGGCGTCCTGTCCTATGCATCAACGCTCGCCGAAGGATTCGAAGAAATCCTTCATGCGGGCGAAAAAGCCGCTCGATTGGGGCGAATTGTCCTGCGAGGAGAGCTGTTCGAACTCCTCCAGCAGTTCGCGCTGGCGGCGGGAAAGGTTTTGCGGCGTCTCGACCGCGGTCTGGATGTAGAGGTCGCCGACATTGGGCTGGCGCAGCACCGGCATGCCCTTGCCCTTGAGGCGGAACTGGCGTCCGTTCTGGGTGCCTTCCGGCACCTTCACCTTGGTCTGGGTGCCGTCCAGTGTCGTCACCTCGAAGGAACCGCCAAGGGCTGCCGTCGTCATCGAGATCGGCACCTTGCAGTAGAGATCGGCGCCGTCGCGCTGGAAGAATTCATGTGGCTTGACCGCCAGGAAAATATAGAGGTCGCCCGATGGCCCGCCGCGCAAGCCGGCCTCGCCCTCGTTGGCGAGGCGGATGCGGGTGCCGTCCTCGATGCCGGCCGGAATGTTGACCGACAGCGAACGTTCCTCGGTGACGCGGCCCTGGCCGGCGCATTTCGGGCATGGGTCCTTGATGGTCTGGCCGCGCCCCTGGCACTGCGGGCAGGTGCGCTCGATCGAGAAGAAGCCCTGCGTGGCGCGCACCTTGCCGTGGCCGTTGCACATCGAGCAGGTCACCGGCTGGGTGCCGGGCTTGGCGCCGCTGCCCGAGCATTCCGAGCACGAGATCGAGGCCGGCACGCGGATCTGTGCGGTCTTTCCCGCGAAGGCTTCCTCCAGCGAGATTTCCATATTGTAGCGCAGATCGGCGCCGCGCTCGCGGCCGCCCGACGAGCGGCGCTGGCGTCCGCCCATCATGTCGCCGAAAATATCCTCGAAAATGTCGGCGAAGCCACCGGCGCCAAAGCCTTGCGCACCGCCATTCATGCCGCCCTGTTCGAAGGCCGCGTGACCGAAGCGGTCGTATGCCGCGCGCTTCTGCGGGTCCTTCAGCGTCTCGTAGGCTTCGTTGATTTCCTTGAACTTGTGCTCGCAGGAGTGATCGCCGGGATTGCGATCGGGATGGAACTGCATGGCGAGCTTGCGAAAAGCGCTCTTCAGCTCCTTCTCGTCGGCACCCTTCTGGACGCCCAGCGTCTCGTAGAAATCAGCTTTCATTTTTTCCCGCTGTCCGGATGCTCAACGTCTTGAAGCATTGTTGCGTCTTCTGCCGGCGCTGCCGTTCCGATTTAGGTGCGATGGAAGCGGGATGCCAGTGTCGACGCGGGTTTGCTCGCATTTTTTCGGCCGGCGCCGCTCTTTTTCTGCGAGGGGTTGCAAAAAAGCCCGGCTTTGCGCCGGGCTTTTCGCTTTACCTGCCGTCAAACGGCTCAGGCGGACTTCTTCTTGTCGTCGTCTTCGTCGATTTCCTCGAAATCGGCATCGACGACGTCACTGTCCTTGGCGGCGTCCGCCTTGGCGTCGGCTTCCGCCGTTTCCTTCTGCGAGGCCTCGTACATGGCCTGGCCGAGCTTCATCGAAGCTTCGGCGAGCACTTGGCTCTTGGCCTCGATCTCGGCCGCGTCATCGCCCTCGGCCGCGGTCTTCAGCGCCGCGATCGCATCGGCAATCGCCGTGCGGTCGGCTTCCGAGACCTTGTCGCCATATTCCTTCAGCGACTTCTCCGAGGAATGCAGCATCGCTTCGGCCTGGTTGCGGGCCTCGACCAGCGCACGCCGCTTCTTGTCGCTCTCGGCATTGGCTTCGGCGTCCTTGACCATCTTCTCGATGTCGGCGTCCGAAAGGCCACCCGATGCCTGGATGCGGATCTGGTGCTCCTTGCCGGTGCCCTTGTCCTTGGCCGAGACGTTGACGATGCCGTTGGCGTCGATGTCGAAGGTGACCTCGATCTGCGGCACGCCGCGCGGGGCCGGCGGGATGCCGACCAGGTCGAACTGGCCGAGCGCCTTGTTGTCGGCGGCCATCTCGCGCTCACCCTGGAAGACCCTGATGGTCACGGCCGACTGCGAATCCTCGGCCGTCGAGAACACCTGGCTCTTCTTGGTCGGGATGGTCGTGTTGCGCTCGATCAGCCGCGTGAACACGCCACCCAGCGTCTCGATGCCGAGCGACAGCGGCGTCACGTCGAGCAGAAGCACGTCCTTGACGTCGCCCTGCAGCACGCCGGCCTGGATGGCGGCGCCGAGTGCGACGACCTCATCCGGGTTGACGCCCTTGTGGGGCTCCTTGCCGAAGAACTGCTTCACGATCTCCTGGATCTTGGGCATGCGGGTCATGCCGCCGACCAGGACGACTTCGTCGATCTCGCCGGCCTTCAGGCCGGCATCCTTCAGCGCCGCCTTGCAGGGGTCGATGGTGCGCTGGACGAGATCCTCGACCAGGCTTTCGAACTTGGCGCGGGTCAGCTTCAGAGTCAGGTGCTTGGGCCCGGTCGCATCGGCGGTGATGAAGGGCAGGTTGATCTCGGTCTGCGTCGTCGACGACAGCTCGATCTTGGCCTTTTCAGCCGCCTCCTTGAGGCGCTGCAGGGCAAGCTTGTCGTTCTTCAGGTCGATGCCCTGTTCCTTCTTGAACTCGGCCGCCAGATATTCGACCAGGCGCATGTCGAAATCCTCGCCGCCGAGGAAGGTGTCGCCATTGGTCGACTTCACCTCGAACACGCCGTCGCCGATCTCGAGCACCGAAATGTCGAACGTGCCGCCGCCAAGGTCATAGACGGCGATGGTCTTGCCATCCTTCTTGTCGAGGCCGTAGGCAAGTGCTGCCGCGGTCGGCTCGTTGATGATGCGCAGCACTTCGAGGCCGGCGATCTTGCCGGCGTCCTTGGTCGCCTGGCGCTGGGCGTCATTGAAATAGGCCGGAACGGTGATGACCGCCTTCTCGACCTTCTCGCCGAGATAGGCTTCCGCCGTTTCCTTCATCTTCTGCAGGATCATGGCCGAGATCTGGCTGGGCGACTGCTTCTTGCCGCCGGCTTCGACCCAGGCATCGCCATTGTCGCCCTTGACGATCTTGTAGGGGACAAGCTTCTTGTCCTTCTCCGTCACCGGATCGTCATAGCGGCGGCCGATCAGGCGCTTGACCGCGAAGATGGTGTTTTCAGGATTGGTGACCGCCTGGCGCTTGGCCGGCTGGCCGACCAGACGTTCGCCGTCGCCGCTGATGGCGACGATGGAAGGCGTCGTGCGCGCGCCTTCCGCATTCTCGATCACCTTCGGCTCCTTGCCATCCATGATGGCGATACAGGAGTTGGTGGTGCCTAGATCGATACCGATTACTTTTGCCATTTTTCTAGTCTCTCCGCTAAGCAGGCTCTCAGGACCCGTACAGGCGTTCCGATGAAAGCCCCTGTTCACAAGAAATTCCGTTCCGGCTACCGGCATTCCGGCGCCGAACGGCTTGGCGCGTATATAAGAACAGGCAGTGCCGCGCGCAAGCATTCTGCGCAAGGCGTCCACCATCCTTGCTGGCTGGCGGGAAACGGCCTAACTATGCATCATGCATAGGATTGCCGACCACGGGATATGGTGATGACCAGGGACCTGGAAAAGCTGCGCCTGGAAAACATCCTTGGCGCCATGAGCCTCGCTCTCGTCGACAAGATGGAGAAGGCGTTCGGCACGGAGACCGGTCTCGGCCCGAGCGCCGTCGCCGCGGTAATCCAGATCGGCTCGAACCCCGGCCTGTCGATCGAGACCCTCCGGCGCTTCATCGCCCTGACGCATTCCGCCACCGTCAGGCTGGTCGATCATCTGGTCGAACAAGGGCTGGTGCTGCGCGGCGAAGGGATCGAGGGCGACCGCAGGTCGAAGGCGCTGCGCCTCACCGACAAGGGCGATGACGTCTTCGGGCGCAATCTGGCGGCACGGCGCGGTGTCATCGAGCGCGCCGTTGGCGCGCTCGATCCCGAGGAAACGCGCAGCCTGGGCCAGCTGGTCGAAAAACTCCTGCCGGCGCTGGTCGACATGGGCGACGACCAGAATGTCGTCTGCCGGGTCTGCGACGAAGCCGCCTGCGTGCGCGAGCGCTGCCCGATCAGCCATATGAGCTGACCCGGCGGGCAGCTTTCGTCACGGCAGGCTTCACCACCGCAATCCGCGTCCGCTCCGGCGCGGTCAGCTCGACCGTTGCCCGGAACACCGTGCCGAGCCTGATCGGTGAACCTTTCCACCTCCGCCTGCGACTGACATCCAGGCGCCGCATGGTGCGGCCCGGAAAGGAAGCTCCCCATGACCAGCAACCCAGAGGCTCTGCGGTCTCCGGGAACAACAGGAGCTCGGCGCGACCACCGTTTCAGGGACGGGGTCGATGCGCTGGGCTTTCCGCTGATTCCGTTGACCCTGCGTAAGAGCAGGCGTATCGTGACTATGAGGAAAGCAGACAATTCGATCAGGGAAGAACGAGCCGGACCGCCGCGCCCCGCCCTGATTTGCGCGGCAAAACCGGACGTTTCTCCCGTGGCTAACGGGGGTAGCTTCATGTCTCGCGTCCGGGATTCGTTCGCGTCTTCTCTTGACTATGGGCTGAGCCGCGCCGTGCGGGCGGGCGGAGGCCTGCTGGCGCTGGCACTCAGCGCCAGCCTTTGGCTGGGCGGCAGCGCCCAGGCGCAGGAGACCCAGATCATCTATCCCGGCTCGATGGCGGTGACCGGGTTCTCCGGCACCATCATTCCC
Organism: Mesorhizobium qingshengii; assembly: GCF_900103325.1. Taxonomy (GTDB): domain Bacteria; phylum Pseudomonadota; class Alphaproteobacteria; order Rhizobiales; family Rhizobiaceae; genus Mesorhizobium; species Mesorhizobium qingshengii. The sequence goes on along the minus strand of NZ_FMXM01000003.1, from coordinate 129,226 downwards.
AATTTCGATCAGGGCCTGCCGCCCGGCGTCGATCCCGTCGACGAGACCTTCATCGATACAACGCGCGCCACCTTGCGCGTCTTCGACGTTTCGCACCTTGGCGGGCCGGCCGCCGGCCAGCTCGTCTTCACGCCGCCGCCCTTCGAGGTGACGGCCGGCCAGATCGGCCAGGTGTTCGGCCTCACCTATGATGACGGCGTGCGCGACGGCGTCCCGTCCGGCGTTCCCAATCTCTATGCCGGCGCCACCTCGCTGCATGGCATCCGCATCGTCACGCCGGACGCCGACGACGATGGAAGGCCGGAGCGGCAGCGCCGCGGTACGGCCGGTGCCACCTTCATGGACGGTCAGTTCGGCACCGAAAACGGTGGCGGGCCGGGCACCATCTGGAAGATCGACGGCATCACCGGCCAGGTCTCCAAATTCGCCGACATCGACACCAACAGCGGTCCAGGCATCGGCAATCTCACCTTCGATGCCACCCATCGCCAGTTCTTCGCGTCCGATCTCGACACCGGCCAGATCCATCGCATCGACGCCAACGGCGAGCTGATCGACAGCTTCGACCATGGCGTTGCCGGGCGCCCGGCGCATGGGCTGGCTCCGGTCGCCGATGATGGCGCGGTGATGGACATCCACGGTGCTGCCTTCGACAGCGAAGACCTCGACAGCTGGGGCTACACGCAGGACGAACGCCGCGTCTGGGCGGTCTCCTATCATGGTGGCCGGGTCTACTATTCGGTCGGCGAAAAGTCGGAAATCTGGTCGGTGGGCATTGCCCGCGACGGCACCTTTGCCGGCGACCCGCGCTGGGAACTGACAGTCAAGGCCGACAAGGACTACGCCGTCACCGACATCGCCTTCGACAACAGCGGCTTCATGTACCTGGCCCAGCGCGGCCCGGTCGAGAACCGTTACGACTACAGCCAGTTCGCCGATTCCGGCAAGGGCGAGGTCATCCGTTACTGGCGTGAAAATCCGGACGATCCGGCGACGGAATCGGTCTGGGTGGAAGTGCCGCAGGAATATGCCGTCGGCTTCCCGCAGGGCAACCGGCAGTCGGCCGGCGGTCTCGACCTGCAATATGGCTATGACGCGGAGGGCAATCTCGACACCTCGGTCTGCACCCAGACGCTGGTCAACACCGGCGACAAGCTGCGCGACAATCCGGCCCTTGCCGAACAGCTCGCCGCCGGCGGGCCGCTCGCCGTGCATGGCGTGCAGATCACGCCCAGGGAACTGGTCAAGCCGGCCAACGTGCCGCCCTTCGGCTCCTGGTTCGTCGACTTCGACGGCTATTTCGAGGACCCCGAGGTCGAGGGTCATGTCGGCGACGTTGCCGTCTGGCACCCTTGCGAGGGCCGCGCCGGCTACTATGAAGAAATCCCGGGCGGCTACCTGCCCCCCTTCTATCCGCCGGACTTCCCACCGCCCGGCAATCTGCCTCCCTGTCTCGATGTGGAGGACGTCCAGTATTTCTGCACGCCTTCCGGCCTCGAGGCCGATCTCTATCTCCATGACCATGCCGGCTTCGGCGGCGATTCGATCAAGGCCCAGTCCAGGACGCCAGGCGTCGGGGTGACCACCCCGCAGTCGCATGCGCCCGGCAAGCCCTACACGATCGGCATCACCGGCCATTATCCGGGCGACACAGTCGATGTCGGGCTCTGCTTCTACAGGAAGTCCGACAAGGACAAGGGTGGCTACTACCCTTGCTGCAAGATGACTTTGCCGCTCAGAACCCCAGCCGTCAGCTGCGAACGTTGAGGAGGGAAAGATGAACATTCTTGCCCTGTCCCCGCTCGCGACGAACACTCAAAAAACCGTCATGGAGACGATCATGAAACCCCTGTCATATGCCAGGCGCGGCGCGCGCTGGCTGATGGCGGCCGGTATCGCGGTCGCCATGCTAACCCCGGTGCAAGTCTTCGCGGAAGACGCTGCCCCGATCACCCCGGAGCTGAGGCTCGACCTCGACAATTCGCGCGTCGTCAATCCGAGGCCGGATCGGATCGTGCCTTTCTTCACCAAGAAAGGTACTCAAAGAGGCTGCGACTACGTCGTCTATTCGCTGAGCTTCGGCTTGCGCGGCGACCCGCAGGGCTTTGCCGACCCAGGCCTCGCGGCCAGACTTAACAAGCTCAAGCTCGACTTCAAGGACCAGCTCCCGCACGGCCTTGAGATCGTCAACGTCAATGTGGCCGGCGACGGCACGGATTCGTCCGGCGGACCTCTACCGGGTGCAACGATCAGCACCTCGGCGAATCCCAACGATACGGCTGATGTTTCCGATTTCCGGATTTCCGCCTCCGATCTCGACGGCGTCGGCGCTCCGAACGAGCGCGTCATCACCTTCCAGATCACGGCCAAGATCGACCACGCGGCGTTTCCCTCGCCGACCATCGTCGACAACCAGGGTATGATCAAGGTGACCGCCGGACCGGGCACCGGGACCATCATCCCGTCGCAGGATCCGAGCAAGCCCGACGACGGTGACTTCAAGACCGGTGAAAAGACCTCGATCAAGATCGACGTCACCAAGTGCAACCCGCCGCCACCACCTCCCGGCAAGGAATGCTTCAAGGTGGAACGCGGCACGGTTGATTGCGTGCCCGGTGGCGGCGCCTTCATCTACCACATGCCGGTCGGCCCGGAGATGGGCGGCAAATGGGTGCAGGTTTCAACGACGACGCCCGGCATCACCATCATCCCCGACACGCAGCTGGTGCCGGCGGGCGGCGGTGTGCTCAACTGGAAGATCGTCGGTGCGTCGCCTGGCGACGTCATCCATCTCATCGTCACCGGCATCGAAACCTATGCCGGGCCGAAGGAAGGCTGGGGCCTGTGCTGCACGCAGACCATCGACATCGTCATCCCGCGCGACCAGAGATGTCCGCCCAGGGACAAGGAACCGGACCTCAAGGTCGAGAAACGCGCCGATGTTCCGCGCTGCACGATGGCCGGCGGCTGCGACTTCACCATCAGGGTCACCAATGTCGGCACCGCGCCCTACAACGGCAAGATCGTGCTCAACGAGGTGACAATGCCGGCCGGCTCGACGCTGAGTTCAGGGCCCAATCCGCCCTGGGTCTGCGTGCCCGGCACCACCCCGATGACGTGCACCTATCCGGTGACTACGCTCAATCCGGGCGCCTTTGTCGACCTCAAGCTCGGCTTCAAGCCGGCCGGGGGCTGGCAAGGCGGTGCTTTACGCAACTGCGCCGCCTATAATTATGCGGCCAGTGGCAAGCCACTGTTCGGCAGCCAGTCGAACGATCGCGGCTGCGCCTCGATCCCGATCTGCCGGCGTGGCGATCGTGACCGCGATTGCCAGCCGCCGGTCGAGAAGAAGGTTGACCTGATCCTGAAGAAGCGGGCCCGCATCCCGGTCTGCACGGCCGACGGCATCTGCTATTTCGTGATCGACGTCATCAACAACGGCAGCGCCACCTACAATGGGCCACTGACCGTCATCGACAGCTATCCCGGCGGCACGCCGGCCTCCTCGACCTTCGGGCCGAGCCCGCCCTGGACATGCGGACCGAACGGCCCCGGCCAGTTCCGCTGCGACAACGCAGGCATCTCGCTGCCTCCGGGCGCTTCGACGCCGATCGTCGTCAAGGCGGTGATGCCGGCCGGCTATCAGTCGGACTCGGTCGAGAACTGCGCCGAGGTAAAACCCATCCCCGGTGAAACCGACCTCACCAACAACAAGGCCTGCGCCAAGGAACGCTTCCGTCATCCCAATGGCGGCAAGCCGACCCTGCGCATCACCAAGGTCTGCAACGGTTCGCTCGCCGGTGCCGCGGTCGTTTCTTGCCGCATCACCGTCAGCAGCCTTGGCACCGCTGCCCCCACCGGTCCGGTGCGGGTCAACGACGCCGCCACGCTGGTGGCCGGCGGCGCGCCCGTCCAGATCCAGACCGTCACCCCCGACGGCGCGGAATGGGCTTGCGGACCGGTTCCGGCCAATGCGCTGTCGTGCCAGATTCCCGGTGCCGTCATGACACCCGGAACCAGCCGCCACTTCGACGTGACGGTTTCGGCGAATGGCGAGTTCGAGAACTGCGTGCGCGGCTCCTATGGGCCGGCGCCGGGCGACGATGTCGTCTATCCGATCGGCCAGGCCTGCGCCAAGGGCGGCGGCCCTTCGACCATCCGCGTCGAAAAGACCGGCGACCGCGAATGCCGGCTCGGCCAACCCTGCTCGTTCGACATCACCATCACCAACGATGGGACGAGCCCCTTCTCCGGTCCGGTTCGCATCGGTGATGCGATCGGCGTGGAGGGTCTCGGCAGGCTGGACGGCGTTGCGATCACCTCGATCGACCCGCCCTTCGGCTGCTCGCCGGAGCCGGCGACCTTGCCGGCGTCCTGCATCGCCAACCTGTCGCTTGGCGCGGGCGAAAGCCAGTCGCACCACGTGACGGTGATTATCCCCGACGATGGCCGCCTGGCCAATCTGCAGGGCAACGTCAGCGGCCAGAACTGCGTTGGCGTCCTGTCTCCCGACACACGGGTGCAAGGCGGCGGCGACGTGCTGGGCGGCGACCAGACCAACGTGCAGGGCGATCGTGGCAAGGCCTATGCTTGCCATCCCTTCACCATCACGCATGAGGCCACGAAGGAATGTTCGGCGGGCTTCGTCATGAACGACGCCGGTCGCTGCGTCTGCCCGGAAGGCACCACCTTCCGCAATGGCCAGTGCACTGGCGGCGGCACCAACGTTCTGCCAACGCCGCCGCCGCCGAAGCGCTGCGTACTGCTCGAAGGCCAGATCCGCACCGAGGACGGACGCTGCGTCTGCCCGCGCGGCACGAAACTGGAGAACGCGAAGTGCGTCAGGACCGACAAGCCCGAGCAGTGCACCATCCGTGGCCAGATCCATGATGCCTATGGCGATTGTGTCTGCCCCCGAGGGACCGAGGTGCGCAACGGCGCCTGCCGTCCGATCCAGCCGAAGCCTCAGCAGTGCCGCATCCCCGGCCAGATACGCAATGCCGATGGCGATTGCGTCTGTCCGCAAGGGACCGAGGTGCGCAATGGGGCCTGCCGCCCGATGCGACCGAAGCCCGAGCAGTGCACCATCCGTGGCCAGGTCCACGACGCCAACGGCGATTGCGTCTGCCCGAGGGGTACCGAGGTGCAAGGCAACGCCTGCCGGCGCAAACAGCCGACGGTGCAACCGTGCGACATACGCGGCCAGGTCCACAACAAGCGCGGCGAGTGTGTCTGTCCGCGTGGGACGCAGGTGATCGACGGTGCCTGCCGCAAGCCGCAGGTGGAATGCGCACCGGGCTCGCAGATGATCAATGGTCAGTGCCAGCCGATCATCAAACGGCGTTGCCCGGTGGGCACGGTCGGACGGTATCCGAACTGCGTGCCGATCCGCAGGCAGCCGGGCGTGGAGATCAACCCGAACCTGCTGAACCCGAATATCCTGCAGCTTCTGCCGCGGCGCACGCCGCAGGTCCAGCAGCAGCAACTGGATCCGGCGACCAACAACATCCAGAACTTCAAGCCGTAATCGGGCCCAGTCAGACATCGCGAACCCGCCGGAGCAATCCGGCGGGTTCTTTTTTGATCCCCGGGGCCGCTGCGGCGCCACACGGGTCTGTGCGGCCACCGCGGCTGCCCACTCGACAAGTCACCTGGAGCGCATTAGGCAGTCGATTCGGAGCGGCCACATGAAAGGTCCCTCGGAAAGGCCGCATCATGAGCAAGAAGACCTTGATCGCACCGTCGGTGCTGGCATCGGACTTTTCCAGGCTTGGCGACGAGGTCGAGGCGGTGGTGGCGGCCGGCGCCGACTGGATCCATCTTGACGTGATGGACGGGCATTTCGTGCCCAATATCACCTTTGGTCCGCCGGTGATCAAGGCAATCCGCAACCGCACCAAGGCCTTCTTCGACTGCCATTTGATGATCGCGCCGGCCGATCCCTATCTGGCGGCCTTCGCCGAGGCCGGCTGCGACGGCATGACGGTGCATGCCGAGGCCGGGCCACATCTCGACCGCTCGCTGCAGACGATCAGGAACCTTGGCAAGAAGGCGGGTGTGTCGCTCAATCCGGCAACGCCGGAAAGCGCGGTCGAATATGTGCTCGACCGGCTCGACCTGATCCTGATCATGACCGTCAATCCGGGCTTCGGCGGCCAGGCCTTCATTCCGGGGATCGTCGACAAGGTGAAGCGGGTCAAGGCGCTGATCGGCGGCCGGCCGATCAGCATCGAGATCGACGGCGGCGTTTCGGCCGAAACCGCGCCACTGGTCACCGCTGCCGGCGCTGACGTGCTGGTGGCCGGCGCCGCCATCTTCAAGGGCGGCAGCGTCGAAGCCTACCGGCAAAACATTCAGGCGATCAGGACGGCAGCCGACAACGCAGCCGGCTAAACGCACGGCACCCATCTCGTTTTCAATCTCCGTATGCCGGCCAGTGGTTCTGGTGTCGGGGCTCGTGAGGTCAGATGCTCCACGGCATCGGATCTGGATGAGGAGCGGCGGCCTCATCCGATTCGAATGTTCGCCGCCCCGTGCGACACAACAGAACAGATGGCCGCGCGCGCACAAAAGAACAGAAAGAACAGATTCTCCTGCGTGCATGCAAAACAGGTTGAGTTCCTCAGGTTGTGGGAACGCGTGGATTTACAGGATCGAACACCGGCGTGTCGCATATTCCTTTGTGCTTAAGTGCAATGGCGTGATCTTCTGCTTGAGCGTTCACCGGCGGACGCTGTATGGTGCGCGTACGAAAAGGAATGCTTTCGGACTCGAATTGCCCAAGACAGGTTTTGGGGACAAGGAGTCGCTTTGACATACGGAGCTGCCAATCTCAACGACGACGGCGCAGGACCCAAGAGCACGCTTGCCAGCACGGTCTATCACCAACTGCGTGCGGACCTTCTTGACGGCGTCCTTGAAGCCGAGAGCAAGTTGCGGGTCGAATGGGTGGTTTCCAAATATGGGGCTGGCGCTTCCCCTGTCCGCGAGGCGCTCAATCGCCTCGCCTCGGAGGGGCTTCTCGGCCGGCACGACCAGCGCGGCTTCTTCATCATGCCGGTCAGCGCGTCGGAGCTCGAAGAGCTGACGCGCACGCGCTGCTGGCTCGAAGAACGGGCGCTTCGCGAATCCATCGCTCACCGCACCGCCGAATGGGAAGAGCAACTGGTGCTGGCGCTGCATCGCCTGGCGCGCGCGTCACGTCTTTCGCCGCACAATCCCTCCTCGCTCGATCCGGATTGGGAGAAGTTGCACCGCACCTTCCACCGGGTCCTGATATCGGCCTGCCGCTCGCATTGGCTGGTGGGATTTTGCGATCAGCTTTCCGATCATGCCCACCGCTACCGGCAAATGGCCAATGATGGCGAAAGCATACAGCGCGACGATCTCGGCGAGCATCGCCTGATCGCCGAACGTGCCCTGGACGGCGATGCCGATGGTGCGGTCGAGGCACTGGTCAATCATTACCAGTTGACCGCTGCCATCTGCCTGGAACACCTCAAGCAGGGCGAAGAGTCAAAGGCGGTCACCGGCAAGGCCGAACGCGCCCGGCGCTAGCGGCCGCTTCATCGACAGGGCTTTTCGCGACCCATCGCTCGCAACCATTACCGCTGACCTGGCGGGCGCGAACCACCGCTTGCGGTCTTGACGGCAGGACCAAGAACCGCGAACTCTTCGCCGCCAATGCATGGCGCTCGAAAAGCATGCTCAGCGCCACCGCTTCCGCCGCCCCGGGAAAGATTTCATGAGCAATCATCTGTTCGACGCGTTCCGCTCCCGGATGCCGGCGCCAGGCCGCCTGTTGATGGAAACCGATGACGGGCGCTCGCTCACCTATGGCGATATGCTGGCGCGGTCGGCGCAGCTGGCGCACACACTTTTGCAACTGGGCGTCGAGCCGGGAGACCGGGTGGCCGTTCAGGTCGAGAAGAGCCCGGAGGCGGTCCTGCTCTATCTCGCTTGCCTGCGTGCCGGCGCCGTCTTCCTGCCGCTCAACACCGCCTACACACTGGCCGAGCTGGAATATTTCTTCGGCGATGCCGGGCCCCGACTGGTCGTCTGCGATCCGGCAAGGGCGGCCGACATCGAGGCGCTGGCGCAAAAGGCGGGCGCCGCCACCGTCACGCTCGACGGCAAGGGCGAGGGATCGCTGACCGATCAGGCCTCGCGGCTGCCGTCGGACTTCCACGATGTGACGCGCGGCGAGGGCGATCTCGCCGCGATCCTCTACACCTCGGGAACGACCGGCCGCTCGAAAGGCGCCATGCTCAGCCACGAGAACCTCGCCTCGAACGCGCGGGTGCTGGTCGATCTCTGGCGCTTCACGACGGATGATGTGCTGATCCACGCGCTGCCGATCTTCCACACCCACGGCCTGTTCGTCGCCACCAACGTCATCCTGATGGCCGGTGCGTCGATGCTGTTCGAGCGGAAGTTCGATGCAGGCCGCATCGTCTCGCTGTTGCCGCGCGCAACGGCCCTGATGGGGGTGCCGACCTTCTACGTGCGCCTGCTTCAGCAGGACGGGCTGGACCGCCAGGCAGCGAAGAACATCCGCCTGTTCATTTCCGGTTCGGCGCCGCTGCTTGCCGAGACGCACAAGGCCTGGCGCGAGCGCACCGGCCACGCGATCCTCGAGCGCTACGGCATGACCGAAACCAACATGAACACCTCCAACCCCTATGACGGCGAGCGGCGCGCGGGCACGGTCGGCTTCCCCTTGCCTGGCGTGTCGCTGCGCATCGCCGACCCCGACGATGGCCGGCCGCTCGCCCAGGGCGAGGTCGGCATGATCGAGGTCAAAGGTCCCAACGTCTTCGGCGGCTACTGGCGCATGCCGGAGAAGACCAAGGCGGAATTCCGCGCCGACGGCTTCTTCATATCAGGCGATCTCGGCATGATCGACGGCGACGGCTATGTCCACATCGTCGGCCGAGGCAAGGACCTGATCATTTCCGGCGGCTACAACATCTACCCGAAGGAACTCGAAAGCGAGATCGACGCGCTCGACGGGGTCACGGAGAGTGCCGTCATCGGCGTTGCCCATCCGGATTTCGGCGAAGGCGTCACCGCGGTCGTCGTGCGCGCGCCGGCCTCGCAGATCACCGGGGCCGAGATTCTGGGCGCCATCGCCGGGCGCGTGGCGAAGTACAAGCACCCGAAGCGGGTGATCTTCGTCGACGAACTGCCACGCAACACGATGGGCAAGGTGCAGAAGAATCTCTTGCGCGAGACCTACAAGGATCTCTACGCATCCTAGGCCTTACCTCTCTGTTTCGACGCAATTCCGGACGGGAAATCGCCTCACACGTTTCCTGGAATTGTTTTCGGACAGCGCCGCCTACTCCAGCTTGCGCGGTCTTTCGATCCGGGAGCCCCACAAGGCGCGCGTGAGCAGGTTCCGCTTGCCCTTGCGCGGGACAAGATCGATATCGCTGACAAGCTTTGCGCCGCCCTTGCGCCGCTCCAGGGTGATCTTGCGGCTGTGGAAGGCTTCCAGCTCGGCGCGGTGCGCCACGCTGATGATGGTGACTTTCGGCAATTCGTGGATCAGCGTTTCCATCATCTTGCCCTGGCTCTTCTCATCGAGTGCCGCGGTTGCTTCATCCAGCACGACAATATCGGGGCTGTGCAGGAGGAGGCGCGCGAAGGCGAGGCGCTGCTTTTCGCCGCCCGACAGGGTCTGGTCCCACGGTGCGTCTTCCTCGATCTTGGCGGCGAGATAAGCGAGGCCCACCTTGTCGAGGGCGGCGTTGATCTCTTTGATCGTCCAGTTGTCGGCGGCGGCGGGATAGGCGACCGCACGGCGAAGTGTGCCCGAGGGGATGTAGGGACGTTGCGGCAGCATGAACAGCCGCCTGCCGGCGTGGAAATTGACGCTGCCGCCACCCCAGGGCCACAGGCCCGCGACGGCCCGCACCAGCGTGCTCTTGCCTGAACCGGATTCGCCGGCCACCAGCACCCGCTCGCCCGGTTCGATCACAACTCCGGTTTCCTTGACCACGGCGGTGCCGTCGTCGAGCGTCACCGAGAGATTGTCCAGGCTGAGCATAGCACCGTCTTCGGTTTCACCGCGACCGATGCGTCCGAGGGCGTCGCTCTGCTCGGCACGCTCGAGCCCGTCGAGTGACATCATCAGCGAGGCGACGCGCCGTGCGGAGGCGTTCCAGTCGGCGAGGCGCGGGTAGTTGTCGACCAGCCATCCGAACGCACCCTGTACGATGGCAAAGGCAGAGGCAGCCTGCATGACCTGCCCAAGCGTCATGCTGCCTTCGAGGAATTTTGGCGCGCAAAGCAAGATCGGCACGACCGGCGCAAACAGGCTCGACCCCTGCGACACCAGCGCCGTGCGCATGTGCTGGCCTGTCAGCAGCGCCCATTGCCTGAGCACATGGCCGAACGTCTTGTCGATGCCGCTGCGCTCCTCCTCCTCGCCGCCGAGCAATGCGATGCTCTCGCCGTTTTCCCGCACGCGCGTCAGCGTGTAGCGGAACTCGGCTTCCGCCTGGTTCTTCTCCTCGGAGAGGTGGACGAAATGGCGGCCGATGACCGCCATCGAGGTGGACGTGATCGCAGCATAGATCATCGCCGTGATGACAAGGAAGCCGGGAACGGTGATGCTCGAACCTGCGGCCGTGAAGCTCAGGGCCCCGCCGATTGTCCACAGCACCACGATGAAGGTCGAGGCCGACAGAAACGCGTTGAGGACGCCGGCGATGAAGTCGACAGGTGACTCCGTGGCAATCCGCAAATCCTCCGTGAGGCGGGCTTCCGGGTTCTGGTGGTCGCCGCTGACCAGGTTCAACTGATAGTAACGGCCGCTTGCGAGCCAGCGTGCGATGACCGCGGTGGTGAGCCAGGAACGCCAGCGGCGCTGGATCGTCATGCGAAGGTAGACTTGCGCAACGACCAGACTTCCGCTCCCAAGCACGAGCGGCAGGAACACGGCGCTCAGGAAATAGACGGTGCGGGCATTGCGTTGCTCAAGGGCGTCGAAAATTCCGCGATTCCAGACGTTGATCCCGTACTGGAAGCCGACATTGATGCAGATAAGGATCAACAGCGCGATCGTGAACGGCCAGGCGAGCCGGTCGCCACGCCGGCTCCAGTAACCGCGCGCGCTGATCCAGAAACGCCTCAGCAAGTATCTCTTGCGCGCCTGCTCGGCCTCCTCGGGCGTCAGCTCCGGATCGGGTTCGACGGCGTCGGGCGGCGGAGCAGCCTGGCCGTTGACTTCAGGTGCGACTTCGGCTGTCGATGGCTTCTCGTCACGCGGCTTATTTTGGCGCGACTTTTCAGCACCGCGCGGTTTGGCGCCGTCGACCGATTTCGCCTTGAGTCTTGCCCCGGACATACCGGCGATAACGGCTTAAAAATCAAAAGGTTTCATGACGTCCGCTCGAGATGACGGATCCCGGCAGCGCCTGTCATTCCCGGTACAGCAGTTCGACGGCATGGTCGGCGATCGCCAGGCTTGCCGTCAGGCCGGGGCTCTCGATGCCGAACAGGTTGACGATTCGCCCGGCGCCATGGTCGGCCGGACCCTGGATCATGAAATCGGCCGCCGGTTGGCCCGGGCCGGATAGCTTCGGCCTGATGCCGGCATAGGCCGGCTGCAGGGCTCCGTCGCCAAGCTCGGGCCAGTAGCGCCGGATCGCCTCGTAGAAGACGGCGCTTCGGCCGGGATCGACCGTGTAATCGATACGATCGATCCATTCGACGTCGGGTCCGAAGCGGGCACTGCCGCCCAGGTCGAGCGTCAGATGGACGCCAAGGCCACCTTCGACCGGAACCGGATAGATCAGCCGCGAAAAAGGCGACCGGCCCGGAAGCGCGAAATAGTTTCCGCGCGCCAGCCACTGCCGGGGGATGAGATCCCTTGGGAAACCGTCGATGCGGCCGGCCAGGGCCTGCGCATCGAGGCCTGTGGCATTGACGAAAGCGCTGGCCTGCAGCGTGAAGGTCTCGCCATCGGCATCGCGCGTGTCGATCCGGATCCCGTCGGCTTCGATAGTCGCCCCGGCAACGACGGTCAGGAAGGCGAAGGATGCGCCGGCGGCCTCCGCGTCGCCGCGCAGCGACAGCATCAGCGCATGGCTGTCGACAATGCCGGTCGACGGCGACAGCAGGGCGGCGGCGCATGTCAGTGCCGGTTCCAGGCTTTCGGCCTCGCCGCGCGTCAAAAGCTCGAGATCGCCGACCCCACAGCGTCGCGCATTGGCCTGGATCGCCCGCAATCCGTCGATCTGGCCGGGCTCGCTGGCGACGATCAACTTGCCGGTGCGCGCATGGGCGATGCCATGCTCGGCGCAATAGGCATAGAGCCGCTGGCGGCCTTCGACGCAGAACCGGGCTTTCAGGCTCCCCGGCGCATTATAGAGCCCGGCATGGATGACTTCGGAATTGCGCGAACTGGTGACGGTGCCGATCGAACCGGCCTTCTCGATCACCACCACCTCGCGGCCCGCCAAAGCGAGCGCCCTGGCGATGGCGAGCCCGACGACACCGGCTCCGGCGACAACACAGTCGACTGCCTGCATGAGCTCCCTTTCAGGGTGAAGCGCTGGCCTCGAACACCATCTTGCCGCCGATCCAGACTTGTCCGATATCGAGATCATCCGACAGCGCGACAATATCCGCCGCCGTACCGTTGGCGAAGCGCCCGAGCCGGTGCGACTGGCCGATCGCTTGCGCCGGATAGAGCGAGGCCATGCGCAACGCCTCCGACAGGTCCAGCCCGATAACGCGGTGGACGTATCGAACAGCCGAGATCATGTCGAGATCCGCCCCCGCCAGCGTGCCGTCAGCGAGCCGCAGGCTGCCATCCTTGCGGTAGATGGTGCGACCGTTCAGCGTGAATGACGTCATGTCGGTGCCGATCGTCGCCATGGCATCGGTGACCAGCACGATCCTCGCCGGTCCCTGCTTGGCACGCAGCGCGATCTTGATGGTGACGGGATCGACATGGATGCCGTCGGCGATGAGGCCAGCGGACAATGTGCCGGTGTCGATGGCCGCGCCCGCCAGCCCAGGCTCGCGATTGCCGATCTGGCTCATCGCGTTGAACAGATGGGTGACCATCGAAGCGCCGGCCGCGGCAAAGGTGCTGGCCGTGGCGTAGCCGGTGTCGGAATGGCCAAGGCTGACGATGACGCCCGCCTTGGCGAGCGCTGCGACGCGTGCCGGTTCGACGGATTCGGGCGCTATCGTGGTGAGCAGCACCGGCAACTTGTGCCGCGCCGCGATCAGCATCGCCTCGTCCTTGTCCGTCATCGGCCGGATCAGCGCCGGATCATGCGCGCCCTTGCGGGCGATCGACAGATGCGGGCCTTCGAGATGCAGGCCGAGGAAGCCCGGCACCTTCCGCAGCGTCGCTGCTTCGCCGGCGGCGACGGCGGCGGCGGTGATCGCGGGCGTGTCGGTGATCAGCGTCGTCAGCAGCGCCGTCGTGCCGAAGGGCGCATGCGCCTTGCAGATGGTTTCGATCGACGCGACATCGGGGTGGTCGTTGAGCATGACGCCGCCGCCGCCATTGGCCTGCAGGTCGACGAAACCGGGCGCCAGCATGCCGCCGCCGGTGTCGACGACGCGAATGTCGGGGGGGAGGGCGCCCGTAGGCAGGATAGCCTCGACGAGGCCGTCGCGCACGACAAGCGCGTGGCCTTCATGCCAGTCGTCGCCGTCGAATATCCGGGCGCCGGTCAGGGCAAAACGGTCGCTCATACGGTCTCCGTCACCTTGCGAAGATTGCGTGGCGTGTCCGGATCAAGGCCGCGATGGCGGGCAAAGGCCTCGACGAACACATAGAAGGACACGATCAGCGTCAGCGGATCGGTCAGCGGGTGACCGGTGGCGACATGCGGCAGGCGCGTGGCGCGATTGGCAAGCATCGAGGTGATGAAGACCGGCGCCCCCTTGGCGGCCAGGCTGTCGGCGGCCTCGGCGACCGACGGCTCGGACGCGTCGCGCGCGGCCAGCGCAAGCACCGGGAAATCGGGACCGATCAGCGCCAGCGGACCATGCATGACTTCGGCGGCACTGTAGGCCTCGGCATGCATGCCGCAGGTCTCCTTGAACTTCAGCGCCGCTTCGTTGGCCATCGCCGCCGACGGTCCACGGCCGAGGATGAACAGCGACTTCTGCTTGTCGATCGTTTCGGCCAGCACCGTCATCCAGTCGCAGCCGATCGCCTTGCTGAAATGCTCGGGCAAGCGGGCGAGCGCCTCGAGAAGCGCTTCGTCGCCGGTGGAATGCGCCATCAAGGCGAGACCGGCGACGGCGGAATTGACGAAGGTCTTGGTTGCCGCGACGCTGCGCTCGGGCCCCGCCAGGATATCGATCGCATAATCCGAGGCGCGCGCCAGCGGCGAATCGGCGGTGTTGGTGATGGCTATGGTCAACGCGCCGCCGGCCCGTGCGGCTTCGGCCATGGCGACGATGTCAGGGCTCTTGCCCGACTGCGAGATCGCAAGGCAGGCGGAGCCTGCCAGCCTAAGCTTGGCGCCATAGATCGAGGCGATCGATGGGCCGACCGAAGCGACGGCCAGGCCCGCGGTCAGCTCGACGGCATATTTCATGAACGTGGCGGCATGGTCGGACGAGCCACGCGCCACGGTGACGACAAACTGCGGGTCGCGTTCGCGGATGCCGCGTCCGGCCTCGGTCAACACGGCGCCGGAGCCGTCGAGCAGGCGGGCGACGGCTTGCGGGATCTCTTCGATCTCGCGCCGCATATGGGTCATCTCTGTCGGCTCTGTACTCATGGTCGGCCCTCTTCGCTCGGCCCCGTCAGCCGCAGTTCGGCGACGAAATCATAGGCGTCGCCCCTGTAGATGGAGCGGGTGAATTCGATCACCTTGCCGCTCGCCAGATAGGAAATGCGTTCGATGTGCAGGCCGGCGATGCCGGGCGGCACTTCGAGCAGGCGCGCGTCGCTGTCGCCGAGATTGGCGGCGGAAATGCGCTGCACCGCCCGCACCGGACGGTTGCCGGTCAATTCCAGCGCCGCATAGAGCGAGGAGCCTATTCCCGCCGGGTCGGGCAATACGCTGGCCGACAGCGAGGCGCGTTCGATCGCCAGCGGCGTGTCGTTCGCAATGCGCAGGCGCGCCACGCGCGCCACAAGTTCGTTCGACGACAGGCCGAGCACCATCATCTCGTCGGGCGAGGGCGCGTAAAGGCCGCGGTCGAGCCAGGCCGATCGCACCGCCATGCCGCGCCGCGCCATGTCCTCGGTGAAGGATGTCAGCCGCGACAGCGACTGCTCGACGCGCTCCATGCGCGGCGCCACGAACGTGCCGGAGCCATGCCGCTGGACCAGGATGCCGCCCTTGACCAGGTCCTGCACCGCCTTGCGCACCGTGACGCGAGAAATGTCGGCCTTGGTGGCGATGTCGCGCTCGGAAGGCAGCGCGTCGCCCGGCCCGATCAGGCCGCGATTGACTGCATCCTCGATGCTCTTGCGGAGCTGCAGATAAAGCGGCGCGCCGCTTTGCGACGATTGTTTCAGCGTGGCGAAGATCTGGTCGGCGGCGTCGCTCATCGCGCGGCCTCCGCTGGTCTGGCGAAAAGGCGAACCGCCATCTGCACGGCGCCGCCCAGTGCGTCGTCGAGCGGCGGCTTCAGCAATGCCCGGTAGCGCGCCGACAGGCGCGGCGCGTAGAGCGGCGCCAGCCCGCCGAGCAGGCAGAGCGGCGCGTCGTCGGCAAGGTCGAGTGCGCCGAGCGAGGCCTCGACGTCGGTGATTGCCCTGTCGAGGATCCAGTTGGCGACGCTGTCGCCCTTCTCGGCGTGCTCGAACACCTTGGGCGCGAAGCCGCCGAAATCGCCGGGCTTGGCGTTGGTGGTGAATTCGACAACGTCCTCCGGGTTGTTGCGGAAAACGGCGAGCATGCTCTGCGTCAGCGGCGAACCCGCGCGGACGCCGTCATAGGCGAGCAGCGTCTGTTCGAGCAGGTCGCGGCCGATGCGGGCGCCGCTGCCCTGGTCGCCGACCTGGAAACCCCAGCCGCCGATGGCGCGCGACTTGCCGTT
This sequence comes from Mesorhizobium qingshengii, assembly GCF_900103325.1. Taxonomy (GTDB): domain Bacteria; phylum Pseudomonadota; class Alphaproteobacteria; order Rhizobiales; family Rhizobiaceae; genus Mesorhizobium; species Mesorhizobium qingshengii. The sequence continues at coordinate 113,194 of NZ_FMXM01000003.1, read as the reverse complement.
CTTGCGCGCCATGTAGGCGGTACCCGTGCCGAGGATCGCCATGGCGCCGTCACCGGAGCCTACAGCCCCTTCGAGTGCGATTTCGGCGTCGGTCTCGACGCGGCTGATGCTGAACGGCAGGATGGCTTCAAGCTGCTGCCTGTAGGTGCCGACATTGGCGCCGGCAAGGCCGAGAATGGCCGGTGTTTGCGGGATGAATTCGGGATCCTGCCCGGCGGCGATGAACGCCTGCCGCGCGGCCTCGACGATGTTCGATCGGGCGCCGGTGAGATCGGTGCGGATATTGGCGGCGCCGCTCTTGGCGCGGCCAATGACCGCGCCGTCCACCGTCGCCAGGGCAGCCCTGCAGCTGGTGCCGCCGCCATCGATACCGAGCACGAAATTCACGCGATTTCTCCTCCGGGCGGATAATACCAATAAAATACCAATAGCCAAGGGTTAATTTCCGTTTCAAAAAGATTAAGGCGTATTTTATTGAAAAACCTAGGCATTTCGCCGGCTCAGCGATTTCCGACTCGGGACTTCGTTAATGCGTGTGGACAAGTGGTATTTTTTTGGTATTGTTCTGGTATTGGAGGTACCGGGATGGCCGAAACGCGCACCGAAGCGCTTCACCAGAATGCCGAGGGTCTGGATATTCAGGCCCCCGACGCCATCCTTGCTTCGTTGGCCGATGCGCAGATCGAAGCCGCAAAGGTCGTACGCCAAGCCATTCCCTCAATCGCCAGGGCAGCCGAGATCATCGCCGGCCGGCTGAAGAGCGGCGGCAAGCTCGCCTACGCGGCAGCCGGCAGCTCCGGCCTGATGGCACTGGCCGATGCGCTTGAACTGCCAGGCACGTTCGGCATTCACCGCGACCGCATCGCCATCCTGATCGCCGGCGGCGACGCGGCTTTCAGGACACTGGCCGGCGGGCCCGAAGATGATACCGAGGAGGCCGCGACGGCCGTAGCCAATGCCGGCATTGGCGCGGGCGATTGTCTGATCGCTGTCTCCGCCAGCGGCACGACGCCCTATGCGGTGCGGGCCATCGAGGACGCGCGGCGCCGGGGTGCCGCCACCATCGGTATCGCCAACAACCGCGATTCGCTCCTGCTCCGGCAGGCCGAAACCGCCATCCTGCTGGAAACGCCGCCGGAGCTGATCGCCGGCTCGACCCGCATGGGCGCGGGCACCGCTCAGAAAATCGCGCTCAACATGCTGTCGACATTGACCGCCGTCCATCTCGGTCACGTGCATGACGGCTACATGGTCAACCTCATGGCCGACAACATCAAGCTGCGTGATCGCGCGGCGCGCATTGTCGCCGCCGTCAGCGGGCGCGGCAGGGACGAAGCGGCCCGGCTGCTCGAGAAGAGTGGCGGCGCGGTCAAGACCGCCATTCTGCTCGCCGCCGGCGCCGACAGCGCCGATGCGGCCGAGAAGATACTGGAAGAGGCCGGCCAGAAGCTTCGGCCGGCCCTTTCCGCGATCGAGGGGAGCAAGGGGCGCACTGCCTCCGTTCTCATCAAAACCGAACCTGAAAAAGGTCAACAGGGAGACTGAGCATGACAACGAAACTACTGACGGCACTGCTTCTGGGCACCAGCATTCTCGGCACCGCCGGGGTGGCTTCTGCCGCAGACGTAACGCTCAACATCGAAAGCTGGCGCGGCGACGACCTTGCCATCTGGAAGGATAAGCTGATCCCGGCTTTCGAAGCCAAGAACCCGGGCATCAAGGTGGTGTTCGCCCCGTCGGCGCCGACCGAATATGACGCCGCGCTCGGCGCCAAGCTCGCCGCCGGTTCGGCGGGCGACCTGATCACCTGCCGCCCGTTCGACAAGTCGCTTGAACTCTACAAGAAGGGCAACCTCGCCGACCTCTCGGCGCTGCCCGGTATGGAGAATTTCTCGCCCGTGGCCAAGGCCGCCTGGCAGACCGACGACGGCAAGGCGAGCTTCTGCGTGCCGATGGCCTCCGTCATCCACGGCTTCATCTACAACAAGGATGCCTTCGACAAGCTCGGCATCAAGGTGCCGCAGACCCGCGACGAGTTCTTCGCCGCGCTCGATAAGATCAAGGCCGACGGCACCTACATCCCGATGGCGATGGGCACCAAGGATCTCTGGGAAGCCGCGACGATGGGCTACCAGAACATCGGCCCCAACTACTGGAAGGGCGAGGACGGCCGCGCCGCCTTGATCAAGGGCGAACAGAAGCTGACCGACAAGGACTGGGTCGCGCCGTATGAGGAACTGGCCAAGTGGAAGCCGTATCTCGGCGACGGCTTCGAGGCACAGACCTATCCGGACAGCCAGAACCTCTTCACCCTCGGCCGCGCCGCCATCTACCCGGCCGGTTCGTGGGAAATCGGCCTGTTCAACACCCAGGCCCAGTTCAAGATGGGCGCCTTCCCGCCGCCGGTCGAGAAGGCCGGCGACACCTGCTACATCTCCGACCATACCGATATCGGCATGGGCCTGAATGCAGCTTCGAAGAACGCCGACGCCGCCAAGACCTTCCTGTCCTGGGTCGCCTCGCCGGACTTCGCCACCATCTACGCCAACGCGCTGCCGGGCTTCTTCAGCCTGAACTCCTCGCCGGTGAAGATGGAAGATCCGCTGGCGCAGGAATTCGTTTCCTGGCGCGGCAAGTGCAAGTCGACGATCCGCTCGACCTACCAGATCCTGTCGCGCGGCACGCCGAACCTCGAAAACGAGACGTGGGTTGAATCGGCCAACGTCATCAACGGCACCGACACCCCGGAAGCTGCCGCCAAGAAGCTGCAGACCGGTCTCGACAGCTGGTACAAGCCGGCCAAGTAAGAGCTCAGGCAACGAAGCCGGCCGGGCGCAGGCCTGGCCGGTTTCGGACTATCCTGGTTTTCAGGCTGTGATTGTCGGCGTGGCCTCTCGGCCTTACCCTCTGCGTAGGGGAAGGTGAAGCTGACCTGTCACAGGCCTTTGTCCTTCCTGCACGGGAAGGAAATCCGGGCAGTGCATCGAGGCATCATCTAGCATCGACATCATTTGGAACCGAGAGACGGCGGGGACCGAACTCATGGCCGCAGAAACACGACCGAAACGACCGACCCGCTGGCACATCGGCGTCTTCCTGGCGCCGGCGTTGCTCGTCTACACGGCGATCATGATCCTGCCGCTGGCCGGCACGCTGCAGCTATCGCTGTTCCGCAACATCGAGCAGCACCAGATCTTCGTCGGGCTGGAAAATTTCCGCACGCTGTTCGGCGACCCCAACTGGTCGGTGGGTTTCTGGAACGCACTCAGGAACAACACCTGGTTCTTCATCATTCACATGCTGGTGCAGAACCCGATCGGCGTCATGCTGGCGGCCTTGCTGTCCAGCCCGAGGCTCAGATTCGCCGCCTTCTACCGCACGGCGATCTTCGTGCCGACCATCCTGTCCTTCGTCATCGTCGGCTTCGCCTGGAAGCTGATCCTTTCGCCGCTATGGGGCGTGGCGCCGCATATGATGGACCTGGTCGGCCTGAAAAGCCTGTTCACGCCATGGCTGGGCAAGGAGCAGTATGCGCTGACGGCGCTCAGCCTGATCTCGGTGTGGCAGTTCGTCGGCATCCCGATGATGCTGATCTACGCCGCCCTGCTGTCGATCCCCGAAGAGGTGATCGAGGCGGCCGAGTGCGACGGCATCACTGGCCTGTCGCAGTTCTGGAAGATCAAGCTGCCGCTGATCCTGCCGTCGATCGGCATCATCTCGATCCTCACCTTCGTCGGCAATTTCAACGCCTTCGACCTGATCTACACCGCGCAAGGCGCGCTCGCCGGGCCGAACTATTCCACCGATATTCTCGGCACCTTCCTCTACCGCGCCTTCTTCGGCTTCCAGTTGCAGGTCGGCGACCCCAACATGGGGGCGGCGATCGCCACGATGATGTTCCTGATCATCCTTGGCGGCGTCTGCGTCTATCTGTTCCTCGTGCAGACGCGCCTGCGTCGCTACCAGTTCTAAGGGGCAAGAGATGAGCACCGCCACCCGTTCGCTGCCCCGCACCGTCGGCGCCCACGCGATCCTGTTGACCTACACGGCGATCGCGCTGTTTCCGGTGATCCTGGTGATCATGAATTCGTTCAAGTCGCGCGCGGGCATCTTCGGCGCGCCGCTGACGCCGCCGACGCCGAAGACCTTCGACCTGATCGGCTACACCACCGTGATCGGCCAGGGCGACTTCATCCACTATTTCCAGAACAGCCTCGTCGTCACCGTCGCCTCGCTGTTCTTCGTGCTTCTGTTCGGCGCCATGGCCGCTTTCGCGCTGTCGGAATATCGCTTTCGCGGCAATTCGCTGATGGGCCTCTACCTGGCGCTCGGCATCATGATCCCGATCCGGCTGGGCACTGTCGCCATCCTGCAACTGATGGTGGCAAGCGGGCTGGTCAACACGCTGACGGCGCTGATCCTGGTCTACACCGCGCAAGGGCTGCCGCTTGCCGTCTTCATCCTGTCGGAATTCATGAAGCAGGTGTCCGACGACCTGAAGAATGCCGGCCGCATCGACGGGCTGTCGGAATACACCATCTTCTTCCGCCTGGTGCTGCCGCTGGTGCGGCCATCGATGGCGACGGTCGCCGTCTTCACCATGATCCCGATCTGGAACGATCTGTGGTTCCCGCTGATCCTGGCACCGTCGGAAGAAACCAAGACGGTGACGCTCGGCGCACAGCTGTTCCTCGGCCAGTTCGTCACCAACTGGAACGCCATCCTGGCGGCACTGTCGCTGGCGATCATGCCAGTGCTGATCCTCTACGTCATCTTCTCGCGGCAGCTGATCCGCGGCATCACCTCCGGAGCCGTCAAGTGAGTTCGTCAAAACCCCTTCGCGTTGTCGTCGCCGGTCTCGGCAATATGGGCCGCAGCCATGCGCTGGCCTATCACACCAATCCGGGCTTCGAGATCGCGGCGCTGATCAACCGCTCCGACGTGCCGCTGCCTGAGGGGTTGTCGGGCTATGGCATCAGGCGCTCCTTCGACGAGGTGCTGCGCGACGAAAAGCCTGACGTCGCCTGCATCGCCACCTATTCCGACAGCCATGCCGACTATGCGGTGAAGGCGTTCGAGGCCGGCTGCCATGTCTTCGTCGAGAAGCCGCTGGCAACGACGGTGGCGGATGCAAAACGCGTCGTCGCGGCGGCCAAGGCCAATGGCAGGAAGCTGGTGATCGGCTACATCCTGCGCCATCATCCGTCGTGGATCAGGCTGATCGCCGAGGCGCGCAAGCTCGGCGGCCCTTACGTCTTCCGCATGAACCTCAACCAGCAATCCTCGGGCCATACCTGGGAGACGCACAAGCAGTTGATGCAGACGACCTCGCCGATCGTCGACTGCGGCGTGCACTATCTCGACGTGATGCTGCAGATCACCGACGCGAAACCGGTCGAGGTGCGCGGCATGGGCGTGCGGCTCACCGACGAAGTTGCGCCCACGATGTACAATTACGGCCATCTTCAGGTGCTGTTCGACGACGGTTCGGTCGGCTGGTATGAAGCCGGCTGGGGACCGATGATTTCGGAGACGGCTTTCTTCGTGAAGGACGTCATTTCGCCGAATGGCTGCGTCTCGATCGTCATGAAGGAAGGTGTGAAGTCCGACGACATCGACACCCACACCAAGACCTCGACCATCCGCCTGCACAGCGCTGCGACCGGCCCGGACGGCAAGTTCGCGAACCCGGACGAAATGCTGTCGATGCAGGGCGAGCCCGGGCACCAGGACCTTTGCGATCTCGAACAGGCCTTCGTGCTGAAGGCGATCCGCGAGGATCTCGATCTCACCAGACACATGGACGACGCGGTCAAATCGCTGGCCGTCTGCCTTGCCGCCGATGAGAGCGTGCGCAGCGGCGCCCCAGTCAAGCTCTAGGACGAGTCAAACTCTAACGACAGGAACGAAGCCGTGGGCTCGCTGAAAATCGAGAATGTGAAGAAGGCCTTCGGGCCGGTCGAGGTGCTGAAGGGCATCAACCTCGAAGTGACCGATGGCGAATTCGTCGTCTTCGTCGGTCCTTCTGGCTGCGGCAAGTCGACCCTGCTCAGGGTCATCGCCGGGCTGGAGGATTCGACCTCGGGCCGAGTGGTCATCGACGGCGAGGATGTCTCGGCGACGCCGCCGGCCAAGCGCGGTATCGCCATGGTGTTCCAGACCTATGCGCTCTATCCGCACCTGACGGTGAAGAACAATATGGGCCTTGGCCTCAAGCAGGCGGGCACGCCTACGGCCGAGATCGAGCGGCGCATCGGCATTGCCTCGTCGATGCTGTCGCTGGAACCTTATCTTGAACGGCGCCCGGCCGAACTGTCCGGCGGCCAGCGCCAGCGCGTCGCCATCGGCCGCGCCGTGGTGCGCGAGCCCAAGCTGTTCCTGTTCGACGAGCCATTGTCGAACCTCGACGCCGCGCTGCGCGTCAACACGCGGCTGGAGATCGCACAGCTGCACCGCCGGCTGAAGGCGACAATGATCTACGTCACCCACGACCAGGTCGAGGCGATGACGCTGGCCGACAAGATCGTCGTGCTCAATGCCGGTCGGATCGAGCAGATCGGCGGCCCGATGGAACTCTACAATTCGCCGGCGAACGAGTTCGTCGCCGGCTTCATCGGCTCACCAAAGATGAATTTCATCGATGGTGCCCGTCTCGGCGAGACGGCCAAGACCATCGGCGTGCGGCCGGAACATCTGACGGTTGATCCGAAGTCGGGCAGCTGGAAGGGAACGGTGGTGCATGCCGAGCATCTCGGCGCCGACACCAACCTCTATCTCGACTGCGAAAAGGCCGGGCTGATCACGGTGCGGATTTTCGGTGTCTATGATGCCGAACCGGGTGCGACGCTCTATGCGACGCCGGATCCGGCGAAGACCTATCGGTTTGGAGCGGATGGGAAGGTGCTGAAGTAGCGCCTATACCTTCTCCCCCTTGTGGGAGAAGGTGCCTGAACGAAGTGAAGGCGGATGAGGGGTGTTGGAAGGATCGCTACGCTGAGCGCCTCAAATCCTTTGATTTTTATACGCCGCGTTTCTTCCAGCACCCCTCATCCGTCTCGGCGCTACGCGCCGATCCACCTTCTCCCACAGGGGGGGAAGGGAAGGTTTCTACACGTCAGCCTTGAACGTCTGCTTCTGCTGGCCGAGCCCCTCAATGCCAAGCTCCACCACGTCGCCGGCCTTCAGGAAAACCGGCGGCTTCATGCCGAGACCGACGCCGGGCGGCGTGCCGGTCGAAATGATGTCGCCGGGGTGCAGCGACATGAACTGGCTGAGGTAGGAAACCAGGTAGGCCACGCCATAGACCATGGTCTTGGTCGAGCCGTTCTGCATCGTCTTGCCGTTGACAGTCAGCCACATCTTGATGTTCTGCGGATCGGCCACTTCGTCCTTGGTTACCAGCCACGGGCCGATCGGGCCGAACGTGTCGCAACTCTTGCCCTTGGTCCACTGGCCCTGCCGCTCGGCCTGGAAGGCGCGTTCCGAGACGTCATGCGAAACGCAGTAGCCGGCGACATAGTCGAGCGCGTCGGCCTCGCTGACATATTTGGCGGTCTTGCCGATGACCACGCCAAGCTCGACTTCCCAGTCGGTCTTGACCGAGCCGCGCGGAATGAGCACGTCGTCGTCCGGACCGACAATGGCCGAGCTTGCTTTCATGAAGATGATCGGCTCCGGCGGCACGGTGGCGCCGGTCTCGGCGGCATGGTCGGAATAGTTGAGGCCGATGCAGATGAACTTGCCGGTGCCGGCAACGCAGGCACCGATGCGGGGCTTGCCGGCAACCACCGGCAGCGACTTCGGATCGAGCCTGGCCAGCATGTCCAGCGAGGCCGGATGAAGAGTTGTGCCGGCAATGTCGGCGACATGGGCGGAGAGATCGCGGATCGTTCCATCCGCATCGAGCAGGCCGGGACGTTCGCTCCCCACCTCGCCATAGCGCAGCAGCTTCATGTAATGGTCTCCTCAGTCAGATTGGTTCAGATCGACCAGCCGCCGTCGATATTATAGGCCTGTCCGGACGTATAGGTGGCACCGGCCAGATAGACGGCCAGATCGGCGATTTCCTCCGGCGTGCCGAGCCGGCCCATCGGCTGGCGGGCGATGAAGGCGGCGCGGGCGGCTTCGTAATCCCCCTGCGCATGCATGCGGTCCTGCAGCGACGGGCTCTCGACCGTGCCGGGGCAGATGGCGTTGCAGCGTATGCCCTTGCCGACATAGTCGGCGGCGATCGCCTTGGTCAGGCCGATGACGGCGGCCTTGGTGACGCCATAGGCGAACCGGTTGGGCACGCCCTTGCCGGCGCCGGCAACCGACGACATGTTGATGATCGAGCCGTCACCGCGGTCCAGCATGCCGGGCAGCACGGCCCTTATAGTGCGGATCATGGCGCGGACGTTGAGGTTGAAGGCAAAATCGAGATCGGCGTCCTTCATTTCGAGGATCGAGCCCGAATGGACGAAGCCGGCGCAGTTGAACAGCACATCGACCTTGCCGATCTCGGCAAAGGCAGCGTTGACCGCCTCGTCGTTGAGCACATCGAGCTTGCGGGTCTTGATGCCCGACGTCTTGGCGAGCTCCGCCAGCAGCGCTTCGTTGATGTCGGTGGCGTAGACGACAGCACCTGCCTTGGCGAAGGCCAGCGCGCTCGCCTTGCCGATGCCTTGCGCCGCTGCCGTGACGACAACGATCTTGCCTGCCAGATCCGCCATGCTGTTCTCCTCGCCCGCTTTGGATCGTTCGGGTTTATCGGCAGTTGGCCAAGGCGTCATGTGCCAGTCGGACGCCATTGTGCGGCCTGTGCCACTGCCATCCCACAGATAAAGATGTTTTTTCTCGTTAAAGAACACGCATCCGGGCGTCAAGCCCGAACACGATCACCATGTCGACAGCTGCGTACAAACGCTCAAAGGGCTCGACCCGCTTTCGCTGTTTGTTTCCATGCATGTCGGTGCCCCCAAAACCGCTACGCACCCTCGGGTCAAGCCCGGGGGGCACGCTTTTGGGCGGCATGCATCAGTCTCCGTAAGGCACCCAGACATTCTTCACTTCGACGGCGCGGCGCAGGAAGGCGTCGCCGGCTGCCTCGTCGGACGCCCAGTCGAGGCCGCGGCCATTGCCGCTCCAGACGCGCTTGAGGTTGCCGATGGACTCGGCTTCCGCCTTGGCGCAGGTGTCGGCATCGGCGAACACCCATAGCCCGTCGACATCGTCATGCTTGGCCAGCACGCTGGCAAGCTCGGCGCTGCGGCCGGTGACGATGTTGATGGCGCCGGCCGGGACGTCGGAATATTCGATGACCTGGTAGAGGTCGGTGGCCAGCAGCGGGTGGCGCTCCGAAGGCACGGCGACCACGGTATTGCCCATGGCCAGCGCCGGTGCGACCAGTGAGATCAGGCCGAGCAGGGGCGAGGTGTCGGGCGCGACGATGCCGACGACGCCGACAGGCTCGTGCAGCGCCAGCGTCACGGTGCGAGCCGGCGGCTGGTGCACGCGTCCCTCGAACTTGTCGGCAAGACCGGCATAGAGGAACAGCCGTTCGATCGACTGGTCGACCTCGTCGCGCGCTGCCTTGGCGCTGGCGCCGGTCAGCTCGGTGAGGCGGGCGGCAAACTCGCCCGCGCGGCCGGAAAGATTTTCGGCCAGGTAGTAGAGCACCTGGGAACGGTTGTAGGCGGTCGCTTCCGGCCAGCCCTTGCAGGCGCGGGCGGCGGACACGGCGTCGCGGATATCCTTGCGGCTGCCGAGGCCCACTTCGCCGGCCAGCTTGCCCTTGGCGGTGGCAATCGCCAGCGAATAATTGCCATCCGGCCGCACCTGCTTGCCGCCGATGAACAGCTTGGCTGTGCGGTCGATAGCGTCGCCGTCCGACTGCTCGGCAGGTTGCGCCGAGAGCGTCGCCGGTTTGATCACCGGGCCGAGCGGCAGCTTTGCCGAGAGATATTCGAACATGCCTTCGCGCCCGCCCTCACGGCCGAAGCCGCTCTCGCGATAACCGCCGAAGCCGCAGGCGGCGTCGAACATGTTGGTGCCGTTGACCCAGACGACGCCGGCCTTCAATTGCGGCGCGACGTGCAGGGCAAGATTGACGTTCTCACTCCACACCGAGGCGGCGAGCCCATAGCGCGTGTTGTTGGCGAGTTCGATCGCTTCCTCGGTGTTGCGGAAGGTCATGGTGGCCAGAACCGGGCCGAAAACTTCCTCCTGTGCAAGGATATTAGCCGGCGAAACACCGGTGGCGAGAGTCGGCAGGTGGTAGTAGCCGGAAGATGGCAGCGCGGCATCCGGTTGCCAGCAGATGGCGCCCTGTCTGGCGCCTTCGGCGACCAGGCCCTTGACCCGGTCGAGCTGTGTCAAGTCGACCAGCGGGCCGATATCGGTGTTCTTGTCGAGCGGGCTGCCGACGCGCAGCCGGCTCATCCGCGTCTTGACCTTGGCGATCAAGGCCTCGGCAATGCCTTCCTGCACCAGCAGCCGCGAGCCGGCGCAGCAAACCTGGCCCTGGTTGAACCAGATGCCATCGACCAGGCCCTCGACGGCGCTGTCGAGATCGGCGTCCTCGAAGACGATGAAGGCCGACTTGCCGCCGAGCTCGAGCGACAGCTTCTTGCCCGACCCGGCGGTCGCCTTGCGGATGATCTTGCCGACCTCGGACGAACCGGTGAAGGCGATCTTCTGGATGCCGGGATGGTTGACGATTGCCGCGCCCGCTTCCGGGCCGCCCTGGACGATGTTGACGACGCCTTTCGGCACGCCGGCGCGCTCGCAGATCTCGGCAAACAGGATGGCGGTGAGCGGCGTGAACTCGGCCGGCTTCAGCACCACGGTGCAGCCGGCGGCGAGCGCCGGCGCGATCTTCCAGGCCAACATCAACAGCGGAAAATTCCACGGGATGATCTGGCCGACGACGCCGACGCCCTTTTGGCCGGGGAAATCCCTGTCCAGTGCCTGCGCCCAGCCGGCATGGTGGATGAAATGGCGGATGGCCAGCGGCACGTCGATGTCGCGGCTTTCGCGGATCGGCTTGCCGTTGTCGATTGTCTCAAGCACCGCGAACAGGCGCTGATGACGCTGCATGGCGCGGCCGATGGCGTAGAGAACTTTGGCGCGTTGATAGCAGGAGGAGGCCGACCATTTCGGCAGCGCCTTGGTGGCGGCCGCAACCGCCGCGTCGATATCGGCGGCATTGGCGTCGGACACCTTGGCCAGCAGTTTGCCGGAAGAGGGCTCGCTGGTCTCGAAGGTCTTGCCGCCGGAAGCGGCCTTCCAGTCGCCGCCGATGAACAGCGCCTTGCCGAAATCGCGCGCGGCAAGCCACGCATCGGCCTCATTGCGAGCCTCCGGCGCCGGGCCGTAGTCCATGGCGTGATAGCGGTCGAGAATGTTCATCAGGTGCCTCCTTCACCCTCCCCCTCGTGGGGTGGGTCGATCGGCAAAGCCGATCGGGGTGGGTTGCTCAAGCCATCGCGTGGCGATGATTGGCCGAATAGTGGCCGGTCAGATGATGCTCGAGCTGGCGCTCGATGTCGGTCAAAAGGCTCGAGGCGCCGAAGCGGAACAGCTCCGGCTCCAGCCACGGCCGGCCGAGTTCTTCCTTCATCAGCACCAGCCAGTCGAGCGAGGCCTTCGCCGTGGAAATGCCGCCCGCCGGCTTGAAGCCGATGAGATGGCCGGTCTCCTCGAAATAGGCGCGGATGGCGCGCACCATGGCCAGCCCAACGGGCAGCGTCGCATTGACGCTTTCCTTGCCGGTCGAGGTCTTGATGAAGTCAGCGCCGGCCATCATCGCCACCATCGAGGCCAGCATGACATTGCGCAGCGTGGCGAGGTCGCCGGTGCCGAGAATGACCTTCAGATGCGCGTCGCCGCAGGCGGCGCGCATCGAGACAATCTCATTGTAGAGCTCCCGCCACTTGGCCCCGAACACCAGACCGCGCGGAATGACGACGTCGATCTCGTCGGCGCCGTCCTTCACCGAAGCCTCGATTTCCTGCAGGCGGGTGGACAGCGGCGCAAGGCCGTGCGGAAAGGCGGTGGAAACCGCGGCGACATGAATGCCGGTGCCGCGCACGGCCTCGACGGCGGCGGCGACGAAGGGATGATAGACACAGACCGCGGCCGGCCGGATGATTTCACCTGCAATGCCGAGCTCCTCGACGATGTCGCGACGGAACGGGTTGATCGCCTTGGCGCAAAGCCGGCGTACGCGCTCTTCGGTGTCGTTGGAATTCAGCGTCGTCAAATCCATGCAGGCGACGGCGCGCAACAGCCATGCCGCCTGGTTGTCGGCCTTGATCGAGCGCCGCTTGGTCAGGCTCGCGACTCGGCGTTCGAGCGCCGAGCGGTTGACGTTGCGCATCGATTCCATGAAGCCGAGGTCGAGCTTCATGCCGGGATTGCGCGCGATGCGATGGTCCTGCGGCACGGGAGTATTGGCGGCGGCACGCGCCGGCAGCGGCGTCACCTTGGATGCGCTGGCACCGAGCTCGGCTTCGCGGATTGTGCTGCTCATCTCCTGCCCCTTTGTTCAGCGGTCATGCCGAGGATAGCCCGCGAAGTCGTACTTCACGAGTCCTTCGGGCACCAATAGCGGAAAAAGGTCGCCAAGGCAGCTGGTTTTTGACCGTATGGTCAAAAACCGTTCCTGGAACGATGCGACCGGGTCTCAGCCGACGAAGGCACGCTCCACTACGAAGCTCGCCGGGTGGCTGAGCGAGCCCTCCTCGAAACCAAGGCTCTCGGCCAGTTCCTTGACGTCCTTGAGCATGTGCATCGAGCCGCAGATCATGATGCGGTCGGTTTCCGGATTGAGCTTGTCGATGCCGAGATCACTGTAGAACTTGCCGGAGCCGATCAGCGCGGTGATGCGGCCCATGCATGCCGACTCTTCGCGGGTCGTCGAATTGTAGAGGGTGACGCGACCGCCGGTCAGTTCGCCGATCAGCGGGTCGCTTTCGAGCGCCGCGACCAGCTCCTGGCCGTAGGTGAGTTCGGCAACGTCGCGGCAGGTGTGGGTCAGGATGACCTGCTCGAACTTCTCATAGGTGTCGGGGTCGCGCAGCAGGCTGGCGAAAGGCGCGATGCCGGTGCCGGTCGAGATCATGAACAGGCGCTTTGCGGGCGTCAGTGCGTCCAGCACCAGCGTGCCGGTCGACTTCTGGCGCATGATGACGGTATCGCCAACCTGGATCTTCTGCAGTTCCGAGGTCAGCGGGCCGTCCGGCACCTTGATCGAGAAGAATTCCAGCTCGTCGTCCCAGGCCGGGCTCGCCACCGAATAGGCGCGGTACACCGGCTTCTCGGCATTGGGCAGGCCGATCATGACGAATTCGCCGGACCGGAAGCGCAGCGATTGCGGACGGGTGATGCGGAACGAGAACAGCCGGTCGGTATAGTGCTTCACCGAGACGACGGTTTCGGCATAGACATTGGCGGGGATCGGGAATTGCAATGGACGGGCGCCGGCGATGTTGAGCGCGGATGTGGTGTTCATCAAATCCAACCTTCTGGCCCAACCCGCGGGCGCGGGCACCAAACCTTTTCCTGCGCGCCCGAACCATTCAGGTTCCAGCGTGCCGCTCGCACACTCCGAAGCGTAAGCTCTTGTGTCCGGAATTTATTAGTATACAAACGATATTTGCGTCAAGATACCGCCGCGAAACACCTTTCCAAACTGTGCCATATCCGTAGTCCGGGCATTTCGGGTTTCGACAATGAAAGAGAATTTTTCGGTGCAGCCGCCGGATTCCCTGGGCAGCGTCGTCGCCGGCATCGATGTCGGCGGAACCTTCACCGACCTGCTCCTGATCGATGGCCGCGACGGTGGCCGGGTGCATATCGCCAAGACCCCGACCACGGTCGACAACCAGGCGTTCGGCGTCGTTTCGGCGCTCGGCGCCACCGGATTTCCGATCGATGGCATCGACCTCATCGTGCACGGCACAACCACCACCACCAATGCGGTGCTGGAACGCCGGCTGGCGAAAACCGGCATGATCACCACGCGCGGTTTTCGCGACGTGATCGAGCTTGGCCGGCGCACACGGCCGCAGGCCTATGGCATGACCGGCAGCTTCCTGCCGATCATTCCGCGCAATCTCAGGCTCGAAGCGTCGGAGCGCGTCGAGGCCTCCGGGACCGTACGCACACCGCTCGATGAGGCCGAGATGCGCGAGGCGGTGAAGATGCTGATCGCGGCCGGCTGCGAATCCCTCGTCATCCATTTCCTGCATTCCTACGCCAACCCGGCGCATGAGCGGCGCGCCGCCGAGATCGCCGCCGAACTCTGGCCGAACGGTTACATCACGGCGGGCCATGCGCTGCTGTCGGAAGCGCGCGAATTCGAGCGCGGCGTCACCGCCTCGGTCAACGCCTCCGTGCAGCCGATCCTCGAGCGCTATGTCGAGCGGCTGCGCAAGGAGCTGGGGGCAAAAGGCTATGCCCGCGACTTCCTGATCATGAACGGCAATGGCGGCATGATCTCGGCCCGCTTCGTCACACGTGAGTCGGCCAAGACGGTCATGTCGGGCCCGGCCTCCGGCGTTATCGCCGCCGCCTACACCGGAAAGCGCGCCGGCTTCGAAAACCTCGTCACCTACGACATGGGCGGCACCTCGACCGACGTGGCGCTGATCCGCAACGCCGAGCCGGCGGTGTCGAACGAGATCGAGATCGAATATGCGATGCCGATCCATGTGCCGATGGTGGCGGTGCACACTGTGGGCGCCGGCGGCGGCTCGATCGCCCGCGTCGACGCGGCGGGTCTGATCCAGATCGGCCCGGAAAGTGCCGGCGCCAATCCCGGCCCGATCTGCTACGGGCGCGGCGGCCTCGAGCCGACCATCACCGACGCCAACCTTGTGCTCGGCCGGCTGGCGCCGAAGAAGCTGCTGGCGGTCGAAAATCCGGTCACTGTCGAGCGTGTCACCGGCATCTTCGAGGACAAAATTGGCAAGGCGACCGGCCTGTCCGGCGTCGAGGCGGCGGGCGCGGTGCTGCGGCTCGGCAACATGAAGATGGCCGGTGCCATCCGCATGGTCTCGGTGTCGCGCGGCCATGACCCGCGCGATTTCGCGCTGTTTGCCTTCGGCGGCGCCGGGCCGCTGCATGCCACCGCCCTGGCGCGCGAACTCGGCCTGCCGAAGGTGTTGGTGCCGGCGCGGCCCGGCATCACCAACGCGCTCGGCTGCGTCGTCGCCGACTTGCGCCATGACTTCGTCAACACGGTCAACCAGCCCGTGGCTGTGCTCGACGAAGCCCAGCTTCACGCCGTATTGGAACGGCACCGAAACGAAGGTGAAGAGCTGATCGGCAAGGAAGCGGTGAAGCCGGAGACGATCCGCGTCACCCACTCCGCCGACATGCAGTTCGTCGGCCAGACGCACATCATCAACGTGCCGCTGCCGTCCTCGTCGATGACCCGAAACGAACTGCAGCTTCTGTTCGAGAAAGCCTACTTCGCCCGCTTCAAGGTCGAGCTACCGGAAATCCGCGCCAACCTGGTCAACCTCAACACCTCGGTCACCGGTGTCAGGCCGGCGATCGACCTGTCGCGGCTGATAGACCCGGCGGGGCGCGCAAAGACGCTCGACGAGGCACGGCGCGAGATCCGGCCGGTCTGGTATGGCGGTCGCTGGCACGAGACGCCGGTCTACGCACGCGAAAAGCTGCCGCTCGACGCCGTCATCGAAGGCCCGGCGATCCTCGAACAGATGGACGCCACAACCGTGCTCGAACCCGGTGACCGCGCAAGATCGGACGCCGACGGCAACATCATCATCGACATTGGCGAGGCCTGAGATGAAGCTCGACGCCATCACCCTGTCGGTCCTCCAGGCGGCCCTGCAACAGGTCTGCGACGAGATGGATCTGACCTTTTCGCGTGCCGCCTTTTCACCGGTCATCGCCGAAGCCAATGACCGTTCCGACGGCATATATTCGGCCGTCGATGGCTCGCTGATCGCACAAGGCAGCCAGGGCCTGCCGGTGTTTGTCGGCGTCATGCAGTATTCGACCAGGACGGTGATCGAGATGATCGCCGATGGTCGCTGCCTGCCGCCGGACCCAGGCGACATCTACATCGTCAACGACCCCTATCTCGGCGGCACCCATCTGATGGATGTGCGCTTCGCCATGCCGGTCTACAGAGACGGAAAGATCTTCTGCTGGCTGTCCAACACCGGCCATTGGCCCGACATTGGCGGCTCGGTGCCAGGCGGGTTTTCCGCTTCGGCGACGGCGGTCGAGCAGGAAGGCCTGCGGCTGCCACCGGTGAAACTGTTCAAGAAAGGCGTGCTCGATCCCGAAATCTACGCCATCATCTGTTCCAACATCCGCGTCGCCGACCAGCGCATCGGCGACATCCGCGCCCAGGCCGCGGCGCTGCTCATCGGCCAGGACCGGCTCAATGGAATCCTTGATCGTTACGGTGACGAAACTGTTGTCGAGGCGATCGCCGAATTGCGCCGGCGTGCAGCCGAACAGATGCGCGCCAACATATCGGCCATCCCCGACGGCACCTACCATTCCAAGGCGTTTGTCGATTCCGACGGGGTGGTCAACGAGCCGCTGACCATCGCGCTCGCTGTCGAGAAACAGGGCGACACGCTGACCTTCGACTTCGCCGGCTCGTCAAAGCCGTGCGCCGGACCGATGAACAGCGTGCTGGCGACGACCTTGTCCTCGGTCTATCTCGCCATGCGTCATATTTTCCCGGATGTGCCGATCAGCGCCGGCGCCTTCGAGCCGCTTGATGTCAAGCGGCCGGAAGGCACGTTCCTCGACGCCAAGTATCCGCGTCCGGTTTCAGGCTGCGCCGCCGAAGTGTCGCAGCGCATCGCCGAGGCGGTGTTCGCGGCCATGGTACAGGCGCTGCCGGACAAGGTGACGGCGGCTCCCGCCGGCTCCAGCGGCAATTTTGCGCTCGGCGGCAACGACCCGGCACGCGGCCGCGACTACGTCATGTACCAGATCTCCGGCGGCGGCTACGGCGGCAATGCCGACCATGACGGCCTGACCAATGGCTGCTCGACCATCGGCATCTCCAAGTCGCCGCCGGTCGAGATCATGGAACAGGCCTTTCCCGTGCTCTACCGTCACTATGCCTTGCGCGAGGGCTCGGGCGGTGCCGGCAAGCATCGCGGCGGTTTTGGCCTCGCCTACGAGGTCGAAATCCTGCGTGGCGACGCCCGCGCCTCCTTCGTCATGGATCACGGCCGTTTCGGTCCGCAAGGCGCGCTCGGCGGCAAGGACGGCGCGGTCAACACTGTGACAGTCTTCCGCGACGGCCAGGCACATGTGCCGCCGCATCTCTCCAAGGAGCAAGACATCGCCTTGAAGGCCGGCGACCGCGTGCGCGTCGGCACCCCGGGCGGTGGCGGCTATGGCGATCCACTACAGCGTGACCGTGAACTGGTCGCTCGGGATGTCAGACTTGGCTACTACACGGCCGAGGAAGCCAAGGACCTGTTTGGGGTCGCACCGGCGGGCCCGGCGTCCTGATCTCCCGCATCGGACCGGACTTTTTCGGCGCATGACATCGACACGGCTCTTCGATCCTGAAGGTGTCAGGCCGAGAGCATAGTTAGCCGGCTTCAGTCTCACGCTCTCCGGTCCAGCCTCGCCACCAACCGGTCACCGGCCCACTGGATGCCGCAGACCAGGATGATCAGCACGATGACCACGGCGATCATGACGCTGGTTTCGAAGCGCTGGTAGCCGTAGCGGATGGCGAGGTCGCCGAGCCCGCCGGCGCCGATCGCGCCGGCCATGGCTGAAGCGCCGATCAGCGTCACCAGCGTCACCGTGAAGCCGGCGACGATGCCGGGCAGCGCTTCCGGCACCAGAACCTCGCGGATGATCGTCCAGCGGTTGCCGCCCATGGCGCGCGCCGCCTCGACCAGCCCGTGGTCGACCTCGCGCAGCGACACTTCGGCGATGCGCGCATAGTAGGGCGTGGCGGCAATCGACAGCGGCACGATGGCCGCCCATGTGCCGATCGAGGTGCCGACGATAAGCCGCGTCACCGGGATCAGCGCCACAAGAAGGATGATGAAGGGCACGGAGCGGAAGCCGTTGATGACGGCGCCAAGCGCGCGGTTGACCCACAGGCTTTCGGCGATGCCGCCGCGATCGGTGGCGACCAGCGCCAGCCCGAGCGGCAGGCCGAAAACCAGCGAGATGAGGCCGGACGCGGCCGTCATCAGCACCGTTTCCCAGATCGAACGCAGCAGAAGCTCAAACAGGATGGGCGACATGGCCAAGCACCTCCACCCGCGCCTGGCGGGACTTCAGGAATGTGATCACTTCGGCGAGATGCCTTGCATCGCTGCCAGGGACAGAAAGGAACAGCGTGCCGACGGGCTGCTCCTGGATGTGGTCGATGCCGCCATGGACGAGGCGGAACGGACCGGGGACGATTGCCGCGAGATCCGAGAGCAGTGGGCCGCGCGCGGCCTCGCCGGCCACGTCGACGCGCAGGATCGTTTCCGCGCCGGCCCCCGGCACCAGCCGGGCCGCCAGTTCGGCCGGCAACTGCGGCCGGATGGCGCCGAGGAGGCTGCGGGTGATGTCCGAGCGCGGGTCGGCGAACACCGACCAGACCGGCCCTTCCTCGACGATGCGCCCGGCGTCGATCACCGCCACCCGGTCGGCGATGGAGCGGATCACCTCCATCTCATGGGTGATCAGCAGGATGGTCAGGCCAAGCTGCCGGTTGATGTCCTTCAGCAGGGCAAGGATGGAACGCGTCGTCTCCGGATCGAGCGCCGAGGTGGCTTCGTCCGACAACAGCAGCGCCGGCCGGGCCGCCAACGCCCTGGCGATGCCGACGCGCTGCTTCTGGCCGCCGGACAGCGACGCCGGATAGGCTTTTGCCTTCTCCGACAGGCCGACGAGATCGAGCAGTTCGGCCGCACGTGCCAGCCGCTCGGCCTTCGGCCGGCCCTCGATCTTTAGCGGCAGCGCCACATTGTCCTCGACGGTCTTGGCCGACAGCAGGTTGAAATGCTGGAAGATCATGCCGATGCGCCGCCGCAGCGGCTGCAGGTCGCGCTCTCCGAGCCGGCTGATCTCGCGGCCTTCGATGAACACCTCACCGGAATCGGGCCGTTCCAGACCGTTCAGGCAGCGGATCAGCGTCGATTTGCCGGCGCCGCTGCGACCGATGATGCCGAGGATCTCGCCCTTGCGCACCGTCAGCGAGACACCGTCGAGCGCCGCCGTCACGCCGAAACGGCGCTTCAGTTCGACAAGGCGCACGACGTCCTGAGACGCGTCAGGCCGGCCATGGGTCGGATCGGTGGTGTCCACGGATGCCGTGAAATGCTGGTTCATGCGTGTTCCTGTTCTCGCCATCCGAAACGCGATTGCGGCCCGCGCTCAAGCACGGACCGCTAGTGCTCTCGAACCGGTCGCCCGGTCGCGGATGCTCTCAATAGGCGCTGAGGCCGGTGCCCTTGTAGACCTTGTCGAACTCGGCCTTCACGGCCTCGTTCTGATAAGAAGCCACCAGCGTCTTCACCCAGGCCTCGTTCTCATTGCCGACCTTCACCGCGATGAAGTTGCGGTACGGATTGTCGGCGATGGGCTCCTGCGCGATGCGGTTTTCCGGCGTCAGGCCGCTTTTCAGCGCCCAGTCGGTGTTGACCACGGCGGCGTCGAGATCCTCGACCGAGCGGCCGACGATGCCAGCGTCGAGCTCCTTGATCACCACCTTCTTGGCATTCTCGGCGATGTCGGCGGTGGTGGCGAGAATGCCGGTGCCGTCCTTCAGCTTGATCACGCCCTCGTTCTGGAGGACGCGCAGCGCCCGGCCCTCGTTGGAAGGATCGTTCGGCACGCCGATGACCGCGCCCTCGGGCAGGTCGGCGACCTTGCTGCACTTCTTCGAGTAGAGGCCGATCGGCCAGACGCCGGTATAGCCGACGCGGACGATGTGGTAGCCTTGAGTCTTGATCTGGTTGTCGAGATAGGGCTGGTGCTGGAAGGCGTTGGCGTCGATTTCGCCACGCTCCAGTGCCTCGTTGGGCTGGGTGTAGTCGTTGAACACCACGGTCTCGACGGCGAGGCCCTTTTCGGCCGCCTGCGCGACGACGACCCGCCACACATCCTCGTCCTCGCCACTGATGATGCCGACCTTGATCGACTTCTTGTCCTCGGCGAACGACGCGTGGGGTGCCATCAGACTGCCAATTGCGACAGCCGATGCGAACAGCAGAGCAAGACCGCCGCGCCGGTTGAGGGTTGACCAAAGGGAAGATGGCAAAGTGTTTTTGAAGTCGGACATGATTGATCTCTGCGGTTGTGAAGTCATGGCAGCCAAACGGATTGCTCAGCCTTGGTCACATCGTCAGAAATTCTATCGAATTTATCAAAGAATCGCGTTTCGCGGTTGCCCTCAATACCGGGAATATTCTCTCAAAAATTTCAAGGCAGCGAGCACAAGACACCGCCGGGGTCGACGATGCGCACCGTCGGGGGTATTGCCTTATGAGATCGGCTTCGACAATCCAGCCCATTTCCAAAGGGTCTTCCGCGCGCGGGTTGGCGAGGCTCCGGCCGCGTGGCGCCGGAAGCAATTGGAGCAGGGTTGAGTTGAGCGTAGCACTTTTCCCGCTTGACTGACCCGCCGTACCGAATACGCTAGGGCAAAATACCGGCTCTGATCGCCGGGCGGCAAGAATGCCTCGTATGCCTCGCCTCGCCGGCGGTGGCTGCGGGGCATTGTTATTTTTGGGGATCTGTTTGAAACGGCGTATCGAGATCGGCATCCTCTATTCCCGCTCGGGGAGCTATCAGCTCGTGTCCGATGCGTGCCGGATGGGCGCGATGCGCGCGATCGCCGATATCAACGCCGATCGGAGCTCAGGCATCGAGCTGGTGCCGGTCGAGCGCGACCCGCAAAGCAATGCCGATCGCTACGCGACCTTGTGCGAGGACATCTTCAAGACCAGCAGCGCCCGCCATGTCGTCGGCTGCGTCACCTCCTGGAGCCGCAAGGAGACCATTCCCGTGCTGGAGAAGGCGGGCGGGATGCTCTGGTACGCCTGCCCCTATGAGGGGTTCGAGGCCAACGAGCATGTCGTCTACATGCACGCTTGCCCCAACCAGCACCTGGTGCCGCTGCTGGCTTATGTCGTGCCGCGCTTCGGCGCCAACGGCTTCCTGCTCGGCTCGAACTACATCTGGGGCTGGGAGATGAACCGCGTGGCACGCGACCTGATCGCGGATGCCGGCGGCAAGGTCCTGGGCGAGCGCTATCTGCGCATCGGCGAGACCGACGTGTCGCGTCTGATCGGGGAAATCCGGGCCACGCGGCCGAACTTCATCCTCAACAATCTGATCGGCACCTCGTCCTACGCCTTCCTGGCGGCCTATCGCGACCTGGGCGACGAGGATCCCGCCTTCCGTCCGGAAAACTGCCCCGTCATTTCCTGCAACCTCACCGAGGGCGAGCTGCCGGCGATCGGCGAGACAGGGAGAGGGCATCTGTCTGTCGGGCCCTATTTCGCGCCGCGGCCGGCCGCTTTCGGCTCGTCCTTCGAGGCCTCCGCCTATGCGTCGGTGCAGGTGATGGCCGACGTGCTCTCCCGCGATCCCGACGCTGGTCCGGCGGAATTTTCCAGGGCGTTCGCCGAGCAGCGCTTCTCGACCCGCCTCGGGCCCATTGCCATCGACGCCCACACCCAGCACGCGACGCTGCCGGTGATCATCGGGCGGATCGCGGACGGCTTCTTCGAAGTCGTCAGCCGGCAGCACGAGGTCGCGCCGGACCCCTATCTGTCGCGTTACGACCCGGCCAGGACATTCGGCCGTCCCCGCCTGAGGGTCGTGTCGTGACCAGGACGCCGCGCATCCCCAATCTCGGTGGGGCCAGGGCCTTCATCCTGCATCGCCCGCATCCGACGGTGCAGGCGATCACCAGGCAATTGTCGGCCATCGGCCTGACCACGCTGGACTGCTGGCCGGAACTGCCGCCTGAGGCGCTGGCCGCCGACTTCGTCTTCTTCGACGCCGATCTCGGCTTCGACGAGCAGTTTCCCTGGAAGCCGGGCGAGGCGCCGATGCCGCTGGTGGCGCTGATCGGCTCGGAGGCACCCGGCCGCATCGAGTGGGCGCTGTCGCATAAGGCCGATGCGCAACTCTTGAAGCCGGTCGGCACTGCCGGCGTCTACAGCGCGCTGCTGATCGCGCGGCAGAGTTTCGAGGCGCGCAAGCATCTGGCCAGCGAAATTGCGTCGCTTCGCCAGCGCGTCGCCGAGCGCCAGACCATCGTGCGCGCCGTGACGGCGCTGTCGAAAGGCACCGACGACGATCGCGCCTATGCGCAGCTGCGCTCGCTGGCGATGAGCTGGCAGATCAGCGTCGAGGATGCCGCGCGCCGGATCGTGGCGATGACAAGCGAAGAAGCAACGGGGGAAGAAGGCGGCGATGACCAGTCCCATCGCGCCTGATCTCCCGGCCGCCGGGCGCATGCCGGTCAAGCCGCGTGCCGGCGTCTGGCGCCGGCTGGTCAAACGCCGCCTGGCAATGCTCGGCCTGGGGATCGTCGCCATCGTCGTTGCCGGCGCCGTGCTGGCGCCATGGCTGACCGGCTATGATCCCAACGAGCAGATGTTCGACGGCCTGACACTAGAAGGCTCGCCCTTGCCGCCCAATGCTCAATTCTGGCTGGGCACCGACCTGCTCGGCCGCGACCTCTTGACCCGCATCCTCTATGGCGCGCGCACCTCGCTGATCATCGGCATCGTCGCCAATGGCGTGGCACTGTTCATCGGCACGCTGGTCGGCGTCACCGCAGGCTATTTCCGCGGCTGGATCGGTAGCGCGCTGATGCGTTTCACCGACCTGATGATGGCGTTTCCGGCGCTGCTGCTCGCCATCTGCCTGGCGGCGGTGTTCGAGCCCAGCCTGTGGATCGTCGCCATGGTCATCGCGTTGGTCAACTGGGTGCAGACCGCGCGCGTCATCTACACCGAGACCAGCTCGCTCGCCGAGCGCGAGTTCATCGACGCCGAGCGCACCATCGGCGCCAGCGCGCCCCGCATCCTGTTTCGCCACATCCTGCCGCATCTGCTGCCGACCATTATCGTCTGGGGCACGCTCGGCATTTCGACCACGGTGCTGCTCGAAGCGACGCTCTCCTTCCTCGGTATCGGCGTGCAGCCGCCGACGGCTTCGTGGGGCAACATCATCTTCGAGAACCAGACCTACTTCCAGGCCGCCCCCTGGCTTGTGTTTTTCCCCGGTGCGGCGATCCTGGCGCTGGCGCTGGCCTTCAACCTGATCGGCGATGCGCTGCGCGACATTCTCGATCCGACGCAAAGGGGCCGGGCATGATCGCCTATCTCGGCCGCCGCCTCATCCAATCGCTGCTCATCCTGCTCGGCGTCTCGCTGATCACCTTCGCGCTGCTCTATCTGTTGCCGGCCGATCCGGTGCGCCAGATCGCCGGCCGGAGCGCCACGCCGCAGACGGTCGAGAACATCCGCCAGCAGCTCGGCCTCGACCAGCCCTTCGTCATCCAGTACTGGCGCTATCTGGTGAAGCTCGCCAGCGGCGATCTCGGCCGCTCCTACATCCAGCGTTCCGAGGTCACCGAGTTGATTGTCTCGCGACTGCCGGCCAGCCTGTTGCTGATGGTCGGCGCCATCCTGTGCGAACTGCTGATCGGCCTGAGCATGGGGCTGATCGCCGCCGTCAAGCGCGGCACCGCCACCGACCAGACGCTGATGGTCGCTTCCTTCGTCGGCGTCTCGGCGCCGCAATTCGTCGTCGGCCTTTTGCTGCTCTACGTCTTTGCCGTGCGGCTGAGCTGGTTTCCGATCGGCGGCTACGGCACCTGGCGCCATCTCGTGCTGCCATCGCTGACCATGGGCATCCTCGGCGCCGGCTGGTACGCGCGCATGATGCGCTCGTCGATGATCGACGTGCTGCGCCAGGATTATGTGCGCACCGCCCGCGCCAAGGGCCTGGCGCGGAGCGCGATCATCTTCCGCCACGCGCTGCCCAACGCCATCCTGCCGGTCATCGCCATGATCGGCATCGACATCGGCATCTTCATGGGCGGCATCGTTGTCGTCGAAAGCGTGTTCGGCTGGCCCGGCATCGGCCAGCTGGCCTGGCAGGCCATCCAGCGCGTCGACATCCCGATCATCATGGGCGTCACGCTGGTGTCGGCCTTCGCCATCGTGCTCGGCAATCTCCTGGCCGACGTCATCGCGCCCTTCATCGACCCGCGCATCAAGCTCAGATGAAACCAAGAAAACAACCAGAGAAAGGGAACACGAAATGAAAAAATTTCTGGCCTCCACTGTAGCGGCATCGGCGCTGGCGCTAATGCTCGGCATGACGAGCGTACGCGCCGAGGACACAGTCGATCCGAACGCCAAGCAGGGCGGCGCCATCACCATCACCTACAAGGACGACGTCGCCACGCTCGATCCGGCGATCGGCTATGACTGGCAGAACTGGTCGATGATCAAGAGTCTGTTCGACGGGCTGATGGACTACGAGCCGGGCACCACCAATCTGAAGCCCGACCTTGCCGAAAGCTACGAGATTTCGCCCGACGGCAAGACCTTCACCTTCAAGCTGCGCCACGGCGTAAAATTCCACAATGGCCGCGAGATGACGGCCGACGACGTGAAATATTCGCTCGACCGCGTCACCAACCCGAAGACGCAGAGCCCCGGCGCCGGCTTCTTCGGCTCGATCAAGGGCTATGACGATGTCGCCGCCGGCAAGGCCGAAAGCCTGGCCGGCGTCACCGTCGTCGACCCTTACACCGTCAAGTTCGAGCTGACCCGTCCCGACGCCACCTTCCTGCATGTCATGGCCATCAACTTCTCGCATGTCGTGCCGAAGGAAGAGGTCGAGAAATACGGCGCCGATTTCGGCAAGCATCCGGTCGGCACCGGCGCCTTCAAGCTGGCCGAATGGACGCTTGGCCAGCGCATCGTCTTCGAGCGCAATCCGGACTACTGGCACAAGGGCCTGCCGCACCTGGACAAGATCACCTTCGAGATCGGCCAAGAGCCGATCGTGGCGCTGCTGCGCCTGCAGAAGGGCGAAATCGACGTGCCCGGCGACGGCATTCCGCCGGCCAAGTTCCAGGAGGTGATGGCCGATCCCGAGCAGAAGGCGCGCGTCGTCGAAGGCGGTCAGCTGCACACCGGCTACGTCACCATGAACACCACCATGGCGCCTTTCGACAATGTGAAGGTGCGCCAGGCCGTCAACATGGCGATCAACAAGGCCCGCATCATCCAGATCATCAACGGCCGCGCCGTGCCGGCCAACCAGCCGCTGCCGCCGTCGATGCCGGGCTACGACAAGGAGTTCAAGGGCTATCCCTATGACGTCGCCAAGGCCAAGGCGCTGCTCGCCGAGGCCGGTCATCCCGATGGTTTCGACACCCAGCTGTTCGCCATGAACACCGATCCCAACCCGCGCATCGCCCAGGCGATCCAGCAGGACCTGGCCGCGATCGGCATCAAGGCCAGCATCCAGTCGCTGGCGCAGGCCAACGTCATCGCCGCCGGCGGCGACAAGGCCGGCGCACCGATGATCTGGTCCGGCGGCATGGCCTGGATCGCCGATTTCCCGGATCCGTCGAACTTCTATGGCCCGATCCTCGGCTGTGCCGGCGCTGTACCGGGCGGCTGGAACTGGTCGTGGTATTGCAACAAGGATCTCGACGCCAAGGCGGCCGAGGCCGACTCCGTGGTCGACCCGGCCAAGGCGGGCGAGCGCGACAAGATGTGGAGCGCCATCTACGACAAGGTGATGGAGGACGCGCCGTGGGCGCCGGTCTTCAACGAGCAGCGCTTCACCATGAAATCGGCCCGCATGGGCGGCGCCGACAACCTCTATGTCGACCCGGTCCATATCCCGATCAACTACGACAATGTGTACGTAAAAGATGTGCAATAACTGCGACTACACCATCCACGGACGCCATCACCATTTCGGCTGGGACAATTCGTTTGTCCCTGCCGAGCGGGTGGCGCCCGGCTCGACCATCGAGTTCCAGTGCCTTGATGCGGGTGGCGGCCAGCTTCAGGCCGACAGCACGGTTGCGGATGTCGCCAGGCTCGACTTCGCCAAGGTCAACCCGGTGACCGGGCCGATCTTCGTCGAGGGCGCCGAGCCGGGTGACGCGCTGAAGGTGACGATCGAGATGTTCAAGCCGTCCGGCTTCGGCTGGACGGCGAACATTCCAGGTTTTGGCCTGCTCGCCGACGACTTCAAGGAGCCGGCGTTGAACATCTGGAAATACGACGCCGCCTCGCTCGAGCCGGCGCTGTTCGGCAAGAATGCGCGTGTGCCGCTGAAACCCTTCGCCGGCACCATCGGCAACGCGCTGGCGGAAAAGGGCCACCACTCGGTGGTGCCGCCGAGGCGCGTCGGCGGCAATCTCGACATCCGCGATCTCGCCGCCGGCACCACGCTGTACCTGCCGGTGGAGGTGGCGGGCGCGCTGTTTTCGGTCGGCGATACGCACGCCGCGCAAGGCGACGGCGAGGTCTGCGGCACGGCGATCGAAAGCCCGATGGATGTCGTGCTCAAGCTCGACCTGGTCAAGGACGCCAGGCTGAAGACGCCGCGCTTCACCACCCCAGGCCCGGTGACCCGCCACCTCGATGCCAAGGGCTATGAGGTGACGACCGGCATCGGCCCGGACCTGATGGCCGGCGCCAGGGAGGCGGTCGCGCAGATGGTCGACCTGCTCTCTGGCCGCTACAAGATAGACCCGGTCGAGGCCTATATGCTGGCCTCGGTGTGCGGTGATCTCAGGATCAGCGAGATCGTCGACATGCCGAACTGGGTGGTGTCGTTCTACTTCCCACGCTGCGTGTTCGAATGACGTCAGGTCGGCGCCGCACCCCCACCCCGCTGCTTTGCAGCGACCTTCCCCACAGGGGGGAGGGTAAAACGCCAGCGCCCCACCTCCCCCTTGTGGGGAGGTCGGACCAAAGGTCCGGGTGGGGGGCGAGCCGGAATGAACTTCTCAGAACCCCGCTCTTGCAATGACTTCGATCCCCGAAACAATCCTCGACATCGCCAACCTCTCCGTCAGCGTGCGCGGCGAGGAGGGCGAGCGAGAGGTCGTGTCTAACCTCTCGCTGACACTTTCCCGCGGCGAGACGCTCTGCATCGCCGGCGAATCCGGTTCCGGAAAATCGATGACCGCGCTGGCGATCATGCAATTGCTGCCGCAGCCCGCAGCCCGGATTTCATCCGGTACGATCCGCCTCGGCGAGACCGAACTCACGACGCTCGACGAGCGCCAGATGCGGCGCATTCGCGGCGACCGCATCGCCATGATCTTCCAGGAGCCGATGACCTCGCTCAATCCGGTGCTGTCGATCGGCCGGCAACTGACCGAGTCCATCGAGGCGCATACCAGCCTGTCGTCAGCCGAGGCCCGCCAGCGCGCCATCGAGGCGCTGAAGGCGGTGCGCATCTCCGAAGCCGAAAGCCGGCTGAAGCAGTTTCCGCACGAACTGTCCGGCGGCATGCGCCAGCGGGTGATGATCGCCATGGCGCTGGCGCTCAAGCCCGACGTGCTGATCGCCGACGAGCCGACGACCGCGCTCGATGTCACCGTGCAAGGCGAGGTGCTGGAGCTGTTGCGCGACCTGCAGCGTGAGCATGGCACCAGCGTCATCCTCATCACCCACGACATGGGCGTGGTCGCCGAAATGGCCGATCGCGTCATCATCATGCGGCATGGCCGCATGGTCGAAGAGGGAAAGACATCAGACATCTTCGCCCGGCCGCAAGCCGACTACACGCGCGAACTGCTCGCCGCCGTGCCGCGCATCGGCACCGGGATCGGCCGGCAGAAATCCAGGGATGCCGAGACGACAACGCCGGCCAATGTCGCCGTGGTCAACGATCTGCATGTCCGTTTCGATCTGCGCGGCGGCGTCTTTGGCCGGGTCACCCGCCGTGTTCACGCCGTCGAGGGCGTCAGCTTCTCGATCGCGCCCAACGAGACGCTGGCGCTGGTCGGCGAGTCCGGTTGCGGCAAGTCGACCACCGCCAAGGCGCTGGCCGGGCTGGTGCCTTACACCGGCGACATCGTCGTTGGCGGGCGCAATTTGTCCGGCCTTGGCCGCGACCAGCGCAAGGCGGTGCGCCGCGACGTACAGATGATTTTCCAGGACCCCTTCGCCTCGCTGGACCCGCGCATGCGTGTCGGCGACCTCGTCGCCGAGCCGCTCGTCATCCATGGCATTGCTTCGAAGGAAGAGCGCGGGGAGCGGGTTGCGGCGCTGTTCGAGCGTGTCGGCCTGTCGGCCGATCAGATGGAGCTTTATCCGCATGAATTTTCCGGCGGCCAGCGCCAGCGCGTCTGTATCGCGCGGGCGCTGGCGCTGCGGCCGAAGTTGATCATCGCCGACGAAAGCGTCTCGGCGCTCGACGTCTCGGTGCAGGCGCGCGTGCTCGATCTGCTGAAGGAATTGCAGCGCGAATTTGGTGTCGCCTATCTCTTCATCTCGCACGACATGGCGGTGGTCGAGAACATCTCCGACCGCGTCGCCGTGATGTATCTCGGCCAGATCGTCGAGATGGGCACGCGCGACCAGGTGTTTTCCAACCCGCGCCACCCCTACACCAGGCGGTTGATCGAAGCCGTGCCGGTGCCCGACCCGGCCAAGCGAAGAAGCCGCTTCGCCCGCCTCGACCAGGAGATACCGAGCGCCACCCGCAGGATCGGCGAGGCGCCGCTTAAACTGGCGTTGCAGGATGTCGGTGGCGGACATCTTGTTGCTGCTGGAAGCTGAGGGCTCTGCCTGGACCGTTCGAGCCGTGCGTCCGCCTTCGGACGGCACGGCTGCAATCACGCGATGGCGATCTCGATCGCTTCACGCGTCATGGCGTCACCACGCGGCCGCCGTCGATCAATTCCTGATGAGCCCCTCATACGGCGCCGTATTCAGGATGTAAGCCACCTCGGTCCGATTCCGGGCGCGAAGTTTTTTCATGATATTGCGAACATGCACCTTGACCGTGCTCTCACACATATTGAGTTCATATGCGATGATCTTGTTCGCTTTCCCGCGACGCAGCGCCTCTATGACCGAAATCTGGCGTGACGTAAAAACGTTGTCGTCCTGCGCCTGCTGTTTGGCCGTCTGCTGGCTGTCCTTGACGTTTTGCGCTGACTGGAAAAGTACACTCGGCGGGATGAAAATCCCCCCTGCCGCCACGAGATGAATGGCCTTGGCTGCAACCTGCAAGCTGACGCTCGTCGGAACGTAACCGCGCGCACCATTTTCGATCGCCTTGAGAATGTCGTCAAGATTCTCGATATCGGCCAGGATGATGGCACTGACCGAAGGTCTGGTCGCTTTGAGGTGGGCGATCCGGGCAAGATGGTGGTCTGCCTCGGAGTTTGACCACATAACGCACATCAAGACCGTCGAGATCCTTTGGGTCTCCTCCAGGTCTGCCGCGTCGAAGGCTTCGATGCTCGAGAAATGCCGGAAGCGAAATGCTGGTTCGATTTCCGCGAGACCTCTTGCCAGGCAGTCGCACATCAGCGGTCGATCATCAATAATCGCGATCTCGATATCCGCCGCCGTGGATTTGGGAGGGTTATCAAGATCGATATCGAAAGTGCACAGGCTTTGTTGGGCCGTCTCGTATGGTTGAATTGTTGTCATAACTTCACCCCTTTACCGCCGCTCCCACCCATTGAGGGCGTGGCCACTCCACTGTTTTAGCTCCCGCTTAGTAAGCGTGGATTCGAGGCCGGCGTATGTGAAACAAGGCACACGACGGGGCGAAGCGGGTTCCGGGCGCGATTTCGGCAATCCGAAAACAACCGGCCCCGATACGCCGACCCGATGAAGGCAATTGCTCCACCCTGCGCTTGAAACCGCTCAAAGCATGGTGAATCGGCTCAGGAATAGCAGCCGCGTTCGATGGCGAGGCGGCGCACCAGCGCCAGCACGGCATCGATGGTCGGGGTTGGCTTGTCCGTCAGCCGGCCGAGTTCCTGGACGGCCGTCACCAGCGCGTCGATCTCCATCGGCCGTCCACGCTCCAGGTCCTGCAGCATCGAGGTCTTGTGCTCGCCGACATCACCGGCACCCTTGATGCGCCGGTCGACCGCGATCGGAAAGCGCACGCCAAGGCTTTCGCCGATCGCTTGCGCCTCCAGCATCATGGTGCGGGCCAGCGTGCGGGTGCCCTCGTCGGCGACGATCGCCGCCAGCGTGCTGCCGGTCAGCGCCGAGATTGGGTTGAAGGAGAGATTGCCCCACAGCTTCACCCAGATTTCGCTGCGGATATCGTCGCGCACCGGTACCTGCAGCCCGGCCTTGACCATTTCCTCGGCCAGCAGCGTGACCCGTTCGCTGCGCTCGCCAGAGGGTTCGCCGAGCGCGAAGCGCTTGCCCTCGACATGGCGGATGAGGCCGGGCGCATCGACCTCGACCGCGGGATAGACGACCGAACCGATGACGCGCTGCGGCCCGATCCGCTCCCAGATCGCGCCGCCGGGATCGACCGCATTCAACCTCGTGCCTTCGAGCGGCCCGCCAGTGCCGTGGAAATACCACCACGGCACGCCGTTCTGCATGGTGACGACAGCGGTGTCCTGGCCGAGCAGCGGTGCGATCTGGTCCAGGGCAGGGGTGAGGGAATGGGCTTTCAGCGCCAGCACGACATAGTCCTGGGCGCCGAGCTCCTCGGGCTTCGCGGCGGCCCTGACGGGGGCGACCGATTCCTGGCCGTCCTCGATCAGGCGAAGTCCGCTTGTCTTGATCGCTTCGAGATGGGCGCCACGCGCGACGATCGAAAGATCGGTCCGGCCGGTAATCGCAAGCTTGGCCGCGAGATAACCGCCGATCGCACCGGCGCCGAAGATGGTGATCTTCATCGTTAAAGTCCGAGTTTGGCGGCAAGCCCGATGCGCTGCAGCTTGCCCGTCGCGCCCTTGGGGATCTCGTCCAGGATCAGGATCTTGCGCGGCACCTTGAAGTCGGCGAGCCGCGTCGCCGCATGGCTGCGGATGTCGCCCTCGGTGGCGGTCATGCCTTCGCGCAGCACGACTGCCGCCGCCACGTCCTCGCCAAGCTTGTCATGCGGCATGGCGAAGGTGACGACCTGCGCCACCGCCGGATGGTCCATCAGCACGTCGTCGACCTCGAGCGGCGAGATCTTTTCGCCGCCGCGGTTGATGATCTCCTTGAGCCGGCCGGTGACGCGCAGATAACCGTCTTCGTCAAGCACGCCCTGGTCGCCGGTGTGGAACCAGCCATGCGCGAAAGCCGTGGCGTTGGCATCCGGGTTCTTCTCGTAGCCCGCCGTCACATTGGGTCCGCGAATGACGATCTCGCCGGTCTCGCCGGCTTCCAGCAGCCGGCCGTCAGGCGCCATGACCGCCACCTCCGGTCCGGCGGCCGCGCCAACGCTGCCCGGCTTGCGCAGGCCGGGCGGCAGTCGGTTCGAGGCCATCTGGTGCGCCGCCTCGGTCATCCCGTAGGATTCGATCACAGGACAGCCGAAAGTCGCCTCGAGCTCGGCCATCACCTGCGCCGGCAGCGACGCCGAGGACGAGCGGATGAAGCGCAGACGCGCTGCCGCCAGCACCTCTGGATTGCGGGCTGCCCGGGACAGGATGGCCTGATGCATGGTCGGCACCGCCGTGTACCAGCTTGGTTGTGCCTCGCTCAGCCACTGGAAGAAGCGTAGCGCGTTGAAGCCAGGCGTGCAGAAGATGCTGCCGCCCGACGCCAGCGAGGACAGCACGGCCGCGATCAGGCCGTGAATGTGGAACAGCGGCATGATGTTGAGGCAGCGGTCACCGGCCGTCAGGCCGAGCGTCGCGCCGATATGGGCGGCCGAGGCTGCTATGTTGGCATGGCTGAGCGGCACCAGCTTGGGCCGCGACGTGGTGCCCGATGTGTGCAGCAGCAGCGCGATGTCGCCGTCCTGAGCCATCTCGGCCGCTGCCGGAGCACCGATCGCCGCACCCTCGATCGCAAAACTTCCGGCAGGTTCGTCAGGCAGGGCGACAAGCCTGAGCACACCGATGCCGAGGCGTTCGGCCACCGTCACCGCTGGCCCGGCCTCGTCGGCAGCGACAAGGATCGCCTTGGCGCCGATGTCGGTCAGGTAGAAATCGAGCTCGTCCGCCCGGTAGGCGGGATTGAGCGGCGCCGTCGAAGCGGCCGCCGCCACCGCGACGAAGGCGGTGGCCATCTCGGGTCCGTTCGGCAGCACGATCGCCACCCGGTCGCCTCGACCGATGCCGAGCGCATGCAGTCGTTCCGCCGTGGCAGCGACAAGGCTACGCAACCCGCCATGGGTGAGCGTCGGCCTGTCAGGGGCCGAAATTGCCGGCGCATTGTCGGCGCCGGCGACGAGACGGCGGGAAAGCTCTTTGGGATTTGCAATGTTGGTCATGATCACCGACTGGATTTCGAACGACTACCGGCGGGAGCGCCGTGGGCGGGCTTGCCTCGACATGGATACGCCATTGGACAACGGATCGCCTCAGTAGCCAAGCGCCAAACCATCCTTGCGTGGATCGGAGGCGCCGGTCAGGGTCCCCTTCTCCCAGTCGATCAGCACCGCCTGCCCGCCGCCAAGCGGATGGTGCGGCTCGGCTATGCGATGGCCGCGCTGGCGCAGGCCCTCGATCGCCTCGGCGGGAACGCTGCGTTCGGCCTCCACGATATCATCATTGTAGAACACTCTCGGCGCGTCCAGCGCCTGTTGCGGGTCCATGCCGAAGTCGAGCATGTTGGTCAGCAGATGGACGTGCCCGAACGGCTGGTAGCCGCCGCCCATCACGCCGAACGGCATCACCGCGCGGCCATTCTTCGTCGCCATGCCGGGCATGATCGTGTGCATCGGCCGCTTGCCGGGCGCGATTGCGTTCGGGTGCGCCGGGTCGAGGCGGAAGCTCGAGCCGCGATTCTGCAGCACGACGCCGGTCTTCGGGCTGACCACGCCGCTGCCGAACGAATAGTAGGTCGAGTTGATGAAGGAGACCGCGTTGCGGTCGCGATCGACGATGGAGATGTAGACCGTGTCGCTGCCAGGCAGGTCCACGCGCGGCAGATGCGTCATGGCGCGGTCGCGGTCGATCTCGGCGCGCAGCCGGTCGGCATAGGCGCCGGACAGAAGCTGCTTCACCGGCACCGGGACATGGTCCTGGTCCGCGACGAAGCGATCGCGGTCGCGATAGGCCAGACGCCCGGCCTCGATCTCCAGATGCAGGCGTTCGGCACCATTGGGGTCGAGCCCGCCAAGCTCGAGCCCCGACAGCACATTCAGCATCAACAGTGCCGTCAGCCCCTGGTTGTTCGGCGGCATCTGATGAATCTCATGGCCGCCATAGGAGACGCTGACCGGCGCCACGTAGTCGCCTCTGGTCACCGCGAAATCCTCGCGCGAATGAAGTCCGCCCAGTTCGTTGAGCCGGCTGACGATATCGTCGGCGACGGCGCCTTCGTAAAAACCGGCGCGCCCCTGTTTGGCGATTATCCGCAAGGTGGCGGCGAGTTCCGGCTGGCGGTGGACATCGCCGGCCCTGGGTGCCTTGCCGCCCGGCAGAAAGATGCGCGCGGCGTGCTCGTCGGCCGAAAGATCCGTCTCCGGTTCGGCCCAGTCGAAGGCGACGCGGTCATGCACGACATAGCCGTTCTCGGCGTAATGGATGGCCGGCGCCAGCGCATCGGCAAGGCCCTTGCGGCCATGGTCCTCCAGCAGGCGGCACCAGGCGTCGACGGCGCCCGGCACGGTGACCGCGTGCGGTCCCTGCAGAGGGATACAGTCGAAGCCTTTTTCCAGATACCAGTCGACCGTCGCCTTGGCAGGGGCGCGACCCGAACCGTTGAAGGCCAGCACGTTGCCTTGCCCCTTCGGACAATAGAGCACAAAGCAGTCGCCGCCGATGCCGGTCGACTGTGGTTCGACCACGGCCTGCACGGCGGCGGCGCAGACGGCGGCGTCCATGGCATTGCCGCCGGCGCGCAGCATCTCGATC
The DNA here is from genome assembly GCF_900103325.1 of Mesorhizobium qingshengii. Classification (GTDB taxonomy): domain Bacteria; phylum Pseudomonadota; class Alphaproteobacteria; order Rhizobiales; family Rhizobiaceae; genus Mesorhizobium; species Mesorhizobium qingshengii. Next base: position 79,182 of record NZ_FMXM01000003.1, on the reverse strand, counting down.
GCCGCAAGGGTTGCAAGCGGGTGCGATGTCGCGGCAACCGCTTCAGTGGCACGAACCGGCGAGCGGCCGGGAAACTGGAAATCACGCATTCTGTCTTTGTATCCCTTGGTCTGATGGATGCGACGTTGCCGCCATGGCGTAACACGACACGGCAACGGATCGCTTCGGCTTCTCGACACTGCGCATTTTGCCAATTCTCCTCGTTACGCCAGACGCGTATCAGGCTCGGACCCGATAAGGCGTTAGCCAGGTTTCCAGCGCGTTCAGTGCCGAGATGATCGTGAAATTGATGGTGAGATAGATCGCGCCCGCGGCCACGAAAACCTCTACGGCGCGATAGGTCTGCGAAATAAGCCCCTGGGCGATGCCCGTCACTTCCATCAGGGTGACGATCGATGCAAGCGACGTACCCTTTACCATAAGGATGATCTCGTTGCTGTAGCTCGGTATGGCTTGGCGCAGCGCCAAAGGCAGAACGACGAGGCGCAGGGTCTGGAGCCGTGTCATGCCGAAGGCAGAGGCCGCCTCGACAAGGCCGCGCGGCACACCCTGTATCGCACCCCGCAGGATTTCGCTGCCATAGGCCGCGGTATTGAGACTGAGCGCGATGATGGCGCACCAATAGGGCTCGCGAAACAGCCACCAGAGCCCAACTGCCTGAAGTGTGGGGCGGAACTGGCCGAGGCCGTAATAGATGAGGAATATCTGGACGAGCAATGGCGTGCCGCGAAAGACGGCAACGAAGGAGCGTATGGGCCAGACCAGCATCCGATGGTTTCCCTGCTGCGCCAGTGCGAGCAACAGGGCCAAGGCAAAGCCTATTCCGATCGACAACCCCGCAAGTTGCAAGGTTAACGGCAAGCCGGAGAGAAGGGTGGGAATGATCTCTACAAAGAAGGCGAAGTCGATCATGCGTGGACCATGCCACGCCACGCCCGTGCCTCGCCGTAGCGGAAGACCGATCCGGTCACGGCAGCGATGAGGAAATACAGCGTCGCGGCTGCTATATAGAAGACGAAGGGCTCCCGCATCGATCCCGCGCCGATCTGAGATTGCCGCATCAATTCCACCAAGCCGATCACGGAGATCAAGGCCGAATCCTTGAGCACAAGCTGCCAGACATTTCCGAGGCCCGGCAGGGCGTGCCGCATCAGTTGAGGCACGATGACGAGACGCAGCGATTGGAACCGGGACAGGCCGAGCGCCTTGCTAGCCTCAAACTGGCCGAGATCGACGGCGAGATATGCTCCGCGATAGACCTCGGCTTGATAGGCGCCCGAAATGATGCCGATCGCCAGGACGCCAGTCGCAAATGTCGGCAGCCCGACGAAGCCTGCGCTGCCGAAGAATTTACCGATCTCAGTCAATGCTATGCTGCCGCCGTAGTAAAGCAGGTAGATCGTCAACAGATCGGGCACACCCCTGAACACCGTGCCATAGCCCTTGGCGACCCATGACGGTAAAGCTCTCGTGGAGAGCCGGCCTCCTGCTGCAACCGCGCCGAAGAGAGCGCCGAGCAGGAAGCCGAGGACTGACAGCGCAAATGTCACTCCAGCTGCCAGCAGCAGGGCTCCGCCCCAGCCGCCCTTGCCCACGGAAAGGATATGGAGTGTGTCCGTCATGTGAAACCTGATCGTTCAGCGCGGCACCCGGCCGATCGGTTGATACCAATCGGCCGGACAGAATACACACGTGGCTACTTGACCGGCGTCACGTCCGTTTTCACCCATTTTTCCGAGATGCGTTTAATGGTCCCGTCGGCAATGGCGGCGCTGATCGCGTCGTTCAGCATTTCCTTGAGCTTGGCGTCTTCCTTCCTGAGTCCCGCACCCGTTCCGGCGCCGAACAAGCCGCCGACAAAGCCCGGACCTGCAACCGTGAAGCCCGAGAATTCGGGTTTTGCGAGCGTCGCGGCGAGCGCTGTCTTCTGAGCGAATATTGCATCGATGCGGCCCGCGGCCAGATCGAGATCGTGCTGCTCGGTCGTCTTGTACTCGCGAATCTCCACCGTGTCGCCGAAGTATTTCTTGAGGAATTCGAGCATGGCCGTGGCCGCCTGGACACCGACCACCTTGCCCTTCAGCAGGGGCTTTAACTTGTCGACCGCGGCCTTGGAAGCAGCCTCATCGTCCAGTTTGAATTTCTCGGTCGAAGGGCCGAGCTTCCCCAGATCGCTATCCTTGGCGGCTGCGAACCCGCCCGGGTCGATCGCATAAGGCTGGGTGAAGTCGATGGTCTCGAGGCGTTTTGGCGTGATGAACATGCTGGCCATGATCACATCGAACTTGCCGACCTTCAGCGAAGGAATAAGTCCGTCCCAGTCCTGAGCGATGATGGTGCATTTGACCTTCATCCGCTCGCAAAGATTGTTGGCGAGTTCGATCTCCAGTCCGTCGAGCTTGCCGTCTGCGTTGGTGAAGTTCCACGGAGCGTAGGCGCCCTCCGTGGCGATGGTTATGGCCTTGGGCGCGTCCTCGGCCAATGCGGTGTGCATGAAGCCGAGCATGCTGAGTGCGGCCGCAACTGCGGCCAAACGACAAACTTTCATGTGGTTCCCCTTTTTTGATAGGCTGATCGATCTGTTCCTACGTCCGGCCGCATTGCCGGTTCGAGGCCATTCTTGTCCGGCCGGCGTTCGTCACCGGCTCGAACTCACGAACTCGGCCAGCATCGGTGCTGTGCTGAGAATATGATCCTGCATCACCTTTTCCGCGTGAAGTTCGTCGCCTGAACGCAAGGCCGCGATCACGGCGGCATGCTCCTCGCGCGCAGAATGCGGCTTGTCACAGTCGTCGAACCAGATGCGCATGTAGGGCTCTATCACCACATGCAGCGCCGATATCTGGTGGATAAGCTTGGGCCTTCGGCTTAGCGCACAGATACGGCCATGGAATTCCTGGTGGCGGACCACCCAGTCGCTGCTGCCGCTCTGGCCCGCGCGTTCCATGCGCTGGAGCAGGCGATCGAGTTCCTCGAACTCCTCCTCATCGATCCGGGGCATCGCCAGCCTTACGGCCAGTCCCTCCAGAACCGAGCGAATTTCGAAAATCTCGTAAAGCTCATCGACCGTCAGGCCTGCGACCACGCATCCACGATTGGGCCGCAGAACCACCAGCCCGTCGGAGGCCAGGCGCCGAAAGGCTTCCCGCACCGGCATGCGACTCATGCCGATCTCGGCGGCAATCTCCTCCGGAATAAGCCTGTCGCCCGGTTTGTAGCGGCCGAGGCGAAGGGCTCTATGAACGTGCCTGTACGCCTCTTCCTCAGCAGTGGCGGACATCTGTGGCTCTGCCGGAAAGGCTGCTGGCATGGGGCACCTAAAAGTATTTTTGTATCCACGTATTATCAAATCCGCATTTTATTTCGTCGTCAATACCCCGGTGACGACGTTCAGAAGCCGATACCGGTGCAGTGCACCACCGGCACGATCTATTTCGGGCCGGGAGAGTCTTTGGGATGGTGTCGCCCTGGGCGTGGCAAATCAGACCGGCTACGACTACAAATGGGACGACAACAGGCTAAAGCGCGAAACTGGAAACCAATCTGGGGCCAAGCAAACCAAAAATACGCTGCGCGACTCGGTCTGTTCCTCGCTCAAGACGATGATCGTGACCGGCCAGATTCCGCCGGGCTCGCGCGTCACCGAAACGACATCGCGGTGCGACTGAATGTCAGCCGCACGCCGGTGCGCGAAGCCTTCAACCGCCTCGACCGCGACGGCCTGGTCACCGGCCGCCCGCGCCAGGGCTATGTCGTCACCGAATTCGACATCAACATGTTCCGCGAGGCCTTAGATCCGCGAACTGCTCGACGGCCATGCGACCGAACTGGCCGCGGTCGCGGCGACGGAACTGCGCGCCATGCTGGCGGAATGCGAGCGGCTGGCCGCCATCCCGGACCGCACCACAAGGGAAAAATTCCAGGAGCTTGAGGTCGGCATCGACCTGCACCGCGTCATCGTCGAGATCAGCGGCAATGTGATGCTGCATGGCATGCTGTGCGGCATCCTCGACAAGTGCCAGCACTATGCCTGGACGGAGCTGCTGTGGCTGGACGAATGGAAGATCGCCCGCGACGAGCATGCCGAGATTGTCGAGGCGATCTGTGCCGGTGACGCCAGCCAAGCCGGTACGCTGGCGCGCTCCCATGTGCGAGGATCTCGCGACAATGTGCTGCGCCTGCTGCAGGCCAAGTCGGACTATCAGTCATTCCTGGCCAAGGCGTCCTGAGCAGGGTCGGCCGACCCTGACGGAGCGCCCGGCAGGCCTTCAGCCCTTGCGCTCCTGAAGGCTGTTGCCGCCGTCGACCACCAGCAGGGCGCCGTTGACATAGCTGGCGCCTTCCGATGCCAGGAACACGACCGCGGCGGCCACTTCATCCGGCCGCCCGGCTCGCGCCGGCGGCGTATGCAGGGCAGCTTGCCGCTCCATCTCGCTTGACGCCCCCGTTTCGATCCAGCCGGGAGCCACGGCGTTGGCGGTGATGCCGTTCCTCGCCACTTCCAGTGCCAGCGTGCGCGTCAGGCCGACCATGCCGGCCTTGGCGGCGGAATAGGCGGCCGTGCCTTCGAAGGACACCAGCGGCCCGGTGATCGACGCCACATTGACGATGCGCCCGTAGCCCGCTTCGACCATCGCCGGCAGGAACGCACGGGTGACGAGGAATGCCGTCTTCAGGCTGACGTCGATTCCCTGATCCCAGTCGGCCTCGGTCATGGAGAGAAACGCCTTGTCGACTGATGGCGATGCCAGCGAGCCCATGCCGGCATTGTTGACCAGGATATCGACGGCCCCGACGGCCGCCCGCAGCCGCGCGACATCGGCGGCTATAGTGAGATCGGCGACGACGGCGGTGGCATCGATGCCTTCGCCGCGAAGCTCGGCGGCGCGATCGAGCACTCGCGCACTGGCGCCATTGAGGAAAACGGCATGGCCCGCACGGCCGAGCTGCCGGGCAATGGCAAAGCCGATGCCATCGGCGGCTCCGGCTCCGGTGATCAAAGCGCGTCTGCTGGTAGTCGCGGCCATGCGGGCTCCTTTGCGGCTGGCCTCATTTTCGATTGGATTGGTATGTTGGTTTATCGGCGTACCCGCAATCGGATGTAGCAAGAATGTTCGCGCAAGAGTCCGATGAAATTGCCGGGGCGAGACCAGGCCGGCCATGAGGCACTACACGGGCTGGCTCGCGAGGCTGTGGCCCATGGACTTCTCGGCGGATTCAAGCAAGGTAGAGCGTGCGGCGCTCCTGCCGGGAGCGGAAATGGGCGACAGTTTCGGTTACATAGCGTTCGGCGAGGACGAGCTGTATGCGCGCGGCGCGCTGTTCAGCGCGCTGAGGGTGATGCATTATTGCCCGGACGCAAATATCAAGGTCCTGACCGACAAGCCTTCGATTTTTGATGGATACCCAATCGAAGCAATTGAACTTGCCGCCAAGGCAAAGACCGAAATGTCTTTTGGCGGCCGATATCTCTTCGGCATAAAGGCCGCGGGCCTTATTGATCTGCTGACGCGCTGCGTCCGCCTGTTCTTCATGGATACGGACATGTACCCGGTCGACGACATTTCGAGCTGTTTCAGCCGAATTTCTCCGTCGCATTCCATCATGAGAAAATCCGAAGGAACGCCAAAGGCGCCCTATCGCGCGATCGCGGACAAGGGGTTTTTGCTGGGCGACTACAAGCTCACGGGATCCGAACCGATGTGGAACAGCGGCGTCCTCGGCGTCCACAACTCCAATCTTCCCGCTTTGACCGACGCTTACCATGCCATCGAACAGATGATTGGTGTCGTGAAGGCGCACACCACGGAACAGTTCTGCATTGGCGTGGCGCTTTCCCGGCACGGGCGGACAATCAGCCGCCACCGGCTACCCATCCGCAATTACAATACCAGGGGAAGGAAGCTTTTTGCCCGCAGGCGACTGGAGGCTTTCTTCGAGGGCAATGGCCACCTCGGCGTAAGCCAACAAATCGAGCAGGCGGCCAGATACCGGCTTTGGCGCGCCCCGATCGATCTGTGGAAGCAGCGGGATATATGGCACTTCTAGATTGGCCCGCGGGGGCGCATCGTTTTGCCCCGCCAACATCGCCGGCGACGGAACCCCGCCTCTGACTTGCCGCATGCCTTCAGGAATTGAATGGCGCGCCGGAGAGGATGAAACCGGGACTTGCTACATATTGTAATCCTATGGAATTTGACGGCTGCAAGGTCGCCGCGCCAGCCTCCTGATGGATTGAGGCTGGCGCTGAGCAATGGTTACGCGGCGTGGGAGAGCGCTACAGCATCCGCCCCTGCCGGGAAACGCAGCTTGCCGGTGCCATCGTTGACCGCCCGCCATACCGCCTCGGCGACATCAATTTCCCTGGTGGTCAGGGCCGGCCGCGCGAATGCCTGAAAGATCGGCGCTGCGAAGTCCGCATAAGCCTCCGGAATAAGGTCTTCGATCCGCACGGAGGTGTTCTGGGCGAAGCTCGTGGTCGGTGCATAGCCGGGTTCCACAAGCTTGGCCTGGATGTTGAAGTGTCCAAGCTCGTGAGCGAGAGAGCCGGTGAAGCCCTCGATGGCCTGTTTGCTGGCGGTGTAGGCAGCCGCCAATGGCATGGGGGCCAGAGTTGCGCTCGACGTAATGTTGACGATCACGCCGGATCGGCGCTCGCGCATCTGCGGGATGACCGCATGCGTCATGGCCATGACGCCGAAGGTGTTTGTATCGAAGAGCTTGCGGATGTGAGACATGGGCGTTGCTTCAAATGCGCCGACGACGCCGATACCGGCGTTGTTGACCAGCACATCGATAGGCCCGGCGGCTTTCATGGCCTGAGCGATGCTGGCTTCGTCCGTTACGTCCAATGACAGAATGCGCAGCTTTTCCGAGCGCGGCAGGATTTCTTCTCGCGGGGTGCGCATGGTCGCAATGACGTTCCACTGCTTCGCAAGGAAATAGCGAGCCGTCTCGAGTCCATAGCCCGAGGAGCAGCCGGTGATCAGTATGGTTTTCATGGTTCATCTCCTTGTTGGTACCGATGAATCCACGCTAGCCCGACCGGATAGGACTATCTACAATTGAAGGTCCATATTCAGTTCGTTATAGTCCAGATATGATCGATCCTCTCTCAGACATCATAGGGCTGCTGCGTCCCCAGGCCGTATTCACCAAGGGCATCAGCGGCGCCGGACGCTGGGGCGTTCGTTACGGCGATTTCGGCCACCCCAGCTTCGCCATCGTGATCGAGGGTTCCTGCCGTCTGGCCGTCGATGGGCAGGCTGAGTTAACTCTCCAGGCGGGCGATTTCGTTCTGCTGCCGACGACGCCGGGCTTCACGATGTCAGGCTTCGAGTCCGTCACTCCCGAGTTCATTGATCCCCATGTCGCGGCAGCGGCGACCGGCGAAGTCCGCCATGGCAGGCAAGACGGCCCACCAGCTGTTCGCATTCTGGGGGGCTATTTCATCTTCGCTAATGAGGACTCCGGCCTTCTCCTGTCACTCCTCCCGGAGCAGATTCATGTCAGCGGTGAGGAAAGACTATCGACGCTGGTAAAGCTTCTGATCGATGAGGCTGCGTTGGATCGTTCGGGGCGCACGCTGGTGCTCACCCGGCTCGTTGAGATCTTGCTCGTGGAGGCATTACGACTGACACAAGCTGCCGATGCCCCTGCGGGATTGCTGCGCGGCCTGGGCGATGCCCGGCTGGCGGAGGCAATCAGGCAGATGCATTCCGATCCCGCGCGTCCCTGGACGATGGCCGATCTGGCGAAAAAGGCGGCGCTCTCCCGCTCCGCGTTCTTTGACCGCTTTGCACGCAATGTAGGCGTGCCGCCCATGGAATATCTGCTGGCATGGCGTATGGCGCTGGCAAAGAATCTTCTGCGGCAACAAGAAATTGACATTGCCGAAGTCGCCGAACGGGTCGGCTACGGGTCGGCAAGCACGTTCAGTACCGCCTTCAGCCGCTACGTCGGACAGCCACCCGGCCGATATGCTCGCAGCTCCGCGAACCAACACCCGGTCGGTTCCTGAAGAGAAAATCTATGCGAAATCAATACATTGGAAATGGCGCGCCCGAAGAGATTCGAACTCCTGACCCCCAGATTCGTAGTCTGGTGCTCTATCCAGCTGAGCTACGGGCGCGCAACAGGCCATGCTTTCCATGACCCGCGATCCGATCCTGAGGACCGACCGCGAATGTGAGCTGTTCCCTAGCGACTGAATTTCCGAAAAGCAAGCCGATCCGGCAAAAGTTTTGTCGCAGGCATGTCAGCGCGTGATGACAGCTGGGGTTCCGGCGCTTCGAAACAGCTCGAAGTCGGGCAGAGCATCGGTCGTGGGGGCAGCAATCGGGGCGAAGACGGCGCTCGAATCGTCATGCCGGCCGGCGCAGGCCATTGCGGGCCTGATCGAGCCGCACCGGCTGATCGGGAATAGTGACCGCGAATGTCGTGCGCCCGCCAATGCTCTCGACCAGTTCCACCGTGCCGCCATGCGCCCGGATCAGCTCGTGCGCGATCGCCAGGCCAAGGCCGGTGCCGCCGCTGCGCGCCGAGCCGCGAAAGGCCGCGAACAGGTTCTCGCGCGCCTTTGGCGGCAGGCCGGGGCCGGTGTCGGTGACGACGATGCGGCTGACACTGCCCAGGCGCACGGCCGACACGGCCAGCCGGCGCACGATGGCGCTCTCCGTATCCGCCGCCATCGCCTGCACGGCGTTGCGGCAAAGGTTGGTCAGCACCCTGAACAGCTGGTCGGAATCGGCGTCCACCTCGAAGGCCAGATCGACGGCGTTGACGAACTCGATGCCGCCTTCCGTATCGAGCAGGCCATGGACGTCCTCGACCAGTTGATGCAGCCGCAGCCTGCGGCGCGCCGGTGGCGGCTCCTGGGTGCGGCCATAGGCCAGCACGCCTTCGGAATAGGACACGGCGCGATCGAGCGCGCGCAGCAGCTTCGGCGCGAAGGCCTGCACGGTCGGGTCCTTGACCTGGCGCAGGCGGTCCGACATCAGCTGCGCCGACGCCAGGATGTTGCGCATGTCATGGTTGATCTTCGAGACCGCGAGGCCGAGGTCGGCAAGGTGCTTCTGCTCGGCCAGCATCTTCTGCAGCCGTTCCTGCATCTGCGACAGTTCGCGCTCGGCAACGCCGATCTCGTCGGCGCGTGCGGCGGGGTGGATGATGCGTCCGGGATCGTCAGGAGCTTCGGAGAAGGACAGCATCGACCGTGTCATCGTCCGGATCGGCCCGATCATGATCAAGTCGATGGCGGCATAGACCAGCATTGCGGTGAACAGCGAGATCAGCAGCGAGACGAAGGCGACGTTGCGTGAGTAGATGAGCATGGCGTTGCGCAGGGAGTAGTCCGGCATGATCAGCTCGAACTCCTTGTCGCTTTCTCCGACCGGCCCGAAGACGCGCAGCATCCGGTTGCCGCCAAAAAACAGTGTGTCGAGTGCGCCGGTCATGCCCTTGATCATGCCGATGTTGGCGATATCGATGTGCTCGTCGACCTGCGGCGGCATCTCGGCCACCACCAGAAGGCGCGAGACGCCGCCATCGCGCACCGCGATCGCCTTGGCGCCGATTGCCATCAGCACGTCGTTCTGGGCCGCGCGCGACAGCGAGGTGGGCTCGCCTTGCACCAGCACGATCGACACCGCCGCGGCCGTGCTCAGGCGCTCCTTGAGCCAGCTCAGCCGGTAGCTGGCGATCCAGGGCAGGAAGATGAGCACCTCGGCAAGAAGCACGAAGACGATGGTCAAGAGCAGCAGCTTTGTCGACAGGCCGCGCGACAGTGGCACCGTGCGCACGTCGCTGGCCGACGCGCCGATCCTTTCCTCCGCTTGTGTGATTTCGTTCATCCGGCTCTGTCTTCACGATCACTTGATCAGCCAAGATTAGGCGATTACGGCTTTTTTGCCAATTTCATCCTTCGGCGGAAACATAAACGGCGCCGAGGCACGGCCGTATTAGGCCCGCCGACGCCGGATTGACTCCCAAACCCCTTCTTTCTATAAGCCCGCTCACGCTCGGGCCATTCGTCCCGGCGCGGTTTCGATCGCGCCAAAACCGGCCCGGCAAAGCTCCTGTTACAGAGTGACAGAATCAAGAAGGGCCGCACCCCGCGGTATTAAAACAAATGAAGCGTACCTACCAACCGTCCAAACTCGTCCGCAAACGTCGGCACGGCTTCCGTGCCCGCATGGCCACCAAGGGTGGTCGCGGCGTCGTCGCAGCTCGCCGCAATCGTGGCCGCAAGCGGCTCAGCGCCTGAACGGAAGACGAGATCGTTGCCCGCAACCGGCAAGCCAGTGGGACCCAATCCCAAGCGGCTTCTGAAACGCGCGGAATTCCTGGCTGTCCGTCGTGGTGAAAAGCGACGCGGGCGGCTGTTTCTCGTTGAAGTTCTCGACCGCGGTGACGGCCTGTCGCCGCGCGTCGGCTATACCGTCACCAAGAAGGTCGGCAATGCGGTTGTCCGCAACCGCGTCCGGCGGCGGCTGCGAGAGGCCGTCCGCACGCATGCGGCAAGTGACATGGCGCCTGGCAATGACTATGTCATCGTCGGGCGCGAAGACGTGCTTACCATTCCGTTCGGCCAGTTGAAGGCCGAGCTCTCCCGCCGACTACGCGGAACACGATAGGCCAAGGGCTTTCGATGGAAAACAACCGGAACTTCTTCATCACCATCGCGCTGTCGGTGCTGATTCTGGCGGTGTGGCAATATTTTTACGTGTTGCCACGCAGCGAAGCACAGCGCGAGGCGGCCCGCATCGAGCAGCAGCGCGTCGAGGAGCAGAAGAAGGCCGCCGGGGGCACCAACCCCGGCGATACCGCGACACCGGTGGCACCCGGCGCCATTCCGAACGCACCAGGCACCGACGCCGTGACGCCGGCCGGTCGTGAACAGGCCCTGGCGACCAGCAAGCGCGTCAAGATCGACACACCGAGCCTCGAAGGGTCGATCAACCTGACCGGCGCCCGTCTCGACGACCTCAGGCTCAAGCACTACACCGAGACGGTCGACAAGAATTCGCCCGAGATCAGCCTGCTCAACCCGGCGGTGCTGCCCAACGGCTACTATGCCGAGATCGGCTTTGTCGGCAACGACAAGACCGGCGCGGTGCCGGGTCCGGAGACGGTTTGGTCCGTCGATGGCAACGCGACGCTGACGCCGACAACACCGGTCACGCTGACCTATTCGAACGACAAGGGCCTGACCTTCAAGCGCACCTTTTCCGTCGACACCAACTACATGTTCACGGTTTCCGATACGGTGCAGAATTCGGGCGCGGCTTCCGTCTCGTTGTCCAACTACGGCCGTGTCACCCGTTTCGACAAGCCGGCCGTCGCCAGCACCTACGTGCTGCATGAAGGCCTGATCGGCTTCACCGGCACGGAAGGCCTGCAGGAACACAAATACGCGTCCATCGAAAAGGACAAGCAGGCCACCCCCGGCAAGTCGACCGACGGCTGGCTCGGCATCACCGACAAGTACTGGGCGGTGACCCTGGTGCCGTCCGAAAAGCAGCCGTTCCAGCCGCGCTACGCCTATTTCGAGGACGGCCGCCATCGCTACCAGTCCGACTTCCTGACCGATCCGATCACCGTCGATGCAGGTCAATCGGCGACGGTGGAAAGCGAAATCTTCGCCGGCGCCAAGGAAGTCGCCAAGATCAACGCCTATGCGGAAGACCGCCACATCAAGCGGTTCGATCTCTTGATCGACTGGGGCTGGTTCCACTTCATCACCAAGCCGATGTTCTGGCTGATCGATACGCTCTACAAATTCTTCGGCAATTTCGGCCTGGCGATCCTGGCCACCACCGTCATCGTCAAGGCCCTCTTCTTCCCGCTCGCCAACAAGTCCTACGCGTCGATGGCGAACATGAAGAAGGTGCAGCCCAAGATGCTCGAGATCCGCGAGAAATACGCGGACGACAAGATGAAGCAGCAGCAGGCGATGATGGAGCTGTACAAGACCGAGAAGATCAATCCGCTTGCCGGCTGCTGGCCGGTGGCGTTGCAGATCCCGGTCTTCTTCTCGCTCTACAAGGTGCTCTACATCACCATCGAGATGCGGCACGCGCCGTTCTTCGGCTGGATCCAGGATCTGGCGGCACCCGATCCGACGTCGATCTTCAACCTGTTCGGCCTCGTTCCGGTCACCTTGCCGCACATGCTGATGATCGGCGTCTGGCCGCTGATCATGGGCGTCACCATGTTCCTGCAGATGCGCATGAACCCGACGCCGCCGGACCCGACCCAGGCCGCGATCTTCACTTGGATGCCGGTCATCTTCACCTTCATGATGGCGGGTTTCCCGGCCGGCCTCGTCATCTACTGGGCCTGGAACAACACGCTGTCGATCCTCCAGCAAGGCGTGATCATGAAGCGCCAGGGCGCCAAAATCGAGCTGTGGGACAATCTGGTCGCACTGTTCCGAAAGAAACCGTCGCCAGCCGAATAACCGCCGCCTCTCTTGTGAAAAGCCCCGGCTCGTCCGGGGCTTTTGCATTTGGGCAAGCATCGGTTCACGTTCCCGTGATCGGCGAAACTGCAAGCGGTCGCGGGGCGTGACTGCGTGTGCATTTCCAAAGGCTGTCAATTCCGATCAGCCCTCACACGGAGGAAGAACACATGCGTTTGCCATCATTCAGGATCATCGCGCTTTCCGCGCTCGTCGCCGGTGCGACGATCGCCGCCCCGGCCTATGCCAAGAACCCGGTGGTTGGCGGCGCGCCGATGTATGCCACCAAGAACATCGTCGAGAACGCCGTCAACTCGAAGGACCACACAACCCTGGTCGCCGCCGTCAAGGCCGCCGGCCTGGTCGACACGTTGCAGGGCTCCGGTCCGTTCACCGTCTTCGCGCCCACCAACGAGGCGTTCGCGGCACTGCCCAAGGGCACCGTCGATACGCTGCTGAAGCCCGAGAACAAGGATCAGCTCACCAAGGTGCTGACCGCGCATGTCGTGGCCGGCAAGATCTCCGGCAAGGACATGATGGCCAAGGCCAAGGCGATGGGCGGCAAGTATGAGATGAAGACCGTTTCCGGCGACACGCTGATCGCCGAGGTCAAGAAGGGCAAGCTCTACGTCATGGATGAGTCCGGTGGCGAGGCCAAGGTGACGATCGCCGACGTCAATCAGTCGAACGGCGTCATCCATGTCGTCAACAAGGTGCTGTTGCCGAAGTAGCGGCTTCCGGCAAAGGGGATCAAGGCAAGTCCGTTGGGGCTTTCTCGGCTTGCCCTCCCCGCCTCATGACGAGGCGCCATGTTTCTTGGGAAGCCGCATTGGCAAAGGCCGGGGTCCTGTAGTCCCTCACAGGGCCCCGGTTCTTTTTGTCGTCCAGCGTATTGTCCGCTGTCATCCCTGTCGGGGATCCCGCGGCTTGGGTAGACGCCGGCTCCACGCATGCCTATAAGCTCGCTCTCGTTCGGGAGTGCTCCATCGATGAACAGGTAGGTTGATGCGTTCCGCAGACCGTTGGTGCTGCCGAGCGGATCGCGCTATTTTGACCTGTGCGGCTTGAGCCCGAAATTCGCGCATTGCGTTGCAGAGCGATGCGAATTTCAATTTTCGTCGCACCGCCGGCCACATCATTCGACGGAGCCAGACCCCATGACCGGACCCAACCCCGACATCAAGCACCCGATCCCGATGCACACGCGGGTCGGCTTCCTCAAGGGGCTGGTAAGTGCGCCGAACGTCGAGATCGGTGACTTCACCTACTATGATGACCCGGACGGACCGGACAAGTTCGCTGAAAAATGCGTGCTGCATCACTACCCCTTCATTGGCGACAAGCTGATCATCGGCAGGTTCTGCGCCATCGCCGAAGGCGCGCGCTTCATCATGAATGGCGCCAACCATGCCATGTCCGGCTTTTCGACCTACCCGTTCAATATCTTCGGCCATGGCTGGGAAAAGGGTTTTGACCCCGTCACTTGGTCGAAGGAAGTTCGCGGCGACACAATCGTCGGCAGTGATGTCTGGGTCGGCATGGAGGCGGTGATCCTGCCCGGCGTCGAGATCGGCGATGGCGCCATCATCGCCGCGAAGTCGGTGGTGACGCACGACGTGCCGCCCTATGCGATCGTCGCCGGCAACGCGGCCAAGGTGGTGAAGATGCGTTTCGACGACAGGACGATCCGGCGGTTGCTCGCGGTGGCATGGTGGGACTGGCCGGTGGACAAGATCAGCCGCAACCTCGATGCTATCAGAGGCGCCGATATCTCTCTTCTGGAGGCAGCAGCTTGAACGCCCTGAACAGCAGCACGATCGGAATCGACCTGTTTACGCGCGGGTGGATCTTCATCCGCGGCGTGCCGGCAATGAAATTCCTGCCGCCGGAAGGACCGCCGGAAATCGCCTTTGCCGGCCGCTCGAACGTCGGCAAATCTTCGTTGATCAATGCGTTGGTCAACCAGAAAGGGTTGGCGCGCACCTCCAACACGCCGGGGCGCACGCAGGAGCTCAACTATTTCGTGCCGGATGGATTTTCGGGCGAAGGTGCCGACCTGCCGCCCTTGGCGCTGGTCGACATGCCGGGCTATGGCTACGCCACCGCGCCCAAGGAGAAGGTCGACGAGTGGACCAAGCTGGTCTTCGACTATCTCAAGGGCCGCGTCACGCTGAAGCGCGTCTATGTGCTGATCGACGCCCGCCACGGCATCAAGGCCAAGGACGACGAAGTGCTGTCGCTGCTCGACAAGGCGGCGGTGTCCTACCAGATCGTGCTGACCAAGACCGACAAGATCAAGGTCGCCGGCGTGCCGCGATTGATCGAGGAGACGCTGCAAAAGATCAAGAAACGGCCGGCGGCATTTCCGTTCGTTCTGGCGACGTCGTCGGAAAAGGCCGAGGGCCTCGAGGACTTGCGGGCGGCGATCGTGCTTGCCGCCAATGGCGGCTAGAGCATGATTCCGAAAACTGGGAGCCGGTTTTCGGAAAAGATCATGCTCTATCTCTTTGCCTCCAGTGCAATCATCTGGTGGCTCTCTTCCGCGGCAAGGCTTTCGGTGCCGTAGGCCTTCAGGAACACGCTGACGCCGGAGCTGACGATGTGGTCGACTTCTTCCTGGCTCGGAGCTTTGGTGCGGTAGGCGAATATGCACTGGCGGAAAAGGCCGGCCAGGCACAGGTCGGTGAACTGATAGGCGGCAAGATCGACATCGTCGATCCGCAGCATGCCGCGCTCGATGGCGGCATTGAGAAAGACCATCAACTTGTCATGGCCGCGTTTCGGGCCGCGCTCGAAAAAACGCGCGCCAAGTTCGGGAAGCCTGTCGCACGCGCCGATCACCGTACGCTGCGCCTGGATGACCTTGGCCGACGTGATCTTGAAGGCAAGCACCTTGCCGAACTTCACCAGCGTCTTGCGCAGGTCGTCGGCGTGATCCAGCACATCGTACATGTTCTTGAAGATGGTGCCGCGCTCTTCCTCGATCAGCGCTTCGAACAGCTCTTCCTTGTTGGCGAAATAGACGTAGATCGTCCCCTTGGAAACACCGGCCTCGCGCGTGATGTCGTTCATCGACGCAGCCTCGAAACCCTTGTCGATGAAGACACGGCGGGCGCCGTCGATGATCTGGCTGCGCTTGACCGGATCCTGCCCGGCCGCCGGGCGGCCACGGCGGATGGTGTCCAGCAGATCGTCGCACTGCTCGTTTTCGACGTCGGGCGCAGTCTCGTCCATAAAAGTCACACCTCGGAAAATAATTCGAACCAAGCGGTTCGATTGCTCTTGATATGGTCCTCTTTCCGCGCTATGTCAACGGCCCGATCGAACCGAACGGTTCAGTATTGTTATTTTAGAGAGATGTCATGTCCTCGAATGCGCCCACCACCGCCGAAGTCCGTCCCTTCCCCAACGCCAAGGTTGCCCCGGCGACGGAAGCGCCAAGCGCACCGGTCGAACCCGTAACCACGGCTCCGGTTGAAACGTCAGCCAGGAAGAAGCGTTCCGTTCGCTCTTTTCTGCTGCCGATCATCGGCGTTGCCCTGCTGAGCGCCGGCGCCTGGTACGGCTACAATTACTGGACCACGGGCCGCTTCATGATCTCGACGGACGATGCCTATGTCCAGGCCGACATGGCGTTCATCTCGCCGAAGATTTCCGGCTATGTCGATCAGATCAAGGTGAGCGAGAACCAAAAGGTCAAGGCTGGCGACCCGTTGCTCGTCGTCGATGACGGCGACTACAGAATAGCCGTTGCCCAGGCCGAGGCGCAGATCGCCACGTTGAGCAAGACGCTCGACCGCATCGACGCCCAGACCGAAGCGGCGCGTGCCTCGCTGCAGCAGGCGCAGGCGCAGAAGACCGCCGACCAGGCCGCCGCCGACAATGCGGCGAAGGTCGCCGCGCGCGCCTCGCAGCTGCTCAAGACGCATGTCGGCACGCAGGCGCAGCTGGATGATGCCCAGACGGCGGTCCAGCAAGCCAATGCAGCGCTTGTCGGCGCCGACGCGCAGATCGCCGCCGCGCAGGCCAATATCGGCGTGCTGCAGGCACAGCGCGCTGAATCGGCAAGCACGCTGGCATCGCTGCAGCTCGGCCGGGACAAGGCCGTGCGGGATCTTTCCTTCACCGTGCTGAAGGCGCCTTATGACGGGGTCGTCGGCAACCGTTCGGTCGAGCAGGGCGACCTCGTCAGCCCCGGCCAGAAGCTCGCCGTCATCGTGCCGATGGACAAGCTCTACATCGTCGCCAATTTCAAGGAGACCCAGCTCGCGCGGCTGGTTCCCGGCGAGAAGGTCAAGATCTCGGTCGATGCAACCGACGGCCAGGATTTCGAGGGAACCGTCTCGTCGCTGGCGCCGGCTTCGGGTGCTGTGTTCTCGCTGCTGCCGCCCGAAAACGCGACCGGCAACTTCACCAAGGTGGTGCAGCGCGTTCCGGTCCGCATCGACGTGCCGGCTGACGTGCTGAAGAGCGGCAGGCTGCGCGCCGGCTTGAGCGTCGTCGTCGCCGTCGACAGCCGCACCGCGCCTGCGGCATCGAACTGATCGGACGCCGGGGAGCAATGCCATGGCAACCGCAACCCTGACAGCAGGATCACTGCCGGCGAGGCCGGCGGTGCCTGACACCATCTCGACGCGTCGCGTCATCGCCTTCCTGGCGATGGTGTTCGGCATGTTCATGGCGATCCTGGACATCCAGATCGTCTCGGCTTCGCTGTCCGAGATCCAGGCCGGCCTCAGCGCCAGCTCCGACGAGATCCCGTGGGTGCAGACGGCCTATCTGATCGCCGAGGTGGTCATGATCCCGTTGTCGGGCTTCCTCAGCCGGATGCTGTCGACGCGCGTGCTGTTCACGGTAGCGGCGGCAGGCTTCACCGCCGCCAGTGCGCTGGCGGCGACCGCCACCAACATCGACCAGATGATCGTCTACCGCGCCGTCCAGGGCTTCATCGGCGGCGGCATGATCCCGAGCGTCTTTGCCGCGGCCTTCACCATCTTCCCGCCCTCGCGCCGCGCCATCGTTTCGCCGATGATCGGCCTGGTGGCGACGCTGGCGCCGACCATTGGCCCGACGGTTGGCGGCTATATCAGCCATGCCATGTCCTGGCACTGGCTGTTCCTGGTCAATGTCGTGCCCGGCATCCTGGTGACGACGGCGGCCTGGTCGCTGATCGACTTCGACAAGCCCAATCTCAAGCTGTTCAGCAAGTTCGACTGGTGGGGCCTCGCCGGTATGGCGGCCTTCCTCGGCTGCATGGAGTATGTGCTCGAGGAAGGCCCGAACAATGACTGGCTGCAGGATCAGGCAGTGCTCATCTGTGCCGTCATCATGACCGTCGGCGCGGTGCTGTTCTTCTGGCGCGCCTTTACCGCCGAGGAACCGATCGTCGACCTGAAGGCGTTCAGCAACATCAACTTCGCTTTCGGCTCGCTGTTTTCGTTCGTCATCGGCGTTGGCCTCTATGGCCTGACCTATCTTTACCCGGTGTTCCTCGGGCGCATTCGCGGCTACGATTCGATGATGATCGGCGAGGCGCTGTTCGTCAGCGGCCTGGCCATGTTCTTCACCGCGCCCATCTCCGGCATCCTGTCGAGCAAGATGGACCTGCGGCTGATGATGATGATCGGCTTCTTCGGCTTTGCCACCGGCACATGGTGGATGACGCATCTGACCGCCGACTGGGACTTCTATGAGCTGCTCATCCCACAGATCCTGCGCGGCTGTTCGATGATGCTGTGCATGGTGCCGATCAACAACATCGCGCTCGGCACCTTGCCGCCCGAGCGGCTGAAGAACGCATCGGGCCTGTTCAACCTCACCCGCAACCTCGGCGGCGCCGTCGGCCTTGCCGTCATCAACACCGTGCTGATCGACCGCAATGCCTTCCACTACGCCCGGCTTTCCGAGCACGTGCAATGGGGCAGCGCGGCCGCGCAGACCAAGCTGCAGAACATGACGCTCAACTTCGAGCAGACCGCCGGCCTCGACGCCACGACTGCTGCGATCTCCAAGCTGTCGGGCATGGTCCAGCAACAGGCGGCGCTGCTGTCCTTCATGGATGTGTTCTATCTGCTGACGGTGCTGTTCGCGACGCTCGGCCTGTTCACCATGCTGATCAAAAGGCCGGCCGCGGCCGGCGGTGGCGGCGGTGGCGGCCACTGATACCGCACGTGGACAGAAATTTCGGGAAGCTCCTCCAGTCCACGCCCGAAAATGCCTGACCACGCAAAAAACTCCGGGCCGCAAAGCCCGGAGTTTTTTGTTTCGCGGTTGGATCTCGTCAGGCCGTAGCGGGCTTGAAGGTCAGTGCCACGCCGTTGATGCAGTGACGCAGGCCGGTCGGCGCCGGGCCATCGTCGAAGACGTGGCCGAGATGGCCGCCGCAACGGCGGCAGTGCACCTCGGTGCGGGTCATGCCGAGCGATCGGTCTTCGGTCTTGCCGATGGCATTGGCGATCTCTTGCCAGAAGCTTGGCCAGCCGGTGCCGGAATCGAACTTCGTCTCGGACGGATAGACCGGCAGGTCGCAGCCGGCGCAAGCGAAAATGCCCTTGCGGTGTTCGTTGAGCAGCGGGCTGGTGCCGGGATATTCCGTGCCTTCCTTGCGCAGCACGTCGAACGCGGCCGGCGACAGGATGGCTTTCCACTCGTCCTCGGTCTTTGTGACCTCGAACTTTTCGGCGGCCTGCGCGGCCTGCGGCTTGCCCATGCGCAGCACGGTGGCCGCGGCCCCGACGACGCCGATGGCGGCAGCACCGCTCAAAAGAAAGTCGCGACGGTTCATGACCAGGTTCCTCCTGTTGTCTCTTTGCCAAACTATACCGCCACGCGGAAATCAAAAGCCGGTGACGGTGGCTCCCTCGCACGAACACTCCGCGCCGTTCCACATCTGAACGTGGACGGCGCGGAGCGCGCGGGTCGGTTGCGGATCACGGGAGCGAGACCATGCAATCGACGAAGAGCCCTTGCCGCAATTTCGCTCGCGGCAAGCCCCTTGTTACATCTTCGGCAAAAGAACCTTGTCGATGACGTGGATGACGCCGTTGGACTGTTCGACATCGGCGATCGTCACATTGGCGACATTGCCGTTCTCGTCGGTGACGGTGACCTTGCCGCCATCTGCCTTGAGCGACAGTTCGCAGCCGCCAGCCGTCTTGACCTTGTGGGTGCCGCCATCGGCCTTGGCCATCGCGGCCACATCCGCCCCCATCGCCTTGGCGCCGATGACATGGCAGGTCAGGATCTTGGTCAGCTTGTCCTTGTTCTCGGGCTTCAGCAATGTCTCGACCGTGCCGGCCGGAAGTGCCGCAAAGGCCTCGTTGGTCGGCGCGAACACGGTGAACGGACCGGCGCCCTGCAGTGTCTCGACCAGGCCGGCTGCCTTGACGGCGGCTACCAGCGTCGTGTGGTCCTTCGAGTTGACGGCATTCTCGACGATGTTCTTGTTGGCGTACATGGCGGCGCCGCCAACCATCGGGTTTTCGGCGTAGGCTGCGGTGGCAAGCGCGGAAACAGCGATTGTGCCGGCAAGCAAAAGGGTGGCGAATTTACGCATGGTGTCAAACTCCTCGGGTTTTCTCTTCCCATTTTTTGGGGACGCGAGGAGATACGGAACACAAACGCATGAGTTTCAGAATATCGGGATTTTTTAATTCTATTTGCCTGACGACGAGATTTCGGCGGGAAACGCTTTGGCGGCTCACAAGTTTCCACCAGCGCACGAGAAAGCGGATAGACTTTTGGTCTTCATTTGTGATGTTGGTGGTGGGGAACGCTGGTCAGATGCTCTTCAGATCGCCCGCCGCGACCACCGGTCCGGTCGGCTGGCCGGTCGGCGAACCGCCTGCCGGCTCGAGGCTGACGGCGAGCACCGCGCCCTGGGCGAGCTTCTGCTGCGCGGCCGGCGAGACGACGATATGCGCCGTCGAGCCGACGGGGATGACGCCCATCGAGACAGGCGGGTTCTTGCCCTCGATCATCCACAGTTCGAAGTCCTTGCCGGTGGCCCGCTCACCGGAGACGTGCGACAGGCCGACCTCGTGATGCGCGGCATCATAGATGGCAAGATATTTGACATCGCTGCCATCGGCGGCCAGCGAGGCGACGAGGCGCGCCTGCGGTTGCACGACCGGCGGATTGAGGTAGGGCACGGCAATGTAGATCGCCAGCGCGGCGATCGCGGCTGCCGCGAGGCCACGCCAGAAGGCCAGGCTGGCCCACAGCCTGGCGCTCGCTTCGGCGGGCGCGGTCGCGGTTGATGCGAACAGCCGGCGATCGAGCGCGATCTTGACGGAAGCCGGCGGCTCGATTTCCGGGTATGCGGCGGCCATGGCCGAAAGGCGGACCTCCCAGCCGTCGACAAGCCGCGCGAAATCCGTGTCCGCGTCGATGCGTCGGGAAACGATCTGCCGCTCGTCCGCCGACAGCACGCCGAGAACGTATTCGGCGGCGAGCAGGTCGTCGCCTCCGCGTTCCGGTCCGTTGTCTTCCGCGAGCGTCATCTTTCCAGACATTCTCTGAGTTTCAGCAGGCTGCGGCGCAGCCAGGTACGCATGGTGTTCAACGGCACGCCATGGCGCTCCGCCAGTTCGGCATAGCTTTCGCCCTTGAGATAGGCGCCCCGGACCGCCGCTGCCCGGTCCTTTTCCAGCTCATCGAGACAATGATGGATGCGTTCGGATTCGCCGCCCGCCACCACCATCGCCTCCGGCCCCGGCGCCGGATCGGCCACGTCGAGCGCGGCATCGATATCGACCGCAGGCTTGCGCCGCGCTCTTATGCGATCGATCGCATGGTTGCGCGCGATCGCCACCAGCCAGGAGATCGGGCTCAGATCGGAGACGGCAAAACGGTCCGCCTTCATCCATATCTTGACGAAGACCTCCTGTAGCGCTTCTTCGGCATCTCCCCGGTCATTCAATACACGAAGGCAGACACCGAAAAGTTTCGCGCTGGTCTGCCGGTAGAGCAGGTCGAACGCGGCCCGATCCTTCATCGAAGTCCGGACGATCAGCTTGGTGATGTCCTGCGGCGTCATGCAGGCAAATTAGGGGATCGCAATGTATTTGCAACGACGGAAATCGCCTTGTGCACGCCAAACCCTGTCGCGTTTGCCGCCGGGATCGGTCCATCGATTGCCAACGGAATCACGACTGGCTAGCTTGCCGGCTGTGACGGGGGAGAGCGCATGTCGGTTGGGCATACACTGTGGGCGCAAGACGCAACCGGCCTTGCCGACCTTGTCCGCAAGGGAGAGGTCTCGCCGATCGAACTGACCGAAGCGGCGATTGCACGCGCCGAAGCCACCCGTCCCGACATCAATGCCACGGCCGAGCCGCTCTATGAGGCCGCACGGGCGCGGGCGAAGACCATCGACCGCTCGTTGCCGCTGGCCGGCGTTCCCTTCGCCATCAAGGACCTCGGCATCGCCATCAAGGGTGTACCGACACATGGCGGCAGCCGCATTCCGGCATGGCTGGCCGATGTCAATTCGGTGCTGACCGACCGTTATCTTGCCGCTGGGCTCGTTCCGATCGTCACCTCGACAGCGCCGGAGCACGGGCTGCGGCTAATGACCGAATCCAAGGCCTTCGGCATCACACGCAATCCGTGGAACACCGGTCACACCAGCGGCGGCTCGTCGGGTGGCGCGGCGGCACTGGTCGCCGCCGGCGTCGTTCCGGTGGCGCATGCCTCGGATGGCGGCGGCTCGATCCGCGTGCCTTCCGCCTGCACCGGGCTTGTTGGCCTGAAGACGTCGCGCGGCCGTATTCCATTGACGCCATTGGTGAGCGAAAGCTGGTACGGCATGGTGGTCGACCATGCCGTCACCCGGTCGGTGCGCGATTCAGCGTTGTTGCTCGATCTCACCCATGGGCCCGACCGGCTGTCGCCCTATGCGGCGTTGCCGCCGAAAGGCACATTCACTGCCGCCGCCGCACGCGATCCCGGCAAGCTCAAACTGGCCGTGTACCGAAAATCCCCGCTCGACCTGCCGGTTTCGTTGGAGACGTTGAAGGCGCTGGACACGGCGGTGGCGCTTGCCCGCGAGGGCGGCCATGCGGTCGAGGAAATCGACCTGCCCTTCATCGGGCGCGATTTCATCTCCGACTTCTGCAGGACGGTTGCCTCGGCCGTCGCCGGCACGATGCGGGCCGAAGCGCTGCGCGTCGGCCGTTCGGTTGCCGGCGACATCGAACGCGCCACGCGGGTGCTCGGCCGATTGGGCGAAATGGTCTCGGCCGGCGAGACCTATGCCGGCCTGCAGCGGCTGCATGCCACCTCGCGACGCCTGATCGAGGAGACCGCGCGGTATGATGCCGTGCTGATGCCGATCATTGCCCACCCGCCGCTCGCCTGCGGCGCCATGGATCCGAAAGGCGCCGATGACCTCATCGAAAACCTGCTCGACAAGCTGCACCTCACGCCCTTGTTGAGGTTGAAGCCGTTGTTCGGCCAGCTGATGGACAAGAGCCTTTGGTTCACCCATTGGCCGGCGATCCAGAATGTCAGCGGCCAGCCGTCGATCGCGCTGCCCGTCCATGTCACCGACGCCGGCCTGCCGCTTGGCATCCAGGCGGCCGGCCGTCCGGGTGACGAGGAGACGCTTCTGTCGCTGGCGGCGCAGATGGAGAAGATCTCGGGCTGGCTGGGCCGCAGGGCGCCGCTGAAGGTGCCATCATGATGACGACGTCGTGAGGCGTTCGAATATGACAGCAATGCCATTTGCGGGCCGCCGCAATTCCCGCTAAGACGCCGCCGTTCTTTCCAAGTGCATGTCGCCCAAAAGTGCTTGGCGGTTTTGGGACAACGACAGGCATAAACCAAGTGCATGTCGCCCCAAAAGTGCCTAGCGGTTTTGGGACAACGGCATGCATGAAACCAAAAGCCGGGAACCACGCCGATGACGGAGATCACCGCCACCGCCGAAATGCAGGCTGCCCTGCTTTCGCGGGCGCTGCCCTACATGCAGCGCTACGAGAACAAGACGGTCGTGGTGAAATATGGCGGTCACGCCATGGGCGATATCGAACTCGGCAAGGCCTTCGCCCGCGACATCGCGCTGTTGAAGCAGTCCGGTGTCAATCCGATCGTCGTCCATGGCGGCGGTCCGCAGATCGGCGCCATGCTGGCCAAGATGGGCATCGAATCCAAGTTCGAGGGCGGCCTGCGCGTCACCGACCAGAAGACGGTGGAGATCGTCGAGATGGTGCTGGCCGGCTCGATCAACAAGGAGATCGTGGCGCTGATCAACGCCGAGGGCGAATGGGCGATCGGCCTGTGCGGCAAGGACGGCAACATGGTGTTCGCCGAAAAGGCGCGCAAGACGATGATCGATCCGGACTCCAACATCGAGCGCGTGCTCGATCTCGGCTTCGTCGGCGAGCCGGTCGAGGTCGA
This sequence comes from Mesorhizobium qingshengii, assembly GCF_900103325.1. Taxonomy (GTDB): domain Bacteria; phylum Pseudomonadota; class Alphaproteobacteria; order Rhizobiales; family Rhizobiaceae; genus Mesorhizobium; species Mesorhizobium qingshengii. The sequence continues at coordinate 55,322 of NZ_FMXM01000003.1, read as the reverse complement.
CCGCACTCTGCTCGACCTTCTGGCGCGCTCCGAGATGATCCCTGTGTTGGCGCCGGTTGCGCCTGGCCGCGACGGCCACACCTACAACATCAATGCCGACACCTTCGCCGGCGCCATTGCCGGCGCCTGCATGGCCACGCGCCTGCTGTTCCTCACCGACGTGCCGGGCGTGCTCGACAAGAACAAGAAACTGATCGACGAACTGACCGTCGCCGAGGCCAAGGCGCTGATCAAGGACGGCACGGTGTCGGGCGGCATGATCCCCAAGGTCGAAACCTGCATCGAGGCGATCGAGCGCGGCGTCGAAGGCGTCGTCGTCCTCAACGGCAAGACGCCGCATGCGGTGCTGCTCGAACTGTTCACCGAACACGGCGCCGGCACGCTGATCGTTCCCTGAGGTGTACTGATATTCAGGTGATGCCGGCCTGCAAACGACGGCTTTTTCGGCTTCCGGTGCTCACGGACCCGAACGTCCGCTGCGCTCCGGTTCTCGAAAGCCACCGTTTTCGGCTCGGCCTGACCTGAATCTCAACACACCTTAACCGAGGGCAGTAACAGTCAGGGGCTCGGCAAAATCGTGATCCCGGATGATGTCAGCTTTCGCGCTGATCGTTGAACGGTCATCGATTCCTCCTCGGCGTCCTGCGGCGCGCCCCAGAACTCGGCAAGCGTCGGGCCGTCCTGCACCCGGCGGTCGCGGGCCAGAAAGCCCCAGACCTCGCGGAACCAGACGCGGCGGCCCATTTGCGTGTACCAGCGCATCGAGTGTCGCTGCTCGGGATCCTTGTGGAACAGGACGCGGGCCAGCGCCTTCGGCCGAGACTGCACCGCCAGCTCGATCAGCTTGACGCTGAAGAACAGCATCCACGGCTTCAGCCGCGTCATGTGCAACACCTGGTGCTTGTAGTCCCACAGCCGGGCATCCCTTTGGATCACCTTGCGATCCCGCGCGATCCTGAAGAACGGTGTCCAGCGGTGTGGCGTCACGTAAAGCGCCTGGATCTGATCCGGGTCATAGGCGATGAGCTGGCGAAAGCCGCGCCACAGATCACGAAAGCCTTCATCCTCGAAGCCGGCCACCCAGGTCGCCATCGACAGGATGCCATGCTGGCGCAGCAGCCTTATCGCCTCGCGATCGGATGAGGTGCTGCCGCCCTTGCGGATCAATTGAAGCGTCTGTTCGTCGGTGTTTTCCATGCCGAGCAGCCAGCGGATGATTCCGGCCTTGCGGTAGAGATGCAGGATGTTGGCGTCGCGCACGATGTCGTCGGCACGGGTCGAGCCGACGATCAGCACCGGCACGTTCTGCGCAATCATGGCATCGAGAAAGGCGCGCCAGGCCTTCTTCGAAACCGTAGGATTCTCATCGGCGAGGTTGATCAGCTCGACGCCGTGTTCTCTATGCAGCCAGGCGATCTCCTTGGCGAATTTCACCGGATCGCGATGCCGCCAGCGGGTCCAGAAGCCGCGCTGGCCGCAATAGTTGCACAGATGCGGACAGCCGCGCGAAAACTGCATCACCACCGCACGCTTGCCGCCCCAATAGCTGTAGCGCCTGATGTCGATCAGCTCCCAGCCGACGCGGTAGGCGTCGAGTTCCGGAATGGTCATTCCCGGCTGCGTCGCGAAGGGACGGCGCAGATCGTCGCGAAAGGCGATGCCGGCCACGCTCGCCGGCGGCTGGTGCATCTCCAGCGCTTCGACCAGCGCCACGACGGTCGCCTCGCCCTCGCCACGTACGATGAAGTCGAAGAGTTCCGTCGCCGTGAGGATGTCGCGCCAGTGATAGGTCGGGAAAACGCCGCCATAGATGATGATGGTCGCCGGTTCGCGATCCTTGATCATGCGCGCGATGAGCAGGGCGGTCGGATGCGCCGAGGTCGAGCCGGAATGGCCGATCAGGACGAAGTCGGGACAGTCGTCGAGCGCGTTGCGCACCACCATGTCGAGCGGCATCGGCCCGAATTCGGCATCGACGAGCCGCACCTCGTGGCCGGCATCGATCAGCGGACCGCCGAGCGCCAGCAGGCCGAGCGGCGGCAGGTGGTCGTCCGGCACGCGGCTGCCGATGGCGGTGTGCGGCGGATTGATCAGGACGATTTTCATGGCGGACCTCCTGGGAAGTTGGTCCGCGCATGCTGGCCGGCGATATGGACGCGCGCTTGGCCCGTTTCAGCAGTTTGCGTGCAGCTTTTCCGCAGGAATGCCGAGCACCATCATCGCCTGAGATGGCCGAGCGGCACGTGGCCGGGGCCCTTGATGTTCTGCAGCACCAGTTGCGTGTGCACGTCGCGCACGCCGTCGAGTCGCATCAGCCGGTGCATGACGAAGGCATTGAGCTCGTCGACCGACGGCACCATGACATGCAGCAGGAAATCATGGTCGCCGGTCATCGTCCAGCACGAGGACACCTCGTCCATGCGCTGCACGGCTGCAATGAAGGTTTCGGGCGAGCCGTCGCTGTGACTGACAAGGCGAACCTGGATGAACACCTCGACCATCAGGCCGACCGCCCGGCGGCTGATCACCGCGGCAAAGCCCTTGATGATGCCGGCATCCTGCAGCGCCTCGAAACGCCGCGCGCACGGCGTCGTCGACAGGCCGATCTCTTGCGCCAGCTCGGAGACGGGCTTGCGTCCATCGCGTTGCAGGACATCGAGCATCTTGATCTCGAAATCATCGAATTGAGGCATTTTCACTCCGTGGATGCACTAATTGAGTGGATGTTATCTCGAATATTCCGTTCGAGCCATCATCAAAACCGATTTGCCTCGGCGGATCCGGTTAGCCTGATGGCATCATTCGCCACTCATGATTTGCGAGGAGAAAAACCATGACGACGATGAGCGTTGCCGAATACGCCCGCGATTGCGCGGCGCAAGGGTTGCGCGGCGACTATTCGGTCTGCCGTGCCGACTTCACCGTGGCGCAGGGTTACGACTACAGCGCCGAGGAACAGGCGGTGTGGCGCACGCTGTGCGACCGCCAGACCAAACTGACCCACAAGCTCGCCCACCACTCCTATCTCGACGGTGTCGAAAAACTCGGCCTTCTCGACCGCATCCCCGACTTCGAGGAGGTCAGCGCCAAGCTGCGCGAACTGACCGGCTGGGAGATCGTCGCCGTGCCGGGTCTCATTCCCGCGGCGCCCTTCTTCGACCATCTCGCCAACCGCCGCTTCCCGGTCACCAACTGGCTGCGGACTAGGCAGGAACTCGACTACATCGTAGAGCCAGACATGTTCCACGACTTCTTCGGCCACGTGCCGGTGCTGTCGCAACCGGTGTTCGCCGACTTCATGCAGATGTATGGCAAGAAGGCCGGCGACATCATCGCGCTGGGTGGCGACGAGATGATCACCCGGCTCTACTGGTACACGGCCGAGTATGGCCTGATGCAGGAGAGCGGCCAGCCGCTGAAGGCCTTTGGCGCCGGTCTGATGTCGTCCTTTACCGAATTGCAGTTTGCCGTCGAAAGCAAGGATGCCCATCACGTGCCCTTCGACCTCGAAACCGTGATGCGCACCGGCTACGAGATCGACAAGTTCCAGCGCGCCTATTTCGTGCTGCCGTCCTTCGATGCCTTGCGCGATGCTTTCCAGACCGCCGATTTCGCGGCGATCGTCGCGCGTCGCAAGGGCCAGCCGGCGCTCGACCCGGCCACGGTCTAGCTTTCCGCGTGTCGCGATCTCCCGCCCCAAATGGGGCGGGAGCCATCGGCGCCCCTATCGCCCGTTTGGGGTGTCCGGCCCCTCGGCCTTCAGTCGCGCCAACTGGTCGCGCTGCAGGTCGAGCGTGGCGTTGACGAAGCGCGATATGGTGGCGAGTTCGGCGTCGCTGAAGGTGGCGATGACCTTTTCGCCTTCCCGCGATATGGCGCCGTAATAGCGCTCCGACAGTTCCCGCGTCGCCTCGGTCGCCTCTATCACCACCTTGCGCCTGTCTTCCAGACTGCGCGTGCGCGTCAGCAGGCCGCGCGCCTCCAGCCGGTCGATCAGCGCGGTCACCGCGGCCGGCGTCAACCCGGTCGCGGTCGCGACCGCGCCGGCCGATTGCGGGCCGCCATGGAGCAGCCCGATGCAATGGCGTTCAGCCATGTTCAGCCCGAGCCTCGCCCCCACCGCTTCGTCATAGGCCTGCGTCGCGTCCTGCCATTGCATGATGGCTAGGCCGATTGCCCTCGTCATCTCGTCGCGATTCTCGCTTGACGAATTTACTTCGATCATCTAATTATCTATCCGTCTAACATTTAGACTGTAACAGCAATATGCGGCTCCGACTCGGACAAGGCAAGAGCGAGCCGCCGACCAGGAGTGAAAAATGAGCTTGATTCAACAGCGGCAGCCCCTCTCGCATGAGGAGGAGCTCAAATACGCCAAGCTGGCGATGGAATGGTACGGCTGGGGCTCCCCCATCGGCCTCGGCATTCTGCTTGTGGCGCTGGCCGCCGCTGCCGTGCTGCTGCGCATCGCCGTCTACGGTTTTTGAGACCATGCCGGGGTTCTGCCGGTGCCGCTAGCGGCGCCGGCAGGCATGACGTTGCAACGGCAGGGACGAGCTTGCCGCGGAAAGCCGCTCAGACGGCGACCACCTTGCTCAGATGTTCGCCCAGCCGGCAGGCCAGCGCGGTAATCGTCGTCGTCGGGTTGGCTTGACCGGATGTGCAGAACACCGAGGAGCCGCCGACATAGAGATTGTCCATGCCGTGCACCTTGCAGTTGGCGTCCACCACGCTCTTGGTGACGTCGGTGCCCATGCGCGTGCCGCCCATGTGATGGTGCCCCGCTGTCTCCTCGTCGGTCGGGTAATCCTCGCCGTTGGCAATCCAGTCCATGAGACGAACACGACCGAGATCCTTCTCGATGAGTGTCGTGCCGAACAGCTTCAGGCCTTCGACAAGCGTGCGGCGTTCCAGCTCCGATTTCTTCCAGTGCAGCTCGATGCGAGGCACGCCGGCATGGTCGACATCGGTCTTCGACAGTTCGATCTGGTTGGAGGCCAGCGGCGCCTGTTCCCACGCGACATAGAGCTGGGCCGCACAGCGCAGGTTCTGGCTGAGCTGATAGGCGACCCACTCGGCCATGTCGGGTGCCGTGCAGGCGAGGTCGGCGATCACGTGCTTGATCCCGGCATAAGGCGTCTCGATCAGCCTGATGCCGAAATTCATGATCCGCAGGCGCTCCATGGCGGCCAGCGTCGGCGAGAAGAAGGCCTCGTTGACGGCATCGACCTCGAACTCGCCATAGTCGGCCAGGATGGCATTGCCGCCCTCGAAGGTCGGGTGTTCCATCCAGTAGCGGCCAAGCGCCGTCGCATTCGGCACGACGCCACCGTTCGAGCGCTGGTTCGACCATAGAAGCAGCCGCGAATTCTCCAGTCCGCCGGTGCAGACAATGAAATAGTCGGCGCTGAATAAGCCGGCATCCTGTCCGTTCGACCACAGCCTCGCGCCTGTCACTCGCTTGCCGTCGCCGGCAAGCTCGGTGGCATAGGTGTTGAGCACGACCGCGATGTTCCTGCTCTTGTCGAGCTCGTCGGAGAATTTTTCAGCAAAACGCACCGCCGGGCTCTTGATCAGCTGCACCCAGCGAATGTCGTCCGAGATCGGCACATCCGGCCGGAAATCGGGAAGTTCGAGGATATCGTGCACCTCCGGCAAATAGGGTTCGATATCGGCGCGGCGGATCGGCCAGCCGGTATCGGGTGCCCAGGCCTTTGGCTCGAAATCCTGTTTGTCGAGGACGCGGCACCAGCCGGCCCAGTGGTTCGAGCTGCCGCCCATGAAGCGCAGCCGGGTGATGTCGAGATCGAAATAGAAATCCCCGACCGTGGTGCCACGGTAGAAATCCTGCGATTCGTCGCTGAACTCCCTCGATCCAGCCTCCAGCACCACGACCGGAATGCCTGCGGCGCCAAGCTTGCGGGCGATTGTGGTGCCGGCCGGTCCGGAGCCGAGGATGCAGACCTTCGGCTTGAAGCTGGTGGCGCGATACGCCTCGTAGCTGTCGAAGATCATGCCAGGTCGCTCCGCTTCAGGATCCAACCATTGACCTCCACGATTTCATTCGGGTCGGCGTGGGATGGATCGCCATCGGAAGCGTTGGCATCAGGCAGCTTGCGGAACAGTGACAGGGCAGGCAGCGCGATCAGCGCCTGCACGATCGTGCGGCGCGATATTTTCTTGAAGAAACTCATGACAGGTCTCTCGATGGGGGCCTCGACTGCGCATGGCATTCCCTGAACGGCACATGCCCTGAAGGAAAAGCCAATTTCGTGCCAAGCTTGCCCGCAAGTCAGCGAAAAACCGGGTAAACGGTGCAACCGGATGCAAACAGGGTTAGAAATTCGTTAACAGGCCGGTTGTACCGGATCGGCGGACTAATCACGCCGCCGCGGAGATATCCGTGTCGAGGATCGTCAGATTGCGGCCCCCGTGCTTGGCCCGGTAAAGGCGCCGGTCGGCGGCACGCATCAGGTCCGAAACGTTGGCCTCCGCGCCGCAGACGGTGCCGCCGATGCTGACAGTGAGCGGAATGGTCCGCTCGTCGATGGGCCGGAACCGGATCAGTTCGACTTCGCGGCGGATGCGCTCGGCGACGCGCTTGGCCTCCTGTTCGGTGGCGCCGACCAGGAAGGCGCCGAACTCCTCGCCGCCGATGCGGCCGAGCACATCGCCGCTGCGCACGCCGCGCTCGATCGCGCTGGCGATCAAAAGCAACGCGTCATCGCCGGTCAGGTGGCCAAAGCTGTCGTTGATCCTCTTGAAATGGTCGGCGTCGATGATCAGCAACGCGCCACGATCGGACTTGCGCCTGGAGCCATCGAGTGCGGCAAAGAAGCTCTCCCGGTTGAGCATGCCGGTCATGTCGTCGCGGCTCGCCTTTTCCTCGAGGCGGCGATGCGCGGCGGCGAGCTGGGCGTGCGCCCGGGCGAGATCGCGATGCGCGTTCTTCAGCCTGTCGCTCTGCCAGAATGTGCTGGCGCCGGCGATCCACGCAATGACGAGCGGGCAAACCGTCGAGGTCAGCCAGATCGTCCTGTTGATGGGAAATCCCATTGCCGGAACGATGATCAGCGTCAGCAGAAGAGAGGCGGCGACGGAGGCGAAGGCGATCGCGGCGGACTTCAGAAATATACGACTCATCGCTTGCTCCCACAGGATTGTCTCTCTGCCAGCAAGCCCTGAAGGCCACCTTTCCCGGATGTCTAAAATTTGAATCGTGACGGCATTTTCTGCCCTCTCGACGCGCATAGGTTGTGGATAAAGTCGCTTTCAGAGTGTCCGTTTCATGCCATAAGGAGCCCATGACAACGTTCCCCGATCCCGCCCGCTTCGCTCACGTCACCGACTGGGTGTTCGACCTCGACAACACGCTTTATCCGCACCATTCGAATCTGTTCTCGCAGATCGACGTCAAGATGACCGCCTATGTCGGCGAGCTCCTGGCACTGCCGCGCGACGAGGCGCGCAAGCTGCAGAAGGAGCTCTACCGCGAATACGGCACGACGCTGAACGGGCTGATGACGCGCCACGGCATCGACCCCGACGACTTCCTCGAGAAGGTGCATGACATCGACTATTCATGGCTGGTGCCCGATCCCGTTCTCGGCACCGCCATCCGCCAGCTTCCGGGCCGCAAGTTCATCTTCACCAATGGCGACCGCAAGCACGCCGAGCGCACGGCACGCCAACTCGGCATCCTCGACCATTTCGACGATATCTTCGACATCGTCGCCGCCGGGCTCAATCCCAAGCCGGCGCGCCAGACCTACGAGAAGTTCGCGGAGCTCCACGCCGTCACCGGCCACAATGCGGTGATGTTCGAGGATCTTGCCCGCAACCTTTCGGTGCCGAAGTCGCTGGGCATGACCACGGTGCTCGTGGTGCCGCGCAATTTCGAGCCGACCTTTTCCGAAATCTGGGAGCGCGATCCTGCCCAGGAAGACGATGTCGATTTCGTCACCGACGATCTCGCCGGCTTCCTGACGGCGATCGTCGAGGTCGCTGCCTGAGGGTTGCCGATATTCAGGTGATGCCGGCCCGCAAAGGACTCCGCCACGCTCTCACAGATTGTAGAAGCGGCTGATGATCCCCCAGGCCTCGTCGGCGGTGTCGACGAAATCGATGATGTCCTGGTCGCCAGGGCTGATCGTGCCCTGTTCGGCGAGGAAGTCGAGGTCGATCACCCGTTTCCAGAAGGATTTGCCGAACAGGATCACCGGCACGCGCTCCATGCGTCCGGTCTGGATCAGGGTCAACGTCTCGAAGAACTCGTCCATCGTGCCGAAGCCGCCGGGAAACACCGCCACGGCCTTGGCGCGCATGACGAAATGCATCTTGCGGATGGCGAAATAGTGGAAGTTGAAGCAGAGCTCCGGCGTCACATAGGCGTTCGGCGCCTGCTCGTGCGGCAGCACGATGTTGAGGCCGATCGACGGCGCCCCGACATCGTCGGCGCCACGGTTGCCGGCTTCCATCACGCCGGGCCCGCCGCCGGTCACCACGACATACTCGCGGTAGTATGAGGCAGCCGACTGCTGCGAGCAGAGGCGGGCGAATTTGCGCGCCTCCTCGTAGTATTTGCTGTTTTCCTCGAGGTTCTTCTTCTGCGTCTCGTTCTTGGCCGCCCAGGCCGCGCCACCGGGCTCGGGCAGGCGCGCGCCGCCGAACAGGATCACCGTCGAACGGATGCCGCGCTCGGCCAGGATCATTTCCGGTTTCAAGAGTTCGAGCTGCAGCCTGACCGCGCGCAGTTCGCGCCGCGTCATGAAGTCGGGGTCGTTCCACGCCAGCCGGTATGTTTCGGCCCGCGTCTGCGGCGTGTCCGGCACGCTTCTTGACCGCTCCAGATCCTCATCCGAATGCGGCAGCGGCGTCCATCCCGCCTTTTCCATAGGAGTCATAGTTGCGTTACCCGTCCAGTTCTTCACTTGCGCCGTCCCATGACGCAGCCGCGATTGACCCTCACCAGGGCTTCACTTAAGCAGGTTCCGCAAAAGTGTCCTGCGGTTTTGCGACAAGAACCTGTTACAGGCAAAGACCTAGGCAGGCGAAGCATGCTTAGGGTCCGCGCGACTTTCAAAACAGGTTAAGGCGCAGCCCCTTAACAGCTTGGTAATGGAGCGAATTCATGTCGAACGCCGATCTGGCAAGCCTCGAAAAGACCATCGAGAAGGCCTTCGAGGAACGCGACACGATTTCGACGGCAACCCGGGGCGAGACGCGGGACGCCATCCAGTCGGCGCTCGACCTGCTCGACCGCGGCACAGCCCGCGTCGCCGAGCGTCAGGCCGACGGCAAGTGGCATGTCAACCAGTGGCTGAAGAAGGCGGTGCTGCTGTCCTTCCGGCTCAACCCGATGGAGATCATCAAGGGTGGTCCAGGCCAGGCCGTGTGGTGGGACAAGGTGCCGTCGAAGTTCGACGGTTGGAGCGCCGTCGATTTCGAGAAGGCGGGCTTCCGCGCCGTGCCGGGATCGATCGTGCGCCGCTCGGCCTATATCGCGCCGGGCGCCGTGCTGATGCCGTCCTTCGTCAATGTCGGCGCCTATGTCGACTCGGGCACCATGATCGACACATGGGTCGGGGTCGGTTCCTGCGCCCAGATCGGCAAGAACGTCCATCTGTCGGGTGGCGTCGGCATCGGCGGCGTGCTGGAGCCGATGCAGGCCGGCCCGACCATCATCGAGGACAATTGCTTCATCGGCGCGCGCTCTGAAGTGGTCGAGGGCTGCATCGTGCGCGAGGGCTCGGTGCTCGGCATGGGCGTCTTCATCGGCCAGTCGACCAAGATCGTCGATCGCGCCACCGGCGAGGTCTTCTATGGCGAGGTGCCGGCCAATTCCGTCGTCGTCGCCGGCTCGCTGCCGGGCAAGCCCTTGCCCAATGGTGAGCCTGGGCCCAGCCTGTACTGCGCCGTCATCGTCAAGCGCGTCGACGCCAGGACCCGTTCCAAGACCTCGATCAACGAATTGCTGCGCGATTGATCTTTGCGGAAAGCGAGCGCACCTTCCGCCGGCGCGACAATCGGTCGCGCTGATTCAACGTGGAGGGGTGACATGGACTGGAAGTATCTGCTGACGAGTTTTGACGGCCGCATCAATCGGGCCAAATTCTGGGCTGGCATCGGCGTATTCATTGTTATCGGCATTGTTGCCTTCATTCTCGACGCTATCCTCGGCACACGTTTCACCACCGCCAGCGGCGGCCAGGTTGGCATCATCGGCGTGCTCGTCGCACTGGCATCGATCTATTTCGCGATTGCCCTCTACGCCAAACGCTGGCACGACCGGAACAAGTCGGGCTGGTGGACGCTGATCTGCCTGGTACCCATTATCGGCGGCATCTGGCTGCTGGTCGAACTCGGCATCCTCGAAGGCACCAGGGGTGCCAATCAATACGGACCGGACCCGCTTGCCTGACAGATCAGATCTCACTTGGCTTTTCTTCAAAACCTCGGGCCGCGTCAGCCGCGCGGCCTATTTTCTTGGCGGGTTGCTCGTCGCCATCATCCAGGCCTTTCCGCTCTATCGCTTCACGCTGGTGCCGGAAGGTTCGGCGGAGAGCAACATGTGGTCGTTCATCTTCTTCATCGCCTTCATCGCCTCGCTATGGTCGAACATCGTGCTGGCGGTGAAGCGGCTGCACGATCTCGACAAGCCGGGCATTGCCGCGCTGATCCTGTTCGTGCCGGTCGTCTCGATCGTCGCCTTCCTTGTGTTGTGCCTGTTTCCAGGGCAGCCTGGACCCAACCGCTATGGCCGGCGCACCAACGAGCCGGCCCAGTCATGAGGCTCGATCGGATATCTCGCCATGCGCTACCGCACGCTTGATCCGGAACTGATCGTCGAAACCGCCGAACGGCTGGAAGAGCGGATCGCCGACCGTTTTCCCGAAGCCGGACTGCGCGGCGTCGCCGCCGAGCTGGTGTCGCTGTCGCGCGATCTGGCCAAGGCGGCGAAGGCGCTCGAAGCGCCGATCTGGTGGCTGCGCGGGCTCATCATCGCCGCGGTCGTCGCCGGCGCGCTGATCTTTCTGTTTGTCGGCACCATCCTGCCGCTCATTCACATTTCCCAGGCCGACGATGCGGTGCAGTCGGTGCAAGGTATCGAGGCCACGATCAACATGATCATCCTCGCCGTGCTCGGTTTCCTGGCGTTGATCCGCACTGAGGAGCGTATCAAGCGCAAGCAGGTGTTTCGCCAGCTGCACGGTCTCAGGTCGCTGATCCACGTCATCGACATGCACCAGCTGACCAAGGATCCGGCGGCACTTTCGGCCAATTTCAAGCCGACCGAACATTCGCCGGCCCGCATCACCAACGCCGCCGACCTTGCCCGCTATCTCGACTACTGCTCGGAGATGCTGTCGATCACCGGCAAGATCGCCGCGTTGTTCGCGCAATCGGTCAATGACGATGTGGTCATTGACGGCGTCAACGACATCGAGAACCTGGCGTCCAACCTGTCGCGCAAGATCTGGCAGAAGATCACCCTGATCGACGGTCGTCAGGCCGCGCTTTGACCTGTTCCGGCGTCAGGCCGGGCGATCCTCGTTTTTCCTGTTCGGCGGTGCGCACCAGCGCCGCTACCCGTTTTGTCAGAGGCGCCGATGTGCCCGCCTTTTCGGCCAGCCTCAGGATCGCGCCCTGCAGGTCGTCGATCTCCGTCGGCCGGCCGCGTTGCAGATCGTCCCACATCGACGAGCGCGCCTCGGGGGCGATGGCGAGCATGCGTCGCGCCAGCAGCCGGAACAGCCAGTCCGGCAGCCGGAGCACCTTCGGCAGCAGTGCTGGCCGCAGGCCGGCGATCCGCGCCGGAGCGATGCCCGACGCGTTCATCGCCTGCAGCGCCTCATCGATCTGGCCGGCCAGGATCAGGCGCCAGCGACGGTCGGAGAGTTCGCTAGCCAATGGCAGGCCCGACAGTGCGACCAGCGCGTTGTTCAAATTCATCAGCAGCTTGCCCCACAGCACGGCCTTCATGTCGCCATGGGCTTCGACCGCAAGCCCTTCGACGCCGAGGAGACCGATCAGGCCGGCGTTGCCGTCCTCGACCATTACCTTGCCGTCGCTGGCGCGATGCACACGCAGCGGCAACTCGCCGTCCGGCGACTGCACGACATTGAATGGCACCATGCCGGCCAGCACCATTCGCCCGTCAAGCCCGGCACGCAGCCTGTCGGCATTGTCGATCCCGTTCTGCAGGCTGACCACGACGGCATCAGGACGGGCATGGGCCTTGATCAGGGCGGCCATATCCGTGGTCGCACCGCTCTTGACCGTGACCAGGATCACATCCGCCTTCGGCAAGGCGACGGCCGGATCGGTGGTGACGACAAGCGCTTCCGGCTTGAGCGAGCGGTCGTGGCCATCAAGGTCGCTGACCCGCAATCCGCCCTGCCGCAATGCCGCCTCGACGCGCGGCCGGGTCAGCAGAATCACCCGGCGTCCGGCGAGCGCCAGGCAGCCGCCGGCATAGCAGCCAATGCTGCCGGCGCCGGCAATGACGATTGTTCTGTCCCCTTCTGCCATCCTGTCGCTCCCCCCGGAGCCCACAATTATACGACATGAAAACCATAATGTCGGCGGTATCGTCGGCCACTGGGCCGGCCCCTATGTCTGGCCGTGACAGGCCTTCCGCTTTCGACTATCGCTTTTGCCATGACGCTGCCGACCGATCCCGCCGAAAACCTCGCCGCCCTTATCCGTTGTGCCTCGGTGACGCCCGCTGAGGGCGGCGCGCTGACTGCGCTGGAAACCATGCTGAAACCGCTCGGCTTCCTGGTCGACCGGCCAGTGTTCTCCGAGGACGGCACGCCCGATATCGAGAACCTCTATGCGCGGCGTTCCGGCAACGGCCCGCATCTGATGTTTGCCGGCCATACCGACGTGGTGCCGGTCGGCGACGAAGCCGCCTGGACGCATCCGCCTTTCGCCGCCGAGATCGCCAATGGCGAGATGTATGGCCGTGGTGCGGTCGACATGAAGGGCGGCATTGCCTGTTTCATCGCCGCCGTGGCGCGCCATGTCGAGACAAATGGCGGTCCGAAAGGCTCGGTCTCGCTGCTGATCACCGGCGACGAGGAAGGTCCGGCCATCAACGGCACGGTCAAGCTGCTTGAATGGGCGGCGGCCAAGGGCGAGAAGTGGGATGCCTCGATTGTCGGCGAGCCGACCAACCCGGATGCGCTTGGCGACATGATCAAGATCGGCCGGCGCGGCTCCATGTCGGGCGCCATCACCGTCAATGGCCGCCAGGGCCATGCCGCCTATCCGCAGCTTGCCGACAATCCGGTGCGCGGACTGATGAGCCTTGTCGACGCCTTGCTGCATCCCGTCTTCGACAAGGGAACGAAGGATTTCCAGCCGACCAACCTGGAAGTCACTTCCATCGATGTCGGCAACCCGGCCACCAATGTCATTCCAGCGAAAGCGACCGCCACCTTCAACATCCGCTTCAACGACACCTGGACGGCCGAGACGATCCAGGCTGAGATTCACAACCGCCTCGACCAGGCGGCGAAGCGCAAGAAATACCGGCCGGGCAAGAAGGCTCCGGTCGACTACGACCTTGTCTGGCGCGATCGACCGAGCCACGTCTTTCTGACCCGCGACGACAGGCTGATCGAGACACTGAGTGGTTCGGTCAAGGCGGTGGTCGGCAGGAAGCCGGCGCTGTCCACTTCCGGCGGTACCTCGGACGCGCGCTTCATCAAGGACTATTGCCCGGTGGTCGAGTTCGGACTGGTCGGCAAGACCATGCACATGGTCGACGAGCGCGTCGCCATTGCCGATCTCGAAACGCTGACGCAAATCTACCAGCGCTTCATCGACGACTGGTTCGGACAGGGCTGAGCAGCATGCTTTCGGCGGACGAGACCCAAGCTTCGCTGACCGGCGCCTGGCGGCTGATGCTCGGCAAGGTCGACGGATTGCGTCTGCTCGACCTGTCGGCCGACGGTTTCTGGAACTCCTTTTTTGCCATCGTCGTTGCCGCACCGGCGCTGATCGTCGGCTGGGTCGGCATTGCCAACGAGATCGGCGATCCCGATGCGTTCGCGGGGCGCTTCGGCATGCTGGTGCGCCTGGCAACGGTCGATATCGGCTCCTGGGTGCTGCCGCTGGTCGCCCTTGCCCTGGTCGCGCGGCGTGCCGGCATCGGCGGCCGCTTCGTGCACTATGTCGTTGCCAGCAACTGGGCTTCGGCCATCACCGCCTGGCTGATGTTGCCCTCGGCACTGATCAGGCTTTTCCTGACATCCGCGAGCCAGATATCGAGCCTTGTGTCGCTGCTGTTGTTCGCGCTGTCGATGGCGCTGACCTGGCGCATGACCAATGCCACCATCGGCAAGGGTGCCGCGGTCGGCACCGCCGTTTTCGTCGGCATGTTCATCGCCTCGCTGATGGTGCTGTTCGGGCTGCAGATGCTGCTCGGCATCACCGTGCCGGGTGACATCTAGGCCTGGGCCACCGCCATATCAGGGTGTTCATAACGTTCCTGCACGATCCAGCCGAGGCAACGCGCGTCGAGTGCCGGGATCGCGGATATCGACCCGTCCGGGTGAACCCGGCCTGGCATTCGCATGCCCACCAAAATCTCGTCGGCGCCATTCGGACAGAGCCGCAATCCCGACTTGCCGCGGCCGAAAGGGCTGAGAAGGCCGTGATTTGAAACGTTTGCCCGACCCTACGGGATGAAGGGCATTGCCGTGCACGATGCCCATCATGGCAGCTTCCGTCCTGCGAGCGGTCACTCGCTGGAAAGTTTTCCATCGAATGCTTTGCGCCAGATCAATGATTAAGTACGGATTCCGGAGTATATCTATCATGACAAGATTATGACAGTGCTTCGATATTCGTTAAAAAGCCGGCTTCTCATTTCGATAAACTTTGGAAGGCGGACAACGAGGCAGGAACAGAACGATCTATCATTATGGCAGGATGGATGGCTGATAGATGGAAAAAGTGGATGTTGTCGCCGCGCTCGGCCAATCGAAGCTGCTGCTGCCGGCCCGGATCACCGGCGCGCTTGCAGCCAATGACCGGCTGAAATTCGCACTGACCGCGCTTCAGGCCGCGGCTGCCCATGCCGCAGATGGCGCGGCTCCGCTATCCAACCTGCGTCGCGACTATGCGGCCGCCCATATCAACGCGCCGTGGCTCATGGAGATGCAGGCGACGGCCTGGCTGGAGGGCGGGACGTTGCATCTTGCCGACCTGGCGCGACTTGGCAAGCTGCTCGGGGAGGACATCCGCCTGATGGCCCGGCCGCTGGAAGGCAGCGCGGATGCCGACCACAAGGCGCAAATCGCGCGGGTCGATCATTGGTGCGACTGGCTGGACAAGTTGAATGCGGGCGTGCTCGACGACGCCCAAATGCTCGCGCTGACGGGCGGGAAGCGGGGCGAGAGCGATACGTTCCACATTCTGGTGATGGATCTGCACAAGAGCCTGAACCGGCTGGCGGTCGACATGTCGGACGATACGGTCGACGGTGCTCATGTCTGGCAGCTCGATGCCGACGACCGCCCCCGCGTCGCTGCCTTCATGCGCGGGCTGAACCGCACGCGCAGGCTCAAATTCGACCATCCCGGCCTCGACACGGCGGCGACGCGCGACGGGGCGCGGTTGCTCATCCAGAACGACATCGGCACTAACGACGTGCATGTGCTGGTGATCCAGATGGAGGGTTTTTCGATCACGCTCACCTATTCGGACCTGCACGAGCGGCGCTTTGCCTTCTTCCAGGGCCTTCTGTCGGAGATTGGAGCGCAATGGTCGGACGTCGGCGTGCGGCGCAGCGCCGGTCTGAACTCGGGCGCCGATTACGTCGTCGGCACGGCGCGCTTCGATTGCGCCGATCTCGCGGCGGCAGACGCGGCCCTCGAGGGTCTTGGCGCGCGCATCGTCTTCCTGATCGACTGGAACCGGGCACGCAAGCGGCTGAACCGGCTTGTCGCCAAGCCGCTTTCCATCGCGGTGCTGACCGAGGCAGCCCATCGCGAGGCGGGCCATATGGGCTGGCTCATGGCCGGGGCCGATCAATTGGTCTTCGACGCGATGGAAGCGCTGTCTCCGGACCATTTCCGGATCGGCGACCGGTTGGACAGCGTGCTGGGCGCGGCGGAGGCGCAGGATTTCCTGACCGAGGCGCTCGTGCTTTCCTCCCATGCCATGCAGGTGGACCAGACCGTCGCCCTGATCGCCGACCAGATCCGGCTGCTGCTGTCGCGCCATGTCCGCCGTCACCGGGACGAGTTCGCGCTGCTCGGCGAGCACGCCGCCTTCTGCCACGCCTTGGCCGAAGGCATACGCGATGCGCTGGCGTATGGCCACGAAACAGACGTCAAGGCCGCTCGAAAGCTATCGGAGCGTGCCAAGATCTGGGAACGCAAGGCCGATCATCTGGTGATGCGCCTGCGCGACCAGGCCGCAGGCAACGCGCGCTGGCTGCCCTTCCTGCAACTGATCGAATGCGCCGACGATGCGGCGGATGCGCTGGAGGAGGCCGTTTTCATCCTGTCGCTGATCGCCGAGGACAATCACCATGGCTGGAGCGACGAATTGCGCACCGCGCTGCGCCGGCTGGCCGACAAGGTGCTTGAGGCGGCACAGGACCATGTCAAGGCGCTCGCCATCGCGCGCACGCTCAACGAAGCGAGCCTCGCGCAGGACCAGGAAGAATTTCTGGCCGCCTGCTGGCGGGTGGTCGATGCCGAAAAGGCGTGCGATGTGCTGACGCGCGAGATCAGGCGCCTGTTCGTGCGCAATGTCTCGGACGCGGCCACGCTCAGCCTCGGCACTGATTTCGCGGCCGCGCTGGAAGCATCCACCGACGCGCTGCTGCGCACGGGCTACGCGATGCGCGGCCTCGTCCTCACCCGGGTCGGCGCCGGCAACCAGGGGAGGCGAGCGTGAGCGGCGCATCGACGAGTACTCCGCCAGAAGGTTCGGCCCAGCTTGGTCTGATCGTGGCCGGCAAGCCACTGGAAAAAGCGGCTTCGCCCGAGACGATGGGCTTCAAGGCGTACAACCTTGCACGGATGGCGGCGCTCGGGCTGAACGTGCCGCCGGCCTTCGTGCTGGGCACCGGCTTGTGCGCCCACCAGGAGACGGCAACACCCGCACTCTGGCACGATGCACTCGTCCGGCTCGAGGCCGCGACCGGCCTTGGCTTTGGCGATCCGCGCCGACCGCTTCTGTTGTCGGTCCGCTCCGGAGCGCCGGTATCGATGCCGGGAATGATGGAGACGCTGCTCAATATCGGCCTGACCGAGGCGACGCTGCCGGGACTGATCCGGTCGACCGGCAATCCGCGGTTGGCGTGGGACGCCTATCGCCGCCTGATCGCCGGCTACGGCGAGGTGGTGGCGGGTGTCAACGCGACCGACTTCGAGGCCGACCTCGACGCCGTGCGGCTGGGCGAGGAAGAGCGCATTCTCGACTTCGCCGTGCTGCGCGATCTCGCGCAGCGGCACTTGGAGACCTATCGGCGGTCAGCGGGCGAAGCCTTCCCACAGGACGCGGTCGCGCAGTTGCAAGCGGCGGTCGCGGCAGTGTTCCGGTCCTGGTCGAGCGCCAAGGCCATCGCCTACCGCGAGATGCGCGGACTGAGCCATGGCATGGGCACGGCGGTGACGGTCCAGCGCATGGTGTTCGGCAATGCGGGCGGGCTGTCCGGGGCCGGTGTCGGCTTCACTCGAAACCCCAGCGACGGCAATCCCGCCCCCTGGGTCGATTTCCTGTTCAATGCGCAGGGCGAGGATGTGGTCAGCGGCCGGCGCAGCGCGCAGGGTCACGACCGGTTGGCGGCGATCGCGCCGCGCGTCTGGGAGGAACTGGTCGAGGCGGCGAAGGCGCTTGAGCGGCATTTTGGCGACATGCAGGATTTCGAGTTCACGATCGAGGACGGAAAGCTCTTCCTGCTTCAAACCCGCGAAGGCAAGCGTACGCCGCAGGCCGCCGCCCGCATCGCCCTCGACATGGCGGAGGAAGGGTTGATCGACCGGGAAACCGCCTGCCTCCGCACCGCCGGCCTCGACGCCGCGGCGTTGACGACGCGCATCATCGTGGCCGAGGACGGCGCGGCGCCGACGGTGCTCAGCCATGCCGCGACCGCCTCCAGCGGGGTTGTCAGCGGCGTGGTTGCCCTCAACGAGGCACAGGTCGCGGCGCTCGAGACGGAAGGAAAACCGGCGATCCTCGCGCGGCAGAACGCCGAGACCGATGACATTGCACTGCTCGAGCGCGTGCAGGGCCTGCTCACCCGGCACGGGGCGCGTACGTCCCATGCGGCCGTGGTGGCGCGGCAGCTTGGCAAGGTCTGCCTCGTCGGCTGCGAGGCAATGCGTATCGACGAATCGAGGGACCGGATCGGTTTCGGCGACACATGGCTCGATCCCGGAGCGGTGATCACCCTTGACGGCAACGGCGGCACGATTTTCGCGGGCGCATCGCGCACCGCCGAGCAGGTGCCGGCGGAATTGCTGCAGCGGCTCGACCGACTGCACGCGACGAAGGGATGAATGCCTGGCCCTGGACCAACCGGCGGTGTCTCGCCTGATTTGGTCGATCGCGACATTCTCATCCCTGGCAGGCCATCGGACGAGATTGCCGGGCCAAACGCATCAGCAGTCGCGCCGGCCTGCGATTGGGACCTCGGAGACCTATGGTGTTGGCAAAGGAAGTGGAACTCAAGCTTGCGTTGACGCCCGAGGCGGCCGACGTGCTGATCGGGTCGGACCTGGTCCTCACCGATACCGCCGTCGCTCAGCCTTGATCGGTCTCCGGATAGTCGACGCCGACGAGAAACAGCCCATCGGGCGGCGCCACCTGGCCGCAGGCGGCGCGGTCGCGCGCCTCGAGCGCCGCGTGGAGGTTGGCAACGGTCCAGCCGCCGTCGCCGACGCGTTTCAGCGAGCCGACCATCGAGCGTACCTGATTGTGCAGGAAGGAACGCGCCGAGGCTCTTACCTCGATCATGTCGCCTGTCCGGCTGACATCGAGCCGTTCCAGCGTCCTGACCGGACTGTTGGCCTGGCACTGCGTCGAGCGGAAGGTGGTGAAGTCATGCCGGCCGAGCAGGACTTTCGCCGCTTCGTGCATGGCGACGGCGTCGAGCCGCTTCGGCACCCACCACACCTTGCCCTTTTCCAGCGCCGAGGGCGCACGGCGGTTGAGGATGCGGTAGAGATAGTGGCGGCCGGTGGCCGAGAAGCGCGCGTCGAAATCGTCCGGGACAACCATCGCCTTCAGGATGGCAACATGTGCGCCGGCAGCCTGAAGATGGGCGTTCACGGCGTCGCGCACCTTGTCATCAGGCCATGCCTTGGCGAGGTCGACATGCGCCACCTGGGCCGTCGCATGCACGCCGGCATCGGTGCGGCCGGCGGCGCGCAACCTGACCTCTTCGCCGCAGAATTTCTCGATCGCCCGCTCGATCGCCTGCTGCACCGAAGGCTGATCCGCCTGGTGCTGCCAGCCGGCAAACAAGCTGCCGTCATATTCGATGTCGAGGCGAAAACGCGGCATGCTAGAGCATGATGCCGAAAAGTGTGAAGCGGTCTTCAGACGACATCATGCTCTTTCTCTTTGAGTTAGAGGCGGATTCAGATTTCAGGTCGATTCGACCTGAAATCATCCGGCTCCAGGGCTGTCGCCGCTTACGCGGCGAGTGCCGAGCCGAAGGCCGAGGCGTAGACCAGCCTGCCTGCCTCCGGCGCGTCGCCCCAGGCCAGTGCCTGCAGCGCCTCGCCCTGGTACTCGCTCTCGAAGTTTTCGGCGCGCGCGTGGCTGTAGCCGAAACGGCTGTAATAGGCCGGATCACCCAGCACCACGGCCAGTGTCTCGCCGGCGTCCCTGAGGCGGATATGCGCCTCGCGGATCAGCGCGCCGCCGATGCCGCTGCCATGGAACGAAGGTTCCACCGCCAACGGTGCCAGCGCCACGGCCGCAAAGCTTTTGCCGCCATTGCGGACAAACAGCCGGGAAAACAGGATGTGGCCGACAACCTGGCCGTCCTCTTCCGCCACCAGTTCGGCAACGGCGTCGCCGCCGGTCACCAGCGCGTCGACCAGCCCGGCCTCCGCCTGCTGGCCGAAAGCGTGCTCCTCGACGAGGCGGATGGCCTCGCGATCCCGCGGCGTCGCCGCGCGTATCGACATCATGCTCATGAGAATTTCATTCCTTTTTCGATCTTGGCCCCGCGCAGGAATTCCGACGCGGCAGCGGGCCTTCCGCCCGCCCGTTGAACTTCGACCAGCCTGATCGCGCCTGCCCCGCAGGCGACCGTCAGCCGGTCATCGAGAATTCCTCCCGACTCGCCCGCGCCTTGCGAAAGCACCGAGCGAAGCAGTTTCAGCCGCTCCGGGCGGCCGCCAATTTCAATCTCCGACCACGCACCGGGAAAGGGCGACAGGCCACGAATGTGATTGTGGACCTCGGTCGCCGAGCGATTCCAGTCCACGCGAGTCTCCGACTTATCGATTTTCTTGGCGTAGGTCACCCCTTCCACCGCCTGGGGGGTAAATGTCAGGGTGTTCCTTTCCAGCCGCGCCAGCGCTTCCACCACGAGTGCGGCACCGACGCCCATCAACCGATCATGCAGGTCGCCGGCCGTCATATCGGGTTCGATGGCGCATTTTTCAACCATTCCCACCGGGCCGGTGTCGAGCCCTTCTTCCATGCGCATCACCATCATGCCGGTCTCGCGGTCGCCAGCCATGATGGCGCGCTGGATGGGTGCGGCCCCGCGCCAGCGCGGCAACAGCGATGCATGGCCGTTGATGCAGCCGAGCCGCGGCGCCTCGAGAACCGCCTTCGGCAGGAGCAAACCGTAGGCGACGACCACGGCGACGTCGGCCCGCAGAACGTGGAAAGCGGCCTGCTCGGCCTCACCCTTGAGCGACACCGGCGTGCGCACCTCGACGCCAAGCCGCTCCGCCTCGCGCTGCACCGGTGACGGCGTCAGCTCCAGCCCGCGCCGTCCGGCGGCGCGCGGCGGTTGCGTATAGACGGCTGATATCTCATGTCCGGCCTCGCCGATCGCGCGCAGCGTCGGCACCGAAAACTCCGGCGTGCCCATGAAGATGACGCGAAGGGGCATTCCCCTATCCCACCAGCTTGCCCGGCGCCTTGTCCCTGGCGAGCTTCTTGAATTTCTTCACCACCATGTCGCGCTTCAGCTTCGAGATGTGGTCGATGAACAGCACGCCGTTGAGGTGGTCGATCTCATGCTGCAGGCAGGTCGCCATCAGTCCCTCGGCTTCGATCTCCTGCAGTTTGCCGTCGCGGTCGAGGTACCTGACCCGCACCGCCGCCGGACGTTCGACCTCGGCGTAGTAGTCCGGGATCGACAGGCAGCCTTCCTCGTAGACGGAGCGCGCGTCGGCGCTGCCCAGGATTTCCGGATTGATGACGACGTGCGGCGCCGGTGTTTCGTCTTCCTTGGCGAGATCGATCACCAGCATGCGCAGCGGTTCGCCGATCTGGATCGCAGCCAGCCCGATGCCGGGCGCGTCATACATGGTCGCCAGCATGTCGTCGGCTAGTTTGCGCAAGGGCGCGTCGACACGCTCCACCGGCTTGGAAACCTGGCGCAGGATGGGATCGGGAAGGATGATGAGCGGCTTGATCGGCATGGCGTTCCACGTAAGACGTCCAGTGAAAAGCGTCAACCGGGGCGCCTGGCTGGCGTTCACGTTTTGATCTGTGCCGGCATGCCGAATCATCTATGCTGTCCACATGAATGACCTGACATCCATCCTTTCGGAGCCCGTCGCCCGGCTTGGCGCCTCCACGATAACGCTCGGCCATGCGCTGGCTTTCGCCGTGTTGCTGTTTCTTGGCCTGTTCGTGGCGCTCGTCGTCGCGTTGTGGCGGTCGGCCAAGGCGCGCGCCGTGGCGGCTGCGGAAGCCGCCGACCATGCGCGCGACGCCGAGGCGCGGATGGCCGGCATTCTGCAGTCTCAATCCGAGATGCAGGGCCGCATGGGTGCCATCGCCGAGGTGTTCGGGGCACGCCAGGCGGAACTGACGCAGTCGATCGGCCAGCGCCTCGACGCCATGACCGGCCGCCTCGGCCAGACCATGACCGAGCAGACCAAATCCACCCATGAGAGTCTGGCCAAATTGCAGGAGCGGCTGGCGATCATCGATGTCGCGCAGGGCAACATCCAGTCGCTCGCCGGCCAGGTCGTGCAGCTGCAGGCGATCCTTTCCAACAAGCAGACGCGCGGCGCCTTCGGCCAGTCGCGCATGGAGGCGATCGTCGCCGACGGCCTGCCGCACGGCGCTTACGAATTCCAGGCGACGCTGTCCAACGGCAGCAGGCCCGATTGCCTGGTGAAGATGCCGAACGGCGCGCCTTCGCTTGCCATCGATGCCAAATTCCCGCTGGAGGCCTGGAATGCCATCCGCGCCGCCGATGGCGTCGAACTGCAGAAGGCCGCCTCGCAGGCGTTCCGCCGCGACATCGAGGTCCATGTCCGCGATATATCGGAAAAATACCTGATCCAGGGCGAGACGCAGGATACCGCCTTCATGTTCGTGCCGTCGGAATCGGTGTTTGCCGAGATCCACGAGAATTTCGAGGCGATCGTCCATAAGGCGCACCGTGCCCGCATCGTCATCGTCTCGCCGTCATTGCTGATGCTGTCGATCCAGGTCATCCAGGCGATCCTCAAGGACGCCCGCATGCGCGAACAGGCGCACCTGATCCAGGGCGAAGTCATCCGGCTGATGGAGGATGTCGCGCGTGTCGACGAGCGGGTGCGCAAATTGCAGGTCCATTTCGGCCAGTCGGCCAAGGACATCGACGACATCCTCGTCTCGACGTCGAAGGTGACCAAGCGCGGCCAGAAGATCGAGGCGCTGGAGTTCGGCGCGCAGCCTGTGGAAGACGGCACGGTCGCGGCCTCGTCGGCACCCGTTGCGAAAGTCGAAGGCGGCGCGCGCGTCGCCGATTCGAAGACCGGACAGCTCAGGCTGAGGGTTGTCGAAGGCGACGACTGAGCCGCGCTACTGCTCCTCCACGATTGTCATGCCTTGAAATTCCGGCAGCCAATGCAGCGCCGAGCGGTGCCATTTCTGCTGTGTAGGGATCAAATCCTCGCGTTGGCGCGCGGTTCCCGCTCGAATCCCATAGACTTTCGGGCCATCTCCGACCGACGTGGCGTAAAGGTGCGAACCGCAGTCGGCGCAAAAGGCCTGGGCGCGCTTGGCGCCGCTCGCCCCGGTCTTGGTGTAGATTTTCGGCGTACCCTTCGTGATCCGGTAGTGATCCTCGGGCGCCGGAACCGTCACGCGAAAAGCCGTGCCGGTCAGTTGCTGGCAATCCGTGCAGTGGCAGATCGAGGTCTTTTCCGGGTCGACCTCCGCCTCGTAAGCAATAGCGCCGCAATGGCAGCCGCCGTCGATCTTCATCGCCGCTCCTCCAAAATCCACCCGTGGATCATAGCGGGCCAAGGCAGCGAGGCAACGGCACTGCGCTAGTCCAGAGCCGGATCGGATGCGGGTGCGATCAGATTGCGCCGCTGCTCCCAGGTGCCCGTGGTCTGCGGCTTGACGAACAGCCGCATGATCTCCGGCATCTCCGTCTTCAGCCGTTTCTCGAGGCGCTCGACACAGGCTTCGATCTCCGGCGCCGTCAGATGATCCTCGAATTCGATGCTCAGGCCAGCGACGATTTCCTCCGGGCCGATATGCAGCGTCAGTACACCGTTCGCTCGTTGCACCGCCGGGTCTTGCTGGACGATGGCCAGCACCTGCTTCTGCACTTCGGGTGAGGCCGGTTCGCCCAGAAGCAGGCTCTTGCTTTCGCGCGCCAGGAAAATCGCCGTCGCGCCGAGGATAAGCGCGATGCCTATCGAAGCGGCGCCATCGAGCTCAGGCATGTCGAGTAATTCCGCCGCCAGGATGCCAGCGAAGGCGACGATCAGGCCGAGCAGGGCTGCGCTGTCCTCGAACAGCACCGTGTAGACGCTCGGATCCTTGCTCGCTTGCACGGCCCGCAGCCAGCCCTGTTTGCCTTTCTGCTGGCGGAACGCCTTCAGCGCCACCAGCCAGGAGCTACCTTCGAACAGGAAGGAAAGGCCGAGAACGATGTAGTTCACCTTGGCGTTGGCGACCGGTTCGGGGGCCATGATATGGATGACGCCTTCGTAGAAGGACACGCCGGCGCCAAGCGCGAAGACGAGAAGGGCAACGATGAAACTCCAGAAATAGAGCTCGCGGCCATGACCGAGCGGATGCGTCCGGTCGGCTGGGCGGGCGGCACGGTGCATGCCGTAGAGCAGCAGCCCGCCATTGCCGGTGTCGACCAGCGAGTGCACGCCTTCCGACAGCATCGCCGAGCTGCCGGTGAAGAAGGCGGCCGCGAACTTGGTCAACGCGATGGCGAGATTGCCGGCGAGCGCCGCGTAGATGACCCTTTTCGATCCGCCATGACCGGCCATTGTCTTGCCCTGTTGGAACTCCGAGCTTAGTGGAGCCCCTGTCGAAGCTCCACAGCCATTGACAACGCACGAACCGGGCAGTCGTTCAGGGTAGGTGCCTACTCGACGATCTCGTCGGTCCACACCTTGAAGCCGGCGAGCGTGCCCGGTCCGAAGATATGGGTCAGCGGCACGTCGGCGGCGTCACGGCCGGAGGCGATGAGGACGCGGCCGATGCGCGGCGCGTTGTTGCGCGGGTCGAAGACATGCCAGCGGCCACCGAGATAGACCTCCATCCAGGCAGCGAAATCCATGCTCGACCAGGGCTTTGGCATGCCGATGTCGCTGATGTAGCCGGTGCAGTAGCGCGTCGGGATGTTGAGCGCCCGGCAGAAGGTAACGGCAAGGTGGGCGAAGTCGCGGCACACACCGCTCTGCTCGCGATAGGCTTCCGCCGCGGTGCGCGTCGGTCGCGCATTGCCGTAACTGAAGACGATATGATTGTGGACGAAGTCGCAGACCGCCTGCACGCGCGGGATGCCGAGCGGCGTATGGCCAAACAACCGCCACGCCTCGCTCGCCAGCAGGTCGCTCTCGCAAAAACGGCTGGGCAGCAAGAACAGCAGCGTGTCCGACGGCAGGTCGCGCACCTCGTGCTGCCAGGCCATCAGGTCGCGCATCTCGTAGGTGCCGGGGTCGCGGATCACCGCGTCGGTGCCGAAAGTGAAGCGTCCCGGCGGGGCGACGAAACGGTTGCACCAGTTGCCGAAGCTGTCGCGATAGCTTTCGATCGGCACCGGCGGGTTGGAGGTCAGGAAATCCGGCCGCTCGAGATCGGATGCGCGGGAATAGTGGACATTCAGCATCGCGATGAGCGGCGTTTCCTGCGGAAAGTCGAAGCTCATCTCGCAGCCGATGTGGATTCGCATTGTTGTCCTGACCAGCCTGCCCGGTCCATCGCCCGGCGAAAACCCCTGGCTGATGCTGCAGTGCGATAGACAGCATGGCATGGTCCGAACCGCATTACGAGGGGAAAACCGGTTGACAGCGGAGGGCCGGCGCGAGCGAACCGTGGCAGCCCCTTGCGGTCGGGCGATTCTCTTGTTTCACTTCGCTTCCCACAATCGGAGGAACGAATCATGGCTAAAGGTGCGATGAAGGCAGGCAAGGAAGCCCGCAAGCCGAAGAAGGACGCCAAGAAGCCCGCCCCGGCTCCGGCCCTGAAGGCGCCGCCGGTCAAGGCGATGAAGCTCAAGGACAAGTAAGTCCGGTCAATCCGCTTTGGACAGGATGACGGCCGGCAACATTGTCATGTCGCTGGCCGTTGTTGATCGGCCGCGCGAGATTCCCATATTGGCGTGGCGGGGACGACCTCGCGCTCCCCCGAAATCAGGCCGGGACGACCCGCCATTCCTTGATCGAGCATCGGTCCGATGCTCGGATGGAGCGCTCCCGATGTCGTGGATCTTGCTGTTTTTTGCCGGCCTGTTCGAGATCGGCTGGGCAATCGGCCTCAAATACACCGATGGTTTCTCGAAGCTGGTCCCGACTGGCCTGACGGTGGCTTCGATGATCGTCAGCCTCACCCTGCTCGGCCTGGCGCTCAAAGTGCTGCCCGTCGGTACCGCCTACGCGGTATGGACCGGCATCGGCACTGTCGGTACCGCACTGCTCGGCATCTGGCTGCTCGGCGAGCCGGCCACCGCGATCAGGCTGGCCTGCATCGCGCTCATCGTCTGCGGCATCATGGGGTTGAAGTTCGCGGCCTGAGCCTGCCTTCAAGACAAACGCTTTCAGGGCCGCTGCAAGGCGACCCTGATCCCAAGTCAGTTCGGCGCTTGGCCGTGGAGGCGCTAGCGGGCGGAGAAGCCCGGGGGCGTTCTGCCGGTGCGCTGCTTGCGCGCCGCATAGCGCGCGTCGCGCTTGGCCTTGCGTTCGGCTTCGTCGGCCAGCAAACGGGCGATGCGCTCGTTTTCTTCGGCTTCCCGAATCTTGGCCTCCGCCTGTGCCGCCTCTTCGGCCGCAATGCGTGCCGCTTCGGCCGCTGCCTCGCGCTCGGCCTTCTCGACCGCCTCGCGTGCCAGCTTTTCCTGCTTCAGCCTTGCCTTCTCGGCCTCGCGTATCTGGCGCGCCTCGAGGATTGCCTTGCGTTCGGCCTGTCGTGCCTGCACCGCAGGGTCATCTGCCGCCGGCTTTGACTTGAAGCGCTCCAGAAGCGCCTTCTTTGCCTCGTTCGCGGCATTGCGCCGCTCGAAAATATCTTTTTCCCTGTAGATAGCCAAGTCCACTTCCCTGAAGTCAATTCGCGAGGCTTACATACGCGCGAATGCCGAGAGTTCAAGCGCCAAATCGGTATGCCAGCCATGAAATTCTGGCTTGTTGCAGCCGGGAGACGCCTTTTTTGGCCGAACCGGACATTCACTGTTCACCGTCCGCCCCTCTGGCGACGAAGCGGGCCGATCGCTACCTCTAACGCGAAAAGCCCAACACCAGGATGACATGACATGGAACTCGGTCTCTACACCTTTGCCGACGTCAGCCCGCAGCCGGGCCCCGGCGCCATCGGCCCGCATGAGCGGCTGCGCAATCTGATCGAGGAGGTCGAACTGGCCGATCAGGTCGGCCTCGACGTCTTCGGTCTCGGCGAGCATCACCGGCCCGACTATGCCGCCTCGGCGCCGGTGGTGGCGCTGGCCGCGGCCGCGGAGCGTTCGAAGCGCATCAAGCTGACCAGCGCGGTCACCGTCCTGTCTTCCGATGATCCGGTTCGCGTCTTCCAGCAGTTTGCCACGCTCGACCTTCTGTCGAGCGGCCGCGCCGAGATCATGGCCGGGCGCGGCTCGTTCATCGAATCCTTCCCGCTGTTCGGCTACAATCTGGAGGACTATGACGAACTGTTCGCCGAAAAGCTCGATCTGCTGCTTGCCATCCGCGACAGCGTGAAGGTCACCTGGTCCGGCAATCTGCGTGCGCCGATCAACGATCGCGGCGTCTATCCCCGGCCGTTCCAGGACAGGCTGCCGGTCTGGATCGCCATTGGCGGCACGCCGCAGTCGGCGGCGCGGGCCGGCGCGCTCGGGCTGCCGCTGGCGCTCGCCATCATTGGCGGCGAGCCGGCGCGCTTCGCGCCGTTGTTCGACCTTTATCGTGAGGCCGCCAAGCGCGCCGGCAGTGATCCGGCGGGCCTCGCCACCAGCATCAACGTGCACGGTTTCATTGCAGAAACGACCGAGCAGGCTGCCGATGATTTCTACGGCCCCCAGGCGGAGGTGATGAACCGCATCGGCCGCGAGCGCGGCTGGGGCCCGACATCGCGGGCGCATTTCGACCAGTCGCGCGGTCCCACCGGCGCGCTGTTCGTCGGCAATCCGGAGCAGGTGGCCGAGAAGATCGTCGCCCAGCACAAGATCTTCGGCAACGATCGCTTCCTGCTGCAGATGGCGATCGGCGTCATGCCGCACGCCAAGATCATGAAGGCGATCGAACTCTACGGCACCAGGGTGGCACCGGTCGTGCGCAAGGAAACGGCGAAGTCCGCGCCGGCGGTGACGGCGCCTGCCGCATAAACCGACGGCAGCGCCCTCATCGAGGGGCAATGCCGGCTAACGGAACCTTGAAGCCACGCCGGCGTTTTCCGTCGACGGACTGCACCAATTGCGGTGCGCCGCCGAGGGACCACGATGAAAGCCGAACCCGCCGCTTCGGGCGCAGGTGTTGCCGATGAGCCGGATCCGCGCGTCGAGGCACGCGCGGACACGCATTTGATGCGTTCGCTGCTCGTCGGCATCTTTGTGTTCATGACCGTCTATGCGCTTTACTTCGCCCGCGCCTTCTTCATGCCGGTGATCCTGGCTTTCCTGCTGGCCTTGACGCTGACGCCGATCGTCCGGCTGCTGCGCAAGCGCGGCATTCCCGAAATGGTTTCGGCGACCCTTCTGGTGCTGCTGTCGATCTGCGTTTTCGCCGGCGCCGGCTACCTGCTCAGCGGCCCGGTCATCGACCTCCTCAACAACACCTCGTCGATCGGCCAACAGCTCACCGAGCGACTGGCACAATTGCGGCGTCCGCTCGAGAGGATCATGCAGATCTCGCATCAGGTCGAACAGATGACCCAGACCTCGCAGGAGCCGGGCATACAGAAAGTGGCGGTGGCGCAGTCCGGCATCCTGTCGGCGGCCGCCAGCAACATCCTGTCGGCGGGGACAAGCCTCACCATCATCTTCGTGCTGTCGCTGTTCCTGCTCGCCTCCGGCACGATGTTCTACGAGAAGATCATCCAGTCCTTCGCCAGCCTCAGCGAAAAAAAGCGGGCGCTGCGCGTCGTCTATGACGTCGAGCGCGAAATCTCGCATTACCTGCTCACCGTCGCCATCATCAATGTCGGCCTCGGCACCGTCATAGGTCTCGGCCTGTGGGCGCTCGGCATGCCCAATCCGCTGGTCTGGGGCGTGGCCGCGGCGCTGCTCAACTTCCTGCCCTATGTCGGAGCACTGATGACCATCGTGCTTGTCGCGATCATGGCGCTGATCAGCTTCGACACCATCTCCTACGCGCTGCTGGCGCCGGCTTTCGTGCTGTTGTGTGATATAGTCGAAGGCCAGTTCGTCACACCCATGGTGGTCGGCCGGCGCCTCGAGATCAACGCCGTGGCGATCTTCATTGCCATCGCCTTCTGGTCATGGCTCTGGGGCTTCGTCGGTGCCTTGATGGCGGTGCCGCTGCTGGTCGTCATCAAGGTGTTCTGCGATCATTTCGACGGGCTCAGCCATGTCGGCAATTTTCTCGCCGCGCAGCAGACAGTGGTGGTGGTGGAGGAACCGACCGAGGAGGGCGGCAAGGCCCCCGCATAATCGGCGCACCGTGTTTGCGGCACCCGGATCGAATGCCTATATCCGGCCCAGTCAATGCCGGTGCCTGTCCCATGAGCGATGCTCCCTTCGATCTCGATGCCTACTTCACGCGCATCGGCTATGCCGGTTCGAGGGATGCGTCGCTGGACACGCTCGAGGCACTGCATCTCATGCATCCGCAAGCCATCCCGTTCGAGAACATCGATCCGTTCCTTGGCAGGCCGGTTCGGCTCGACCTCGCCTCGTTGCAGGACAAGATCGTCGCCAGCGGTCGCGGCGGCTACTGCTTCGAGCACAATCTCGTTTTCATGCATGCGCTGAGGGCGCTTGGTTTTCAGGTCAGCGGCCTTGCCGCGCGGGTGCTGTGGGGCCAGCGCGAGGATGCCATCACCGCGCGCGGCCACATGCTGCTACGCGTCGAACTCGACGGCCGCACCGTCATCGCCGATGTCGGTTTCGGTGGCCTGACCTTGACCGCGCCGCTGCTGCTCGAGCCGGGCCGCGAACAAACGACCCCGCACGAGACCTTCCGCATCGTCGAGACGGACGATCATTTTCGACTGCAGGCCGCCATCGGCGGCGACTGGCGCTCGCTCTACCGCTTCGACCTGCAGCCGCAATATGAGGTCGACTATTCCGTCACCAACTACTTCCTGTCGACCAATCCGACATCGCATTTCCTCTCTTCGATCCTCGCCGCGCTCGCCCTGCCGGACAAACGTTACGCACTGCGCGGCAATCGCCTGTCGATCCACCACATTGGCGGCCGCAGCGAGCAGAAGGAAATAGCCACGGAAGCCGAACTCGCCGACACGCTGCAAGGCCAACTCGGCATCGTCATTCCCGACCGCGCCGCGTTCGAAGCCAGGCTGCGCGAAAAGAACATCGTGGAGACCAACGCATGACTGACCTTTCCGTCCTCGACCTGTCTCCGATCGTCGAAGGCAGCGATGCCTCGCGGTCGCTCGCCAACTCGCTCGATCTTGCCCGCCATGCCGAGCGGCTGGGCTACAAGCGCTACTGGCTGGCCGAGCATCACAACATGCCGGGCATCGCCAGCGCGGCGACCGCGGTCGTCATCGCCCATGTCGCCGGTGGCACCAGGACCATTCGCGTCGGCGCCGGCGGCATCATGCTGCCCAACCATTCGCCGCTGGTCATCGCCGAACAGTTCGGCACCCTGGCCGCCTTGCATCCGGGCCGCATCGATCTCGGCCTTGGCCGGGCGCCCGGCACCGACATGGGCACCGCGCGGGCGCTGCGCCGCAACCTCGAGGCGGGGGTCGACAATTTCCCACAGGACGTCGTCGAGCTGATGGGTTATTTCCAGCCGGCCGAGGAAGGTCAGCGCATCCGCGCCGTGCCGGGCGAAGGCCAGAACGTGCCGATCTGGATTCTCGGTTCCAGCCTCTACGGCGCCCAACTCGCCGCCATGCTTGGCCTGCCCTATGCGTTCGCCTCGCATTTCGCGCCGGCGGAACTCGACAATGCGCTGGATATCTACCGCTCGCGCTTCCAGCCGTCGGACCAGCTCGACAAGCCGCATGTCATGCTCGGTCTCAACGTCTTTGCCGCGCCCACCGATGCCGAGGCGCGATTGCTGTTCACTTCGCTGCAGCAGGCCTTCGTCAATCTGCGCACCGGCAGGCCCGGAAGACTGCCGCCGCCGGTCGAGAACTACGACTGCGGTCTCGATCCGATGGCCAGGACCATGCTTGACCAGGCGCTGTCCTGCGCCGTCGTGGGTTCCCCGGAAACGGTCAGGCAAGGCATCGACGCCTTTGTCCGCCGCACCGGCGCCGATGAGCTGATGGTCACCGCGCAGATCTTCGATCATGCGGCCCGGGTGCGGTCGTTCGAGATCCTGGCCGAAGCTCACAAATCGCTGTCGCAGGCGGCCTGAGATTTATCGGCCGCCAAGCGCTTTTGCGGACATCGATGCTCTGCTAGAGCAATTACAGGAAAAGTGTGAAACGGTTTTCCCGGGAAAAGCGCACGGCGCTTTTCCTTGGAAATTGCGTAAAAACAAAGAGTTAGAGCGGTTCGCCGTTTCCGTGAAACGGTGAACTGCTCTAAGTGCGGGGCATCCATAGGCAAGAGCGAGCTCTCCGGTGACACATGATCTCGACGCACGCGTGCAGTTCGCCATCGATCTGGCGCGGCGGGCCGGTGAACTCGGCCTGAAATATTTCCGCGATCTCGACAGTCTGACCATCGAGAGCAAGGGTCATCAGGACCTGGTCTCGCAAGCGGATCGCGAGGTCGAACTGTTCATCCGCGCCGCCATTGCCAAGGACTATCCGCATGACGGTATCGTCGGCGAGGAACATGCCTCGGTCGCCGGCTCGACCGGCTATGTCTGGGTCATCGATCCCATCGACGGCACCGCCAATTTCGTGCGCGGCATCCCGGCCTGGTGCGTGGTGATCGCTTGCGCCAGGGACGGAGAGACGGTGGTTGGCGTCATCCATGAACCGTCGACCGGCGAGACCTTCCATGGCAGGCTCGGCGGCGGCGCCTTCGTCAATGGCAAGACGATCAAGACGAGCGCGGCCACCAGCCTGGAAGAAGGGTCTGTCGGGACCGGATTCTCAAACCGGGCGGAAACCGAACATGCCGCCGTGCTGATCCGCATGCTCTTGGCCGAAGGTGGCGTCTTTTTCCGCAACGCGTCAGGTGCCTTGATGCTTGCCTATGTCGCTGCCGGCCGGCTGCTTGGTTATGTCGAACAGCACATGAACGCCTGGGATTGCCTGGCCGGCATGCTGTTGATCGAGGAGGCCGGCGGCAAAATCGTCAAGCCCGATCCGAAGACGGTACTGCGAGACGGGACGCTGGTGATATCAGGCGGCAAGGGTGTCTTTTCGAAGCTGCAGGAGCTTTCTTCGGAGGCGTTCAGGCTCTGATCCTGATCCAGCGTGCTCCACCTGGAAAGAATCCGGATTATCTCCACTCACGCCAGTTTGGCCAGCAGCTTCATGAAAGTGGCGATCTCCTTGGCCGAGAGCGGCGCCAGCGTTTCCTGGGTGATCTCGCGGGCCAGCGGGATCAGGCGCTCGACCGCGTCGCGGCCCTCGGCGGTCAGGTTGACCAGCAAGCGCCTTTTGTCGACCTCATGCTTGGAGAGCTCGACCAGGCCGCGCGCCTTCAGCCGGTCGATGACGCCCTTCACCGTCGCCGCATCCATGGCGATCAGCGTGCCGAGCTGGTTCTGCGAGGTCTCGCCGACGTCGCGCAGCTTGGCGAGCGCCGCGAATTGCGGCGGCGTCAGATCGGCGATACGCGCGGCGAAGATCGAGACATGGCGCTGATGCGCCTTGCGCAGGATGAAGCCGACCTGCTCCTGCAGGCGATAGTCGTTTTCGTCAGGCTCTTCGGCCTCGACCAGCTTGAGCAGATTATCCTCGCCGCTCACCGCAGCCCGTCCCAGGCCTTGATATCCTTGGCCGCCAGGCCGCCCATGCGGTCATGCACGCGCGGGCCGCAGGTCATGGCGAGGCAGAACAGGATCTCGTCGGGGCGCGGGCCATCGCTGATGCCGACTTCCATGGCGTCGAAATGGCTGCGCACATAGGCGGCGTTGATGTGGCCGAGCGGCACGTCTAGCTTCGAGCCGAAGGCGCCGACCTTCTTCGCCGACGGTACGATCGCCTTGGCGTCGCCGAGCCGCTCGCGCATGGCGTATCCGCCCGGCACATGCCAGAGCGCGCCGTGCTCCAGTTCACCTGATGTGCCGACAATGGCACCCTTGCCGTAACCATCGATCTGTTTCACGTCGCCGCCGAGGGCCGCGATCAGCCGGTCGGCGAGCAGCAGCCCGAGCGGCTTCAGGTCATCCATGGCGCTCTGCAAGTCCTCGACATAGCGCCCTGCGAACGGGTTCTTGACCAATGCCATCGCGGCGGCGCGCCGGCGCGGCACCTTGGCCACCGGCCCGCCCTCGTGAAAGATCTCTTCGGTCAGCACCGCGATCTTGCGGATCGGAAACTCAGGCATGGGTTACTTCCTTCCCTGGGATTTTGTTGGGCGCGGCGAGTGCAACGGAGCCGCTGATGCGGGCCTCACCGCCAAGAAACAGCGCCGATCCGGCAATCAGCCCGCGCCGGCGAAAATCTTCGGCGACGGCAAGGCCATTGTCCAGCGCCCGCACCACCTCGCCAAATGCAAGTGTTCCGACGGCCTGTGTCACCAAGCGCGGGCCGAGATCGCTGTCGGGCGACAGTTCGTGTGCGGGAACGCGCCTGATGGCGGGATTGCCGGGCAGGTCGACGGCGTTGGCAATGAGCGTCGCTGCCGCATCGGCCTCGGCGCCAGTCCGCGCGAGAACGGTGACGGCGTCGGCAATGCCAAGTGAGAAGGAGCGGCCACGCCAGCCGCTGGTTGCAACGCCGCGAACGCCATCTTCTGAGCGAATGGTGATCCGGTCCGCCATGCCGTTGCCGGTGCCGGCAATCGCCAGACCCATCGACTGGCCCCTGCCGATATGGAGAGCGCTGTCGCCGCCATTATTGACATAGGCGCGATCGAGCTTGCGACCGGCAAGCAGCGCGGCGAGCATTTCGTCGGCTACCGATCCAGCAACGGCCGCCATTGGTGTTATGAAGCATTCCGCCAAGGGCATTACGGCTGCTTCCATGCGGCGCGCCGTCGGCCCGGCGAAGGTACGCGGCGCCAAGAAAAACGCCGGGAGTCGCAATTCGGGAAGCTCCTCGACCAACTCGATCAGGATCGTCTGGAAGCGCGCAACCGCCTGCTCATAGGCCAGGCGGCATTCGTGCGCCTCGCCAAAAGCCTCGACGATCAGGTCGATTGGCCCGTGGTTGAGATGCAGCCGCTTGCCGTCCTGCAGCCAGTGCGCTTGCGGGCCGTTCATCATCCGGCCCCGTTCGTCGGCGTGCGGTGCAATTGCGCAAGTGGCGGCCATGGATTGCCGGCCACAGCATCCGTGCCGCGGCGTGGATTGAGATATTCGCCACCCTTGGCAACGATATCGTCGACGCTGCGGATCTCGGCCTCGTAACCGCCGAGCCTGATGTAGTCGTCGCGGCGCAGTGTGAATTCGATCGGTGCCACCAGCGCCGGGGTCGGCACATAGCCGAAAGCGCCTTCCGGCACCCGGGTGACATCCACCATCAGCGTGATGCCGCCGCCCGGCCAGACATAGACCGGCGCGCCGCCGACCGTCACATAGGTGGTCAAGCCTTGCACTGAACGGGTGAGATTGACCGGGTTCTCGGTGACGCCGGCGCGCAGCGAGCCGCCGGCGCCGCCGATGAACAACACGGTGCACAGCGCCGGCTCGCAATTCTCCTCGATCAGTCCGACGGACTTTTGCAGCCGCTCCGGAAACGGCTTCCGCTCCGGCTTCAACTCATCGTCGAGCTCGTAATAGGCGAACTGCTCGCCGGTAGTCGAGACCATCAGCAGCGACAGGCCCGGCCGCGCACCCTTCTTGGCATTCCACTCGCCGAGGATCGACAGCGGGTCGGATATGCTGGTGCCGCCCCAGCCGAGGCCGGGCTCGGATACCTTGAAATAGCGGCCAGGTGTAGAACGGCGGCCGATGATCTTGATCCCGGTATCCTGCCAGCCCAGCACCTTGCCGGCCTGATGCTCGGAAACGACGCCGGTGATGTGGTCGTCGACCACCACCACCTCGTCGACGAGGCCGCGCCATTGCGTGGCGAACATGCCGATGGTCGCCGAGCCGCAACCGACGCGCATACGGTGTTCCTGCTTGCCGTCGATGACGGGTGGCTTGCCGGCTTCGACGATGATGGTGGCACCGCCGTCGATGGCGAGTTCCACCGGCTTGCGGTTGCACAGATTGAGCAGCGCGTCGCAGGTGGCGCGGCCTTCCGCCTTGGAGCCGCCGGTGAGATGGTGCACGCCGCCCAGCGACAGCATCTGCGAACCATATTCGCCCGTGGTGACATGGCCAATCGCCTCGCCCTGCGATCGCACGACAGCCGTTTCGGGTCCGATATGACGATCGGTGTCGATCTTCACCTTGACGCCGCAGTAGGAGAAGATGCCCTCGGTGACGACAGTGACGAGATCGACGCCTTCGACCTCCTGGCTGACGATGAAGGGGGCCGGCTTGTAGTCGGGATAGGTGGTGCCCGCACCGATGGCGGTGACGAAGCGGCGGCCGGTGTTGACCAGTTCGCCATCCCATGCCTCGCCCTCGGCGACGAACGGCACCACGGCGGCGCCGGTCTCCGCTGCATGGTCGAGGATGGTCAGCGGGTCCATCCGCACGATCCTGCCGCCGACATTGCCGTAGCGGTCGCAGGCGCCGGTGCGGCCATCGGCGATGTAGCACATCACCGGGCAGGCATCGCAGCGGATCTTCTCCGCCACCAGCTTCTCGCCAGGATCATGTGTTTCGAAGCGTTCGGCAAGCTCGCTCATCGGCGTGCCTCCTTGTCGCGCATGGCGGCGCGGATACGCGTCGGCGTCGCCGGAACCTTGGTGACCAGGACGCCGGTGGCGTGCCTGATGGCGTTGAGGATCGCCGGTGCCGTCGGGATCAGCACATGCTCGCCCAGGCCCTTGGCGCCGAACGGACCTTCCGGGTCGGGAACCTCGATCAGGATCGTCTCGATCGGCGGCACGTCGCCGATGGTCGGAATGAGATAGTCGTGCAAGTTCTCGGTGCGACCGGGAATGTACTCTTCCATCAGCGCCATGCCGATGCCTTGCGCGATGCCGCCTTCGATCTGGCCCTCGACCAGCAGCGGGTTGATCGCTTTGCCGACATCGTGCGCGGCGGTGATCTTGATCAGCTTCACCGTGCCGAGCTTGAGGTCGACTTCCAGCTCGGCGATCTGCGCGCCGTAGCCGTAGACCGCATAAGGCTTGCCCTGGCCCTTGGCATCGAGCGGCAGTGTCGGCGGATCGTACGTCTCCTCGGCGCGGAAGACGAAGCCATCGGCATCCTCGTCAAGAGCGGCAAGCTCGATGCGGCGGGCGGCGTCACCCTCGCGGATGACGATCGCCGAGCCGTCCAGCTGCAGGGACGCCTTCCCGGACACATTGGCAAAGCGCAGAATCTTTTCGCGCAAGGCGCGGCCGGCCTTCTCGGCCGCCTTGCCGGTGACGAAGGTCTGGCGCGAGGCCGATGTCTTGCCGGCATCGGGGGTGATCGCCGTGTCGGCGCTCCTCAGCCGGAATTTTTCCAGCGGCAGGCCAAGCGCGTCGGCGCAGATCTGGGCTATCACCGTATTGGAGCCCTGGCCGATATCGACGGCGCCCTGATGCAGTACAATGTCGCCGGACAGCGAGATGCCGACCCTGATGGTCGACGGGTTGGGCAGCGAGGTGTTGCCGCAGCCATACCAGCAGGAAGCGATACCAACGCCGCGCCTTTTATTTACATTAGCCATATTGAATGTATCTGCATCGGCGTTGGCTCGCGCCCAATGCGGCCGCAAGGATTCGAGGCATTCGGCGATGCCGACACCGGAGTCCAGCCGCTGCCCGGTAACCGTTTCGGAGCCGTTCCGAAGGCAGTTCTTCAAGCGAAAGTCGAGCCGGTCCATGCCGAGCTTGCCGGCCAGTTCGTCGTAGAGCGTTTCCTGCATGATCGTCGCTTGCGGCACGCCGAAGCCGCGGAAGGCGCCGGAAATCGGCCCATGCGTGTGGATGGCACGGCCCTCGGCGCGGTAGTTGGGCGTCGCATAGGGGCCGGAAGCATGCACCGGCACGCGGTTGGCGACGGTCGGGCCCCAGCTGGCATAGGCGCCGGTGTTGAAATCGCCGGCAAAGATCATGCTGGTGACATGGCCGTCGGCGTCGGCGCCGATGGTCGCCTTCATCTCCGAGGGATGGCGCTTCGTGGTCGACATCATTGATTCGTTGCGGGTGTAGGCCAGCGCCGCCGGGCGGCCGGTCTTCAGCGCCACCAGTCCGATCAGCGGCTGCAGCGAGACGTCGAGCTTCGAACCAAAGCCGCCGCCCGTCGCGGTCGGCACGATGCGCACCTTGTCGGCGGCAAGGCCGAGCACCTTGGCGGTGTCGTCGCGGTCCATGTAGGGTGCCTGGGTGCAGGCAACGACGACCAGCGTGTCGCCGTCCAGATATGCATAGCCGGCTTCCGGTTCGATATAGGCATGCTCGACATAGGAGGTTTCGATCGCACCGGACACGGTGACGGCAGCGCCGGCAAGCGCCGCCTCGGGTTCGCCGCGCTCGACGAAGCCCGAGGTGAGCAGGTTCGCCGGGCGGCTCTCATGGATCAGCTTGGCACCGCTGGCCTGCGCTTCGCAGGGCTGCAGGAGATGCGGCAATTCGGTCCAGCGGACCGGGAAGTCCGACAGGTCCAGATCGAGCATGGCCTCGCGCTCGCCGGCAACCAGCGCCACTGCTTCACCACGAAGGCGCGCAAACCCTTCGGCCAGCGTCGGCTGGTCGGCGAACGGGCCGATGACGCCGAAACAGTTCTTTCCCGGAATATCGGCCGCGGTGAACACACCGGCGATGCCTGGATGCTGCTTCGCCCAGCCTTCGAGATCGCCGAAGGCGAAGCTGGCGTGATAATGCGGCGAGCGGACCACCAGCACGGCCAGCGCATCGGCGGGGAAGGAATCGCCGCCGAATTTTTCACCACCAGTGACCTTCGGCACGCCGTCGAGCCGGACCGGAGAGGAGCCGATCGCGTGGCCGGATTGGGGCAAGCGGAAATCGAGGCCGGCTGCCTGCAATGAGGCATCCATCACCGCCGCGATGATCTTCCGGTAGCCGGTGCAGCGGCAGAGAATGCCGCCCAGCGCATCCTGCACCTCGGTCTCGGTCGGGTTGGGATTCTTGTCCAGCAGCGCAGTCGCTGCAACGAGCAGGGCCGGCGTGCAGATGCCGCATTGCGCGGCGCCATGGGCGAGGAACGAGGCCTGCAACGCCGACAGCCGGCCATTGGCGAGCCCCTCGACGGTCGTAATCGCCGTCTCCGCGGCGGAAGCCGCCGACATCAGGCAGGCGCAGACGGGATCGCCGTCGACCAGCACCGTGCAGGCGCCGCAATCACCGGCGTCGCAACCGACCTTGGTGCCGGTCAACCGCAATTCGTCACGCAGCACGGAAGACAGCCGGCGCAGCGGCGGCACGTTGACCGAGATGGCGGCGCCATTGACCTCGAAGGCGATGTCGACGCGATCCATGGCCATGCCAGGCTGAGCTTTGCTCATGCCGCCACTGCCTTGTCGCCGGTCATCTGTCCAGTGGCCGTGAGCACGGCGCGGGCAACGATCTCGCGCACCGCATCGAGCCGGTATTCGGCGCTGCCGCGCACATCGGCGATCGGCGACAGTTCAGCCATCGGCGCGGACAGGACCGCATCGGCGAGCGACGGGCCGACAGCCAGCCCGCGCAAGGCGGCCTCGACGCCGGCAAGCCGCTTGGCCACCACGGAGCAGGAACCAGCGGCGACGGCCGCTTCCGTCACGGCGCCATTCTCCACGACCAGACGTGCTGCCACCATGGCGATGGAAATGACGAGATAGCGCCGCGCGCCGAGCTTGACGAAAGCCGACATGCCGGAGGCGGCAGGCTTAGGGACGCGGATTGCCGTGACCATCTCGCTCGCCTGCAGGGCAGTGCGGCGATTGCCGAGAACGAACTCCCGCAGCGGCAGGTGGCGGGTCGCCGCTGCTGAACGCAGTTCGACCTCGGCATCGAGCGTCAGCAGGCCCGGCACGCCATCGGCGGCCGGCGAGGCGTTGCAGAGATTGCCGGCGACCGAAGCGACGTTCTGGATCTGCGCCGAGCCAACCTCGCGCGCCGCCTGTTTCAGCGCATCGAAAGCCGGCGGCAAGGGATGGCGAATGATGTCGGTCCAGGTCGTGCGCGCGCCGATGACCCAGTGGCTGCCGGTCTCGGCGATGCCGCGCAGCGCGGCCAGGCCATTGATGTCGAGGACACTGTCACGGAAGGGCTTGCTGCCCTGTGCCGGATAGAAATCGGTGCCGCCGGCAAGGATACGCCAGGCGCCCTCGCCGAGTAGGGCGAGCGCCTCGTCGACCGTGGTGGGTTTCGCGTAACGGATCACGCTTTACCTTCCAGAAAAGAGGGCCTTCCAGAAATGGGTGTTTCGAAAGACCTTGCCAGCATCGGAACTGGCCAAATTCATTCGTATGCAAATGATATCAAGCCGGCGGGAATTGTCAAAGCCGGAGTTTGCGGCCGCTCGCCCGCCACGTATTTGTTATGCCGCCAGAGGTTGACGCAGCCGGCCATCTGGTCAAGTTTCTGCGTCCGGTCGCGTCACCGGCATTTTTGTCACTGAAGCGCACTCCCGCGACAACCAAGAGGAAGCCCCATGGCCGACGAAGCGCTTGTTGTCATCGACCTGCAGAACGACTTTTGCCCGGGTGGCGCGCTGGCGGTTGCCGGTGGCGACGAGATCGTGCCGCTGGTCAACGATCTGATCCGGCGATCCGACCATGTCGTGCTGACGCAGGACTGGCATCCCGCCGGCCATTCGAGCTTTGCCTCCAGCCATCCAGGCTCGCAGCCCTTTACGACGATCGAGATGCCCTACGGCCAGCAGACGCTGTGGCCGGATCATTGCATCCAGGGCAGTATCGGCTCGGATTTCCATTCCGGCCTCGCCTGGACCAAGGCCGAGCTTGTCATCCGCAAGGGATTTCGGTCGGAGATCGACAGCTATTCGGCCTTCTTCGAGAACGACCGGACGACGCCGACCGGCCTTGCCGGCTATCTGCGCGAGCGCGGCATCGACAGGCTGACACTGGTCGGCCTGGCGACCGACTTCTGCGTTGGCTTTTCAGCGCTGGACGCCGCCAAACAGGGGTTCAAAATAACCGTCCGCCTCGATGCCTGCCGTGGCATCGATCTCAACGGCTCCGTCGGGGCGATGCTGCAGCGCATGCGCGACGCCGGCGTGACGCTCGAAGACCATTTGTCGGACTGAACGGACAGTGGGGCGTCGGGGGAGCTTTTTGTGGATCACGGGGGTAGTGGCGGGCGCTGCGATCGCCGTCGCGCTGCTGTTTCCAGCACAGGCTTTCGCGGCAGAGGAACACGGGCTGCCCGGCGCCTCGATGTCGCTGTGGTGGGCGCTGCCCTTTGCCGGCCTGCTCTTGTCGATTGCCACGGGGCCGCTGCTGTTCCACCATGTCTGGGAGCATCACTACGGCAAGATCACGGCGCTCTGGGCAGCGCTGGTGGTGGTGCCGCTGGTCGCGGCCTTCGGCGTTCCCGCTGCCGCCGAAGCCGTGCTGCATACCCTGCTTACCGAATATATGTCGTTCATCATCCTGCTGTTCGCGCTGTTCACCATTTCGGGCGGCATCCTCCTTGCCGGCAACATCCATGGCACGCCGCTGGTCAATGCCGGACTGCTGCTGGTCGGCGGCATTCTCGCCTCCATCATCGGAACGACCGGCGCCTCGATGATCCTGATCCGGCCGATCCTGCGCGCCAACGACAACCGGCGGTTCAATGCCCATGTCGTCATCTTCTTCATTTTCCTGGTGTCCAACATTGGCGGCTCGCTGACGCCCTTGGGCGACCCACCGCTGTTCGTCGGCTTTCTGCGCGGCGTCGACTTTTTCTGGACAACGGCGAACCTCTGGCGCGAGACGCTGTTCGTCAGCGGGGTGGTGCTGATCGTCTTCCTGGCGATCGACAGCATCCTGCATCACCGCGAGGCCGGCGCGCCGAAGATCAAGGACCCGACGCCGGACAAAACGGTGCGCCTGCGGGGGCTGCCCAACATCCCGCTCCTTGCCGGTGTGATCGGTGCGATCCTGCTGTCGGCAAGCTGGAAGCCGGGCGTGAGCTTCTCCATACTCGGCGTCAGCCTCGAGCTGCAGAACCTGGCGCGCGACGCCATCATCCTGGCGCTCGCCTTCCTTTCGCTCGCCGTGTCGCGCAAGAGCCACCGGGAGGCGAACGGCTTCAACTGGGGCCCGATATCGGAAGTTGCGAAACTGTTTGCTGGCATCTTCATCTGCATCGTGCCGGTCGTCGCCATCCTCAGGGCAGGCCACGAAGGCGCATTGGCGCCCTTGGTCGCGCTGGTCACTTCGCCAACTGGCCAACCCAACGACCTCGCCTATTTCTGGCTGACCGGAGCGCTGTCGTCCTTCCTCGACAACGCGCCGACCTACCTGGTGTTCTTCGAACTCGCCGGCGGCGATCCACGGCATCTGATGACGGAAGCCGCCCCGACATTGGCG
This sequence comes from Mesorhizobium qingshengii, assembly GCF_900103325.1. Lineage (GTDB taxonomy): Bacteria > Pseudomonadota > Alphaproteobacteria > Rhizobiales > Rhizobiaceae > Mesorhizobium > Mesorhizobium qingshengii. The sequence goes on along the minus strand of NZ_FMXM01000003.1, from coordinate 13,841 downwards.
GCGATCTCGGCCGGCGCCGTGTTCATGGGCGCCAACACCTACATCGGCAACGCACCCAACTTCATGGTCTATGCCATTGCCAGGCATCGTGGCGTGAAAATGCCGGGCTTCTTCGGCTACATGGCGTGGTCTGGCCTCGTGCTGATCCCGACCTTCTTGATCGCCGGATTCCTGTTCTTCGGGTGAACCTCACCCGACGCCGACATAGCGGCGGACAGCGGACGGATCGGCGCGCAGTTGCTCGACATCGACCGTCTCGCGGTTGCGGCCATTCTCGATGAAACACACGCGGTCGGCGACGGACAACACCGCATCGACACGCTGCTCGACCAGGATGGTGGAGACGCCCATGCCGCGCAGCTTCGCCACCGTCTCGCGGATCTTGGAGATCATCGATGGCATCAGCCCTTCGGTCGGCTCGTCGAGCAGCAGCACCCGCGGCTCGAGGCAGAGCGCGCGCGCCATCGCCAGCATCTGCTGCTCGCCGCCGGACAGCGTGCCGGAGCGCTGCCGGAGCCGCTGGCGCAGCAGCGGGAAGAGGTCGAGCACGGTCTCGCGCGTCGCCTTGCCCTTGCCGCGCGCCATTAGCCCGATCTCGATGTTTTCCGCCACCGTCATCTCGGCGAACAGCCGCCGGCCTTGCGGCACATAGGCGACGCCGGCCTTCGGCACTTCATGCGCCGGCAGTCCGGTCAACTCCTGGCCGTCGAGCCTGATCGAGCCGGCCCTGACCGGAACCAGTCCCATGATCGCCTTCAGCGTCGTCGTCTTGCCGGCGCCGTTGCGGCCGAACAGGCACAGCACCTCGCCCTTGTTCAGCACGAGGTCGAGACCGTAGAGCACCTGGACCTCGCCATAGAAGCAGTCCAGTTCCGAGATCACCAGCGCCTCGGGCTTTGTCTCCGCCTTGTTTGTTTCGGTCATGGGGCGGTCCCCAGATAGGCCTCCTGCACCGCTGCGTTCTCGCGGATCGCTTCCGGCGTGCCTTCGGCCAGGATCTTCCCGGCGTTGAAGACGGTGATGCGGTCGGCCAGATGCATGACCACAGGCATGTTGTGTTCGATCAGCAGCACGGTGGCGTTTTTGGCGATCTCGCGCACCAGGGTGATGAAATTGTCGATCTCGCCGTCGGCCAGCCCTTGCGTCGGCTCGTCGAGGATCAGCAGGCGCGGTTTCAGTGCAAGGCCCATAGCCACTTCCAACAGGCGCTGATGGCCATAGGACAATTGTCCGGCCGGCATGGCGGCTTGGTCGGCAAGGCCGGTGCGTTCGAGCGCCGCCATGACGGCGGCCTGTATCGCGCTCTTGGAAGGGCCATGCCGCAGCGTCAGTTGCGCGGGCAGCGCGACGTTGGCGTAAACGGACAGGTTGGCATAGACGCTGGTGATCTGGAACGTGTAGGCGATGCCCTGGCGGACCCGGGCATAGGCCGGCTGGCTGGTGATGTCGGCGCCGTCGAAGACGATCATGCCGGAAGAGGGCTGGATACGGCCGCTGATCAGGCTGACAAAGGTGGTCTTGCCGGCGCCGTTGGGGCCGATGACGGCGCGGATCTCGCCCGGCATCAAGGTGAAATCGACATTGTCGACGGCGCGCAGGCCGCCGAAATTGCGCGACAGGCCCTTGGTGATCAAAAGCGGCATCATGGCAGCCACCCGAGCCAGCGCTGACGGATGCTGCCGAGAATGCCCTTGGGGAAAAACAGCACCAGCAGGATCAGTGCGATGCCGACGATCAGCAGATAGGCGGAGGTGTAGCCGCTGGTGATGTCGATGACATAGTACATGAACAGCGTGCCGATCAGCGGCCCGAGCGTGGTGGCGGCGCCGCCGAGCAGCACCCACAGCAGCGGCAGGATCGAGTATTGCACCGAGGCGAAGCTCGATCCGACATAGCCGAACAGCAGCGCGTAGGCAGCGCCCGAGGCGGCGCAGATAGTGCCGGAGACGACGACGGCCGCGAGCTTGTTGGAGAAGGTGTCGTAGCCGAGCATCTTCGTCCGCTCCTCGTTCTCGCGGATGGCGACCAGCACGCGGCCATATCTGGAGCGCACGATGGCAAGCGTGATCAGCAGCATGAGCGAGAACAGCGCCAGCGCTGTCATGTAGCGCACGGTCGGGTTGGTGAGGTCAAGCGCGGTCGCGCCGAAAGTGAGGACACGCGCCGGCTGCGGCACGACCATGCCCTGGTCGCCACCGGTCCACGCCGCGAAGTAGAGGACGAGGAGGTAAAAGACCTGCGCGAACATCATGGTGACGATCATGAAGGCGACGCCCGTGGTGCGCAACGCCAGCAGCGCAATGACCAGGGCCAGAACCGCGCCGCAGGCAATCCCGCTGAGCATTGCCGCCGGCACGCTCCAGCCGAGCTGGATGACGGCAAGGCCGGCACCGTAGAGCCCGGCGCCGAAGAACATGGCATGGCCAAGGCTGAGCAGGCCGACATAGCCGAACAAGATGTTGTAGCCCATGGCGAAGACCGCCAGCACCATGATGCGGGCGAGCAGGCCGTGATAATAGTCCGGCAGCAGGAAGCTCAGCAGGAAGAGCAGCGCGATGACGCCGAGATGCAGCGCATAGGCCTTTGCCGGCGAAGCTTCGCTCATCGCGATACCGTCCCGAACAGGCCCTGCGGCCGGAACACCAGCACCATGGCGACGAGCAGCGTGGCGATGATCTTGGCCAGTGTCGGCGAGAAGAACATTGAGATGATGCCGTCGGACAGGCCGATCAGCACGGCGGCGACGACGGTGCCGCGCAGCGAGCCGAGACCGCCGATGATGACGACGATGAAGGACAGGAGCAGCGGATCCTGCCCCATCAGGTAATGCGCCTGGCTAATCGGCACGATCAGCACAGCGGCGACAGCCGCCAGCATGGCGCCGAGCGCGAAGACGCCACCATAGACGCGGTCGACCGGAATGCCGAAGGCCTGCGCCGTCTCGCTGTCATACTGCGTGGCGCGCATGATGAGGCCGATCTTGGTCCGGGTCAGCACCAGCCATGTCGCGATCAGCAGCAGGGCGGAGGCGGCGATAACAGACAGTTTGTAGCCGGAATAGCCGAACCACGGCAAAAGGATGCGGTAGCTGAACGGTGGCTCTACCGGCCGCGCCTCCGGACCGTAGAAGGTCAGCGCCAGCTGCTGGATGATGTAGAGCATGCCGATGGTGGCAACGATGGTGGCTTCCGGATTGTAGTTGAGCCGGCGCAGCACCAGCTGTTCGGCGATCAGTGCAATGGTGCCGACGATCAGCGGCGCAATCACCAGCGCCGCCAGGAAGCCGAGTGCCGGGTGGCCGCCGATCGCCGTGGTGATCGCCCAGGCCAGCACCGCGCCAAGCATGAAGAACTCGCCATGCGCGACGTTGACGACCCGCATCACGCCGAACACCAGTGACAGGCCAAGCGCCGTCAGCGCCAGCACGGCCGAGGTGACGAGGCCTTCGAGGGCGGCGAGGAGGAGGTGGGGTCCGAAGTGCATTCAGGGCGCCCTTTACCCTCCCCCTTGTGGGGAGGGTGACCGCGCAGCGGTCGGGTGGGGGAATGGGGCATGGGCCGTCGCGGCCCCACCCCGTCTCATAGGCTTCGCAAGATGCGAAGCCTATTCGCCGACCCTCCCCACAAGGAGGAGGGTGAGGCGCCTCACAGCGCCTGCGTCGTATAATCGCCCTCGGCCTCGTAGAGCCCGTCCTCGATCTTGGTCTTGTGGACGACCTTCAGCTTGCCGCCTTCGACCTTGGAGATGTTCTGGATGCCGAAACACTGGTGGATCTTGCCGTTGAAGGTCTTTGGTCCCTGCGGATGCTCGGGCCCCTCGGCGAACTCGGTCAGTGCCTCCGTCGCCTCGACCAGCTTGGCGCGATCTTCCGGCCCCTTGTAGCCGGCGTCTTCCATCGCCTTCTTGACGACGTAGAGCGTCTCCCAGCAGCCGAACATGTGCGAGGCGGTGGAGATATCCTTGGGATCGCCGACGGCGGCGCCATTGTCGTCGATGCCGACGGCGGCGCGGTAGGCCTTCTGCGCGGCGGAATCGTCAGGCTGCGCATAGCGCGGCGAGCCTTCCCAGAAATGACTGCCGTCGAGGAATTCCAGCCCGGGGCTGTTGATGTCGGTGGCCTCGAGCGAATCCATGAAGCCGAACAGTTGCGGCCGGTTGGAGCCGTAGAACTCGCCGAGCTCCTTGACGAAGGTCAGCACCGCCGGGCCGACCATGACGTGGTAGAGCACCTCGGTCTCGGCCGGGATCTGCGGGAAATATTTGGTGAAGGAGGATTCCGTCGGCGGGATGGCGATCTGGGCGATGACGTCGGCGCCTTGCGCCTTCAGCGCCGGCGGCAGGTAGTCGCGATGGTCGTAGCCGAAGGCGAAATCCGGGAAGATCATGGTGACCTTCTTGCCGACATTGCCCGCGATCCACGGCGCCATCGCCTGGATCTGGCTCTTCACGTCGGTGATGCCGGGCTGGAAGACATAGCGGTTCAGCTTGGTCGAGGCGACATGGTGGCCTTCGCTGACGACAAAGTAGGGGATCTTGGCCTCGCCGGCGGCGGGCGCGGAGCCGATGACGACGTGAGAGAACAGCGTGCCGAAGACGATGTCGGTCTTGTGCTGGGTGGCGAACTTGCCGACCACCTCGGCACCACGGCCGGGATCGGTGCCGTCATCCTCGATGATCACCTCGACCTGGCGGCCATTGATGCCACCGGCTGCGTTGATCGCCTTGATCGCTGCGGCGGTGGTCTTCTCGTACCAGCGGCCATAGGCGGCGCCGATACCGGTGCGGTGCGACTGGAAGCCGATCTTGATCGGCGCCGAGCTCTGCGCCTGCGCGTAGCGGACGAAACCCGGGGCAACAGCAAGGCCGGCGCCTGCGGCCAGTCCCTTCAGCGCCGTGCGGCGGGTGAGGGCAGTCTTGGAGAGGTCGAAAAATCCGTTCTTGTCAGCCATGTTCGTTCCCCTGTTTTTCAATCTTGACCAACGATAAGGCGGCTTCGGCATCCTCGCTCAGAGGGTGCAAAAAATTGCATGTGTACAAACTAAATCACCAAAGCCTTGATGTGGCAAGCGAGCTTTCCCCAACGACATCGGGGCCGCCCTTTTCTCATCCGGCGGTCGGCGTGGCAAGCAACCAGAGGCCGAAGACCGTATAGGCGATCATCAGCACGGTGAGCGGAAACTGGCTGAGTGCGGCACGCGCCGGCATCGGGTGCAACCGTCCGGCGAAACCGTGGGCGACGAGGACGGCGAGCACATGGCCGAGGATGACGGCGCCGGCCTGGAGATTCCACAGCCACCACGCGGAATCCGCGCCGGCAACAATGCCGGCCTCGATCTGCATATCGGCGGTGCCGAACAAGTTCCAGCCCAGCGCGAACGGGTCGGACAGCGCCGCAAGCGCGTATTGGCCGTCGACGAGCAGCGCCGTCAGATAGTGCGCGACATGATAGGCGAGCGCGATCGGCACGATCGACCACACCAGCAGGCCGGCTGCCTTCCCTGGAGTATGTTCGTTGCCTGCAAGTCGCCGGCCGAGCAAGACAGCAAGCATGAACACCGCCGCCAGCAGCACGAAGGTCAGGACAAGACCGAAAGTGCCGCTGCCGATCATGGCGGTGCGGCCGGGGAACTCGAGCGGATTGATACCGAACAGGCCGAGCCAGAAAAAGGTTTTCGACAGGCCGTCGAAGGACACCGACGACAGGGCCAACAACAGAAACGCGATGCCGCTGATCGGCAGCGGCTCGGCGGCGAGTAGTTTGGCGCCCGGCCAGCACAGGCCGAGCCGGCCGGTTTCGTCGCGCTCGACGACGGCGAAGCGCGCCACCATCGAGAAGAAGACTGTCAGGAATTCGCCGCTGCGGCTCCAGTCTCGGTAGCCGAACACCAGCATGGCGAGGAAGGTGAGCAGCCAGTAGAGGCCGGCGTCTGCGGCGAGCCGTGCCGGATCATCGGGGGCCGGATCGACGAGTTCAAACCAGGCAAAGGCGAAAAACAAGATGACGGCCGCCCAGAGGCCGAGCCAGCGGGGAAGGCGCAGTGCCGCGTCATCGCCTGTGCCGAACAGCCGCGAGGCGAGACGCCACGGCCCATACCACGGGTTCAGCCATGACCAGAGATCGCCGAAGACACCTTGCAGCAGCGTGCCACCGGCCCACAGCAGGGTCCAGATCACCAGCGGCAGCGGGTTGGAGAGCGGGTCGCGGCTGCCGAGGACGCCGGCGGCGATCAAAATTGCAAAGCCGGCAAAGGATATCAGGCTGACGGCGGCTCGGGCGCTGTCACCGAGCGCGAAGAGCGGCAGCCGGCGGCGCCAGAAACTCTCAAGCCGATCCGCCGGCAGCAACGCCAGAACGAGGAAACTGACGGCCACCGCGAAGGCGCCGCCGGCCAGATAGTAGCCGGTGGGCAAGAGAAGGACATGGCCACGGTCGGAGGCATGGGCGAAGGCGGGGGTGGGTGAGACGAGCCAGAGAGCCGCAGGCAGTATCGCCAACCCCAGACGACAGCGTTGCGCGAAGGAACTCACGCTATCCAAGATTGCCATCTTGGCTGGCGCACCCATGCCTCAAACCTTGACCAGATGCTCCACGCGGTCCTTCTCACCGAAGATGCCGATATAGCGCTCGATCTCTTTCTCGTCGCCGGTCGCCTTGGCCGGATTGTCGGAAAGCTTGACCGCGGGCCGGCCATTGGCTTCGGTGACCTTGCAGACCAGCGATATGGCGTCCAGTCTGTTGGTCTCGGTCGGCGCGCAGCCCTCGAAATCGTTGGTCAGGTTGGTGCCCCAGCCGAAGGACATGCGCACCTTGCCCTTGAAATGGCGATAGGTCTCCTCGATGGTTTCGACCTCGAGCCCGTCGGAGAAGATCAACAGCTTTTGCCGGGGATCCTTGCCCTTCTCGCGCCACCAGGACAGGATCTTTTCACCGCCTTCGATCGGCGGCGCGCTGTCGGGGCGAAAACCGGTCCAGTCAGCCACCCAGTCCGGCGCGTCGCGCAGGAAGGAGGCGGTGCCGAAGGCATCGGGCAGCACGATCAGCAGATTGCCGCCATAGTAGCGCTGCCAGTCCTGCAGCACCTTGTAGGGCGACTGTTTCAGCTCCTTCTCCGAATTGGCAAGTGCTGCAAACACCATCGGCAGTTCATGCGCATTGGTGCCGAGCGCTTCGAGGTCGTTGTCCATCGCCAAAAGCACGTTGGAGGTACCGGTGAAAGCCTCGCCGATGCCTTCCTTCAACGCCTCGACGCACCAGCGCTGCCACAGGAAGGAATGCCGCCGGCGCGTGCCGAAGTCGGAAATGCGGATGCCGGGCAGCGCCTTCAGCCGCTCGGTCTTGGCCCACATCTTGGCCTTGGCGCGGGCGTAGAGCACATCGAGCGCGAAAGGCCCGAAGGCGCGCATGGCGGCGCGTGAGCGCAATTCGTTGATGATGGCGAGCGCCGGAATCTCCCACAGCGTGGTATACATCCACGGACCGCTGAAGGTGAGCTCGTACTGGCCATCGCGCCTGCAGAGTTCGTATGCGGGCAGCCGGAAATTTTCGAGCCAGGCAAGGAACTCCGGTTCGAAGATCTGCTTGCGGCCATAGAAATTGTTGCCGCCGAGCCAGATCATTTCCTTCTTGGAGAAGCGCAGCGTGCGCGCATGGTCGAGCTGTTCGCGCAGGTCGCCTTCATCGATCTCGTCCGCCAACCGCACCGAAGTGGTGCGGTTGATCAGGGTGAAGGTGGTGTCGACCTTGGGATACATGCCCCAGATCATCTGCAGCATCAAAAGCTTGTAGAAATCGGTGTCGAGCAGGCTGCGCACGATCGGGTCAAGCTTCCAGGTGTGATTGTAGACGCGCCGCGCAATATCGGTCTTAGCCATATCTCAACACCGCCTTCGCTGCCTGCTGTCCACACCGCGACAGGCCTCATAGCATCGAATTGCCCAAAACGCTGCCCGGTTTGAGGCTGGCCCGACAAAAAGAAACGCTTGCATCCGACCGAAGATCATTCGGCGGTCGTCGCGAACCGCGGGTCTGTGTCAGCTCCCGGTTTTGGCGCCGATGACCCTGAGTGCCGGACGCTTTCGGCGGCTGACGATGCGGCCCGCCACCGGCGCGCCGGCGCGGCCGTCATCCTGCGCCTTCTCGGCAAACAGCCAGTCGATGAACACCTGCACGATGGGCGTCGATCTCATCTCGTTGCGGCAGACGACGTAGAAATCGTCGACCGCCGGCACCGACAGGCCGAACGGCGCGACCAGCATGCCTCTGGCCAGCAGCGCGCTTGCCGTCACCGAATCGCCAAGCGCCACGCCATGGCCGTGGACCGCGGCCTCTGTCGCCATCCGGGCATCGCCCAGGTGATGGCGGCGGCCGCGTTCCAGATCCAGCGCATCGGCGGCTGCCAGCCAGGTGTGCCACTCGCGGCCATCGTCGCCATGCAGGAAGACATGGTCGGCGAGATCGCGCACGCTGCGGATCGGGCGGTTGTTGATCAATGTCGGGCTGACCACGGGAAACAGCTCGAGGCCCGACCATTTGCGCATCCAGCAATCGGCCCAGCTGCCGTCGCCATAGTGCACGCAGACATCGATATGCGGCGCCCGGATATCCTTGGGATCGTTGGAGGGATTAAGCGTCAGCTGGATGTCGGGATATTGCGCGGTGAAGCTGCCCAGCCGGGGCGTCATCCACAGCAACAGCAGCGCCGGCACGCAGGATACCGACAGCGCGCCGCTGCTCGCCGGCCTTGTCAACCGCTGGGTGGCGGCCGCGATGCCGTCGAAGGCGGTCGATACGGCCGGCAAGAGTTCGGCGCCATGCGGGGTCAGTTTGACCCGCTGGCCGACACGCTCGAACAGCTTGACGCCGAGCGACTGCTCCAGCGCCTTGATCTGGTGGCTGATGGCGCCGTGGGTGACATTCAGCTCGCTCGCCGCCTTGGTCAGTGAACCATGACGGGCCGTTGCCTCGAAGGCGCGCAACGGATTGAGGGGCGGCAGGCGTTTGGCCATCTTGCTCTCGATAGTTTGTGAGTTTTTCTCACAGAAAACAACCTAACAATATCAATTGATTTTTCAAAGGGGCTGCCCGACACTTTGCCCCGGGAACAGCATCAAGACGTCAGGTCAGCAGGCGGCCGGCGCAACCACGGCGGGATCCGAGACGGATCGAGCCACGCGTCGCCGAAGACCAGATCGCTCCAGTCAAGCAGGGAGAACCAGCATGGGTTACGATCGCGGCAAGCTCGACGCGTTGCGTCGCAAATATGGCGAGAGCCATGGCGGCGAGATGTTCGACCCGAAATTCCGCAAGGTCGCCGACAAGATCTTTTCCAAGTCCGGCACAAGACTGGCGCCCTACTCCGGCATCCCAACCTTCCTTGCCGCGCCCTACCGCGAAATCGCGGCCGAGAACCCGGATTTCGGCGACCTGCAGGTGGCGATGATCGGCGTGCCGATGGATCTCGGCGTCACCAATCGGCCGGGCTCGCGCTTCGGGCCAAGGGCGCTGCGCGCCATCGAGCGCATCGGCCCCTACAATCATGTGCTGGAATGCGCCCCGACCCACGAGCTCAGGGTCGCCGACATCGGCGACACGCCGTTCCGCAGCCGCTACCGGCTGGAGATCAGCCATGAGGATATCGAGCGCCGCACCAACCAGATCGTCGATGCCGGCGTCATTCCGCTTTCGGTTGGCGGCGACCATTCGATCACCCATCCGATCCTGAAAGCCGTCGGCAAGAAGGCCCCGGTCGGGCTGATCCACATCGACGCCCATTGCGACACCAGCGGCCTGTTCGACATGACCAAGTTCCATCATGGCGGTCCATTCCGCAACGCGGTGCTGGACGGCGTGCTCGACCCGACGCGCACCATCCAGATCGGTATCCGCGGCTCGGCCGAATATCTGTGGGAGTTCACCTACGAGTCCGGCATGACCGTGGTCCACGCCGAGGAGGTCACCGGCCTCGGCATTCCCGCCATCATCGAGAAGGCGCGCAAGATCGTCGGCGACGGCCCGACCTATGTCTCCTTCGACATCGACAGTGTCGACCCGGCCTTCGCGCCCGGCACCGGCACGCCGGAAGTCGGCGGGCTGACGACGCGGGAAGTGCTGGAACTGCTGCGCGGCCTGAAGGGCCTCAACATCGTCGGCGGCGACGTCGTCGAAGTGGCGCCGCAATACGACGCCACCACAAACACGGCGCATGCCGCGGCACAGGTGCTGTTCGAGATCCTGAGCCTGATGGTGTTCAGCCCGGCCGTCACCGGCAAGGCAGCCTGATCCTGCCAAAGCAAAGGGCGGCCGCCGCGCTGGAGCCGGCGACCGCCTCAAACAGACAAAGCTTCCAGACAGGGGAATAACAATGACAATCCGCACGACACTCAAATCAACCATCGCCGCCGTCCTGGTGCTGGGCGCCGCCGGCCTCGGCTTCGCCACACAGGCCGCCAACGCCGACGCACTGGCCGACATCACCAAGGCCGGCACCATCAATGTCGGCGTCTTCGCCGATTTTCCGCCCTTCTCCTCGGCCAGCGCCGACATGAGCCTCAAGGGCTACGACATGGACGTCGCGCAATACATTGCCGACACGCTCAAGGTGAAGCTCAATCCCGTCGCCGTCACCGGCCAGAACCGCATCCCTTATCTGAACGACCACCGCGTCGACATCCTGATGAGCGTCGGCTATTCGAAGGAACGTGAGCAGGTCATCGACTTCGCCGCCGCTTACGCGCCCTACTACATCGCGGTGATCGGTCCGGCGGCCCTGACGGTCAAAGGCAAGGAAGACCTTGCCGGCAAGTCGATCGCCGTCAATCGCGGCACGCTCGAGGATACCTCGCTCACCGAGGCGGCACCCGCCTCGGCCGACATCAAGCGCTTCGACAACTACAATTCGGTGATCCAGGCCTTCATCTCCGGCCAGACCCAGCTGATGGTCGTCGGCAACGATGTCGGCGCGCAGGTTCTGGCAAAGCAGGATCAGCTCAAGCCGGAGCAGAAATTCCAGCTTCTGACCTCGCCCTCGCATATCGGTCTCAACAAGAATGAGGACAGCCTCAAGAAGGCGGTCAACGACGCCATCGCCAAGATGCTGGCCGACGGCAAGCTGGACGAAAGCTCAAAAGCCTGGCTGAAGACGCCGCTCAATCCCGACAACCTCAAGGATTGAGTTTCCGTGGCCTTTGCCTGGCTTCCAGGTGCTGCAGGCGACATCGCGCGAGGGGCGGCCACGACGATCCTGTTGATCGCTGTGACCACGCTCGCGGGAACGTTCCTCAGCATCCTGGGTGCGGCGGGACGCCGAAACGGCCCGGTGCTGCTCAAGCGGGCGATCGCCTGGTATGTCGAGATCGTCCGCAACACGCCGTTCCTGGTGCAGCTGTTCTTCATCTTCTTCGGGCTGCCCAGCCTCGGCATCAGGCTCGACCCGATGCTGGCCGCCATGCTGGCGATGACGCTCAACATGGCGGCCTACACCATCGAGATCGTTGGCGCCGGGCTTGACGCCGTCCCTATCGGGCAGACGGAAGCAGCCCTGTCGCTTGGGCTGCGGCCACGCCAGGTGTTCATCAAGATCGTGCTGCCGCAGGCGCTCACGGTGATCTATCCCGCGCTCACCAGCCAGATCGTCATCATGATGCTGGAGTCCGCCGTCGTGTCGCAGATCGCGGTGCGGGAGCTGACCTACGAGGCGGATATGCTGCAGGCACGCACCTTCCGCTCTTTCGAGACCTATCTTGTCGTGACGATGGTCTATCTGGTCCTGTCGATGGCCTTGCGCCGGCTGCTGGTTTCCGGCGGACGCCACGTGCTTGGGGCTGGCGTGTCATGATCGAATTCACCTTCTGGGACATTGTTCGCAACCTGCTGCTTGCCGCCCGCTGGACGGTGCTGTTGTCGCTGGCCGCCTTCATCGGCGGCGGTATCGTCGGCATGATCGTCTTGTTCTTCCGGATCGCCAAGAACACATGGAGCCGGCGCCTCGCCTCCGGCTACATCGCGCTGTTCCAGGGAACGCCGCTGCTCATGCAGCTCTTCCTGATGTTCTTCGGCCTGCCCATGCTCGGCCTGCGCATCGAACCGTGGACGGCGGCGGTGCTCGGCCTCACCTTCTTCGCCAGTGCCTATCTCGCCGAAATCTGGCGCTCCGGCGTCGACGCGCTGCCGCTTGGCCAATGGGACGCCGGCGCCAGCCTCGGCCTGCACTATCTGCAGCAGCTGCGGCTGATCATCCTGCCGCAGGCGTTTTCGATCACCCGCGCGCCGACGGTCGGCTTCCTGGTACAGCTGATCAAGTCGACGGCGCTCACCTCGATCATAGGCTTCGAGGAGTTGGTGCGGACCTCCAACGCCATCAACAACGCCACCTTCGAACCGTTCAAGGTTTACGGCCTGGTGGCGCTGATCTTCTTCGCCATGTGCTTCCCGCTGACGCAATACGCGCGTTCGCTTGAGAAGCGCGCCGCCCATTGAATGGAGTGCATGTTGTGTTGACCAACATCGACGGGACCAAAAACCAGAGAGCGCTCGAATGCCTCCTTTGGATCATTTGATGACGTTGGATGCGTCAGCTTTTGACCAAAAAGCGGACTCTCCCAGGTGAAAGCGCACATGACCGCTTTGCGCCGCATCTCGGCCGTCCAGAGTGGCTTACGGCAATTCCGATAGCTGCCGTTGGAGCGGAAAGAATTAGGGCACGTGCTTGTCGGGGATGGCGTCACTGCGGCGAACTGCCGGCGTGTGAGTTGCATCAGACAAGTGTGCGGAGACATGGCGACCGGTCACGACATCGCGGAGTTCCTCCGCGCCCCACGGGCCAATTCTGTGACCCTCTCCTCCGTCAGCGGCCGTTCTGTCGCGACTTGAACTCGCGACACGTAATCCGAGAGGGGCTAACCGACTGCAAGTCCTATCCCTGTCACAATGATTGCAAGCGCGAAAACAGAACCGAGTAGCCATTCGCATCGTGGACGCTGTTCATGGCGTGCCTCTTCAATGAATATGAAACCACATTGAAGGGACGGGATCTCGGCACCTTGATGCGAGTCAATGGCGCGTCGACTTTGCGGGCTGTTGGCCCGGCTTTGGCTGTATGGGTCTCTCCCTTGACAGGATCGGCAAAGGCAAGATGTGCGTTCACCATCCCAGCGCGAATAACGATAGGTTTCCGCAAAGCACCTTGGCGACGCTCGACTGGCTTCGCCCCACCTCCGAAGCGGCATTGGCACCATGCTAACCGTCAGCCTAGGTAGTTTCCCGTAGGGACAAAACCGAATTTCGCCACCCCCCGATTCGCGCGATTTGTGTGTCACGGATCAACCGGGAAAACAGCCATGCACGCTTACACGGCCTCCAGAACTGCCCTGTCATCGCCTGTGGCATTCGAGCCCACACTGCGGCAACCGCTTAGCTTCTATCCCGCCAGCGCGGAGATCTATGCCCACGGGGAGAAGGCCGGAGCCGTCTATCAGATCGAGTTCGGCGCCGTGCGCGTCTACCGCCTGCTTGCTGACGGCCGACGGCAGATAAGCGCCTTCCACCTGCCTGGAGAGACATTCGGCTTCGAAGCCGACACGACGCACCATTTCTTCGCGGAAGCAATCAATGCCACGGGTGTCCGCGTCTTCCGCGTCACTGCTGGAACGGACATGTCCCGTCAGTTGTTGCCATTGGCGCTCAAGGGCTTGACCAGAGCTCAGGAACACCTGCTGGTCCTCGGTCGTCAGAACGCCATCGAACGTGTCGCCGCCTTCTTGGTCGACATGGCCGAGCGGCAAGGCGGGTTGCGGCAGATCGAACTGCCCATGTCGCGCATGGACATCGGCGACTATCTCGGACT
>NZ_FMXM01000006.1 GCF_900103325.1 Mesorhizobium qingshengii | reverse complement strand
CTCATAATCGATCAAGCGCGACAGCGCCTGCTTGCGCTCTTGCGCGAACAACGAAAACTCCGTCGCGTTGGTCGCACCACACAGGCTCGCTGCGATCATCATCACGATCAGATCGCCAAGCCGGTGCGTGGCGTTGGCCGCGCGCGGGTCAGGGACCGCGCCGAAATAGCTCTCAAGGGTGGAAATGGCAGTCGCTCCTTCGTTGGACTGCCTTCCCAAAGAATCCCTTCTCAAACCAAGTTCAAGCCCAAAATTCCCATATGCGATTCCCCTGCCGCTCATGGGGAGAAGATCCCGGCAGGAGGATAAGGTGGCGCAAACGATAGTTTGCCTGCACCCTCGGCGCTGCCCTCACCCGATCGCTTCGCGACCACCCTTTCCCCCTGAACGGGGCGAGGGAAGCGGCGCCGTTACTTCGACCGCGAAAACGCCAGCCACAGTCCGCCGCCGACCAGGAAGCTGCCGCTGATCCTGGACATGAGCTTGATCCGTCTGGCCGACAGCAGGCGCCCCGCGCGGCCGGCGGCCAGCGCGTAGGTCGAATCCGAGACGGCTGCGAAGATCATGGCGGTGAGGCCCATGACGACGATCTGCAGCGAGTAATTGCCCTGCGGCGCGATGAACTGCGGAAAGAAGGCGCCGAAGAACACCAGCGTCTTGGGGTTGCTGAGCGCCACCAGCAGGCCCTGCAGGAAGAAGCCGCCGCGCGGCTTCCTCGCCGTTCCATCGGCGTTCAGCTTGCCCTTGGAACGGAACATCTGCACCCCCATCCAGATCAGATAGGCGGCGCCGATCAGCCGCACCCATTCGAACCAATGGCCCATGCCGGCGATCAGCGTGTTGAGGCCGATGCCGACGATGGCGATCATGACGGCCAGCCCGGCCTGCGTGCCGGCGACATTGGCGAGACCGGCACGGGAGCCATGGCGGATGCTGTTGGCGATGATCAGCGTGACCGTCGGGCCGGGCACCAGGATGATGACGATGCAGGCGAGGACATAGGCGGCGTAGAGTTCCAGCGACATTATTTTCCCTCGGAATGCCGCGATGCGGCGCGGCTGGCGACAATCAATGCATGACAAGAATGCTCGCGCAAGCCTGCCCGCGAGGCACTGTGATCCGCCAGTGAACCCGGGTCAGGCGCCCGCGGGCCAGGGCAGCAGCGCCTCATAGGCCGCCGCCGCCTTCAGCACGGCGAGGTCGCCGCGCGGCCGCCCGATCAACTGCATGCCCATTGGCCGGCCTCTGTCGTCGAAGCCGACCGGCACGTTGACCGCTGGGCAGCCGCCCAGGGTGGCGAAGACGGAAACCTGCATCCAGCGATGGTAGCTGTCCATCGCTCGTCCGGCGACTTCGCGTGGCCAGTGCGTGCCGACATCGAAGGGGAAGACCTGCGCGGTCGGCAGCGCGATGAGATCGAAGCGGTCGAAGATCGACAGCAGCGTTCGATGCCAGGACGTGCGGATGACCGAGGCGGCGCGGATCTGTGGCGCCGTCAGCCGCATCGCGTTCTCCACTTCCCAGATGGCTTCCGGCTTCAGCAGGCCGCGCTTCGAGCGATCGTCGTAATGGGTCTTGAGCGCACAGCCGCTGCTGGCCTGGCGCAGCGTCACGAAGGCCTGCCACAGCGCTTCGAAATCGAAATCCGGTAGGAAGGGTTCGCTAGGGAAGGATGCATCCGCCAACCGGTTCAGCGCGGCTTCGCACAGATCGAGGATGCCCGGTTCGACCGGCAGGTGACCGCCGAGATCGCTGAGCCAGGCGATGCGGCCGCCAGTCGCTGCCGTTGAAAGCCCTTCGAGGAAGGAGCCTGGTTTCTCGTAGGATAATGGCGCTTGCGGATGATAACCCGCCTGCACGTCGAGCAGCAGCGCCATGTCGCGGATATTGCGGCCCATCGGCCCGTCGACACCCATCTGCGCGTGAAAGACTTCAGGGTCGGGCCCGCCGGGGACAAGCCCTTGCGACGGTCGGAAGCCGTAGACATTGTTCCAGCTTGCCGGATTGCGCAGCGAACCGCCGAAGTCGCTACCATCGGCGACAGGCACCATGTCGAGCGCCAGCGCCACCGCCGCGCCGCCGCTGGAGCCGCCAGCGGTCAGGGCAGGGTCGAAGGCGTTCAGCGTCGGCCCGAACACATTGTTGTAGGTGTTGGAACCAAGGCCGAATTCGGGGACATTGGTCTTGCCGATGATGATGGCGCCGGCATCCCGGATACGCTCGACGAAGAAATCGTCTTCCTGCGGCACGAAGTCGGCGAAGATCGGCGAGCCGAACGAGGTCGTGAGGCCGGTGGTCGAGGCGAGGTCCTTGATGGCGATCGGCAGGCCGAAGAGCGGACCGGTTTCGACACCTGTCTGCCGCCGGGCATCGGCCGCATTGGCTTCGCGCAGGATATCGCCACGGTCGCGCAACGAGACGATGGCGTTGACCAGCGGGTTGACCGCCTCGATCCGATCGAGGAAGGCCGTCACCACCTCGCGCACGGAGAGCTTCTTTTGCCGGATCGCAGCGGCAAGCGCGACAGCGGACATACGGCAGATGTCGCCGGCCGGCGGCGCGGCATGCTTCGTCCGAGGGCGCATCATCTCAACGGATTTCCTGCAGCGCCTGGTCGACATCCTTGGCCAGCGGGATCGCCGGCTGGGCGCCCGGCTTGAGGCAGGCCAGCGAACCAGCCGCGCCGGCGCGCGCAAGCGCCTGTTCGAGCGTGAGGCCGGACGAGAGGCTGGCGGCGAAATAACCGCAGAACGTATCGCCGGCGCCGACGGTGTCGACAGGGGTGATCTTCATTGCCGGAATGGTCAGGAAATCGGTCGGTGTCGCCGCCATCACGCCGTCGCCGCCGAGCGTGACGACGATGGTGCGGCCGGTTTTCCCGGCAAAGTCGCGCATGCGCGCCGCCCGGTCGCGGCCGCTCAACTTAAGCGTCTCGCCGTAGAGGTCGAACTCGGTCTCGTTGGCCACGACATAGTCGGCCTTGCCGAGGAAGGCGGCGGCCTCGCCCTGGAAGGGTGCAGTGTTGAGCACGGTGATGGCGCCTGCCGCTCTTGCCTGATCAAGGGCTGCGCCGACGGTCGCAAGCGGGATCTCATGCTGCAGCAGCACGACATCGCCTTTCTTC
The DNA here is from genome assembly GCF_900103325.1 of Mesorhizobium qingshengii. Taxonomy (GTDB): domain Bacteria; phylum Pseudomonadota; class Alphaproteobacteria; order Rhizobiales; family Rhizobiaceae; genus Mesorhizobium; species Mesorhizobium qingshengii. The sequence continues at coordinate 323,120 of NZ_FMXM01000006.1, read as the reverse complement.
AGGAAGGCCTTGGAGAGGTCACCGGGCAGGACGGAAGCGTTGGCGCCCGGCACCACGGCGATGATGTTCTCGCCGTCGTCGCCGACCATGATCAGCGCCGTGCCCGTCGAGGCAAATGTCTCGGCGACACCGGACAGGTCGACCTTGCCCTCGCGCAACAATGCCAGCGCCTCGGGAGCGAAGCTGTCCTTGCCAACGGCACCCACCATGCGCACCGCGGCACCCGCGCGGGCGGCAGCCAGCGCCTGATTGGCGCCCTTGCCGCCGGGCGCGGTGGTGAAGCTCGAGCCGCCCACCGTCTCGCCGGGGCTCGGCAAGCGGTCGACTTTGGCGATGAGATCGAGGTTGATCGAGCCGATGACGATAATCAAGGAATGCCTCCTGCTGAATGCGCGGGAAGCTACCCTGTAAGATCGCTGGTTTCCAGAGCTTGCTGATGTCGCAGGCGCCATGGTGTTGGGCCATTCGCTGAGGTCAGCGAGGTGATGTCATTTTCCGCATGACGTGAAAACGCCGGCGAAAGGATCTCGCCGGCGTTGCAGTATCCGAGCCATTTCAAGATGTGACTTGCCCAGCTTCCCAGCCCAGGATGGCGCGCTTGCGGGTCAGGCCCCAGTGATAGCCGGTGAGGTCGCCGGATTTGCCGATCGCGCGATGGCAGGGCACCACGAAGGAGAGCGGGTTGGCGCCGTTGGCGGCACCCACGGCTCGGCTGGCGCTTGGCGCGCCGATGCTGGCGGCAATCGAGGAATAGGTGCGGGCCCTGCCCATCGGGATATTGAGCAGCGCCTCCCAGACACGAACCTGGAAGTCGGTGCCGATCATGACGACATGCAGCGGCTGGTCGGGGCGCCACAGTGTCGGGTCGAAGATGCGCGCGGCATAGGGTCCCGTGGCGGCCATGTCCTCGACATAGATGGCGTTCGGCCAACGGCTGGACATGTCGGCGAAGGTGGCGCGCTCCTCGCCCGGGTCACTGAAGGCGAGGCCGGCAAGCCCGCGGTCTGTGGCCATGATCAGGGCGGTGCCGAACGGCGAGGGATGGTAGCCGTAGCGCATGGTCAACCCGGCGCCGCGCGTTTTGTAGTCGCCCGGAGACATCGCCTCATGGGTGACGAAGAGATCATGCAGCCGGCCAGGGCCGGACATGCCCAATTCGAACGACGTTTCGAGCAGCGGCATGCCGGAATCGAGCAGTCTGCGGGCATGGTCGAGCGTCACCGCCTGCAGGAAGGCCTTGGGCGACAGGCCGGCCCAGCGGGTGAAAAGCTTCTGCAGGCCGGTCGGCGTCTCGCCGACCTCCTCGGCCAGTTCTTCCAACGACGGCTGGTCGCGATAGTCGAGGCTGATTTTCTCGATGGCGCGGCGCACAATTTCGTAGTCGCTGCCTTCGGGCGTGATGTCCTTTTTGAGGACTGCTGTCTGTGTGCTCATCGAACTGTCTCCTCGGTCAGGAATATCGCCCCTTGGGGCGTCGGTCGCCACCCGAAACTTGCCTTCTTGCAGTGCATGCCCAGATAGACTCGGGATTTCGAGCCCAGGAGGCGCCGATGGCTGGCGAGAAAGTGCATCTGACGGGGGAAAAAGAAACCTTGCTGATGACGCTTTACGGCAAGGCGCTGGAGAGCAGGTTGCCCAATTCGCTGCTCGGGGATCATTTCGCCGACCAGGCGGTGCGCAAGATCGACTATGATTTCTCCAGGCTCAAGGTCGACGCCAATCTTGGCGTTGGCCTGGCGATCAGGGCAAAGACGCTGGATGTCCGCGTCGAGGACTTTCTTGCCAGAAATCCCGACGCCATCGTGCTGCATCTGGGGTGCGGGCTCGACACGCGCATATTCCGTGTCGATCCGCCAGAAGGCGTCGAGTGGTTCGATGTCGACTACCCCGAGGTCATCGATCTCAGGCGCAAGCTTTACCCGTCCCGCGACCATTACCAGCTGGTCGCTTCATCGGTGACCGCGCCGGATTGGCTGGCTGAGGTGCCGCGCAGCCGGCCGGCCGTCGTGGTGGCGGAAGGGCTGACGCCCTATCTCCCCGCCGATGAGGGGCCACGCCTGCTAGCGCGGCTTGTCTCGCATCTTGCCAGCGGCGAGCTGATGTTCGACGCCTACAGCCATTTCGGCCTGAAGCTGCTTCGTCTCAATCCGACCATCAAGGTGACGGGCGCAGAAGTTCACTGGGCCATCGACGATCCGCATGAACTGGAGCGGGCCGTTCCGAAGCTGCGATTCGTCGAGGACATCTCGGCCTACAAGCCCGAACACGCCGCCCGCATGGGCTGGTCCGCCAAACTGTTCGTTCGCCTTTGGAAACACATTCCCGCATTGCGCAAGATCGGCAGGCTTTTGCGCTACCGGTTCTAGAATCAGCGCGCCCTGGCGGTCGCCAGAGCCCGCGAAAAGGCGGTAGCAAAGCTTTCGCGAGAGTCGGGGTCCAGGAAAGACCCGATCGGCACGTTCTGGCCCTGCGCTTCCACCGTCATCCTGGTGATGCCGATCTCGGCATGACGGGCGACTGAAAACCGTGCCCAGAACGGGTTGAAGCGGTGTGCTTCCGATTTTCCCGAGGGCGCGGTCTTGCGGATGTCGAGGCGGGTGCGGGAAACCGACACCTCCTCGCGGGCGCGGGCGGCCCGATAGTTGGCACGAAAGGCGATGTAGACGGCGACCACGTCGAGGCCGAAGAAACCGAACACGGGCCAGGCGCCGCGCGACAGGAAAAACGCGCCGGTCACCAGCCAGCCAAACAGCAGCGCGCCCATGAGGACGAAGAAGCCTGTCCTGCCCAGCGACCGGTGCGGGGTCAGCAGTGCCTGAAAGAATGGTTCGTCGGCCTGAAATGAGGCGTTTGTATCGCTCATGACTGGACATTATAGGGATAGAATGGCGAGCCCCAAGTCCAAAGAGTCTTCGATGCCCAAAAAAGAGCTGGCGCCCGGCCGGCGCGACGGTTCGAACGCCAAACCGCGACCCCGGCCGGAGCGGCGCTCGTCGCGCTACAGCTCGGCTGAAGTGCACGAGATCTTCCGGCGCTTTTCCGTCCAGCGACCGGAGCCAAAGGGCGAGCTCGAGCATGTCAACGCCTTCACGCTGCTGGTGGCGGTGGTGCTTTCGGCGCAAGCGACCGATGCCGGCGTCAACAAGGCGACGCGGGCCCTGTTCAAGGCCGCCGACACGCCGCAAAAGATGCTGGCGCTCGGCGAAGCCAAGGTCGGCGAGTATATCCGCACCATCGGCCTCTGGCGTAACAAGGCCAAGAACGTCATCGCGCTGTCGGAGGCGCTGATCCGCGACCATGGCGGCGACGTGCCTGGCGACCGCGACCAACTGGTCAAGCTGCCAGGTGTCGGGCGCAAGACCGCCAATGTCGTGCTCAACATGGCCTTCGGCCAGCACACCATGGCGGTCGACACCCATATCTTCCGTATCGGCAACCGGCTCGGGCTGGCGCCCGGCAAGACCCCGGAACAGGTCGAGCAGGGGCTGCTGAAGATCATTCCGGACGAGTATATGCGCCACGCGCATCACTGGCTGATCCTGCACGGCCGCTATGTCTGCAAGGCGCGCAAGCCGGATTGCCCGGCCTGCGCGATCGCCGACATCTGCAAGGCGCAGGAGAAGACCACCAGCATTCCGGCACCCTTGGTGCCGATCGCTCCTCTTGAAACGGTTGCCGCTGAAGATCAGATGCCGTAGCCGCGCGCCATCGCCGCGGCGAAGACCGGGATCAGCAGGAAGATGAACGCCTCGGCGCGGATGTAGGTCTTTACCGAAGCAAGCTCAGCTGCCGGCACCAGGAACGAGTGATTGGCGCTTGCCTGCCTGTTCCAGGAAATGAAGCGGACGGTCGGGATGATCGACAGCAGTCCCACGATCGCAAACGCCGCCATCTTGGCCCAGAACACCCAGTTATGGATGTAGAATTCCCAACCCTTGAGGCCGTAGAAGACGCGGCCGATGCCGACGACGATGATCAGCGCGGCGATGATGCCATAGTGACGGTCGATGCCGGCGAGCCGCTTGAGCGTGGTGGCGGGCAGGTCGCCGCGGATCATCACGAATTCGGCGCCGATGATCCCCGCCAGGGAAAACACCAGCAAATGATGGACGATGGCGAGTACAAGATCGGTGGTGTCCATGCCTTTTCCCTCGAACAAACAGGCCGTCACGCGGATCGCGGTGGCTGAATCACGCTCCGGTGAAAAGTAGCATCATTGACGGAAAATCCCATCCCGAAGCTCGAGCAGAGAGGGGCTGTCATTGTCGCTGAATGTCGGTCGCACCTCGCCATCAGCAGCGTTGACGCTGGATTCCGGCACGGTAGGTTTGGTAGCATGACCGGATTGAAACGCGCCCTGAACCCGATGCCTGACGATGTCCGTGCCGCCCTGACGGAGCGCGGCCTGATGGCGACTTATGGGGCCCGGCCGGATTACCAGAAGAACGATTATCTCGGCTGGATCGTCCGCGCCAAGCGACCGGATACCCGGAAGAGGCGGCTCGATCAGATGCTGGACGAATTGCGGCGCGGCGGCGTCTACATGAACATGGCCTGGCGCGGCTGAGAACGATTGTCCCGCCTGGAAGATGACATATCCTGCCTTGGCCCTTGCTTGACCCTGGCCATTTGCTACGCGCCGGGTAGACAAGCGAGGCAGAGTCCATGAGCAGTCCAAAAGCAACCGGCGTCCCTGTCATCGAGACGGAGCGAACCATCCTGCGGTCGCACCGAATGCAGGATTTCGACGCCTATGCCGCCATGTGGGTCGATCCGGTCGTTACCCGTTTCATCGGCGGCAAGCCGCGCACGCGCGAGGAAAGCTGGATGCGCTTCCTGCGTCATGCCGGCCTGTGGTCGCTGCTCGGCTACGGTTTCTGGGCGATCGAGGAAAAGGCGACAGGCCGCTTCATCGGCGAGGCTGGGTTTCACGATCTGAAGCGCGATATGGAGCCGTCGATCGAAGGTATTCCCGAGGCCGGGTGGGCGCTCGTTCCGGCCGTGCACGGCGCTGGTCTTGCCACCGAGATCGTCAGCCGTGTGCATGCCTGGGGCGACGAGGCGTTCGGACGTGCGAGAACCGTCTGCATCATCGATCCGGAAAACACGGCTTCGCTGAATGTCGCGGCCAAATGCGGTTACCGGGAAGTGACGCGGACCCTTTATCACGATGCCCCGACCATCCTGCTGGAACGGCAGCCTTAAGGCGGCCCGTCAGCCGGAGTTCAAGACGCCTACCCGACGTTGCGGCGCAGCTTCCGCGCCAGATCGGCCCACGGGTCTGCGGTGTCGCCCGCGACAGCCGTGACGCCCCGGCCGTGCAGCACCGTCGAGGCATCGAAGGGCCGCGGCCTGGCGATCGCAAAGCCTTGCGCGTAGTCGACGCCGATCGTTTTCAGGGCGGCGACGATGCCATCGCTTTCAACGAACTCGGCGATGGTGCGCTTGCCCATCACCTTGCCGATGTGATGGATCATCTCGACCATGGCGCGGTCGATGCGGTCTTCCAGCATGTCCTTGACGAAGCTGCCGTCGATCTTGAGGTAGTCGACGGGCAGGTGCTTCAGATAGGCAAAGGACGACATGCCCGAGCCGAAATCGTCGAGCGCGAAACGGCAACCCAGCCCGCGCAGATCGGCAATGAAGCGCATGGCATTGGCGAGATTGGCGATGGCGCTGGTCTCGGTGATCTCCAGGCAGATCATGGCGGGCGAAATGCCATGGACGAGGAACTGCTCGCGCAGGAAGCCGAGAAATGCCTCGTCGCCGAAAGTCGCCCCGGAAAGATTGATGGCGCATGTGGCAATCGGCGCCATGCGCGGATCGGCCTGCCGCGCCGCCAGGATGCCGAAAGTGTTGCGCACCACCCAGCGATCGATCGACGGCATCAGGCCGTAGCGCTCGGCTGCGGGAATGAAGCTTTGCGGGCCGACGATGACGCCGTCTTCATCGGTCAGCCGCAACAGGATCTCGATATGCGTGCCTGCCTCGGCGACGTCGTCGCCGAGCGGCGAGATCTCCTGGGCATGAAGCCTGAAGCGGTTTTCTTCGAGCGCGGTGTGCAGGCGCTGCACCCAGGCCATCTCGCCGAAGCGCTCCAGCAAGGCCATGTCGCCATCGTTGTGGATCTGGACGCGGTTGCGGCCTCTTTCCTTGGCCATGTAGCAGGCAACATCGGCGGCACGCAGCATCTCCTCGATCGTCACCTCGGCATTGGCAATCTGCACCATGCCGATGCTGACGCTGGTGTTGAAGGGCCTGCCATCCCAGGCGAAATGCAGGTCCTGAACGGCCGCGCGCAGCCGTTCGGCGGTTTCGGCGGCGGTTTCGCAATCGCTATCCACGAGCAGCACACCGAATTCGTCGCCGCCCAGACGGGCGAGCACATCGCCCGATCGCAATTCGTGAATCAGCAGCGCGGAAATCTGGCGCAGCAACTGGTCGCCCGCAGCATGGCCGCAGGTATCGTTGACCAGCTTGAACTGGTCAAGGTCGAGATACATCAGCGCGTGCTGGCGGGGCTGGTCCTGCAGATCCGAGATCGTTCTTTCCAGCCGGCTTTCGAAATCGCGCCGGTTGGCCAGCCCCGTCAACGCGTCATGCGACGCCTGCCATGAGAGCCGTTCGATATAGTCCTCTTCGCGCGTCATGTCGTGGAAGGCCAGCACCGCACCGACGACGTGGCCGGCGACAAGCAGCGGCGCACCGGTCAGCGCGACGGGAACAACGGAGCCGTCCGCTCGCCGCAGCAATTGCGGACGAACGCTGGAACGGCGCGGTTCGCCGGCCAGCAAGCGGTCGATCAGCTCAGTGTCCTCAACGCCGGTGTCCTTGTCCTCAAGGCGAAACAGCGATGCGATCGGCTTGCCCCTGGCGGCACCGAGCGGACATGCCAGCAATCTTTCCGCGACGGCGTTCATATAGTCCAGCCGGCCACCGGCGCCGGTACTGATGACCGCCTGGCCGATGGAAGCCAGGGTGATCTGGGCGCGCTCGCGCTCTGCATTGAGCGCCATCTGGAACGCCTGGCGTTGCGCCAGGAGCTTGCGCGTGCGCCACACGGCAAGCAGGATCAGCAAGGCAGCGGTGACGAGATTGGCAAAGGTGAGCAACGTCTTGATGAAGCGCGATCCCTCGCCGAGGCTGTCCGAGAAGGCCTTGGAGAGGGGACCGATCTGACGATCAAGCTGATGGATCTCCGCCTTCCAGACGCTGACCTGAGCCGCCGATGCTGGTCCCTTGCTCAGCTTCTCATGTATCGCCTCGCCAAGCCGTTGGATGGCGAGGATCATGGTGTCGGCGGCGGTCCAGTGCCGAATGGCGGTATCGAGATAGCTGAAGCCACGGAAATTCCGGAACAGCCAGATCATCCCGGTCACATCGTCGGTGTGATTTCCGCCTTGCAGGAAGCCGGTGCGCGCCGCTTTGGTGTCGGGCTCGGACTGCTCGAGCGCAAGGCGAGCTGAACGATCGGCCAGCGGAACGGCGATTGCTCCGCGGTACTCGCTGAAGAATTCCTCGTTACCGGTGTCGGCATAGAGGCTGAGGAAATAGATGGCGTGTTTTTGCCCCTTGGACCACTGGCTTTCGCCGCCGACATAGGCGCGAACCGCCGACAATGTGTGGAGGCTGAGGCTGGCCACCAGCGCCTGGACGAGGACGACCGCGACGAAAGGCCATACGAGCCCGAGAAGGCGGGGGCTCGCGTCCATCGATGACAACTTCATCGAATTTCCATGGACTTGCCACGATCCTGTCAGTGCGTCTGTCCGACCGTTTCATCCGTCGGTTCAAGACGCTGTTCTTCCCTCATGTCGCTCAGTTGGCGACAACAATCCGGTTATCACAGGCCCGCTTAACAGCAAATAAATAGCTCAACTATTTGCGCGCCCGCTTCTTGCTTCCACGATCTAATATTACGCTGCGTCACATAACTGCTTCAAGTTGAATCAGATTGTATTTAAGGCTCTTGGAAACAGTCGCCGGAAACGGACCGCCGTTGCCGCACGAATGGTTGTGGACCAATATCGGCACGCCGGTCCGGTCGTTTCCTGAAGAGGCGACACCGGCGTGTGGGGTCTTACGTCGGATTGACCGGCATGGGCTGGGCAATCGTCAAGGTCTTCACCAGCGTCGACAGGTCCGGTTCATCGATGAGCATCGCCGCGTCGGCCGGTGCCAGCCAGGCCCGTTGCCGTCTCTTGGCTTCCTGCCAGTCGGCCAGTTCCTCCGTCACCTTCAGCAGATAAACGATGACGTCGACGCGGACAAAACGGTTGGCCAACCGCTTCCAGTAGGAATAGGTGCCCGCCGGTTCCTTCAATGTCTTGCCGAGCACGCCGGCTTCCTCCTGCGCCTCGATGGTGGCCGCCTTGCGCCCGCTCTTGCCCTTCATAGGCCAACCCTTGGGTACGATGAAGCGCCTGGTCGTTCGTGACGTGACCAGCATTACCTCGATATCGCCGCGGGCGTTAAGCCGAAAGGGGACAGCCGCCACCTGACGGATCCTCTCGCCCTTCTTTGCCTTGCGCGCGGCCTTTTTCTTGGTGGCTACCATTCGTAAACGATCCAGTCGAAGCAATGCCGCATAGCGCGACGGGGACACCGTTGCAAAACCAAAACGTCCGCCGGCGCCCGAGGCATTCCGATACATAAGTCGGCTAAATAAATGAAAAACGCCGGCTTGTCAGCGGCAATTGGTTACAGCAGTGTTGCCGATTATCTGCGTCTGGCAGCTTGGCTTGAGCTGCGGCACGACCGGACGCGGCTGCGGCACGATCTGGCGGTCCTGGGCGCGATACTGCTGCTGCTGTTGCTGGTATTGCTGCCGCTGCACCCTGTTCTGCAATATCTGCAGGTCGTTCTGCTGGATCAGCGCGTTGCCGGTGGGGTCGAGGACCTGCGCGGAAGCCGGCAAGCCAACGCCTGCCAGCAGTGCCGCTATGAAAACAGTCAATGGTCGAAGCGCACACATCCGCTCATTCCCGCAGATACTAGCTTTTAATATAGGTCGTCCGTGCGGTTGTGCCATATATGGGCGTCGATCGAACGAAATCGGTTTGTCGTCGTGATCTCGCCATGGCAAGGCAGGGGTGGCATTTTCCAACAACAGTGTCTGTCGAGCTGCAGCCGCGTTTTGCCTCATGAGGGGTAGAATGTTGGCAGCAGGCGTCCGTCCGCCAGTACTGCTCACACGACGATCGTCTTCAGCCGTTCGGCGATCAGCGCGGCGAGCCGCGCGGCCACCTCGTCCTTGCCCATCTCCGGCCATTCCTCGACGCCAGCCTTCGACACGATCCGCACCCGATTGCGATCGCCGCCCATCACGCCCGAGGGACCGACGCCGCTTCCCTGCGACACGTCGTTGGCGACGATGAAATCGGCGCCCTTCTTCCTGAGCTTGGCCTCGGCGTTGTGCAAAAGGTCCTGTGTCTCGGCGGCGAAGCCGACGACCAGCGTCGGTCGCTGCCTGTGATGGCCGACCCCGGCGAGGATGTCGGGGTTTTCGACCATGCGCAGCACCGGCGGTCCTTCGACCGCAACCTTCTTGATCTTCTCACCGGCCGAATTCTCGGTACGCCAGTCGGCAACGGCGGCAACGAACACCGCCGCGTCGGCAGGCAGAAGCTGTTCCACCGCATCGCGCATCTCTTGCGCACGTTCGACATGGATGGTCTTCACGCCGGTGGGGTCGGCGATGCTGACGGGGCCGGAGACGAGGCGCACATCGGCGCCGAGCCTCGCCAATGCCGCAGCGATGGCGTGGCCCTGCTTGCCGGACGAACGGTTGGCGATATAGCGCACGGGATCGATGGGCTCATGCGTCGGGCCGGAGGTGACGATGATCTTGCGGCCCGACAATGGTTTCGGGCTCACATCGAGCTGTGCCTCGATCGCGGCGACGATCTCCAGCGGCTCGGCCATGCGGCCTTCACCCGCCTCGTTGCTCTCGGCCATCTCGCCTCTGGCCGGCCCAACGAAGGCGATGCCGTCCTTCTGCAAAGTCGCGCGATTGCGGCGTGTCGCAGGATGCGCCCACATCCTGGGGTTCATGGCCGGCGCCATCAGAACCGGCTTGTCGGTGGCGATGAGCAAGGTTGAGGCAAGATCGTTGGCGTGGCCATTGGCAAGCTTGGCCATCAGGTCGGCGGTGGCAGGCGCCACCACCAACAGGTCTGCCTCGCGCGACAGTCTGATATGGCCGACATCGTGCTCGTCCTTGCGGTCGAACAGTTCGGTGAAGACATGGTCGGCGGAGAGGGCGCCGACCGACAGCGTGGTGACGAATTCCTGCGCCGCCGCGGTCATGACCACCCGCACCGCGGCGCCGCGCTCGCGCAGCCGGCGGATCAGATCCAGCGCCTTGTAGGCGGCGATGCCACCGCCGATGATGAGCAGGATGCGTCTGCCTGAAAGCGCGCCTCGCGGAAAGGTCTTGCCTGCCGGGGCGCCAGCCGGGGTGGCCGCGCCGTGCACGCTGGTCAGTTCGCGCAGTGTTTTCTCGATCTGGTCGATACGGCCCGGACCGATCTGGCCGTCAACAGCGGCACGGATCATGACCCGCGCCTGCTCTTCCATGGAACGGTCGTTCTCCGCCGCCAGTCGGCGCAGCAGTTCCTTGACCTCATCGTCAAGGTTGCGGATGGTGATGCTGGCCATTTGATTGCACTCTGCCGCGACTATCGATTGCAATGATAGCAATGCAATCAAATCGCCGCAAGTCGCGAAGCAGGACGCCGCTTTGTCGCTAGATGATCTTCCAGGCGATATAAACCAGCGTCAGCGCGATCACCCATAATGCCAGGCGGCCGGAACGGCTGTAGCGCGCCTCGGCCTTGCCGATGGCGCGGGCGGTGGTCTCGTCGAAGCGCAGCCCGTGCTCGGCCATCAGGTCGATCTCGCGTGACAGCCGATCGGTGCGCGCGGCCAGCTCCGGCGCCTGGCGGGCCAGCGTCAGCAGCGCCTTGGCGCCGTCGCGTACATCGATCATCATGCCGCGCGGCCCAAGGTTGCCGGCGATCCAGCCGCCGACCACCGGCTCCGCCGTCTTCCACATGTTGAAGGCCGGGTCGAGCGTGCGCGCCACACCCTCGACCACCACCATGGTCTTCTGCAACAGGATCAGTTCCGGCCGCGTCGCCATGTCGAAGAGTTCGGTCACTTCGAACAGCAGGGTCAATAGCTTGGCCATCGAAATGGTCTCGGCCGGCTGGCCGTGGATCGGCTCGCCGATGGCGCGGATCGCCTGCGCGAAAGCCGCGACATTGTGCTGGCGCGGCACGTAGCCTGCCTCGAAATGCACCTCGGCGACGCGCAGGTAGTCGCGTGTGATGAAGCCATAGAGGATTTCGGCGAGGAAGCGGCGCTCCTTCTTGCCGAGCCTGCCGGCAATGCCGAGATCGACGGCGACGATGATGCCGTTCGCCTCGACGAACAAATTGCCCGGGTGCATGTCGGCGTGGAAGAAGCCGTCGCGCAAAGTATGGCGCAGGAACGACTGGATGAGGTTGGCGGCGATCGCCTTCAGATCGTGCCCGGCGGCCTCCAGGCCGGCAATATCGTTCATCTTGACGCCGTCGACCCATTCCATGGTCAACACGTCGCGCCCGGTGCGCTCCCAGTCGACGGATGGCACACGGAAGCCGGGATCATCCCTGGTGTTTTCGCCGAGTTCCGAAAGAGCGGCTGCCTCGAGGCGAAGATCCATTTCGATCTTGGTGGTCTGAGCCAGCGTCTCGGTCACCTCGACCGGCCGCAACCGGCGTGACGACGGGATGTATTTCTCCTGCAGGCGAGCGGCGAGGAAATAGCTTTCGAGGTCCTGGAAGAAGCGGCGGCGCACGCCCGGCCGGATGACCTTGACCGCCACCTTGGTGGCAACGCCGTCATGGATGGTGTCGGCGGCATGGACCTGCGCGATGGAGGCGGCGGCGACCGGATCGCCGAATTGCGCATAGAGATCGCCGACCTTGCGCCCGAGCGAGGCTTCGATCGCCGCGATCGCCTCGGCCCTGGGGAAGGTGTGCATCTTGTCCTGCAACATGGCGAGATCGAGCGCCATGTCGTTGCCGACGACGTCGGGCCGTGTCGCCAGGAACTGGCCGAGCTTGACATAGGACGGTCCGAGCCGGACCACTGCCTTGGCCAGCCGGTCGCTACGCTCATAGGCGAGCGCGCGGCGGCGGGTGAACAGCCGCGCCAGCCGCCAGCCGAATTTGGGCAGGCCGTTCAGTTCCTCGCCTGGCAAGGCTGCGACGACGCCCTCGCGGACCAGCACCCAGCCGGCCCGCACGAGCCGAAATCCTGCGCTGACAGTGCTCATGGCTGCGCCCGCCCCGCCGGTTTCTTCAACCGGCGCAGGGCACATCGATCATGGGAAATGCTGGACGGCCTCAAAGCTTCCAGCCCGAATGCAGTGCCGCGATGCCGCCGGAATAGTTGCGGAAAGAGACGCGGTCGAAGCCCGCGCGGGTGATCATGGAAGCAAAATTCGCCTGGTTGGGAAACCTGGCGATCGATTCGACCAGATAGGAATAGGGCTCGCCGTCGCCGGTGACCATCTTGCCGATCCTCGGGATGGCGTTGAACGACCAGGCTTCGTAGGCCTTGTCGAGCAGCGGCATCTCGACTTCGGAAAATTCGAGGCACAGGAACCGCCCACCCGGCTTCAGCACGCGGAATGCTTCACTGAGCGCGACATCGATGCGCGGCACGTTGCGAATGCCGAAAGCGATGGTGTAGGCGTCGAAGGTGGCGTCGGCGAAGGGCAGTTCCTCAGCGTTGGCCTCGACGAAATCGGTGTTGCCGGACAGGCCTTTCTTTTCGGCCCGGTCGCGGCCGACGGCAAGCATCGAGCCATTGATGTCGAGCACCGTGGCATGGGCCTGACCGTGGCTGGCCTCGACGATGCGGAAGGCGATATCGCCGGTGCCGCCGGCAACGTCGAGCACGCGCCAGCCCGCCCGCTTTGGCGGATTGAGCCAGGTGACCATGGCATCCTTCCACAGCCGATGCAGGCCAGCCGACATCAGATCGTTCATCAGGTCGTAGCGGTTGGCGACCTTGTGGAAAACATCGTTGACCAGGGACTGCTTGTCGCCAGCCCCTACACGCTTGAAACCATAGGAGGTTTCCATGCCGCCCGCGGCCGTGGTTCTCTCAACTGACATTTTTTTGATCCGTCATAAAACCGGCGGGACCATAGCCGATCGATGGTGCGGGCGCTATTGTTTAAGGCGCGGTGTTCGGCCGCGCTTCCAGGTGGTGGGTTTTCAAGACCTGGACTGACCGACGGGATGATTGAATGCCTTTGAAAGCGGAATTGCACTGCCACATTGAAGGGGCAGCGGCGCCCGAACTCGTCATCCGTCAGGCGCAGAAATATGGCAAGGATACCTCCCCCTATATCCAGAACGGTTCATTCATCTGGCACGATTTCACGTCCTTCCTCGCGGCTTACGATTTTTCCTCCGATCTGTTCCGGACGGAGGAGGACTATGCGCGGCTGGCCGATCATTATCTGACCAGCCTCGCCCGCGACGGGGCGATCTATTCCGAGGTTTTCACCTCGCCGGATCATGCCAAGAAAGCCGGGTTGTCGCCCAAGGCCTACACCGATGCGCTCGGTGAAGGCATGGCGCGGGCCAAGGCCAAGACCGGCATCGAGGGCCGCATGATCGTCACCGGCGTGCGTCATGTCGGCGTCGAGTCGATCGAGCAGGCGGCACGCTTCGCCGCGCGCTGCGGGCATCCGCTGGTCACCGGCTTCGGCGTCGCCGGCGACGAGCGGGTAGGCGAGATGGAGGACTATGTCAGGGCTTTCGAGATCGCCCGCGAAGCCGGGCTCGGCATTACCGTCCATGCCGGAGAACTGACGGGCTGGGAGACTGTCCAAGCGGCGCTCGATCACATCCGCCCGTCCCGCATCGGCCATGGCGTGCGCGCCATCGAGAACCCGGACCTTGTCCGGCGCATCGCCGACGAGGGCGTCGTGCTGGAATGCTGTCCCGGCTCCAACATCGCGCTCAAGGTGTTCGACAGTTTTGCCGATCATCCTTTTCCGGCCCTGCGGGCCGCCGGCTGCAAGGTGACACTGAATTCCGACGATCCGCCCTATTTCTGGACCTCGCTGAAGCGCGAATACGAGATCGCCGCCGAGCATTTCTCGATGAACGAAAAGGCGCTCACCGCCGTTACCCGCACCGCCATCGAAGCCGCTTTCGTCGACAGGAAGACCAAGACCGCGCTTCTCGCCCGCCTGAATGGCGCCTCTCGCTGATTTCTTCCGACAAAGCTGTGGTCGGTGCAGGCCAAGCGGTTCCTTGGCCGGCGCATTGCCGCTAGGGTTCGCCCAAGCAGCTTGAAGCGCGGCGCGTCCGAAAGGGTCCATGCGCGCGCTTTCGGGCGACAGGCATCAGGAGAACATCATGAAGGGCGTCACCGTCGTCGACCATCCGCTTGTTCAGCACAAGCTGACCATCATGCGCAAGAAGGAAACCTCGACGGCCGGCTTCCGGCGGCTGCTGCGCGAGATCTCGCTGCTGCTCGGCTACGAGGTAACGCGCAACCTCGAATTGACGACGACGACGATCGAAACGCCGATCGAGACCATGGAGGCGCCGACGCTGGAGGGCAAGAAACTGGTCTTTGCCTCGGTGCTGCGCGCTGGCAATGGTTTGCTGGAAGGCCTGCTCGACCTGGTGCCGGCGGCCCGCGTCGCCCATATCGGCCTCTATCGCGACCACGAAACGCTGGAGGCGGTCGAGTATTTCTTCAAGGCTCCGAGCGATCTCGCCGACCGGCTGGTCATCGTCGTCGATCCGATGCTGGCGACCGCCAATTCGGCGATCGCGGCGATCGACAAGCTGAAAGGGCGCGGCGCCACCAACATCCGCTTCCTCTGCCTGCTGGCGGCGCCCGAAGGCATCGAACGCTTCACCAAGGCGCATCCGGACGTTCCGGTCTTCACCGCTTCCATCGATCGCCAGCTCAACGAGAAGGGCTACATCATGCCTGGCCTCGGCGACGCCGGCGATCGCATGTACGGGACCAAGTAGTACCAGGCAAAGTTGCCTGGTACGATTTACCAAACGTTTACGCAAAGGCGCGGTTCTGGCGTGCGTTAAAGCGGCAAACACCATCCGGGCTTAAGGATCGGCGGTCACGAAGGCCGATCCATGCTGCGCAAATTTCTCATCCTTGGCGTTTTTGCCGGTGCATCGGCATCGATACCAATTGTGTATCAGTCGAATCCGCGGATCCTCGAAAACCTGCTGAAATCGACGGCGGCGAGCAAGCCCGCCGTCGAAGCCCAGCCCGACGTCAACCTGGTATCTGTTCCCGACAAGCCGACGGCGCCGCTGCCGCTCGGCCGCAAGGTTGTCGTCACGGCGGACGAGCGAGGGCACTTCTCGTCAGCCTTCAAGCTGAACGGACGTCAGGTCGACGGCATGATCGACACCGGCGCGACACTGGTCGCCATCAACACCTCAACGGCACGCAGGATTGGGTTGTCGCTCAACCCTTCCGATTTCAGCCACGAGGTCAACACCGCCAACGGCACGATCAAGGCTGCCGTGGCATCGATCGACCGGCTACAGATCGGTACCATTACCGTCAATGACGTCCAGGTCATCGTGCTCGACGACAGGGCTTTGCACACCAACCTGATCGGCATGAGCTTCCTCAGTCGGCTCAGCAAATACCAGGCCGAGAACGGCACGCTGCTGCTCGTCCAGTAGTTAGCCGCGCGGCAGAATCCGCCTGATGACCGACTTGTCGGCGGCCGGCTTCGAAGCGCCGATCGCATAGGCCGAAAGCACGGCTGCGGCTGCGGTCTCGGCATCGGACGGCGAACGGGCATGGACCAATGCGAGGGGCTCGCCAGTCCTGACCTCGGCGCCGATCGGCAGCAGCCTGGTGATGCCGACTGCGGGGTCGATCTTGTCGTCCGGCCGTGTCCGCCCGCCTCCCAGACCAACCACGGCGAGCCCGATGTCGCGGGTCGCGATGCCGGTGACGAAGCCGCCCTCGGTCGCCTTGACGGCGAGTTCGGTCGCTGCCGTCGGCAAATATCTCTCCGGCTTCTCGATGAAATCGGCGGGGCCACCGAGAGCAGCCACCATGCGCGCGAAGGTGGCGGCGGCACGGCCGCTGGCGAGCGTCTCGCTGGCGCGGCGCATGCCATTCTGGTTCGATGACACCAGTCCCGCCGACTGCAGCATCTCGGCGGCCAGCGCCAGCGTCACGTCCTCCAGCCGACGGTCACGAAGACGGCCGGTGAGGAAATCCACGGCATTGCGCACCTCGACGGCGTTGCCGGCAGCCGAGGCCAGCGGCTCGTTCATGCCGGTGATCAATGCCGAGGCCTTCAGTCCGGCGCCGTTGGCGATTTCGACCAGGCTGCTGGCGAGGGCCGTCGCGTCGCGCGACTTTTCCATGAAGGCACCGTTGCCGACCTTGACGTCGAGCACCAGTGACTGCAGGCCGGCCGCCAGTTTTTTCGACAGGATCGAAGCGGTGATCAGCGGCACCGATTCGACAGTGCCGGTGACGTCGCGGATCGCATAGAGCCGGCGGTCGGCGGGGGCGAGATCGGCGGTCTGGCCGATGATGGCGCAACCGGTTTCGAGCACCGCCTTGCGAAACAGCGTGATATCGGGCTGGCTGACATAGCCGGGGATCGCGTCCATCTTGTCCAGCGTGCCGCCGGTGTGGCCGAGGCCACGGCCGGAAATCATCGGCACGTAAGCGCCGCAAGCGGCGACGATCGGCGCCAGCATGAGCGAAACATTGTCGCCGACGCCGCCTGTGGAATGCTTGTCGGTGACCGGGCCGGGCAGGTCCGACCAGTCGAGGACGTCGCCGGAATCGCGCATGGCCAGCGTCAGCGCCACCGCCTCGTCACGGCTCATGCCGTTGAAGAACACGGCCATGGCGAAGGCGCCGACCTGGCCATCCGAAACGGCCCCGTCGGTCACGCCCGTGACGAAGCTGGCTATCTCTTGCGCCGACAGTTTCAGGCCATCACGCTTGCGGCGGATGATTTCTTGCGGAAGCATGCGCTTTACCTTTCCCCTTGCGGGGGTCCGAAGGACGCGCAAGACCAGTGGCTTGCCCCGTAAGGCCTTTCCACACGGCTGAGCGGGGCGGGCAGAGCCCGCTCGTCGACCCTCTCCACAAGGGTGAGGGCAAAAACCGCTTCACCCATCCAGCAGGCCTTCCTGGAACAAATGCTGCAGGATCGTCGCCAGCCGCGCACCGCCGACCGGCGCCATGTCCTTGGTCTCCTGGTGCGAAAGCTCGGCCCCTGTCATGCCGGCCGCCAGATTGGTGATTACCGAGCAGGCGGCGACACGCAGCCCAAGGAAGCGGGCGAGGATGACCTCCGGCACGGTCGACATGCCGACGGCGTTGGCGCCCATGATGCGCGCCATGCGGATCTCGGCGGGCGTTTCGAAGCAGGGGCCGGAAAACCACATGTAGACGCCCTTGTGAAGCGCGGTACCGGTCGCCTTCGCCGAGCGTTCGAGCGCCTTGCGGATGCCGGCATCATAGGCTTCGGTCAGGCCGACGAAGCGGCGGTCGCTGGGCTCGCCGATCAGCGGATTGGTGCCCGAGAAATTGATGTGGTCGGTGATCAGCATCACCGAGCCCGGCGGCATATCCGGATCGACTGAACCGGCGGCATTGGTGAGGATCAATTTTGTGATGCCGATACCGGAAAGCACTTCCAGCACCGGCCGCATCGCCGCCGCGTTGCCGTGCTCGTAGTAATGGGCGCGGCCAGACAGCATCAGCACCGGCACGCCGGCAAACAGCCCCGCCACCACTTCGCCGGCATGGCCGGTGACGCCGCTTCTGGGAAAACCCGGCAAGTCGGCATAGGAGACACGGATTGGATCGTCGATCTGGTCGACCAACCCGCCCAGGCCCGAACCCAGGACCAGCGCGGCCGCCGGCGCCAGGCCGTCCAGCCTTTCGACGAGATGGTCCAGCGCCTTTTCCATCATTGCATCCAGTTCTTCATTTCAGCATATCGCCCCGGAAGCCGTAGGGCAGCATCTCGCCCATGGTCACGGTTTCGGCCACACCGGCATCGTCACAGAGATAAAGCTTTGTCTCCGGCCGGCAGAATTCGGCCAGCCGCTGACGGCAGCCGCCGCAAGGCGAGCATTTTGCCATGCGTTCGGCAATGACGGCGATTTCCACGATCTTGCCGCCGCCACCCATGACGTAGTGGCCAAGCGCGGTGGTTTCGGCGCACCAGCCTTCCGGATAGGAGGCAATTTCGATGTTGGCGCCGGCAAAGACGCGTCCATCCTCTGTGCGAAGTGCCGCACCAACCGGAAACTTCGAATAGGGTGCATAGGCCTTGGCCATGGCCGCCTTGGCCGCCTCGAACAGATCATGCGACATTCAGTTGTTCTCTCCGATGATCGTGTCCCGCTTGAAGCGCGTCGCGTCGAAACGGATTCATTCGACACACTTCAAGTCTTGTTTCCATGCATGTCGTCGTCTCAAGACCTGGGCCATTTTTGAGCGACATGCATTAGCCTGAGCGGACCCCGCACTTTCGGCTCAGCGTTCCTTGACGTAGGGCACACCACCGGCACGCGGCGGGATTGCCTTGCCGATGAAGCCGGCGAGCAGGATGACGGTGAGGATGTAAGGCAGCGCCTGCATGAACTGCACCGGCACCTTGCCGATGATGGGCAGCGGCGAGCCCTGCAGGCGGATCGACAGGGCGTCGAGGAAGCCGAACAAAAGGCAGGCGAACATGGCGTTGACCGGCTTCCACTTGGCGAAGATCAGCGCGGCCAGTGCGATGTAGCCCTTGCCGGCGGTCATGTCCTTCACGAAGCCGCCGTTCTGCACCATCGACAAGTAGGCTCCGGCAACGCCGGTCAGCACACCGGTGCAGATCAGCGCCCGGTAGCGCAGCCAGGCAACGGAAATGCCGGCCGTGTCGACGGCGGCCGGATTTTCGCCGACGGCGCGCAGCCGCAGGCCAAAGCGGGTGCGAAACAGCACCCACCAGGTGAACGGCACCATCAGGAAAGCGAGATAGACCAGTATCGAGTGGCCGGAGATCAGTTCCGAATAGATCGGTCCCAGGATCGGCACGTCCCTGACCGCTTCGGCGCCGGGCCAGACAATCGCGTCGAACCGCTCGCCCGGCTGCAGCGCCGGCGTGCGCCCGCCTTGCTGGAACCAGGCCTGGCCGAGAATGATGGTCGAACCGGCGGCGATGAAATTGATCGCCACGCCGGAGACGATCTGGTTGCCGCGATGGGTGATCGAGGCAAAGCCGTGGATCATGGCAAACGCGACCGAGATCAGGATGGCCATGCCGAGGCCGAGCAAGGCGGAATGGAACACGGAAGCGGCCGCGGCACCCGCGAAAGCGCCGACCAGCATCTTGCCCTCCAGCCCGATGTCGAAGATGCCGGCGCGCTCCGAATAGAGGCCGGCGAGGCAGGCAAGCAGCAACGGCACCGACAGGCGGATGGTCGAGTCGAGTATCTGCACGATGGCGATGAAGACACCCATCTCAGGCACCCTTCCCTTTGACCGCTTCCATGCCGACCGATCTTGGACTGAACGAAGCGAACAGCGCCTGGACGTAAGGCCGGAACATATGCTCGAGCGCGCCGGCAAACAGGATGACCAGACCCTGGATGATGACGATCATGTCGCGGCTGATTGCCGGCATCTCGAAGGCGAGCTCTGCGCCGCCCTGGTAAAGCATGCCGAAGAGGATCGCCGCCAGCACGATGCCGACAGGATGCAGGCGGCCCATCAGTGCTACCGCGATGCCGACGAAACCGGCGCCGCTGACAAAGTCGATCGCGACATTGTGCTGGTCGCCCATCACCGGGTTGAGCGCCATCATGCCGGCCAGAGCACCCGAGATCATCATGGCGGTGATGATGATGCGGGTCTCCGAAATGCCGGCATAGCGAGCCGCCTTCGGGCTGTGACCGTAGGTGCGCATCTCATAGCCGAGCTTGGTGCGCCAGATCAGCAGCCAGACCAGGAAGGCCATGATCAGCGCCAGCAGGAAGGTGATGTTGAGCGGGGCCGAACGGATCTTGGCGCCGAACAGTTCGATGATCCAGTTGAGCTTCGGCAATTCCGCGCCCGCGAGGAAGTTGCGCGTCTGCGGCGCCTGCGACCCTGCCGGCTTCAATGGGCCTACCAGCAGGAAAACCATGATCGAGGCGGCGATGAAGTTGAACATGATTGTGGTGATGACGATGTGCGAGCCGCGCTTGGCCTGCAGATAGGCGGGGATAAGCGCCCACAACGCGCCCACGACCGCCGAAGCGACGATGGCCAGCGGGAAAGTGAGCCACCATGGCAGCACGCTGTCGAAGGCAAGGCAGACGACGGCGATACCAAGGCCGGCGATGTAGGCTTGCCCCTCGGTGCCGATGTTGAACAGGCCGCAATGCGCTGCCACCGCCACCGAAAGCCCGGTAAATATGAAGGTGGTGGCATAGAACAGGGTGAAGGCGATGCCGGTCCCCTTGCCGAAAGCGCCTTCGACCAGGATGACGGCGGCGCGGAACGGATTTTCGCCGACCAGAAGCACGACGAAGCCGGCGACCACGAAGGCAACGAACAGATTGATCACCGGGATCAGGCCATAGTCGGCCCAGGCCGGCAACTTGGCGTAAGGCGTGCTCAAAGTGCTGCCCCCTGATGCTCGACGCCGGCCATCAGCAGGCCGAGTTCGCCCTCGGTCGTTTCCGGGCCGCGTTCGCCGACGATGCGGCCGGCAAACATCACCAGGATGCGGTCGGAGAGCGAACGGATCTCGTCCAGCTCGACCGACACCACCAGCACCGCCTTGCCCTGATCGCGCATGGCGATCAGGCGCTTGTGGATGAATTCTATGGCGCCGACATCGACGCCGCGCGTCGGCTGGCCGACGATGAGCACACCGGGGTCCTGTTCCATTTCCCGCGCGAGCACGATCTTCTGCTGGTTGCCGCCGGAGAAATTGGCGGTCTTCAACCGGCAGTCCGCCGGGCGGATGTCGTATTTGGCGATCTTGTCCTTGGCATCGTCGCGGATGGCATCGATGTTGAGGAACGGCCCTTTGAGGTAGCGGGGGTCGTCGTGATAGCCGAGAATGGAATTCTCGTTCTCCTCGAAGGCCAGCACCAGCCCGACATGATGGCGGTCCTCCGGCACATGGGCGAGGCCTCGGTCGCGCAACTCACCGGGATCGGCCGCGCCTGTGAGGTCGATCGGCTTGCCGTCGAGCATGACCGAGCCGGAAACGGCGCGCCGGATGCCCGAAATCGCCTCGAGCAGTTCGGATTGTCCGTTGCCGGCGACACCGGCGATGCCGACGATCTCGCCGGCGCGAATGTCGAAGGAGATGTCGTCGACCATGGTGACGCCGCGCGTGTCCTTGACCGTCAGGTTCTTGACCGCGAGCTTGACGCCGCCGGCTGCCGCCTCGCCCTTTTCGACCCGGAGCAGCACGCGGCGCCCGACCATGAGTTCGGCGAGTTCCTCGACCGTGGTCTTCCTGGTTTCGCGCGTCGCCACCATCGTGCCCTGGCGCATGACCGATACCGTGTCGGTGATGGCCATGATCTCGCGCAGCTTGTGGGTGATCAGCACCACCGTCTTGCCCTGCTCCTTCAACTGCTTGAGGATGCGGAACAGGTGGTCGGCCTCGGCGGGTGTGAGCACGCCCGTCGGCTCGTCGAGGATCAGGATCTCGGCGCCGCGATAGAGCGCCTTGAGGATCTCGACGCGTTGCTGCAGGCCGACAGGCAATTCCTCGACAATCGCATCGGGATCGACTTCCAGCCCATATTCGCGTTCGAGGCGCTCGAGTTCGGAGCGCGCCTTGGCGATGCTCCTTTTCAACAGCGCATCGCTTTCGGCGCCTAGGATGATGTTTTCCAGCACGGAGAAATTGTCGACCAGCATGAAGTGCTGATGCACCATGCCGATGCCGAGCGCGATGGCGTCGTTGGGTGTCTTGATCGAGGCCGGCTGACCGCCGACGCGGATCTCGCCGCTGTCGGCCTGGTAGAAGCCATAGAGGATCGACATAAGCGTCGATTTGCCGGCGCCGTTCTCGCCGACGATGCCATGGATGGTGCCGCGTGCGATCTCGAGATTGATGTCGCGGTTGGCGCGCACGGCGCCAAAACTCTTATTGATGCCGATCAGCTCGATTGCGGCTTGCGCCATGCAGCCAGTCCCACTCTTATTTTTTTATCGCTTGGTCAAAACGCCTAGCATGACGCTCCGCCCGTGCCAATTGGCTGGAGCGTCGCTCACTCTCGACAAATCCCGGTGCGCTTGTCAATTTCCAACGTGGCCGGGACCTCTACATTTGCTAATATGGACACGCCGTCGCAACGCCGCGGCGCGAGGCATTGCGGTGCAAGACTGGGGATTTGAATGACCATGCCCGCCGATCGGCTGACGACGCTGGAAATTCGCGCCGCCGAACAGGAACAGACCATCGAGGAACTGTCAGGCCAGATCGCCGAACAGTGGAAGGTGATCGAGCGCATGCAGCGCAAGCTCGATTCATTGACCGACCGTTTCCTGGCGCTGGAGGAACAGGCCGCACCCGACGTGCCGATCACCAAGCCGCCGCACTGGTAGGGAAGGGGAGCACAAGCCATGAGCGATCGCATCGCAAGGGCCGGCGATTACGTGCTCGGCCTGATGAACGACGCGGAACGCGAACGGGCCGAACGCGATCTGGAGATCGACCCCGCCTTCCGCGACGCGGTGGTGCAGCTCGCCGAACGCATGCACATGTTCGACCGCGCGGAAAAACCAGGTGGCCTGCCCGGCAATCATTGGCAGCTGGTGACGCAACGCCTCGCGGAATTGCCGCAGATGCGCACATCCGGACTGGGCGATGCCAGATCACCAGCGGTGATCCGCGGCCTGCCCCAGCGGCCGCATGGCATCGGCCTGCACGCCCTTGGCGGCCGGCGCGGATTTGCCGTCGCCATCGGGCTGATAGTGGCCTTCGGGTTGGGTTATCTGGCGGGCAAGCTATAGGCCAACGCAAAACCGCCGGGCGTGCGCCCGGCGGTTTGCAGATCATGGCTGGATGTCCGCGCCGCTCAGTAGGGGCAGGCGTTGTCAGTCGTGTAGTCATGCACTTCGAGCTTGCCGGCGATGATGTCGGCCTTGGCCTTTTCGACCGCCGCCTTCATCTCGTCGGTCACCAGCGCCTTGTTGTTGTCGTCCATGGCGTAGTCGACGCCGCCCTCCTTGAGGCCAAGATTTTGCAGGCCGCCCTTGAAGGTGCCGTTCTTGCCGTCCATGAAGGCGGTGTAGACGGCAACGTCGACCCGCTTCATCATCGAGGTCAGCACCTTGCCGGGCTGCAAGCCGTTCTGGTTGGAATCGACTCCGATGCCGAGCTTGCCGGCATCCGCCGCCGCCTGCAGCACGCCGACGCCGGTGCCGCCGGCCGCGGCATAGACCACGTCGGAGCCCTGGTCGATCTGCGTCTTGGCGATCTCGCCGCCCTTGGCCGGATCGTTCCACGCCGCCGGCGTGTCACCGGTCATGTTCTGGATGACATCGGTCGCGCCGGCAGCCTTGGCGCCGCCGACATAGCCGCATTCGAACTTGCGGATCAGCGGAATGTCCATGCCGCCGATGAAGGAGACCTTCTTCGACTTCGACGCCATCGCCGCCAGGATGCCGACGAGGTAGGAGCCTTCGTTCTCCTTGAAGACCAGCGAGCGGACATTGGGCAGGTCGACGGCATCGTCGATGATGGCGAAGTTGAGGTCAGGATATTCCTTCGCGACCACCTTGAGCGCATCCTCCCAGGCAAAGCCGGCCATGACGATCGGGTTGCGGCCGTCCTCGGCGAAGCGGCGCAGCGCCTGCTCGCGCTGCGAGGCGTTGGACACTTCGAACTCGACATAGGGCGTGCCAGTCTCGGTCTTGAACTTCTCGGCGCCATGGAAGGCGGCCTCGTTGAAGGATTTGTCGAACTTGCCGCCCAAATCATAGAGGATGGCCGGCTGGACATCCGCGGCGAAAGCCGGAAGAACCATTGCGGTTGCGGCCAAGAGGCCGAGAACAATACGTTTCATGTGATCCACACCCTGTCGGTTATTTTTTCCGTTACGCACCGCCCGCCTGCCCGGTTCGCCGGCAGGCATGCGACGTCAGCCAGGAGTGTATTCCCCTCCCGCTCGAGGGCAATCTGGCACGGCCCGAAACAAATTTCACGCGGAATTTTGACCTTTTGGAAAAGCATGGCGCGGGGAGGCCGCACCATGCTTGATCCTTGCGCGAAAGGCTTCAGGCGGCGGCCGGCATGGCGCAGGCAACGCCGGTGCCCTTGAGGTTGCAATAGCCGTAAGGGTTCTTCGCCAGATATTGCTGGTGATCGGCTTCGGCGAAGTAGAATTCCGGCGCCGGCGTGATCTCGGTGGTGATCCTGCCGTGGCCTGCAGCGCGTAGCGAGGCCTCATAGGCGTCACGCGAAGCACTTGCCGCGCTGAATTGCGCGTCACCGAGCGTGTAGATCGCGGAGCGGTAGGTGGTGCCGACATCATTGCCCTGGCGCATGCCTTGCGTCGGATCATGGCTTTCCCAGAACAGCTTCAGAAGCTCGCCATAGGAGACGACCTTGGGATCGTAGAC
Organism: Mesorhizobium qingshengii; assembly: GCF_900103325.1. Lineage (GTDB taxonomy): Bacteria > Pseudomonadota > Alphaproteobacteria > Rhizobiales > Rhizobiaceae > Mesorhizobium > Mesorhizobium qingshengii. Next base: position 298,457 of record NZ_FMXM01000006.1, on the reverse strand, counting down.
CACCAACACCACTTCGGTGTGGCCGGTAAGGCCGGTGCAGGTTTCCTGATAGGTCGGATTGGGCGTGAAGCCGCCGGCATAGCCGACCGCCGTGACCCAGACGCCTTCGAGCTGCCAGAACAGCCGCTCGGCGCCCCAGAAGCAGCCCAGCCCGAACATCGCCGTCTCCAGCCCCTCCGGATAAGGTCCCTTGAGGGGCCTTTTCAAGACGTGGTGTCTGGATGTCGTCGGAATCGCCTTGGCGCGGCCGGGCAACGCCTCGGACGGCTTCGGCAAATGAAGCTTCTTGTTCAGCATGTCGCTGAGAAAGAACATGCGCGGTCTTCCTTCTCTGGGTGGACGCAGGAAGCGGATCAGGTGGCGGCGAATTGTCCGGTGCGTCGTTGCCGCCTGTAACCGATCGCATAGAGCAGGAAGGCCAGCACCGCAAAAACCGCGAAGCCGGGCTGGTTGAGTACCCAGGCGATGACGCTGTCCCAGAGCAGCGGGCCGGCCTTGGCCCGGACGAAGGTTTCGAAAGCCGCTCGTGTGTCCGGCGAGACGGCCAGCCAGCTGGTGTTGAGCGGGGTCAGCACGAGCGCCGAAGCAGCCACCGTGCGAGTCGCGTCGAGCACCGCCATGATGACGGAGATCGACAGCGCGACCATTGCGGCAAGACGAAAGATGAAGCGAAACATTCGAGACCTTTTCCCCCGGCCAGTGCTCAAGCTCCTCCCAAGGACCTTTCGGCACGCGTTTCAGAACGAGAGATAGAATGCGCAGGCCGGGTTCGCAATCGTCATACGCGAATTTGAAGCCGATCTATGTCACTGGCTTGTGACTGCGCCGGTGAGCGAGCCAGACCGCGACAATGCCGCCGCCAATGGCACCGACCACCAGGCCGGCCAGGCCGATGAACGCGGCGAAATAGCCGCAGGCGCCTTCGAAGCAGCTCATGCTGGTGACATCGGCGATCACCGAACCGGCGAAGAAGCCGGCGACGGCGCCGATGACCGCGCCAAGGATGATACCGAGCAGGGCCGCGATGATCGAAACGAAGACCGGCGGCGCTTCGGTTTCCGGCTTGGCGTAGACGGTCTCGGCACCTGAACCGCGGCGCAGCAGGTAGATGCAGAGCAAGCCGATGGCGATTTCGGCACCGGTGATGGCCAGACCTCTGGCCGAGAAGACGAAATCAGGCACGGCAAGCACATACGCCTGCCTCGCCAGCAGCCAGATGATGATGGCGATCTGCCAGATGGTGAAATGGCGCGGGAAACGCGCCGAGCGGCCGAAGGCGAGGCTAAGCAGGTAAAGCCCCCACAGGATGGTGACGACGTTGGCGGCGAGCCCGCCAAAGACGAGATAGAAGATCTTGTCCGGCAGGCCGGAATTCCCGACCAGCCACCAGGCCGACGCTAGGCCATAGACCGACCACGCCATGACGAAGATGAGCCAGCCCACCGGTACGAAGGACAGTCCGCTGTCCGGCCGTCTGGCTGGCGTCTGTCCATTGCCCGGAATTCCACTGCTCGATGTCATGTCCGGACGATGCCCCCGCAAAGCCTGCATCACTCGACAGATGGCCGGGAGCGAAGTCAAGCGCGGCCGGCGTTGCGGCCTTGCCTGTGCACATCATTCGAGGGCAGCGCCTCAAAACGGGGGGCTCCGGCGGCGTCGTGAAACGCTGTGTGGCCGGCAAAGCGAATAGACCGCCGTTATGGCTTGGCATTCGGCGCGGGATCGACTAGATGAGCCCCGCGCCTGTTGCTTTGACGGCTCAGGTGCAGGGGAAGGGTGTCCGCTGGTTGGCGGCATCCATGGAGCGGAATTTCCGCACCGCTGCCCCAAGGGAGATGCATATCCCCAACCCGCGTGGCGAAACCGGCCGGCGCGACATGCAAGGACGGAGAGGTGGCCGAGTGGTTGAAGGCGCACGCCTGGAAAGTGTGTTTACGGGAGACCGTAACGCGGGTTCGAATCCCGCTCTCTCCGCCATAAATCCAATTGCCACATATGTTATTGATTTCACAGCAATTTAATCAACGTACTCAGTTGGCGGTGCCCCAAGGCGGTGCCCCAAAATATGCCTATTGTGACGCACGCGTTTGGAACTTTGTGATAAATTCGAGCGCGTCCATCGCGGTTAGCCCCTCGTTTTTCCACGCTTTAACTGCGGATTCGAAATACGCCTCGTTTTTTCTTGCTTCCGCAATCTTCCAAAGCTCCTCGCCGGCCTTTGTGAATAGAGCATTGCCGCAGATGAGAGTGTTGCCGGTTGGTGGCAGTGGGGCGTCTCCATCCGCAAACTCAAAAAAATGGTTTTGTCGAAATACGTGCAGGGCGCAATTGGGCCAAAACCTTGGCGCGAAAAACCACCCAGTGCCTCAAACGAGATAAGCCCCGCTTTATCGAGATGCACTAAATCAGCGAACCCAATGCCAGCCACTTTTAGCTGCTCCGTATCATTTGACCGGATAGCGAGTACAGGAGCGCCGATTAAGGTCCAGGCGCGGGAACATAATCTTGAAAACAGCGCTGCGTCGGCTGCGTCCATAGTGGCCAACACATCAATCGCACGTCTTGAAAAGCTATTGGCCTTGCTGGCTTCTCCCTCAAGAACCTTCGCCCAAATCTCCCGCGTTTCGTCGTTGGTATAGGAACGGTATCGCTCGAAGAAGTGCGTCAGCCAGTCCTCATCAATGTTCTCAGGGTGTGCCTCTTGGGGCAGGTATTCAAGTGACTTTAGAGTGATCGCCCCAATATTTTCCTGCTTTTTCCCTTCCTCCCTAACCATCCGCAGGATCGCCCGCTGCTCGATGTCTGACACTTCAATTCTTGCGTTAGCTTTTATGACTTCGGCTTTTGCCTCTGCCTTTGCCACGCGTTCTATCTGCAATGGGCGAGCAACACCACCAACTGCATCCGACACTCGATTTATCAGGGCCTCTGCGGCCTTCCCCAAGTCACCAACATTGATTAGTCCGCCACCGCCGACATCCTAGACCTCGTGACTGTCTTAAGTCAGAGGCTATACAGCACCTTTTGACTGAGTCGTGAACGGCTACTCAGGGAGGTCGAATGCAACCGCCTTGCTGGCAGAACTCCTCATAGCTGCCTCAGCCAAGGGAGCTGCCGACTGCGGAACCATAATCCCATCATGCATCGGTAGGGCTGCTATCCCCAGGGCCGGCCGCCGAATTAATTGCCGTCGTTCCGCTGTCGACCCCTTCTCGGCATTCCGCGTCCATGAGTTCACGGCCCGGGTCCTCGGCGATTTGCATCACGAAATCCGCTGACCATCCTCGTCGAGGAGGACGCAGCCCTCGGCATCGAAGCCGAGGTCGATCGCCTCGCCTTCGCGAAGCAGCCGGCCACTGATCGGCGCGTTGGCGCGGATGCTGGCCTTACCGCCAATATCGATCTCGTAGATGGCGCTACCGCCCAGATACGAGGCAGAGACGACGCGGCCGGGCAGACGGTTGGCGCTCGCCGCTGCGCCGACCGACAGTTTCTGCGGCCGCACGACGACAGTGACTTTGCAGCCGTCGGCAAGCGGCTTTGGACTGGCCACGTTGATTGTCTGGCCGGTGGCGAGCAGCACCGCTGTTCCTTGGCCGGATCTCCTCACGGTCCCTGCCAGCATGTTGGCCTTGCCGAGGAAGTCGGCGACGAAGGCCGTGGCTGGTGCCTCGTAGACCTCCTGCGGGGTTCCGATCTGCTCCACTGCGCCGGCGTTCATCACCACGATGCGATCCGACATGGAGAGCGCTTCTTCCTGGTCGTGCGTGACGAAGATAGCGGTGATGCCGGTTTGCTTCTGGATCTTCTTGATCTCGACGCGCATTTCCTCGCGCATGTTCGCGTCGAGCGCCGACAGCGGCTCGTCGAGCAGCAGCACCTGCGGCTCGAAGACGATGGCGCGGGCGAGTGCGATGCGCTGCTGTTGCCCGCCCGACAGTTGCGAGGGCAGCTTCTTCTCGCTACCCGGCAGCCGCACCATCTCGAGCGCCTGGGCGACCTTGCGCGCAATTTCGGGCTTCGGCACATTGCGGTACTTCAGGCCGAAGGCGACATTGTCGAACACGTTCTTGTGCGGGAATAGCGCGTAGCTCTGGAAGACCAGCCCGATATTGCGCCTGTAGATCGGCACGTCGTCGACCCGCTGCCCGTCGATCATGATCTGGCCGCCCGAAATGTCGACCAGGCCTGCGATGGAACGAAGGATCGTGGTCTTGCCGCAGCCCGAAGGCCCGAGCAGGGTGACGAAGCTGCCCTTGCGGATCGACAGCGAGAAATCGCGCACCGCCACGAACTTGCCATAAGCGATGTCGATGTCGCGGAACTCGACCGCCGGCTGGCTCGTCTCCGCGCCGCCCTGAGCGGATCCGCCCACACCGGACCTTGCCACCCCGGCCGCGGCCGGCCGGGGTACCCCTGAAAAGTCGTGGCTGTCAGGCACCTTTCGAGATCCTGTGCCACTGCTTGTTCCAGGCGTCCTCATTGCTCGCCCAGTAGACCGGGTCGGCGAAGGTCAACGCCTTCATCGTGCCCGTTTTGTCAAAGGCCGGCAGCTTCTCGATCTTCTCGGTCAGCTTGACTTTTGTCGGGTCGAGCGATGGCGGATAGCTCTGGCCCTCCGCCACCGCGATGGCGGTCGCCGGGTCGAGCATGAAGTTGATCAACTCCTCACACTCGGCCATCGGCGAGCCTTTCAGGATCAGCATGTCCTCCATCCAGGCATAGGAACCCACGGGGTCGAGATAGCCGATCGGATGGCCCTGGTCCTGCAATGCGGCGACGCGGCCCGACCATGCGTCGGTTACCACGATCTCGCCCTTGGAAAGCAGGTCCATCAGTTCCGCGCCGGAACTCCAGAACTTCTTGGCGAGGTCTCGCGTCTCGCGCACCTTGGCCCAGATCGCGTCCATGTCCTTGAGGTTGTTCGGGTCCTGTCCGGTGGCGAGTGCGGCGTACCAGACGCGCGTGGTCATGTCGTCATAACCGCCGACCTTGCCCGCGTATTTCTTGTCGAGCAGCAGTGCGGCACCCTTTTCCTTGGCTTCCTCGGGCGAGATCACCTTGGTGTTGTAGGCGATGCCTGTTGTGCCGTAGTCATAAGGCACGGCCGAGAGTTTCGGCGTCAGCTTGCGGAACGGATCGATCATTGGCTGCAGCACATTCGCCATGTTGGGAATGTTGGCCTCATTGATCTCCGAGGTCAGGCCGCCGTTCACATATTTGATGTAATAGTTGACGCCGGAAGAATGGATGACCTGGTAGTCGCCGGGCTTGGCGGTCTTGATCTTGGTGATGATCTCGTCCTCGTCGCCGAACGTGCCCTGGACCACCTTGATCTTGGTCTTGGCGGTGTAGGGCTTAAAGGCATATTTGTCGATCGCATCCTGAACCGTGCCGCCCCAGCCGTCGAAGCGCACCTCTTCGACCGCGGCGAGGGCCTGCCTCATCCAGGGCATGTCGAGGCCCACCGCGGCCGCCGCAGCGGCGGTCAGCGTCAGGAAAGTGCGGCGGCTCAGATCGCCGTTTTGATACCTATCGTGCAGCCGTTCAAGCCGCTTGCCGTTGGACAGTTTCATCGTGCTTCCTCCTTGGGTTCGCCGCGTCTTTTCAATCTGGTCAGGCTTTGCAGGACCAGGCCGCCGAGCAGCGGGATGCCGACGGTCACCAGGATCATCACGGTGCCGAGTGCGTTGATCTCCGGGCTGATCGAGATCTTGAGCATCGAAAGGATCTGGGTGGGCATAGTCTCGACACCCGCCGGCCGCCAGAACAGGCTGGCCGACGTATTGTCGAACGAGATGGTGAAGGCGAGCAGCGCGCCGCCAACGACGGCCGGGATGAGCAGCGGCAGCGTGATCTCGCGGAAGGATGAAAAGCGCGAGGCGCCGAGCGAAAGTGCCGCTTCCTCATAAACGCGCCGGATACCGACCATGCGCGCCTGGGTAATCAGCACCACATAGGGGACGGCGAGCAGGATATGGCCGAGCACCAGCAAAAGCATGGTTCTCGGCTGGTCGATCGCCTTGATCAGCACCAAAAGACCGACGCCGAGAATGGTTTCCGGCACCAGCGCCGGCAGGATCACCAGCGTGCTCAACGCCTGCTTGCCAGGGAATTCAAAGCGTACCAGCGCGAATGCCGTGACGACGCCTATTGCCGTGGTAACGGCGGCGGTGACCACCGCGATCCACAGCGAGGTACGGAAAGCGGTCAGCACCTGCTCATTGGCCATCAGCTTGCCGTACCATTGCAGGCTGAAGCCGGTCATCGGGAAGCCGCCGAACATCGAGGCGTTGAATGACAGGATCACCGTCGCCACGATCGGCGCGAACATGAAGATGTAGACGCAGAGCGTGACGAAGCCGGTCAGACGCCAGGCCCATCTTCCTTCCTGCTTGCGCCGCGCCTTCATCCACCCAGTCCTTTGACGATCTGCGACATGCCCATGTAGCGCGTGTAGGCAGCGGCGAAGAAGCCGAGCACGATGAACAGCACGATCGAAAGCGTGGCACCCATCGGCCAGTTCAGCTCACCCATGATCGTGTCGTAGATCAAATTGCCGAACAGCGCGTCGCGGCCGGAACCCAGCAATTGCGGCGTTACATAGCTGCCGGCGGCCAGCACGAAGCAGAGCAGCAGGCCTGCCGCGAGGCCCGGCAACGAAAGCGGCAGCGTCACCTCGCGGAACGCCTGCGCGCTGGTGCAGCCCATCGAGCGGGCCGCCGCGATCAGTGTGCGGTCGATGCTTTCAAGGCTGACATAGACGTTGAGGATCATGTAGGGCAGCAGGAAGTGCAGCATGCCGAGGATGACCGCGCCCTCGTTGTAGAGCATCGGTAGCGGCTCGCTGATGATACCCAATTTCATCAGCGAAACGTTGATGACGCCCTGTTCGCCCAGGATGTTGATCCACGAAAAGGTGCGGATGGTGAAGCTGATCCAGAACGGCACGATGAGCAGGAGAAGCAGCAGCCATTTGTGCTTGAAGGTGGTCGCCCAGATGAAATAGGCCGGAAAATAGCCCAGCACCCCGCAGAGCACCGCCGTGATGGCCCCGACCCTCAGCGTCTTCAATAGGAAGCCGGAATAATAGCTGTCGGTCAGGAATTCATGCCAGTTCGCCGTCGTCAGCGCGCTGGTTTCCACGCCGGCGGTGACGAAGGTGAAGAAGGTGTAGGCCGCCATCACGGCTATAGGCAGCACCAGGAAGAAGATCAGCAGCAAGAGCACCGGCGCGACCAGTAGCCAAGCCAGCCGCGGATCATACAATGTCCATCGTCGTCTCATGACCACCCGGTGCGCTTTCTTTGAAGCGCCTGTTTGTTCCCGGGGCCAAGATTGGGTGATTGGAGGCCCGATGTCTACAGTCGGCCATTGAGCCAGTGGACATCGGGTGCGTCACCGGCTGCAATGGGCGCCGAAACTTGGTCGGCGAACGGCATCGCGGCAGATCCGGTGGTCGCCAGGGAAGCTCAGCCCTTCGAGATGCCGCGCGCGATCAGCCGCGCCAGACGCTGCGAAAACGCCCGGGCGTCCGCCGGCTTGTCGCCGTCGAGTACGCGTGCCTCGTCATAGAGAAGATGAGCCGCGTCGTCCTTGAAGGCCTGCTCGTCGTCGCCGAGGCTGGCGAGCGCCAGCACAAGCTCATGGCCCGGGTTGATTTCGAGGATCGGTTTCGCGGCCTTGTCGAGGCGGCCGGCGGCGTTCATCAGCCGCTCGAACTGCCGGTCGGGGCCATGCTCGGGCGCGACCAGGCAGACCGCACTTTCGGTGAGCCGGTCGGAGGCCTTCACGTCCGAGACGGCATCGCCAAGCGCGGACTTGACGAAAGCGAGGAAGCCATCGACCTCCGGTGTCGCCGCCCCGTCCGGCTTCTTTGCGTCGTCGAGCAGAGGGATGTCGGACAGTTCCGCCACGCCCTGCGTCACCGACTTGAACGGCTTGCCGTCGAAGTCCGGCGCCATCGTCACCCAGAAGCTGTCGACAGGGTCGGTGAGCAGCAGCACCTCGATGCCTCGCGCCTTGAACCCTTCGAGCTGAGGCGAGGCTTCGAGCCGCGCGCGGTCGTCGCCGGCCATGAAGAAGATCGCCTTCTGGCCTTCCTTCATCGCAGCGATATAGTCGGCCAGGCCGCGCCAGCCTTCGCCTGATGTGGTCGAGCGGAAGCGGGCGAGCTTCAGCAATTGCTCGCGCCGTTCGTAATCCTCGTAGAGCCCTTCCTTGAGAACGACGCCGAAATTGTCCCAGATCTTGGCATAGGCCTCGGCCTCGTTCTCCGCCAGCTTGGCGAGGTCGCCCAGCACGCGGTTGGTCAGGCCCTTGCGGATGGCGGCCAGCAGCGGGCTTTCCTGGATCATCTCGCGCGAGACGTTGAGCGGCAGGTCGGCGGAATCGACCAGCCCGCGCACGAAGCGCAGATAGCGCGGCAGAAGGTCGGCATCGTCGGTGATGAAGACGCGGCGCACATAGAGCTTCATGCGGCCCCTGCGGTCCTGGTCGAACAGATCGAACGGACGCGAGCCCGGCACGAAGGCGAGCACGGAGTATTCCTGCCGGCCCTCGGCGCGGAAATGGATGGTGGCGGCCGGCTCGTCATACTGGCCGGAGACGCTACGATAGAAATCGGTGTATTCCTCGGGCTTGATCTCGCTCTTCGGCCGCACCCAGAGTGCCGTGCCATCGGCGATGTCGCGCGCCTCGGCGCCGGGTTTTTCGACGAGCGTGATCGGCACCGGCACATGGCCCGACTGCGACTTGGCCAGTTGCTCGAGCCGGTAGGAGCCGGTGTAGGAGACGGCGTCGTCCATCAGATGCAGCACCACGCGGGTGCCGCGCTTGGGTGCGGCTTCGAGTGGGGCGGGTGCGATCTCATACGAACCCTTGCCGTCGGACGACCAGCGCCAGGCCTCTTCGCTTCCCGCGAGGCGACTGATGACGTCGACCCGCTCAGCCACCATGAAGGCGGAGTAGAAGCCGACGCCGAACTGGCCGATGAGCTGCGTGTCCTCTGTACCTGCGCCGACGCGCTCGATAAAGGCGCGCGTGCCCGAGCGGGCGATCGTGCCCAATGCCTCGGCCATGTCGTCGCGGCTCATGCCGATGCCGTTGTCCTCGACGATGATTTCCTTGTTGTCCGGATCGGCCGAAATCGAAATGCGCGGCTTGGGGTCGTTGCCCCGCAGTTCGGGGCGGCTGACAGCCTCGAAACGCAGCTTCTCGCAGGCGTCAGCGGCGTTGGAAATCAGCTCGCGCAGGAACACGTCCTTGTCGGAATAGACCGAGTGCACCATCATGTGCAGCAGCCGCGAGACATCGGCCTCGAATGCCCTGGTTTCCGTCGCTTTCGTATCCGTCGTCATTCAGATTTTCCCACGTAATCGTTCTGCCCGCCGCGCCATGCACGTTCCGGGCTCGTCCTTCAACCATTTTCAATTACGCCGGCAACCCTGTTCCGCAAGGCCGGCGCGATCGACAATATCGTAGCGCGATGCGAAGGCGACAAGGGGGTGAGGAATGATCCGCGCACCGGAAGGCCAAATGGGTTTCTCGTATTGGCGTGTCCGCAACGTTCAAACGCTTGGCGACGAGTGACGTTCGTGATCCGTTGCTCGAACGTCGAGATATGGCGGTCGGCTCTGGCCTAGTTCGGCGTTTCCAGCATACGCGCGGCTGGCTGCAGATCTTCTGTCTACAAGCCCTCTCCAAACCGCGTGAAAAATGGCTGGAGAGGTGGTCGGGCCGCCTCGTGCCGTCCGCGAGCACCTGACAGGGAGGCAAGGTCGACAGCGGTCCGCAACTCCCATGCCAGCGCTCCCTGACGATTGCTGAGCTCCAACGACAGGCGAAACAGAGCTCCGCGTCTTCGTCGGGATCAGGGCGCGGAGCCGCGAGAAACAGGCTGCCCTTCACGCGCAGCAGCTCCTGCATCCAGCAAAGATCGCAGCTTACCTCGGCCTGCTGGATCGTCTCCTCGATAAGTGAAAATGCTTCCGCGGCTTGGCCCGTCGCTGCAAGGCCCAGAACGAACGAGATGTTGAGCGGTGTGGTGAGCAGTTCGTAGGGGGCGGCGTGAAGCTCGGCGAGGCAGGATCAAGGGCTCTCGACACCGCTGCTTGGTCGCAGGCGCCGTTTGCGGGCGGAATGCGTGGTTCGATCGCCGAGGGAAGCCTTCAAGGAACGCATTGTCGTCCGGGACATTGAGGAACCAGCGCAGCCCGCGCGTTCAACCTCAAGGAATTCCCGGCATGGCGAAGCAAGTATCAAAATCGGCCACGATCCACGATCAGAAACTGAACCGCGGCGAAGGTGGGGAATTGCATCAGGTCGCAGCCGGCTCGACGCCGGTGCTTACGACCGCACAGGGCGGACCGGTCTCCGACGACCAGAACTCGCTCAAGATCGGCGCCCGTGGTCCGACAACACTCGAGGACTTCCACTTCCGCGAAAAAATCTTCCATTTCGATCACGAGCGCATTCCCGAACGCGTCGTCCACGCGCGTGGCTACGGTGCCCACGGCTACTTCGAAACCTATGAATCGCTGGCGAAATACACGCGGGCCGATATTTTCCAGCGCGCTGGTGAAAAGACGCCGGCTTTCGTCCGCTTCTCGACCGTTGCCGGCAATAAGGGCTCGGCCGACCTCGCGCGGGATGTGCGTGGCTTCGCCGTAAAGCTCTACACCAGGGAGGGCAACTGGGACATTGTCGGCAACAACATCCCAGTGTTCTTCATCCAGGATGCGATCAAGTTTCCCGACCTGATCCATGCCGCGAAGGCGGAGCCGAACAGCGACTTCCCGCAGGCGCAGACCGCGCATGACAATTTCTGGGATTTCATTTCGCTCACCCCCGAAAGCATGCACATGATCATGTGGGCGATGTCCGACCGGGCCATACCACGCTCACTGCGCTTTATGGAAGGTTTTGGTGTCCATACGTTCCGGCTGCTCAACGCCAAGGACGAGTCGACCTTCGTCAAGTTTCTGTGGAAGCCAAAGCTTGGCCTCCAGTCGGTTGCCTGGAACGAGGCGGTCAAGATCAACGGCGCCGACCCCGACTTCCATCGTCGCGATCTATGGGACGCGATTCATGCCGGCAACTTCCCGGAGTGGGAGCTGCAGCTCCAGCTCTTTGACCAGGCCTTCGCCGACAGTTTTGACTTCGACATCCTCGATCCGACGAAACTCATTCCCGAGGAGGTGCTGCCGCCGATCGCGGTCGGCCGCCTGGTGCTCGATCGCATGCCCGACAATTTCTTCGCGGAGACCGAGCAGGTCGCGTTCATGACGCAGAACGTGCCGCCCGGCGTCGACTTCTCCAATGATCCGCTGCTGCAGGGGCGGAATTTCTCCTATCTCGACACGCAGATCAAACGGCTCGGAAGCACCAACTTCACCCACCTTCCGATCAACGCACCGAAGTGCCCTTTCCACAACTTCCAGCAGGATGGGCATATGGCAATGCGCAACCCGGTCGGCCGCGCCAACTATCAGCCGAATTCATGGGACGAAGGCCCGCGTGAATCGCCGGCCAAGGGGTTCCGGTCGTTCGCTGAAGTCGAAGCGGGACCAAAGGCGCGGTTGCGATCGGAGACCTTTGCCGACCACTACAGTCAGGCGCGCCAGTTCTACATCAGCCAGCAGCCCGTGGAGCAAGACCACATCGCCTCGGCGCTGACTTTCGAACTGAGCAAGGTGCGAACTGCGGTCATCCGCGAGCGCATCGTGTCCCACCTTCTGAACATCGATGACGGGCTGGCCGGCAAGGTGGCGGATGCGCTAGGCTTGAAAGCGATGCCGAAGCCGGCCGATGCGGCTGTGCCGACGCGCCGGGACCTCGGTGCTGCGGACTCGCTCAGCATTCTCAAGAACGGCCCCGGTCGTTTCGAGGGCCGCAAGCTCGGAATTTTGGTGACCGACGGAACGGACGCCGGCCTGTTGAAGGCGATCGTGCAGGCGCTGACCAAAGCCGGCGCAAGCTTCGAGATCATCGCGCCGAAGGTCGGCGGCGCCACGGCGAGCGACGGCAGCTGGATCGACGCACAGCAGATGATATCAGGCGGACCTTCGGTGCTCTACGACGCGGTCGCGCTGTTGCCGGCAAAGCCGGCAATGGCCGACCTGCTGAAGGAATCGACGGCCCGCGACTTTGTCGCGGATGCCTTCGCGCATTGCAAATTCATCGGCTTCGTCGAGGCGGCAGCGCCGCTGCTGTCGAAGGCGGGCGTGGTCGAGGATGAGGCGGTTGTCCGGATCGCGTCAGTCAAGGATGTCGCGGGTTTCGTCACCAGGCTCGGCGAACTGCGCTGGTGGGCACGTGAGCCAAAGGTCAAGCTGGGCTAGCCCTGCAATCGGATTTGGCTGTGCTCACTGCCCACCTGGCACAGCCAAATCCAGCCGCATTTTCCTGGCGACCGAAAGCCGGGAGGCGAGAGAGACGCCCTCGCCGACATCGATCGATGCCAGCCTGCGCAAGAGCCGCGGCGACCCTGTTTCGTCGCGTAGACGCTCCAGATGTGTTCAAGTTATATCACCGGAGACCCCATTTGGTCTCCAACCCGGAACGGTTCCCTCGATCGCCAATTCGACACCCATCAGCCGACGAGACGTAACGCGGCGATCTGCGGCTGATGCATCGATGAGAGCCGAGCCAAGGCGCCTTAATCCGCAATCTTGCCCAGAGTGTCGGCAACCACTGCACCGCGCTCCCCCATCGGCCGCGCCGGGCCTGTAGTGGAGTCCACTGCCGTCTGATGTTCCATCTCGGCATTGATTGCGGCTCCAGCGATGAGAATGATGACTGAAATCCACGTCCACATCATCAAGCCGACGACCGCGCCAAGCGATCCGTATGTTGCGTTGTAGTTGGCAAAATGCTGCAGATAGAACGAGAAGAGCCATGAAGCTGAGATCCACACCGCTGTCGCGATAAGAGCGCCCCAGCTGAGCCATCGCCACTTCGCACGCTCCCGGCTTGGACCGAAGCGGTAGAGCAGGGAGATGCCGGTCAGCATCGCGCCCACCAATATTGGCCAGCGAGACACCGCGACAAGCGCTTCCGTCCACCCATCCAGGTAGAAATAGCGCAGCAATGCAGGAACAACGCCCACCGTCAGCAACAGGACGATGCCGATCATCAAGGCTCCGACCGTGAACAGGATCGACATCAGGTTGAGGGTGATGAAGCTGCGCTTCTCGCGCTCCTCATAAGCGATGTTCATGGCATCGAAGAGCGCCTTCATTCCGCTGTTGGCACTCCACAGGGCGATACCGAGGCCGACGAAAAAGCCGGTCCCGAGAGCGCCTGGCTTCTGCCTGGCCAATGCCTGCAACTGGCCGCGAATGAGATCGAGGCCGCCTGATGGCAGCAATCCGCCGAGATAGGCGACATGATCTGCGACAGTGACTGGATCCGCGACAAAACCATAAATCGAAATGAACGCCGCCAGGGCCGGGAATAGCGCAAGCAGCAGATAGAAGGTGGCGCCGGCCGCGACCAGCAGCACGCGGTCCTTGTTGAACTCTTCCCACAACCGCCAGAAAATATCTTTCCAGCCGAGCGCCGGGATCTGCGATGGCCAGGCCGCGTCGCGCCCACGCTCGCCTTGCTCGGATTTGAGGCTGGCCTTACTGGCCTCTGTGGTTGATGCAGCGCGACTCGCCGCTTCTCCATCGATCAAGGAGGAGCGGTTGCCCGGCTGCTGCTGGTTCTGCGTTACCTTCGAGGCCACTGGTCGCGCCTACTCAGCAGCGCGTGCGGACAGGACGCCCGCAAGGGCGGCCATCACGACAAAGGCCATTTTGGCCCGGCCAGGTCTTGCCTTCGCCTCGCGCGCTGCTGGCACCAATTCGCGTGCGGACGGATAGTGCATCATGTGTATGGCGCGCGACCAGTCGACCAGAAACTCGCATGCGCCGTTGACCGATGGGATCGCAGCGCATCAGCGCATTCGCGCAGGCGCACTTTGCCGATGTCTTGAACACTAGGCGGCTGTTAGCCCTCAGCCTTGAAATTCCTTGCCTTTTCAGCGGCCTTCTTCTTGTCGCCGCCTTGCTCGCGCAACAGATCCTTCGCCTGCTTCGGCGATACGTCCGTCGTCTCTGCGAGATGCATCGCCTCGCGATCCGTATCCTGGGCTTTGTTCTGGTCCTTCGGCATCGGCGATATCTCCGGTTGTGTGAAGAACAACAAGGAACTCGCAGGACGGTTCCCCATGTGATCAGGCCGGGTTCTGTTTCCGTGTAGGTAACTATCGACCCGCCTCCTTCATGGAAATCAAACTGGCTCAGCAGAGCAGTTCGCTGTCAGCCGACCAATGAACGCTCGGCAAGGCGGGGTCGAACGCGTTTCCGTCGTCACTTGGGCGCTTTCTTCCTGGCGGCTTGCGGGTTTTGCCCGGTGGCAGCGGAGGTTCTTGCGTCCTTGGAGTGTGCCGCGAGAGCTGGCCCCGCGCCTGTAGCCTTGCGCATGTCTCCCGTTTCCTTCTTGTCATCCGCTCTTCTGCCGGTCAGACCCGAAAACACCTTGCTGAAAAAGCCCATTTCGTCCTCCTGGATGTCCGATGCGCGCCGTCGCGGCGCTCAATCCATGAAGCTCCTCCCAAGACTTTGGTTCCTTCGCACAGTCGATGCCAAGCTCGGCCAGCGCTTCATACCCTGGTTGCCTGACCCAACGTAAGCTTGTTATTGTGCAGTGCAGCAACGATGTTGCCTGAACGTGCATTGTGCGCGGTTTTCGCCACCCTGGCGGTCAAGGATCTCGATTTGCGAAACATCTCAGATACAATCACTCGCCTGACCGCAATGCGGGGCCGAACGGTTCTTTCACTGCAGCGCCACGACAGTCGCTTGTCCGACATAGCTGGTTTCGGATCCAATCCCGGTGCCTTGGGTGCGCGCTCATACGTTCCTGAGAATCTCCCGCGTGGAGCTGCGTTGGTTGTCGTCCTGCACGGCTGCACGCAGACCGCGGATGGATACGACCATGCATCCGGGTGGTCCAAGCTGGCGGCCGAACAGGGGTTTACGCTGCTCTTTCCGGAGCAGCAGCGTGGCAACAATCCCAATCTCTGCTTCAACTGGTTCGTGCCCGAAGATGTAACACGCGACCGCGGCGAAGCGCTCTCCATCCGCCAGATGATCGAAGCCATGGTGACAAGGCATAGCCTCGACCGTCGGCGCGTTTTCATCACCGGGCTCTCCGCCGGGGGAGCAATGGCAACGGCAATGCTGGCAACATACCCAGACGTGTTCGCCGGCGGAGCGATTATTGCAGGACTTGCCTACGGCAGCGCATCGACGATCCCCCAGGCATTCGATCGCATGCGCGGCCATGGCGGCCCATCGAAGACTGGGCTTCAGCAGCGCTTAAGCGCTGCGTCCCCGCACGAAGGGATTTGGCCAAAGATCTCGATCTGGCAGGGCACGGCCGACAATACTGTGGCGTCTTCCAATGCCGATTCCATCCTTGCCCAGTGGCAAGGGGTACACGGCGTGGACGCTGGCCCAACGCGAAAAGAGACCGTCGATGGGCACATGCGAAAGGTGTGGTGTGATGCCGATGGCAACGAACTCATCGAAACATACACCATCGCTGGCATGGGCCATGGCACACCCTTGAAGACGTCGGGTGATGATGGCCTGGGCGTCGCAGCGCCATTCATGCTGGATGTAGGAATATCATCAACACGCCGGATCGCCGGCTTCTGGGGACTTGCCGATGCCAGTGAGCCTGATCTCGAGAAGGCCCCGAGACGACCCGCATCGGGCACGGCTCTGCTCCCTTATACGCCGGCGGAAAATGTGCGAGCAGCGCGCGTCGCGCAACCGCAGCCCGACCGTCGAGGCGACTCGGTCAAAAGTGTTTCCAAGGTGATAGAGGACGCTTTGCGCGCAGCGGGGCTGATGCGTTAGCCGGGATGTCCCCGGCCGTTGGGAACGTACTGTGCATGCAACGAAACCTCCCGGACGAAGTTCGAAGTTTCGACCGGGAGGTCTTATCAACTAGACTCGATTGACGTCGCGGCCGCGGTCGCGCCCGATTTCATTTGTCGGGTAGCTTTCCGCGTCAGCATCAAAGCCGGTCCAGCCGCCGGCCTGATATTCGCCTCTGCGGTCTTCCAGATTTACGGACTTGGACTGACCCAGAATCCGTTCGGCATTGGGAGCCAACTGTTCGTCGACCTTGGCTGTTACCAATGTGCCGCCGCGACGCACTCCCTCGGCATAGACATGGGCATCGTCTTCCGGGACGCCGGAATCCGTAAGAGCGCCGACGAGCCCCCCTGCGGCGCCCCCGACGACTGCACCACCGACAGCGCCAACCGCGGTGGCAGCCAGCCACCCAGCGGCCACGACCGGGCCAACACCAGGTATGGCCATCAAGCCAAGCCCTGCCAGCAGTCCGCTAGCTCCGCCGATCGCGGCGCCAAGGCCTGCGCCACCGGCGGCATCGTCTGCAGCCTTGGAGCCATCGCTATGGACGCGGTCTCTCGCGTTGTTGGCGACGATGCTGATATCCGAATGCGGAATACCGCTGGCCTCCAGTTTGGCGACGGCGCTAGAGGCATCATCGTAGTTGTCGAAAAGTCCGGTTACCGTTTTCATGCTTTGATCTCCTTGATCGTTGTTTTACTTGGTTCCGGCAACGACGTTGCCCTTGTAGTCCAGCGCCACGGTGGTGCTTTTGCCGTCCTTGTTCGCCTGTCCGCGCCAGATGCCTTGATCGTCCTTTGTCAGCTTCGAGACATCCGAGAAACCGGCATCCTGGATACGGCCTTTGGCCTGGTCCTCGGTGAAGCTGTTCGCGCCGGACAGGGGAGGGGTCGCATCGGGCGTGTCGCCGACCGTAACTTTCGGCGTCTCTGAACTCGACGTCTTGGTGTCGAGGGCCGCCGCGATTTTCTCGATCATGTCCCTGTGCGCCTTGAGTGTCGGAACGGTCTCCTGGGCGAACGTCTTTAGCTCGGCGTTGTCGCCGTCCTTGGCATAGCTCTCGAACAGCGTCACGGCGTCGGAATGGGCATCGCGTTGCATCTGGACGTACGATCCGTCGAATGGATCCTTGCCATTTTGCAGAGCGTCCAGATCGCCCTTGTGCTTCGCATCTAGTTGCGTCGGCACTTTCAGCTTCTGCTCGCCGGCGATCGTTTCCAGCTTGGCATTGGCCGCGCCATGATCTTCAATCATCTTGTGCGCGAAGTCCTTGACGCCTGGATCCTGTGCTTTGCCTTCGGCGATCTTGCTCGAATCAACTTCGAACATTCCGCCTGCGGCGGCCTTGTCGACAAAGTCTTGCGCGCTGTCGGCGGCGAAGCTGGGCAGTGCGAAAGCCATGGCTGTGGCTGTGGCCAGCGAGGCCAGCATTAGGCGAGTTTTCATACGATCGTTCCTTGTTTAGGCACACATGTGCTGTCGACCTAATCTGCGCCCATCGCCTTTGTTCCAGGCGATTGGCGATAAACAGGGCTGGATATTTTCGCGCGCGGCCTAGTCCCGGCGATACCCGTTGGATCGAACCGGCCGCAGCGCCATGGCGGGTGACGGGCAACCATCAACGGGCCACGCTGTCGGGGGAACCATTGAAAATCCACGGCGTTACGCAGTCCCTAAGGGTATCAAAAAGGGGGCAGCGTGATCCGGGACGATGCAACCCAATAGCTGGCCTTGCCCGTCTCCTTTGCTGGCCAACGACCGGCAGTCAGGAATGTCCCAATGGACGGGGAACTCGCAGCGCGCGGGGCTGTTATCGGTCATCACACTGGAGAACCGAAAATGTCTGGCAATGAAAACCATCGCGAAACTGGAGCAACAAAATATCCCGCCAAGACCGGTGCCGACCCTTCTGATGCGTTCTCCCAGGACGCGGCTGGCAACAAGAAGCCCAGGAGCGGGATTGGACTGACGCGGTCCACCGATGAAGTGAACGACAAGACGCATCAGTCAGATGGGCAAGATCCAGCGAGTCGGGGAACGTCGAGCAGCGGAAAGAGCGCTCGGCCGTGAACGTCGCCAATCTTCAGCTTGAGGGAATGATGATGGCACTCGCCTCGATCACCGATTGCAAGATATTCAGCCGGACCATTATCTATCTCCGTTGCATCCTCAGCCGCCAGTGGAAAGGGCGACGCCCTTGGCGGGGTATGCGGCTGATCGGCGTAAGCGGAAGCCCTGTCTGGGTAAGCACCTGATTTGATCTGACGGGCCATCGCCGCCGACATCAGGGCCAATATGTCCGTCTGGAACCTCCCGCCTCGCAATGCGTTTCCCGGCGTCCCGTTCGTGGACCAGCCCGGATATCTCTCCAGGCGCTGTGACAATCAGGAGCCCGCTTCATGCACGACAAGCTGTTTCATTCACCGGTCGCACTGACCGTCGGCCTCGGCTTCAAGCGCGAGATTGCCTCGCTGGCCGAAATGCACGATTTCCTGACCGAGTGGACGACCTCCCGCCGGGGTCCGCTTTACCGCAACGCTGTGCAGGCATGTGACCTCGCCATTCCGGGTTATGTCACCATCGAGCAGGCGCGCCATGCGCTGGTCGAATTTGCGCAAGCGGCCGGCATCCTCTGGCCGGATATCGAACCGGTGATCGGCGCCCGCGCCGTTGCCCGCGGCTATGGCGGCTACGCCGCATGAGGATTGATGCCGCTTCCTCTCGTGGTGGCTAACTCAGCCGCCACGGAAAACCCGGCTTGGCCTTGCCGGGCCGGGATTTTGCCTTGAGACCCACAAATAGCCCGCAGCCCCGTGGTCAGGTCGATGAAGTTGGCCGTGCAGCTTGCGCGACAATCAACCGCGCCGGCGCCCCGGCTCGCGGGCCGTCGACGCAGGCTCGTCCGCCTGTTGAGCGGCAAGGCGCAGCGCTTTCAGCTTGGCCGTCTTTTCTTCACGGGCCGCCCGTTCGGCGGCGATCACGATCTGCGATTCACGCTTGGCGCGCTCATCGCGCTCGGTGTCGACTTTCGCACGTTTCATTTGCCGCTACTCCTTTCGGCCCGGATGTCGAAATCAACGCTCCTGCCGCGCTCGACGGCAAGCTCAGCCACGAGGGTCACCAATTCCTGGTCGGAGAGGGCGCAGTCCGGCATCGCCGATTTCAGAGCCTGCAACGCATGCTTCGTCGATATCGGCGTCGCCAGCGTTCTTCTGCTGTCGACATATTGGGCCGCGATCTGCCGGCACGTCATTTTCGGGAACATCGTCATCTCAATGCATCCTCCTGCCTTGGATGGTGCGGCAGCGTGGCAGCGTTGGCGATTACAAATGATGGCTGGCTCAATTGCGTCCCGACATGGGCTGAGAAATTCTCAGTCGCACCATTGGGTGGAGATGACCAGCGATGCCACGAGGACGCGATTTCCGCTCTCGTCCCGCACCTTGACGGTAACGACCGCGCCGTCGCCGTCGAGCATCTCGTCGCGGATGATGTCGGGCAGGATGCGGACCGCCTCGCGCCGCAGCCGCTCGGGCGTATCGAACAGCTGTCCTTCTTCGTCGACCGTGAGGCCGTCGCAGCTGTACAGATCCATGAAATATCTTGGCATCTACTCACTGGACCCGATCTTGATGGAACGTTGAGTGGTTCAACCTTCAATCTGCAAACCACGTTGTTGTTCCATCACCAGTGGCATTGGCCGGCGAACAAGCGCACTCTAACAAATGTTAATGCCCGTCATCGTCCGAAGGCCTAGTGCACCCGAAGCCGCTCCTGGCTTGCGACAGAACACTTGGCGATCGGCTCTCAGGTCTTTTCGCTGGAGATTGCGGTGCTTGAACCCCTGTATCTGAACCTCGGTCAGCACGACGCCCTTTCCGATGCCGAAAAAGCGCTGCTGGACAGCGCGATGACGTTCGAGAGGCATTTTGCCATCGGTCAGGATATCGTCGCTTCCGGATCGCGGCCGACCTACTCGACGTTGATCCTCGACGGCCTGGCGGCACGTTACAAGGTGCTCGAAAATGGCGGCCGACAGTTCACCTCATTGCAGGTGCCGGGCGACTTCGTCGACCTCCACGCCTTCCTGCTGAAGACCATGGATCATGGCATCGTCGCGCTGTCGCCCTGTCACGTCATCTTCGCCGAACACAGCAAGCTTCGCGCGATCACGGAGGAAGCGCCACACCTCACCAGGCTCTTGTGGCTGGACACGCTGGTCGATGGCGCCATCCACCGCGAATGGATCGTTGCGATGGGACGACGCTCCAAGACATCGCATCTTGCTCATCTTGTCTGCGAGCTGTTCGTGCGGCTGCAGGTTGTCGAACGCACAAATGGCATGAGCTTCCATCTGCCGTTGTCGCAAGCGGAACTGGCCGATGTACTCGGTCTCTCGGTCGTGCATATGAACCGTGTCATAGGCGCCTTGCGCAAGGTCGGCGTCGTCAGCTGGGCAAACCATACGGTGACCATCCTCGACTGGCATCGGCTGCAGGAAATCGCCGAGTTCGATCCGACCTATCTCAGCATGATGCGTGAGCCGCGCTAAGGTGTATCGCCATTCAGGTGATGCCGGCCGCAAACGCCGGGATTCCGCTTCCGGTGCTCACAGACTTCATGTCCGCTCCGGTTCTCGAAACCCGGCATTTGCGGCTCGGCCCGGCCTGAATCTCAACACACCTCAGATCATTGCAGACGCGGCGACCGATCCTTGCGGATCTATGCGGCTTCGGCCGCGACGTTCACGGCGGACTCCGCGATCTGCGTCAGGGCTTCGTCCGTGGCCTTCTCTTCCTTCAGTGTCGCCTCGAGAAGTGTCACCGCCTCGTTGAGGCCGAGTTCTCCGGCCCAGGTCCTCAGCGTGCCATAGCGCGAGATCTCATAGTGCTCGACCGCTTGCGCGGCAGCCAGCAGCCCAGCGTCGAGGGCGGGGGATCCCTTGTACTCTTCCATGATCTCGGCACCTTCCTCGGTGATGCCCATGATGGCGGCGCAGGTCTTGCCCGCGGGCTTCTTGCCGATGACGCCGAAGACCTTCTCCAGCCTTGCGACATGTCCCTCGGTTTCAGTGCGATGCTTTTCGAAGGCGGCTTTCAGGTCGGCGCTTTGTGCCGCCTTGGCCATCTTGGGCAAAGTCGCCAGGATCTTCTTTTCGGCGAAATAGATGTCTTTCAGCGTATCGTGAAACAGGTCGTCGAGCATTTTCTGTTTTGCCATTGTCATCTCCTTTGGTGGGGCCCTCAGGTCGACAATCTCGCATTGGAGGATTTGTTCCCCTGCTTCTCCAAAGTGCGTTGCGCTTCGCGAAACAGCAGTCCCTTGCCAAGGCGCCTTCTCTTTTGACGGCGACGAGCCGTCCGGCAAAACCTTTATAAAATTCCTATTTCTTTCCACCCCGCGCCGTCTCGAACCTTTATGGCGATCGGGTCCATATTGCGCCGGTAACGCACAACTCGGTCGTGCTTATCTATCGCGACGGAGTACTTCCATGTGGTTTCGACCTGCCCGCCGCAGGCATGCAATGCGAAGCGCAAATAAAACGAAAATAAGGAACACGCACGATGGACATCGTCGTTCTCGGGATAGGGGTTTTGTTTTTCGCCCTCTCCTTCGCCTACATCAAAGCCTGCGAAATTCTTTAAGCCGGAGGATCGAAACATGTTTCTCGACTATATCCTCGGCGGCGGTGTGACCTTGTTCCTGCTCGCCTACCTGACATACGCCCTCGTTCGCCCAGAGCGCTTCTGACCGCAACTGGCGCAAGGCACGGAAAGCTACAACCATGACTCTCAACGGATGGCTACAGATCCTCGTCTACTGCGGGATCGTCGTTTTGCTCGTGAAGCCGCTCGGCGGCTACATGTACCGCGTCTTCAACGGCGATCGCACATTTCTCTCGCCGATCCTCGGGCCCCTCGAACGCGGGCTCTATCGCATTTCGGGAACCAGCGAGCGCGAAGAACAGCACTGGACCACTTACGCGGCAGGCATCATGTTCTTCAGCCTGGCCAGCTTCCTGGTGCTCTATGTCATGCAGCGGCTGCAGGGCGTGCTGCCCTATAATCCGGCCGGCATGACCGCTGTCGAGCCCAACCTTGCCTTCAACACCGCCGTCAGCTTCCCGACCAATACCAACTGGCAGAACTATGGCGGCGAAAGCACGATGTCCTATCTCGTGCAGATGGCCGGCCTCGCGGTGCAGAACTTCATGTCCGCGGCCGTCGGCATCGCCATCGCGGTCGCGCTGATCCGTGGCTTTGCCCGCGCGTCGGTGAAGTCGATCGGCAATTTCTGGGTCGATATGACCCGCTGCACGCTCTACATCCTGCTGCCGCTCTGCATCGTGCTGACCCTTGTCTATGTCTGGCTCGGCGTGCCGCAGACACTCGGCCCGTACGTCAGCGCCACGACGCTGGAAGGCGCGCAGCAGACGATCGCGGTTGGACCCGTCGCCTCGCAGCTCGCCATCAAGATGCTCGGCACCAATGGCGGCGGCTTCTTCAACGCCAATTCGGCGCATCCTTTCGAAAACCCCGACGCGATCTCCAATTTCATCCAGATGGTTACGATCTTCGCCCTCGGCGCGGCGCTGACCAATGTGTTCGGCCGCATGGTCGGCAACCAGCGCCAGGGCTGGGCGATCCTGGCCGCGATGGGCGTGCTGTTCATCGCCGGCGTCGCCATCTGCTACTGGGCGGAAGCGTCAGGCAATCCGCTCGTCCACGCGCTTGGCATCGATGGCGGCAACATGGAAGGCAAGGAGAGCCGCTTCGGCATCGCCCTGTCGGCGTTGTTCGCGGTCATCACGACGGCTGCGTCCTGCGGCGCGGTCAACGCCATGCATGACAGCTTCACCGCGATCGGCGGCTTCATCCCGATCATCAACATGCAGCTCGGCGAGGTCATCGTCGGCGGTGTCGGCGCCGGCTTCTACGGCATCCTGATGTTCATCGTGGTTGCCGTCTTCGTCGCCGGCCTGATGGTCGGCCGCACGCCCGAATATCTCGGCAAAAAGATCGAGGCCAAGGAGGTCAAGATGGCGATGCTGGCCATCCTTTGCCTGCCGCTGGCGATGCTGACCTTCACGGCAATAGCGGTCGTTCTGCCGACCGGCGTCGCCTCCATGGCCAATGGCGGCCCGCACGGCTTCTCCGAGGTTCTCTATGCCTACACCTCGGCGGCGGCGAACAACGGCTCGGCCTTTGGCGGCCTGAGCGGCAACACACCCTGGTACAACATCACGCTCGGTATCACCATGCTGATGGGCCGGTTCCTGGTCATCATCCCGGCCTTGGCGATCGCTGGCTCGCTGGTGGCGAAGAAGACGGTTCCGGCCTCGGCCGGCACCTTCCCGACCGACGGTCCGCTGTTCGTCGGCCTGCTGGCCGGCGTCATCCTGATCGTCGTCGGCCTCACCTTCTTCCCGGCGCTGGCGATCGGACCGATCGTCGAACACCTGGCCATGATCCATGGCCAGACCTTCTGAGATGCCCTGGTTCAACACTATACGTCGAGGCGATAGACACCCGACGGAACCCGAGGGGGAGGGTAGGCCTCCTCCCTTCCCAACGCTGTCGACCTTCCTTGGCATGGCAGCCGTGCTGCTCGTGCTTTGGCTGCTCGCCTCCGCTTTGCCGCACCTTTTCCCGACGACCGAGCAGCCGGCGCCGTCCAACAACATCGATACTGGAGCCAACAAATGAGCCAGTCCAAATCCGCGGTCATCATGGATGCCCGCATCTTGTGGCCCGCCATCGGTGGCGCCTTCAGGAAACTGAACCCACGCACGCTGGCCAGGAACCCGGTGATGTTCGTCGTCGCCGTCGTCTCGGCGCTGACCACTGTCTTGTTCGTCAGGGATCTCGTCACCGGCGGCGGCGATTTCAGCTTTACGCTGCAGATCATCATCTGGCTGTGGTTCACCGTGCTGTTCGCCAATTTCGCCGAAGCGGTCGCCGAGGGCCGTGGCAAGGCGCAGGCCGACTCGCTGCGCAAGGCGCGCACCGAGACCCAGGCCAAGCTGCTGGCCGGCGACGACCGCGCCAAGTTCAAGCTCGTGCCCGGCACCAGCCTGAAGGTCGGTGACGTCGTCCTTGTCGAAGCCGGAGACATCATCCCGTCGGACGGCGAAGTGATCGAAGGCGTCGCCTCGGTCAACGAAGCCGCGATCACCGGTGAATCGGCACCCGTCATCCGCGAATCCGGTGGCGACCGCTCGGCGGTCACCGGCGGCACCCAGGTGCTGTCCGACTGGATCCGCGTGCGCATCACGGCGGCTTCCGGCCACACCTTCCTCGACCGCATGATCTCGCTGGTCGAGGGTGCGCAGCGCCAGAAGACGCCGAACGAGATCGCGCTCAACATCCTGCTGGTCGGCATGACGCTGATCTTCGTGCTGGCCACCGCCACCATCCCGAGCTTCGCCTCCTATTCGGGCGGCTACATCTCGGTGACCGTGCTGGTCGCCCTGTTCGTGACCCTGATCCCGACCACCATCGGCGCGCTGCTGTCGGCCATCGGCATTGCCGGCATGGACCGGCTGGTGCGCTTCAACGTGCTGGCCATGTCGGGCCGTGCCGTCGAGGCGGCGGGCGACGTCGACACGCTGCTGCTCGACAAGACCGGCACGATCACGCTCGGCAACCGCCAGGCGACCGAGTTCCGCCCGGTCAAGGGCGTCACCGAACAGGAACTGGCCGACGCGGCCCAGCTTGCCTCGCTCGCCGACGAAACGCCGGAGGGCCGCTCGATCGTCGTCCTGGCAAAGGAGAAATACGGCATCCGCGCCCGCGACATGGCAACGCTGCACGCGACCTTCGTTCCCTTCACCGCGCAGACCCGCATGAGCGGCGTCGACGTCGACGGCTCGTCGGTACGTAAGGGCGCCGTCGATTCCGTGCTTGCCCATGTCAATCAGTCGACGGTCGCCGCCCACGGCACGCGCCCCGGCAGCGACACCGTCAAGGATCTCCAGGCGATCGCCGACGAGATTGGCAAGTCTGGCGGCACGCCGCTTGCGGTCGAGCGCGACGGGCGCCTGCTCGGCGTCGTCCACCTCAAGGACATCGTCAAGGGTGGCATCAGGGAGCGTTTCGCCGAGCTGCGCAAGATGGGCATCCGCACGGTGATGATCACCGGCGACAATCCGATGACGGCGGCGGCGATCGCGGCGGAAGCCGGCGTCGACGACTTCCTCGCCCAGGCCACGCCCGAGGACAAGCTGAAGCTCATCCGCGACGAACAGGCCAGGGGCAAACTGGTCGCCATGTGCGGCGACGGCACCAACGACGCGCCGGCCCTTGCCCAGGCCGATGTCGGCGTCGCCATGAACACCGGCACGGTCGCCGCGCGCGAGGCCGGCAACATGGTCGACCTCGACAGCGATCCGACCAAGCTCATCGAGATCGTCGAGATCGGCAAGGCGCTGCTGATGACGCGCGGCTCGCTGACGACGTTCTCGATCGCCAATGACGTTGCCAAGTATTTCGCCATCATCCCGGCGATGTTCGCCGTCTTCTACGTCGCGCCGGGACAGACGACCGGCCCGCTGCAGGCGCTCAACATCATGCATCTGGGCACGCCGCAGAGCGCCATCCTGTCGGCCATCATCTTCAACGCGCTGATCATCATCGCGCTGATCCCGCTGTCGCTGAAAGGCGTCAAATATCGTGCCATCGGCGCCGGCGCGCTGCTCCGCCGCAACCTGCTCGTTTACGGCCTCGGCGGCATCGTCGTCCCCTTCGTCGGCATCAAGGCGATCGACATGATCGTCACCGCCCTCGGCCTCGCTTAAGGAACGCGTCCATGCTCACCCAGATAAGACCAGCGATCATCATGATCGTCTTCTTCACGGCCCTGACCGGCCTGATCTATCCGATCGGCATGACCGGCATCGCCCAGGCGCTGTTCCCGCGCCAGGCCAATGGCAGCCTGATCGACAAGGATGGCAAGGTCATCGGATCCGAACTGATCGGCCAGGCTTTCGCCAGTGACAAGTATTTCCATGGTAGGCCTTCGGCTGCCGGTGACGGCTACAACGCCGCCGCCTCCAGCGGTTCGAATCTCGGTCCGACCAATCCCAAGCTGATCGACCGCATCAAGGGCGACGCGGAAAAGCTGAAGGCGGAGAATCCGAACCAGCCTGTTCCGATGGACCTCGTCACCACTTCCGGCAGCGGCCTCGATCCGCATATCAGCCCCGAAGCGGCCTACTTCCAGGTCGCCCGCGTGGCCAAGGCCAGGGGGATCGATGAAGCCAAGGTCAAGGCGCTTGTCGATGGCCAGGTCGAAGGCAGGGAGCTTGGCTTCATGGGAGAGCCGGTGGTCAACGTGCTCGCTCTCAACCTTGCGCTGGACGCGGCGAAGTAGCGAATGGTGAAGCCCGGGGATCGACAGCATCCCCGGCGCCATCCATGATCGATCCTGATGCCGGACGACAGAAGCACCGAAACCAGACCTTCTCCCGACGCACTGCTTGATCATGCCGAGCGGGAGGGGCGCGGCCGTCTGCGGATATTCCTGGGTGCAGCGCCGGGCGTCGGCAAGACCTACGAGATGCTAATGGCGGGTCGCGCCAGACTGGCCGACGGCACCGATGTGGTGATCGGCGTCGTCGAGACGCATGGCCGCAAGGAGACGCTGGCCCTGGTCGAGGGCTATGAGGTCATTCCCCGCCGCAAGGTCGAATACAAGGGGCGCATCCTCGACGAGATGGATATCGACGCCATCATCGCCCGGCGGCCAGCGCTGGTTCTCGTCGACGAACTCGCCCACACCAACGCGCCCGGCAGCCGCCATCCCAAACGCTACCTCGACGTCCAGGAAATCCTGACGCATGGCATCGACGTCTACACGACGCTCAACATCCAGCATGTCGAAAGCCTCAACGACGTCGTCGCGCAGATCACCAAGGTCAGGGTCCGCGAGACGGTGCCCGACTCCATCATCGACCAGGCCGATGATATCGAGATCATCGATCTCACCCCCGACGACCTGATCAAGCGGCTTAGGGAAGGCAAGGTCTATTTCCCCAACACCGCGCAGCGCGCGATCGAGAACTATTTCTCGCCGGGCAACCTGACGGCGCTGAGGGAACTGGCGCTGCGCCGCACCGCGCAGCGCGTCGACGACCAGTTGCTGATCCACATGCAGGCCCACGCCATTCCCGGCCCATGGGCAGCGGGGGAAAGGGTACTTGTCTGCGTCGACTCGCGGCCGGGTGGTGCGGCCCGCATTCGCTATGCGCGCAGGCTGGCCGACCGGCTCCGCGCGCCCTGGACGGCGCTTCATGTCGATACGCCTCGCTCGGCTGGCATGTCCGAGGAAGACAAGGACCGGCTCGCGACGAACCTGCGCCTTGCCGAGCAACTCGGCGCCGAGGTGACGACCATTCCCGGCCAGAACGTCGCGCAGGAGATCGTTGGCCATGCGACGGCGAACAACTTCACCCATATCGTGGTCGGCAGGCCGACCCGGTCGCGCTGGCGGGAATTGATCGAAGGCTCGCTGACCTATGATCTCATCCGCAATGCCGGCGACATCAGCGTCCATGTCATTTCGGGAACCGAACGCAACAACGAGGCAACGTCGAGGAACGTCAAGGCGGCCGACGAGCAGTGGCAGTTCCAGATCCGGCCCTATCTCAAGGCCACGGCCTTTGTCGCCGGCTCGCTCGCCTTCGCCGTCCTGCTCGACCAGTTTCTCGACGTTCGCAACCTGGCGATCATCTTTCTCATCGGGGTGCTGACATCGGCGGTGACCGGCGGTCTCTGGCCGGCACTGTACGCCTGTCTCGTCAGCGCCCTTGCCTTCAACTATTTCTTCCTGGAGCCGCGCTATACGCTGACGATCCGGGATCCGGAGAGCATTGTCGCGCTCGGCGTCTTCCTGGTTGTTGCGGTCATCGCCAGCAATCTGACGGCACGCGTGCAGCGTCAGGCGGTTGCCGCCCGCTCACGGGCGCGGGCCACGGAGGACATCTATCTCTTTTCAAAGAAGCTCGCCGGTGCCGGCACGCTCGACGACGTTCTCTGGGCCACCGCCTTCCAGATCGCCTCGATGCTGAAATTGCGCGTGGTGCTGCTCCTGCCGGAAGACGGAACGATCACCGTCAAGGCCGGCTATCCGCCCGACGACACGCTGGCGGAGGCCGACATCGCCGCCGCCCGCTGGGCCTGGGAGCACAACCGTGCCGCGGGACGCGGTGCTGACACGCTTCCCGGCGCCAAGCGCCTCTATCTGCCCTTGCGGACAGGGCGCACCGCAATCGGCGTCGTCGGCCTCGACAGCGACAAGCAGGGCCCGCTGCTGACGCCCGAGCAACAGCGCCTGCTCGACGCGCTGGCCGATCAGGCAGCGGTCGCGATCGAGCGTATCCAGCTCGTCGCCGACGTCGACCGCGCCAAGCTCGCCGCCGAGGCGGACAGGTTGCGCTCGGCACTTCTCACCTCGATCTCGCATGATCTGAAGACGCCGCTCGCCGCCATCATGGGTGCTGCCGGCACACTGCGGGAGTTCGCGCCGGCACTGCCCGAACAGGACCGGGCGGAGCTGCTGTCAACCGTGCTCGACGAATCCGAACGATTGAACCGCTTCATCGCCAATCTGCTCGACATGACCAAGATCGAGTCCGGCGCGATGGAACCGAACTACGCCTTCCACTATGTCGGCGACATGGTTGGCTCGGCGTTGCAGAGAGCCAGGAAAATCATCGGCGAGCACAAGATCGAGACGGACATCCCTTCGGATCTGCCGATGTTGAAGGTCGATCCCGTCCTGTTCGAGCAGGCGTTGTTCAATCTCCTCGACAATGCGGCGAAATACGCGCCCGCCGGATCGACGATCCGTGTGCAGGGCTGGACCGACAATGGTTCCGTCATCTTGCAGCTCATGGATGAAGGGCCGGGCATTCCTCCCGGCGATCTGGAACGGATTTTCGATACCTTCTACCGGGTGCGAAAGCGCGACCAAGTCCGCGCCGGCACCGGGCTTGGGCTGTCGATCTGCCGTGGCTTCATCGAAGCGATGGGCGGCACGATCTCGGCGGCGAACCGAACCGACCGTTCGGGCGCGGTTTTCACCATCAGGATGCCGAAGCCGGCGAACCCGCCCGATCTCGATGCCCGCATTGCAGGCGACCACGACGTTGGTGACTTTGCATGACAAACTCGAACGTCAGGATACTGGTTGTCGATGATGAACCACCGATCCGCAAGCTGCTTCGCGTCGGCCTCGGCAGCCAGGGCTATGCAATCAGCGAGGCGCCGAACGCCAGGGTGGCGATCGAGCTAATGGAGGCGGAAAAGCCGGATCTGGTGCTGCTCGATCTTGGCCTGCCCGGCATGGGCGGCCACGAACTGTTGCGCAAATGGCGCGACGATGGCCTCGATATACCGGTGGTCATTCTTTCCAGCCGCACCGACGAGGCCGGCATCGTCAACGCCCTGGAACTTGGCGCCGACGACTACGTTACCAAGCCTTTCGGCATGAACGAGCTGGTCGCGCGCATTCGCGTCGCGCTGCGGCACAAGTTCCAGCAACAGGGCGAGAAGCCGGTGTTCCACACCGGCGACCTGTCCGTCGATCTGGTCAAGCGCATCGTCAAGGTCGAAGGCAAGGACGTAAAGCTGTCGCCAAAGGAATACGACATATTGCGCATCCTGGTGCAGCACGCCGGCAAGGTCCTGACCCACCATTTCCTGTTGAAGCAGGTCTGGGGCGATTCGACCGACGTGCAGTATCTCAGGGTCTATGTCCGGCAGCTGCGGCAGAAGATCGAGAAGACCCCCGACCAACCGCGCTATATCACCACCGAGACCGGTGTTGGCTACCGCTTGCGCGAGGTCGAATGAGCGAGGGTCCATTCGACCTCTCGGGATTCTGTCCTAACCGATAGCCTCCTGCAGCCGGTTCGCCGTCGTCGATGTCCGCAAGGCCGCCAGGCAGCCGACAATGCCGAGCGGCACGAAAGCGAGGAACAGCCAGGTCGCGACATTCGCCGCCGCGTCATGGTTCAGTCCCTCCGAAAAGCCGCTGGCATTGGCGACGATCCCCGCAAGCGCGGCTCCCACGGCGTAGCCGATGCGCTGCATGGTTGGCACCGCCGCGGAGGCGATGGTCTGTTCGTCGTGTCGCGCCGACGCCACGATGACGCGCGTGAGGAAGGGCCAGGCGATGCCGAAGCCGCCGCCTTGCAACAAGGCGCACATCAGGATCAGAGGAATGGACCCTGCCGGTATCGTATAGGCAAAACCGGCGATGCCGGACGCGATCATTACCGCGCCGCCGACGATGATCAGCCGTTCGCGCCGCGGCGGCGCATTGGCGACGAGGATCGACAGGATCGACCAGGCGATCGATTCGGCGGCGATGATGTAGCCGGTGGTCAGCAGCGGAATGTCGTGCAGGCTGGTCAGCAGCAGCGGTCCATAGACGCCGAAGGAGCAGGTCGCTACCGAAAAGGCGGCAACCATGGTCATGCCGGCACCGACCGGCGTGCGCCACGAGAACAGCCGCGCCGGGAAAAGCCGAGAGCGAGGCTTGAGCGCGTCGATGTAAAAGAACAGCGCCAGGCCAATGAGGCCGAGGACCATCAGCAGCGAGGAGCGCAGCAAGGCAATGTCGACGCCGGCCGAGGCGATCAGCACCACGGCTACGGCAAGGCAGCCGAGCGCGATGAAGGGGAAAGGCGGTGCCTTGCTGCTGGTTGCCTGCGGCCTTGTTGCCTCGGGCGTGTTGAGGACAATCACGCTGGCCAGGGCCATGGCGGCACCACCAAAGGTGAAGATGCCGAAGGCCCAGCGCCATGACAGGAGCTCGGTCATGATCGCACCGAGCATCGGCCCGCTGAAGGCGGCGACGCCCCAGATCGCCGACATAATGCCGAAGAGCTGCGGCCAGATGGCGCGTGAAAACAGCCGCTCGACCGAGACGAAGGCGAGCGAGACCAGCGCACCGCCCCCCAACCCTTCGACGAGGCGGCCGGCAAGGAACAATTGCATGGAAGGCGAGGTGGCGCAGATCAGCGCCCCGGCGGCATAGAGCAGGGCGGCGACCACCATGTTGGTGCGCAGCGCGACATAGCTCACCAGCCGTCCGGCCGCAGCACCAGCGACGATGGCGCCGAGCTCGTAGATCGCCAGCGACCAGCCGACGAGCTGCACGCCGGCCAGTTCTCCGACCATGGCGGGCATGACAGTCGCCACCATCGTCTCGTTGGTGGCGTGCAGCAGGATGCCGAGGCTGATGAAGCAGAAGCGCGCCAGGTCGCCGCTTGCCCACAATGCGCGCCAGTCGACCCGGTTTGTGCTGATTTCGACCATTCTCGCCTTCCATATCTCGATGCGAGCGCACGACACCAGAAGCCAGTATGGGTTTCCGGCAGGACCATGCGCATCGGCAACGCCTGGCAAGGCGCTGCTCCATTCGGGGCAGGCTTGTAAAACCTCAACCGTGGTTGAGCTCAAGCAGTTTTTCGAGAGCCTGTTCTCGCGGCCGTCTTCCAGGATCGGCGGTCTTCGTCGCGGTCAGTTCTCGGTGCTGCGCAACTGGAACTGGCTGACGCCGATGGCGAGGTTGATGCCGGTCTGTGTCTGCAGGCTGAGCGGCTGCAAGGTGAAGGCCTGCGAGGAGCCGCCGACCAGCAGGTTGGCGCCTGCGCCGACGGCGGCCGTCACTTCGGCGCTGGCGCCGATATAGTCTCCAGCCAGCGCGCCCGGCGCGTAGATGTTCTTCAACGGCGTCAGCACCAGCCACTGCATCACCGACTGCTTTGTGGTGCCGATGTCGAGGCCGTATTTGTTGACCGCGCCGAAATAGGCTTCCGGCGCAAAGCTCTTGTCGGCTGGGGTGAAGGTGCAGCTCAAATCCTTGCTCGAGCCGAAGATGAAGCCGGTGCCGCCACCGATGGCGCAGTCAAGCGTGCCGAGCTCTATGCCCCGGTCCTGCGCCTGAGCCGCGCCGGCAAGCACGGTTGCGATTATGGCAGCGGCGAAGGCTGTCTTCGGCATGGCGGTCCCCCGAGCGGTTCGGAACCGCTCTATCTTTTTTGACGCTATTCCGGACGGAAAACCGTTTCACACTTTTCCTGGAATTGCTCAAAAATCAAACGGCGCGGAACCATCCTATCCGGTTCCGCGCCGCAGGGTGAGGGGCATGGAGCACTTGGCTCCATGCATTTACTTGAACGAGTGGATCAACTCGAGCGAGGTCACGGCAACGGCAAGATTGACGCCGGTCTGTGCCTGGACGCTGAGCGGTTCCAGCATGAAGGCGCTGTTCAGCCCA
The DNA here is from genome assembly GCF_900103325.1 of Mesorhizobium qingshengii. Taxonomy (GTDB): domain Bacteria; phylum Pseudomonadota; class Alphaproteobacteria; order Rhizobiales; family Rhizobiaceae; genus Mesorhizobium; species Mesorhizobium qingshengii. The sequence continues at coordinate 266,238 of NZ_FMXM01000006.1, read as the reverse complement.
CCGACCAGCAGATTGGCGCCACCACCGGTGACAACGCTCGCTTCGGCGTTGACGCCATAGTAGCTGCCGGCGAGATCGCCCGCGTCGCGGTCGCGCGTTGCCGCCAGCACGGCCCAGACGAGCTGGCCCTGATGGGTCTTGCCGACATCGACGCCGATCTTGGAGATGACGCCGGTATACATCTCCGACGGGCCGCCATGATGCGGCCTGAAGGTGCAGGACACGCCCTTGTTGGAGGCGACGACATAGCCGGTGCCGCCATCTATGGTGCAGTCGAGGGTGCCGAGTTGCAGCTTGCCGGCGCTGGCCGGGGCGGCGGCGAATACCGTCGTGGCGAGGGCAGCGGCGCAGGCGAGTTTCTTGATCATGGGTGAGTCCTTTCGCAAATTGCTTCGAAGTAACGGCTTGGGTGGCCAGACCGTTCCGCCGAAAACTTGGCGCGAACAAGGCAAGGGCTGGCGGCCTGCCGCCGGGGTTAACGCGCGGTTGCCGGATCGACGGCGATCCGCGGCGCCGCGTGTCCTTTCGGACACGCAAAGGACACCCCGGCGCCTGGATGGTGCAAGGGCGCTGCCGAAATCGATATCAGCTGACGCGGGCCAGGCCGTCCTTGGCTGGCTGGTAGGTGGGGTCGAGGTGAACGGCTTCGCGATAGGATTTCGCCGCCTTGGCCTTGTCACCGCGCCGCTCGTAGATCAGCGCCTGGTTGGCCCAGGCTTCGGCGTTCTTGCCATCCAGCTTGATGGCCATGTTGAAGTCGGCGAAGGCGTTGTCCTCGTCGTTCATCGCCAGATAGGAGAGACCGCGGCCGTTGTAGGGCTCGGCGGCATCAGGCGCGAGCGAGATGGCGGTCGAGAAATCCTCGATGGCGAACTTGTGCTGGCCCTGGCTCTGATAGATCAGGCCGCGATTGTGGTAGGCACGGGCATCGGTCGTGTCGAGCTGGATTGCCTTCTGGAAGTCGTTGAAGGCCTCCTGGGTGCGGCCCGCCTTGCGGTAGAGATTGCCGCGGCCGATATAGGCGGCGTCATAATTGCCGTTGATCTGGATCGAGCGGTTGTAATCGTTGAGCGCGGCCGCCTGGTTGCCGAGGAAGCGCTGGATGAGCGCGCGGTTGGAATAGGCCTGGAAGAAATTCGGGTTGAGCTGGATCGCGGTGTTGAAATCCTTGAGCGCCGCCTGGTACTGGCCGCCCCGGCCATAGGCCGAGCCGCGCACATTGTAGCCTTCGGGATCCTGGGGATTGCGCTGGATCACCGCCGACAGCGAGGAGATGTTCTCGCTCGACCCTTGCGCCTTGTCGATGTTGTTGAATTCGCCGGTCGGGCCAGCCGTCTGGCAACCGGCAAGCACCAAGCCGGAAAGCAGGGCTGCCGTCAGGGCGAAACCACGCAATGCGGTCCCGCGCTCCACGCTTGTTGCGTTCATGTCTGCCCTGTCCTCACTTGCGCCGCGTCGTTCAGGTCCGGATCCCCCCTCCGGGCCGGGTCACAATCAAAACAAAAAGGTGGCGGCGATTCCACATCGCGCCACCTTGGATATCCTTGGAAAAGGACGAAAAATTGGCGTTAGAACCGCGGCGGACGCGGAGCACCACCTGCACCGCCGGCAGCACCAGCGGCAACCGGGCGAGGCGTCATCGGCAGCAGGCCTTCGCGCTGTGCGCGCTTGCGGGCCAGCTTGCGGGCGCGGCGCACGGCTTCCGCCTTTTCACGGGCGCGCTTCTCGGAAGGCTTCTCGTAATGACCGCGCATCTTCATTTCGCGGAAAATGCCTTCACGCTGCATCTTCTTCTTGAGAGCGCGAAGCGCCTGATCAACATTGTTGTCGCGGACGAGTACCTGCACGGGCAATCCTGTCTTTCGGGTTTGATATCAACAGGCAAGCGGCCATAGCCACTAGCCTCCGCGGCGATTTACACCACGAATTGTGGCGGCTGATAGCAGAATCATCCCGCGCTGTCCACAGCCGAAATGAACTTGGACGGCCAAACCACGGCCGGTTTTGCCGCAGGATAAGGGAGCCGACTACGCCGTGGCCAGGTGAAGCCGCTCGAAATCCTCGAAGAACTCGCCGTAGTCACAGGTGATTTCCTCGCCCGCGGCGATGTCGCGGGTGGCGGTTGCGCCGCCATACTGCGAAAAATCCGTGTTTGGATTTCCAGCATGGTTCATGAAGCGGCCATTGTCGACTTCATAGACCATGAAACCCGGCCGGTCGGGGCTCGGATAGGCATAGCGGTCGAGCAATTCCCTGAGGTGCGGGGGTGCTGCCTCGTATTTCTCCGTCGGGACCAGCCGATCGAAGTCCGGATCGAGTCGCCAGATCGAGGCGCCTTTCCGGATCGGCTCGGCGGCGAACACGCCGACGCCCTCGATCGCGCTCGCAGCCACATAGGTTCTGATCAGCATCATCGTTCCAGGCCCCGTTTTTCGACAGGAATTCGACAGGAGACGGAATCGCCAAATCGCGCGGAAAAAGCAAGACCGACGGCCTGCGTCACGGCGACGAACAGGCCTGTTCGCCGCAAAAACCCTTCACGTCCGGTTGATCGACACGCCGCCGTCGGCGAACAGCGCGGTTCCGGTGGTGAAGCTCGAGGCATCGGAGGCGAGATAAAGGGCCGAGCGGGCGATCTCTTCGGGCTGCGCCATGCGCTTCAGGGCATGGATGCCTTCGACGAAAGCGCGGGCTTCGGGCGTCGTTGTCGTCGCCCCTGGCGTGTCGGTGCCGCCGGGCAACAGCGCGTTGACGCGCAGGCCCTTCGGGCCGTATTCGGCTGCCAGAACCTGCGTCAAGCCGATCAGACCGGCCTTGGCGGCGGCGTAGGCGGCCATGCCGGGGATGCCGGCGGTCCGGCCGACAAAGCTGGAGGTGAAGATGAGCGAGCCGCCGTCCCGCTCCAGCATGGCCGGTATCTGATATTTCGCACCGAGAAAGGCGCTCGTCAGGTTGGTGTCCATGGTCTCGTGCCACGCCGTCGGTGTCATGTCGGGCAGGGCGGCCATCAGGCCGACGGCGCCGGCATTGTTGAAGGCGATGTCGAGGCCGCCGAACTTGTCCATCGCCAGTTCGACAAGCCCTTTCGCATAAGCCTCTTCGGTGACGTTGCCTGCAAGGGCCGTGGCCATTCCGCCGGCCTCGAGAATTTCGTTGACGAGGATGTCGAGCTCCGCCTGGCGGCGGGCAGCGACGATGAGCTTGGCGCCTTCTTCGGCGAAGAGTCTTGCCGTGGCGCGGCCGATGCCGGAACTGGCGCCGGTGACGATGGCGACCTTGTTGGCGAGTGCGAACATTCTTACATCCTTTGCTTCGTACCGGATCTGCCGGCGATCGGATGTCTGGTCGCAAATGGCGCGGGTCGGGGCCACCCGATACCTGCGAAGGCCGCGCCGATCCGGGCTATTGCCTCAGCAGCCAACCGAGCCGGTCGAGCGAAAATGCGTAGCTGATGGCGATGAACGCGGCGACGATGATGCCCGTGGCCGTGTAGCCGGCTGCATAGAATCCGGCGGCACCGCTGAACAGGATGACCAGTTCGAGCACCAGCCGCGCCGCGCCCGGCACAGGCACGGGTGCACGCCCCGAGCGGCTTGGGTCGTTGAGTACCGCAAAGGTTCCCCACAGCATAGCTGCAACGAGCGGCAAGGCCGGGGCCAGGACCCAGCGCCACCATCCGTCCGAGAGGCTCCAACCCGCGATGCCGAGGCCGAGCAAGGCGGCCAACTCCAGCAGGAAGCGCAATGTCAAATTCCACCAGGCATTGCCCACAATCTTGCTCCAAAGGTTCGGCAACACGAATAGTGGCCGAGGGCCGTTGCATCGGCCAGTCCGGATGCGTCTTTTTTGTCGCGGCGCAAAACGGCAAGCGCCGTCGCAAACAGCGCAAGGGTGGAAGCCCGGTTTCGCTAGTGATACACCTCGCGCGCCGGGACCGACTGAACGCCCGGCTGCAATCCGCGAGATCTGTTGGCGCGAGGCTGGGACGTTGAAGAAATATTCGGTATTCGCCATCGCCCGCGAGGCCATGCGCGGCCACAAGGGTTGGGAGGAACAGTGGTCCTCGCCTGAGCCCAAGAAGGAATACGACGTCATCATCGTCGGCGCCGGCGGTCACGGCCTGGCCACCGCCTATTATCTCGCCACGGTCCATGGCATCACCAATGTCGCGGTGCTGGAAAAGGGCTGGCTGGGCGGCGGCAACACCGGCCGCAACACCACCATCATCCGCTCCAACTATCTCTATGACGAGAGCGCCGGGATCTACGACCATGCGCTGAAGCTGTGGGACGGGCTCAGCCAGGAGCTCAACTACAACGTCATGTATTCGGCGCGCGGCGTCATGATGCTGGCCCACAATGTGCACGACATCCAGGTGCTGAAGCGCCATGTCCACGCCAACCGGCTGAACGGCATCGACAATGAATGGCTGTCGCCGGAGCAGGCGAAGGAGTTCTGCCCGCCGCTCAACATCTCCAAAGACGCACGCTATCCGGTGGTCGGTGCGGCACTGCAGCGCCGTGGCGGCACGGCGCGCCACGATGCGGTGGCCTGGGGTTATGCGCGCGGCGCCTCGGCGCGTGGCGTGCATATCATCCAGAACTGCGAGGTCACCGGGGTCAAGCGGGCGCCGAACGGCGCGGTCATGGGCGTCGACACGACACGCGGCTTCATCGGCGCCAAGAAGGTCGGCGTTGTCGCCGCCGGCCATTCCTCTGTCATCATGAACATGGCCGGCGTGCGCATGCCGCTGGAAAGCTACCCGCTGCAGGCGCTGGTGTCCGAGCCGGTCAAGCCGGTGGTGCCTTGCGTGGTGATGTCGAACACGGTGCACGCCTATATCTCGCAGTCCGACAAGGGCGAACTGGTGATCGGCGCCGGCACCGACCAGTATGTCTCCTATTCGCAGACTGGCGGCCTGCACATCCTGCAGCACACGCTCGACGCCATCTGCGAGATGTTCCCGATCTTCACGCGCATGAAGATGCTGCGTTCATGGGGCGGCATCGTCGACGTCACGCCTGACCGCTCGCCGATCCTAGCCAAGACGCCGGTGCCCGGCCTCTATGTTAATTGCGGCTGGGGCACGGGCGGCTTCAAGGCCACGCCGGGCTCGGGCCATGTCTTTGCCCACACCATCGCCAAGGACGACCCGCATCCGATCAACGCGCCCTTCACCATCGAACGCTTCCGCACCGGCCGCCTGATCGACGAGGCGGCGGCGGCGGCCGTGGCGCATTGATGATGGCGCAGATGGCTGTCGCGATGCCGCTGATGCTGGCGGGGGAACAGGGCATGTTCCATTTTCCTTCGGCGGACGAAGTGCGCACGCAGCCGATCAGCCGCGCCGGGAACGAGGCCAACTGGCCGTTCTCCGTCGACGACGGCATGCTGGCCTGCGTGTGGAGCGGCGGCCAGAAGGTGGTCATGTTCCTGGAGAACAGGCCCTCCGATCTTGGCGAGGACGACACATTCGAGCCACGTCGCGTCATCGTCACGACCGATCCGGTGCAACTCACCATCGGCAACATGGCGTATCGCGATCTTTTTCGCCCGGCCGCAAGCGTGGAGGAGCGCATCCGGCTCGTCGCGCCTTTTGCGGCGATGGGCCAGAGGCTTTGCGACCAACCGGCCGGCGCCCGCGTCGGCCACGGCGAATTGTAGGAACGAACACAATGCTTCTCATTCGTTGCCCCTATTGCGAGGAAGAGCGCCCGGAGCTCGAATTCCGCAATGCCGGCGAAGCGCATATCGCGCGCTCGGCCAACATTGCCGGCGAGAGCGACGACGATTTCGAGAAATTCTTCTTCATCCGCTCGAATCCCAAAGGCATCATCCATGAGCGCTGGCGGCACATGCATGGCTGCGCCCGCTTCTTCAACGCCGTGCGCGACACGGTCACCGACAAGTTCATCATGACCTACAAGGCCGGCGAGCCGAAGCCGTCGAAGCTGCCCGAAATCTCCAACGAAGTGGTTGCCAAATGAGCGGCGCGTTCCGCATTCCCAGCGCCGGCCGCCTCAGCCAGGCGAAGACCGCGCGGTTCAGCTTCGATGGCCAATCCTACGCCGGCATCGAGGGCGATACGCTGGCTTCGGCGCTGCTCGCCAATGGCGTCCACCTCGTCGGCCGCTCGTTCAAGTACCATCGTCCGCGCGGCATCCTGTCGGCGGGCGCGGAAGAGCCGAACGCGCTGGTCGAGATCAAGCGCGACGCTGCGCGCAAGACGCCGAACGTGCGGGCCACCGTGCAGGAGCTCTATGACGGGCTTGCCGCCCAGTCGCAAAACCGCTGGCCGTCGCTGTCCTTCGATGTCGGCGCGGTCAACGATATGGCCTCGCCGTTTTTTTCCGCCGGTTTCTACTACAAGACCTTCATGTGGCCGAAGGCGGCCTGGAAGAGCCTTTATGAGCCGAAGATCCGGGCAGCGGCCGGTCTTGGCGTTTCCCCGGATCAGCCGGATCCCGATCACTATTCATCGCGCTATGCGCATTGCGACGTGCTGGTGCTGGGCGGTGGTGCCGCCGGCATCGCGGCGGCATTGGCCGCGGCCGAGACCGGGGTGCGCGTCATCCTCGCCGACGAGCAGGCCGAGTTCGGTGGCAGCCTGCGCTTCGAGAGCGGCGCCAGGATCGACGGCCAGGACGGTTTTGCCTGGGCCCAAGGTGCGGTGGCGAAGCTCGCCGCCATGGACAATGTCCGTGTGCTCTCGCGCACCACCGCTTTTGGGTACTACGCGCAGAATTTCGTCGGCCTGGTCGAGCGCGTCAGCGATCATCTGAAGGCTCCCGGCCATGAATTGCCGCGCGAGCGGCTGTGGCAGGTTCGCGCCAAGCGCGTCGTGCTGGCCTCCGGCGCCATCGAGCGGCACATGGTGTTCGCCGACAACGACCGGCCAGGCATCATGCTGGCGGGCGCGGCGCGCACCTATCTCAACCACTACGGTGTCGCGGTCGGCAAGAATGTCGGCGTCTACACCGCCAATGATTCCGCTTATGCGGCGGCGATCGACCTGAAGAAGGCCGGCGTCAACGTGGCGGCGATCGTCGATTTGCGCGACAATCCGACCGGTCCGGTGATCGACGAGGCACGGGCGCTTGGCATCGAGGTCAATTTCGGCCGCGCGGTGATCCGCGCCGGCGGCAAGCTCAGGGTATCGTCGATGACCGTGCAGCCGAAGAATGGCGGCGGCGAACGCACCATTCCTGTCGACGCGATCCTGATGTCGGCCGGCTGGACGCCGTCGGTGCATCTGTTCTCGCAGTCGCGCGGCAAGGTCGCCTTCAACGACGAGACCAAGCGCTTCGTGCCGGGCATTTACGCGCAGGACTGCGTCTCGGTCGGCGCTTGCAACGGCACGGATGGGCTGTCGGCGTCGCTCGACGAGGCCTATGCGGCGGGCGCCAAGGCGGCCAAGGATGCCGGCGCGAAAACCGCCAGGGGCATGAAGCCGAAAGTCGATGCCTCGGAGAGCTGGTCGCGCGGCATGCTGGGCGCCGCCCCCGGCGCCGGGTCGGATACGACAGTGAAAGCCTTTGTCGATTTCCAGAACGACGTCACCGCCAAGGACATTCGCCAGGCGGTGCACGAGGGCATGCGCTCGATCGAGCACGTCAAGCGCTTCACCACCAACGGCATGGCGACCGACCAGGGCAAGACGTCCAACATGCACGGCCTGGCGATTGCCGCCGAGACGCTTGGCAAGCCGATCCCGGAGGTCGGCCTGACCACGTTCCGGGCGCCCTATACGCCGGTGACGTTCGGCGCGATCGTCAGCCATGCGCGCGGTCCGCTGTTCGACCCGACACGCAGAACCGCGATCCATCCGTGGGCCGAAGCCCAGGGTGCGGTGTTCGAGGATGTCGGCCAGTGGAAGCGCGCCTGGTATTTCCCCAAGGCGGGAGAAGACATGCACGCGGCGGTCGACCGCGAGTGTGTGGCGGTTCGTAAGACGGCCGGCCTGTTCGATGCCTCGACGCTCGGCAAGATCGAAGTGGTCGGTCCGGACGCGGCCAAGTTCATGGAACTGCTCTACACCAATCCGTGGGAGAAGCTGGAGCCCGGCCGCTGCCGCTACGGCATCATGCTGCGCGAGGACGGCTTCATCTATGATGACGGCGTCGTCGGCCGGCTGGCGCCCGATCGCTTCCATGTGACGACGACAACGGGCGGCGCGCCACGCGTCATGAACCACATGGAGGATTATCTCCAGACCGAGTTCCCGCATCTCAATGTCTGGCTGACCTCGATTACCGAGCAGTGGGCGGTCATTGCCGTGCAGGGGCCGAAGTCGCGCGACATCATCGCGCCGCTGGTCGAAGGCATCGACATGTCCGACGAGGCGCTGCCGCATATGTCGGTGCGTGAAGGCAAGATCTGCGGCGTGCCGACGCGGCTGTTCCGCATGTCGTTCACCGGCGAGCGCGGCTTCGAAGTCAATGTGCCGGCCGACTACGGCCAGGCTGTCTGGGAAGCGCTGTGGGCCGAGGGGCAGAAGCATGGTGCGGCGGCTTACGGTACCGAGGCCATGCACGTGCTGCGCGCCGAAAAGGGCTACATCATCGTCGGCCAGGACACGGACGGCACGGTGACGCCGAACGACGCCGGTCTCGACTGGGCGGTCGGCAAGAAGAAGGCCGATTTCGTCGGCATCCGCGGCATGGCGCGGCCGGACCTGGTGGCCAAGGGCCGCAAGCAACTGGTCGGCCTGAAGACCAAGGACCCAAAGGTGGTGCTGGAAGAAGGCGCGCAGATTGTCGAGGATCCGAAGCAGGCGATCCCGATGAAGATGATCGGCCATGTCACCTCGAGCTACTGGTCGCAAAATTGCGGCCGCTCCATCGCGCTGGCACTCGTCGCCGGTGGCCGCGGCCGCATGGGCGACACGCTCTATGTGCCGATGCCAAACGGGGTGATCGAGGTGGAGGTTACCGGCATGGTGTTCTTCGACGAGACGGGAGGGCGCCTCAATGGCTAAGGCCGCCACGAAAAAAGCAACAACTGTCGCAACGCTGTCGGTCGAGCGCCGCCCGGCGCTGGCCGGCCGCACCACCTCCGCACCCGCCGTCAAGATCGAGGTGCTGCCGCCGGCCGAACGCATCTCGCTGCGCGCGCCGGAGGCTTCGGTCGCCGCGCTTTCGAAGGCGCTCGGCGTGACCTTGCCGAAGAAGCCGAAAACCTCGGCTTCGAAAGCCGGACGGACCGCACTGTGGCTCGGCCCCGATGAATGGCTGGTGATCGACGAGGCCGGCAACGATCCGCTCGCCGATTGTGCCGGGGTTTCCGCCCTGCACTCGGCTGTCGGCATCTCGCATCGCAACGTCGCGATTGCCGTGACGGGTGCGGGAGCTGCCGCGACGATCAATGCGGGCTGTCCGCAGGACCTGTCGCTGGACGCCTTTCCGGTCGGTGCGTGTTCACGCACCATCCTGGGCAAGACCGAGATCGTGCTGTCGCGCAATGCCGCCGATGCCTTCCGGGTCGAATGCTGGCGTTCCTTCTCGGACTATGTCTTTACTTTCCTGTCCGAGGGATCGCGGGACGCAGCGGTCTGAACTCGGAACGTTTTGCAGGGCACGCTCGTTCTGCATTCGCACGCCGAGGGAGAATGCCGATGCCGTCGAATTCCACGCCAAGGTCACAGGCCAAGAAGTCGCCGGCCGTTCGCTCCCTGGAGCATGAGCAACACGAAGAGCCGAGTGCTGAACAGGAACTCGAGGAGGGGCTCGAGGACACGTTCCCGGCCAGCGATCCGATATCGATCACGGGAACGGCCATTCCCGGCGCTCCGGCGAAACCGGGCAAGGCCAAGACGGTGGCCGGGCGCAAAAAGCGCAAGACTTAATTTTCGTAGGACAAGGCCGGATCGGACCTTCTCAATCCCATTGGGCATGCTATTTAAAGCGCTTTGGGAGACAAAAATGCCGACAAAGGCCGTTGTTTGGGGCGAAAATGTCCATGAGCAGACCAATGCCGCCGTGCGCGACCTCTATCCCAAAGGAATGCACGGCACCATTGCCGCCGCGCTCAACCAGGACAAGGGCATCGAGGCGACCACAGCCACCTTGCAGGAACCCGAACATGGCTTGAGCGAGAAGCGCCTGGCCGCCACGGATGTTTTGCTGTGGTGGGGCCACGCCGCGCATGGCGAGGTCAAGGACGAAGTCGTCGAGCGCGTGCAGAAGCGGGTCTGGGAAGGCATGGGGCTGATCGTGCTCCATTCCGGCCACTACTCGAAGATCTTCAAGCGGCTGATGGGCACGCCCTGTTCGCTGAAATGGCGCGAGGCGGGCGAGCGCGAGCGTGTCTGGGCGATCAACCGCAGCCACCCGATCGCGCAAGGCATTGGCGAATGCCTGGAGATCGGCGAGACGGAGATGTATGGCGAGCCGTTCGCGGTGCCGGAGCCGCTCGAGACGGTGTTCGTCTCCTGGTACGAGGGCGGCGAGGTGTTCCGGTCCGGGCTGACCTATCAGCGCGGCGCCGGCAGGATCTTCTATTTCTCGCCTGGCCACGAGACCTATCCGATCTATCACAATGAGGGCGTGCAGCAGGTGCTGCGCAACGCCGTGCACTGGGCGCACAATCCGGCGCCGGCATGGTCTGGCGTCACCAATGCGCCCAACGTGCCGACGGAGGCGGCCAAGGAGAAGATCGTCCAGAAGGGTCTGCGCCTGCATGCCGATGGCGACAAGGGCTTGAGTTGATTGGGGCCTGATCCGATGCATCGACTGCTTCTGCTCGGCACCGGCGGCATCGCCGGGCATCATGTCGAGGAATTCGCCAGGATTCCCGGCTGTGCCATCGTCGCCTGCGTCGACCAGGTGCCGGGCCGCGCGGCAGCGTTCGCCGCCGCCAACAGAATAGGCGATTTCTTCGAGAGCCTGGAAGCAGCGATTACCTGGGGCGAGTTCGACGCCGCCATCAACGCGACGCCGGACGGCGCGCACAGGGCGACGACACTGGCGCTGCTTGCCGCGGGAAAGCATGTCTTCTGCGAAAAGCCGCTGGCGCCGAACCATGCCGATGCACTTGATATGACGGAAGCGGCCGAGGCGGCCGGGGTCGTCAACATGGTCAACCTGACCTATCGCAACTCACCGGCGATCCAGGAAGCACGGCGCATGGTGCAGGCCGGTGAGATCGGCGAGTTGCGCCATGTCGAGGCGAGCTACCGGCAAAGCTGGCTGGTCAGCAAATCGTGGGGCGACTGGCGGGTCGAGGACAAATGGCTGTGGCGCCTGTCGAGCCGGCACGGTTCGACCGGCGTGCTGGGCGATGTCGGCATTCACATCCTGGACTTCGCTACCTATGGCGCTGCCCAGGAAATCGTCAGCCTGCATGCGGATCTGGTGACGTTTCCGAAGGCCGAGGGCGAGCGGATCGGCGACTATGTGCTGGACGCCAACGACAGCGTGGCGATGACGGCGAGGTTAAAATCCGGTGCACTCGCCACGATCGTGGCAAGCCGCTACATGACCGGCCACGCCAACGATTTGTCGCTGGCCCTGCACGGCACCAGGGGCGCCATCAAGGCCGAGACCGACGGCAAGGCATCGCACCTGTCCGCTTGCCTGGGCAAGGATGTCGACCAGCAGTGCTGGCGAACGCTTGTGCTGCCGGATGTCAAGCGCAACGCCCGGCGTTTTGCAGAGGCGCTGGATGCAGGCCGGAACGGCGATCCGTCCTTCCGGCGCGCCGCCGACATGCAGAAGCTGATCGACGCGGCCTTCGAGAGTTCAGCGGCCAAATTGCCGGTCCCGGTCGCCTGAAGCTGGCCGGCTCGTGCCGACCAGAAGTGATTTCAAGCTGATATCAGAATGCGCTCGGCATAATCCACGGATTGATGCTGATGCCGAGCCGCGGGCCTTTGCCGTCAGCGGTGTTTTCCGTGGAGCTTTTCTTCTCGACCGACCCGGTCGAAGCGCAATCGAGCTTCACATGGGTCCTGGTGTCGACGCAGGTCGCGGCCGGCGCGTGCTTGACCGGCTGGGTGGCGCTGGCGGCGAAGGCCGAGCCCGAAAGTGCCAGCACGGCGGCGAGGGTGAGGAGTGTCTTTTTCATCGTCAGTCTCCGTTTTTCGACGGGTGAATTCTTTCCGTACATGTACGGTATGGTGTACAAATACGACCATCGATCGCGAAGTTCAAGTCGGAATCGTACGCGTACGACAAACTTTTTGTTAACCAAGAAACTCGCCCCCCGTTTGGCTGCGGAGGATGGTGAGGACTATGGAAACGAAAGGAGCTGGCGTTCAGCAGTTGACCGGTGTCTCGGTCAGCGGCGGCACGTTCTGCGTGCTGAGCGTGGCAAGCGTTAAATCGCACATCCGCTTCACGAAGGCCTGCGGGTCGCCAAAGGGGTAGAACGGAAAGGTGATCAGCAGCGAGATCGTACCGTGGCCCACCGCCCACAGCATGGTGGCGATGGCGCGCGGATCGCCCTGCAACTTGCCGGCGGCGACGCAGGCCTCTACCCGGCTGATGAGCACTTTCATCGCCGGGTTGCCTTCTTCCATGTCTTCGTAGCTCCTGCCTTCCGGCAGCCTGGTTTTTTCGGTCATGAAGACGGTGCGGTATTCGTTGGGATTGCCGAGCCCGAAGGCGGCATATTCCGTCATGACCGCCTGCAATGCCTCGATCGGATCGTCGGACGAATGCTCTTCGATGCGCCGGGCAAGCGTCTCGAACGCATCCTCGGCCAGCGCGAACAGGATGTCCTGCTTGTCGGCGAAGTAGGAGTAGACCGACATCGGCGCGTAGCCGACCCGCTTGGCCAGCTTGCGGATGGTCAGGCCTTCATAACCCTCTTCCTGGACAAGCTTGTGCGCGGCCTCGACCAGTTCGGATCGCAGTTCGGCTTTTTGTTTCTCGCGGCGTGTCTGGACGCTCGGCGGCAAGATATCGTGCCTTCGTTTGGTTGGTGCGCGGCTAAATTATATACGCTGTACGAAAACGAACAAGGGCGCGACAGGTTCCCAAACGGCAGGTGTCAGATGGCGCCGATGCCGCCGTCGACGGCCAGCGCATGGCCGGTCATGAAGGAATTGGCGGGGTCGGCGGCGAACAGGATGGCGGTGGTGATCTCCTCGACTTCGGCCACCCGCTTCATCGGCACGCCACGCGTCAGTTCGGCCAGTGCGTCTGGCTCCGGCACGCCGGAGAGGCGTACGAAGCCGTCCATCATCGCCGTCCTTGTGTGGGCGGGGCAGATGGCGTTGATGCGCAGGCCCTTGGTGGCGTATTCGATCGCGGCCGAGCGGGTCAGGCCGATGACGCCGTGCTTGGCGGCGGCGTAGACCGAGAGTTTCGGCGCGCCGGACAGGCCGGCGGCCGAGGCGATGTTGACGATGGCGCCACCCTTGCCAGCCGCCTTGAACTGCCGCTCCATCTGCGGGATCTGGTGCTTCATGGCATAGAACACACCGAGCAGATCGATCTCCAGCAGGCGGCGGGCCTCGTCCGACGCGACATGTGGCAGGCGCACGAAGCTCTGGACGATGCCGGCATTGTTGACCGCGATGTCCAGTCGGCCGAATTTCTCGACCGCCAGCCTGACCAGATCCTCGGACAGGCTTTCGTCCGCTATGTTGCCGGCCAGGATCGCCGTTTCGGTCCGCAGCGTCCCGGCAAGATCGGCCAACGCTGTTTCGTCGATGTCCGACAGCACCAGCCGCGCGCCTTCGACGGCAAAGCCCTTCGCGGCGCCCTGGCCGAGCCCGCCGGCGGCACCGGTGATCAGCACGGTTGCTCCGTCGAAGCGGCCCATCACGCCTCCTTGTCGATCAGTTTCGCGGCGAGACGCGAAAGCAGCTTCACCGCTTCGCCATAGGTCTTGGCCTTTTCAGGATTGGAGGCATTGCCGTCCAGCGCCCGCTTGTAGACACCCTGGCAGATCGCGGCCAGCCGGAAGAAGGAGAAGGCCAGGAAGAACGTCCAGTTGCCGATGCCGTCCAGCCCGCGCCGGCGGCAGTAGGCGGCGACGTAGGCCTCTTCCGAGGGCAGGCCGAGTGCGGAGCGCTCGACACCGCCCAGGCCGCGAAAACCCGAGGCGTGCGGCAAGCGCCATTGCATGCACTGATAGGCGATGTCGGCAAAGGGGTGGCCAAGCGTCGACAGTTCCCAGTCCAGCACCGCCACCACCTGGGGCCGATCCGGGGCGAAGATCAGATTGTCCAGCCGGTAGTCGCCATGCACCAGCGAGACGCGGCCGTCATCGGCGGGCATGTGCTTCTCCAGCCAGGAAATCAGCCGGTCCATGTCGGCGACGGTGCCCGTCTCCGAGGCGCGGTACTGGCTGGTCCAGCGCGCCAGCTGCCGCTCGAAATAGTTGCCCGGCCGGCCGAATTCGCCGAGACCCAAGGCCTCGACATCGACATCATGCATGGCCGCGAGCGTGACGTTCATGGCATCGTAGATGGCGGCGCGCTCATCGTTGTCGCGAGCCTCCGGCAGCGCCGGATCCCAGAAGATGCGGCCGTCGAGGAAATCCATCACGTAGAACATGCGGCCGATCGGCGAGTCCTCCGCCGACAGATGCAGCATTCGCGGCACAGGCACGGCGGTTCCGGCAAGCGCGCTCATCACGGTGAATTCGCGGTCGACCTGATGCGCCGATTTCAGCAACTGCCCAGGCGGCTTGGCGCGCAGCACGTAGCGGCCACTTGCCGCCGTCATCAGATAGGTCGGGTTCGATTGGCCCGACTTGAATTTTTCGATTGCAGCAAGCCCGGAAAAGCCGGGGATGTTCGCCTCAAGGTAAGGCGCTAGCGCTGCCTGGTCGAGAACGTTCGGATCGCTCATGCGGTCTCGGGCTGGCGTTCGATCAGGGTCAGCGTCAGCCAGCGCGCGGTCAATGCCGGCTTCTTCGAGCCCTCGATCTCGATCGTCACGTCATGGGCCGTCTGCACCCAGCCCGACGGCCTGACCTTGACGTCGGCCAGAACGAAACGGGTGCGGATGCGCGCCCCTGTCTTCACCGGCGCCAGGAAGCGCAGCGAATCGAAGCCGTGGTTGACGCCCATCTTGCTGTTTTCGAGCGGCGGCATGGTCTCGAAGGTCATTGCCGACAAAAGCGACAGCGACAGGAAGCCGTGCGCGATGGTGCCGCCGAACGGCGTCTCCCGCATGGCCCGCTCCGGGTCGCAGTGGATGAACTGGTGGTCGTCGGTGGCGTCCGCGAACTGATCGATCATGCGTTGCGTGACCACCCGCCACGGCGACACGCCAACCTCCTTGCCGACACTGGCCAGAAGCACATCGAGACTGATCGGTTCCACGCTGATGTCCTCCAGTTCACTCCCGGCTTCTGCGGCCGGAAAATGTCATTCCTTGAACAAGGTCAGCCCATGCTGCACCGACTGTCCGCCGTCGATCGGCAGGATGGCGCCGGTGACATAGCTGCCCGCACGGCTGCACAAATAGAGCGTTGCGCCGGCAATGTCATCCGGGGCGCCGATACGACCGATCGGAACGTGGCTGCCGACCCGTTTCGCCTGTTCATCGCTGCCGGTGGCAAAAGCCGTCATGCGGCTCTGGAAGGGGCCGGGGGCGAAGGCGTTGACGGTGATGCGTCGGGCGGCGAACTCAAGCGCCAGAGTGCGCGTCAGATGGTGAACCGCGGCCTTCGAGGCGGTGTAGGAATAGGCGTCGTCGGCCAGCGGCTGCGTGCCCATCACCGAACCCAGGTTGATGACCCGGGCCGGATCGGCATCACTGGCGGCGGCTTCCAGCAGCGGCAGCAATTCGCGGGTCAGATGGAAGACCGCGGTGACATTGACGCCGAGCACCTTGGCCCATGCCGAATAAGGGAAGCTCTCCAGCGGCGCGCCCCAGGAAACGCCGGCATTGTTGACCAGGATGTCCAGTTTCGCGGTCCGCGCCTTGACCTCGGCCACCAGTGCCGCGATGCCAGCCTCGCTGGAGACATCGCCGGCGAAGCCTTCGGCCCGACCGGAAGCGCCAAGCCCGTTCAACTCGGCGGCGACCTTGATGCAGTCCTCGCCCTTGCGCGAAGCGATCATCACGCTAGCGCCGGCTTTGACCAGCGCGGTTGCCGCCATGCGGCCGATGCCGGTCGCGGCGCCCGTCACCAGCGCGGTCTTGCCGGCCACCGAAAACAGCTCGTCCAGATAGCTCATCACAATCCTCCGCGCCTCGCCCCGGCATGCGGGCAAAACAGTTCGCGTTGACAAGGCTATCCGAAGTACGGTCATCCTTGCCACGGGTAAAGTGCCCGGCGTGCATGAAGGGTTAGCGACCGATGACAGACATGAATCTCGGCATGACCGAGCGGGTGAGGCCGATCCACGCGCGTGTCACGGCGATGGTGCGCGACGAGATCATGCCGCTCGACAAGGAATTTCTCGGCGAGGTGGGCAAGGCTGGCGACCGCTGGGTCTATACGGCGCGCCAGAGCGAGATCCTCGAAGGGCTGAAGAAGACCGCGAGAGAGCGTGGCCTGTGGAATTTCTGGCTGACCGGCTCGGAACTCGGCTATGGTCTTTCCACCGTCGAATACGCCTATCTGGCCGAGGAGATGGGCAAGGCGCATCTCGGCGCCGAGACCTTCAACTGCTCGGCGCCCGACACCGGCAACATGGAGGTGCTGGAGCGTTACGGTTCCGCCGAGCACAAAAAGGCATGGCTGGAGCCGCTGCTCGACGGCAAGATCCGCTCTGCCTACCTGATGACCGAGCCGGATGTCGCTTCGTCCGACGCCACCAACATTTCGATGCGCTGCGAACGGCAGGGCGACGACTATGTGCTCAATGGCGAGAAATGGTGGGCCTCCGGCGCCGGCGATCCGCGCTGCGCCATCTATATCGTCATGGTCCGGACGGGCGGCGATGAAGAGCCGCAGCACCGCCGCCATTCGATGGTCCTGGTGCCTGCCGACACAAAAGGCGTGACCAAGGTCCGGGCGATGCAGGTCTATGGCGACGACGACGCGCCGCATGGCCATATGCACCTTCGCTTCGACAATGTCAGGGTGCCGGCATCGAACCTGATCCTCGGCGAGGGCAGGGGCTTCGAGATCGCGCAAGGCCGGCTCGGCCCAGGCCGCATTCATCATTGCATGCGCGCCATCGGCCAGGCCGAGATGGCACTGGAGATGCTGTGCCAGCGTTCCGTGCGCCGCGAGGCCTTCGGCCAGCCCCTGGCAAAACTCGGCGCCAATTTCGACATCATCGCCGAATGCCGCATGGAGATCGAGATGGCCCGCCTGCTCTGCCTCAAGGCGGCGTGGATGATCGACCAGGGCGACGCGCGTGCCGCCGCTCCCTGGATCAGCCAGATCAAGGTCGTGGCACCGCGCGTCGCGCTCAAGGTCACCGACGAGGCGGTGCAGATGTTCGGCGCGCAAGGCATCAGCCAGGACACGCCGCTGGCGCGCTCGTGGACGCATCTGAGGACATTGCGTCTGGCCGACGGGCCTGACGCCGTGCATCGCCGGCAAGTGGCGCGCACCGAACTGAAGAAATACACGCAGGAAAGGGTCTGAGCAGCAGCTCAGCGCGGCCGCGTTGCGGTCTTACCGCCGGTACCAAGGAGCGCTCCGATGACTGTCCCGTCCGAAATGAAAGCGCTGCTGCTGATCGGCGACGGCTACACCAGGACCCCTACCGGCAGCGTGCTGGAGGCGATGGAACCCTATCTTCAGCCCGGCAGTATCGCTGTGCCGACGCCCGGACCGACGCAGGTTCTGATCAAGGTCAGCCTGGCTTCGATCAATCCGTCCGATGTCATGTTCGTCAAGGGACAGTACGGCCAGCCACGCGCCAAGGGCCAGCCGGCCGGCTTCGAGGGGGTCGGCACAGTCGTCGCCAGCGGTGACGAGCCTTATCCCAAAAGCCTGATCGGCAAGCGGGTCGCCTTCGCCACCGGCGTCACCAATTGGGGCTCATGGGCCGAATATGCGGTCGCCGAGGCGGCGGTCTGCATCCCGCTCCTCGACACGGTGCGCGACGAGGATGGCGCGGCGATGATCGTCAATCCGCTCACCGCGCTCGCCATGTTCGACATCGTCAGGGAAGAAGGCGAAAAGGCCTTCATCATGACCGCCGGCGCCAGCCAGCTCTGCAAGCTGATCATCGGTCTGACCAGGGAAGCGAGTTTCCGGCCGATCGTCACCGTGCGCCGCGACGATCAGATCGCGGCTCTGAAAGAGCTTGGGGCTGCGCACGTCCTCAACGAAAAGGCGCCGGATTTCAAGACGGCGCTGCGCGAGGTGATCAAAGCCGAGCAACCGCGCATCTTCCTCGACGCGGTGACCGGACCGCTGGCCTCGGCCATCTTCGACGTCATGCCGAAACGGGCGCGCTGGATCATCTACGGGCGGCTCGATCCCGAGCCGACAGTCATCCGTGAACCCGGCCAGCTGATCTTCCAGCACAAGCGTATAGAGGGCTTCTGGCTGAGCGAGTGGATGCGCCAGTTCCGCGACCGCCGCGGCCCGGCGATCCTGGAGGCGCAGAAGCGTTTTTCCGATGGGCGCTGGTCGACCGACGTGACGGCTGTCGTGCCGCTCTCCGAGGCGATGGCGCGGGTTCCGGCCGAACTGGCCAAGCCCAATGGCAAGGTGTTCATCCGGCCTTAGCATCATCTGAAAGGACGTCAGAAGCTCGAATGCCAAACTTTCCAAACCGCTCTTGATGGTCAATAAAAAGCCGGTGTCCTGTCGCCACCATGCAGGCGGGAGAGATATCCGCGTCTTTCAGTCCCTATGCCACGCTGCTTTGTCCGTGATATGCCGCCGCCATCGAAATGCCGGACGGCGCAGGCAAGGGCCTGTTGCGGGGTGGTGTGGGGTGACTTGATGACGATTTCCAAGCCGGTTTTCGACCGTTTGGGACTTAGCATGTGGATCGGAGCGTTCCTGATCGTTCTTGTCCTGGTGCTGTGGTCGCCCGACACGCGCACTGTGTTGCAGGCCTACAGATACGGCAGCGAGGAATTTCTGGCCGGCCGGCCGCTGTACAATATTCAGTCCGAGATGGGGTATCTCTACGCGCCGGCCTTTGCCGCGCTCTATGCTCCACTATTCAAGCTGGGACCGCAAATAGGCGGGCTGCTGTGGCATGTTCTCGGCTTCGTAGTGCTGACCTTCGCCGCGATGCGGCAGGTGCGCAAGCTCGGCGGCGGGGAATTGACCTGGCTGCTTTCGTACGGTCTCTTCCTCGCCCTGCCGATGGCGCTCGGTGCGATCCGCAACGGCCAGGCGACGATCCTTTTGACCGGCGCTTGCTGGCTTCTCACTTTGTCGGCGCTTGAAGGGCGGCGCGCCGAGACGTTTTTCTGGGCCTCGCTTGCCATCATCGCCAAGCCGACCGCGATCATCATGCTGCTGCTGGCTGGAGCGCTGCGACCGCGGCTGATACCGGTGCTGGTGCTGGCGGTGCTGTTCGTGCTCGCCCTACCTTACGCGTTCGCTCCCGCCGGCTATCTAAACGACCAATATCGTGATTTCGCCCACATGCTGACCTCGATGGCCGTCGACAATACCAGCCACTTTGTTCCCACCGATTTTACGGCGCCCTTCACCGCGATAGGACTGCCCATTCCGGAATTCGATGCCACGATCGTGCGCATGGTCATGGCCCTGCTGACGCTTTCGGCGGTCATCTGGTTCGACCGCAAGCTCGAACAGGGAACGGAGGGGCTGGCGATCTTCCTGACGGCCACTTTCTACATGTGCGTCTTCAACCCGCGCGTCGAGCCGAACACCTATGCCATGATCGCCGTACCCGCCGGTCTCGCCATCGCCCTGTTGTGGCGCGAGGAGCAAGGCGGCGTCCTGGCCTCGGTGCTGTCGATGGCGCTGTTCCTGACCGGGCTGACCGGCGTCGAGCGCCACGTGCATGAATTCTTCTATCCCTGGTTCCGGCCGATCATGGTCACCTTCATCGCCTGTTCGCTGATGTGGTGGTTCTGGGCCAGGGCGCGGGACAAGGTGGCGAATGAAGGGCCTGTTGCACATGGCTGAGTTGCGACTCTCTCTCGATATCGTCGCACCGTTCTTCAACGAGGCGCAATCGGCATCGGCCTTTGCCGCGCTGCTCGACAAGCTCGAAGCGGCGGTGTCACAGCGCTTCGGCATGACTGTCCACAAGATCCTCGTCGATGATGGCAGCCGCGACGATGGCGCCGAACGGTTCTCGCATGTGCTGTCGGGATCCTGGGAGATCGTCCGCCTCAGTCGCAATTTCGGCAAGGAGGTTGCAGTGCTTGCCGGCCTCGACCAGTCGCGCGGCGACATGGTGCTGATCATGGATGCCGACCTCCAGCATTCCATGGACATCAGCCTGAAACTGATCGCCGAACTGGTGGAAAATCCCGACATCGACGTCGTCTTTGCGCAGAACGACCGGCGCGAGGCGAGTTGGCGGCGCAGCCAACTGGCCCGGCTTTTCTACAGCCTGATCAACAGCAGCCAGCGTTTCGACATTCCCGAGAACGCGGGAGATTTTCGCGTCATGCGTGGTGCCGTTGTGCGCGCGCTGACGAGCCTGCGTGACAAGCGGCGCTTCAACAAGGGCCTGTTCGCCTGGGCCGGCTTCCGCCAGAAAGCCATGCCCTATTCGCCGGAGAACCGCGCCGGCGGCACGTCGAAATGGAGCCGGCTCAACCTGATCGCCTTCTCGCTGGAAGGGTTTACGTCCTTTTCCGTCATCCCTTTGCGCATCATCAGCCTGAGCGGAATGCTGGCGGCGTTGGCGGGCCTCGTTTACGGAGCCAAAGTGTTCTTCGAGGTGATGTTCTACGGCATCGCCGTCCCCGGCTATCCCAGCCTTATGGTCGCCGTCGTCCTGCTCGGCGGCCTCAACCTCACGCTGCTCGGGCTGATCGGCGAATATGTCTGGGTGACGCTCAGCGAGAGCAAGGATCGGCCGGTCTACATCGTGCGCGATGTCGTACGCGGCGACGCCCCTGACAAACTGTCGCCAGGTACTTCCGAGACATGACGCGGCGCATCCGCCTGATCGCCGACGACTACGGCCTGGCGCCCGGGGTTTCAGCAGCGATCCTCGAACTGCTCGATCGCGGCCGCCTGACAGGTACCAGTTGCATGACCGGCTTTCCAGAATGGGAAGGGGAGGCGGCGCGCATAAAGCCACTATGCGACCGTGCCGCGATCGGGCTGCATCTTACCTTGACCGACCAGCCAGCCATCACCGGCCAGTCGAGCCTGGCGCCGGAAGGCCGGTTGCCGCCGCTCCGCTCGCTGGCATTGCCGATCCTGAGCGGCCGCGTCGACGACCGGGACATCCATGCCGAACTCGACGCCCAGTACGGCCGCTTCGTCGAGGCGCTGGGTCGCCGGCCCGCGTTCGTCGACGGGCACCAGCACGTGCATTTCCTTCCCGTCGTCCGCAGATGGCTGCGCGCGCGCCTTGCCGAAGGCGCCGGCAGGCCGGCGCTGCGCGGCGCTCCGGCACTGACCGGTGGAGCCGCGGCGCCGAAAGTCGCCGCAATCGCGGCGCTCGCCGCCGGCTTCGACCGGTCGATGCAGCGCGCCGGCTTCATCATTTTCGAGCCGCTTGCCGGCATCTATGACTGGCGGCAGCCCGAGAGGTTTGCTCCGGTGCTGCTAGCCGCCGTGGAGGCGTTGCGGGAGCGAGGGCTGTTCATGTGTCATCCCGGCCATGTCGACGCGACGCTGCGCGCGCGTGACCCGATGCAAGGCGTGCGCGAGGTCGAGTTCGCGTTCCTGGCATCGGACGAATTCGGCGCAAGCCTGTCCCGTGCCGGCGTCGAGATCATGGGCGGCAAGGAATGAGCGATGCCGACCGGCCCCGACGTTCGACGGGCAGCAAGATCGTTCGCTTTGCCGTCGTCGGACTGGCGAACACGGCCATCGACCTCGCCGGCTTCTTCGTGCTGCTCAAGCTGCATGTCCCGCCGCTGCCCGCCAACATCGCCGCCTGGTTCATCGCCGTCACCTTCTCTTTCGTGGCGAACGGCTTCTGGTCGTTCGAGCGCGATCCGGCCATCCGGCCGCGCGTTGCCTTCCTTCGCTTCGTTTCGCTTGGGGCGCTGATTTCGCTCGGCGTCTCCAGCCTTTCGATCGCGCTCTTGGCCGGTATCGTCGGGGTTTGGCCGGCAAAGATCGGCGGTGTCATTGTGGCGGCGGTGCTGAATTTCCTGGCAGCGCGCTGGTCGATCGAGGGCCGCTTGCTGAAATAGCGGCACCGAGATCGACGCCATCGTTGAACTCGATGGTGACGCGGCTCGAGCCGATGAGGTCGGCTCGACGCACCGTTGACGGCCTAACGCAGGCTTTCCATCTCGCGGATGCGCTTGGCGCCTTTTGCTTCCAGTTGCCTTGTGACGGCGCCGATCAGCGTTTCGGCGACGACGAACAGGGCAGCGGACGAATCCCATGCCGATGGCACCGCGGTTCGTCCTGCGATGACATGGCGGGCAAAGCGGGCGATCGGCGACAGCCACTGGTCGGTGAACAGCACGATCTGCACGCCGCGCTGATGCGCCTTCTCGGCGAAGCGGACGAGGCTGTCCTGGTAGCGCCTGATGTCGAAGATCACCAGCACGTCGCGCTTGCCCATGTCGATCAGCCGGTCGCGCCACATGCTTTCCTGCCCGGCGAGGTGAAAGACATCAGGCTGAATGATGGCGAGGTGGGCGGCCATGTAACGCGCCAGCGGATCGGTGAAGCGGCCGCCGATCAGGAAGGTCTTGCCGCGCCGGTCAGCGAGCCGGGCCGCGATGTCGGCAAGCTGCTTGTCGGACAGGTGCCTGAAGGTCTCGCGCATGTTGTCGAGCGTCGCTTCCAGCATCGGTGACACGGTGCCGCCGCCGGGCGAGGGCGGGTTGAGCGTCCTTGTCGCCGGTGATTGCAGTTGCGCCGCCAGTTCGTCCTGCAGGCTTGACTGGAATTCCGGATAGTTCTGGAAGCCGAGCCGGGCAACGAAGCGCAGGATCGTCGGTGAGGAAACGCCGGCCGCGGCCGAGAATTCGGCAACCGTTTTCAGGCCGATCATAGGATAGCTGGCGATCAGCGTCTGTGCTGCCCGCCGTTCGCTGGCCGGCATCGTGCCAATCCGGTCGGCGATCAATTCGGCAATGCTGGAAATCATCTTTTCCCCATCCCTGGCTTGGTCCACGGTCTTTTCCGAAATCGCATTTGACAAAGCCTGGCAAACTGTATGAAATCATCCACAGGGACGCAATGAGGCAAAATACGTAACATACGATACAGCGCTCCCCGGGGACGGCAGACTATGGAGAAAGCACGGCCCGCCAGCCTTGCATCGTCAGATACCGTAAGGGTGACGAACCCGGGCGGATCGAGCCCTTTCGTGCTGACCTGCGATCACGCCTCGAATTTCCTGCCGGCCGAATTCGGGACGTTGGGCCTCGCCGCCGAGGACCTGTCCCGCCACATCGCCTGGGACCCGGGCGCGCTGCCGGTTGCGCTGCGCATGGCCGAGGCGCTCGACGCGACGCTGGTCGAAACCCGCATTTCTCGCCTCGTCATCGACTGTAACCGGCCGCTTGACGCGCCGGATCTGGTGCCGCAGGTCAGCGAGACCACGGCGATACCTGGCAATACCGGCCTGTCGGAGAAGCAGCGCGCGGCACGTGTTGCCCTGTCGTGGCAGCCGTTCCATGGCGCCATCGAACACATTGTCGAAGACAGGCTGGCGCGCGGACAGGAGACCCGCCTGGTTTCCGTGCATTCGTTCACGCCGGTCTACAAGGGCCGCAACCGGCCCTGGCATATCGGCATCATCCACGACGATGATCGCCGGCTGGCGTCACCTCTGATTGCCGCGCTGAAGCGGCTTGCCGGGGTCACCGTCGGCGTCAACGAACCCTATTCGCCGGCCGACCGCGTCTATTTCACGCTGGAACGCCACGCACGTTCGCGCGGCTTGCCGTGCGCGATGATCGAAATCCGCAATGACGAAATCGCCGGCGAAGCCGGGCAGCGGAAATGGGCGGATCTGCTCACGGGCATTTTTTCGGATCTGGAGCCAGAGGAGGCCAAGGGCTCTCGACCAGCAGTCGGCAAGTCAGTTCAATCGGCCAGCTAAGAACCAACAGGGGAAACCAAAATGGCAGCACCGGGTTATACAGAAGTTGACAAGAAGGAGGACCTCAAGGTTCTCCACGGCATGGGCTACGCCCAGGAACTGTCGCGAAGCATGAGCCGCTTCTCGAATTTCGCGATCTCATTCTCTATCATCTGCATCCTGTCGGGCGGCATCAATTCCTTCGCCCAGGCCATCTCTTCGATCGGTGGCGCCGGCGCCGGCATCGGCTGGATTGTCGGTTGCGTTGTTTCAGGGTTCTTCGCCCTCGCCATGGCGCAGATCGCTTCGGCATTTCCGACCGCTGGCGGGCTCTACCACTGGTCATCCATCCTTGGAAATCGCTTCACCGGCTGGCTGACCGCCTGGCTCAATCTGCTCGGCCTGATCACCGTGCTGGGTGCCATCAACATCGGTACCGCATTCTTCTTCGTCGGAACGTTCGGGAGCTGGTTCGGCATTACCGGCACTCCGGGCGAGGTCGTCGGATTTGTTGCCGTCATCACCGTGATACAGGCGCTCTGCAATCACTTCGGCATCAGGCTGACCGCCATGCTGACCGACGCATCCGGCTTCCTGATCCTTGGCGCAACTGCTGTGTTGATCGTTGCTTGCCTGGTGTTTGCTCCGGCAATCGACGTCACACGGCTGTGGACGTTCACCAACTACTCGGGCGACGCTGGCGGCGGGGTTTTCCCGCAGTCGGGCTCCATGAGCTACCTGTTCCTGCTCTGCCTGCTGCTGCCTGTCTACACCATCACTGGATATGACGCGTCGGCGCATACTTCGGAAGAAACGCTGAAGGCAGCGCATTCCGTTCCGCGGGCGATCGTTTCGTCCGTGCTCTGGTCGTCGCTGATCGGCTGGGCGATGGTCTGCGCGATCACTCTGGCGATCCCCGACCTAGCCGCCGGCGCCAAGCAGGGCTGGAGCGTCTTCTTCTCGACGATGGATGCAATCCTGCCGGTCTGGCTGAAAGAGCTGCTCTATCTGGCAATCCTGATCTCGCAGTTCCTCTGCGGCCTCGCCACGGTGACCTCGGCCTCGCGCATGTTGTTTGCCTTCTCTCGTGACGGTGGCATGCCGGTTGGTTCGGCCTCGCTCGCCAAAGTCAGCCCAACCTGGCGCACGCCGGTCAACGCCATCTGGACCGCCGCGATCCTCGAGATCATCTACGTCTTTCTTGCTCAGTTCATCTCGATCGGCGGCACCAACATCTACACCATCGTCGTCAATTCGACGCTGGTGTTCCTGTTCCTGTCGTTCATCATTCCGATCGTGCTCGGCATGATGGCTTTTGGAACGGCGAAATGGCCGACTCCAGGCCCGTGGAATCTCGGCGCCGGGCTGTTCAAGCTGCTTTGCGTCCTGTCGGTCGTCGGCATGGTGATCATCTTCTACATCGCCATCCAGCCGCCGAACGACAAGGTGCTTTACATCACCATTGGCTTCATCGTGTTGACCGCTGTGCTTTGGTTCGGTTTCGAGAATCGCCGCTTCCAGGGACCGCCGATCGGCGACCAGATCGCCAAGCGCCAGGCTGCCATCGCGGCTGCCGAATTGGCGGTCGGCGAGACTGGCCACTGAACTCAGTCATCATCGCCATGGCCGGCATCGTGCCGGCCATGGCTTGATCTATCTGCTCAATCGAAAAAGCGCTGGAGTGCCAAAGGAATGGCCGGAAATTTCTCGTTCGATCAGTTGAAGAAGGCGGTCTCCAGCGGCGAGATCGACACGGTGCTGGCCTGCATCGTCGACATGCAGGGGCGGCTGGCGGGAAAACGCTTCCTGGCGCAATACTTCGTCGATTCCGCGCATGATGAAACGCATGGCTGCAACTATCTCCTGGCCGCCGACATCGATATGGAGCCGGTGCCCGGCTACAAGGCGGCGAGCTGGTCGAAGGGCTACGGCGATTTCGTCATGAAGCCGGATCTCGCGACGCTGCGGCGCATACCGTGGCTGGAAAAGACGGCGCTGGTGATCTGCGACGTGCTCGATCACCACACCCATGACGACCTGCCGCATTCGCCGCGCGCCATTCTGAAGAAGCAGGTCAAGCGACTGACGGAGCGTGGTTATATCGGCTATTTCGCTTCCGAGCTCGAATTCTACCTGTTCAACGAGACCTACGATTCCGCCCGCAAGAAGCACTGGCAGGGCCTCGACACCGCATCGCCCTATATCGGCGATTACCAGATCGGCATCACCACCAAGGAAGAAGGCGTCATGCGCCGGCTTCGCAACGAGATGGAGGCGGCCGGCATCCCGATCGAGAACTCCAAGGGCGAGTGGGGCCCGGGCCAGGAAGAGATCAATGTGCGCTACGCCGAGGCGCTCGACATGGCCGATCGCCACGTCATCCTGAAGAACGGTGCCAAGGAGATTGCCGAGTCCGAGGGCAAGGCGATTTCCTTCATGTCCAAGTACAATTACGGGTTCGCCGGGAATTCCAGCCACATCCACAATTCGCTTTGGAGTGCCGACGGCAAGACGCCGCTGTTCTTCGACAAGAAGGCGGAGTGGACACTGTCGACGCTCGGCCAGCAATGGGCGGCCGGGCAGTTGAAGTACGCCAAGGAGTTCACCTGGTTCCTGGCGCCCTACATCAATTCCTACAAGCGCTTCCAGGCCGGTACCTTCGCGCCGACCAAGATCATGTGGAGCGAGGACAACCGCACCGCCGGCTTCCGCCTGTGCGGCGAGGGCACCAAGGGCATCCGCATGGAATGCCGCATCGGCGGCGCCGACCTCAACCCCTATCTCGCTTTTGCCGCACTGATCGCCGCGGGTCTTGCCGGCATCGACGAGAAGCTTGAACTGCAGAAGCCTTTCGTCGGCGACGCCTACCAGGCATCTCGTTTGCCGGAGATCCCGAAGACGCTGCGCGATGCCACCGAGACGCTGGCGAAGTCGAAGATGCTGAAGCAGGCGCTCGGCGACGACGTGCTCGAACACTATGTCCACACCGCCAAGTGGGAGCAGTTCGAATACGACCGCCGCATCACGGACTGGGAACTGCACAGGGGGTTCGAGCGGTATTAAGGTAGCCTGCGAACGTTGACGCCGCCCCTCACCCTTACCCTCTCGCCGTGAAGAACGGGGAGAAGGTGCCGGCAGGCGGATGAGGGGCAGCGCCAAGCCATGCGATTTGTCGATTGTTGCAGAAGTGCGAGGACTTACAAAATGACCGAAACGGTCAAAATCATATCCCCCGTCGATGGCTCGATCTATGCCGAGCGACCGGTGGCGACAGACCAGGCGATCAATGCCGCGATCGAGCGCGCCAAGGCGGCGCAGGAGAAGTGGGCTGAGACGCCGATCGTCGAACGCGGCAAGTACATGCTCGCAATGCTGGAGGCGCTGGTCGCGATGACCGACGAGATCGTGCCGGAGATCGCCTGGCAGATGGGGCGCCCGGTGCGTTACGGCGGCGAGTTCGGCGGCGTCAAGGAACGCACCAACTATATGGTCGAGATCGCCGAGGCGGCGTTGCGGCCGGTGCCGGCCTCCAACCCGAAGGACGGGTTCCGCCGCTATGTGAAGAAAGATCCACTCGGCGTGGTGCTGGTGATCGCGCCGTGGAACTATCCTTACCTCACCGCCGTCAACACAATCGTGCCGGCGCTGATGGCCGGCAACGCCGTCATCCTCAAGCATGCGGCGCAGACGCTGCTGGTCGGCGAGCGTTTCCAGCAGGCCTTCGACAAGGCCGGCCTGCCCAAGGGCGTGTTCCAGAATGTCGTGCTCAATCACGCCCAGACCGAGAGGCTGCTTGGCTCGGGCAAGATCGACCATGTCAACTTCACCGGTTCGGTCGCCGGCGGCCGGGCCATCGAAAAGGCGGCGGCGGGCACCTTCATGACGCTCGGCCTCGAGCTTGGCGGCAAGGATCCAGCCTATGTGCTGCCGGACGCCAAGATGGATCATGCGGTCGTCAATCTGGTCGACGGCGCCTTCTACAATTCCGGCCAGTGCTGCTGCGGCATCGAGCGCGTCTATGTGCACGAGAAGGTTTATGACGAATTCGTCGAAGGCTTCATCGCCGAGACAAAAAACTACGTGGTCGGCAATCCGCTTGATCAGGCGACGACGATGGGGCCGATGGCGCAGGCGCGCTTCGCCGACCTGATCCGCGAGCAGAAGGCCGAGGCGTTGCGCAAGGGCGCGGTGGCGCACATCAACATGAAGGTGGCCAACGACAAGGCCGGCTCGCCCTATCTGGCGCCAGAAGTGCTGACGCAAGTCGATCATCAGATGAGCGTCATGCGCGAGGAGAGCTTTGGCCCGATCGTCGGCATCATGAAGGTGCGCAACGATGAGGAGGCGATCGCGCTGATGAACGACAGTCCCTATGGGCTGACGGCTTCGATCTGGACGCGCGACACGGAGCATGCGGTGGCGATCGGCAACCGCGTCGAGACCGGCACGGTGTTCATGAACCGCTGCGACTATCTCGATCCGGCATTGGTCTGGACCGGCGTCAAGGACACTGGGAAGGGTGCCGCACTGTCGGCCATCGGCTACGACAATCTGACGAGGCCGAAGTCATTCCACCTGCGTGAAGTCATCTGATTTATTGAAAGACAAAAATGTCCAAGCTGATCTCCAAATGGAACTACCCCACCACCGTCCGCTTCGGCGCCGGGCGCATCAAGGAACTGCCTGAGGTTCTGGCGGCCACCGGTATCAAGCGGCCGCTGTTCGTCACCGATCCGGGCTTGGCGAAATTACCGGTCGTCGCTTCGACCCTGAAGATCCTCGACGATGCCAAGGTCCCCTATGGCGTCTTCTCCGAGGTGAGGCCCAACCCGGTCGAATCCAACCTCACCGCCGGCATCGCCGTGTTCAAGAAGGGCAAGCATGACGGCGTTATCGCCTTCGGCGGCGGCTCGGCGCTCGATCTCGGCAAGCTGATCGCCTTCCAGGCCGGCCAGACGCGGCCGGTTTGGGACTTCGAGGATGTCGACGACTGGTGGACACGCGCCAATTCGGATGCGATCGCTCCGATCATCGCCGTGCCGACCACGGCCGGCACCGGATCGGAGGTCGGCCGCGCCGGCGTCATCACCAACGAGGCGACGCACACCAAGAAGGTCATCTTCCATCCCAAGCTGCTGCCGGCCATCGTCATCGCCGATCCGGAACTGTCGGTCGGCATGCCGGGCTTCATCACAGCCGGCACCGGCATGGACGCGCTCGCCCACTGTCTCGAAGCCTATTGCGCGCCGGGCTATCATCCGATGGCCGACGGCATCGCCGTCGAGGGTATCCGGCTCGTTTTCGAAAACCTGCCGAAGGCCTATGCCAATGGCAAGGATCTCGTCGCGCGCGCCCATATGATGAGCGCCGCCGCCATGGGCGCCACCGCCTTCCAGAAGGGGCTCGGCGCCATCCACTCGCTGTCGCATCCGGTCGGCGCGCTTTACGACACCCATCACGGCATGACCAACGCCGTGTTCATGCCCTATGTGCTGGCCTTCAACCGTGATGCCATCGAGGTGCGCATCGCGCGGCTCGCCGCCTATTGCGGCATCAAGGGTGGTTTCGACGGCTTTGCCAAGGCAATCATCAAGCTGCGCAAGGAATTGAAGGTGCCGCACGCGCTGCCGGGCCTGATCAAGGGTCTCGACATGGACAAGAAGCGCAAGGGGCTGATCGCCGACATGGCGGTGGTCGATCCGACCGCCGGCGGCAACCCGGTCAAGCTGACCAAGAAGGCCGCGCTGACGTTGCTCGAAAACGCCATCGCCGGCACGGTCTGAGACGTTTTCCGCACAGGAAATTGATCTGAAAAGGGGCTACAGAAACAAGGGGGAGGATGACGGGCAAGGCAGAAACTAGTTAGCCGGAAAAAGAATCGCGAGGCGATTGCTACATCAGGTTAAAAAGAGTTTACTTTTTCGTACTGCGAGCAGCCGGTTTCACAAAGCTTTCATCTGGCTGTCACATGAAAACGATACCGCATCGCAGGCGTCCAACGGCGTCAGTTCAACGGAGAGAACACATGTTCAAGTTCACGGGGAAGGTGCTTTCCCTTTCGGCCGCGGCGCTTTTTGCGTCGACGGTGATTTCGTCCTCGGCTTCGATGGACGATCTCGTCAAGGCCGCGAAGGCGGAAGGCCAACTCACCACCATCGCCCTGCCGCATGACTGGTGCGGCTACGGCGATGTCATCGCCGGCTTCAAGGCGAAGTATCCGGAAATCACCATCAACGAACTCAACCCCGATGCCGGTTCCGGCGACGAGGTCGAGGCGATCAAGGCCAACAAGGACAACAAGGGCCCGCAGGCTCCCGACGTCATCGACGTCGGCCTGTCGTTCGGTCCGTCCGCCAAGAAGGATGGCCTGATCCAGGCTTACAAGGTGTCGACCTGGGACTCGATCCCCGACAGCGCCAAGGATGCGGAAGGGTTTTGGACCGGCGACTATTACGGCGTGCTTTCCTTCCAGGTGAACAAGGATCTGGTCAAGGAATCGCCGAAGGACTGGGCCGACCTGCTGAAGCCGGAATTCGCCAACTCGGTAGCCCTTGCCGGTGATCCGCGCGCCTCGAACCAGGCCATCCAGGCGGTTTACGCC
Organism: Mesorhizobium qingshengii; assembly: GCF_900103325.1. Classification (GTDB taxonomy): domain Bacteria; phylum Pseudomonadota; class Alphaproteobacteria; order Rhizobiales; family Rhizobiaceae; genus Mesorhizobium; species Mesorhizobium qingshengii. The sequence goes on along the minus strand of NZ_FMXM01000006.1, from coordinate 235,603 downwards.
GCCGGCCTGTCGTCAGGCGCGGCCGCTGGCGAAGCCGCCGGCACCGCCGGCCTCGACTACTTCAAGAAGCTCAACGCCGCCGGCAACTTCGTGCCGGTCATCGGCAAGGCCGCCACGCTCGCCCAGGGTCAGACCCCGATACTGGTCACCTGGGACTACAACGCGCTGGCCGGCCGCGACACGCTGAAGGGCAACCCGCCCGTCGACGTCGTCGTGCCGAAGACCGGTGTGGTCGCCGGCGTCTACGTGCAGGCGATCAGCGCCTTTGCGCCGCACCCGAATGCAGCCAAGCTCTGGCTGGAATACCTCTATTCCGACGAAGGCCAGATCGCCTGGCTGAAGGGCTATTGCCACCCGATCCGCTTCAACGATCTTGCCAAGAACAACAAGATCCCGGCGGACGTGCTGGCCAAGCTGCCTCCGGCCGAGTCCTACGCGGCCGCGGTGTTCCCGACGCTCGACGAGCAGGGCAAGGCCAAGGAAGCCATCACCAAGAACTGGGACGCCGTTGTCGGCGCCAACGTCAAGTAACACTTGAAATCGATCCGGGCGGCCGCGTGGCCGCCCGGACTCCCTCGATGACGGTAGCCGGCGCATGACCGATCTCTCGCTTTCCAATCAGGCCATCGCGGGGAAGACCGTACCCCCCGGTGAGGCGCGCGCCTTGCGGCTGCCGACGCAATGGCTTGGCGTCGCGCCGTTCTTCATCTTCGCCATCATGTTCCTGATCCTGCCCACGCTTTATCTGATGCTGGGTGCGTTCCAGAATGATGCGGGCGAGTTCACCTTCGAGAATATTGCGGCGCTGGCACAGCCGTCGATCGTCGCCGCCTACTGGATTTCGATCAAGGTCAGTCTGGCCTCGTCGCTGATTGGCGCCTTTGCGGGCCTGGCGATTGCCATCGCCATCGTGCGCGGCGGTCTGCCGGACTGGATACGTTCGGCGACACTGACGTTTTCCGGCGTTGCCTCCAATTTTGCCGGCGTGCCGCTGGCTTTCGCCTTTCTTGCGACGCTCGGCCGGCTCGGCCTGGCGACGGTGCTCCTGAACACCCTGTTCGGCCTCAACATCTATGCGCACGGCTTCAACATCCTGTCGTTCTGGGGTCTGACCCTGACCTATGTCTATTTCCAGATCCCGCTGATGGTGGTCATCATCGTGCCAGCCATCGACGGGCTGAAGAAGGAATGGGGCGAGGCCGCCGCGACGCTGGGCGCGACCATGGCGCAGTACTGGCGCATGGTGGTCATTCCGGTGATCTGGCCGAGTTTCCTCGGCACCGTGATCCTGTTGTTCGCCAATGCCTTCGGCGCCATCGCCACCGCCTATGCGTTGACCGGCTCGTCGCTCAACATCGTGCCGATCCTGCTCTATGCCCAGATCCGCGGAGACGTGCTGCACAATGCCCATCTCGGCTATGCCATAGCCTTCGGCATGATCGTCATCACCGGTCTTGCCAATGTCTTCTATATCTGGTTCCGCACCCGCTCCGAGAGGTGGCTCAAATGAAGGCTGGCAGGTTCTGGGCCTGGGTCGTCTTCGCGCTGGGCGCGGCCTATTTCTTCATTCCGCTGATCGCGACAGTGGAGTTCTCGATGCGCATGCGGCGCGGCGTCTATTCCTTCGACGCCTACAAGGTCGTGCTGGGCGACGCACGCTTCCAGGCGACGTTCGGCTATTCGGTGCTTGCCGCCGTCTTCACCATCATTCTCGGCGTGCTCATCGTGGTGCCGGCTGCCTACTGGATCCGGCTTCGCCTGCCGCAGCTCAGGCCGGTCGTCGAGTTCATCACGTTGCTGCCGCTGGTCATCCCGGCCATCGTCATCGTCTTCGGCTATATCAGAATGTATGGCTCGAATTCACCGCTGCCGTTCCTGGCGACCGACACGGGCACCAATGCCTTGCTGGTCATCGGTTATGCGACACTGGCGCTGCCTTATATGTATCGAGCCGTCGATACGGGTCTGCGGACCATCGACGTGCGCACACTGACGGAAGCGGCGCAGATTCTGGGCGCCGGTTGGGGAACGATCATCACCCGCGTCATCCTGCCCAACGTGCTGATCGCGGTGCTCTCTGGCGCCTTCCTCACCTTCGCGATCGTCATCGGCGAATTCACCATGGCGAGCTTGCTCAATCGGCCGGCCTTCGGTCCCTACCTGCAGAACATCGGTGCCAACCGGGCCTACGAGCCGGCGGCCCTCGCCATCATCGCCTTCGCCATCACCTGGGGGTGCATGTCGTTGATCCAGATCCTGTCCCGCTTCGCGCCGAAATCGGCGAACCGCCCGAACTGATCGAAAGAACAACTCCATGGCCGACCCGTTCCTCTCCATCCAGCACGTTCGAAAGTCCTTCGGCGCCACCACCGTCGTGGAGGATTTCAATCTCGATGTCGAGCGGGGCGAATTTGTCTCCTTCCTCGGGCCGTCCGGTTGCGGCAAGACCACCGTGCTGCGCATGGTCGCCGGCTTCGAGGAGCCGAGCGCCGGCAAGATCGTCGTAGGCGGCAAGGACATCACAACGCTGAAGCCCAACCAGCGCAATGTCGGCATGGTGTTCCAGGCCTATGCGCTGTTCCCGAACCTGACCGTGGCGCAGAACATCGGCTTCGGCTTGAAGGTGGCGGGCATGTCCAAGGCGGACATTGATGCCCGTGTCGCCGAAATGCTGGGCATCATCAAGCTGCCGCAGATGGCGGACCGCTATCCCTACCAGCTCTCGGGCGGTCAGCAGCAGCGCATCGCGCTGGCCCGCGCCATCGCGCCCAAGCCGAAATTGCTGCTGCTCGACGAGCCGCTGTCGGCGCTCGACGCCAAGGTGCGCGTGTCGCTGCGCGAGGAAATCCGCTCGATCCAGAAGAAGCTCGGCATCACCACCATTTTCGTGACGCACGACCAAGAAGAGGCGCTGTCGATCTCGGATCGCATCGCCGTCATGTATGGCGGCAAGGCCGAGCAGGTGGGTACGCCGTTCGAGATCTACAACCGCCCGGCAACCAAGTTCGTCGCCAATTTCGTCGGCACGCTAAACGTGCTGGAAGGCACCGTCACCGACGCCGCGTCGGGCAAGGTCCGCGTCAACAGCGAGGAAGTCCTGCTCAAGGGCAAGCTCAACGGTTCCAAGTCGGGCGATACGCTGTCGCTGGCACTGCGGCCCGAGGCAATTTCGCTTGGCCGCCAGCCCGGCCGCGACTCCAGCCTTTCGGGCGAGATCTCCGAAGTGCATTTCCTCGGTTCGGTGATCCGGGTTCGGGTCGGTATTGGCGGCAACACGGTTTCGCTCGACACGTTCAACAGCCCGGCAACGCCGCCACCCGCGGTCGGCGAGAAGGCCGAGATTTCGTTTTCGTCGAGCGATATGCTGGTGCTGCACTAGGCTGTGCCGATGTTCAGGTGATGCCGGCCTGCAAATGGCGGTTCCCTGCGCTTCCGGTCACGTACTTTAAGTGCGCTTGGCTCCGATTCCCGGAAGCCACCTTGTTTGGTCGCTTCGCGCCCGTCTTCGACTTCGGCTCGGCGTGACCTCAATCTCGACACACCTGGCCTGCCCAAATCGGGCGTTTCGAGCCGGCGCTATGAATGGCTGCACCACCATCTGAAAGCCAGGCAGCCCTTCCATCCGCGCGGTGGGCTCGTGCAGCATGCTGGGAGCAGCACGCCACAAGTTCCAGGCGTTCCGCCAGTCGGTCTGTACGCGATGACCAATCAACGGCATGTTGTTGGCCAGCTACTGCCGACAGTTCTGGTTCCGGATATAACGAGCCATGGCTCTTTTCGAACTCACACTTGTCCTCCTGCTGATCGCCGTCGCGCTGACGGCACTGTCGCGACGGCTGGAGATTCCTTATCCGTCCCTGCTGGCTTTGGCCGGGGTTGGGATTGCCTTCGTGCCTGGCGCGCCGACGATCGAGATCGACCCGGAGCTGGCGCTGGCGCTGTTCATTGCGCCGGTGCTTCTGGATGCGGCCTACGACACATCGTTGCGGGATCTCAACCGGTATCGGCTGTCGCTCGTGCTGTTGGCGCTCGGCGCCGTCATTTTCACCACGGCGATCGTCGCCTTCGTCGGCTGGAAGATGGCCGGACTGCCGATCGCGGCGGCAATAGCGCTCGGCGCCATCGTTGCTCCGCCAGATGCGGTGGCCGCAAGTGCTGTGCTCGGGCAATTTAAGGTGCCGCACCGCATCACCGCCATCCTGCAGGGAGAAAGCCTGCTCAACGATGCCACAGCGCTGTTGATTTATCGGCTGGCGGTTTCGGCAGCGATAGGCGCGGTCACGCTGAGCAACGCCATTCCGACGATCCTGCTGTCGACGGTTGGCAGCCTGGTCGCGGGTTATCTGCTTGGCCGCTTTTCGCTGCTGACGCTTACCCGTATCGAGGATGCGGCAAGCAGCACCGTTGTGCAGTTCGCCGGGACATTCGGCGTCTGGATCCTGGCCGACAGGCTGGGCCTCTCGGCCATCATCACCATCGTCGTCTATGCCATGACGCTTGCGCGCCGCGCGCCGCGCCACATGTCGGCAAGGAGACGCGTCAGCACCTATTCGGTGTGGGAGTCGGCGGTCTTCGTGCTCAACGTGCTGGCCTTTGTGCTGATGGGCCTGCAGGCACGGTCGATCGTCGGCCGGCTTGCCGGGGAAGGCCAGGGGGAAGCATTCGTCTTCGCCGCAACGGTGCTGGCCGTCGTCATCGTTTCGCGCCTCGCCTGGGTGTTGGGTTACGGCGTGATCATCAGATGGCTTGCCCGGTCCGGTAGCGAGGGCCGAAGGCGAGAAGCGCCGTCGGTTCGCGGCGGCTTGCTCGTCGGCTGGTGCGGGATGCGCGGGCTGGTGACGCTGGTGGCCGCCATTGCCCTGCCAGCCAATTTCCCTGGCCGCGATCCGATTGTGCTTGCCGCCTTCGCGGTCGTTCTCGGCACGCTGGTGCTGCAAGGTATGACGCTCAAGCCATTGCTGAAGGCGCTCAGCCTTGATCCGGACACGACAGTCGACCGCGAAGTGGCGCGGGCGCGTGTGGCCGTCATGCAGGCCGCGCTCAACGTGTTGAGCGGCAAGACATCGAATGCCGCCGCTGCCGTGCGCGAGCAATATGCGGCGCAGCGTACGATCGCCGAAAACCCGGAAAACGCGCAAGCGGCGACGGAGTATGACCGGCTGCGCCTCTATGCCATCAACAGCCAGCGTGACGCGCTGGAGGAACTGCGCCGCAACGGCACGATCGGCGACGAAGCCTACCATCGCCTGGAAGAGGAAATCGACTGGTCCGAACTGGCGGCCTCGCCAGCCGGGCGGTTCCAGCCTCTTACCACTTAGGTGGTGTCTGCTCCTGGCCCAGCCACGCCATCATGGCGGTCCATTGCAAGGCCATCGTCGAACCGTTACTGCCAACATCGAAATTGAGCCGGATAAGCAATGAAGCTGGTCAGCTACAACATCCAGTACGGATTCGGCGGTGACGGTCGCTACGATCTTTCGCGTGCCGCGCGCATTGTTGCCGGTGCCGATATTATTGCCTTGCAGGAAGTCGAGCGCCACTGGCAGCGCAGCAATTTCGACGACCAGCCGGAGCTGCTTTCCCGCCTTTTGCCGGACTATCACTGGGTCTATGGACCGGCCTTCGACATGGACGCCAGCGAACGGCGTGACGGCCGGATCGTCAACCGTCGCCGGCAGTTCGGTACGATGGTGCTGTCCAAGCTGCCGATTGTCTGGTCACGGCTGCATGCGCTGCCGATGCGCCGTACGCTTCGGCCGCTCAACACCCGTAACGCGGCGCTCGAATGCATGATCCGCACACCGGCGGGTCCGGTGCGGGTGCTGTCGCTGCATCTCGCGCACATCGCGGCCGAGGAGCGGCTGGAGCAGATCGACTATCTGCTTGCCGAGCACCGCCGGGCGCCTTCTGATGGTGGCCCGTGGAGCGGCATCGATGACGAGCCGGCGCGCAACTGGACCAGCGGCGAAGCCGAGCCGGAGAACCCGCTGGCGGCGATCTGGATGGGCGACTTCAATATGGAACCGGGCAGCGCCGAATACCGCCGCATCGTCGGCAGCACGCCCTATCATCGCGGAGCCGCCTATCTCGACGGCTTCGTCGATGCCGCTTCAGTCGCCAGCGAGCCGGCCGCGGATTTCCATACCCATGTGAAGACCATCGATGGCAAGCTCACCAAGCGCCGGCTTGATCATTGCTTCGTCAGCGGCATGTTCGCCGGACGCGTGCGCTCGGTCAGCGCCGACATTGGCGAGGTTGCGTCGGACCATTTCCCGTTGCGGATCGACATCGACCTGGAAACATCGGGCATCGCCACCATCTCTGGAGGCCGATGAGCCGCACATGACCTTGTTCGTCTTTTTCGCGGTGCTCGCCGCCGCCGCCATGCACGCGATCTGGAACGCGCTGGTCAAGGTGCACCTCGACCGCTTCCTGTCGATCACGCTGATGACGCTCGGCATGGGCACTGCTGCCCTCGTGGCGCTGCCTTTCGTCGAAGTGCCGAAAGCCGAAGTGTGGCCCTACATCATCGCCTCGGTCTTCTTCCACATGGGCTACCGGACATTCCTCATCGGCGCCTACAAGGCCGGCGATTTCGCCCAGACCTATCCGCTGGCGCGCGGCACCGCGCCATTGCTCGCCGCCATCGGCGGCATGGTGGTGGTCAAGGAGGTTCCGGCTCCGCTCGCCATTCTCGGCATCGCTCTGTTGTCGGCCGGCACGCTGGTGATGTCGTTTCGCGGTGGCGCGCATCTGGAGAAGCTCAACCTGCGGGCGGTCGGCTTTGCGTTAGGCACCTCGATCTTCATCGCCAGCTACACGCTGTCGGACGGCAGTGGCGCGCGGCTCGCAGCCACCGCGTCGAGCTATGCAGCCTGGCTGTTCATCTGCGACGCGTTATGGGCGCTGGTGTTGTGCATCGCCTTCCGCGGGCCGCGGTCGCTGCCAGTGCTGGCGCGCGACTGGAAGACGGGGCTGTTCACCGGTGTACTCAGTGGCGCTGCCTACTGGATCGTGATGTGGGCGATGACCAAGGCGCCGATCGCCTCGGTGGCGTCGCTGCGCGAGACCTCGATCCTGTTTGCCATGATGATCTCGGTCTTCGCGCTCGGCGAGAAGATGACGGGCTGGCGCGGTGCCGCCGCGATCAGCATCGTCGCCGGCGTTATTGCGCTCCGACTGGGTTAGCTGCCGTGAGCCCGGAACGGTCATCACCTGGCCGCGCCGTTCCGGACTGAAGCGGATGACGCCCGGTCGGCAAAAGAGAACAGCCATCAGCCGGCTTTCGAAAAACCGGCGGTCACTTTTTCGTAAGATCGAGGTCGAAAACCATCAACCCATCCGTTCCGCCTTCGAGCGCGGCCACCAGCCGGGCACCTGCACGCTGGTGGGCTTCATGCACCAGATAGGCGTCGCGCACGGCGGCATCGCGGAAATCGATGGTGAAGCCATGGGTGAAGCCGCGGGCGAACGGTTCGGGGCTGACATTGGCGCTGAATTGGACCGCATCCATGCCGTCGATCACCTGTCGCAGTGCGTCGAGGTCGGCGTGGATCGCCTTGCGTTCGCCGACGCCGACATCATTGCGGAATTTGACGAAGACACAGTGCCTGATCATCGGATTGTTCCTTCTCGGCTGTCACGCCGCGCGATTACCGGAAAACACCGCCGGCGGCAGCGGCTCGCGGCCGAGGACCAGATCGGCACCCTTTTCGCCGACCATGATGGTTGGCGCGTTGGTGTTGGAGGAGGGCACGCGCGGCATCACCGAAGCATCGCAGACGCGTAAGGCTTCGATGCCGCGCAGCCGCAGATCCGGCGCCACAACCGCCATGTCGTCATGGCCCATGCGGCAGGTGCCGACAGGGTGATGATCGGTCTTTGAGCTGCGGCAGGCGTAGTCGAACAGCTCGTCGTCGCTGGCGAGTGACGGGCCGGGCAGCACTTCGCGCAGCACATAGGGGGCAAGCGCCTTCTGCCGCATGATCTCACGCGCCAGCCTGAGCCCCTTGATCGACATGGCGCGATCATAAGGATCGGACCAGTAATTCGGGTCGATCAGCGGATGGTCGGCCGGGTCGCCGCTCTTCAGCCGCACCGTGCCGCGCGAGCGCGGCCGCAGGAACGCCGAATTCAAGGTGACGCCCGGATTATTCAACTTCTCCACGCCGGCTTCGATGCCGGAACCGAGGCCGAGATGGAACTGGATGTCGGGCGAGGCAGCTGTCGGGTCGGCGTACCAGAAGCCGCCGGTCTCGAACAGGCTGGAGGCGACCGGCCCCTTTTTCAGCAGCAGATACTGCAGGCCAGCCCACGCCGTGCGGTGCAGCTTGGCGTAGTTGTCGTAGGTGTGGTCGCCAGTGCATTCGGCGATGACGAACAGGTCGAGATGGTCCTGCATGTTGGAGCCGACGCCGGGCAGATCGTGCACCGGCGTCACGCCGACAGACTTCAGATGATCGGCCGGGCCGATGCCGGACTGCATCAGGAGCTTCGGCGAGCCGATGGCGCCGGACGAGACGATCACCTCGCGCTCGGCGCGCAGGATCGACTTCTGGCCGCCCGGTCTGTCGACGATTTCGACGCCGATGGCGCGTCCTTTCTCGACGACGACGCGGGTCACCAGCATATCGGTCCTGACGGTCAGGTTCTTGCGCGCACGGACCGGCTTGAGATAGGCGACGGAGGCGGATGACCGCCTCGCGTCCTTCTGGGTCAGTTGATAGTAGCCGACGCCTTCCTGGCTGGCGCCGTTGAAATCCGGATTGAAGGGAATGCCCATTTCCTGGCCGGCGCGGAAATAGGCCTCGCAGATCGGCAGCGGCGAAATCGGGTTGGACACGCCGAGCGGCCCCTGGTCGCCATGAAAATCGTTGGCGTAGCGCTGGTTGTTCTCGGCGCGCTTGAAATAGGGCAGCACGTCGCGGTAGCCCCAGCCGGCGAGACCTTCTTCCTTCTCCCAGGCGTCGTAGTCACGGGCATTGCCGCGCGTGTAGATCTGGGCGTTGATCGAGGAGCCGCCGCCGATCACCTTGGCCTGCGTGTACCAGAAGACGCGGTCCTTCATGTGCTTCTGCGGCACGGTCGACCAGCCCCAGGAAGCGATGCCCTTGGTCATCTTGGCGAAGCCGGCCGGCATGTGGATATAGGGATGCCAGTCCTTGCCGCCGGCCTCCAGAAGAAGGACCGAATTCGCCGGATCCTCGCTCAGCCGGTTGGCCAGAACACAACCGGCCGGGCCGGCGCCCACGATGATATAGTCGGTCATGACACTATCCACTTACAGTCGCGGCACGGAGAGCGCGCCGTCGACATTGATGATCGAGCCGGTCGAGAAGCCGAGCTTGCCGCCAGCCAGGGTCGCCACCACGGCGCCGATGTCGGCGGCCACGCCCCAGCGCTTTGCCGGCACCAGTCCACCGTCGATCAATGCGTCGTATTTGGCGGCCACGCCTGCCGTCATTTCGGTGCGGATGATGCCCGGCCGCAGTTCGAAGACGCCGATATTCTCGGCGGCTAGCCTGAGAGCCAGGTTCTTCACCCACATCGAAAGGCCAGCCTTCGAGATGCAGTAGTCCGATCGTTCCGGCGAGGCCATTTCGGCGCTGACCGAGGTGATGGTGATGATCGATCTCGGCGAGTCGGCAGGTGCCGCCAGCATGGCATTGGCCACCGCCTGGCTGAGGAAGATGGTGCCGCGCAGGTTGATACTGATTGCGCGATCGAAATTCTCAGGCTTGAGCTCCAGCAGGTCGCCACGCACGACGGCGCCGACGCCGGCATTGTTGACCAGGCAGTCGATGCGGCCGAAGGCGCGCATCGCCGCGTCGATAAGTGTGGCGTGAGCGGAGAGATCGGCGATGTCACACCGATGGTAGGCGAATGCCGCGCCGCGCGCGGTGATGATGGCGGCGAGTTCATCGGCAGCTCTTTCAGCAAGGTCGGCAACGAGAATGTCGAAGCCGGCATCGGCGAGTGCTTCGGCGCAGGCAAGGCCAATGCCACGCGCGCCGCCGGTGACAATTGCTGCAGGGCGGCTCATGCCGTCAGCTCCGTCTTGCGGATGTGGTCGGCGACGCGCAGCGCTTGCGCGGCGATCGACAGTGCCGGATTGACGGCTGCCGAGTTCGGCAGGAAGCCGCCGTCGACGACGAACAGGTTCTGGTGATCGAACGAGCGGCAGAAGGGATCAAGCGGCGCGGTGGCGGGATCGTCGCCCATCCTCACCGTGCCGCACTGGTGGGAAGGGGTGCGCTTGTCGAAGGGGCGCGACAGCACGATGGGATAACCGCAGGCGCGAAAATTCTCGCGCATCACCTTGGTCAGGCCGTCGAGCGACTGCATGTTGGAGCGCCGCCATTGCATGACGATGTCCTTGCCATCGACCATGATGCGGCTTTCGGGATCGGGCAGGTCCTCGCACATCAGGTACCAGTCGATGGCGTGGCCGGCCATGAAGTCGAGCGCGAATTTCGGCGCGAATTTCACATTGGCCCTGAGCATGTTGCCGTCGATCTTGCCGAGCAGCTGGACGTTGCCGAGCGGCTTGCCGCCCTTGCCGTCGGACAGATAATAGTCATTCAGCATCAGCGTCTTCTGGTAGACGGCATCGTTCCGGCGGCGCGGATCGATCGCCAGCATGGCGCTCGAATTGTGATTCATGAAATTGCGGCCGACCTGGTCGGAGCGGTTGGCAAGACCACCTGCCTTGCTGTTGCCGGGCGAGGGCGAACGCAGCAGGATTACGGCGGAATTGACCGCGCCGGCAGAGAGGATGACCAGCTTCGGTGTCACCTTTTTCAACTCGCCATTCTGGCGATAGTGGATGGCTGATATGGTTTTGCCGTCAGGCGACGCCTCGAGATATTCGACATAGGCGCCGGTCTCGAGCTTGATGTTCTGGTCGTTCAGTGCCGTCGTCAGCGGCCCCGTTTGCGCATCGACCTTGCCCTGGCCTGTGTTCGGGAAAGCGTCCCAGCCGGTCTTGCCCTCCTTCAGCCAGGTGTCGATGTCGACGCCGAGCGGCAGTGAGGCTGGGTGCAGGCCGAGTCCCCTAAGCTCGGCGCGGGCGCGCGCGATCGGCGCTTCGTCGGGCACTGGCTTGAACGCGTAAGGGATCGAGTGGAATGGCTCGGTCGGATCCTCGCCCAGCGTGCCGCGCACGCGAAACAGTTGCTCGGCCTTCGAATACCAGGGCTCGAACGTGTCATAGGAAAAGGGCCAGGCTGGCGAGACGCCGCCGAAATGCTCCATGGAAGAGAAATCTTCCTTGCGGTAGCGGATCAGCACCGCGCCGTAGAATTTCGAATTGCCGCCGACATAGTAATAGTTGCCGGGATTGAAGGCGGCACCACCACCGGCTTCGCGCCACATCTCCTTCGGCCGGTAATGGCCGTCGACGAAGATGGAACGCGTGTCACGCGCATGCGGCGTTGCCGGCAACGGCTCACCGCGTTCCAGCATCAGGATCGAAGCGCCGCTGCCGGCAAGTCCGGAGGCGATCGTGGCGCCGCCGATGCCGGAGCCGATGATGACGATGTCCGGATGTGTCATAGCCGTCAGCGAATGCGGTTCTCGGTCGCCGGATCGAAGAACACCGCCTTGGTCAGGTTGAAAGCGAGCGGCGTGTTGGTGCCCGGCTGGATGTTGGCATCGGCGCGCAGCCGCGCCACCACGCCCTTGCCGCCGAGATTGGTGACGGCGAAGGTGTCGGAGCCGGCCGGCTCCACCACTTCGATATGGCAGTCGGCGGTGGCGATGTTGGAGGCGTTGCGCTCGGCGCCTTCCGGATCGGTCAGGGCTTCCGGGCGAACGCCGAAGATGATGGGCTTGCCCTGGAAAGCCGACAGGCCCGCCGGTGCATTTGCCATCGGCAGCGAGATCGGCTCGCGCGCCTCGCGCTGCAGCACGACGGACAGCGCATTGCCGTTGGTGCCGATTGTCGCCGGGATGAGGTTCATCGCCGGCGAGCCCATGAAGTCGGCGACGAAGAGATTGGTGGGGTTGTTGTAGATTTCGGCCGGCGTGCCGAACTGCTGCACCTCGCCATCGCGCATCACGGCGATCTTGGTCGCCAGCGTCATCGCCTCGATCTGGTCGTGGGTGACGTAGACGATGGTCGTGCCGGTGGTGGCATGCAGGCGCTTGATCTCGATGCGCATGTCGACGCGCAGCTTGGCGTCGAGGTTGGACAGAGGCTCGTCGAACAGGAACAGTTTGGGGTCGCGCACCAGCGCCCGGCCCATGGCGACGCGCTGGCGCTGGCCGCCCGAAAGCTGGCTCGGCTTGCGCTGCAGGAGATGGCCGATCTGCAGCACCTTGGCCACCTTGTCGATCGCCTTCTGCCGCTCTGCCGCCGGCACGCCGCGCATCTCCATGCCGAAGGAGATGTTTCCGGCCACCGTCATGTTCGGGTAGAGGGCGTAGCTCTGGAACACCATGGCGATGTCGCGCTTCGACGGATGCAGATCGTTGATCGTGCGGCCGTCGACACGGATTTCGCCGGAGGTGATCGTCTCCAGTCCGGCAATGGTGTTGAGCAGCGTGGACTTGCCGCAGCCGGACGGGCCGACCAGCACCAGGAAGCCGCCCTTCTCCAGATCGAGGTCGATCCCCTTGAGGATCTCGACCTGGCCGAAGCGCTTCCTCAGACCATCAATTTCAAGAAAAGCCATCGGGTTATCCTTTGACGGCGCCGGCCATGAGACCGCGCACGAAGTAGCGGCCGGCGAGCACATAAACGAGAAGGGTGGGGAGTGCGGCGATCATCGCGGCGGCCATGTTGACGTTGTATTCGACGACACCGGTCGAGGTGTTGACGACGTTGTTGAGCGCCACCGTCATCGGCATCGCGTCGCCGGTGCCGGCGTAAGCCGAGGCGAACAGGAAGTCGTTCCAGATGTTGGTGAACTGGTAGATCACGGTGACGACGAAGATCGGCATCGAATTCGGCAGCATGATGCGCCGAAAAATTTGGAAGAAGGAGGCGCCGTCGACCTGAGCCGCCTTGACCAGTTCGGTCGGGAACGCCTCGTAATAATTGCGGAAGAACAAAGTCGTGAAGCCGATGCCGTAGACGACGTGAACGAAGACAAGATTGACCGTCGAATTGCCGAGGCCGAAGCTCGTTCCGATCGAGTTCTGCAGCGTCACGCCGAAGCGGCCGACGCTGCCGAGGATGGTCGCCATCGGCAACAGCACCGACTGGAACGGGATGAAGCAGGCGAACAGCATCAGCCCGAACACCAGCGTTGCGCCACGGAAGCGCCATTTGGTCAGCACGTAGCCGTTGAGGGCGCCGAGCATGGTCGAGATCAGCACGGCCGGAACCACCATCTTGATGGAGTTCCAGAAATAGCCCTTGATGCCGGCGCAGGTGAGGCCGACGCAGGTTTCGCCCCAGGCCTTCAGCCACGGGTCGAAGGTCGGCGCCCTGGGCAATGCCAGCATGTTGCCGTTCTGGATCTCGTCCATGGTCTTGAACGAGGTCACCAGCATGACGAACAGCGGCATCAGGTAGAACACCGCAAACAACGCCAGCAGCCCGTAGATGACGATGCGGTTGACCGTCTTGACGTTGACGCCGCCAGAGGCCTGACGGGCGGGAGTGGTGACAGCGCTCATCGCGGCTTCTCCCTCAGTTCGGAATAGAGATAGGGCACGATGATGGCGACGATGGTCATCAGCATGATCACGGCGCTGGCCGAGCCGACGGCCATTTCGTTGCGCTTGAAGGTGTACTCATACATGAAGTTGGACGGCAGCCAGGCCGAGCCACCCGGCCCGCCGCTGGTCAGCGCCACGACAAGGTCGTAGGACTTGATGGCGAGGTGCGCGAGCACGATGAAGGCCGACAGGAAGATCGGCCGCAGCAGCGGGATGACGATGCGGCGATAGAGCTGGAAGGTGGTGGCGCCATCGATCTGCGCCGCCTTCATGATCTCGCCGTCGATGCCACGCAGGCCGGCCAGGAACATCGCCATGATGAAGCCGGAGGCCTGCCAGACGCCGGCGATGACCACCGTGTAGATGACGAAATCCTTGTTCTTGATCCAGTCGAAATGGAAGCTCGTCCAGCCCCACTGATGCAGGGTCTGCTCGAGGCCAAGACCGGGGTCGAGGAACCATTTCCAGGCGACGCCGGTGACGATGAAAGACAGCGCCATTGGGTAGAGATAGATCGGCCGCAGCATCCCTTCGCCGCGGATCTTCTGGTCGAGCAGGATGGCCAGGAACAGGCCGAGCGCCAGGCAGATCAGGATATAGAGAAAGCCGAAAATGCCCATGTTGGTGATCGACGTGTACCAGCTCGATGGCGGGTCGGTGTCGAAGGTCCAGCCCCACAGCCGCTGATAGGCGCGCGAGCCGGTGATGACATAGGACGGGAAGGTCTTGGAATTGGTGAAGGACAGGTAGATCGTCCACAGGATGAAGCCGTAGACGAAGACGATGGTGATGGCGAAGCTCGGCGCCAGCACGATCTTCGGCAGGGCGTCCTGCAGGCGCGAGCGCACCGAGGCGCGTGGCCGGGCGTGCTCCGGCGTCAGCTTGATCTGGCTTGTCGCTACCGTACTCATGAGGCTCCTCCCGTTGCGGGTCGTCCGTCCCTTGCCGTCATGTGGCAAGCCGGCCCCCGTGCAGGCGGGGTCTGGCCGGCATGTTGTCGAGCATCGGATTTCCCGATGCTCAAAGCCAACCAACTGCGAGGCGGAACCTTCCCCGCCGGAGCGGGGAAGGTCTTTCATGCGTTGCGCTTACTTGGCGTCGTCGATCGCCTTGACCAGCTCGGTCACGGCCTCGTCCGAGGTCTTGATCTGACCATGGACGAACTTCGAGACGACATCCTTGTAGGCATTGGCGACCGCCGGAGGCGCGCCATAACCCTGGGCCAGCGAGCCGAACAGCGTGCCGCCATCATTGGCTGCCTTCAGGTCGGCGATGCCCTTCTTGCCGCAAGCGTCGAAGTCGGTGTCCGGAACGTCGGTACGGGCCGGAACCGAACCCTTGACGACGTTAAAGGCCGACTGGAAGCTCTTCGACAGGGTGGCGGTGGCAAGTGCGACCTGGGCGGCCTTGCGGTCGTCCGGAACGTTGAACATGCCGAACATGTCGGAGTTGTAGATCACCGAGCCGTCCGTGCCCGGGAAGCGATAGCACAGGAAGTCCGTGCCCGGGGTTTTCTTGGCGGCGTGGAACTCACCCTTGGCCCAGTCGCCCATGACCTGCACCAGGGCATCGCCCTTGATGACCATGGCAGTGGCAAGGTTCCAGTCGCGGCCCGAGAAGTTCGGGTCGACATAGGTGACGAGCTTGGCGAGGTTGTCGAACGACTTCTTCATCGTGTCGGACTTGAGCGAAGCATCGTCGAGATCGTTGAAGGCCTTCTTGTAGAACTCAGGTCCGCCGGTCGACAGCACGACCGAGTCGAACATGGTGGCTTCCTGCCAGTTCTGGCCGCCGAGAGCGAGCGGGATCACGCCTGCCGCCTTGGCCTTGTCGAGCAGGGCAATGAAGTCGTCGAAGGTCTTCGGCTCGGTGCCGCCGATCTTGTCCATGACGGCCTTGTTGATCCACAGCCAGTTGACCGAGTGGACGTTGACCGGAGCCGCGACCCACTTGCCTTCATAGACCGAGAACTTCTGCAGGGCTGCCGGAACCGACTTGTCCCAGCCTTCCTTCTTGGCCGTCTCGGTCAGGTCCCCCATGACGCCGGCCGCTGCATAGTCGAGCACGGTGTAGCCGAGCATCTGCGAGGCGGTCGGGTAGTTGCCGGCCGCGACCATCGCCTTCAGCGCGGTCATGGCAGCGTCGCCGCCACCGCCGGCCACCGGCACGTCCTTCCAGGCATAGCCTTCCTTGGCCAGGTCGCCCTTGAGGACGTTGAGAGCAGCCGCTTCGCCGCCCGACGTCCACCAATGCAGCATCTGCACTTCCTTGACGTCCGCGGCATGCGCCGAGAACGCAAAGCTCGTCGCAAGAGCCGTTCCGATAAGCAGTTTGCGCAACATGTACTTCCTCCCTTGTTGCATTACACGACCGGTGGAGCCCACCGGGTTCTTCCCAACTCAGCCGACCCACCAACCGGTGCGCTGGCCGCGATGAAACTGGATTGTCTTTTCCTCGGTATAATCCTCGACGGCGCGTTTGCCGAGTTCGCGTCCGAGACCGGACTGCTTGTAGCCTCCGAAAGGCAGCTCGGGATAACCTTCCATGAATGTATTCACCCAAACGGTCCCCGAACGCACCCCACGCGCAACCGACATGCAGGTGTCGATGCTGGCACTCCACACGCCCGCCGACAAACCATAAGGCGTGTTGTTGGCGATGTGCAACGCCTTTTCAATCGATTCAAAAGTCAGCACGGAAAGCACCGGGCCGAACACTTCCTCACGCGCGATGGCCATGTCCTCGGTGACGCCACGGATGATGGTCGGATCGAGGTACTGGCCGGCGCTCGAGGCCAACTGCTTGCCGCCGCTGTAAACCTGGCTGCCATCGACCGCCGCCGCCGCGACATAGCCGGCTACCTTTGCCAGATGGTCGGAGGAAATCATAGCGCCGACCTTGGTGCGGTCGTCGAGCGGGTCACCAACAACCACCTTGGAGGTAAGTGCCTTCACCGTGCTGAGAAAATCGTCGGCGATCGCCTCGTGCACGATCAGCCGGCTGCCGGCGTTGCAGCACTCGCCGGCATTGAAGAAACCGCCGAACACCGCCGCGTCGGCGGCGGCCTCAAGGTCGGCGTCGGGGAAGACGATCTGGCCGTTCTTGCCGCCGAGCTCCATCGAGACTTTCTTCAGCGACTGCGCGGCCGATGCCATGGTCATCTTGCCGACGCGGGTGGAGCCGGTGAACGACACCATCTCGACCAGGGGATGGCTGACCATCGGCGCACCGACATCCGCGCCCAGACCGGCAAGGATGTTGACGACGCCGGCCGGCAGGCCGGCCTGCATCAGGATGTCGCCGAGGACGAAGGTCGATGCCGAGGTCATTTCGCTGGGCTTGACGACAGCCGCGCAGCCGGCGGCGAGTGCAAACGGCAGTTTCTGGCTGACGATCAGGAAAGGGAAATTCCACGGCGTGATGATCGAGACGACGCCGATCGGCTCGCGCAGCACGACGCCCAGCATGGCGTCGCCGAGATTGGCGTAGGATTCGCCATGCAGCGTGCGGGCCAGCGAGGCGGCATAGCGCCAGATGTCGACGGCGCCGCCGATCTCGCCGCGCGCCTGGGTGATCGGCTTGCCGGATTCCAGCGCGTCGAGCCGAGCGATCTCTTCCAGCCGTGCCTCGATCAGGTCGGCCGCCTTGAGCAGGATCGCGGCGCGTTCGGCCGCTTTCATGCGCGGCCACGGGCCGGTCTCGAACGCCTTGTGCGCGGCCTGCACAGCAGCTTCCACGTCAGCCTCGCCGGCCTGCGCATAGCGCGAAACGGCGAAGCCGTGGCCGGGACTCTTGCGCTCCAGCATGCGGCCGTCGCGAGCATCGACATGCTTGCCGTCGATCAGCAGCCGATAGGTTTTTGGCGCTGCGGATGCCTCGGCGGGCATGGCGATGTTGAGGGGAGCGTTCATCGGGGTTATTTTCTCTAGGTTCTTGAAAATGCTGGTTTCTGCTTGGCCTTGAAGGCGCCGACGCCGGCCTTGAGGTCGCCGGTCAGGGCGATGAAGCTGCTGGCCAGCGCTTCGACGGCGGCGGCACTTTCCTCGCCTTCGGCGACCGCGATCATCAGCTTGGCGGCTTCCGTCGCCAGCGGTCCGCGCTCGGCGATCTTTTCGGCCCAGGCCTTGGCCTCCGCATGACCCTTGCCGGTTTCGACCACCCGGTCGACCACACTCAGGGCCAGCGCTTCAGGAGCGAGGAGAACCTCGCCGCCGAGCGCCATGCGCCGCACCGTCTGCGCGCCGAAGCGGCGCACCGCGCGCTGTGTGCCGGACCAGCCGGGCACCACGCCGATCGAGGTTTCGGGGAAGCCCAATTTCACCTGTGTTTCCGCCACGCGGAAATCACAAGCGGCGGCCAGTTCCAGCCCGCCGCCCAGCGCATGGCCCGACAGCACGGCGATCGTCGGTTGCCGCAGTCGCGCCAGCCGGTCGAAGACACGATGTCCGTAGCGCACCCATTGCACCTGGAAATCGGCGGCGCTCATGGCGGCCCACGCCTCGACATCGCCGCCGGCACAAAAGCCCTTGCCCTCGCCGCGCAGCAGCACGACACGCACGTCGGTTGCCGTCTCTGCTTCGTCGAGTGCGGCCTCCAGCGCGCGCAGCATCGGAATGTCCAGCGCGTTGAATTTCTCCGGCCGGCGCAAGGTGATGGTGCCGATGGCGCCGTCCTGCCCGAAGGTGACGAGAGGCTCAGCCATACGCGCCTCCAAGTGACGCGCCGCCATTCAGCGACAGGCCGATCGGCGGGTCGCGATAGAGCGCTTCCGGAGTGGTCTTGAGGTCCTTGGCGACGGCCAACGGAATTTCCGACTGCGCCAGCACGTCGCGCTGCAGGTCAATACCTGGCGCGAGTTCGGTGACCACCAGACCTCCCGGGGTCAGCTTCATGACACAGCGCTCGGTGACGTAGGTGATGTCCTGGCCCTGCGCGACCGCGCGCTTGCCGGAGAAGGAGATGTGCTCAACCTCCGCGACCACCTTCTTGACCTTGCCTTCCTGGTCGATGCTGATGCCGCCATCGGCAAGCGACAGCTTGGCGCCGGCGTTGAAGAAGCCGGAGAACACGATCTTCTTCGCCCGCGCGGTGATGTCGACGAAGCCGCCGGCGCCAGCGGTGACATGCGGGCGCGCCGAGAGCTTCGACACGTTGACGGAGCCGTGGCGGTCGATCTGCAGGAAGGACAGCAGCGACGCGTCGAAGCCGCCGGCCTGGAAATAGATGAACTGGTGCGGCGAAGGCATGATCGCCTCGGCGTTCGAGGCGCAGCCGAACTTGAAGTCGAGCAGCGGCACGCCGCCGACCGCGCCCTGTTCGATCACCCAGGTGACCTTGCCGTGCTGGCCTTCTTCGAGAAGGATGCGCGGCACATTGGCCGAGATGCCGAAGCCGATATTGACGGCCATGCCGTCCCGAAGCTCCATGGCGACGCGGCGCGCGATCACCTTCTGCACGTTCATCTCGGCGTTGCGGAAGCTCGAAAGCGGCCGGAAGATCTCGCCGGAGATCGCCGGGTCGTAGGGCGTCAGCGTTGTCTGCAACTGGTCGGGTGCGACGACGATATGGTCGACCAGCACGCCCGGCACGCGCACGTCATGCGGCTTCAGCGTGCCGTTCTCGACGACGCGCTTGACCTGCGCGATGACGACGCCGCCATTGTTGCGGGCGGCCAGCGCCTGCTCGAGACCGCCGAGATAGGCGCCCTCATGCTCGTAGGTGAGGTTACCGCGCTCGTCCGCCGTGGTGGCGCGGATGATCGAGACCTGTGGCACGATCGAGCGGAAATAGAGCCACTCCTCGCCGTCGAATTGCTGCACCGAAACGATCGGCTCGCTGGCGGCCGCGTTCATGGCGCAGCCCTGATGGCGTGGGTCGGCGAAGGTGTCGAGACCGACCTTGGTCAGCACGCCCGGGCGCTTGGCGGCGGCCTCGCGGTGCATGTCGAACAGGATGCCGGACGGGACGTTGTAGGCGGCGACCGAATTGTCACCGATCATCTTCCAGATCTGCGGCGGCTCGGAAGAGGAGGGGCCGGACGGATAGGAGCCGCACAGTGTTCGCTTCAACAGGCCCGGCTTGGCCAGATGGTCAATGCCCTTGATGCCATACATGTCACCGGCGGCGATCGGGTGCAGCGTGGTGATGTCCTTCGGATGGCCTTCACTGTCGAAGCGCTCACCGATCGCGGCAAGCACGGCGTCCGGGCAGCCAAGACCACTCGACGAGGACACGGAAACGACCATGCCGTCCTTGATGAGGCCCGCTGCCCGCGCTGCCGAAACCACCTTGCTCAATTCATGCTCCCGAGTTTCGGGTCAATCTTGACGACCTTGCCGGAATTGGCCGACTGAAGCGCTGCCTCGGCAGCGGTAAGCGACCAGATGCCGTCCTCGCCAGTGGCGGAGGGCTGGCCCTCGCCACGGATCGCGGCATGGAACTGGCGCAGCGACCGGGAGTAGAGGTCCTCGCGGTCGAAGCTCAGTTGTTCCTCGCCCTTGGCGGTGCGCAGCATTACCGAGCCGACCGGCTTCTGCGTCATCACATTGCTGGCGATCAAGGAGCCATCCGAGCCATGCACCTCGAAGCCGGTGTCGGCGAATTTGGTGGTGAAGCCTTCGTGCGACTGCGCGATGACGCCCGACTTGAAGCGCCAGATGCACATGGCGCCGTCCTCCAGCCCGCTGCCAGCCATTCCCGCCGATTGGGTGAGGGCCGAAACCTCGAGGGGATCGTCGCCAAGCACGAAGCGCAGCGTGTCGGCATCATGCACGGTGATGTCAAGCACCACGCCGCCGCCTGCTTCCGGTTTGGTGATGCGCCAGCCCTGCAGGTTTTCCGGCAGATAGACGGAATGGAAGACACGCGCCGCGATCGGCTTGCCGATGCGGCCGGCGGCGATCGCCTCGCGCATGGCGCGATGCGCGCCGGCATTGCGCAGATGGTGGTTGGTGCCGAGTACGATGCCGGCAGCCCTGGCGGCGGCAACCATTGTGCGCGCATCGGCGCTGGTCAGCGCGAGCGGCTTCTCGCACAGCACATGCTTGCCCGCCCTGGCGGCGGCGAGCGCCTGTTCGAGATGCAATTCGTTGGTGGTCGAGATGTAGACCGCGTCGATGTCGGATTTGAGCAGGGCATCAAGCGTCGAAACGGCGGCGGGAATGCCATTTTCCCTGGCATAGGCCGTGGCGCGCTCCGGGCTGGAACTCATCACCGCCGCGATCTCGCCATCGGACTGCGCCCGGATGGCGTTGATCATGAACTGCCTGGCAATCGTGCTGGCGCCGACCAGTCCCCATCTGACGCTCATGCCGCGTCTCCCATTCCCAGGTCCGCGGATCGATTTGGGCCGCAGCTTTCCCTGACGACCAGATTGACGGCGCCGATATGGTCCTCGGCGCGGGTGGTGCGCGACTGGATCATCTTCAGCATGACGTGAGCGGCGCGTTCGCCGAGACCTGCCGTATCCACCGAGACGCTGGTCAGCGCCGGCATGTAGTGCTCGGCCTCGACCACATCGTCGAAACCGACGACGGCGAAATCCGTTCCAGGCTCGAGCCCACGCTTGCGCAATGCCAGCATGACGCCAAAGGCGACGGCGTCGTTGAAGCAGAGGGCCGCGGTCGGCGGCTCAGCCATCGCGAGAGCGGTCTCCAGGCAAGCGATGCCACCTCTGCGGCTGGTCTCGCCCTGGACGACAAGCGTGTCGCGGGCGGCGATACCCAGCGTCTCGCAGGCTTCGCGGAAACCGCCCAACCGTTCCTGATAGACCACCAGGTCCGAAGTGCCGCCGAAGAAGACCAGCCGGCGATGCCCCTTGCCGATCAGATGAGCGGTGGCGAGATAGGCGCCGCGATGATTGTCGGGTGCGATCACCGGGATGCGGCTTTCAGGCAGCCGGCGCATGGCGAAGACGACCGGCACGCCCGCCGTTTCCAGGCGCCGGAAGGCGCCTGGCGTGGTGCCGCGCGCCGGTGACACGATGAGGCCGGCGACGCCTTGCTCCATCAGCGATTTCAGCACCTCTTCCTGACGCACGGGGTTCTCCGCCGTGTTGGCGATGAAAGGCACGATGCCGGCCGACTGAAAGACGCGCTCCATGCCGACCGCCAGTTCCGCGAAGAAAGGATTGGTGAGATCATTGATGACCATGCCGATGACGTTGGAATGGGCCTTGCGCAGATTGGCGGCGCCGCGGTTGTAGACGTAACCGACGTCCTCGATCGCCTTGCGCACCTTGACCGCGGTTTCAGGCCGGATCAGCCCGCTGCCCTGGAGCACGAGCGATACCGTCGATTTGGACACGCCAGCCTCGCGGGCAATGTCGAATATCGTCGCCTTGGCCCGGCTGGCCATCCCGATGCGTCCTCCCGGTTGTTTCTCGGTCAAATCTATTGGAACGTTCTAATCACTGCTCCAAGGTTGAGTCAATCGAGATTCTTTTCCCCATCCAGAAAATTGATCGTTGGGTGCTGGATGCCGTGCGCCATAACGGTTATTGTGCTGCATTGCAGCATTTTCCTCGGGATCGACGATGAATCGTAAAGGTCCTTGATTTATTGGAACGTTCCATTTATAGGCGCGAAAAAGGGAGAGTTCGATGGACATTGCCTTGCCTGGTCAGGAGGGCCGCAGCGCCCGCTACCGTCTGGTCGGCCAGCCGGCGCGGCCGGTGATCGGCGCGCGGTTTTCCCGCATCGCCTATGCCGCCGCGCACGTCGTTGCCGATCCGCTTGCGATGACCGATCCGTGGTCGCGGCCGGTGGTCGACTGGGAACGGACCATGGCCTTCCGTCATCATTTGTGGCGGCTCGGCTTCCGTATCGCCGAAGCCATGGACACGTCGCAGCGCGGCATGGGTTTCGACTGGGCAAGCGCACAGGAACTGATCCGGCGTTCGATTGCAGAGGCGCGTACGGTCGACGGCGCCGCCCTTGCGTCGGGCGCAGGGACGGATCATCTGGCGCCGGCCGCCGCCAGGACGCTCGACGATGTGATCAGGGCCTATGAGGAGCAATTCGCTTTCATCGAGGGGCTGGGCGGCAAGGCGATCATGATGGCCAGCCGGGCGCTGGCGGCTGTCGCCAAGGGCCCGGAAGACTATGCCGGTGTCTATGACCGCATTCTGAGTCAGGCCTCCGGCAAGGTCATCCTGCATTGGCTGGGCGACATGTTCGATCCGGCGCTGAAAGGTTATTGGGGCAGCAGCGATTTCGAAACCGCGCTGGACACGGTCGTCGCCATCATCGAACGCCACGCCGGGAAGGTCGAAGGGATAAAGATCTCCCTGCTCGACACCGGCAAGGAGGTCGCGCTGAGAAACCGGCTGCCAGAAGGGGTCGTCATGTTCACCGGCGACGATTTCAACTATCCCGAACTGATCGCCGGCGACGGCAAGAAACACTCGCACGCTCTGCTCGGCATCTTCGATGCGATTGCGCCGGTCGCCAACGCCGCGCTGGCGAAACTGGCGGACGGCGATCGCGCCGGCTATGACGCGCTGATAGCGCCGACCGTGCCGCTGTCGCGCAAGATCTTCGAGGCGCCGACCGAGTACTACAAGGCCGGCATTGTCTTCATGGCGTGGCTGAACGGCCACCAGGATCATTTCTCGATGATCGGCGGCATGCAGTCGGCACGCGGCATCCGCCACTACGCCGATGTCTTTCGCCTTGCCGACCAGGCGGGATTGCTGGCCGACCCGGAACTGGCCATCACCAGGATGAAGAGCCTCTGCGCCGTCGCGGGCGTCTGAGCGACAGGAAGTTGGGCCAAAAAGAATCACCCGCGCGGGGATTTGCGTCGTTGGTTTGAATCTGTATTGCGGGAGTGCAGATCAGGGACCAACAGAGCGATGGCAGACAAAGTGGCGCTCATCACCGGTGTAACCGGCCAGGACGGGGCTTATCTGGCACAGCTGCTTTTGCAGAAGGGCTATGTCGTCCATGGCGTCAAGCGCCGTTCGTCCTCGTTCAACACCGAGCGCGTCGACGGCATCTATATCGATCCGCATGAGCGCGATGCCCGTTTCTTCCTGCATTATGGCGACCTCACGGACGCCACCAACCTGATCCGTCTGGTGCAGGAGACACAGCCGGACGAAATCTACAATCTTGGCGCCCAGAGCCACGTCCAGGTGAGTTTCGAGACGCCTGAATACACAGGCAATGCCGATGCGTTGGGGGCGCTCAGGCTGCTGGAGGCGATCCGCATCCTGCGGCTGGAAAAAACGGTGCGTTTCTACCAGGCGTCGACGTCGGAACTCTATGGCAGAGCACGGGAAGTTCCGCAGCGCGAGACGACGCCCTTCCAGCCGCGCTCGCCCTATGCCGCCGCCAAGCTCTATGCCTACTGGATCACGGTCAATTATCGCGAGGCCTATGGCATGTTTGCCGCCAATGGCATCCTGTTCAACCATGAGAGCCCGACCCGTGGCGAAACCTTCGTGACCCGCAAGATCACGCGCGCCGTCGCCTCGATTCATCGTGGCCTGCAGGAGACACTCTATCTCGGCAATATCGATGCCAAGCGCGACTGGGGCCATGCGCGCGACTATGTCGAGGGCATGTGGCGCATCCTGCAGCATGACGAGGCTGATGATTTCGTGCTGGCGACGGGCGAGGCGCATTCGGTGCGCGAATTCGTCGAACTGGCCTTTGCTGAAACCGGGCGGACCATTCGCTGGCAGGGCACGGGCGTGGACGAGATCGGCATCGATGCCGATTCCGGCGCCGTGGTGGTGCGCATCGACCCGCGCTATTTCAGGCCGACCGAGGTCGACCTGCTTGTCGGCGACGCATCCAAGGCCAAAGCGATGCTCGGCTGGTCGCATGTGACCGGTTTCAAGGACCTGGTGGCGGAGATGGTGCAGACTGATCTGGCGCGCGTCGCCGCTGATGCCAGGCACGGCCATTCCTGATAAGGGCAGTGCGATGAACGAGGCCTTCGACCTCAGGGGCAAGCGGGTTTTCGTGGCCGGACATCGCGGCATGGTCGGCTCGGCCATCGTGCGCAGGCTGGCAGCCGAGGATTGCGAGATCCTCACGGTTGCGCGAAGTGAGCTCGACCTTCTCGACCAGGCCGGCGTGCGGCGCTGGATGGCAGATCATCGGCCGGATGCCGTGGTGATGGCGGCCGCCAAGGTCGGCGGCATCCTGGCCAATGACAGGCTGCCGGTCGACTTTCTTCACGAGAACCTTGTCGTGCAGACCAATGTCATGGAGAGCGCCTTTCGCAGCGAGGTGCAGAAGCTCCTGTTCCTCGGCTCGTCCTGTATCTACCCGAAATTCGCGCCGCAGCCGATCCCGGAGGATGCGCTGCTGACCGGGCCGCTGGAGCCGACCAATGAATGGTACGCGATCGCCAAGATCGCCGGACTGAAGCTGTGCCAGGCTTACCGGCGCCAGCACGGCGTCGACTACATCTCGGCGATGCCGACCAATCTCTACGGGCAGGGTGACAATTTCGACCTCGATTCCAGCCACGTCATACCCGCATTGATGCGCAAGGCGCATGAGGCAAAACAGGCTGGTCGTAAGAGCCTGCAGGTATGGGGATCGGGCAAACCGATGCGGGAATTCCTCTATGTCGACGATGCCGCCGATGCGCTGGTGTTTCTGTTGAAAAATTATTCCGGCGACAGCCACGTCAATGTCGGAACGGGAGAGGACATCACCATTGCCGAGCTTGCAGCCACGGTTGCATCCGTCGTCGGCAGCGATGCCACAATCACATTCGATCCGACCAAGCCGGATGGCACGCCGCGCAAGCTGCTGGACGTCTCGCGGCTGTTTGCCACCGGCTGGCGCCCTCGGTACTCGCTGCGTAGCGGGCTGGAGCAGACATATGCATGGTTCCTCCGGCATATCGAAGCCGGCCAGGTCCGGCTGTCAGCGCCCGAAAGTTGATGCCGCTTGAGCGATTTCTCCACGATGACATTGGCGGCGACCAGGGCAGACGGCCTTGGAGGGCGCCTGCTCGCCATGGTCAATGCAAAATGTCTCGCCGACAAACTGGGGTGCCGTTTCGGCTTCACCTGGAGCCGCCTC
Organism: Mesorhizobium qingshengii; assembly: GCF_900103325.1. Classification (GTDB taxonomy): domain Bacteria; phylum Pseudomonadota; class Alphaproteobacteria; order Rhizobiales; family Rhizobiaceae; genus Mesorhizobium; species Mesorhizobium qingshengii. The sequence continues at coordinate 209,891 of NZ_FMXM01000006.1, read as the reverse complement.
GACGACATGCAATTCCACATTGTCGATTCCGTCGACAAGGTTTTTGCCACCGGCTTTATCGAAAGACACTGGCTGGGCGAGAAGATCGACGCTGCCCGGTACGGTGTCCTCGACGGTACGCGATTCACGCGGTCCAGCCTGGCAGCCGATGCCCGTCGGAACGGTTTCCAAGGATGGATCTGCGATGATTTCCGCATCCTGAAATCGTTCCGGCAGGGCTGGTTCAGGGCGATGCTGCCGGCCAACAGGTCGGCCCGATCGAGGCATCGGACGTTTGGCACGCTTGGCTTTTCCGAACCCGTGAGAGCAATCATCGCCGCCGCCGACGGGCATCGGTTTTCCCGGCCGATGGCCGCGCTGCATCTGCGCAGCGGCGACATCATCCACGGCAACTACCGCTCGCGGTTGGAGTTTTGCGAGAAGGTCATTCCCGCGCCGCTAGCCAAGGCGATCGTATCGAAACTGGCGTCAAAAGGCTTGGCGACGCTGGTGATCGGCCAGGATCGGGCAACGCTCGACTATCTGAAATCGGAGACCGGAGCCTTCGTCTCCGACGATTTCGGAGCGGGCCAGTTCGAAGACGAGACACTCAGGGCGTTTTTCGAAATGGCATTGATGGCTCGGTGTCGGCAAATCTATGCGGGAAGCAGCGTGTTCGCGACAATGTCCTCGGTGATGGGTGGTATCCGGGTCCTCCGACCAAAAGCCTTGTTCGGCGATCGTGGAACAGCGACAGCCATCCTGGACGAATTGAAGGTTCGGCAATCCGATTACCATCCGCTGGAGGCGGCCTTTGGTTATCAGTCGGCCTTCCTGCTTATGGAAGACAGCATTAACCCGGCGCAGGCGAGGGGAATCCTCGAAAGGGCGGCCGCGCTCGATCCGCAAAACCCCGCCTATGCGCTGAAGATGGCGGCTGGTTATTTTCGAGAACAGAATTATCGAGGCGGCGAGGCAATTCTGAAAGCGTTCATGCTCAGGGAAATCGATGCCGGCGCTGAAAATTCCATGCAGATCATGCAGGTTTTGACCGGCGCCTCGTGGCGCGGCCATGTCATGGCCGGTGACTTCGAACTCTACCTTGTCGCGGCCAAGGCCGGCTGTCCCTACGCCGCGGCATGCACTGCCCATATCCTTCACACGGTTCTGGGCAGAACCGAGGCCGCCCTGGCGATGGCTGCGCTATCACTCGAGGCGGAACCCGCCAACCGGCTTTTCCGGGACATCGAATTGGCGGTCCGGACAGCCGCGACGGCAAATGACAGCTCGCCCTTGCGCGTTTAACCGCCGGTTGGCGCCTTCGAACTTCGCAGTGGACTGGAACAGACATATGCATGGTTTCTCCACCACATTGAAAAGGGCGATGTCCGGCTCGGGAACGCACGACAGGTCGATGTTGATCGCCGTCAACAGGGATGACGGGCTCGGCGGCCGCCTGCTGGCCATGGCCAACGCAAAGTCACTCGCCGACAGGCTCGGCTACCGTTTCGGCTTCACCTGGAACAGTAGGGATATCTCCAACCAGGAATCCCATACCGTCGACGTGGTCGGGAAGATCTTTTCCACCGACTTCATCGAGAAGCACTGGCTGGGCGAGAAGATCAAAGCCTCCGATTTCGGCGTTCTTGGCGGCGCCGCGTTCACGCCGTCGGACCTTGACGCGGTTGCAAGACAGGGAAGGCAGCGCGGCTGGATCTGCGACGACTTCGACGTCCTCGATTTCTTCCGTGACGATGATGCCGAACCGGTGCGAAGGTCCGAAACGCTGCGAGCCTTCGGGTTCTCGCCGGCCGTGCGGCAGGCGCTCGACGCGGCCGGCAAATGCCGCTTTCCCGGCCCGATGGCAGCATTGCATCTTCGCAGCGGCGACATCGTCCATGGCCATCATCGGAGACGGTTGGTTTTCGCCGACAAGGTCATTCCCTCGACTTTGGCCAAGGCGATCGTGTCGGACCTTTCATCGAGGGGCCTGACAACCCTGCTGATCGGCCAGGATCATGCCACGCTCGACTACCTCAAGGCCGAAACCGGGGCGCTGCGGACCGACGATTTCGGCGCCGGAGACTTCAAGGGGGAGGAAGCCCTCAGCGCATTCTTCGAGATGGCGCTGATGGCAAGGTGCCAGCAGATCCATGCCGGAGGCAGCATCTATGCGGCGGTAGCATCGGTGATGGGCGATGTCCCTTGTGTCGGCGCCAGCGCGCTGTTCAGCAAGTCGCGCGCGGCGGAAATCATCCTGGAAGAGTTGCGGGCGCACCAATCAGACTATCACCCGCTTGAGGCTGCCTTTGGCTATCAATGGACCCTTCTGACCCTGGAAGACGAGATCAGCCCGGCGCGAGCAAGGGAGCTTCTGGCGAAAGCCCAGATGCTGGACCCGCGAAACGACGCCTATGACCTGAAAATGGCGGCTGCCTGTTTTCGTGATGGCGATCCTGCCTCGGGCGAGGCGATCCTGAAATCGCTGATGACCAGCCAGTCCAGAACGCGCTCCAAGATTCCCTTGCCGATGATGGACATCCTGACCGATCGGCTCGGTGGTCGCCTGACGATAGAAAAGGACTTCGAGGTTTTCTTCGCGGCGGCGAAGGCTGGCCATCCCTACGCCATGGCTTGCTCGGCCTATATCCTTCTTGAAGTGCTGGGGAACAGGAAGTCGGCGGTGGAGATGGCGGCAAGGCTGGTGAAGATGGAGCCTGGAAACCCTATCTTCAGGAGGATCAGGCGGCGCGTGGGGTTGGGCAAGAAGCCGAAATCCGGACGAATGGCGAGAGCCATGTGGCGGCTCGGCCGGCTGAGGACCTCCTGGCTCTAAGCTGCGATCGAGCACAGGTCTCGAGGCTTCGCGGCGTGATTGCCGCAGCAATCAACATGATGTGCGGCTGGCGGTGCGGAGGTCATCAGGACCGTCCGCTCATGCAAGCATGGAAAATTCGCCGGCATCGGCATTTTTCTTTTGAACCATTTCTCCCGGGATCGCGACCAAGCGGCGTGTCCAAACACGATCCATCAAGGAGAACGTCTTATGATTACTGTTTCAAGAAACGTCCTTTTGGCCGCCCTCGCCGTTTCGGTGCTGGCCGGCTGCAAGACAACCAGCCCCAGGGAATGCGACAAGCTGAAGCCGAGCGTCACTTACAACGGCAAATGCTGCGGTGTCGGGGATGCGCCTTGCCGCGAAAGCAAGGGCGGCAGCGACAGGCCCGGTAACACGCCAGATCCTACACCGCAATGATCTGATCGGCAGTGCCGTCCTGGCTTGGGCCAGGGCGGTTCCGCCACAGGAACTTGCCCCGCGGTTCGATGAACCTGCGGCTCAGTCGGTGAAAACCGGACTGTCTGGGTTGGATGGTGGGCGTGACAGGGATTGAACCTGTGACCCCTGCAATGTCAATGCAGTGCTCTCCCGCTGAGCTACACGCCCATCCGAAGCCGCGCATACACCATTTTTGATCCGGCGCGTCAATAGCAGGAAAAAGGAAAGAAGGCGTCGTCTCGCCGCAGCGGCGAACGGGCGCCGATGGCTAAAGCGCGTCGAGTCTGAACGGAGTCATGCGGCGCACTTTAAGTCTTTGTTTTCATGCATGTCGTTCTCCCAAACCGGGACCACTCTTGGGCGACATGCATTGGCCGGGAAAGCGGCTCAGGCCGCCTGCAGCATCTTTTCGACCTCGTTGACGAGATCGCGCAGGTGGAATGGTTTCGACAGCACCTTGGCGTCTTTCGGCGCCTTGGAATCAGGGTTCAGCGCGACGGCGGCGAAACCGGTGATGAACATCACCTTGAGGTCGGGATCGATCTCGGTGGCGCGCCGCGCGAGCTCTATGCCGTCCATCTCCGGCATGACGATGTCGGTCAAGAGCAGCGAGAACGGTTCTTCACGAAGCCGCTCATAGGCGCTGGCGCCGTTGTCGAAATCGCTGACCTGATAGCCGGCGCGCTCCAGCGCCTTGACGAGGAACCGACGCATATCGTCGTCGTCTTCCGCCAGAAGAATGCGTGCCATGATATCCCGTCCGAATCACCCGCCCGAGATTGCCGTTGGGCAAGCCCGTTAACCATCCTGTATATGAGGAGGTGAGGGTAAACATCAAGTGAACGAAGACGGCGATGAGCCATATTTGCCCGGCGGCGCGGCCGCTGAAATGCTGGACACGCGGCCGGCAAGGTGGCACTTTCATACGATGATGCACTGGTGTTTTCGGGTTCGTTCAAATTGAAGACGGCAGCCGAGGATTTTTCGGTCGTTCCACCCTTCGAGATCCGTTCGGGCGCCGAGCAGCGCGTCCCCTTCCTCTTCAACTCGCCACACAGCGGCCGCTACTACCCGGAGCGCTTCCTTGCCATGGCTAGGCTGGACCGCAACGCCATCCGCCGGTCGGAGGATTGCTATGTCGATGAGCTGTTCGGCGGCGCCGTGGCACTCGGCGCGCCGATGCTGGCGGCGAATTTCCCGCGCGCCTATCTCGACGTCAACCGCGAGCCCTGGGAACTCGATCCGCGCATGTTCGCCGAGCCGGTGCCGTCCTTCTGCAACATCCGGTCGGCGCGGGTGGCTGGCGGGCTTGGCACCGTGCCCAAGCTGGTGGGCGAGGGGCTGGACATCTATTCCGGCCGCTTGCCGCTGGCCGAAGCGGTCGCCCGCATCGAGGCAGTCTACAAGCCCTATCACGAGACGCTGAAACGGCTTTTGACCAGAACCCATGCCCGCTTCGGCTTTGCCGTGCTGATCGACTGTCATTCGATGCCGGCGAGCATCCGTGTCGGCGACAACGGTTTGCGGCCCGATTTCATCATCGGTGACCGTTTCGGCATCTCGGCCACAGCGGCATTGACCGAGACCGCCATCGGTCTGCTCACCGCCATGGGCTATACCGTCGCCCACAACAAGCCCTATGCCGGCGGCTTCATCACCGAACACTACGGTCGCCCGGCGCGCCATCTGCATGCGCTGCAGATCGAGGTCAATCGTGGGCTCTACATGAACGAGCGGACCTTCGAGAAGGCCGCCGGCTTCGACGCGCTGGCCGACGATCTGACGCGATTCTCGGCCGATCTGATGGCGATGCCCGACCATCATTTCGTTGACCTGCCGCTGGCCGCTGAGTGAAATCGAGGCTTGTTTTTATACAGGTCGTTGTCCCAGAACCGCCGCGCACTTTCGGGCGACATGCATCGGGAATTGCGGCATAAAAAAAGACCGCATCGTTTGCACGATACGGTCGAAGTCTAGGGAGGAAACGCCCAAGGAGGGCATGGACAGGAAAACCTGTCCGAGGCTGAGGGTATTGTGCGCTGCACAAATGTCAAGCGATCTTCAGGCTTTTTTAATTCATAGTGATGTGGAAATTGCGTTTCGATGATATCGGCGTGACATTTCGGCAACGGTTGTCGCAGCGGAAAAAGTCGTAGAGCACCCTTGTCTTGGCTGGAAAGTAGCGGCAGAGCATGGCTTGGCCATGCTGCAATGCGGGAGAATCAGTTGGACATCAGCATCGATTTCATGCGTCGCATTGCGCAGGCGGCAGCGGCGGAAACCTTGCCGCGTTTTCGCAGCCAGGGCGCGGTCGCCAACAAGGAAAAGGGCAGTTTCGATCCGGTCACCGAAGCCGACCGCGAGGCCGAACGCGCCATCCGGGCGCTGATATCGGCGGAGTATCCAGACCATGGCATCCTCGGCGAGGAGCATGGCAGCGAGAATACCACCAGCAGGAATGTCTGGGTGATCGATCCGATCGACGGCACGCGCGCCTTCATCTCCGGCCTGCCGGTGTGGGGGACGCTGGTCGGGCTGACAGTCGATGGCGACGCGGTCGCCGGCATGATGTCGCAGCCCTTCACCGGCGAGCTCTTCTACGCCAATGCCTCGGGCTCGCACTATGAGGGACCGGGCGGCCCACGCAAGCTGACAACTCGCAAGACGACGAAGCTTGCCGATGCGACGTTCTTCACCACGACGCCGGCGCTCTACAAGGGCGAGGCGCGCAAGCGCTACGATCAGTTCGAAAAGCAGGTCCAGCTCGCCCGCTACGGCACCGATTGCTATGCCTTCGCCATGGTCGCGTCAGGAAGCGTCGACATTGTCGCCGATCCCGGATTGAAGCCTTACGACATCGTGGCGCTGATACCGATCATCGAGAAGGCGGGCGGCGTCGTCACCACCTTCGACGGCGGGCCGGCGGAAAAGGGTGGCGACGTGCTGGCGGCGGCGACGCCGGAGCTGCATGCGGCCGCCATGGCGGCCTTGCGCGGTTGAGACCGGGCAATCCTCCTGACAGACAGGTGTCAGTATCCTTCCGCTATAGAAGGATCTCACCAGAGGGAGGACTACACATGCCGACGCAAGCAACAGCCCGAAGCGCCAATGACATTGCGGCGGACGGACGCGGCGATTTCGATTTCTTCTTCGGCAACTGGGACGTCAGCCATCGAAGGCTGCAAAGGCGCCTGGCGGGCGACAGCCATTGGGACGTTTTTGGCGGCACATGCGAGGTGCGTCCGCTGCTTGGCGGGCTCGGCAATGTCGACGACAATGTGATCGAGCTGCCGGGCGGCGCCTATCGTGCGGCCACGGTGCGAACCTTCGATCCGGCGACGAGGCAATGGTCGATCTGGTGGCTCGACGGTCGCAATCCTCTGACCATCGACGTGCCGATGCGCGGCACGTTCACCGACGGCGTCGGTACCTTCCTGTGCGAGGATGTCTTCGACAACAGGCCGATCCGGGTTCGCTTCCTCTGGTCGGGGATCACGCGCGATACGGCGCGCTGGGAGCAGGCCTTCTCAGCCGATGGCGGCGCGAGCTGGGAGACCAACTGGATAATGGACTTCGCCCGCCGGGGATGAGTCGGCGAACCGACGGTACCTTGTGCTCCTGGATCAGAGCGTCGGGTCGTCGCTGCCTGGAATGAAGGCGTCGAAGGCAGCCAGCAGCTGCTCACGGTAAATATCGGCTTCCTGCAGGATCTCGTGGCGCGCGCCGTCGATCATCAGCAGTGAGCCGAGCCGCAGATGCCGGGCGTAGGCCTCCACGGCCTTGGTCGAGACGACCTGGTCGGCGCCGGCGGCAATTATCAGCAGGGGAACCTGAATCCTGGCCATGAAGTCGGGGTCGCTGACGGCCTCGGATGCCTTCGCGGCCGCCTGCAGCCAGCGGATCGTCGGGCCGCCAAGCGCCAGTTGCGGATACTCTTCGTAGATCCGCGTGTTGCGTCGATAGCGCACGGGATCGGACGTCAGCTTGTTGGTGTCGAAAGGGGCCGTCACCTTCGGCCGCGGACCCCAGGCGGCATAGAGCCGGCCAAGGCCGAGCGCGCAGAACAGTGAACAGACGCGGCGAACCGTCCTGATCGAAACCGGCAGATCGGGCAAGGTGAAGAACGGCGCGATCAGCACCATGCGCCGCACGCGGTTCACCATCGACGGCGCGGCAAGCAGCGTGATCAATGCACCGGCCGAATGGGCGAGGATATAATACGGTCCACGGCAGTCAGGCAGCACGATCTCCTCGAAGAACTGCTCCAGATCCGCGGTGTAGTCGCGGAAGCTTCTGACATAGCCGCGCTGGCGGTCGCGAACCAGCCGGGAGGAATCGCCCTGGCCGCGCCAGTCGAGGGTGGCGACGCCAAAGCCGCGATCGGCAAGGTTGCGGATGGTTTCGAAATATTTCTCGATGCACTCGTTGCGGCCGGACAGGACGACCACGGTGCCCTTCAACGGGCGCGCGACCGCTGCAAACAGGCCGTAGCGGATCTTCTTTCCGTCACGAGTGGTGAAGAAGCCGCCAGTGGCGTTTTTCGGTCGCGGATTGCCCTCGATTTCGTGAAAAAGGGGGATGTCGTGGACAAGATCCGTCATTCGGCGCTTCGTGCTTGGCGTCTGGCGTGCCGCCGGTGCTGGCTGGCTCCGACAAGGTGATAGACGCCCATGCGCCAAAAGCAAAGGAATTCCGGGTGACGGGGCCCTGCAACGGGAAGGCCGGAAGCCGCTTCACGCGTGCCTCCGGCCCCTGTCGATCCGGGAGGAAGGGACGTTAACACCCGGTTCGGCCTCGTCGCGGCGCCTGCCTTGTGAAATCCGGCGCCGCCTGTCCTTGATCCTGGGGACATCCTAGCGCCGGCAGTCTGAACGGACGCAGAAGCGGCGGTTCATCTGCCGTTCATCGAGCACGTCGCCGGTCGTTTCTTTGCGAGCAGGCGAAATCTTGAAATGCTTTCGAGCGCTCCCCAAATGTTGGATGCGGTCGCCAATGTCGGGGCCGCTGGTCCATCCGAAACGCCGATCGTGGGTTTCGCAGCGGCCATACGCAAACCATGTTGCTCAACAGGAGAACACCTCATGCGTCACGTTGATTTTTCCCCGCTTTATCGTTCGACCGTCGGCTTCGACCGTCTGTTCACCATGCTCGATTCGCTCGCGCAGCCTGACGGCGCGCAGACTTATCCACCCTACAACATCGAGCGCACCGGCGAGGATTCCTACCGGATCTCAATGGCGGTTGCCGGCTTCTCGGACGACGAAATCTCGATCGAAGCCCACCGCAACGTGCTGACCGTGAAAGGCGAGCGCAAGGACGAGGGCACAGGTGAAGGTTCCGAGCTGCTCTATCGCGGCATTGCCTCCAGGGCCTTCGAGCGCCGCTTCCAGCTTGCCGACCATGTCGACGTCGTCGGCGCCACACTGAAGAACGGCCTGCTCTTCGTCGACCTCAAGCGCAACATTCCCGAAGAGCTGAAGCCGCGCAAGATCGCGATCAGCTCGGCTCCGTCCAAGGCCAAGCAGATCGAGGCTAAGACCGCTGCTTAATGCTCAAGTCTCCTCCCGAGACGGAAGCGGCGCCGAAAGGCGCCGCTTTTTTATTGGCCGGTGGCGATAACGGCTTCGACGTTTTGCCGGTGAACGGCTTCGTATGGCGCGAAATACTCCACCGCACCGGTGGCGAACATGTCGGCGCCGAACGTTCTCAGATCCTGCCTTGCCAGATCAGGCTCGCGCCGGCAGGCAAGCAGCTTGCCGACATAGGCTTGCGTCGCTGCAATGAAGCTTGTGTCGTAGCCGCCCGTCGCGATTGCTTCCAGGGAGCCGTGGTTGGGCAGGATTCGGTTTATTTTCCAGCCGGCCATGCGTTCGAGATCGATCAAATGTTCGGCCAGCCGCTCCGGTTCGGCAACATAGGTGATCGGGTCCTCCAGCGTGTCGCCCGCCAGCAGCAGACCGGTGTCGGGCATGAGCAGTACACTGCCGTCATGGCTGTGGATTTCGACCTGATGAAGCTCCACGGCCACCGACCCAACCATAAGGCTGAGCTTGCCGGCATAGGTCCTGTTGGGCAGCACGAGCGGCATGATCGGCGGATTGCCACCTTCTATCTCAGCGCGGTTGCGCGCCAGAGCCGAGACGGTGAGATCATTGGCGATCATCTCGCAATCCTGGAACACCTCGTTGCCGGCAATATGGTCGTCATGCCAGTGGCTGAGGACGACGCGGATCGAGGTTACCCCCATGGCTTCGAGCGTCCGCCGGATGAAGCGGGCATGGGGCAGCGAAATATGCGTGTCATAGACAAGCGCCTGCGACCCGTCGACGATCGCATAGGTGCAGATGCCCAGCGCATAGGCGCCGTCGTCGAGCCAGTTCGGCGCATCCGACCAGGCACGAGTTCCGTCGATGCGGCCATCGTAGAAGCCAAGAACGTTTGGCGCCGGACGGACCAGCCGCATGGTTGAGCCGAGAGGCGGTCTGGTCGTCTGTTTGCTCGCCATTCCGGGAACTCAGGCGATCAACTGGCCAAAGCGGTCGACCTCATCGGCCGTCGTGGCAAAGCTGGTGACGAAGCGATAAAGCGCCTCGTTCTCGCCTATGTGGCCGTCGAAACCATGCGGCTTGTGCCAGTCGTAGAAGGCAGCGCCCGCGGCCTGCAGCTTTTCAGCTTCGGCTTTCTTCATCACCGCGAACACCTCATTCGCCTGCGGCAGCCATGCCAGCTTCGCCGAGGCCGAGTCCTCGATCGCCGCCGCAAGGCGGGCGGCCATGGCGTTGGCATGCCTGGCTGTTTCGAGCCACAGCCCATCCTGAAAATAGGCTTCGAACTGCGCCGCGACGAAGCGCGATTTCGAAAACAGCTGGGCGGCACGCTTACGCAGGAAGGCCAGTTCCCTGGCACGACCGAGATCGAACAGCACGATTGCTTCCGCGCACCAGCAGCCATTCTTGGTGCCGCCGAAGGACAGGATGTCGACGCCGCGTTTCCATGTCATTTCGGCCGGCGTCGTGTCGAGCGCGACCAGCGCGTTGGCAAAGCGGGCGCCGTCCATGTGCAGCGGCACGGAATGCCTTTTGGCGATCGCTGAAATCGTCTCGATCTCATCCAGGCCGTAGATGGTGCCGACCTCCGTCGATTGCGTGATCGAAACGGCCATCGGTCGCCCCCAATGGACGATTTCGGGCGCGAAGCGGCCAATGGCCCTTTCCAGATTGTGCGGGTCAATCTTGCCCAGCGCGCCGTCGACGGCATGCAGCCGCGAGCCGCCGGAAAAATACTCCGGCGCGCCGCATTCGTCTTCGATGACATGCGATTCGCGGTGGGCGAAGGAAATACCGCCGGGCTTGTTGAAGGTGGTCAGAGACAGTGAGTTGGCGGCTGTACCGGTCGCTACGAAGAACACCGCGACCTCGCGTTCGAAAATCTCGCTGAAGCGCCGGTAGACGGCCTGGTCGAGTGCACCGTCGCCATAGGCGGTGGAAAAGCCGGCGGCATTGGCCGACAGGCCGGCTGCGATGTTGGGATGGGCGCCTGCCCAATTGTCGGAAGCGAAGAACATGCATCTGCCTGTGTTGGGGAAAGTCGCTGTGACCTTGGCCGGTTTCATGGCTTCCTCGCAAGGGCCAGGCGCCAGAAAACCATTAAAGCCAGCCAATCTGGCGGGCGGAGGCCAGCGACCGAAGCTTACGTTTCTGCCCAGATCCACGTAATTTTCTGTCGTCGCCGGCCCAAGTTTTTTGTGAATCGGTCTTGTGTGCGTCCAGGATTTCTGTCATAAAAATTTAGGACAGTAGTGCTGTCTTATTTTGTCGCACAAAACTGGCTGGATTGGCGTATCATTTGGGCCTCTCCGGCTATTGCCGCGAGCGACAGGTGGACGGCCCCAATCTGGCCTGTACGAATACGAGCCATGCGGAAAGCGGCCTGGTTCGGCAAGGATTTCGCAAGACGTGCCGCAAGGATCAAGGGTGAGCCAAGCGCTTGCCGAGGCAAACCAGCGCCCGAAGGGCTGGGAACGGAGGACAGGACGATGACGGACATGACGCTCTCTGCGACGAACGGCCCGGCCGCGCAGACGAAAGCGGCAACCGTCAAAAATACCTTCCGATCCAATATTGGCCGAACCACCACCGGTTTTTCCGCCCAAGGCCTCTATGACCCGCGCAACGAGCATGACGCCTGCGGCGTCGGCTTCATCGTCAACATGAAGGGCGTGAAGTCGCATCAGATCGTCAAGGACGGGCTTGCCGTGCTTGAAAACCTGACGCATCGCGGCGCCGTCGGCGCCGATCCGCTGGTCGGCGATGGCGCCGGCGTGCTTGTGCAGCTTCCAGACCGTTTCTTCCGTGAGCAGATGGCGGCCCAGGGCATCGAACTGCCGCCGGTGGGTCAGTACGGCGTCGGACACTGGTTCATGCCGCAGGACGCAGCACTGCGTGGCCATATCGAGGACATCATTGCCGAGTCGGCGCAGTCCGAGGGGCTTCCGCTCATCGGTTTCCGTGACGTGCCCGTCGACAATTCCTCCCTGTCGAAGGCTCCGGACATCGCCGCGTCCGAGCCGTTCCATCGGCAGATCTTCATCGGCCGCACAGCCGACATCACCGACGACGAGGAATACGAGGCCAGGCTCTATCTGCTGCGCAAGGTCATATCGGGCCGCATCTACGCCGAGAATGACAACAAGGACATCGGTGCCTACTGCGTGTCGCTGTCGGCGCGCACCATTGTCTACAAGGGCATGTTCCTGGCCTATCAGGTCGGCGCCTATTACAAGGACCTGACCGATCCGCGTTTTGAGACCGCGCTGATTCTCGTCCACCAGCGTTTCTCGACCAACACCTTCCCGTCGTGGAAGCTGGCGCATCCCTATCGCATGGTCGCGCACAATGGCGAGATCAACACCGTGCGCGGCAACAACAACTGGATGGCGGCGCGCCAGGCGTCGGTCGATTCCGAGCTATTCGGCAACAACATCTCGAAGCTTTGGCCGATTTCCTATGACGGCCAGTCCGACACCGCATGCTTCGACAACGCGCTCGAGTTCCTGTTCCAGGGTGGGTACAAGCTAAGCCACGCCATGATGATGCTGATCCCGGAAGCCTGGGCCGGCAACAAGCTCATGGATGCCGACCGCAAAGCTTTCTACGAATACCATGCCGCGCTGATGGAGCCGTGGGACGGCCCGGCGGCGGTCGTCTTCACCGATGGTCGCCAGATCGGCGCAACGCTCGACCGCAACGGACTGCGCCCGGCGCGCTACATCGTCACCGACGATGACCGCGTCATCATGGCCTCGGAGGCCGGCGTGCTGCCGGTGCCGGAGGAGAGGATCGTCAAGAAGTGGCGGCTGCAGCCTGGCCGCATGCTTTTGATCGACCTTGAGAAGGGGCGCATCGTCTCCGACGAGGAGCTCAAGTCGGAGATCGCGACCAAGCATCCCTACAAGACCTGGCTCGCCAACACGCAGCTGATCCTGGAAGACCTGAAGCCGGTCGAGCCGCGCGCACTGCGCAAGGATGTCAGCCTGCTCGACCGTCAGCAGGCGTTCGGCTACACCCAGGAAGACACCAAGCTTTTGATGTCGCCGATGGCGACCACCGGTCAGGAAGCGGTCGGCTCGATGGGCACCGACACGCCGATCTCGGCCATGTCGGACAAGTCGAAGCTGCTCTACACCTATTTCAAGCAGAACTTCGCCCAGGTCACCAACCCGCCGATCGATCCGATCCGCGAGGAACTGGTGATGAGCCTGGTCTCCTTCATCGGACCACGTCCCAACATCTTCGACCTGGTCGGCAATTCGCGCCGCAAGCGGCTCGAAGTGCGCCAGCCGATCCTGACCAATGGCGATCTCGAGAAGATCCGTTCCATCGGCCACACCGAGGACCGTTTCGACACCAAGACGATCGACATCACCTATGCCTCGAATGAAGGGGCCGCGGGCATGCAGGGCGCCATCGACCGCTTGTGCGAGCGAGCGGAGGCGGCGGTCGCCGGCGGCTACAACATCATCATCCTGTCCGACCGCCAGGTCGGGCCGGACCGTATCGCCATACCGGCGCTGCTGGCGACGGCCGCGGTCCATCATCACCTGATCCGCAAGGGCCTGCGCACCTCTGTCGGCCTTGTCGTGGAATCCGGCGAGCCGCGCGAAGTGCATCATTTCTGCTGCCTTGCCGGCTACGGTGCCGAGGCGATCAATCCCTATCTCGCCTTCGACACGCTCACCGACATGCACAAGCGTGGCGAGTTGCCGGCGGAAGTCGACGCCTACGAGGTCGTCTCCCGCTACATCAAATCGATCGGCAAGGGCATCCTCAAGGTGATGTCCAAGATGGGCATTTCGACCTACCAGTCCTATTGCGGTGCGCAGATCTTCGACGCCATCGGGCTGAAGTCGGATTTCGTGCAGAAGTATTTCACCGGCACCGCCACGCTGATCGAGGGCGTCGGACTGGACGAGATCGCGGCCGAGACGCTCAGCCGCCACACCGACGGCTTCGGCAACGATCCGGTGCTGCGCAACAGCCTCGAAGTCGGCGGCGAATACATGTTCCGCATGCGTGGCGAGGCGCACATATGGTCGCCCGACGCGGTCGCCACCTTGCAGCATGCCGTGCGGCAGGGATCGTGGGAGACGTTCAAGGACTATTCCGCCCAGATCGACAGCGAGACGGCGCGGGCCCAGACCATTCGCGGCCTGTTCAGGATCAAGCTCGCGGACGAGACTGGCCGCAAGAAGGTCGCGCTCGACGAGGTGATGCCGGCGGCTGACATCGTCAAGCGGTTTTCGACCGGAGCGATGTCCTTCGGCTCGATCTCGCGGGAGGCGCACACCACGTTGGCGCGCGCCATGAACGCCATCGGCGGCAAGTCCAACACCGGCGAGGGCGGCGAAGAGGCCGACCGTTATTTGCCGCTGCCTGGCGGTGGCAAGAATCCCGAACGTTCGGCGATCAAGCAGGTCGCCTCGGGTCGGTTCGGCGTGACGGCGGAGTATCTCGTCAACTCCGACATGATGCAGATCAAGGTGGCGCAGGGCGCCAAGCCCGGCGAGGGCGGCCAGTTGCCCGGCCACAAGGTCGACGCCACCATCGCCAAGGTCCGGCATTCGACCCCGGGCGTCGGCCTGATCTCGCCGCCGCCGCATCATGACATCTATTCAATCGAGGATCTGGCACAGCTGATCTATGATCTGAAGAACGTCAATCCGGCAGCCGATGTCTCGGTCAAGCTTGTGTCGGAAGTCGGCGTCGGCACGGTCGCGGCAGGCGTCGCCAAGGCGCGCGCCGACCATATCACCATCTCGGGCTATGATGGCGGCACTGGAGCCTCGCCGCTGACCTCGCTCAAGCACGCCGGCAGCCCGTGGGAAATGGGCCTAGCCGAGACGCACCAGACGCTGGTGCTGAACGGCCTGCGGTCGCGCGTCGCGCTGCAGGTCGATGGCGGGTTGCGCACTGGCCGCGACGTCATCATCGGCGCGTTGCTCGGCGCCGACGAGTTCGGCTTCTCGACCGCGCCGCTGATCGCGGCCGGCTGCATCATGATGCGCAAGTGCCATCTCAACACCTGTCCGGTCGGCGTCGCGACGCAGGATCCGGTGCTGCGCAAGCGCTTCAAGGGCACGCCCGAACACGTCATCAACTTCTTCTTCTATGTGGCGGAAGAGGTGAGGGCGCTGCTGGCCGAGATGGGCTACACCCATATCGACCAGATCATCGGCGATACCGACCTTCTGGAAAAGCGCGACCTGATCGTGCACTGGAAGGCGCGCGGGCTCGACTTCAGCAAGATGTTCTTCAAGCCGGATGCGCCGCATGAAGCCGTGCACTGGACCGAACGCCAGAAGCATCCGATCGACGACGTGCTCGACCGCAAGCTGATCGAACTGGCAAAGCCGGCGCTCGAGAGCAAGCAGCCGGTCAGCATCGAGGTCGACATCCGCAATGTCGACCGTTCGACGGGCGCCATGCTGTCGGGCGAAGTGGCCAAGCGCTTCAAGCACAAGGGCCTCCGCGAGGACACGATCCAGGTGAAGCTGACCGGCACCGCCGGCCAGTCCTTCGGTGCCTTCCTGGCACGCGGCATCTCATTCGACCTCGTCGGCGCCGGCAATGACTATGTCGGCAAGGGCCTGTCAGGCGGACGCATCGTCATCCGGCCACCGCAAGAGGCCAAGATCGTCGCGGCGGAATCCATCATCGTCGGCAATACGGTGCTCTATGGCGCGACCGAGGGCGAGGCCTATTTCGCGGGTGTCGCCGGCGAGCGTTTCGCGGTGCGCAATTCGGGCGTGGCCGCCGTCGTCGAAGGTGTCGGCGATCATGGCTGCGAGTACATGACCGGCGGCATCGTCGTCGTCATCGGCCAGACCGGCCGCAACTTCGCCGCCGGCATGTCTGGTGGCGTCGCCTACGTGCTCGACGAGGCGGGCGATTTCGCCGAACGCTGCAACATGGCGATGGTCGAACTGGAACCGGTGCCGGAAGAAGACGACCTGATGGAAAGATTGCTGCATCATGGCGGCGACCTCGACCACAAGGGTCGCGTCGACGTATCGGGCGACATGACCAGCCATGACGAGGAGCGGCTCTACCAGCTCATCTCCAACCATGTGCACTACACCGGCTCGGTGCGCGGTCGTGAGATCCTCGACGACTGGGCGACGTTCCGGCCCAAATTCCGCAAGATCATGCCGGTCGAATACCGACGTGCGCTGATCGAGATGGAACGCATGCGCATGGGCGTGGCGGCCGAATAGACTTTTGGAATTGCCGGGAAGCCCAGGTTTCCCGGCCCCAACTTTCAACGACAGTTTGACCTCGTGCGGAAGGTTGCCATGGCTGCCTCAAGAGGTTAACGGGTGCGGCGAAAACCGCACCATCTGGACAGCAGGAACTGGACTATGGGCAAGGTAACAGGCTTTCTCGAAATCGACCGGCAGGTGCACAAGTACCAGCCGGCCTCCGACCGCATCCGGCATTTCCGTGAGTTCACGCTGCCGATGTCGGACAAGGAGGTCGAGAAACAGGCCGCGCGCTGCATGGATTGCGGCATTCCGTTCTGCCACGGGCCGACGGGCTGCCCGATCCACAACCAGATCCCCGACTGGAACGACCTCGTCTACAATGGCGACTGGGACAACGCGATCCGCAACCTGCATTCGACCAACAACTTCCCGGAATTCACCGGCCGCATCTGCCCCGCACCCTGCGAGGAAGCCTGCACGTTGAACCTCGAGGACATTCCCGTCGCCATCAAGACGGTGGAGCAGGCGATCGCCGACAAGGCCTACGAGATCGGCCACATCAGGCCCTATCCGCCGGAAAGGAAGACCGGCAAGCGTGTCGCCATCATCGGCTCGGGTCCAGCCGGCATGGCTGCCGCCCAACAGCTTGGCCGCGCCGGCCATGATGTTCATGTCTACGAGCGCGAGAGCCGGCCCGGCGGGCTGATGCGCTACGGCATCCCCGACTTCAAGATCGAGAAGCACTATATCGACCGGCGCATCGAGCAGATGCAAGGTGAAGGCGTGACCTTCCACTGCGACGTCAATGTCGGTGTCGACAAGCCCGTTGCCGAACTGCTGGCCGAACATGATGCCGTGTTGTACTGCGGCGGTTCCGAGACCCCACGCGCGGCCGGCATTCCGGGCGATGATCTCGGCGGCGTGCATGACGCCATGCCCTATCTGGTGCAGCAGAACAGGCGCGTCGGCGGCGAGCCGATCCAGTCGGTGGCATGGCCGTCGCATCCAATCATTGCCGGTGGCCAGCATGTCGTCGTCGTTGGCGGTGGCGATACCGCGTCCGACTGTGTCGGCACAGCTTTCCGCCAGGGTGCGGTGCGCGTCACTCAGCTCGATATCCGCCCGCAGCCGCCGGAGAAGGAAGACAAGCTTTCGGTCTGGCCCTACTGGGCGACCAAGATGCGCACCTCGTCCTCGCAAGCGGAAGGGGCGGAGCGCGAATTCCAGGTGGCGACGCTCGAGTTCATTGGCGAAGAAGGCCAACTGACCGGCGTCAAATGCTGCGAGGTCGACGACAAGCGCAAGCCGATCCCCGGCACCGAATTCGTCATCCGTGCCGATCTCGCCTTCATCGCCATCGGCTTTGCCGGGCCGGTCGCCGCCGGAGTGGTGTCGGAACTGGACGGGCAGATGAAGATCGCCACCGACAGCCGCCGTTCGCGCAACGTCGAGGCCAATGATCGCGACTACAGGACCAGCGTCGACAGGCTCTACGCAGCGGGAGACGTGCGTCGTGGCCAGTCGCTGGTCGTCTGGGCGATCCGCGAGGGCCGCCAGGCGGCGCGTTCGATCGACGAGGCGCTGATGGGTTCGAGCGTCCTACCCCGCTGAGCCCGTTGGAGACTCTGCTCCCGCGGTCACATGACTGCAGGGGGCGAGTTTCGAAACCGCCTCCGAGGGGTCCGCAGTTCCTAAGGACTGACCGCCGTCGTCGTGTCAGCGGCGGCGGTGGCCGCCGGATTTGCCTTGGGCGGCCACGAGAAGTCGTCGGCGCGGCCGGGCGAAGCCTGCGATGCCTTGCCCTCGACCACCAGTTTTTCGCCGGGCAGGTTCGGATTGGCCTTTGCCGGCGGTGCCGCGCCCAGCAATTCGGAACCGCCGTCGAGCGCCGGATCGCTGAGCAGCATTGGCGCGGTGCGGTCGATGACGATGGGCGCCGCGGCAGGCGCCGGCGCCTCGACGGGAGCGCCCGCCGGAGCGGCCGTGACCGGGCTTCCCGGCGCGGTCAGGCCCAGGATCTTCAACAGCGGTTTTTCAGTGTAGAAGGCGAGCTTGCGCTTGCCGGCCTTCGACACGTTGATGCCGTCATCGGCGCGCAGCCGCACGGGCTGGCCGTTCATGTCGGGGCCGCTGGTGACGAAGGCGCCGTTCTCGTCGACGAACCCATCCCAGACGTCGACGAATTCGCCGCCATGGGCTTCGGCCGCCTGACGGTAGATGTCGTTGAAGGCCAGCATGTCGGAGGTCATCTTCGGCACCCGGAACGCCGGCATGCCGACCCACAGGAAAGGCACCTTGGCCTCCGCAATGGCTTTGCCGAGCGCGTCGGTTCGGTGCTCATACTCCTTGGTCCAGTTCTCGGACCGAGGCTGTTCACGCACGTCGCCTACCTTCATTTGCTGGCGATCGTTGGATCCCAGCATGACGACCACGGCGGCGGGCTTTTCAGTCTCGATCAGCGACTTGATCTGTTCGGGCCAGTTGTAGAAATCGTCGCGCACGAAGCCGGACGAGCCATTGGAGCGAGCGACGATCCTGATGCCGGCGTTTTCGCCAAAGGCGGTGTCGAGGCCTTCGGCAAGGCCGGCTGCCATGAAGTCGCCGACCACCAGGACGGTGCGGGCATCAGGCGCCTTCTCGACGATCGGCGTCTCTGGCTCGGCCGGCGCACGCGGGACGCGGGGCTTGCGCGGCTTTGGCTTCGCCTTCTGGAGGTCGAGCGGCGGCTCGATCCGCTCGCTGCGGCGCGGAAACAAGAGATCGCGCAACGACCAGCCACGGCTTTGCTGCTGTTCCTGCGCCACGGCCGGGCTGTGGAGAGCCGCCGCAACACCGACGGTGAGCAGGACGACGGCCAGAATCAGCACCGGCACGCGACGAACAAGTCTTGCGATGCGCGCAGCCGAAGCCAATCGTTTCCTCCATCCCTTGGCGCGCTTCTCTCGAAAAATCGTATCGACTTTCAGGAGAACCTTGCGCCAATCAGATTGCTACAGTGTCCTTTGCGCGTCCGAAAGGCCGCGCGGCACCGCGGGTGGCTCTATTTCTGCCGGAGCCACTTCAGCACTTCCATGCTCGGATAGCCGTCCTGGGTCAAGCCGGCCTTGGCCTGGAAGGCCATGATGGCGGTTTTCGAGCCATCGCCGATCTTGCCGTCGAACTTGCCGTCGTAAAGGCCGTGCTGGGAAAGCCGCTTCTGCAGCTCCTGCCTTTCCTCGAAAGTGAGCTTCGTAAAGGGCCGCTTCCAGTCCTGCACAAGACCGCTGGAACCGGCGATTTCGTCGGCGAGCAGACCGACGGCAAGCGCATATTTGTCGGCGTTGTTATAGGCCTTGATGACCGAGAAATTCTTGATCATCAGGAAGGCTGGTCCACCGCGGCCGTCCGGCACTTTCAGCGTCGCCTTGTCGGTGCCGTTCTTGAACGGCTTGCCGTTGGCCCTGACAACGCCGAGCGCCTGCCATTGCGCCAGCGTTTTCGATCCGGCGGGAAGTTTGCCTGCCGGCAGGGTGACTTCATAGCCCCAGGTCTTGCCGGCCTGCCAGCCATTCTTCTTCAAGAGGTTGGCGGCGGTCGCCAGCGCATCGGGGATCGAATTCCAGATGTCGCGCTTGCCATTGCCGTCCATGTCGACGGCATAGTGCTGATAGCTGGTCGGGATGAACTGGGTGTGGCCCATGGCGCCGGCCCAGGACCCGCTCAGATGGCTTTCGTCGATATCGCCGGTCTGCAGGATCTTCAGTGCGGCGATCAGCTGCGTGCGGGCGAATTTCGCGCGTTTCGGATCGGCATAAGCCAAAGTCGCCAGCGAGCGCACGACATTGCGCATGATGTCATCACGCTTGAGGATCTCGCCATAGTTCGATTCCATCGACCAGATGGCGAGCAGAATATAGCGGTCGACGCCGAACCTTGCCTCGATCCTGTCCAGCCATGGCTTCCACTTCTTGGCCATCTGCTGGCCGACGGCGACAGATTGGTCGTGGACGCGGTTGTCGAAATAGTCCCAGGCAGGTGCGGTGAATTCGGGTTGCGTGCGCGCTTTTTCCAGCACCACCGGGTCAATGTCCTTGATGTCCCTGAAGGCCTGGTCGTAAAGGGCGCCCGAAACACCGCTCTGCACGGCAGTAGCGCGGAACCCGGCGACCCATTGGCGGAAACCGGCATCGGCGAAGGCAGGCCCGGCAGGCATCAGCAGAGCGAGCGAGAGGCTGGCGGCCGTCATGACGCTGGTCAAACGTTTTGCGGCATTGCGAACGGACATGTTTTCCTCCTTCTCTGTCTCAGGAAAGACCATTCATCGCCGAACCGGGTTAGGAATTAGTTTACCATAGGTGTCGCCTGGAACGAAAAGACACCTCGATGCTTTAACCGGTGCAAGTTTCCCTTACCCGCCCCAGTAATCTTCAATTCCGGCGTGAAAATGTCGCGAGACAGGGATTGCGGAGCCGGCCAGCAAACGGATAATTGAAAGCATGAAGAGAGTTCGCAAGGCAGTTTTCCCGGTCGCCGGCCTCGGCACGCGGTTTCTCCCGGCCACCAAGGCTGTTCCCAAGGAAATGCTGACCGTCGTCGACAGGCCGGTCATCCAGTATGTCGTCGACGAGGCGCGCGAGGCGGGCATCGAGCATTTCATCTTCGTGACCGGCCGCAACAAGGCAGTCATAGAAGATCATTTCGATATCCAGTTCGAGCTCTATGACACGCTGGCACAGCGCGGCAAGGACGAGCAGCTTGCCCGCCTGCAGCGGCTGCAGCCGGCGCCGGGCCAAACCAGCTTTACCCGCCAGCAGGTGCCGATGGGCCTCGGCCATGCCGTCTGGTGCGCGCGAGAGCTGGTTGGCGACGAGCCCTTCGCGCTGTTGTTGCCCGACATGATCATGCAGTCGGAAAAGAGTTGTATGAAGTCTATGGTCGAGCTCTACGAGGAAACCGGCAACAACATCATTGCCGTGCAGGAGTGCGACCCGGCAGAGGCCCATAAATACGGCATCGTCGGACGCGGCGAGGATACGCATAACGGCTTCCGCATCACCGAGATGGTGGAGAAGCCGAAGACCGGCACAGCACCGTCCAACCTTTACATCAATGGGCGCTACATCCTGCAGCCCGAGATCTTCAAGATCCTCGAAGACCAGGAAAAAGGTGCTGGCAACGAGATCCAGCTCACCGACGCTATGCTGAAGCTGGAAAAGCAGCAGCCTTTCTATGGCTACCACTATCAGGGCCGCACCTTCGACTGCGGATCGCCGGAGGGTTTTGTCGAGGCCAATGTCGCCTTCGCGCTTTGGCGCAGCGACATGAACGAGAACATGGCTGGCGTCATCCGCACGCTGCTCAATGAGATAAAACCATCGGAGCGGCGCGGGGCCGCCTTCTAGCGCTAGTCAGGCAATGCCGGCCTGTGAACGGCCGGCTCGAAATCTCGACATACCATTGGTGCGCAAGCAGCTTAGCGCTGCACTTTCACGCCCAAGTAGATGCTGTTGGCGGTGTAGTCGCGGCCGGGCAGGTTGCTGGTCAGCTTTTCGGTTCTCACCCGGCTGGTGAGGCCGGCATAGCGGTTCAGCCACCAGGTCAGCCCGGCTTCGGCGCTCAAGGTCATGTCGTGGCCGTCGATGCCGATATAGTCGCGCCAGTCCAGGCCCAGAGCCGCATTTCCGGTGAGGTTGGCGCGAATCTGCCGTTCGCCCGTCAAGCGACCTGAATAGAGGATGTCGCCGCTTTGCCCGGCGGTGGTCGTGCCTTCGACGGTGGTCTTCCCGGTCAGGCCGATCGTGGTGCCGCGTTCCGGCGACCATTTGAGGTCGGCGTTCATGGTCGCGCCCGAGATCGCCTCCAGCCGGTCGTCGTCGATCGCTTCCCTCAGCCAGCCGGCCGAGAATTCGCCGGAAAGCTTCTCGCCCATGTCCAACTGCAGGCCGGCGCGCGCGCCGAGCCGTGTCGAGGAGCGTTCGAAGCCATCGGTGTCGAAGCGGAGATCATAGGTCCGGCGACCGACCTCGATCTCGGTGAAGGGGGTGATGGCGGGGGAGATTTCGTAGCCGGTCCGCAAGGTCGCTGTATAGAGCGTGGAGTCGCGATCCTTCTGCGACAACGAGGTGCCGTCCGAAAGCTTGGCGTCGCCATAGAAGTCGTGCTCGACCGCGCCGGTCAACGCATAGCGCATCTTGCCGACATCCTTCTCGATGCCGAGGCTGCCGTTCACGGTCTGCCGCAGCGGCTGTGAGGAGACACCGGCAATGGCGTCCGGCGACGAGGCCGATTCCGGTACGGCCTCGTAGCCGAGCTTGGCGATGGCGCGCAACTCATTGTCGAGGTCGACGTTGAGCTGGCCTTCAATGCGGCCCTGCGCATTATGAACCGGGTAACCCGATACGGTCTCACGGAAGAGGCCGTAGCCGTTGATCGTCGCCGAGTTCTCGCGCCAGTCCGAGGCGGCGGAAAAGCGCAGCGCCGTCTCGGACAGCAGCGCCGACTTGCCGGCATTGCTCGAATCGCCATTCGACGTGGCGGTGAGGCCCTGTTCGATCGTCGGCCGTATGACGAAGGAGCCCCACTTGATGCCCGTGGCGGCAAAGGGATCGTCCTCGACCTTCTTGTTCTGGCCTTCAATGGACGCGGTGCGTTCGGCGCCGGGGTCGAGCTTCTGCCTGTCGGCGCTGTCGACGGTGAGGGCACGGCGATTGGCCGCCTGATCCGTGTCGGTATTGTCAGCGTTGTCCGCCGCGGCCGCGATGGCGCCTGTCGTCGTGGTGGCGTCCGTGGCCGTGGTCGTCGACTTCTTCTTCGTCGATTTGTCAGCGGCCTTGGCCTTGTCCGCCGCCTTTTGCCTGGCAGTCGATGGGCGGCGAGGCTTCGACGGCGCCGCGGTGTCGGTGGACGTGTCGTCGGTGGCAGCCGGAGGATCGAAAACGCTGCCGGTCGCGGTCGCGTCGTTGGTGTTTGTCTCGTCAGGCACGGCGCCGGCGCTGGCCGGCAGGTAGGTTCGCGCCGGTGCGTTGTCCTGCGCCGCGTTGGCCGATGCCTGCTGGGCCTGCTTGGCAAGAGCCAGTTTTCTCGCCTTGCGCTGCTGATCGGACAGGATCGCCGATTCCGAGACCTCGCCGCGCAGTTCCGTTTCCTGGGCATGGAGGGGCGCCGGGCGCAGCAAGGCAAGCATGCTGGTCGCCAGCAACAAGGCGCAAGCCGCCTTGCCCTTTCGTCTTCCTGATTTTTCTGGCTGGGCCCCGGACATCGCCACCACTGCTTGCGCGGCGCACGCGCGCCATACTTACCGAACCGTAAATGGGGATGGTTAACGGAGGGTTGAGGCAGCGGCCCGCCGGCAGCCTCAGCCGCCGATTTCCAACGCGATGCGGCGAGCCTCAGGCGTTTTGTTTTCATGGGTGCCGTTATCCCAAACCACCGCACCGTCTTGGGCGATACGCATCGGCGGCATTTCCGTTGGACAGGCGGGCGGCAAAGCGCTAATCGCATCACCCATGCATGCGGGATCCCTCGATAAGAAGCCTTTGGACGGGCAAGCGTCGATCGCTTCGGCGCTGAGAACGGTGGCAACCGAACAGGCCGGTGTCGCGGCACTTGCCGAGGCGCTCGAGAACGGACTGGCCGGGCCTTTCGCCCAGGCCGTCGACATCGTGTCAAAAATCGAAGGCCGGGTCATCGTCACCGGCGTCGGCAAAAGCGGCCATATCGGCTCGAAGATCGCGGCGACGCTGGCTTCGACCGGCACGCCGGCTTTCTTTGTGCATCCTTCCGAAGCCAATCATGGCGATCTCGGCATGATTGCCAGGGACGACGCCATCATCGCCATGTCGTGGTCGGGCGAGAGCAAGGAACTCAACGGCATCGTCGCCTACTCCAGGCGTTTCTCCATTCCGCTGATTGCGATCACTGCCGGAGAGACGTCAGCCTTGGCGCGTGCGGCGGATGTGGTGCTGCTGTTGCCACGGGCCCAGGAAGCCTGTCCGCACGGCCTCGCGCCGACGACGTCGACACTGCTGCAACTGGTGATGGGCGACGCGCTGGCGATCGCCTTGCTCGAGGCGCGCGGCTTCACACCGGACCATTTCCGCACCTTTCACCCGGGCGGCCAGCTCGGCGCCAACCTGACGCAGATCCGCGAGATCATGCATGTCGGCGACAGGCTGCCGCTGGTGGTCTCGGGCACTGGCATGCAGGACGCGATCCTGGAACTGTCGCGCAAGGGGTTTGGCTGCGTGGCGATCACCGACGCTGACGGCGCGCTGGTCGGCATCATCACCGATGGTGACATAAGGCGTCACATTGGCAGCAACCTGCTGGCGATGACGGTGGATCAGGTGATGACAAGAGGGCCGAAGACGGCGGCACCGGACACGCTGGTGGCAACGGCGCTACAGACGATCAACAATTCGGCCATCACCAGCCTGATGGTGGTGGAGGGCAAGCAACCGGTCGGCCTGGTCCACCTGCACGATCTCTTGCGCATCGGCGCGGCCTGAAAGTTCAGACCGCCTCCACTGTCAGTTCCAGATCCGTGTCGGCCGCGGCCGTCACCCGCACCTGCGTGCCTGCCGGCAGGTCCGGGCCGGAGACACGCCACAGCGTATCGCCCAGCTTGATGCGGCCGCGCCCGTTGGCGATCGGCTCGGCAAGCGTCGCCGTCTTGCCAACCATCTGCGCGCCGCGCCTGTTGAGCAGCGGCTGATCGGTCGGTTCGTTGCGCCCGCCCACCAGTCTCTTGCCGACATAGGCCGAGACCAGCGACAGCGCCAGGAAGGCGAGGACCTGAACCTGCCAGGTCCAAAAGCCCGCATCCCAGAGCAACAGCGACACGGCGCCGATCAGAATTGCGGCGATGCCGATCCACAGCATGAAGATGCCCGGCGCGATGATTTCCATCACCAGCAGGACGAAGCCGAGAACCATCCAGTTCCACGGGCCGAGTTCGGAAATGACACGATCGATCATGGCGTTCTCCTATGTTGGAGACATCAGTTGTCGGTTGGGCGCACGACCGGCGGGCGCGCGGCCTGCCGTTGCGCACCGGTCGTGCCTTCGCTGCGGAAGACCTCCTTGGCGATCTCGCCGATGCCGCCGAGCGAACCGATCAGCGACGACGCCTCGAAGGGCATCAGCACGATCTTGCTGTTGGTGGCCGTGCCGATCTTGCCCAGCGCCTCGGTGTACTTCTGCGCGACGAAGTAATTCAGCGCCTGCACGTCGCCCTTGGAAATCGCTTCCGACACCACCTGCGTGGCACGGGCCTCCGCTTCGGCCGAGCGCTCGCGCGCCTCGGCGTCGCGGAAGGCTGCTTCCTTGCGGCCCTCGGCCTCGAGGATCTGCGACTGCTTGAGACCCTCGGCCGCGAGGATCTGCGCGCGCTTGTTGCGTTCCGCGGTCATCTGCCGGCCCATCGATTCGATCAGATTGGCCGGCGGGTTGATGTCCTTGATCTCGACGCGGGTGATCTTGATGCCCCACGGATGCGCGGCTTCGTCGACGACGCGCAGCAGCCGCTCGTTGATGGCGTCGCGGTTGGACAACAGCTCGTCGAGGTCCATCGAGCCCATGACGGTACGGATGTTGGTCATCGTCAGGTTGAGGATGGCGTTCTGCAAGCCGGCAACCTGGTAGGCGGCCTGTGCCGCATTGAGAATCTGGTAGAAGGCGATGCCGTCGACACCGACGATGGCGTTGTCGCGGGTGATGATCTCCTGGCTCGGAACGTCGAGCACCTGCTCCATCATGTTCATCTTGGCGCCGACGCGGTCGACGAAGGGCATGATGAGATTGAGGCCTGGGCTCAGTGTCTTGGTGTAACGGCCAAAACGTTCAACGGTATAGTTGTAGCCTTGCGGAATTGTCTTGATGCCCTTGAACAGCACCAGCACGACAAGCGCGACCAGAA
Organism: Mesorhizobium qingshengii; assembly: GCF_900103325.1. Lineage (GTDB taxonomy): Bacteria > Pseudomonadota > Alphaproteobacteria > Rhizobiales > Rhizobiaceae > Mesorhizobium > Mesorhizobium qingshengii. The sequence continues at coordinate 183,980 of NZ_FMXM01000006.1, read as the reverse complement.
CAATGACCGCGATATCAAAACCACTGAAATCCATTTGGCTCTCCCTCAGACATCGGCCGCGCGAGCCATTCTCGCGCGGCCGACTTCACCAAAGACTTAAGTGTGTTTCAGGAACGTTACAATCAGGTGATGAGGGATTGTTTGTAGGCTTGCGATCAGCGGTTGAACGCAAACAGCCTTGCATCCGTGTCTTCCAGCCCGTTGATCGAGGCTGAGACAATCTCCGACGCGATTTGTGAAAAGGTGATGCCGTTGCCGCCGTAGCCCATGACGGCATGGATGCGGGGGTGCCTGGGAATGGCACCGATATAGGGCAGGCCGGTGGTGGTGGTGCCGAAAGAACCGGTCCAGGCGAATTCGGGCCTGACATCGAGATGCGGAAACAGCCGGCCAAGCTTCTCGGATATCCGCGCGCTCTTGTCGGCGATCAGTCGATCTCGCCGTGTCTCGTCGACAAAATCCTCGTCCTCGCCGCCGCAGATGACCCTGCCGTCGGCTGTCGCGCGCATATAGAGGTACGGGTCGGAAGCCTCCCAGATGAACGCCGCCTGGGACCAGATCTTTCGCGATTGCGAGCGCGTCGCCATCGCCCATGTCGAGATGATCTGGTGGGCCGCGGCCGGCACGACGTCGACCAGTTCGTAACCGGTGGCCAGGACAACATGCCGTACGGTGATGGTCTGGCCATCCCTGGTCGCGACGACCACCTCGTCGGCGCTGTCCTCGATCGTCGTCGCTTCGACGGGGGCGTAGAAGCGTGCCTTGCGCTCGAGTGCCTTGAGCAACAGACCGGCCGTCAGTTTGCGCGGGTCGAGCGCGATGTTGCCATGGCTGAGGATGGCACCGTCGCGCTCGATGCCGAATGTCTCGGCCAGCGGTGCCGGCGTGAGATAGGTCGCGGCGATGCCTGCTTGCCGACGCGCGTCGGCTTCATCACGCAGTTCCGATGGGCCGAGCATCGTGCCGGCTAGATAGAGTGACTGGGTGCGGCTCGGGCCGCAGTTGATGCCGAGTTCGGCAATGCGGGCGGCGAGGTTGGAAACGGCGAGCCGCGAGCGGCGCCAGGCCTGCTCCGCCGGGCCCTTGCCGATCATCTTCGAGAGCGTCGAAAGCGGCTGGTCGATTTCGAACTGCACCAGTGCTGTGGTCGCGGGCGTCGAGCCTTTCAGCGGGCCGCGGCGGTCGATACAGATTACCGAATGGCCGTCGGCCGTCAGCGCCTCGGCGATCATGGCGCCGCTGATGCCCATGCCGACGACCAGCACGTCGGTCTTCACGTCTCTTGTCAGACTATCCGTCGGCACAGCAGGCGCGCGATAGGCGGACCAGACGGGCCGGCCGGTTCTTAGGTCGAGTTTACGAGACATTGAATTCTCCGGAGGTGCGGCTCAACGCTCCGAAGCATGTGTGGTTCCGGTGTCAGAGCGGCGAGCCGCTCTAACTCTTTGTTTGAGGCAATTCCGGACGGAAAACCGTTTCACACTTTTCCTGGAATTGCCTTATGCCCAGCCGGACAATTCGCGCCGCACCATCGCCTCGATCACCGCCATGCCCTCGGCACTGTCGTTGAGGCAAGGGATGTGGGCGAAGTTCTTGCCGCCGGCATGGTGGAAGGTCTCGGCCGCCTCGCGGCCGATTTCGTCCAGCGTCTCGATGCAGTCGACCGAAAAGCCGGGATTGACGATGGCGATCGACTTCACGCCATCCTTGGCCAGTTTCTCCACCGTCTTGTCGGTATACGGTTGCAGCCATTCCTGTGCGCCGAAGCGCGACTGGAAGGTGATGATCAGCTTCTTCTCGCTCCAACCGAGCCGTTCGCGCAACAGCCGCGTCGTCTTCTGGCAGTGGCAATGGTAGGGATCGCCCTTCTCGAAATAGGGTTTTGGGATGCCGTGATAGGAGGCGATGACCACCTCCGGTTCGAAATCCAGCGTCGCCAGATGCCGTTCGATCGAACGGGCGAGCGCTTCGATATAGACGGGCTCGTCATGGTAAGGCGGCACGCTGCGGATGGCCGGCGCTGCCCGCATCTTCATCAAGGCACGAAAAAGCTGGTCATTGGCGGTGGCGGTGGTGGTCGCCGAGTATTGCGGATAGAGCGGGAACGACAGGATGCGGTCGCAGCCTTTTTCGACCAGTCCCTGGGCGACGCTCGCGGTCGAAGGATTGCCATAGCGCATCGCCCAGTCGACGACGACATTGGGCAGGTCGGCGAGCGCCCCGGCCAGCTTTTCGCCCTGGGCACGGGTGTAGGTGCGCAGCGGCGACTCGTTCCTCTCCTGGTTCCAGATCCGGGCATAGTTGGCACCGGACTTCTTCGGTCGCGCGGTGAGCACCAGGCCATAGAGGATCGGATACCAGATCGCCCTGTTCAGTTCGATGACGCGCGGGTCGGACAGGAATTCCCGGAGATAACGCCACATCGACTTGAAATCGGTGCCGTCGGGCGTGCCGAGATTGATCAGCATGACGCCGATCTTGCCAGCCTTGACCGGCGGATGTCCGGCCGGCAACGGGCCGACGGCCTTGGCGGCTTTGGGATCGACAGGGGTGGAAAGCGTCATAAGGGTTCTCCAGGAGACGCGAACCTAATCATCTCGCGCGCGCTTTCAATACCGCGTCTGGCCGCACCCCGGGCTCAAGACAGAAAACCCGCCCGAATTCCCGGGCGGGTTTCCGTTGAAAGGGGCGAAGCGACTACTTCGCCGGGATGGTCAGCGTCGCGCCAAGCTTAAGCTGGTGGGGCCTTTGGCCCTTGTTGGCCTCATAAATCTGTTTCCACTTCGTCGCGTCGCCATAGGCCTTCTTGGCCAGATCCCAATAGGTGTCGCCGGCGACGATGACATGGCTGCTTTCGGCAGGAGCGGCCTCGGCCGGCTTTGCCGGCTCGGCAGCGGGCGCCGGGGTCGCTGGCGCAGGTGCCGTCTCGGCTGGTTTGGCCGGTTCGGCGGGCGCCGGCGTCGACGGTGCGGTTTCGGCCGGTACGGTCGGCGGCGTGGCGGCGATATCGCCCGAATTGGCCGGCAGCGCGGGCATCGCCGGTTCGGCGGGTGCCGGCGCGGCTTCAGCTGGCTTTGCCGGTTCTGCAGCCGGAGCTGCTGGAGCCGCCTCCGCAGGTTTGGCGGGCTCGGCCGGCTTTACTGGTTCGGCGGCAGGCGCTGCCGCGACGGTCGCGGCGATCTCGGTGATGCGGCCGTCGAGCTTCGGCGTATACGGCCGGTGTGCGCCGAGATAGTCGGCGACGACCTGTTCGAGGCCCGGACCGTAGTCATAGGCGTTCTTGGCCTTGTCGGCGAAGACCTTGTAGCCGTCGCCGCCCTGGCGGACATAATTGTTGGTGGCGACGAGATAGTCCTTGTCCGGATTGATCGGCGTCCAGACGCCGCCCTCCATGACTTCCACCGACTTGACGCGGCCGGCATTGGGGGCGACCGACTTGTCGAAGGAGTATTTCAGGCCGGCGACCTGCGGGAAACGGCCGGCGCCGTCCTCGATCTGGCTGAGACCGCTTTCGAGCCCCGCCACCAGGTCCTTGCCGGAAATCTGGAAGGTTGCCAGCGTGTTCTGGAACGGCAGCACGGTCAGCACCTCGCCCATGGTCACGGTGCCCTTGTCGATCGAGGCGCGCAGGCCGCCGCCATTGGAGATGACGATCTCGACGCCCTGTCCCTTGACGCGGTCGAGGATGGCGTCGGAGACGAGGTTGCCCATCGCGCATTCACGGGTGCGGCAGCTCTCGCGGCTGCCGTCAATGACGTCGGTGGTCTCGGCCACTTCCTTGTTCTTCAGCGCCTCGATCGGCGCGCCAAGTTCCTTGATGCGGGCGAGCACGGCAGGGTCAGGCGTGATCGACTTGTCGAGATAGATCGGGTCGCCGCTCGCCGATTTGACGACGCCGTTGTCGTCGAACACCACCTTGAACTCGCCGAGATATTTCGAATACGAGGCCGCCTGCACCACCGGCACCTTGTAGCCGTCCGGATTGTCGACCATCGTCGGGTAGGGGCCTTCAGCCTTCGGGTCGGTGTTCGACAGCAGCGAATGGCTGTGGCCGCCGACGACGACGTCGATGCCCGGAATCTTGGCGATGACATCGCGCTCGCGCCTGTAGCCGATATGGGTGACCGCGATGATCTTGTTGACGCCCTGTGCCTTCAGCTTCTCGACCTCGGCGGTGATCGACTTGACGTCGTCCTCAATGGTGATGTTGGGGCCGGGCGAGGCGAGTTCCGGCGTGTCGTTGGTGACGGCGCCGACGATGCCGATCTTCTGGCCACCGACCTCGATGACGATCGACGGCTTGACGCGGTCGCCGAGCTTGGACTGCGCGTTGGCCTTCACATTGGCGCCGAGCACCGGAAACTTGATCATGTCGAGGAACGGCGCCAGCGCCGTTTCGCCGTCATCGAACTCATGGTTGCCGAGTTCCATGGCGTCGAACTTCATCTCGTTGAGGAACTCGCCTTCGACCTTGCCCTTGTAGGTCGTATAGAACAGCGAGCCCTGGAAATTGTCGCCGGCGCTGAGCAGCAGCACGTTCTGGCCTTCCAGCTTCTTGCGCTCGTGGGCGATCGCGGTGATCAGCCGGCCCGCGCCGCCGATGCATTCGCCCTTGGTCTCCTCCTCGGCCGAGCAGGTCGACTCGTATTTGTTGTTGCCTTCGATGCGGCTGTGCCAGTCGTTGATGTGCAGGATGTTCAGCGTGTAGTCGGCAAAGGATGCGCCAGCCGACAGGCCGAGCGCGGAGGCGGAAAGGGCGGCAATGGCGGCAAGTTTCTTCATCTTCGTCTCCCGGAAAGCTGATCAGAGGCGTTTAACGCTCTTGCTAGACTGGAACATGACAGTCGGCGTTTTGGCCATGTTCCCATCGCGTTCCGGATGACGCAAGCGGAAATCCGGGTGCGCTTTGCCGGCATAAAAAAGGACGGCGGCCATTGGCCGCCGTCCTGCAGGAATGGGTGCGCTGGTTCAGGTGCGCCGTGTCAGCACGAAATTCTGGCCTGAGGCGCTGGTGCAGTTGAGCTGGCTTGTCGAAACCATAAGGCAGTTGAAGCTGACCGGCGTCTGGCGGATCAGCGAGGTGCCGTTGATCTGCACCGAAGTGGCACCGGTCATCGTGTAGCTGCCGTCGGCAAGCTTCTGGCCTGTGTCGGTGGCGACTGTCGTAAAGGTACCGCCGGCGAAGGTCGAAAGGCCGGTGCCCTTGGCATCGATCCATGAGCCTTCGACGCCTTTCGGCGAGGCCGCCATCGGCGGCTGATCAGGGCCGCTGGTGGCGCAAGCGGCAAGCATCGTCGCAAGGGCGCCAGCCATGCTCATCGAAAGAACTTTACGCGCAATGGTCATATGAAAATCCTCTCTCTCGCATCGGCCCGAAAACCGGAATCGATTTTCGGAAAGCACGATGCGTGCATCCAAGTTTCGAGAGCGCACTTTGTGCGTCCAAATGGACGCAGGTCGATCTCGTCCGCATCCCTTCAATCGCCCGATTTCCGGGCGATTGCAAGGCAGGGAGATATGCTCCGCAGGGTGCTATCGAACGAGGATGTTGCGGAATTGCCACGGGTCGTTCCGGTCGAGGTCTTCCGGGAACAGGCCGGGGCGGTTATCGAGCGGCGTCCAGTCGGTGTAGTGGCCCTCGACCGGCCCGAGATACTGGGACTGCACTTCCAGGCAGCGCCTGTAGTCCATCTCGTCGGCTTCGACGATGCCGGCCTGCGGGTTTTCCAATGCCCAGACCATGCCGGCGAGAACCGCCGAGGTGACCTGCAGGCCGGTGGCGTTCTGATAGGGGGCCAGCTTGCGCGCCTCGGCGAGCGAGAGATGCGAGCCGTACCAGTAGGCGTTCCTGTCGTGGCCGTAGAGCAGCACGCCGAGTTCGTCGACGCCGTCGACCAGTTCATTCTCGTCGAGCACATGGTGTACCGGCTGAGACTTGCCGGCGGCGCCGAACATCTCGTGCAGCGACAGCACCGCGTCGTTGCAGGGATGGTAGGCATAGTGACAGGTCGGGCGGTAATGCACCTTGCCCTTCTTGCCGCGCACGGTGAAGAAATCGGCGATCGAGATCGCCTCGTTGTGCGTGACCAGGAAGCCGTATTGCGGGCCGGGCGTCGGGCACCATGAGCGCACCCGCGTGTTGGCGCCGGGCTGCTCCAGATAGATCGCGGCCTTGGAGCCATTCTTGTGCTTCTTGGCGTTCTTCGGCATCCACTTCTCATGCGTGCCCCAGCCGAGCTCGGCGGGCTGCAGGCCTTCGGAGATGAAGCCCTCGACCGACCATGTGTTCCAGAACACATTCATCGGCTTCGGCTTCTTGGCGCGCTGGGTGTCGCGCTCGGCGATGTGGATGCCCTTGACGCCGGCCTTCTTCATCAGCTTGGCCCAGCCCTCGCGATCTTCCTGTGCGGGTTCGGAAAACTCGAGGCCAAGATCGGTGGCGAGGTTGACCAGCGCCTGCTTGACGAACCACGAGACCATGCCGGGGTTGGCGCCGCAGGTGGAGACCGCCGTCGCGCCGCCGGGCTTGTCGTGCTTTTCCTTGATCAGCGCCTCGCGCAGCGCATAGTTGGTGCGGCTGGCATTGTCGGCATTGGCATCGAAGTAGAAACCAAGCCATGGCTCGACGACGGTGTCGATGTAGAGCACACCGAGCTTGCGGCAGAGCCGCATCAGATCCACCGAGCCGGTATCGACCGACAGGTTGATGCAAAAGCCCTGGCCGCCACCGTTGGTCAGAAGTGGCGTCAAGAGCTTCTTGTAGTTCTTCTCGGTCACGGCTTCCTGAACGAAGGCGATGCCGCGCTCGTCGAGCAGCTTGCGGTCGGTGTCGCGCGGGTCGATGACCGTCATGCGCGACTTGTCGAACTTGAAATGGCGTTCGATCAGCGGCAGCGTTCCCCGGCCGATCGAACCAAAGCCGACCATCACGACAGGGCCGGTGATCTCACCGTAAACGGGCCAGTTTTCAGTCGCCATTTTATCGAACACTCCTTCAAAACTTAGGAAACCGTGGAAAACACGCGCAAAAACTGGGCATTTTTGCCCGGCGGCCATGCGCTACATCACAGATCATTGTCACAAACCAGCGAAAAGCGCCAACCAGCGGCTACGCGTCATTGGCCATGTGGTTAAGGACGACGACCAGCCGGTCGCGATCTGATGTCAGGCCCTTGTAGTCGAGCTGGGCGAGATCGAGGGCTTCGAGCTGGGCGGCGAAAGACATCGCGAGCTTCCCCCGATCCGGATGCCGCGCCAGCACCGCCAGGGGATCGAGGTGGATGCGGATGGTGAACAGGATGTCGCGCGATACCGGCAGCTTCCTCAGCGTCTGCCGCTCGACGCGGATGAAGGCATGCGCGTCGATGTCGCCATCCGGAAACCGCGACGGGCGGTTGGTGGCGCGGTCGATGCGCTGCAGGTCGGAGAGCGGATGATAGAGTGCGTCGCCCGACTGGATCGACCAGTTGTAGCGCTCGACGGCCTGGCCCTGGAGGCCGTCGAACATGCGGTTGATCAGCTCGGCGGGCCTTGTGCCCGGACCGAAACCCGGCACCGGCGCATGGATATCCTGCAGCGGCCGGCCGAATTTCTCGACCAGCGACCAGGACGAGGGAAAGCACAGCGAGCCGGCGACAAGCCGCCAGCCATTGTCGTCGCGGCGCATCAGTATCAGATCTTCCTGGATGAGCAGCGAGGCCGCGACAAGCGGGGCGCCATCGAGACCGGAAGGAGCTGTGAGACGGCTCGCCGCGCCCACTGCCTCGACGCCCAAACCGGTCCTCCGATAGGTGTCGGGAAACTTCTCCAGCAAATGCGTGCCGAGCAGGTCGAGCACTTCCTGCTGGGCGTCTCGCGTGTCGTCCTCCTCGACGAAAACCCGCTCGGGGATTTCGGCATAGAGCCGGCGCTTCTCGGCGAGATATGGCAGCAGATGGTCGTCGACCTCGATCCAGTCCGCCGGATCGAGCGGCTTCAGCCCGATGGTGAAGAGTTTCGACGAGCCGTCATAGGGCGTATGGGTGGGCAGGACCTTGGCCAAGCTCATGCTTCCCTGAAAGTGTCGAGCCCGGCCGCGGTCATCCTCGCCACGAATTCGGTGACATCGTAATCGGCCGCGCCTGCCTTGGCGAAAGGGTCGGCGGTCAACCTGGCGTCAAGCACGTCGCGAGAGCCGCGCGCGATGATGATGCCGCCGGTCCGCGGTTTCTTCGGCCCGGAGGCGACGAAGATACCTTCCGCATAGCAGGCCTTCAGCCATTCGACATGCGCCGCCTGCAAGCGGTCGATCTCGGTCAGCGGCACCTTGTAGTTCAGCGAAACGATGAACATGGCATTCTCTCGGATAAGTTTGGCTCTCAGGCGAGTCTCGCAGGGATCAGTCCGCGCAGCGAGTTGCCAACGAACAGCGCCTTGGCGGATTGCAGATCAGCCAAGCTGTATATCGCCTCGTGTGCGCGGCCTTCATCCAGAAGCTCCGCGCGCAATACACCAGGCAGCAGGCCGCAGTCGAGCCGGGGCGTCGCCAGCATGCCGTCGCCAAGATCGGCGAAGACGTTGGTGATGGTGCCTTCGCAGATTTCGCCGCGCTCATTGGCCAGCAGCACCTCGTCGGCCTGGGTGATGAGATATTCGGCGCGGGCGTGGCTGTAGACCTGCCGCCGGCTGGTCTTGTGACGCAGCAGCATGTCGTGCGAATCGAGCCTTGTCCGCGCCAGCCGCAGCACCCAGACCTTGTTGGCGGCGAGGGGTTCATAGGGCTGCGCGGAGGCGGACACCTCGCCGTCGCGCGACAGGACGAGGCGCGTGCGCAATGCAATGCCGGACCGGTTTACCGCGCTGCTCAGGGCCTCGCCGACCTTGCCCGGATCATGGCGGAAGCCCAGTTCCGCCGCCGACCCGTAGAGACGCGCCAGATGGCGCTCGAACCGCAGAAAGCCCGAGCCGGGTTCCCACCGCATGGTCTCGATCAGGTCGAAATTGGCGGCGTTCCCGTCGCGAAGCGCGCTTTCAAGAGACACTCCTGATACTCCTCCTGCGCCGTCGAATCGAAGACGATGCCGCCACCGACATTGTAGACTGCCTCGCCGCCGGAAAAGAGCGAGATGGTGCGGATCGCCACGGAAAAGCGCATCGTGCCGCCGGGCGCGATCCAGCCGATGGCACCGCAATAGACGTCGCGCGGCGTTGCCTCCAGGTCGTGCAGGATCTCCATGGCGCGAATCTTTGGCGCACCGGTGATCGAACCGCAAGGAAACAGCGCCGCGAAGATCTGGCGGATGGTGAGGCCGGGCAGTAGTCTTGCCCTGACGTCGCTCACCATCTGGTGGACGGTCGGATAGGTCTCGATGCGGAACAGCGCCGGCACCTCCAGCGTGCCGACCTCGCTAATCAGCGATATATCGTTGCGCAGGAGATCGACGATCATCCGGTTTTCGGCCTGGTTCTTCTCGTCGTTGCGCAGGAAGATCTTCTGCCGTTCGTCCTGCGCCTTGGTCGCGCCACGCGGCGCCGTGCCTTTCATCGGATGCGTCTCGATCATGCCTTTGGCGTCGATCTCGAAGAACAGCTCCGGCGAACGCGACAGCACGATGGGCTCGCCGAGCGCGACCAGCGCGCCATACTTGACCGGCTGGCGTTCGGTCAGCGCGTCGAAGGCGGCCAGCGGGTCGCCCGACCATTGCGCATGCACCGGGAAGGTCAGGTTGCCCTGGTAGCAATCGCCTTGCCTGATGTGCCGGTGCAGCCGCGCGAAGCGCTTTTCGTAGTCCTCGAACGACCAGGTTGCGCGAGCATCGAAGATCGGGCCGTTGGTCGCCGCGGCATTGCGGGGCGGCACCGCCTGTTCGACAGGCGCATCGAAGACACCCAGGCAGACAAGAGGGGTGCGGCGTCCGTCCGGCAGCAGGGGAACGAGCTTTGGTTCGAGCAGGTAGCCCGCCTCGTAGGAAAAATAGCCGGCCAGCCATTTGCCGGCATCGTGCGCGGCCTGGGCCGCCGCCAGCGCCGGTCCGAAATCCTTTGCCTCATGCGCCACGATGATTTCGGCCGGCCGGTCGAAAACGAGCTCGCGCGCGCTTTCGTCGTTGCGGAAAATTGCGGCGGGCAGGGACATGGGACTCGGATGCTGCGGTCTATGAAGCCATCGACCGCTCTATATGGGGGGCCGCTCACGCGCAATCGAGGGAACGGCAGCCTCTCCCTCAAAGCCGACCTTTGGGCCGACCTTTTGGGCCGACCTTCGGGAAGGCTTCTGAGCCGACCTCGCGGCCAAAAGCAAACCGGCGGCGCCCTGGTTGCGCCGCCGGTTGCAATCGTTGGAGCTTGCCAACCGCTCAGGTGTTGCTGGCGGTTCCCGCCGTCGGAAACTGCTTGGCGAATTCCTTCTCGTTGCCGGCGGCGAGCAGCTTGGCCTGCTCGATCCAGCGTTCGCGCGCGATGCGGCCGTCGAAGTTCATGACATCCTCGATCCGTTTGATGTCGGCGGCGGTCCAGGCTGCGATCTGGGCGAAGCTGGTGACACCCTGCGCCTTGAGCAGCTTCTCGTTGGCCGGGCCAATGCCGATCAACCGGCGTAGATTATCGGGCTTTCCGGATGCTGGCTTGGCTGTCGCCGGCGCCGCTTTCTTGGCGGCCGCCGCCTTTGGCGCGGCCGAACTCTTGGCTGCCGAGGCCGTGGCGGCCGGCTTGCTCGCCACGGATTTGGCTGGCGCCGTTACCTTGGCCGCGGGTTTCGCCGCGGCTGGCTTTGGCGCCGCCGATTTTGCAGGGGCGACCTTCGCGGCGGCCGGCTTGGCGGGTGCAGGCTTTGCGGGAGCGGATTTGGCTGGCGCTGGTGTCGACATCAAAGCCGCGGGCGCCTGGCTGGCCGGCTTTGCCGCGCTGGTCCCGGCAGCGGGCGTTGCCTGCGCTTCGCGCAGCCGGCGCTCGAGGTCGGCGCGGGTCTTGCCGCATGCATCCAGTTCGCCGGTCAGGCGGTCGCTGTCGGCGCGCAGCCTGTCGCGTTCGCTGCGTGTGCGGTCGAGGTCGCCGCGCACGCTGTCGAGCTCACCACGCAGACGCCCCCAGATGAACCAGCCAACCAACAAACCCACAAGGAACGCCAGGAGCATGTAGAAAAAAGTGCCCATTGTCTCTTTCTCCAGTCAGGTCCGTCTGCCGTGGCATGAGGCCATGACTTTCGGCTAAGGACTACTCGATGGTGGTTCCGCGGGTTCGCAGAACAGCCGGCTTCGGTCGAGCTGTCGGCGATGGCTTTGCTTGCCCATGGCCAACGGCCGTTGTCGCGTTCGCCTGAGCGCCACGTCCGGCTGAGACTTCTCCTCGCCGATCCGCATGGGCTCCGGCTGAGCTTGGAGCGAAGCTACCATAGAGCTTGTGGAAAGCTATCGGAAAACTTCCGTGGAGAGTACTTCAAGAACGGATATTTAGGCCAAGAATAGAGCCGTTCCCCATATGCATTCCGGCTAAACTGCTTTGCGAACAGATGAGATCTACGAGATGCGTTTCATGCGTCGAGCGCTTCGAGTTCGTCGATCAGGCCGCTGATCACGCCCAAGCCGATTTGCCAGAAGGCGGGATCGGTGGCGTCGAGGCCGAAGGGGGCCAGAAGCTCGGAATGATGCTTGGTGCCGCCGGCGCGCAGCATCTCGAAATACTTGTCCTGGAAGCCGCGCTCGGCGTTCTGGTAGACCGCGTAGAGCGAGTTCACCAGGCAGTCGCCGAAAGCATAGGCATAGACGTAGAAGGGCGAATGGATGAAGTGCGGGATGTAGGTCCAGAACACCTCGTAGCCTTCGCGCAGCTTGATCGCCGGCCCGAGACTTTCAGCCTGCACCTCCAGCCAGAACTGGCCCAGCCTGTCGGAGGTCAGTTCGCCATTCTTGCGCTCGGCATGCACCTTGCGCTCGAATTCGTAGAAGGCGATCTGACGCACGACCGTGTTGATCATGTCCTCGACCTTCTGGGCGAGCATGGCCTTGCGCTCGCGCCTGTCGGAGGTCTGGTCGAGCAGCGAGCGGAAGGTCAGCATCTCGCCGAAGACCGACGCCGTTTCGGCCAGCGTCAGCGGCGTCGAGGCCATCAGCGCGCCCTGGCCGCCGGCCAGCACCTGATGCACGCCATGGCCAAGCTCGTGCGCCAGCGTCATCACATCGCGCGGCTTGCCCATGTAGTTGAGCAGGACATAGGGATGCGCCGACGGCACGGTCGGATGCGCGAAGGCGCCGGGCGACTTGCCCGGCCGCACCGGCGCGTCGATCCAGTTGCGGTCGAAGAAGGTTCGCGCGATCTCGGCCATGTCGGGCGAAAAACGTTGATAGGCGGAAAGCACGGTGTTCCTGGCCTCGTCCCAGCCGATGATCGCCTGCGGCGTATCCGGCAACGGCGCGTTGCGGTCCCAGTGGTTCATCACCTCCATACCCAGCCAGCGTGCCTTCATCGCGTAGTAGCGGTGCGACAGGCGCGGATACGCCTCGCGCACCGCGGTGTCGAGCGCATCGACCACGCCGCGCTCGACACGGTTGGCGAGATGACGTGAATCGGCGATGTCCTCGAAGCCGCGCCAGCGGTCGGATATTTCCTTGTCCTTGGCCAAGGTGTTGGTGATCAGCGTGAAGGTGCGCAGGCTCTTGCGGAAGGTCGCGGCCAGCGCCTCGGAGGCCCGCCGGCGCACCTCGCCATCGGCATCCTGCAGGCGGTTGAGCGCCGGTTCCAACGTCAGCTCCTCGCCATCGATGTCGAAACGAAGGTCGGTCATCGTCTCGTCGAACAGGCGGTTCCAGGCACCGCGCCCGGTGATCGATTTCTCGTGGAAGAGCTGTTCGACGCGATCCTCGAGCTGGTAGGGCTTGTCCTTGCGCAGATCGAGCACCCATGGCCGGTAGTGGCCGAACGCGGGATCGGCGGCCAGCGCGCCTTCGATCGCCGCGTCGTCGATCAGGTTGAGTTCGAGCGTGAAGAAGAGAAGATGGGCGCTGGCGTCGGTCATCTTCTCCTGGATGTCGCCATAGAGCTTGGCGCGCTGCGGATCGGCGGTGTTCCCGGCGTAGATCAATCCCGCATAGGAGACGATGCGGCCGATCAGTTCCTCCAGCGCCTCGTAGGCGACAAGCGCCTCGCCCAGCCTGCCGGCGCTGCCGCGCCCGGCCTCGGCGGCCAGCGTGCCCTTCCAGCGGCTCTCGAAGCTGATCGCGTCAGTGGCGGCCTTGGCGATGTCGCGCTTCAGTTCCGGCGCCTCCATGCCGGCATAGAGATCGGCAAGGTTCCACTCCGGCAGGTCGCCAAGCTCTGCCGCGCCCTGACTGGACGTTGGCGCCGCAAGCTGACGACCAGAAACCATGCGCATTGCCAACACCTTCCGTGACCAAGGTTCAAGGAGAAACGTGAAGCCGGTCAAATCCTAAGGAATTCGTTCACCGGGTTTTTTGAAACCTTATTTAGAACCCTGTGCCAAGATGGTCCACAGGGCAGAATTCCTCGGGCGGGCATAGTCGTACTAGTCATGACAGGTTCCATACTCATAGTCGATGACGATCCCGTGCAGCGCCGGCTGCTGGAGGCCGCCGTGACGCGGTTCGGCCATACGGCAATCGTCGTCGACGGCGGCGCGGCCGCGCTCGATGTCCTTGATGGGCCCGGCGCCCGCGACGTCTCGGTGGTCATCCTCGATCTGGTCATGCCCGGTCTCGACGGCATCGGCGTGCTGAAGGCGATGCGCGAGCGCGACATAAATGTCCCAACGATCGTGCAGACCGCCCAGGGCGGCATCGAGACCGTGGTCTCGGCGATGCGCCACGGCGCTTTCGATTTCGTCGTCAAGCCAGCGTCTCCCGACAGGCTGCAGGCGTCGATCGGCAATGCGCTCAAGGTCGAGGCCGTCGAGGGCGAGGTCAAACGCACGTCGCGCCGTCGCGGCGGCCTTCTGACCTTCAAGGACATGATCACCCACGGCCCGGCCATGGACAGGGTGATCCGCCTTGGCCAGAAGGCGGCGGCATCCAACATACCGATCTTGATCGAGGGCGAGTCGGGCGTCGGCAAGGAACTGGTGGCGCGCGCCATCCAGGGCAGCGGCGACCGCCGCTCGAAACCCTTCGTCACCGTCAATTGCGGCGCCATTCCCGACAATCTGGTCGAATCGATCCTGTTCGGTCACGAGAAGGGCTCGTTCACTGGCGCCACCGACAAGCACACCGGCAAGTTCGTCGAGGCGCATTCGGGCACGCTGTTCCTCGACGAGATCGGCGACCTGCCGCTCGACGTGCAGGTCAAGCTCCTGCGCGCCGTGCAGGATGGCGAGGTCGATCCGGTCGGCGGCCGCTCGACAGTCAGGGTCGACATCAGGCTGATTTCGGCGACGCACCGCAACCTGCTGCAACAGGTCAAGGACGGCAAGTTCCGCGAGGACCTGTTCTACCGGCTGAACGTCTACCCGATCTTCGTGCCGCCGCTGCGCGACCGTCGCGACGACATTCCCTATCTGGTCGCGCATTTCATGCAGAAGGTGGCGCCGGCCGACCCGCGTCATCGGCTGCAAGGCATCTCGGCCGCGGCGCTCGCCGTGCTGCAGGCCTATGACTGGCCCGGAAACATCCGGCAACTCGAAAATGCCGTCTTCCGGGCCTCGGTGCTTTGCGAAGGCGATGTGCTGACCACCGAGGATTTCCCGCAGATCCGGGCGCAGGTGGAAGGCACTGTCAATCTCGATGCCGATGGCGTCAGGCCGCCACTATCCTTGCCCCTGGACATCCAGCAGCGCGACGAGCAAGCTTTACCGGGCGAGGCCACCTCGATGACAGAGCTTGATCCGCCGGCCAGGCTTCAGTCCCGCTTCGGCACGTTGCGGGCGCTCGACGATCGCGGCAATGTGCGTGCGCTGGCCGACGTCGAACTCGAGATGATCAAGCTCGCCATCGATCACTACAACGGCCAGATGAGCGAAGTCGCCCGCCGCCTCGGCATCGGCCGCTCGACGCTTTACCGCAAGCTCAAGGAATACGGCATCGACCCGGAGACCGGCCGCGTCGAACGGCTCGCTTCCTAGCCAGATTCCTTTCAGATCGAATCTGGATTCCTGTCTGCTAGTTTGTGCGTGACCTTGTCCGAAAACCCGGACCGTGCCTCTCACGCAAGGCCGGGACCAGCTTGTAGTGCCAGAATAGGCCCGGTATCGGGTTTTGGCGGAAATGCGGCAGGCCTACGGACAGGCCTGTTCACGCATTAAGGCTAACGGTAACAGATCGTGTTTCGTGCGAGGGCGGAAATATGATCTAAACCAGCGGTTTACCAAGAAACTCTGTGAACAATTTTTGACGGGATATCGCCATGGTGTTACCGCATTTCGGCTTCAATAAGCGATGATTAACCATTAGGATCGATATTCGGATGTGAAAACGACACATCCGTTTGGGCAAATCCGGGGACAAACGGCAGCCTGCAAGGCCTTTTGATTTGAACAGAATCGAACGACACACAGACGGGCGGCACCATCACGTGAGCGTCTGGCCGAAGTGGCTGGCAGCGTTGATTGTCGCATTTGGTTTTGTTGCCGCGGCCGCCACGGGCGCCAGCGCCGACACACGTTCGCTGAAGCTTTACCACCTCCACACGCATGAGAAGGCCGAGATCGTCTACAAGCGCAATGGCCGCTACGATCCGGAGGGCCTGAGGAAGATCAACATCATTCTGCGCGACTGGCGTCGCAATGAGCCGACCAAGATGGATCCGCGCCTGCTGGACCTGGTCTGGGAAGCCTATCGGGAAAGCGGCTCCTCGGACTACATCCAGGTTGTATGCGGCTATCGCTCGCCGTCGACGAACTCGATGCTGCGCAGCCGCAGCAAGGGTGTCGCCGAAAAGAGCCAGCATATGCTCGGCAAGGCGATGGACTTCTACATTCCCGGCGTGCCGCTGAAGAAGCTGCGCAACATCGGTCTCAGGATGCAGGGCGGCGGCGTCGGCTACTACCCGACATCCGGTTCGCCGTTCGTCCATATGGATGTCGGCAACGTGCGCCACTGGCCCGGCATCAGCCGCCAGGAACTGGTCAGCCTGTTCCCCAATGGCAAGACGCTGCATGTGCCGAGCGACGGCAGGCCTCTGCCCGGCTACGAGCAGGCGCTTGCCTCCTACAAGGCGCGCAGGGGTTCTGGCGCTCCGGCCATCGAGATGGCCAGCGCCGGTGGCAGTGGCAAGAAGTCGGGTGGATTCCTGTCGGCTTTCTTTGGCGGCGGCGACGACGAGGCTGACGATAGCGCCGATGTCGAGACCGCTTCGGCTGCGCCTCCGCCCAAGGCTAGAAACGTGAAGCCGGCCGCGGCAGCCAAGACCAGCAACCTGCCGGGCATCGCCATCGTTGCGCCTGAGAACGCGCAGCGGGCCGAAATTCCGCAGGTCGCCGAAGAGCAGGTTCAGGAGCCGGAAAAGGATACGCCGGAGACGATTATCGCGGCGCTGCCTGCCCGCGAGATTCCGCTGCCCGATTTCGCGCCGCGGCCGAAGGCCGATATTGGCGCTCAGCAGCCTGAGACCGTGCCGTTCGGCACGGCGGATGCGACGGCCACCACCGAACAGGCCGTGGCGACCGCGCAGGCGCCGGCCAGCGTTCCTTTCGGCACGGCCGATGCATCGGCTTCCGCCGATCCGGCACAGGTTGCCGTCAACAACATACCGTTGCCGACATGGCGTCCCGAGCGCACGCTGCCGGCAGCCTTGGCTCCGCCGCCCAGCAAGGATGTGCTGATGGCGCTGGCCAATACGGCTGAGCAAGGCAAGACCGCGACCGACGCGTTCTCTGTGCTGCCGTCGGCACGGCCCGAGACGACCAAGCCGGATGCGGTAAAGGCAGTGCTCGACGAGGCCAACGCCCAGGTCGGCGAGGCAGCTGACGACTACCAGGTCGCTTCCTTGTCCGAGCCGCGTTCTGCCTTCAACGATCCATCGGGCGCCGATGCGGCATCGCCGCGCGAGGCAGTCGCTGCCCGCCCGGCCGGCTCCGACCCGGTCGCCGCGATCGGCGCAGGCGTGAAGACGACGCGCAAGGAATCGAGGCCCACCGCCCGCGACCTGAAACCCGGCCCCAAGGCCATGGTGGTTGCCGCCGCGCCGCAGGCTGCTCGCTGGGCGCTGACCAGTGGCGACAATGTCGCCACCGTTTCGAGCGCGACGACGGCGCCGGGCTATGCCTACAACATCGTGCATACGCCGCCGAGCGAGGTTTACACTGCCGGCTTCCAGCCGGGCAACCAGGTGGCCGATGCCAACCGCTTCACCGGCAATGCCGTCAAGTTCCTGTCGGTCGCCCGCTTCCAGACCAAGTAACGGACCAAGCAATCAACAGAGCCGCGCCGGGCAACCTGCGCGGCTTTTTGTTGCGCGGCCGGGCGCGGTCGCACCGCCCCTGTAAGTCCGATCACGACAGTCTGACATTGCAGTGATCGTGGAACGGCTCGCCAATTCAACGGTTTCTCCCAAGTTCATTCAAACCCGGGATATCCATGAAGAGCATTCTGTTGGCATCGGTCATTGCGTTGGCAACCGCTTTGGCGGCCATCGCTCCAACGCAGGCCGCTACCATGATCGTCAAGACCACCGACCACATGCATGGGATGAAAAAGCACTGCCGAACCAAGGTGGTCATGCATTGGCGGCATCACCACAAGGTGGTCGAGAAGGTCATGGCCTGCAATTAAGCGGCCTGAGGGCGATCCAGCAAAGCCCGGTCGACGCAGCTCGGCCGGGCTTTCATGCCGTAAGGAAAGGTCTTACTTCGCGAGCTTGCTCGCCGCGCACGCCAGGGCTTCGATCTCGTCCCACTTGCCCGCCTTGACCAAGTCGTCGGGCGCCACCCAGGAGCCGCCGACGCAGACGACATTGGGCAGGCTGAGATAATCGGCCGCGTTCTTGCCGGTGATGCCGCCTGTTGGGCAGAATTTCACATCGGCGAGCGGCGAAGCGAAGGCCTTCAGCGAGGCGATACCGCCCGACTGCTCGGCCGGAAAGAACTTGAGAAAGCGCAAGCCCGCCTCGCGCGCGGCCATAATCTCGCCGGGCGTGATGGCGCCGGGCAACAGCGGAACCTCGCTGTCGGCGGCCGCGGCCAGAAGCTCGCGGGTGATGCCCGGGCTGACGATGAAGCGCGAGCCCGCGGCGGCGGCCTCGTCGAACTGGCGGGCATCGAGAATGGTGCCGGCGCCGACGATGGCTTCCTTGACCTCGGCTGCCACCCGACGGATCGCTTCCAGCGCATCGGCGGTTCTGAGCGTGATCTCGATTGCCGGCAGCCCGCCGCGTGCCAGAGCGCGCGCCAGCGGTACGGCGTCAGCGACATTGGTGATCTTCAGCACCGGAATGACCGGTTGGCCGTTGAGGAGCGACAGGAGCTTTTCGGTCTTGCTGGGCACTTCGTCTCTCCGTGATCTGGACAATTCAACCGATTAGCAGAAGGTCGTTTTCCTGTCCACGAAACCAGCCGTGTCGCGATGTCACGCAGTCGGGATCAGTCAGCTCTTCTCCCCATGGAGGAAGATCTCCGGCTCTGCCTTGAATCGGCTT
The DNA here is from genome assembly GCF_900103325.1 of Mesorhizobium qingshengii. GTDB lineage: Bacteria > Pseudomonadota > Alphaproteobacteria > Rhizobiales > Rhizobiaceae > Mesorhizobium > Mesorhizobium qingshengii. The sequence goes on along the minus strand of NZ_FMXM01000006.1, from coordinate 165,428 downwards.
GCATGAGCGTTTAGTGGCTTCGGCAATGACTTCGTCCACGCCTCAACCTTTTCGCGTCGCCGCGCTCTACCGGTTTGCCCGGCTCGACGCCTTCGAGCAATTGCGCGCGCCGCTCGCGGCCTTCTGCTGCGGGCGCGGCATCAAGGGCACCTTACTGCTGGCACGTGAGGGCATCAACGGCACCGTTGCCGGCAGCGAGGCCGACATCGCCGCCCTGATCGCGCATCTCGAAGCCCTCGAAGGACTGGCCGGCCTCGAGGTCAAGTACAGCGTGGCTGCGGAAATGCCGTTCCACCGCATGAAGGTGCGGTTGAAGCGCGAGATCGTCACCATGGGTGTCGGGGATATCGACCCGACGACAAACGCCGGCACTTATGTCGCGCCGGCCGACTGGAACGCGCTGATTTCCGAGCCCGACACGATCGTCATCGACACCCGCAACGCCTACGAAGTGTCGATCGGAACCTTCAAGGGGGCGGTCGATCCGGCAACGGCAAGCTTTCGCGAGTTTCCGGCCTGGGTTGAAGCGCACCGGGCAGAGCTCGAAGGCCGCAAGGTCGCGATGTTCTGCACCGGAGGCATACGCTGCGAGAAGGCGACCGCCTATGTCAGGTCGCTCGGCTTCGAGGACGTGTTTCACCTCAAGGGCGGCATCCTCAAATACCTCGAGGATGTTCCGCCCGAACAGAGCCTGTGGCAAGGCGAGTGCTTCGTCTTCGACGAGCGGGTTTCGGTGTCGCACGGCCTCGCCGAGGGCGAGGCCGAACTGTGTCGCGCCTGTCGCCATCCACTGACGCCGAGCGAACGGCTGTCGCCTGAATTTGCCGCTGGCGTTTCGTGTCCGCATTGCTTCGATGCCCGTTCGGACGAGGACCGCCGGCGCTATGCCGAGCGCCAGCGTCAGGTCGAACTGGCGCACGCGCGGGGCAGGGGCCCGCATATCGGATCTTAGGCCCGTGCTGGTTTCGACGGCTGCGGCAAAGCGACGGTTTGTCATTGTAATGCAAAGATTCGGGCCCTACCTCTTCGACGTTCGAAACCTGCCCGTTCGGCCGGGCAAATCCTGGAGGCGTTGATGTTCGATCCCAAGAAGCTTCTCGACGATCTGCTCGGCTCGCAAATTCCCGGCACCAGCGGCACCGTCCGCGACAAGGCTGGGCAAGCCGTACAGATGGCCAAGGACAATCCGCTGGCCGCCGGCGCACTCGCTGCCGTGCTGCTCGGAACGGGTGCCGGTCGCGAGGTGACGGGCGCCGCGGTGAAGCTTGGTGGACTGGCCGCGATCGGTGGCCTCGCCTACAAGGCGTACCAGAATTACAAGGCCGGCAACGCGCCCGCCGAAGCGCCGGCAGCCGGCGAACCGGAATTGCTGCCCCCTCCCGAGGACACCGCCTTCCACCCGTCGCAGGCGCCGCAAGGCGAGGACGAATTCACGCTGACCCTGATCCGCGCGATGATCTCGGCCGCGAAGGCCGACGGCCATATCGACGATGCCGAACGCCAGAAGATCGCTGGCAAGCTGAGCCTCTCGGGGATCGGTACCGATGCCGAAAAATTCCTGATGGCGGAACTGGAGAGCCCGCTCGATCTCGACACGCTGGTGGCCGGCGCCAAGACCGATGCGCAGAAGCTCGAACTCTACACCGCGTCGCGCCTCACCGTCGATCCCGACACACGCGCCGAGCGCGGTTATCTCGACCTGCTTGCCGGCCGGCTTGGCCTGCCGGACGCGCTGGTCGATCATGTCGAGGCGACGGTGTCGGCGGCCAAGGTGCCGGCAACAAAGGCCGGGACCTCACCCAATCCGCGCTGGTAGTCCAAATCGGCACAGGTCGCCTTCCCGGCGTTAACCTTTCGTTAACTCAGGAAGCGCATGATTCTATGCAGTCGGACCGGCTTTCCTCCTCCCAAGCCCGGTTCAGATCAGGGCGGTCGCCAATGACCGCCCTTTTTGTCGGGGCCTGCTGGTGGTCTCGCTTGCCGTTATGTGCAAAGCCTCCGCGCCAAACCCTGAAAATCAGGCGAGGAAGCGCGGCACCTTGTTTTATGCGTGTCGTTGTCCCAAAAACGCTGCGCACTTTTGAGCACCAGGAGGACAGCCATGACCGAGCAACGAACCGCCATCGTCACCGGCGCCGGCACCGGCATCGGCAAGAGCGTCGCCACGGCGCTGCTCGAGGCCGGCTGGAACACGGTGTTCTGTGGGCGCCGCAAAGCCGTGCTGGATGCCGCGATCGTCGAGGCCGGTCCCACGGACGCCAAAGCCTTGGCGGTTGCCTGCGACATCAGCAAGGCCGGCGAGGTCGATGATCTGTTCGAGACGGTGGTGGAGGCCTTCGGCCGTGTCGACCTGCTCTTCAACAATGCCGGCATGGGCTACAAATCGACGCTGATCGACGAGATCCCGGTCGAGGTGTGGAACGATATCGTCGGCGTCAATCTCACCGGTTCGTTCCTGTGCGCCCGCGCCGCCTTCGGCGCCATGCGCAAGCAGCGGCCGATGGGTGGCCGCATCATCAACAATGGCTCGGTGTCGGCCTACGCGCCGCGCCCGGGCTCGGTACCCTATACGGCGACCAAGCATGCCATCACCGGGCTGACCAAGACGCTGGCGCTCGACGGCCGGCCCTATGATATCGCCTGCGGCCAGATCGACATCGGCAACGCCCTGACCGACATGGCGCAGCCGATGACGGTCGGCGTACCGCAAGCCAACGGCTCCATCGCCGCCGAAGCGGTGATGGACGTTCAGCGCGTCGCCGACGCCGTCGTCCACATGGCCAGCCTGCCGCTGGACGCCAATGTGCTGTTCATGACGGTGATGGCGACCAAGATGCCGTTCGTCGGGCGTGGGTGAGCAGCGGGCACCGGCTGGGCTTTCGCCGCCGGCTCATTTGCCCGCCAGCGGCACTCCGGGTTTGAAGAGCAGAATGGGCCTGATCTCGTAAACGGCGGTCGGATTGACGCGGCGAAGGTCGCGGGCGATCGCGATGGCGTCGTCTCTCGTGGCGCAATCGACGACATAGAGGCCGAGCAACTGTTCCTTGGTCTCGGCGAAAGGGCCGTCGATGATCATGCCGTCGCCCGGACCGCGCAGGGTGCAGGCATCCTGGGTCGCGCCCAGGCGTGCGGACGGTCCAAGCGTGCCTGCCTCATGAAGCCGGGTGTTGATCTTCAGCAGGTCGGCCATCAGGGCCGCATCTTCCTGCGGCGTCAGCGCCTTGATCGCATCTTCCACGTGATAGGCAAGGATTGCATAGAACATCCGGGGCACCCCACTTCGATCCTTATTCGAGGACCGTAACCGTTCTGGTTATGCACGCCCAGTCTCGATTGCTCGACTCCGGACGGCTCATGACACCGCCATGGCAGCCGGCCGAAACCTCATGGGCTCGCGAGGCGGAGGCTGGGCCTTACTTTGCGAGGAACGCCCCGATCCGGTCCAGCGCGCGCAGGATGTTCTCCTCGGAGTTGGCGTAGGAGAGCCTGACATAGCCTTCGCCGAGGATGCCGAAATCGGGACCGCCGATCAGCGCCACGCCGGCATCGTCAAGCAGGGCAGAGGCGAGCTTCTTCGCCTTCCAGCCGGTCTTCGAGACATTGGGGAAGGCATAGAACGCGCCCTTCGGGGTGATGCAGGAGATGTTGGGCAAGGCATTCAGCCCCTCGACCACGACCTTCCGGCGGCGGTCGAAGGCGCGCATCATCTTTTCGACATCGTCCTGCGGGCCATCTATTGCGGCGATACCGGCCAACTGGCTCGGCGCGTTGACGCAGGACCAGCAATTGACCGCCAGCTTGCGCACCTTGTCGTAGAGATGGGCGCCCTTGTCGCCATTCGGCCAGATCGACCAGCCCATGCGCCAGCCGGTCATCGCCCAGGTCTTGGACCAGCCGTTGAGCACGATCAGCCGGTCGCGGATCTCGGGAAAGCCAAGCAGCGAGCAGTGCGTCTCGCCGTCATAGGTCATGACGTCGTAGATCTCGTCGGAGAGGATGGCGACGTCGGGGTGCTTCTCCAGCCCCTTGACCAGCTTCTCGATCTCGGCGCGTGGCGTAACGCCGCCGGTCGGATTGGCCGGCGAGTTGAGGATCAGGAGCCTGGTCTTCGACGTGATCAGCGCCAGCGTCTCCTCGGCCGAGAAGGCAAAGCCGTTCTCCTCGCGCATCGGCACCGGGATCGGGGCGGCACCAGTGAACTCGATCATCGAGCGGTAGATGGGAAAGCCGGGGTCGGGATAGAGGATCTCGGCGCCCGGCTCACCGAACATCAGGATGGCGGCGAACATGGTCGGCTTGCCGCCGGGCAAGATCATCACCGCTTCGGGCGAGACCTCGACGCCGGTGGTGGTCAGCGTGCGGCGCACCACCGCCTCGCGTGTCGCCAGCAGGCCGTTGGCCGGCGTATAGCCGTGGTGGCCGTCGCGCAGCGCCTTGATGGCGGCCTCGACGATATGCTGCGGCGTCTTGAAGTCCGGCTGGCCGATGCCGAGATTGACGATGTCGCGGCCTTGGCTCGCGAGTGCCGTCGCCCGCGCCAGCACGGCAAAGGCGTTTTCCTCGCCGAGACGGTCGAAGGCCGAAATCGTGTGGAGCATTTTTCCCGTCCGTGTGGTTCTTACTGTTGGCGTGCGTTTTTGTGAGCTTCGGCGGGCAAATGTCAAACGGATTGGAGCTTTCGGTGTCGGAAAATCTCAAAGATTGGCAGCCGCGCCCGCGTCCCGCGCGCAAGACCATCGACGGCCGGTACGTCCGGCTCGAACCGCTGAGCGCCGCAAAACATGGCGACGGTCTCTATGAGGCCTCCTCCGTATCCGACGTCGACGGCCGCTTCGCCTGGCTGCCCGACTATCCGCCGGAAACCCGCGTCGCCTTCCAGCCATGGCTGGACAGAGTGGAAGCCAGCGAGGATCCGCTGTTCTTTGCCGTCATCGACAAGGCCAGCGGCAAGGTCGCCGGACGCCAGACGCTGATGCGCATCGATCCGGCCTATGGCGTCATCGAGATCGGCAACATCTATTGGGGGCCGCTCATCTCGCGCAAGCCAGCGGCGACGGAAGCGCAGTACCTGTTCATGAAATACGTCTTCGACGAGCTCGGCTATCGCCGTTACGAATGGAAGTGCAACAACCGCAACGAGCCATCGAAGCGGGCAGCGGAACGGTTCGGCTTCAAGTTCGAAGGCATTTTCCGGCAGCACCTCATCGTCAAGGGTGAAAACCGCGATACCGCGTGGTATTCGATCATCGACAAGGAGTGGCCGGGCCTGAGCAGAGCCTATGAAGCGTGGCTCGATCCGGCCAACTTCGATGGTGACGGCCACCAGAAGCGACGGCTTGAGGATTTTCGCGCGGAGTTCGGCGCGTGAGCTGAATTCGACGCGTAACGGGAGTTCGTCATTGGCGCATAGCCACGATCATAGCGGGCACGATCACACTCGGCACGATCATGGGGCCGGCCATGTGCATGGCTCGACCGACAAGAAACGCGTCCTGATCGCGGCCTGCCTGACCGGTGGCTTCATGATCGCCGAAGCGCTCGGTGGACTCTTCACCGGGTCGCTGGCGCTGCTGGCCGATGCCGGCCACATGCTTGCCGATTCGATCGCGCTCGGCCTTGCCTGGTATGCGTTTCATCTTGCTGGGCGCCCGGCGACCGGCCGTCTCACCTATGGCTTCGGGCGGGTCAAGACACTGGTGGCCTACACCAACGGCATCGCCATCTTCGTCATCGCGCTGTGGATCGTCTACGAGGCATGGGGGCGCCTGCAGGCGCCGGTGCCGGTGCTGGGCGGGCCGATGCTGGTGGTGGCGATCCTCGGCCTCGTGGTGAATATCGGTTGCTTCTTCGTGCTGCATGGCGGCGACCGCGAAAGCCTGAATATGCGCGGCGCCATCCTGCATGTCCTCGGTGACCTGCTCGGTTCGGCCGCCGCGATCGTTGCCGCGCTGGTCATCCTGGCCACGGGCTGGACGCCGATCGACCCGATCCTGTCGGTCCTGGTCTCGCTGCTGATCCTGTACACGGCGTGGTCGCTGATGCGCGAAGCCGCACATGTGCTGCTCGAGGGCGTGCCGCCGACCCTCGACCGGGACCTGATCGCAAGGGACCTGGAAACGACGGTCCCGGGCGTGCGGGAAGTGCATCACATGCATGTCTGGTCACTCGACGGAACAAGCAACATGGCGACGCTGCATGCCTGCCTTGGCGCGGGCGTCGATGCCTATCAGGTGGTCAGCGCCGTCAAGAAGCGGCTTGCCAGCGAGCACGGCATCAGCCATGCCACCGTGGAACCGGAATTCGGCCAGTGCGCCGACAATGGCGACGACCACGATCATGATCACGGGCACCATGCAGCGCCGCATCATAGCCATTATCACTAGGGCCGATCGATTGATGTCGATTGGTGCTGCCTCAGGAGTCCCAAAGCCTTGAAAGCCAGCTCGACGAATGACCGCTGCCCGGGTGCAGCATGATGGATCGCGACACGCGCAATGCCGCCATCGCGGCGGTGTGGATCATGCTTCTGTTCGGCATCGCGGCCTTCTATCTGCCGACCGTGATGTTGGCACTGGGCAGCCTCTCGACCGTGCTGGCCGGTGCCTTTGGCATTGTCTTCGTTCTGGCATTTTTCTCGGTGTTCTGGCTGCGGGCCCGCAACCAGCGCAAAAACCAAGGTAAGTAGAGGTCTTTGACATGCGCATTCTGATCACTGGCGCCGCGGGAATGGTCGGCCGCAAGCTCATTGCCCGGCTGGCCAAGGACGGCACGCTGCGCGGCCGCAAGATCACCGCGCTCGACCTGCACGACATCGTGCCGCCGCAGGCGCCAATCATGGACGGCGTCAGCGTCGCTGTTCACACGGGCGATCTCGCCGTGGCGGGTGCCACCGAAAGCCTGGTCGCATCGCGACCCGATGTCGTCTTTCATCTCGCCGGCATCGTGTCCGGCGAGGCGGAAGCCAATTTCGATCTCGGCTACCGCGTCAATCTCGACGGCACACGGGCGCTGTTCGACGCCATTCGCCTGGCCGGCTTTGCGCCGCGCGTCGTCTTCACCTCGTCGATCGCGGTGTTCGGCGCGCCGTTTCCGGACGTCATACCCGATGACTTCCATCCGACGCCGCTGACCTCCTACGGCACGCAGAAACAGATGAGCGAGGCGCTGCTTGCCGACTATTCCAGGCGCGGTTTCTTCGACGGCATCGGCATCCGGCTGCCGACGATCTGCGTGCGGCCCGGCAAACCGAACAAGGCGGCTTCGGGGTTCTTCTCCGGCATCATCCGCGAGCCGCTGAACGGTCAGGAGGCGATCCTGCCGGTGCCGCGCTCCGTCGTGCACACCCACGCCAGCCCGCGTTCGGCGGTGAATTTCCTGATCCATGCGGCTCAGATCGACGGCGCCGCCGTCGGACCGCGTCGCAACCTGACGATGCCCGGCGTTGCCGTCAGCGTCGGCGAACAGATCGAGGCGCTGGAGCGCATCGCCGGCGCCAAGGCGGTGAAACTGATCCGCGAGGAGCCGGACGAAACGATCTGGGCGATCGTCAAGGGGTGGCCGACACGATTCGAGGCGCGGCGGTCAAGGGAACTGGGCTTCAGCGCCGAGAAGAACTTCGACGAGATCATCCGTGCGCATATCGAGGATGAACTGGGCGGCAAGATTCCCGGTTAGGACCTATCCCGTTCCAACGGGATGGGACAGACCTAAACGCTGCCCGTCAGGCTCGCCGACAAAAGCAGCAGCCCGAACAGGAACACGAAGGCCGCGCCGCCGATCTCGACGATCGAATGGATGCGGTTGCCCATGCGACCGTCGCCGGCGAAATACACCGCCCAGTTCTTGGCGGTCACTGCCAGCGTGGCCAGCGCCGAGACGGTGATGGCGGTTCCGAGCGACATCGCGAGCACCGACAGCAGGCCGCCGAGCCAGAGACCGTTGAGAAGAGCGAAGCTCAGCACGATCAGCGCGCCGGAGCAGGGGCGGATGCCGACCGCCGCCACCGCCGACCATGCCGTGCGCCAGTCGAAGCGATCGCCCGACAGGAGTGCCGGATCGGGCGCATGCGAATGGCCGCAGGTGTCGCAGACCTCGCCCGGCGCGTGATCGTGATGAGCATGATCGTGTGCGCCATGACCGTGGTCGTGATGGTCGTGCGAATGGCCGTGCGCATGATCGTGATCGTCATGAACGTGCAGGGCGTGCGAATGAGCGTGCGCCGAATGGCCGTGAGCGGCATGCAAATGACCGGCGTGCGAGTGGCCGCCATGGGAATGAGCGGCGTGGGCCGCCGACAGGCTGTAGGCGGGGCCTCTGCCAAACAGGCGCAGGACGAAGGGGCCTAGCTTGCGCCACAGCAGCCAGGCGCCGAAGAGGGTGACGAAGACAAAGCTCATGATCTCCATGAACCAGGCCGCGTCGGTCATCGAGACGGCGGTGCCGCGCAGGACGAAATAGGCGACCGCCATCACCGCGACCGCGGTCAGGCCCTGCAGCAGCGCCGAGACGAAGGACAACAGGATGCCGCGCCGCAGCGCCACTTCATTGGCCACCATGTAGGACGAGATCACCGCCTTGCCGTGACCGGGACCGGCGGCATGGAAGATGCCGTAGGCGAAGGACAGGCCGATGAGCAGCCAAAGTTTGCTGCCGTCCTGGCGCATCGCCTTCATCGCCGTCGCCAGCGCGCGATAGAATTCCTGCTGCCTGAGATTGATCCACATCAGGATGTGGGCGAACGGGCCTGTGGTGGGCGCCATGCCGTCATTGACGCCGATGCCGAGCGAACTCTGGGCATGGGCGACGTTGGCAAAATGCATCATGGCGAAGGTGAGGGCCAACAGGCCGAATGCCAAACGCAGGGACGGTTTCGTCACCGGGTTCATCCTTCTGGCTGACAGTTTAGTTCAAGCTTGGTGGCGAAGATCTTGCTCATGTCGGTGCCTGTCGGATCGTTGAAGAAGGCGTCCGTCAGGGTCTTCTGGTTTTCCTTGATGGCTTCATCCGGGTCCGGCCGAACGACCTTGCTGGTGCAATTCGACGGCAAGCCTTCAACCGTTATGTTGGAGTCCTCGGTGAAGTCGATCGCGGTGTAGAAGGTCGGATCGTAGACGCCGATGTCGATCTTGCCGGCCAGCTTGATCGGTACCTTCGGTTCGGATTCGAACAGGATGATCAGCTGGTCGTTGTCGAAATTCGCCATCAAATGCGGTGGCGGCGTCATCGCCACGTCCTTGCCGTCGACGGTGACGAGCTGGAAGTAGTTGAACTCGGCCAGCGAGGCGTGGACGGTGTCGGCGACCTCCTTCAGTTCGTTGTCGTCGAGCTTGAGGTCGGAGTTCTTGTCGAACTCCATCATCACAGTGCTGGAGAACAGATCGTCGAAGCGCCAGAGATGACGCAGCGCCTTCACACTTTGGTGATCCGGGGAGAGGATCACGTCGAGGCGGGCCTCGGCGAAGACGTGCGGATGCACCTCAGCCGGTCCGACGGCGGCAAAGGTCGCCGCCAAGGCCGAAGCCAGCATGATTGCGTGCCGTTTAAGATGCATTCTCGGTCGCGATTCCATAGGCCTCGGAGAGATGTCGAGAGTTACCAGAAAGGGGGCGAAATTGGGACCGCTGGTGCTTGTCACCCAGATGGCGTGGCGGCTTGGGGAACATCGACGCACAAGAAAAGCGCCAAAGCGTGTCGCGGCGCAACGCGCTTTGGCGGCTGAGCCTGGTCAGGCAGCCTCGCGCGTCCTGAACCACTGCACCAGGAAATCGACGAAGACGCGGACCTTCGCTGGCAGATAGCGGCGATGCGGGTAGACGGCGAAAATGCCGCCGCCGGACAGGATGCGGTCATCCAGCACCGTCACCAGCCGGCCGCTCTCGATGTCGGGCGCGGCGATGAAGTCCGGCAGGACGGAAAATCCCAACCCCGCCACCGCCGCCGCGCGCGCCGTCATCGGGCTGTTGACTTCGATCGGGCCCGACACCGAAACGCTTATCGGGTCGCCATTGTCGCCCTTGAACGGCCAGTTGTTCAGGCCTCGGCCATTGGTGTCGATGATGCATGGCATGCGGCCAAGGTCCTGCGGCCGTGTCGGCGTGCCGTGCTTTGCGATCAGCTCGGGGGAGGCGCACAGCTTTATCGAAAACGGCGCCAGGCGCCTGGCGATCAGCGACGAGTTCTCCAGCCGCGAGATGCGCACCGCCAGGTCGAAGCCCTCCTCGACTAGATCGACGAAACGGTCGTCGAGCTGGATGTCGAGCACGATGTCGGGATGCTGCTTGGCGAAGTCGATCAGCGACTGGCCGATCGGCGCGTCGGCGAAGGTGCGCGGCGCCGACAGCTTGATCCGGCCGCGCACGTCGCCGGAGGATTCGCGCACGGCATCGGCCAGGCTGTCGACCTCGCGCACGATCTCCGAGGCGCGCCGGTAGTAGGTGTGGCCGGCCTCGGTCATCGAGAACTGGCGGGTGGTGCGGTTGAGCAGCAGCGCGCCGAGTTCGTCCTCCAGTTCGCGCACATATTTCGACAGCAGCGCCTTGGAGCGGCCGATCTTGCGCGCCGCCGCCGAAAAGCCCTCGGCCTCGACCACGTCGATGAAGGCACGCATGCGGGTCAGTGTGTCCATGGTCAGGCCTTTCGTGCCGCGTCGAGAAGTTTCCGGCCGAGCCGTATCAGGGCAATGTCGCTGCCGGAAGGGCCAAGCAGCGACAGGCCGAACGGCGCGCCGGCGGCCGAGCCGATGGGCAAGGTGATTTGCGGAAAGCCGGACAGCCCGGCCAGGCACAGAAGCCGCAGCGCCCGCTCGCGATAGGCCTGGAATTGCTCCGGCGTGCTGTCCACATACGGCGCCGGGCCCGGAACCGTGGGCAGGACAAGGAAGCCGTCCTTGCCGAGCAGGGCGGCCAGTTCGCCGCGAAAGGTCAGCCGGCGCACCGTCTCGGCCTGCGCCGTTCGGTCGTCGACGGCACGGCCAAAGCCGAAACGTTCCTCGACGCCGGGGCCGAGGTCGCGCTCGCCACTGGTGATCCATTCGCCGTGCACCGCCCAGGCCTCCTTTGCCTGCAGCCGGCGAAAGCACCAGTAGAGTTCATCCGGAGACGAGGCGAAGGGCGTTTCCAGCGCCGCCGGCGCGCCGAAAACCGCGCTCGCCAGCGCCTTCATGTCAGCATATTCGGCAACCACCGGGCGGGCGACCAGATCGTCCAGCCAGTCCAGCGACAGCGGGCGGTCCAACGGGTGGTGGTGCGGGTCGCGGCCAAGCAGCAGCTTGCCGACCGTCTCGTAGGTCTCGATGTCGTCGGCGAACCAGCCGAACGTGTCGAAGCTAGGCGCCAGCTGCATGGCGCCGTCGAGTGGGATGCGTCCATGCGTGGTGCGCAGGCCAATCAGTCCGCAGAAGCTCGCCGGCGCGCGGATCGAGCCGCCGGTGTCGGAGCCGGTCGCGATGTCGGCCAGCCTGCCCGCCACCGCAACCGCCGATCCCGACGATGAGCCGCCGGTGACGCGGTCGGGCGCTGCCGGGTTCACCGGAAACGAAAAGTGCGCATTCTGGCCGAACAGCGCGAAGGCAAGCTCGTCGGTCTGGGTCTTGCCGACGAAGCGCGCGCCGGCATCGAGAATCATCTGCACGGCGGGTGCGGTGCGCGAGGCGGCATTGCTTTCAGCGAATTTCCGTAAATTGCCACAGCCAGTGCGGTAACCGGCAACGTCGTAGATGTCCTTGACGGCCAGCCGCAGGCCGGCAAGCGGTCCGATCTCGGCATGTGCCACCGGCATCTGGGGAAGATCGAGAAAGGCATTGAGAGGACCGTGCGTGCCTGTCATCGTTCGTTATCCGGATACGGTTGTCGCAACATTGTTCGATGCCGGAAATTTTACAACCTTGGATGCGATTTTTATTGATTGTGAAACGCTTCGCTCTTATATCGCGCTTGCCCAAAGTCGCACGTGCCTGTGGGTGTCCGCCGATCCTCGAATGGTGAGGGAAATCGGTAAGGTAACTGGAGCCAACCCCTCCAGTCGGTTTAGCGGCCAACCGCCAGACCGAGGACACCTTGAAGCAACGACGGTGCGGGCCTTTCTGGTGTTCTGCCGGTTGTCCAAAGACCGGGGTTACTGAAGAGGCACACCTTCATTGCCGGCAGTGCGGAACGGGGTCTCCCAATCCAAGCCAAGGCAGACAAAGCGAACCGAGGCCGGGCAAGGCCAAGGTTCACCGCCGCGAGACGGCGTTTCATGGTTCCGGGGTCTCCACCGGCTGGTTCCATGGATTTCCGTCCCGCCTTTGTCCACCGCGTGTTCGCGAGGCCGAGGGCCCGCGTCCCGCAGCCTTTGTGCGCGCCGAAAGGCGCTGATGGAGAGACCCGATGGCTACCCAGCGCATCCTTGACTTCCTCGCCACCCGACGTCCGACCGGCCCCTGCCTCGTGGTCGACCTCGATGTCGTGCGCGACAATTTCCGCGCCTTCGAGAAGGCGCTCCCTGATTCGAAGATCTACTATGCGGTGAAAGCAAACCCGGCGCCGGAAATCCTGCGCCTGCTTGCTGCGATGGGCTCGTCCTTCGACACCGCTTCCGTTGCCGAAGTCGAGATGGCCATGGACGCCGGTGCGCCGGCGGACCGCATTTCCTTCGGCAACACCATCAAGAAGGAGCGTGACATCGCGCGCGCCTACCAGCTCGGTATCAAGCTGTTCGCGGTCGATTGCGTCGAAGAGGTCGAGAAGATCGCCCGCGTCGCTCCCGGCGCGCGCGTGTTCTGCCGCGTGCTGACCGATGGCGAAGGCGCCGAGTGGCCGCTGTCGCGCAAGTTCGGCTGCGTGCCGGCGATGGCCGTCGACGTGCTGCGCCATGCCAAGGGGCTCGGCCTCGACGCCTATGGCGTGTCGTTCCATGTCGGCTCGCAACAGACCGACCTGACCGCCTGGGATCGTGCGCTCGCCGACGCCAAGGCGGTGTTCACGACGCTCGCCGAGGAAGGCATTGTGCTCAAGATGGTCAACATGGGTGGCGGGTTCCCGACGCGCTATCTGCGTGACGTGCCGGCCGCCCAGGCCTATGGCCAGGCGATCTTTTCGGCGCTGCGCAAGCATTTCGGCAATGCCATTCCGGAAACCATCATCGAGCCGGGCCGTGGCATGGTGGGGAACGCCGGCGTCATCAAGTCGGAAGTCGTGCTGATCTCGAAGAAGGCCGACAACGACAATGTGCGCTGGGTGTTCCTCGACATCGGTAAGTTCGGCGGCCTGGCAGAGACGATGGACGAGGCGATCCGCTATCCCTTGGTCACCCGCCATGATGGCACGGAGACCGCGCCTTGCGTGCTCGCCGGCCCGACCTGCGATTCGGCCGACGTGATGTACGAGAAGACGCCTTATCCGCTGCCGTTGTCGCTGACCATCGGCGACGAGGTGCTGATCGAAGGCACCGGTGCCTACACGACCACCTATTCGGCGGTCGCCTTCAATGGCTTCGAGCCTCTCCGATCCTACGTGATCTGACAGTTCGCAAGAGCCGATCAGATCATCCGGCGCGGGCGAAGAGATCGCCCGCCCGGGCTCGCTTGTGGAACAGATCTCCGCTCGCCAGGGATTGCGGAAATGGACATTGCAAATTTCACTGTTGAAGGCGCCGCGCACTGGTCGATCTCCTCCGTTGGGGGAGAGGTGGCCGGCGCTGTTGCCATCGTTGCCGAAACCGCTGCCGACGTCGCGGCGCGCGAAGCCTTGCTCGACGATGCCATGGGACCGAGGCGCAAGGCAAAATCGTCGGAGAAGCTGCGGCGCGGCCGGCGCCCTTCGGAAGGCCTTGCCTTCGTCGCGCGCGATGCGTCGAGCGCCGTGGCCGGCACGGTGCGGCTGTGGGATGTCACGCTGGGCGAGGGCGGTCCGGCAGCGCTGCTGCTTGGCCCGCTCGCCGTCGCCCCATCGCTCAAGAGTGCCGGCATCGGCTCGGCGCTGATGCGCCATGCAATCGCCGAGGCGGCTCGGCTCGGCCACGCTGCGATCCTGCTGGTCGGCGACGAGCCCTACTACGGGCGCTTCGGATTCTCGGCTGCCAGGACCGGTTCGCTTGCCATGCCGGGGCCCTATGAGCGGCACCGCCTGCTGGCGCTGGAGCTTGTGGACGGCGCGCTTGATGGTGTGCAAGGCACGCTGAAGGCGGCGGGACGCAAGCTGAAGGCACAGGAGCTGACGTCGGCGGCCTGAGGCTTCAGGGGCAGCTCTATCGTCCAAAACAAAACGCCGCCGGTCAGGCGGCGTTTTGTGTGTCTGAAATCGGTCAGCCCAGCAACTGGCTGAGCGCCATGGCGACGGTCATGTCGCCTTCGACCTTGATCTTGCCGGTCATGAACGCCATCGTCGGGTTCAGGTCGCCTGATATCAGCGAATCCAGATCGTCGAGCGAGAGCTTGATGGTGCAATCGGCAGGGGCGTCGGTGGTCGAAATGGTAGCGCCGTCGATGACGATGACGCCGTCGCCACCGGTGTCGAACTTCACGGAACGGTCGAACCCGCTGCTGGCCACGCGCGACTTGATCTTCTCGGCAATCTCCTGAACGCTCACGCTGTTCTCCTTGTCTGGTTGCATCTGTCGCGCACCGGCGCTTCGGTCCGGCCGAAGCCCCATGCCGTGTTTTTCGCGATCCTGATCGCTGCCGCATATAGCTTTGGGTTGACGTTTACGTCAACGCGAATTCTGGCTTTGGGCGGTTCAATGTTCCTTGAACGGCTTGGTCATTTCTGACGCCGTCTCGCTTTTCTTGCGGCGCAGCCAGTTGTCGCGGATCTCGTCCTTCGACAGGAAGTTGACCTGATCGATCAGGACCTCATGCACCAGCGTGGCGCCGACACGCTTGTTGACGGTGTCGCGGATCGCGGCTCGGAAGGCATCGAGGTCGATCGTCTCCTTCTTGGTGAAGTCGACCTGCGGATTGGAATAGAGGTAGGAATAGACTTGGTCTGTAATGAGCGCTTCGGCCGGGATCGACAGCTTCTTTATCTGGTCGGGTTCCACGGTGTAGACAAGCTTGGTCAGGAAATAACCGTCGATCCTGGAATCGCGGATCAGCGGCACTGAAATGATATCGGTCTTGACGTAGTCGAGCCCGCCCAGCATCGGCTTCGGGGTTTCGCCGACGCCTTTTTCGCCCGCCGCCTGGAACGAATAGAACACGGCGCCGAGCGTGGCGGCGCAGATCCAGATGGCGATGGCGATGACCTTGATCATCGGGCCTTGTCATTCCTTGGCGATGGGAACGCAGCACTGCCTTCTTGCCTCGGCAAGATCGTCGGCAAAAACCGTTTTTTCGTCGACGCGGTCCTTCGGCCCGGCATCATGCCTTCGCCCAACCGAACTCGCCGGCGGAGTAGGTGCCGTCGGCTTCCGAGCGCTGGATGGCGCTCCGCAACAGGCTGGCGACCTCGTTGACCGCGCTAAGGTGAGCCAGGATCGCCGCCTCGTTCTTCGCCAGCTTCTGGCGCAGCCGGGTCAGCCCCTCGCGGTGCTGTTCGAGGAACTCGGCTTCACCGCCGCCCTTCATGGCGCGGGTCAGTTCATAGAGATAGCGGCTCTTGCGGGCGTTCGATGCCTTCAGGTCATAGCTGGTGTCGCTGCGGATACCGGCGGTCTCTTCCTCGACCACTTCCTCGATGCGGCCGATGATGGCGGCGAGATTGCCAGGCCGCGCGAACGGGATCGGCGCTTCCGACGCGCTGGTGCGCGCGGGCAGGTTGGCGGTGAATTCCGAAAAGTCGGCCATGAGAATCCTGGTCTAGTTAGATTGAACTCGGATACGCGCTATCTCAGTGCTTGAGCATGATCTTTCCGCAAAACCGGTTCCGATTTTGGATCGTGCCCTAGATCTTGATGTCGGTCTTGATCGTCGTCTCGTCCCCGGTGATCGACCGCGCGGCCTTGCGCTGCAACTCGTGAACCAACGAGGTTGACAGGCTGTTCTGCTGATCGATCTCGGTCTTTTCCGGCCCGCCCGAAACCGGGCCGACCGGCACAACGCGTTTGCCTTCGAGATAGTGGTCGGCAAGCATCGACTTGGCGATGCCGATGCCGCCGCGCTCGGCCATGACGTCGGCCACCCGCTCGGCAAGCTGCGATTTCCACATGTCGCCGGCGAGGCCCTTGCCGTAGACGCCTTCGGTGTCCTTGGGCAGCATGTTCTGGATGAAGGTCTGCAGCACCATCGCCTCGAACTTCTTGAACTTCTTGGCGGGGTCGGTTGACGCGGCCGCCTTGTCGGCGGTGGCGCGCGACAGGATCGAGCCGGCGTCGACCGACGCGGCGGTGTCGACCGAAAACGTCCCGGCGGCGCCACCGGCCCGCTTTGTCAGCGCGGCGCGGGCAGCCTCGATATCCGTCGGGTCGACGGCTCGGGCAACATCCATAACGATGTCGCTGGGAGGAGAGATCGCCAAGAAAGTCCGCCTTTTGTCGGTTTTCCGTGGTTGGGACAATGCCTCAACAAGCTTGTGGCAGGCTTGCGCGGTCGCTGGCTGAAGCGCGTCGCCCCGAAACGGAATCCTGCGACGCGCTTCAAGTCCTTGTTTTCATGGATGTCGTTGTCCCAAGACCGGAACCATTTTTGGACACGTACACTAATCGTCACTTTCCGGTTGCCGCTTCTGCGCAATCAGGTCGAGGCGCTCGCGGTCGGAGCGTTGGCGTTCGTCGCGGCTGCGCACATCCTTGTAGGTGCGCTCGACCATGTTGGTGCGCGCGGTTGCCGCGGCGATGAGGCCGGCCTCTTGCCTGGCGCTTTCGAGGTTCGCTTCCTGGCGCCCGACCGCGCTGGCGATGCGGCGATGGTAAAGGTCGGGAAACAGGCCCGAAAGGGAATTGGCCTGGTCGAAATGTCCGACCAGATCCCTGGCCTCCGCCTCGGCGGCGGTGGCCGCGGCAAGGAAGGTGGCATGACGGGTTTCGTGCAGCGCCTTCAGTTGCTCCTGCACCTTGACCAGTTTCTTCAGGCGGTCCCTGCGTGCGCTCATTGTCATCTCGCCAGCGTCAGGTCGACAAAGCCGTTGACGAACAGCGAGAGCATGGTGCCGACGGCGAAATAGAAGATGATCATGCCACCGGCGATGACGAAGGGCTGGGAGATGAAATAGATCGGGATCTGCGGGGTCAACTTGTTGACGAAGCCGATCGTCAGATTGACCAGGATGGCATAGGCGACAAACGGGCTGCCGAGCCGGATGACAAGGAAGAAGGTGTCCGACACCGTGTCGGTGACATCGACGAGTGCGGCCTGCGGATTGAAGAAGATGTTGACCGGCGCGACCGTGTAGGAGGCGACCAGCGCCCGCACGATCTCGTGATCGAAATCGAAGACGAAGAGCATCAGCAGCGCCGAGAACGAGATGATGGCAGCGAGGGCCGCCTGCGGCTCCGGCTCCTCGATCGCCGGTCCGCCGGTGCCGCCATAGCCGATCAGCATGGCGATGGCCGAGCCCATGAAGCGCAAGGCTTCCATGTAAAGCCTGGTCATGGCACCGATCAGTCCGCCGATCAGAAGTTCCGAGATGATCATCGGCACCAGGATCTGCGGGCGTGGATCGACGAAGGGAATGATGCGGTCCCACAGGAAGGCGAGCAGGCCGCCGGTGGCGGCGACCGCCACGAACAGTCTGACCTGGACCGGAACGCGGGCGCTGGACAGGCCGGGCATCAGCATGAAGCAGGCGCCGATGCGGCAGAAGGCGAGGAACGCCGCGATGACGACGCTCTGCGAAAGCACGCTCACGATATGGTCCCGAGCACCCTGATCTCGACGCCCTTGGCGATTTCGACATGGCTGAGCACCGGCAGCGTGGTGAACAGCCGTTCGATGATCATGCGCACATAGGGGCGGGCATCGGGCGCGGTGACCAGCACGAAACGCTCGCCGGCTTCCAGATATTTCTTGATCGCCTTGGTCGCGTCCTGGCCGAACTCCTCGAGCTGGCGCGGATCGATGTCGAACTCGCGCACCTCGCCCTTGGCGTCGCGCTTGAGGCTCTGGTGAAAGGCGAGGTCCCAGCGGTTGCCAAGACGCAGCACCTTCAACACGCCGCCCTCGGAGAGGTCGCCGCAGATCTGCTGGGCCATGCGGATGCGGACATGTTCGACGATCTGTTCGGTGCGGCGCACATGCGGCGCGATCTCGGCGATCGCCTCGATGATCAGATGCAGGTTGCGGATCGAGACGCGCTCGGCGAGCAGCAGCTTCAGCACCGCCTGCAGGCCGGGATAGGAGATGTGCGTGGTGCAGATATCGTCGGCGAGCTTGCGGTACTCCTGGTCCTGCCGTTCGAGCAGCGCCTTCATGTCCTTGTAGGACAGAAGCTGCGGCAGGTTGTTGCGGATGACCTCGGAGAGATGGGTGAGCAGCACCGACATGTTGTCGGCGAAGGTGTAGTTCTCGCGCTTCAAATCTTCGGCGAAGGTTTCGAGCACGGAGTAGGCGCGCATGCCGAAGGCCGGCTCGCGGATTTCCTCGCCCGGTATTTCGGGCAGGTCGCGATTGCCGAGCAGCACCATGATCTCGCCGACGCGCATCTGGTATTCGGCCACCACGGTGCCGTGCACCTTGATCTGGTAGCTCTTCGGCGGGATGGCGAAATCGTCGGCGACGCGCACCTCCGGCACGACGAAGCCGTACTGGGTGGCGAATTTCTTGCGCATCTTGGACATGCGGAAAACCAATTCCTGATGCGACACCAGGAGCCGGGTCGAAAGCTGCTTGCCGATCAGCAGCTCGATTTCGGCGGTGGCAAGCGAGGCCTTGACCGAGTTCTTCTCCTCCTCCGCCTTGGTCGCCTTCTCCTGGTTCTTTACCGCTTCGGCTTCGGCGACGGCGCGGTTGTGGCGCATCGGAATGACGTAGCCGAGCCCAGCCATGCCGCCGGCCAGCGCAAAGAAAGGAAACAGCGGCAGGCCGGGCATCAGGCCGAGCAGCACCAGCAGCGACGCCGCCACGTAGAGGGCGCGCGGATGGGCGCCGAGCTGGCCGAACACCGCCTGGTTGGTCGAGCCGCGGGTGCCGCCCTTGGAAACCAGCAGGCCGGCGGCGAGCGAAACGATGAGCGCCGGGATCTGGGTGACGAGGCCGTCGCCGACCGACAGCTTGATGAACACGTCGGCTGCCTCGCCCATGCCCATGCCGTGCCTGATATAGCCGATGGCGATGCCGCCGACGATGTTGATGGCGGTGATGATGAGGCCGGCGATGGCGTCGCCGCGGACGAATTTCGAGGCGCCGTCCATCGAGCCGAAGAAGGAGGATTCCTCTTCCAGTTCACGGCGGCGCAACTGCGCTGTCTTGTCGTCGATCATGCCGGCGGAGAGGTCGGCGTCGATCGACATCTGCTTGCCGGGGATGGCGTCGAGGGTGAAGCGCGCGCCAACCTCGGCGATACGGGTGGCGCCCTTGGTGATGACGATGAAGTTCACCACGATCAGGATCATGAAGACGATGAGGCCGATGACGAAGTCGCTGGCCATCACCAGCTTGGAGAAACCGGCGATGACGTAGCCGGCGGCATGCGTGCCCTCATTGCCATGCGACAAGATCATGCGCGTGGTGGCGATGTTGAGCGACAGCCGCAGCATGGTGGCGATGAGCAGCACCGTCGGGAACGACGAGAAATCGAGCGGCCGCTGGATCCACAGCGCCACCATCAGGATCAGCACCGAGAGGGCAATCGAGAAGGCGAGGCCGATGTCGATGAGAAAGGCCGGGATCGGCAGGAACAGCACGGCCAGGATGATGACGATGCCGATGGCAAAGAAGACGTCGCGGCCGTTCTTGGCTACTGCCCCTGCCGCTATGCTTTCGCTGATCGCCATGTCGTCCCCAAACCATAGGCTGCCGAACGTGCGACAGCCTGGTGAGGGTAGCTGGCCAAGCTTGCGCGAGGGTGGGAGACTGGCTGGCTCGAACGTCTCGCAAGAAGGGAAACCAGATGCTTCTGATCATCGGCACGATCCGCTTGCCGCCCGACAAGCTCGGGGAGGCAAGGTCGGCAATGGAGCGCATGGTTCGCGCCAGCCGCGCCGAGCCTGGTTGCCTAGAATATTCCTATGCGCAGGATGTCTTCGACGCCGGGCTCATCCGGGTCACGGAAGTCTGGAGCGACAGGGCCGCGCTCGACGTGCATTTCCGCGCGCCGCACCTTGCGGACTGGCGCGCGAGCTGGCCGGCGCTTGGCATCGGCGAGCGCAACCTCGTGCTCTATGAAGCCGGGGAGCCCAAGCCGACCTGATCGATCCGCAGGCCGGTTCCCATCCGCCGCTGTCGAGCACTCAGGATTTGCCGGTTCCAGCCGTCGCGACGCCAACCAGCCAGCGCCTGACGGCTCGTTCTTCCGGCGCCGAGAGGCCCTCGGCCAGTTCGCTCTCGATCGCATGCACCCGCTCGCGGCATGCCCGCAGCAGCGCCTGTCCGCTGTCGCTGAGATCGATATGCTGGATGCGGCCGTGGACGGCATGCGGCTTGCGGACCAGCGCGCCGGCCCGTTCCAGGTTGGCGACGATGACGCTGAGCGTCTGCGGCGTGAGCAGGGCCAGCCGGGCGAGATCGGCGTTGGAGAGGCCGGGATAGGCGGCAAGCATGGTCAGCGTCACAAATTGCGGTTGCGTCACGCCGAGATCGGCCAGCGCCCTTTCCACCCTGAGCCGATGGGCGCCTGCCGCCTGTCGCAGGAGATAACCGAGATAGCCTTCCTCGCCGCGTTTGCCTTCGCCCGGAGCCGGAACCGACGGACGTTGATTTGGCTTGCGCATGATGTAAGAGCTCTTATATGTTATTCGAGCACTGATATTATGACGACAGGGAGCTTGTGGCGATGGGTCATCGCATTTTTCTTGCCGGCGCCTCGGGCGCCATCGGGCAGCGGTTGATCCCGCAGCTTCTGGCGGCCGGCCATCATGTGACGGGCACCACGCGCAATGCGGACAAGGCCGTCACGCTGCGCGCCCTTGGCGTCGAGGCAGCGGTGGTGGATGTCTTTGATGCCGAGGCCCTGTCGCGTGCGATGCTTGCTGCCCGACCCGACATCGTCATCCACCAGTTGACCGATCTGCCGCCAGGCCTGGACCCGAGCCGAATGGGCGAGGCGATCTTGCGCAATGCGCACGTCCGCGACGAAGGCACCCGCAATCTGGTCGCGGCAGCCACCACATCCGGCGTCCGGCGCATGGTCGCGCAAAGCATCGCCTGGGCCTACGCGCCCGGTCCGGAACCGCATAGCGAGGCCGATCCGCTGGACAGCGCCGCGAGTGGCAACCGCGGCATCAGCGTCGGTGGCGTCATCGCGCTCGAAGCGGCGGTGCTGCACGCGCCGTTCGCCGGCATCGTCCTGCGATACGGCCAGCTTTATGGCCCCGGGACGGGGGCCGACGCGCCTGCCGGCGCTTCACCGCTGCATGTCGATGCCGCCGCTTACGCCGCGCTGCTTGCTCTCGACAAGGCCGTGCCCGGCATCTTCAACGTGGCGGAACCCAACCAGGCCGTTTCGACGCAAAAGGCGGTCGAGGAACTGGGCTGGCGCGCCGATTTTCGCTTGCCAGCCTGAGGCCGCCTGTTCCTGTTCGGAGACATCATCATGATCGGCAATCAATCCCGCTTGCGCACCGGCCAATATCTTGCCGCCGCCGGCACTGCCGCGATTCTGCTCGCGCTCGCGGCGAGATGGGCCGGGCAGGGCCTCATCGGCGTCACGCCTGATGGCATGGAAGGGCACATGCACATGCAGGGCGAGGATGCGGGCAGCCCCGCCGCCGCACGGCCGAAGACGGTCGTCACGACGGTTTCCTGTGAGAAACTGCCCGATATGCCGGGCAAGTCGGTCACCACCGCGATCGTGAACTTCCCGCCAAACGCCTACACACCTCGGCACCGCCATCCGGGTTCGGTGAGTGCCTTCGTCCTGCAAGGCACGCTGCGCTCGCAGTTGGAAGGCAGTCCCGCCGGCACCTACACCAAGGGACAGACCTGGTTCGAGCCGCCCGGTGCGATCCATCTGTTCGCCGAAAACGCCAGCACGACGGAGCCGGCGGCGTTGCTGGCGACCTTCATCGCCGACGACGATTGTAGCGCGTTGACCATCCCGGACTGAAGGCAGCACCGCCCGCGCTCCAACCGAGGCAGTAAAAGGCTGCAACCAGCCGGTCCAGCGTCACAATGGCGCCTTGCATGTCGCCATTGTGGTTGCCACGCCGTGTCGCCCGGCGTATCAGGCGAGCCTTCCATTGCCTTTCTGTTATCGGCGAGCCGCCCCAGTGCTTTCCAGAAACCAACCGCAAGTCTACGCCCGCCGGCTGCGCGCGGTGCTGATCAGATCGCTGCCGCTGCTCGAGGCGCGCGGCATCGCGGTGGTCATTCTGGCAGGCGCCGTCGGGGTGATGGCGGGCATCCTCGTCACGGCGATGAGCCAGATCGTGCAGGACCTGCACGGGTTGTTGTTCGGCGTCCAGCCCGGCGGCCGGCTTTCCGGCATGTTCTCGCTCGCCAATCCGTTGCAGGCGCTGATACCGGCGATCGGCGGCATCCTGCTCGGGCTCAGTGTGGTCTGGCTCAGAAAGCGGAAATTCCGCACTCCCGTCGACCCGATCGAGGCCAACGCGCTCTATGGCGGGCGCATGTCGCTGACCGACACCTTCATCATTGCCGGCCAGACGATGATTTCCAGCGGCTTCGGTGCTTCGGTCGGGCTGGAGGCCGGCTATACGCAGGTCGGGTCCGGCCTGGCGTCGCGGTTGGCGCGCGTGTTCAGGTTGCGCCGCAACGATGTCCGCATCCTGGTTGGCTGCGGTGCGGCCGGCGCCATCGCCGCCGCCTTCGACGCGCCGCTGACCGGCGCCTTCTATGGTTTCGAACTGGTCATCGGCATCTATTCGGTCGCCAATCTCGCGCCGGTGATGACGGCCGCGATCTCGGCCTCGCTGACCGCCGAAATGTTTGGCGGCGTGCCGTTTCCGCTCGAGCTTTCGGGCCTGCCGGCGCTCACCGCCAGCCAGTACGTGCCGTTCCTGCTGCTCGGCCTGCTCGGCGGTGCGGCCTCGATCGCCATCATGCATCTGGTGACGCTGATCGAACGCGCCTTTGCCAGGCTGTCGGTCGACGCTTCGCTGCGCCCTGTCATCGGTGGTGTCGTCGTCGGGCTGCTCGGACTGATCACGCCACAGGTCCTGTCCAGTGGCCATGGCGCGCTGCATCGCGAATTCGCCATGAATTATGGGCTGGCCGTGGTGGCGAGCGTCTTCGTACTGAAACTGGCGGCGTCGGCGATCTCGCTGGGGTCGGGCTTCCGCGGCGGCCTGTTCTTCGCCTCGCTGTTCCTCGGCGCGTTGCTCGGCAAGGCATTCGCCGGCGTGATGGCTTTCGTTTCGCCGGCGACCGGCATCGACCCCTCCGTCGCCGCTGTCGTCGGCATGACGTCGCTGGCCGTCGGTGTCGTCGGCGGCCCGCTGACGATGACGTTCCTGGCGCTGGAATCGACCCGCGACCTGACGCTGACCGGCGTTGTCCTGGCCGCCTCGATCATGGCGGCGATCCTGGTGCGAGAAACCTTCGGCTATTCGTTCTCGACATGGCGCTTCCACCTGCGCGGCGAAACGATCCGCAGCGCCCACGATGTCGGCTGGATGCGCAGCCTCACCGTCGGCTCGATGATGCGCAAGGATATCAAGACCATCGACGCGGCAACGACGCTTGCCACCTTCCGCAAGGAAGTGCCGCTGGGTTCGGCCCAGCGCGTCATCGCCGTCGACGCGGGCGATCACTATGTCGGCGTGCTGATCGTAGCCGAACTGCACAGCGATCCTTCCGGCGGCGAGGTGCCGGTGCGCTCGCTCGCCCAGTTCCAGGACGCCGTGCTGGTGCCCAGCATGAACGTGCAGTCTGCCGCCGAGACTTTCCAGCGCGCCGGCGCCGAAGAACTCGCCGTCGTCGAGGATTTCACCGACCGCATCGTGCTGGGGCTTCTGACCGAGGGTCATCTGATGCGGCGCTATGCCGAGGAACTCGACAAGGCGCGCAGGGACCTGTCGGGCGAGGGTTAGGGAGCGCAAAGCCCCCGGGATCAGTGCTCGATCGGTCCCTTGGCCATGACGAGAGTCGTGCCGGCGGTCGTCGGGCGCTCGATCATGCGGCGCACGCGGGGCGGCTCGTCTCCGCTGTGCAAGGCCCGCAAGCGCTCGCCGACGACGGCGTCGGCATGGGTGATGCGTCCATTGTGGCGCACATATTCGAGCCAGGTCGGCGTGTGATAGTGCTCGATCCAGATCGCCGGGTTCTCAAGGTCGCGCGCCAGCGTCCAGTTGCGGGCACCGTCACGGCGGCGGATGCGGCCGCGTTCAGCCATGGTGGCGAGGAACTCTGGCACGTCCCCATCGCGGATGATGTATTCGATCATGATGGCGATGGGGCCGCTGCGCGGCTTCAGGTCGAGTGCCAGGTGCGGTTCCTTGAAGCGGTTGAGCGGGTCGAGGTTGAGCACCTGATGTTGCGGCAGCGGCAACAGCAAGCCGATGGCGCCGCCGGCCAGCATGGCGATGCCGGCCGCGATCAGCGCGGTTTCGGCGCCGTGCGCGTCGGCGACGACGCCCCAGATCCAGCTGCCGAGCGCGATGCCGCCGAAGGTCGCGGTCTGATAGACCGACAGCACCCGGCCGACCACCCAGCGTGGCGTCGCCATCTGCACCGTGACGTTGAAATGCGAAAGGGCGATCACCCAGCAGGCGCCGCCGACAAGCAGGCCAAGCGACGTCTGCCAGGCATGGTGGCTGACGGCGGCATTGAAGGCGCAGACGGCGAAGCCGGCAAAGGCCGAACGCACCATCGTCTCGCTGGTTAGCATTTGGCGCAGCCGCACGCTGATCAGCGCGCCGCCGACGGCGCCGATGCCGAAGGCGCCAAGCATGATGCCGTAGGTCAGGGCGTCGCCCTTGACGACATCGCGCGCCACCAGCGGCAGCAGCGCCAGCACTGCGCCGGCGCTGAAGCCGAAGGCGGCGCCCCTGACCAACACCTTGCCGATGTTGGGCGACATGGCGACATAGCGCAGGCCGGCACCCATGGCAGCCCCCAGCGATTCGCGCGGCAAGGTCGATACCGGCACGTCCGGCTTCCAGCGCGCCAGCACGACGATCAGGCCGATATAACTCACGGCGTTGGCCGCGAAGGCCGCCGCCGCACCGGCCGCCGCGACGATGATGCCGCCGATCGCCGGGCCGACGCTGCGGGTCAGGTTGAAGCCCATCGAATTGAGCGCGACGGCGGCCGGCACTTTGTTGCGGGGAACGATGTCGCCGACCGAGGCTTGCCATGAAGGGCTGTTCAGTGCCGTGCCGCTGTCGATCAGGAAGGTGAAGGCAAGCAGCGTCCACGGTGTGATCAGGCCGGAATAGGTGAACAGGGTCAGAAGCACCGAAACGACCAGCATGAAGGTCTGTGCGACCAGCATCACCTTGCGCCGATCGAAACTGTCGGCGATGGCGCCGGCGACAAGCGCAAACAGCATGATCGGCAAGGTGGTCGAGGCCTGGACCAGAGCCACCTGGTAGGACGAGGTGGCGATCGTGGTCATCATCCAGGCCGCGCCTACGCCCTGGATCAAGCCGCCGAAATTCGAGACGAGACTTGCGGCCCATACGGCGCGGAAAATGCCATGCCGGAAAGGCGCCAGCGCCGAAGCGCCCTCGCTTTCCGGCTTTTCGTCAATCATCGATGGGTCCTTGCCGTGTCATGCTGATTCTTCGGAGGATCTGTTTCCTCAGGCCGTTTGCCGAAAGTAGGGCATCGCACCGCAAAGGGCGAACGCCTTTCAAAAAGGATCATGGTCCAACAATGGGATAGCTGCGGTCCACGCGCATATCTGACGCCAGGCCCGAGGGCGTGCTTGAATCAGCGCGCGTCACCGACCGCGGCATGCAGCGCTTCGGTGAGCTGGCTCGTGGTCTCTCCGCCGACATGCAGGCGAAGGAAAAGCTCCATGCCGACCAGCCGCAGCCGCGATGGCTGGTCGCGCCTCGCCAGGTCGATCAGGTCTTCGACCGAAGACGCCGGCCATTTCATGGCGTCGCGCAAAAAGCCGCCGCGCAGCAGGCCCTGCGTGCCGGCGGTGAAGTTGGCAGATACCTGGAAACCGTTCTTTTTGGCCTTCACGTTCTGGAGCGGAATGTGTTTTTCCGCCACTTTCTTCAAAAGCCATTTCCCCTGCTTTTGGCGATATTTGTGTCGCCTCGGCAGATGGATCGCGAAGTCGATCAGCCGGTTCTCGAGGAACGGTACCCTGAGTTCGACCGAAGCCGCCATGCTCAGCCGGTCATGCCTGTTCAACAGATCCTGGAGGTGAGCATACATATCGTGGAGACAGCATCCCAGGAATGCACGGTCGCCAAGCGGCGCCACCGGCTCCAGCCGGTCGAAGATCTTGCTCTGCAGAAAGTTCAGCTCCGGCGACAACGACCTCAGCACGATGTTGCGGTCCCAGCCATGGGTAGAGCCGATCGACGTTCGGAAGGGAGCCTGGCGCTGGCGCTCAAAGCGCGAGGCAAGCCGACGTTTCGAACGAAACAGCCGCCCCGGCCATGACCAGTGTCGCCACAGCCCCATGCTGGCTTCCTGCCAGTCGTAGCCGCCAAACAGTTCGTCGGCGCCTTCGCCGGTGAGCAGCACCTTGACGCCGTCGGCCCGGCATTGCTCGGCAAGCGCGAGCAGGCAGACGTGGCTTGCATGCCAGCCATCGCTTTCCAGGTGCCAGACGGCTCTCGGCCACAGTTCGAGAAACCGGTCCTTGTCGACAGGCACCCTGTGCAAGGTCACGCCGGCGTGACGGGCGGTGCGTTCGGCATCCTCGGCTTCACTGTGGCCAATGCGCGGGTCGACGACATAGGCGTTCATCTCCGGCCTGGACCGTTTCGCCAGCGTGGTGACGAGGCCGGAATCGACGCCGCCGCTGCAAGCCGAGGCGAGGCTGGCATCGGCGATGCAATGGAGTTCGACGCTGTCTCTGATCAACGCCTCCAGCGTCGCCATGTGCTCGGCGTCGGTGGCTCTGTCGCCGGCGATGCGGGCCGCGTCCAGGACGTCGAGCACGTGCCAGAAGCAGCGTTTCTCGATGCCGGCATCGCTGATCTTCCAGAGGCCCGCCGGCGGCAGCCGCTCCATCCCCTTGAACAGGCTGGAGCTCGAGTCGCGGCTCTGCCAGGCAAGGCGCAAGGTGATTTCGCGCGCATCGACGTCGCGCGCGATGCCGTCGCAGGCAAGGATCGCCTTGTCCTCGGAGGCGAACAGGATCCGGTCACCGGTCTCGGCGACAGACATCGGCTTGATGCCCAGACGGTCGCGTGCAAGCCACAACGCGCCGACCCGCGCATCGAAGTAGGCCAGGGAAAACATGCCGTCGAACAGCGGAATGGCCTTGTCGGGTCCCCAGTGATGCAAGGCTTGAAGAACGACCTCGGTATCGGAGACGGTTCGAAAGATTCTGCCT
This sequence comes from Mesorhizobium qingshengii, assembly GCF_900103325.1. Classification (GTDB taxonomy): domain Bacteria; phylum Pseudomonadota; class Alphaproteobacteria; order Rhizobiales; family Rhizobiaceae; genus Mesorhizobium; species Mesorhizobium qingshengii. Next base: position 137,937 of record NZ_FMXM01000006.1, on the reverse strand, counting down.
TCCGCCCGCAGCGTGTCGCGCAACGAGCGGTAATTGTAGACCTCGCCATTGTAGACCAGCACACCCTGGCTGCAGGTGGTGAGCATCGGCTCGCGCGCCGCGGTGGAGAGATCGATGATCGAGAGCCGTCGATGCCCCAGAGCGAGCCGGCTGTCGTTCCATGTCGCATGGTCGTCCGGGCCACGATGCACAAGCGCCTGCATCATGCGGGCGACGTCCGCGAGGTCGCCGCCGCCGATCGGGCCCCGCTTGCGCCAGACGCCGGCTATTCCGCACATGGTCTGCCGGTCGATCTGGCCTGGTTCATGGGCTCCCGCAAAAGACATCGATGCATCGGGCCGGCGACTGCCTTGCCGAATGGCACGGACGCAATCTAACCGGAACCCAGCCGCCCGCAAGCGGGCGGCTGCTTTCACGCGATTCCGGACGAAAAGCCGCCGTGCTTATTCTTGCTCAGAACCCGTTCTGGATGCGCTCGAAGATGACGTTGGTGAAGGCCGATATCTGGCTGCCGATGAAAGGTCCGGTCAACGCCACCACCAGCATGATGGCGACGATCTTCGGCACGAAGGTCAAGGTGATCTCCTGGACCTGCGTCAGCGCCTGGATGAGGGCGATGCCGATGCCGACGACCATGGCGACCAGCACCACCGGGGCGGACGCAGTGAGCACCGTCCACACCGCGTACTGGACGATGTCGAGAGCGTCGGCCTCGTTCATGTGGGAGGTTGGCCTAGCTTGCCGGCTTGATCGACACGCCCGCGCCGACGGGGACCTGGGTGCCATCCTGCAGCACTGCGATCAGTCCGTTGCTGGCGAGCGTCACCGAAGCCACTGTTCCGGTGGTCTTGCCGTCGGCCGACGTGATCGAGCGGCCGATCAGCGCGTCGGCCTGCGACAACGCCGACGACTGCATGATCTGGTCGAGCTTGGTGTTGGTCTGCACCGATTGCTCGACCTGCGAGAAGGTGGCGAGCTGGGCGACATACTGCGTCGAATCCATCGGCTTGGTCGGATCCTGGTTCTTCATCTCGGCGATCAGAAGCTTCAGGAAGGACTGGTAGTCGACCGCGGTCTTGGAGGTCTGCTGGCTGGCCTGGTTGGCGCCAGTCGGAATCGTCGTCGTCATGTCCACGTTCATCAGTATCGTGCTCCCACAGCCAGCGGGCGCGTGGCACCCGGAACATCGTCATTGCCGCCCAGCGCGCGGCGTTCGAGCGGATAGAGCGATCGGATCGCCTTCAGCGCTTCGTAGATGTGATCCTCGCTGACCATGCGGTCGATCTGTTTGAGCGCGGCACAGATCTGGGCGTCCTCGAAGCTTGCCAGCAGCAGGGGCAGCGAACGCCTGAACATGTCGCGCGCCTCGGCCGCGCCGGCCGGATTGATCAGCATGACCTGCAGGATGAAATACAGCTGCTTGAGTGGCGTCGAGGCGTCGTCGGCCTGTATCACATGGCTCTCGAGCAGGAATTGCACGTCGTTCATCAGTTCGATGGTGACCTTGCGGTCGACGCGTATGACGGCGCCGTTGATGTAGATCTTCTCGTTCGGCTTCAGCGATATCTTCAGCGTGTTGGTCATTGAATGCCGTCCCGGATGATCTGGGACACCTCGATCAGCCCTTCGAAATTGTTGGTGCGGCCCTGGCGAATATCCTCAGCCTCGCGCAGCAGCCACAGGCCGATGGAGATGAGGTTGGCGCGAAGTTCCTTGGGCAGGGCGTTGTCGCTGGAGCCGAGATCCTCGACGAACGCGGACCAGACACGGTTGGTGAAATTCAACGCCTCGATCGCCTCCATCGAGTCGTGGCCGACGGCCGCCGCCGCCGCCAGCATGTCGATCGAGCGGGTCAGGAGCTGCCGCTCACGGTCCTTCGCGTCGGCAACGGAGTTGCTCTGGATGTCGGCGTAGGAGAATTGGTACATCGTGGGGCTACCGTTCCGTTATGAGGTATCAGGTCAGGTAATTCAGCAGGCTGAGCTGCTGCAGGCGTGCGGTCAGCGCGAAGGACGTCTCGATATGCTGGGTCAGGTTCGCGACCCGGGTGGCGGCTTCGGCCGGGTCGACGGCTTCGAGATCGAGGATGTGCCGTTCGAACAGGTCGACCTGCGTCTTCATGCGGTCGCTGGCGTCGGACACGCGCTTCTGGACGATGCCGGTCTCGGACTGAACCTGACCGATGCCGCTCAGCGCTTCGCCGACAAGGGATTGGGAGCGGCTGACGATCGTGTCCTTCGCCGCTTGACTGATGTTGCTGGTCATCAGGGTGGAGACCATGGCGGCCGCCATGGCAAGCTTGCGGATGCCGTCGCTGTTGGCGCTGGTCGAGGTCGCGGTGGTTTCGTTGAGCGCGATGCGGCTGACAATCTGCTGGTCGGTGGCATTCGACCAGTTGGTCTGCCAGCCAGAGCCGAGGAACTGCGGCGCGACGTCGTTGGTGATGTAGTCGTCCATCTGGGCGGCAGTGATGTTGGCAGCGGCCGGGTCACTGGGCGTGAAACCGAAATGGGAGACGAAGGAGGCGTCGAAGGCGGCCTTGGCGGGTGAGCCGGCCGCCGTGAAATCGTTGATCGGCTTGACGTCGGTGTTGGTGCCGGCGAACAGATATTCGCCGTTGACGCTGGTGTTGAGGATCGAGCCAAGCTGCTGGATGGTGGTGTTGGCCGTTGATTGGGTAAGACTGTCGGAGGAATCGCCTGATGTCGCGGTGGTCAGGCTGGACAGGAAGGTCTGCGCCACGCTGGAGAGCTGGCCGAGCGAGGTTTGCGTCGACGAAAGCCGTGCGGCGACCAGCCCGTTGGAATCGATGATGACGTTGAGTCGGTCGAGATCGCGCGAGAAGGTGACGGACTGGGCCGTGCGCCCGCCCAGCGCCAGCCCGACATCGGCGACCTTGCCGGTCGAGGACTCTTTCGTGGCTTTGACGAGATCGGCCTGCATGCGCATCTGCTGGTAGCGCATGGCGTTGGAGAGGGCGGCCGAGGAGACTGAAGTCATGGCTTATCCCACCGCGCTCAACAAGGCCGTCATCATGTCGTCGACGGTCTTCATCATCCGGGCCGATGCCTGATAGGTGTGCTCGAGGTCGAGCATCAGCGACATCTCCTGATCGACATTGACGCCGGTTGCGTTGGACAGCGCCTCGGCGCTGCGCGATGCCAGCGCTTCCTTGGCGTCGGCGGCGGTCGAAGCCTGCTGGCGCACGCCCTGAAGCCAGCCGATCGAGTTGGCCGCGTAGTCGGAGACGCTGGACGTTACCGAAATCCCGGCGGCGGGATCGAAGGTCATCGGCTGGTCGAGGCGATCGCCATAGGCAACCAGGAGGCTGGAATAGGAAGCGCCGCCGCTGGTATTGGCGACATAGGCCGCGCCGTTGGCGCCACCGTCGCGCAACAGCGTCGGATTGCCACCGGTGCTTGGATCCATCGCCGCGTTGATGCTGATCGAGGCGGCAAGGCCGTTGACCAGCGTGCCGGCGGCGGGCACGGCCGGCGCGCCCGACCAGGTGAACAGGCCGGCGGCATCGGGCATCGAAGGTGCCGTTTCGGCAAAGGCGGAGATCAGGCCGCGCGCGGTCTCGTCGAGCTGGCTCTGCATGGTCGAGGCGACGCCGTCGCGCAATTGCAGCAGGCCGGCAAGCTTGCCGCTGGCGCTGGTGTTGCCGCCGGTTCCCGCCGAGATCGGCACGTTGTCGATATAGACGGCATTGCCGGCGGCACCGGCGCTGTAGCCGGACGACGGCGCGAAGCTGACCGAGCGCGGGATGGTTTCGAACAGCGTCGTTCCGTCACCGGTGGTGATGACCATGTCGTTGTCGCCGCGCGTGAAGGTCGATACCGGAACATAGTCCGCGATCTTCTTCAAAAGCGCGTCGCGCTGGTCGAGCGCATCGGAAACGTCGGTGCCGGAACGGGTTCCTGAAATGACCGCCGTATTGGCATCCTGGAACTGGCTCAACAGCGAGTTGAGGTCGTCGACGGCCGTGGCGATCTGACCGTCGGTCTGGGTGCGGAAATCCTGAATGGCCTTGGAGCCGTCATTCAGCGAACGCACGACCTGCCTGGCCGCGTCGATGACGCTGACGCCGAGATTCTGGTTGGACGGCGAGGTGGCGTAGAGCTGCAGCGCCTGCTGCAGATTGCCGATCGCGGTCGACGGCGAGGACGCATTATCGACGCCATTGACCGAAACGTCGAGCTGATCCATGCCGTTGTAGAGCGCATTCTGGCCGCTATACGCCGACAGAGCGCTGAGGTTCTGACGGAACAGCAGGTCGTTGGTGGTCCGCTGTATGTCGACCGAACGCGCGCCCGGGGCCGTGCTGGTGACGACGGCGATGCGGCGCGTGTAATCCGGGTTGGAAGCGTCGGAGACGTTGCGCGAGACAACGCTTGTCTGCCGCGCGGTGTTCATAAGCGCCGATTGGGCGATGCTCAATGCGGTGGATAGCGACATGCGGGTCTTTCACGGGCAACGCCCGTCTTATCTCTTCAGGTTGACAAGGACGTCCATCAGATCGGAACCGGTCTGGAAGACTTTCGAATTGGCGGTGTAGCTGCGCTGCGCCGCAATCATGTTGGTCAGTTCCTCGGCGATATCGACGTTGGAGTTCTCGAGCGCGCCGGAGACGATGGATCCGAGCTTGCCCTCATTGGCAAAGCCGACACGGACCGCGCCGGATTCGGTGCCCTGCGCATAGACGTTGCCGGGCAGCGCCGTGAGCTGGTCCGGGCTCTGCACGTCGGCCAGCGGAATCTTGTAGAGCGGCTTGGTGGAGCCGTCCTTGTACTGTGCGTAGATGGTGCCGTCCTTGCTGATCTGGACCTTATCGATGGTGCTCGGCGCGTTGCCGTTGACCTCTGCTTCGGAAACCGTGAAGCCGGTGCCGAGCTGGGTCAGCTTGGAAAGGTCAAGCGAGAAGGCACTGCCGTTGGGCACCGTCAGGCCGACGCTGGTGACGGCGCCGGTGAGCTTGCCGGTGGTGGTATCGAAGGTGAGGTTGGCCGTGCCCAGCGCCCCGCCGGTGTAGGGGAACGATGTTCCGGGCGTCGCCTTCGACTGGTCGAAGACCGATACTTCCCAGGTGCCAGTGCCGGTGTTGGTGAAATAGACGTCGAGCAGTACTTTATTGCCGAGATTGTCGTAGGCGACCATCGAGGATTTCGACGTGTACTGCGCGCCCGCGGCGTTGGTGCTGGGCAGGCTGCCGGCCGCGACCGGCGTGGCACCGGCGGGCAGGTTTCCGTTGAATGTGCCCTCGGTGCTCGGCGTTGCCGTCATTTCCTGATCGGAGATGACCACCGGGACTAATCCCTCGAAGCCGTTCACCGTCGCTGCCGGCACGCCATTGGCGTAGCTGTAGGCCATCAGCTGGAAGCCGCCCGCGTTGACCAGCCTGCCCTGCGCATCGGGAACGAAGGCGCCGGCACGGGTCAGGAATGGGGTTCCGCTCGGATCCTGAACGACAAAGAAACCATCGCCACTGACGGCAAGGTCGGAGACCGAGGTCGTGTATTGAAGCACGCCCTGGGAGCTGACCGCCGATCGGATCGTCGTGGTGACGCCGCCGGAATTGTAGGCACCTCCGGTTGTCGGCATGACAAGCGTCGAAAATTCGGCGGAGGATCGCTTGTAGCCGGTGGTGTCGGAATTGGCGATGTTGTCGGCCACGGTGGACAGCCGATTTGCCTGCGCATTCATGCCGGAAACGCCGGTCCGCATCATTCCGTAGAGGCTCATCGAAACGTCTCCGCTATGTCCATGCCACTGGCTGGGAGGCTACGCGTCCTGTCTTGCGCGAGGCTGGCGCGGTGCGGCATCAGAAGACCAGCCGATAGCCGAGGAAGCGCTTGGAATCGATCGGGTCGGAACCCAGCTTCTCGCGCAGCTTCTTGCGCAACTTGCTGATGTGGCTTTCCACCACGTTTTCCTCGACCTCTTCATCGAAGATGCCGTAGATGGCGTTGAAGACCTGGGTCTTGGTGACGCGACGCCCGCGATTGCTTGCCAGATATTCGAGGATGCGGCGTTCACGACGCGGCAAGGGCAGCGGCTGACCGTCAATCTCCGGGTCACGCCCATCCATGAAGATGCGCATGGCGCCAATCTCGGTGTAGGAGACGTCTTCATGGGCGCGACGGCGGATGGCGGTGATACGGGCCAGGATCTCGCGGATGTGAACGGGCTTGCGAATGACATCGTCGACGCCACTCTCGAACAACCGCAGCGTGTTCTCCAGGGAATGCTGCTCACTGAGCGCAATGACCGGTGCGCCGGTGCGATCGCGGATCTGCCGTGGCGAGATGACGCCCTCGCGGCAGTCGCCGATGAGGAAGGCCCTGACCGAGCGTAGATCGGTGTCGGCCGCCGAACTCACCCACTCGCCGAACTCGCCGGGCGCGAAGCCTGCACAGGCGACTCCCTCGCGGTCAAAAAGTGAGTTGTATCCCTCTGTTACGAGCTCGCGCTCGTCAACGATTACAATCATCGGCCCCGCCTCCGAATCAAACTATTTGCCCCGTGAGGAGAGGCGTAGCCGTTGGCGAGAATCCTGAACAACCGTCATTTCTTGTAACTAGTTTCTTGGGAGTCTGGAATCGTAGCGGTTGCATTAGCGTGCAACCGGATATGCTTGCGGAGGCAAGTCTTGGCCAAGTCGAAGCGGCAAACCAAGAACTGTGCGATTGGCGTCTTGGAAGCGGAAAATACGCCTATGGGTTGCAGAAGGTGCGGGCGTTGGCGGTCCATTTTCCAAACCCGGTGGCGACCATGTTGGCGATGACGCGGCAGACATAGACCTTCTGCGCCGGATCGTTGTCGGGACCGGCATGATAGCGGGCGACGGCCATCGACCATGTCTCGTGACGCGCATGGAGACTGGCCAGGAAGCGCGCTGCATAGTCGACGTTCTGGCGCGGGTCGAGCATGTCCTCGACGCTGCGAAAATGCGATGCGTGGTAGTGATGGTTGATCTGCATGCAGCCCAGATCGATCAGCGTCTTGCCCTCGCGCTGGGCATTGGCGAAGGTGGCAAGGGCTTCAGCCCTGCTTCTCGGAAAGACCGCTTTTCCTTCTATATTCAATGCGTTGGGTTGAAGGCTGCCTTTCTTTCCGGTCTCGGTCAGGCCGACGGCATAGAGGATGCCGGCGGGCACGCCATAGCGATCGGCGGCGCGCAGGATCTCCGGCTCGCAAGGGTTCGCGGCGGCGGTGGCGGCGCTTGCGACGCTAGATAAACATATCGCCGCCAGCGCGCTCGCGAGAAGGCGAAGCGCCGCGGCCGTAGTCCTGCGCGTCATCGTTACGTTTCCCCGCGGATTGCTGACCTGGTTGCTGACCGCCGGCTCCGCTGTTGCCGCCGCCTGAATTTCCGGGCTGAAAGGGCGACGGGTCGCGGCCTGGCGACGCGGTCAGGGAAGCGGTTGCATCAGTGCGGGTTGCGGCCGGAACCGCTACCGAAGGTTGCAGGATGGTGACCTTATCAACCTCAAAACCGAGTCCGCGCAAGGACTTGACGATCGCCTCGCTGTCGGCGGAAAGCCGCCGATGGGCGTCGTGTGTTTCGGGCTTCAATTCAATCGAGAGTTGTTCTCCGGACAGGCGAAGGCTGGCCGTCACCATGCCGAGCTCGGCCGGGTGAAGTTCGATCTTCAACACATGTGTCGGAACCGCAACAGAGCCGGCCAGCTGAGAGGTCGTGGACGACGCCGAGAACGCCTGTTGCGCGCCGCCATCGGCGGCTATGGCGCCGATCACAGTGGTGGCTGCCTGGCTGATTGTGTTCTGCGGCGGCGCCGGGAAGCTCTGCTCGGAAACCACATCGATGCGACCTGCCGGCGAAGGTTGTTTTCCGGGATCGGACCGCATCGAAGACTGGACGTCCGCGATGGTCTTCATCACCGGCGCGGCCTGTTTCGGCTGTACGCCCGGCACATCGGCCACTGGTGCGTCAGGCAGAGGACGGGCAGTGATCGCAGTGTCGCGCTTCGGCGCGCCGGAGGCCGAGCCGGCACTGCGTGCGTCCTGGACGCCGAGTTCGGTCAAAGGCCCGTCGACGATCGGCGCACGCTCGGATTTCGATATGGTTTCGAGGTCGTCGCGCCCGGCAGCCGATTTCGGCCGATGAGTCTTTGGCAATTGCCCGGCGAGCGCCGGGTCCTGTCCGGTTTCGCTTGCGTCGGCTGCCTTGGCCGATGTCGCGAAATGGCGCAGATCGTGAAACGCCATCAGCAGCGGCAGGTGGTCCTGGAGCGGTGTCGTTCCGGTGTCGTCCGCCGTCGCTTCGGTGTCAGCGGCGTTTTCCGTGCCGGACCCGGTGTCCGCCGCATCCTTGGCAGCCTTTGTGGCCAACACTTTGGCCGAGACGACCTTTACGGGATCGGCTGATGTCGACTCGGGCTTGCCGCCATGTCCGGCAAGGCCGGCGGCGAGCTTGCCCCAGCGCTGCTCCCGCGACCCCGCCTCGGTCGTCGGCCGCCGTTCCGGGCGGGCAGGACCTGTGTCGCCGCCCAGCATCTTGCCGAAGCCCGCGTCGTCCGTCTTGCCGTTCGCTGACGGTTGTTCCGGCGTCGCGCGCGCGGGGGTAAATCCTGGCAAGGCCGAGCCGAGGCTGGTGGTCATTTGGGGGCGGCTCCAAGCATCTGGTCGATCAGGTCGAGCTGTCGACGTGTTCTGGTCATGGCGGCGTCGGTCGGATCGGCGGGCTCGGGAGCGGCCGCCGGCGATGGCGCCGACGCCGGCATGACGGTCGCCGCATCGGCAGGTGCGGCCGCGACGGCCGGCGTGTCCGGCGTGTGGGCGGCTGGTCCGCTCGAGACCGCGGCGACCGCGGGTTGCTCCGAGATCGCGCCTTCGACCGGTGGCAGCCCGCTCGCATCGACGCCCTGCGCCGCGGCGGTCTGGGGAGCCGGAGGTTGCCCGGCCGCGGCAGGGGCGGGGTTTTCCTCGGGATGGGCGGCGGGCGGCGCGACGACTTCGCCGGCGACGGCCTGGGCGGCGTCGAGCAGGGCGCGATCACCTTCCGACAACTTGCTGCGGTCGATCTTGCCCAGCTTGGCACGCACGTCCTCGATGGTGCCGGAGGTGACGGTGGACAGGCTGGCGTAGAGCAGGGCGCGCGGGTCGTCCTGGTTGGTGATGCCGTCGCGCCCTTGCTCGGCTCGCGCCGAGGCGAAGGCCGACAGGTCGTTCAGGCCGTCGATCGCGGCACGGCGGGCGATGCGCAGGTAGATCACCTTCTCGCGCTCGGGATCCATCATCGAGGTGATGTCGGCCAGCTTGTCCTGGCTGATCGACATATGCAGCGCGATGACGCCGGTGACGAAGGAGTCGGCGAACTGGCTGGCATAGGGCGAATAGAGGTAGCGCTCGACATACTGGGTAGAGGCAAGCGCGAAGCCTGCCGCGTCACCTTGCGAGGCGGCAATGCCGATCGAACGGCGAAGTGCTGCCTCCTCGACCAGCGTGCCGGGGCTGAGCAATTTTGCCTCGTCGAGCAGCTTGAGCGCCGCCACCGGCTGGTCGCCGGCGAGCAGCGAGCCCTTGACCAGGGCAAGGAAGGCGCCGAGATCAGGCGGCAGCGCCATGGGGTCGATCGGCTTCAAGGCTTCGATAGCCTCGCCGGGCCGGCCATTGAGGTAATCTATCACGCCTTTGGCAATGGCAAGGTTCCGCGGGTCGCTCGTGGCGCGCGATGTGGCTGCCTCGACGGTCACCGGGTTGCCGCCGCTCATCCCGTAGACAAGCAGGGCGCGAAAATTCTTGGGATCCTTGAAATCCTCGGCATCCGCCGTGCGCAGGCGCGCATCCGTCATCTCAAGCAACTTGGCCTGCATCGGCAAAGCGGCGTGATCGCCGGCGGCGATGCGGTCCTGGATGAGTTGCAGCGAGCGCACCAGCTGATACGGCTGCAGCGTGTCCTGGGCGAAGCCCGCCGACGGATATCCGCCGGCCAGCAGCAGCAGGCCAATCGATCGGCTGATGACGGTCGCTCGCCTCATCCGCCGGTCGCCATCAGGATTTCGATGCGGCGGTTCACGGCCGCCATCGGATCGGCGGGATCCTTCGGCTGGCGGTCGGCGAAGCCGGCGACTTCGGTGATGCGACGTTCGTCGACGCCGCCGCGCACGAGCATGTAGTAGGCTGAATGCGCGCGCGCCGTCGACAATCGCCAATTGTCGTAGCTGTCGCTGCGGAACGGCCGTGCGTCGGTGTGGCCATTGATGCTGATGGTGCCTTTCTGGCTGTTGACGATGCGACCGATCTTCTCCATCGCCAGCACCAGTTCGCGGCTCGGCAGCGCCGAGCCCACCTCGAACATGCCGAAGTCGAGCTGGTCGGTGATCGAGATGACGACGCCCTTGTCGGTGGCTTCAACCGAGACGCCGTCATGTAGCTTGTCGCCGGGCTTGAATGCATCGGCCAACTGTTGCTTGACGTCAGCCGCGGCCTTGAGGGCGGCGGCGGTCGGCGCTTTTTCCGCGGCTTCTGGCTTGGCGGCTTCTTGCGCCGCGGCGTCGGCCGCCTTGGCCGCATCCGTGGCCTTGGTGTCTTCGGGCTTGGTGTCTCCGGGCTTGACATCGCTGGCCCTGGCATCGTTGGCCTTGGTTTCGTCGGCCTTGGCCATCGTCGTCGCGGCGGCGTCCTTGCCATCCTTTGCCAGAGGCTCGAGCGGTGCGTTTGTGATGGGCGGGGCCGGCGGCACGGCCTTGACCTTGGCGACCTGCGTCTCGGCGGCCTTGTCGCCGGGCTTGAGCGGGTCGCCCTCGATCCTGGCGCGCTGGGCACTCGCCTCGGCGCCGGGCGCGGCGACCTGCTGCGACCAGAAATCCGGCTCGAAAGGATCGCGATAGGAGGCGCCACCGGAGGCGCCCGTCGCCGGGCCGGCCGCCTGTGCGCCGCCATCGCCCTTCTGGCTGACATTCTGCATGACGCCGGTGTCGGTGGCGATTTCCGAAAGCACCGCATAGGGGTCGGCGAAGAGATGCTCGTCGGAACGTTCCGACTGCTGCTGCTCTTGCTTGTCCTGCTTGCGTTCGGACGAGCCGGCGCCGCCACTGCCTTCCTGCCCGGTCTTGGCTGTCGCCTGTTGCGGGTTGTCGGCCGTCGAGCCGATCGCGTTGGGACCGTCGCCGAGATCCTCCAGGCCCTTGCGGCTCGAGTTGCGGTCGACCAGCTTGACGGGGTTGAAGTAGCTGGCGACGGCTGCCTTGGTCTGCTCGTTGGCGGCGTTGATCAGCCACATGACCAGGAAGAAGCACATCATGGCCGTCATGAAGTCGGCGAAGGCGATCTTCCAGACGCCGCCATGGTGGGCCTCGTCGTGGTCGTCATGGCCACGCCGCACGATGATGATTTCCTGGTGGGCGTGTCCGGCATCGGCGACGCTCATGCCAGAACCTCGGAAAGCGTCGTCGACCATTCGGCCATGCGCGTCTCGAACACCGCCTCGTCGATTGCGACCGTGAGGTCGAAGCCTGGTGTCTCGACGAAGTCGAGATTGGCGGCGCGGGGGCCGAGCGATGCGTTCAGTGTTTCGAACAGCGAGAGCGGTCCGCGCACCGCGATGCGCACCGCTTCGCCATCGCCGACCGCTTCGCGGATCGCGCCGGCGAGTGCCTCGAGCGAGCGTTTCTGCAGGTCGTCACTGACGATGCCGCCGATGGTGCGGGCGACCGTGGCGGCGACAAGCCCGGTCACGCGTGCCTCCATGGCATCGATGCGCGACGAGACCGCCTTGCCGACATCGTCGCCGAGGCTTTCGAGAAACAGCCTTGCTTCCTCGGCATTGGCCTGGCGTTCGGCTTCGAGCGCCGCTGCGTGAGCTATCGACAGGCGCGCCTCGAGCGCGGCTTCGGCCTGGGCAACCGCCTCCGCGATCAGCGTGCCGATATCGGCCTGCGGCGCCGGCGCCTCGGGCTTGTGTTCGGGATCGACCGGGGCTCGCGGCTGGCCGGCACGTTGCGTGCGCGTGCCGAAATCGGGCAGGAGGTCGAAAAGGGCAGGGGAAGGCATGGGTTACACCGCGACTTCCTGGGCAGCCCATTTGCGCAGGATCTGCGCGGTGCGCTCCTCGTTGAGGTCGACCATTCGGGCAAGCCGATCCTGCGGCGCGGGCCTGATCTTCTGGCGCAGATCGTCGAGCGGAGTGGGATTTGGGCGTGAGTTGGGCAAGGCGCCAACGGCAGCGCTTTCTGCGTTCGCTGTTGCTTCCGGCGTCGGCAGCGAGCGCTGGACTTCATCGAAATTGGGGCCTGACAGAGCCGGTGTCGCCTTTGCCGTCAGCGCGGCCGCCATTGGCCTCAGGCCGAAGAAGGCGACCATGAACACCACGACGATGAAGGCACCGGCGTTGATCAAGGTGCCGGCGTGCTGGCCGATGGAATCCAACATTCCAGCCTGCGGGATCGCCTCGCCATCCAGCCCGTCGATGAATTCGACCGCCGAGACGTCGATGACGTCGCCGCGCTTGTCGTCGAAGCCGGTGGCCGAGGTCACCATCTTCTGGATGTCGGCGACCCGCTTGGCAATCTGCTCGGGTGTGGCGTCCTTGCCGAGAATGGCCATCAGCCGCTGCTGGTTGACGACGACGGCAATCGACATCTTGGTGACGGTGTAGCCGTTGGAGACGGTGGCGATCTTCTTCGAATTGATCTCGTAGTTGGTGATCTCTTCCTTGCGGTCGTTTTGCGAGGAGGATTGCGGACCCTCGGTGGCGGTTGCCTGGGTCTCGGGCAGGTTCTGCTCGACGCTGGCCGGGGTGGAGGCCTGCTTCTGGTTGTTGTTTTCGTTGGCGCGCACCGACTGCACCGAGCGTTCGACGCGGGAATTCGGATCGAAAATGGTTTCCTCGGTCTGGCGGGTGTCGGTGTTGACCTCGGCCTTGACGCTGGCGCGGAAGTTGTCCGGGCCGAGATAGGCTGTCAGCGCCCGGCGGATGTTGTCGCCGATCTGCGCCTCGACCGTCTGCTCGACGCCGAGCGTGCGGGCGGCGCTGGTGTTGGAAGGATCGTCGCCGGCGGCCAGCAGGTTGCCATTGGAATCGAGCACCGTCACCTTGTCGGCCGACAGGCCGGGGACGGCGGCGGCGACGAGATGGCGGATCGACATGGCGCTCTTCTCGGCGTCGATGCCGGCGTAGCGGATGACCACCGATGCGGAAGGCTGCTGCTCGTCGCGGCGGAAATTGGCGCGTTCGGACATGACGATATGGACGCGCGCCGCCTTGATGCCTGCGATCGACTGGATGGTGCGGGCGATCTCGCCTTCCAGCGCGCGCACGCGGGTGATCTGCTGCATGAAGGAGGTGAGGCCGAGCGAGCCGACATTGTCGAACAGTTCGTAGCCGGCATTGGCGCTGGTCGGCAGGCCCTTTTCGGCAAGCAGCATGCGCGCCTGCGCGGTGGTGCCGGCCGGCACCAGCACGGAGGTTCCGTCGGCGCCGACGTCGAAGCCTATGCCAGCCTCGCCCAGCACCAGGCCGATCTGGTTCACGTCTGCACGATCGAGCCCGACATAGAGCGTGTCGTAGGCCGGGCGGTTGAGATAGACCGAGGCGACGCCGATGACGCTCATCACCAGAACGGCGATGCCCGCCAGCATGGCCAGGCGCTTCACGCCAAACCCGCGGAGATTCGAGATGATGCTCTGGATCTGTTCCGGCACGGTTCAACGACTCCCAGCATGACTGTCCGCCGGAACACTAGCCCCCGAAGCTTGTGCGAAAATGAAATCGGGCCGCGCTTGCGGCGCGGCCCGTCAATCGGAAGCGGGAGTATCCCAGCAGGGAGGAACTAGCCGTTCTTGAACAGTGATAGGATCGACTGCGAGGAACTGTTGGCTATCGACAGGGACTGGATGCCGAGCTGCTGCTGTACCTGCAGCGCCTGGAGCCGCGTTGATTCCTTGTTCATGTCGGCATCGACGAGCTGGCCGACGCCGCGGTCGATGGAGTCCATCAGGCTCTGCGTAAAGGTCTTCTGCAGGTCGATGCTGCTCTTTGCCGAACCGAGAATGGTGGCGGAGTCGGTCAGCTGGGCCATGACGTTGTCGATCTTGGTGATCATCTGCGTGATGATGTCGTCGGTTACGCCGGCCGCCGTGATGTCGAGGTTGTAGGCGGAGATGTTGTCGACCTTGGTGGGCGTGCCGGTGACAGCGGCCTGGCCGGCGGTGTTGGCGGCGATGTCCGTTGCTCCACCCGCGATCGCGGCCGCATAGGCGGTGTCATACTCGGTCTGGGCGGCTCCCGTGGAATAGACGGAGGTCTGGCGGTCGAGAATGCCTTGGTTCTTGACGTCGGCGGCAAGGCCGTAGTCGAACAGCTTGGTGCTTTCTACATTGATGTCGATCGTTCCGAGCGAGATGGCGCCCGACGATGAGCGATTGAATGAGGAGACGATCTTGGCGTCGGTTTGGACGCCATCGTTGGGGGCCGCGACCTGCTTGGACGTCACCGCAAGGAAATTCGAGCCGGAGAAGGTGGCGGCATCGGCAAAGGATTTCATCTGCGCCTGAAGCGCCGTGATCTCGGTCTGCGTCTTTGCCTTGGCGGCATCGGTCTGGCCGACGGTCGAAAGCAGCTTGGTTTTGATCTTGCCGATCGTATCCAGCACATTGTTCATGCCGGTATAGGCAGTGTCGACTTTCGAGGCGCCGAGGCCGAGCGCATCCTGTACCGTCGACAGGGCCGAGTTGTCCGAGCGCATCGTGGTGGCGATCGACCAATAGGCGGCGTTGTCGGAGGCCTCGGAGACCCTGTAGCCGGTCGAGATTCGGGCCTGTGTCTGCTGGAGCGACTTGTTGGTGGCGTTGAGGCTTTGAAGTGCGGTCAACGCCGCAGCGTTTGTCATGATGCTAGCCAAGAAACTCGCTCCTTTTCTAAGGCTGGCCCTCACGAAGAACCAGCGTTGCCCTCGCAGGCCGGATCAGCCTGTCCATCGGTTGCCATCGTGCCCGATACGGCCGATTCGCCAACCGTTGTAAGCTATTGGTTAACCATGACTAGCGCGTTATGGTTAACGGCCTGTTAAAGGCCAACTTTCGAGAGTTAAGGAACGAGGACTGCGTGAGCCTTGAACAAACGCAAACCGGGCCGCGCTTTTGGCGCGGCCCGATGTTTTAGTGCGAACTTCGGTTGAGCGAAGTCGATTAGCGGAAGAGCGACAGGATCGACTGCGAGGAACCGTTGGCGATCGACAGCGCCTGGACGCCGAGCTGCTGCTGAACCTGCAGGGCCTGGAGGCGGGTCGATTCCTTGTTCATGTCGGCATCGACGAGCTGGCCGACGCCGCGGTCGATGGAGTCCATCAGGCTCTGCGTGAAGGTCTTCTGCAGGTCGATGGAGCTCTTGGCGGCGCCAAGCGTGGTGGCGGCGTTCGTCATGTCCTTCAGCGCGGCGTCGACGACCTTCATCTGGTCGGCGATCTGCGTGTCGCTGAAGCCCTTGCCGGTGGTCGAGTCGTAGACCTTCAGCGTGGCGACCGAATAGGTGTCGCCGGCCGCTGAAGCGGCGCCCGCCGTCGGGGCCTGCGTGGTGGTGGTGATGGCACCGGTGCTGCCGAGGCGATCGGCGTCGAGGATGCCCTTCGCCGTGCCTGCGGTGGTGCCGGCTTCATAAAGCTTTGTGCTTTCCACATTGACGTCGATCGTGCTGATCGAAGAGCTGCCGGAAGCGTCGCGATTGAAGGCCGAAACGATCTTGACGTCGGCTGCAGCCGTAGCCGTGCCGCTATCGACGGACAGCATGTTGGTGCCGGAGAAGGTGGCGCCATCGGCGTAGGCCTTCAACTGCTTCTGAAGGGCGGCAATTTCGGTCTGCGTCTTTGCCTTGTCGGCATCCGTCTGGCCATAGGAAGCGACCAGCTTGGTCTTGATCTGGTTGATGGTGTCGATCGCGCTGTTCATGCCGGTGTAGGCGGTGTCGACCTTCGAGGCGCCGAGGCCGAGTGCGTCCGAAACGGTGGACATGGCCTGGTTGTCGGAGCGCATCGTGGTGGCGATCGACCAGTAGGCGGCGTTGTCCGAAGCCTGGGAAACGCGATAACCCGTCGAGATGCGGGCCTGGGTGGTGTCGAGGTTCTTCTGGGTGGCGCTCAAGCTCTGCAGAGCGGTCAACGCCGAGGCGTTGGTCATGATACTGGCCATGGCTACTCGTACCTTGTTTTTACACGGTGTTTTTTTGCATACCGGCTTTCCCGGTATGACGGAGCGGCATCATGCCAATGATCGTTGCGATAGATCACCCGCCATCTGCGAATGACTATGGCGGCAAGTCCCTACCAAAGGGCTAAACTGGACGGTTAACCGAAAATAATCTTGGAGAATTCGGCGATGCCTCGGCCGCCGCCAGCCCTTCCGGACGGGCGGTGCCAAGGTGGCGAGCAGGGGCGATCAGTTGAAGGAGCGCACCAGGCTGCCGACAAGCAGATTCCAGCCGTCGATCAGGACGAAGAACAGGATCTTGAACGGCAGCGAGACCACCGTCGGCGGCAGCATCATCATGCCCATCGCCATGGTGATGGTGGCGACGATCAGGTCGATGACCAGGAATGGCAGCACGATCAGGAAGCCGATCTCGAAGCCACGCCGGATCTCGGAGATCATGAAGGCGGGCACCAGGATGCGCAGGTCGACGGTCTCGCGCGAAACGGTCTGGCCGCGCTCGCGGGCAAGGTCGGCGAACAGGTCGAAGTCCTTGTCGCGCACATTGTGCAGCATGAAGGTGCGGAACGGATCCGAGATCTTCTCGAAGGCCTCGGTCTGGCTGATCTGGTTATCCATCAGCGGCTTGACACCGGTGTTCCAGGCCTGATCGAAAGTCGGCGCCATGACGTAGAAGGTCATGAACAGCGACAGCGAAATGAGGATGAGGTTTGCCGGCGTCGATTGCAGGCCGATGCCGGCGCGCAGGATCGAAAAGGCGATCACGAAGCGGGTGAAGCTCGTCACCATGATCAGCAGGCCCGGCGCCACCGACAGCACGGTCAGCAGGCCGAACATCTGGATGATGTAGCCGACGGTGGTACCGTCAGCCTTGCCGATGCCGCCGAGGTCGAGTTGCTGGGCCGCCGCGACGGAGGTGGCGGCGGCGATCAGCGCCGCGGCGAGAAGGAACTTCTTCATTCGACCAGCAATGTCCTGATGAGAATCTGCTTGGCGTGCCCCTGGCTGCGGATCGAGGCGCGTTCCTCGAGATCGGCCTTCAGGTGCTGGTAGCCGCTGGCGCCCTCGATCTGATGCATCTTCAAGGTGCGCACCAGGGCGAGCAAGTCCTGGTGGATGTCCTCCGACATTGCCGCGGGTTGCGGCCCGTCATAGACCACCGAGACTTCCATTCTGATCCAGGTGTCCGCCGGCGAGGCGATGTTGGTGGTGATCGGCGCCAGCGCGACGAGGGTCGGCCCCGCGCCCGGCGACTCGGCCGCGGCGGGCTCCATCACTTTGCCTTCATTCTCAGGCGCGACCGGCACGGACACCGGTCCCCCGACACCCTTGAGATAACCGCCGGACAGCCAGCCCATGCCGATGGCGGCGGCCGTCACAAACAGCAGCATGGCGGCCTGGATGGCAAGGGAGGGACCCTTGCGCGGCTGTACCTGTTCGACATTCGCCACGGTGCCGTGTTCCCCAAGCCTAGAACGGAAGAACCTGATCGAGAACCTGCTGGCCATAGGCAGGTTGCTGGATCTCGGTTATGCGGCCGCGCCCGCCATAGGAGATGCGCGCTTCGGCGATGCGTTCGTAGGGGATCGTGTTCTCGGCGCCGATATCGGCCGGCCGCACGATGCCGGCGATGGTCAGCACCCTGAGTTCGGCGTTGACGCGCACTTCCTGCGAACCCCTGATCATCAGATTGCCGTTCGGCAGGACATCGGTGACGACGGCGGCGACGTTGAGCTCCAGCGTTTCCGAACGCTTGATCTCCCCGTCCGCGGTGGTGTCCGTGGCGGAATTGAGAGTGCCGGCGCCCTTGCCGGCGGTGCTCAGCTTGTCCCATTGCGCGCTGATGTCGAAACCGAGCTTGCGGTTGGCGGTGCGGCTCCTGTCGTTCTGGTTCTTGAAGTTGGCGCGGTCGTTGATCTTGATGTTGACGGTCAGGATGTCGCCCTGGGACAGCGCTCGAGGATCGGTGAACAGCCGGCTCTGGCGGTCGTCCCACAGCGAGAACTTCTTCGGTGCCGCCGGTGGCGTCTCCGGATATTTATAGAGGGAAGACGTGTTGCCGCCGTCGATGCCCGAGCCGACCGGCGACAACGCCGGTTCCTTGCCGACCTCCTTGAGGTTGGTGCCGCAGCCGGACAGGGCCGCGACCGCGCACAGGATGAGCATCTTGCGGATCATGACGGATCTACCCTTCGGGCTGCGCTGGCCATGATGCCGGTGAGCGTCGCCGCCGCCTTCTGGTCCATTTCGTTGAGGATGACGCCGGCCTTGCGTGAATCGAGCTTCATCAATATGGCCGCCGCCAGATCGGCGTTGACGATTGCCAGCCGCTCGGCGGCGGCGTCGGGTTTCATGCCCGCATAGATCTGGACGACGCCGTCCTCGGCCCGGGCCAGGAAAACCTCGCGCCGCTTCAGCCAGGTCTCGTATTCGGCCTTTTTCTCGTCCAGTGCCTTCATGCGCTGGTCGATGCCGGTCTGGAGCTGTTTCAGTTCCTCGGCCTGCAAGGCGTAGCGACGGTCGCGAGCGGCGTCGGCTATGTTGGAGCAGAAGCGCTCGATCTCGCTTTGGTCCGGAGCCTTTACCCGCGCCAATTGCTGCGGCGCTTCCGCGGCCGGCGCTCCAGGCAGGACCTGGCGAACCTTTTCCTCACCACGCGCGGTGCCGACGGCGAGGGGCATGGCGAAAAGGATGGCGGCCACGAGCAGGATCCCGGCGGGGCGGCGTCTGTCAGTAGGTAAGAGGGAGCGTGTCATCGGCATCGCCTATTGGAGAACCAGGTCGGCCTGCAGGGCGCCGGCCGACTTGATCCCCTGCAGGATGGCAATGATGCCGTCCGGCTTGACGCCGAGACGGTTGAGGCCGGAGACGAGCGTTTCGAGGTCGGGTCCGTCAAGCACGGCGACGCGGGCATTGGGCCGGCTGGCGTCGATGGCGGTGAACGGTTCGACGGCGGTTACGCCCTTGGAGAAGGGCTCGGGCTGGACGACGCGCGGCGCTTCCGTGATGCGCACGGTCAGCGTGCCATGACTGATGGCGACCCGTGAGATCTTGACGTCGTTGCCGATGACGATGGTGCCGGTGCGCTCGTCGATGACGACCCTGGCCGGCGTATCGGATTCGACCACCAGGTTCTCGATCTCGGCATAGAAGCGCGCCGCTGAAACACCCCTGGGCCTTCTGATCTGCACGGTGCGGGAATCGCGTTCGGCCGCCACGCGCATGCCGAAGCGCTGGCTGGTATAGTCGTTGATGGCATCGGCGATGCGGATGGCGGTCGAGAAATCGGGATTGCGCAATTGCAGCGTCAGCGTCGCCTGATCGTCGAATTCGGCCTGGACCGCGCGCTCGACGATGGCGCCGTTCGGCACACGGCCGGCGGTCGGCACGCCTTGCGTCAGCTGCTCGGCCTGACCCTTGGCGGTGAAGCCGGAAACGATGACCGAGCCCTGGCCGACGGCATAGATCTCGCCGTCCGCCGCCTTCAGCGGCGTCATGATCAGCGTGCCGCCGGCGAGCGAGGTCGCGTCGCCCATCGAGGAGACGTCGATGTCGATGCGGGCACCCGACTGCACGTAGGGCGGCATGTTGGCGGTGACGATGACGGCGGCGACGTTCTTGGCGCGTGCGCTGCCGCCTTCCGTGGCGATGCCGAGATTTTCGAGCATGGCGCGGATCGACTGTTCGGTGAAGGGCGAGTTGCGCAGGCTGTCGCCCGATCCGGAAAGTCCGATGACCAGGCCGTAGCCGACGAGCTGGTTGTCGCGCGAACTCTGCAACTGGGCAATGTCCTTGATGCGCGAGGCGACCTGGCCCGGCGGCAGCGAACTCGGCCCGGACGAAACCCGGAACATGCGGTTGGTGGTGGCCGGATCATATTCCGGATCGTCGTAGACGCCGCCATTCCTGGCGGCGAGTTCGCGCTTGGCCTTGGGCGTCAGGCCGTCGGCCAGCGCCGGCTGAAGGCCAAGTGCCGCGGCGAGCAGAAAGGCAAACGCGCGCATCATGAAGCGCTGACCCTGATGGAGCCGTCTGCCATCACCGTGCCGGACAGGATCTTGCCGCTGTCGATGTTGCGAACCTTGACGAGATCGCCAGCGGCACCCGGCTGCAGCGTCACCGCCGTCGCCGAAATGGTGAGCCCGCCGGCAATGAAGAAGACCTGCACGGCCGCACCCTGCTCGACCAGCCAGGCCTCGCGGATGGCGGTAGCGGGAATGTAGCGGCCGGGCAGCAGCGTGCGCTTGGCGATCTTGCCGTTGAGTTCCTCGGCCCGGGTCGCCACGGCATCGGGCTTGTGCTTGCCCGCCATGAGGGTCACCTGCTTCAGGGCGGCGAGTTCGATGGTCTCGCCGGGGTAGATGACCCGGTTGGGGATCAACACAACCTCGCCGGCAGGCTGGCTGCTGGCGATCTGAGTGGCCGACTGATTGTCCGACTCCTGGGCGAAAGCCGGCATGGCGCCGGCCACCAACGCAAGGACGAGCGCGGTGCGGCGGAATGCGGAGCAGGAGATCGGCGTGGCCATCATCCGTTACCTGATGTTCTTGGAGACGACGGAGGCCATGTCATCGGCGGCCTGGATGACCTTGGAGTTCATCTCATAGGCGCGCTGCGCCGAGATCAGCTCGGTGATCTCCTTGACCGGGTCGACGTTGGAAGCCTCGAGGTAGCCCTGCTGGATCGTGGCGAAGCCAGGGTCGCCCGGCACGCCGACATTGGCCGGGCCGGACGCGGTGGTTTCCTTGAACAGGTTGTCGCCGAGCGGCGCGAGGCCTGCTTCGTTGGCGAAGTTGGCGATCTGAATCTGGCCGAGATTCTGCAGGTCGGTCTGGCCGTCGATGCGGGCGAAGACCTGTCCCGTCTTGTTGACGATGACCTCGACGGCATCGACGGGAACGGTGATCGCCGGAATGACGCTGGCGCCGTCGACCGTCACCAACTGGCCGGTGGCGTTGGTGTTGAGGGCGCCGGCGCGGGTGTAGAGCGTGCCGCCATCGGCGCCCTCGATCTGGAACCAGCCCCTGCCGGTGAGCGCCAGGTCGAAACTGTTGCCGGTGCTGGTCAGTTCACCCTGGGTGTGCACGTTGCGCACGGCCGTCGTCTTGACGCCGAGGCCGATCGAGACGCCCTCCGGCACCAGCGAGGCGTTGGAGCGGTTGGGCACGCCCTGGGTGCGATCGACCTGGTAGAGCAGGTCGGAGAATTCGGCGCGGGCGCGCTTGTAGCCGGTGGTGTTGATGTTGGCGATGTTGTTGGCGATGACTTCCAGGTTTGTCTGCTGGGCATTCATGCCGGTGGCGGCGATGGAGAGTGCTTTCATGGCGGAGCTCCTCAGATGCCCATTCGACTGACTTCGAGATAGGCGGAAACCACCTTGTCGCGGATGGCGACGGCGGTCTGAAGCGCCTGCTGCGCGCTCATCACGGCGTCGACCACCTGACGGGTATCGGCGTCGCCCTTGAGCGCCTGCATCGACACCTGCTCGGCATTCTGCAGCGTGTTGACGGTCTTGGAGGCCGCCTGGCTCAACGCTTCGGCGAAGGAGGTGCCGAGGTTGCCGCCGGTCGCCGGCGCAACGCCACCCTGGAGCAGGTCCGTCGCCGTGCCGCTCAACCCAGGCTTCAGGTTAAGCGCGCCGATGCCACTTACGATCATTGGTTCCTCATCAGGTCGATGGTCATTGAAATGAGATCGCGCGCCTGCTTGACGACCTGAAGGTTGGCCTCATAGGAACGGTTGGCCTCGGTCATGTCGGCCATTTCGATGAGCACGTTGACGTTTGGCATCTTGACGTAGCCCTTGTCGTCGGCGGCCTCGTTTCCGGGCTGGAACTCGACCGGAAAGTCACTGGGATCACGGTCGATCGAGTTCACCGCAACCGTTGAGCTGCCGGAGGTCCGGTCGAGCTCCGAGACGAAGCTGATGGTCTTGCGGCGATAGGGATCGGAACCCGGTGTCGTGCCGGTCGACTGGGCGTTGGCAAGGTTTTCCGACACCACGCGCAGGCGCTCCGACTGGGCGCCGAGGCCGGATGCCGCGACTTTGAGGGCTGCGGTCAGTGCGTCCATGGTCAGCTCTTCACCGCCATCATCATCATCGAATGAAACGCCTTGACGATCGCCGTGTTGAGCTCGAAGGAGCGGCGCACCTCGCCGGCCTTCATCAGCTGGTCTTCCAGCACGACCGAGTTCTTGGATGGCATGACGACGCCTTCGTCTTCCTGCGGCTTGATGGTGAAGCCGGCATTGGTCGCGGCGTTGCCAAGATGGCCGGCCTGGGTAGCCTGCAGCGACACGGCGGTGCGGTCGAGCACCTTTTCGAACGGCTCGACATCGTTCGCCGTGTAGCCCGGCGTGTTGGCGTTGGCGATGTTGCCGGCGATCGCGGACTGGCGCACGGCCAGCCATTGCGCTTGCTTGGCAGCGAGGTCGAAAAGGGAAACGGGCTCCATGGGAATCTCCGGGCAGGTTCCCGCAGACTAGGCCGTCAGTCTTGCGCGGACCTTGCGGATGGCCGGGGCCTGGAACGCGGAGTGTCTACCTGGAAAGCTCGATCACCTGGTCCGTGCTGGTGACCATGACCCATTTGCCGTTGCGCTGCTCGATGGAAGCCACCTCACTGGAGTCCGGCAATATCGAGCCGCGCTGGACGATCCAGAGGCCGGCATCGTCCTCGATCATGGCGCGGCCATTGGCGACATGAACCATGCGGAATTTCGTGGCGTCGGCCGGAAAGGGCTGCTCGGCGGGCGCGGGATTGGGGTCGTCCTGCACCGTTCCGGTGGCGAGCAGATCCAGATTGGCGGCCGGAACGTCCTTTGCCGTCAGCGGCGCGCTGCGTTCGGCGACCACGCCGCCGCCAGCCCGTCCCGAATTGGTGCCGGTGCCGCCGAACTTGATCGCCTGGACGCCAAACTGTTCCTGGTTGAAGAAGATATACCAGGGAAACAGGGCGCAGATCAGCCCGAGCGTGATGCCGAGCGCGGCGACGACGAAGTCGCTGCGCCGGCTGGACTCTTTCTTCAGCCTGGGAAACTGCGCCTTTGGTGGTTGCGGCCATTCGGTGAGCGGGAACAGGCCGTCGATCAGCGAGTCGCGGCTGGCCTGCGTCATCTCTGCAGCCTCTGCCTGTGGAACCCTGGGCAGCGCAGGCTCGGCCGCCCTGGCCAGGACAGGCTCAGCCTTGGCGGCCCTGGGCAGGGCTGGCTTGACAGCTCTGGCCAGAACAGCCTCGGCTTTGGCAGCTATGGCGCGGGCAGCCCTTGCCTTGACAACTCGCGCTTCGTCGGCCCTGGCTTCCTCCGCCGCCCTGGCCTCGTCGATCATTTCGCGCAGGATGCGCTCCGTGTACTGGCGTTCAGTCTCCTGCATCGGCATTCATCTTGCTCTTGAGGTGACGGGCGAGATCGGAGAACGGATCGGCGGATGGGCGGTCCTTCGGCGATTGCGCGAGCGCCTCGTAGATCAGCGGTACCTGACGCACCGCGATATCGAGCTCGGCGTCGACGCCGCCCTGATAGGCGCCCAGCAAGCGGATGTCGCGCGTGTCCTCGAACCGGGAGATCATCGACTTCAGCCGTGTCACCAGCGCGCGCTGTTCGGCGCTCCAGGCCTTGCCGGCCAGTCGCGATATGGACGACAGCGGATTGACCGGGGGATAGCGGCCCTGTTCGGCGATCGCGCGGTCGAGCACGACATGGCCGTCGAGGATGCCGCGCACGGAGTCGGCGACCGGGTCGTTGTGGTCGTCGCCGTCGACCAGCACGGAAATGATGGCGGTGATCGATCCCTTGCCTTCGGCGCCGGGCCCGGCGCGCTCGAGCAGCTTGGGCAGTTCGGTGAAGACCGACGCGGGATAGCCACGGGCGACCGGAGGCTCGCCGGTTCCCGTCGCCACTTCGCGCAAGGCGTGGGCGAAGCGGGTGATCGAGTCCAGCACCAGGAGCACACGTTGTCCCTGGTCGCGAAAATGCTCGGCGACGCGCATGGCGGTGTCCGGCGCGCGCCGGCGCATCATGGCGCTCTCGTCGCTGGTGGCGACGACGGCGACGGTCTTGGCCATGCTGTCACCGATAGTGTCCTCGAGGAATTCACGGACTTCGCGGCCGCGTTCGCCGATCAGCGCGACGACGACGGTGTCGAATGCGTCGGCGCCGGCGAGCATGGCAAGCAGCGTCGACTTGCCGACGCCGGAGCCGGCAAAGACGCCGAGGCGCTGGCCGAAGCAGAGAGGGGTGAAGATGTCGATGACCTTGACGCCGGTCATGAAGGCGGTGCCGACGCGCTGCCGCGCCATGGCGCCGGGCGTCGTCAGGGCGGCGCTTGACGCATCGTCTCCCCTGATCAGCGGCGGGCCGCCGTCGATCGCCCTGGTGAGCGCGTCGATGGTGCGGCCGCGCCACGAGGCATGCGGCGCCACCGCGAGCGGACCGCGGCGGAACACGGCATCACCGATACCGGCATCGGCGCTGCGTTCGAAAGGCGCGACAACGATTTCCTCACGGCTGATCTTGACGATTTCGCCGCGGCGCGTGCCGGCCTGGCCGCGCTGCTCGACGATGTCGCCCAGCCTGGCGAAGTCGGAAAGGCCACGAACCTTGTAGTGCGTGGGCGTGACTTCGGCGACGCGGCCGCCGCGCTTGAGCAGCGCCTCGGTGTCGACGAAACGCCGCCATACCCTTTCCAGGGCGGCAAGCCGGTCTTCCGGCGCCGGCTGGAGCTGTCGTTCGGGTGCGCGTATGGATGGCAGGTCGAGCGACATGGTTTACTTCGAGCCGAGCGTCTTGATCGCCTCGTCGGTGGAAGAGTCGGTCTGCCGCATCAGGGCGGCGGTGTTTTCGAAGGCGCGCTGAACCATGATCAGCCGGGTGATCTCCAACACCGGATTGACATTGGACTCTTCGAGAAATCCCTGGGCGATCCCGACATCGGAACGATCGGTGACCGGCTCTGGCGTGCGCGCCGGAACGATGCCGGAATTGCCGTAGCGGACGAAATTCTCGCCCGGATCGAAATTATAGAGGCCGATGGAGCCGACGAGCTGATCGTTTTGGCGCAACGAACCGTCGGCGCCGGCCTTGGGCGGCCCGTTGCGTGGGTCGAGCTGGATCGGCGCGCCGCCGGCATCGAGCACCGGATGGCCCTCGATCGACATCAGCTCGCCATTCTCGTTCATCGAAAAGCGCCCGTCGCGGGTCATGACGGTGCCGACCGGTGTGTCGATGGCGAACCAGGCATCGCCCTGGACGGCGAAATCGAACGGATTTCCGGTCTCGGTCAAGGCACCGTGGGCGCCAGAAAGATAGGTCTTGCCCGGGGACGCGAAGGATACCGATTTCGACCCGCTGCCGGAGACGACGTCCTCGAATTTCACACCGGTGGCGCGAAAGCCGATCGTCGAGGCGTTGGCGACGTTGTCGGCGATCGTATCGAGGCGGCGCTCGAGCGCGATCTGCGAGGAAAGGGCGACGTACAGGCTGTCCCGCATGATGGTCTCAGAACCTCAGCTTCTGCATGGCCATCATAAGGTCGGTGGAGATGCCCACCGTGAGCGGCTGGGCAAACAGCACGCTGACCGAGGTGACGACCGACGAGGTCGGGTTGTTGATCTCCCACATGCTGGTGAAGCGGGTCAGGAACTTGCCGAGTTTCTCCGGGTCGGAGAAATCCGAGATGTCGAGTTTCTGTTCGAACAGCTGCACCTGCTTGTCGATGTTGGCGGTAGCGAAGGAATCGGGGAGACCGAGCGCTGTGCGCACGACGCTTGCAAGGGCGGTGTCGGCAAGCACGTCGTACCAGCTGGTGATGGTTGGCGCCTTGCGATCGAAATAGAGCGCCAGCCGCACGCCCTGGTTGGTGTTGCCGGCATCCTCTTCGAGGGTCTGGCGCATGTACTTGTCGACGGTCGGCTGCTGCGCGGGATTGTAAGTGGTGGCGTTCTCGCCATAGGCCTGGAAATTGAAGGCGGAGGCGAATGCCGCGTAAGCCGGATTCGTCTGCTTGTTGGCGACGCTGTCTGGATCGCTCACGCCACCTTGCAGGACCTGCTTGATGAGGTCCTTGTCCTCCGTTGCCGAATCGAGGCCGAACGCGGCCAGCGCATAGGTGTAAAGCCGGCTGTTGCCCATCAGATCATCGATGGACTTCACCTTGGTGATGTTGGCGAGATAGTATGTCGTCTCGCCCTTCACATAGTCGGAATTCGGATCGACGCCGGCGATTTCCGCCTGCGCGGCATAGTTCTTCGTCACCAGCTGCTGCGCCTTGTTGTAGATGGTCGCATCGGCGCCTTTGGCGGCGAAGTTGAAGGCGCTGACAAACTCGGCATAGCGCTTGTCGGTGAGCTTGTTGGCGAAGCTGCTGGAATCGGAAACGCCTTCCTTGAGCGCCTTGACCATGAAGGCCTTGGCGTAGTCCATGTCCTCCAGCCCAAAGGCCTTCATCGCATATTTGAACAACCGGTCGTTGTTGACGAAATCGTCGATCGATTTCACCTTGGTGATGTTGTCCAGATAATATTTGGTATCGCGGTCGACCACGGGCTGCTGCTCGATCCTGTCGATCGACTTGCTGATGTCCTTGGTGATGAGCTGGTAGCTGGTAAAGGTATTGAGCAAGAACGCGCCTCCGGCCGAAGCTTATGCCAGCACAATAGCCCCACTTCCTTGCGCGAAACTGAATCGTCTCCGACACGCTTCGATTCAAGCCTCACACAAGGCACAGGGGCTATCCGTTGCTCCTGATGTGAAATGCGAAGGACCTGCCGTGGGCATTCTGATTGGACTGGTGGTTACGCTCGGCTGCGTCCTTGGCGGCTTCATGGCCATGGGTGGCCATCTGCATGTGCTGGTCCAGCCGTGGGAAGCCGTAGTCATCTGCGGCGCGGCATTGGGCACCTTCCTGGTCGCCAATCCGATGAAGACGGTCAAGGATACCGGCAGGGGCATCATAGAGGCGTTCAAGCAAGCGGTGCCGAAGGAACAGGACTATCTGGAAACGCTCGGCGTGCTGCACAGCCTGATGCGCGAACTGCGCTCGAAGTCGCGCAGCGAGGTCGAGGCGCATATCGACAATCCCGAGGAGTCGGCGATCTTCCAGGCCTTTCCGACCGTGCTCAAGAACCACGACCTGATGGCCTTCATCTGCGACTACTGCCGCATCATCATCATCGGCAATGCCCGCTCGCATGAGATAGAGGCGCTGATGGACGAGGAAATCCAGACCATCAAGTCCGACAAGATGAAGGCCTATCACGCTCTGGTGGCGGTCGGCGACGGCTTGCCGGCGCTCGGCATCGTCGCCGCCGTGCTTGGCGTGGTGAAGGCGATGGGGGCGCTCGACCAATCGCCGGAAATCCTCGGTGGCCTGATCGGCGCG
Source organism: Mesorhizobium qingshengii (assembly GCF_900103325.1). Taxonomy (GTDB): domain Bacteria; phylum Pseudomonadota; class Alphaproteobacteria; order Rhizobiales; family Rhizobiaceae; genus Mesorhizobium; species Mesorhizobium qingshengii. The sequence goes on along the minus strand of NZ_FMXM01000006.1, from coordinate 110,395 downwards.
GCCCTGGTCGGCACCTTCCTCGGCATCTTCCTGTCCTACGCGGTGGTCGGGCCTGTCGCCACCAAGATCAAGACGGTGCGCGAGAAGAAGAACCGCCTCTACATCATCGTCAAGCAGACGCTGCTGGCCTACATGAACGGCGCGCTGCCGCAGGTGGCGATCGAGTTCGGCCGCAAGACCATATCGTCCTATGAGCGGCCGACCATCGACGCCGTCGAGCAGAGCACGATGAACACCGGCTCCGCCGAGAAGAAGGCCGCCTGAACGATGTGCGACAGATTGGTCCAAGCCCTGCCATGACCAGTCCCGGAAGCCCAGCGGAAGCCCGCTCGCTGATCATCGAGCGTCTGATCGGCGACAGTGGCGAGGCCGCTCAGGTCATCGGTACCGGCCGGGCCATGGCCGAGCGCGCCGCGCCGCTGCTGCAGAAGAGCCTGACCAGTGAGCTTGGCGTCCCGGTCACCGTCGATCTCAGGGCCGTCGAGGTCAGCCGCGTCTCGGAGGCGCGCTCGCGTGCTGGCGACACGTTTGCCATGACAATCGTCGCATCGTCCACCTCCTCCGACGCCATGACCCTGGTGATCGATGCTCCCGCGATCGCGATCATGGTCTGCACGCTGTTCGGCGGCGACCCGGACCTGCCGGTGTCGCCGATCGAGCGCGATCTGTCGCAGATCGAGGTCGATGTCTCGACTATGGTGTTCCAGCAGGTCGCGCAGGCGCTCAACGGATCGGGACGGCGCTCGCTTGACCTGCCCCTGCCCGTGCCGCGGGCGATGTCGGGCACCGAGGCGAAACGGCACGTGTTGCGCGACGGCGCGGCAGTGCGCATCGTCCTTGGCATTTCGACACCGGCCGAAACCGGCACCGTCACGGTGACGATGCCGCAGCGTATCGTGTTGGCCAGCCGCGACGGCGCTGCCGGGGCCAGCGAGGGCGATCTTGGCGCCATCTGGCGCGCGCGCTTTTCGGAAGAGGTGATGCGCTCCACCGTCGCGCTCGAGGCGACCATGCCTCTGGCCCGGCTGACACTCGGCGACCTCGCCGATTTCGAAATTGGCCAGGTTATCGAATTCGAGGAAACCGCGCAGTCGCGGGCGCGCCTCGGCGCCCGCGGCCAGACGCTGTTCGTATGCGAGTTCGGCAAACTGGGGCAGAATTACACCGTTCGAATCCGGCATCCCTATGATGCCGGGCAGGACTTCATCGATGGGCTGATGCCGGCTGCCGCCGGGCGTGCCTGAGCATTGGAGACGACGCATGGCCATGACCAAGGTGGAAGCCGACCTCGACCAGCCGGACGAGCAGCTCGACCGTGCCATCGAAGAGTTGCGCGGTGTCCTGCATGAAGAGGAGAGGCGCCCCGATGCGGCGTTCAGGGCCGCCTCCGGCGCCAATTCGAACGTCATCATGAACATCCCCGTCGATGTCCAGATCATCCTCGGCAGCACCGAGATGCCGGTGTCCGATTTGATGGCGCTGCAGAAGGGGTCGACGGTGGCGCTCAATCGCCGTATCGGCGAACCTGTCGACGTCGTGGTCAACGGTCGCAAGATCGCCCGCGGCGAGATCACCGTGCTGGAAAGCGATCCGTCGCGCTTCGGCATCAGGCTGACCGAAATCATCGCCGGCTCGAAGGGCGCCTAGCATGGGTTGCGGGGCTTGCCGGTGGCGGAGGCGAGAGGCATGACGACGGCAGCGACGCTGACGCGCGCGCAGAAGGCGGCCGCCATACTGGTGGCGATGGGCAAACCGTCGGCCAGCCGCCTGTTGAAATTCTTCAAGCAGGAAGAATTGAAGGCGCTGATCGAGGGCGCCCGCCTGCTGCGGACGATCCCGCAAAGCGATCTCGAGCGCATCGTCGCCGAATTCGAGGCCGAATTCACCGAAGGGGCGGGATTGCTCGATTCGGCCGACAGGATGGACACCATCCTGAATGAATCGCTCTCGCCCGAAGAGATGAGCGCCATCATGGGCGACAAGCGGTTCGAGGTCGCGCCGGAAGGTCCGCCGCCGATCTGGCCCGAACTCGAGAAGCTCGAGCCGGCACGGCTCGGCGCCTTCCTGGCTGGCGAACATCCGCAGACCGCGGCCATGGTGCTGTCGAAGCTGGCGCCGCAGACGGCGGCGAGCGTTCTGTTGACAATGACGAAGCCGATGCGCGGCGAAATCATCAAGCGCATGGTGACGATGGCGAATGTTCCGGATGCCGCCAGCAGGATCGTCGAAGACCGCTTGCGCTCCAGCGTGCTGACGGAAACCTCGACCAAGGACACATCGGCCGGACAGGCCCGCGTCGCCAGCGTGCTCAACGAACTGGACAAGCCGCTGCTCGAGGAGGTCATGCAGGATCTCGAAGCCGCCGGCACGCCCGATCTCGACGGCGTCAGGGCGCGCCTCTTCGCCTTCGACGACCTGCCGCTGCTGACACAGAAAGCGCGGGTGCTATTGTTCGACGGGCTGTCTACCGAACTGGTCACGCTGGCCTTGCGCGGCGCTTCGGCCGCACTCGCCGAGGCGGTGCTGTCGGCGATCGGCGCGCGGTCGCGGCGCATGATCGAGTCCGAACTCGGGCAGGGCTCGGAAGGGATTCCGCTTGCCGACATCACGGCGGCCCGCAAGACGATCGTGACGACGACGATCCGGCTGTCGCGCGAAGGCGCGTTCGAGCTGCCCTCGACCCAGAACGCCGCCTAAGACCGCGGCATGGCTGACGCGGTCGACAAGGATTCGAAAACCGAAGAGGCGACGGAAAAGAAGATCCGCGACACCATCGAACAGGGCAAGCTGCCCCATTCGCGGGAAACGGCGCTCCTGGCATCCTTTGTCGCGATCCTGGTGTTCACCGTCTTCTACGCCAAGGACGCCATTATCGATCTCGGCATGTTCCTGTCGATGTTCCTGGAGAAGCCGGAAGCCTGGCCGATGGACACCGAGACCGACGTCATCGCGCTCTACAAGATCGTCCTCCTCGAAGTGGGCCGCGCTGTCGTCAGCCTGCTGGTGCTGCTGACCGTTGCAGGTCTCGGCGCTTCGGTGTTCCAGAACATGCCGCAATTCGTCGGCGAGCGGGTGCGGCCGCAACTCTCGCGTATTTCGATCGCCAAGGGCTGGAGCAGGCTGTTCGGCATTCAGGGCTGGGTCGAGTTCCTGAAGGCGCTTGGCAAGGTCGGCTTCGCCATTGCCGTGCTCGCCTTCACGCTGTCGGAAGACCATCGCAAGCTGCTCGCCGGGATGATCACCAATCCCGTCGCCTTCGGCCTTGTCATCCGCGGCATCGCCGTCGACATCCTGGTGGCGATCGTCTTCGTCATGGGGCTGATCGCGGCGGTCGATATCGTCTGGTCGCGCTTCCACTGGAAGCAGGACCTGCGCATGAGCAAGCAGGAGGTCAAGGACGAGTTCAAGCAGTCGGAGGGCGACCCGATCGTCAAGTCGCGGCTGCGTTCGCTGGCGCGCGACCGCGCGCGCAAGCGGATGATGACGGCGGTGCCGCGCGCGACGCTGATCATCGCCAACCCGACGCACTTCTCGATCGCGCTGAAATATGTGCGCGACGAGGACGCGGCACCGCTGGTGCTGGCCAAGGGGCAGGATCTGGTGGCGCTCAAGATTCGCGAGATCGCCCGCGAACACAACATCCCGATCTTCGAGGACGTGGCGCTCGCCCGCTCCATGTACAAGCAAGTTTCGGTCGATAATGTGATCCCGTCGCAATTCTACCAGGCCGTCGCCGAACTGGTGCGGATCGTCTACTCCAAAAAGGCTGAGCGCAGACAGACTTCATGAATCGCCAACCGCACGCAAATTCCCGCGAGATCATCGTCGCCGACGCCATCGAACAGGTGGTGGGTGAACTCAGGCTGATCGATGTCGCCGACTACATCGCCTTCATCCGGCTCGAGCATTTCGCTTGCCTGTCGGATCTGGTCGATTCAGCGGCGGAGCTGTTTTTCATGCCGGGCACGCTGAGGCTCGGTCATGGCGGCGAGGCGCATGTCGACTGGAGCGGCAGTCCGCGCATCGTGCTCGATCTGGAGCTGAGGCCGCCCGGTGTCACGGTCTATTTCCAGCTGACGCTGAGCGAGCGCGGCACCTCCGTGGCCGTCAACTATGTTTCGTTCGAGAAGCCGGGCGAGAACCCCGAGCACAACACGGCCCTGCTGGAGGCGGTGATCGAACAGGCGCGTATTCGCAAGGTCGAACCCCTGGCTTTTCGCTGAGAAGCGATCGATTCCCGGCGACCGCCGATCGTCCTCGAACTGCCCTATTCGATCAAGCCCAGCCGCAGCGCCTTGGCCACGGCCTGGTTGCGGTTGACGGCGTTGAGCTTCTGGGTCGACTGGGTCAGGTACTGGTTGGCGGTGTGCACCGACAGCTTCAGGAGGCGCGCGATCTCCTCGCTGGTGTTGCCGTTGGCGGTCAGCTTCAGGCATTCGAGCTCGCGCTTGGAGATCGAGCGCGTCCGACTTGCGTCGCTTGGACGGATGCGGGCGACAGCGGCGAACAATGAAAAGCAGCGGGCATGGATTTCGTAGAGCGCGTCCTGCGCCAAGATGATCTCCGAACCGAGGAAAACGACAAGTCCGCATTGCCCGCGGTCGGCGTGGACGGGGAATGCGATGCCGCTGGTGCCTGGCGCCAGCGGCGCCATCTGCTCGGTCCAGGCAAGATTGCGGAACGTTTCCGCCGCGGCGGCCACGCCGTCGTCGGTCCACCAGCGCGGCTCCGTCGAGATGCGGGTGTGGCGCACGATCTCCTCGCCATTGGCGCCTGAAATGAATTTCGTCGCCACCCCAACGCCGGGATAGTCGGAATCGAGGCAAGGGACGAGCCGTGCCCGCTCCGGTGACGGGCTGACGAAGAACAGGCCGAAGGCCGCCGCGTTGATGTCGACGGCGATCCAGCGGCAGCGGCGCACGGCATCGGGAATGGTGACGGCGTGGTGGGTTTCGGAACCGAGCGAAAAGGCGCCGAACGGGTTGCGCTGCTCGTTGAAAAGGGCTTCGGCAGCCTCCTTGATGTCGGCGTGTTTCAAATGATGCCGCTCCTGATCGCCGTGGCGATGGCCATCGCGCGGTTGCTGGCCGCGAATTTCTGGATGGCGTGGGTGATGTAACTGTTGACGGTGTTGGAAGAGACGCCAAGGATGACGGCGACCTCGTCGGTGGTCTTGCCCTCGGAGACCCAGAACAGGCATTCGCGCTCGCGATCCGACAGCGGATCCTGCATGGCGGCGGCGGCGATCAGTTGCGGGATGTTCGAGAGCGCGTAGCAGCACTTCAACTGGGCCTTCATCAGCGCCGGCGGGTCGATGCTGCCGGCGGTCGCCGCCGAGAACAAGGCGAACAGGCGTTGACGGCCGACATTGAGGCGCAGCGAATAGATTTCGGCATGGCCAAGGACGTCGAGAAGGCGGGCCTCCTCGCCGGTGACCAGCCCGCCGGCGTCTGGTGCCTGGGCCGCCACCAGCGGCTTCGGACGGATGCCTGGCGCGACGGTGAGCGCCCCTTGTGCAAGGCCGGCGATCAGCCGTTTGCCGATCAGTTCGATGGCGTCGAAAATCCAGTTGGACGAGACGATGCGCGCGTCGTTGCGGTCCTGGTCGTGGACGATGGCGACCAGCATGTAGCTGTCGGCGCCGATCTCGGCGGTCAGTTGCATGAAAAAGCTGGTCAGATCACCGCGCGACGCCAGGCGCGAGCCCAATGTGTCGGATTGAAGTTGCGCGGCGGGACTGCTCATTCTTGTTGCTTTTGGCCGGAATCGTTTCTGCTGTCCGGATGCTGGAAGCCAGCCGCCGAACCCGAATACGCATCACTTTGACGAAGACACACACGTGGCGCAGAGTTGCGCCAACCAGATCCGAATCCATTCAGGGAACGCGAAGACGTCCGCGTCTGGCGCCGGAAAACTCCGGAACGTGAGACTTTGGGTGGTCGCCGCGCCCCCCGAGGACCGGCTGATTCGGGTCTAATCTATCCGCAGATGAATCCGACATCAAATGCGATTTGACAAAATTGAATCGCGTCGACTCGCATGCGACTCAGAGCCCCATTTTCCGGGCCTTCGATAGAAGACCGGGACACGAAAAGCCGGCGCTGGCTGCAAGACAGCCATATCGGCGGCCGATCGATTCCGGTAGGCTCGGAAGCGATTGAAGAGGTGGGCGCCTCTTGCCGCCGTGCCCGCGGGCGACAGGACCGGCGCGATCGTGGCGCGACGGTGGCGCGCAGAGCAGGGGCAATCTTTTGGTTTCGGGGGAAACGATGAGCGATTCATTTCGGGAAGTTACATCCGTCTCGTGGATCGGGCGGATCAAGCGCGCGGTCGGTGGGGTCATCTTCGGCCTGCTGCTGACCGTGCTGATGGTGATCGGGCTGTTCTGGAACGAGGGCCGCGCGGTGCAGACGGCGCGCTCGCTGGCCGAAGGCGCTGGCGCCGTGGTCTCGGCCAGCGCCGACAGCGTCGACGCCGCCAATGATGGCAAGCTGGTGCATGTCAGCGGGCCGGTGACGGCGGACAGCGGCCTGTCCGATCCGGATTTCGGCATCGCGGCACAAGGCCTGCGCCTGTCGCGCAGCGTCGAGATGTATCAGTGGAAGGAGGAATCCAAATCGGAGACCACCACGAAGCTGGGCGGCGGCGAAGAGACGGTGACGACCTACAGCTATTCGAAGGTGTGGGACGACAGCCAGATCAATTCGTCGGATTTCAAGAGGCCGGACGGCCACGAGAATCCGCCGATGGCGATCCACGGCCGCACCTTCCAGATTCCACAGGGCAAGCTCGTCGCCTTTGATCTCGACACGCCGGTGCTCGATCGCATCGAGGGCGACAAGGAGTATTCGTTGTCGCCTGACAAGTCGGCCGCGATAAAGGCCGCCTATACCGGCACCAAGCCGCTCAGCGTCGTCGACGGCAAGATCTATCTCGGGGCCGACACGACAAGGCCGGCGCTGGGCGACTATCGCATCGGCTATGAACTGGCGCCGCTCGGCGTGGTCAGCATCGTCGCGCGCCAGGCCGGCAGCCGGTTCGAGCCTTACCAGACGGAGGCCGGCGATACGTTGCTGATGGTCGACACCGGCGCCGTGCCGGCCGACAAGATGTTCGCCGAGGCGGTCAGTGCAAACACGCTGATCACGTGGCTGCTGCGCGCCGCCGGCCTGCTGCTGCTGACCATCGGCTTTGCCCTATTCCTCAGCCCGATCGGCGTGATCCTCGACGTCATCCCGTTCCTTGGCAGCATGGCGCGGATGGGAACCGGCATCATCGCCTTCTTCCTGTCGATCCTGGTTGGCACGACGACGATTGCGATTGCCTGGTTCTGGTATCGGCCGTTCCTGGCGGCGGGTATCCTGGCAGCCGGCGTGGTTGCTGCGGCGGCGGTCTACTATCTCGGCCGCTCACGCATGCCACCCGCGCCGATGGCCACACCGAGCACTGGTGCTGCCGCCTAGTTGGAAACGAGGGGGCGCTTGCGCCCCCGTTGCTTCCTACTTGTCCTCGAAACCGGTCAGCACGCCGACTGCGTTGATGCCGATCTCCTCGACGGCATAGCCGCCTTCCATGACGAACAGCGTCGGCAGGCCAAGTTTGGCGATGCGGCGGCCGATCTTGGGATAGTCCAATGTCTTCAGCTTGAACTGGCTGATCGGATCCTTTTCGAAGGTGTCGACACCCAGCGAAACGACGACGATGTCCGGCGCATAGGCAGCAAGCTTGACGCAGGCGTCCTCCAGCGAGGCGTTCCAGGCGTCCCAATCGGTGCCGAACGGCATCGGATAATTGATGTTGAAGCCTTCGCCCGCACCGGCGCCGCGTTCGTCGGCATGGCCGAGGAAGAACGGATACTCTGTCATCGGGTCGCCATGCAGGTTGATGACCTGCACGTCGGCGCGGTCATAGAAGATTTCCTGCGTGCCGTTGCCATGGTGGTAGTCGACATCGAGGATGGAGACACGGGTTGCGCCCTGGTCGCGGAACCATTGCGCGGCGACGGCGGCGTTGTTGATGTAGCAATAGCCACCCATGAAGCCCGCACCGGCGTGATGGCCGGGTGGACGGCAGAGCGCGAAGGCGGAGGTTTCGCCACCCTTGACCAGGCCAGCGGCGGTGAGCGCCACGTCATAGGACGACTTGATCGCGGTCCAGGTGCCTTGGACGAACGTGGCGCCGCCATCGAAGGAATAATAGCCGAGCAGGGCATCGATGCGCTTTGGCGGCACGTCGCCGCGCAGGCCGCGCGTCGGCCAGGTGAAGGGCATCGCCGAGCCCTTGAAGCCGGCTTCCGTCCATTGCGGCCAGACCGTCGGCAGGAAGTCGATGTAGTCGGCCCTGTGGACACGCCTGGCGGCGGCGAGATCATGCTCGAGCGGCAGGATGATCGGACCGAGTTTCTCGCTTTCGACCCGCGCCTTGATGAATTCGGCCCGCGAGGGTTTTTCGAACCCCGGCACGATGGCTGACGTGACCAGTTCCATCTGCCCGGCATGGCCGGCATGAAGCGGCGAATAGACAGTCTTCATAAAATTCCTCTCGAAGTGCGAAATTAGTCAAGATTGAGATAGGGGCTCACCAGGGCGAGCCACATGGTTTCCACGTCGTCCTCGATGAGGTCGAACGTCTTGCGATCTTTTTTCAGCCCCACAAGCCGGCAGACGTGTCCGACCTCCATCATCACCACGCCGAGCCGGCTGGCGATCTTGTCTTCAAGAGCCGGGTTCACATGCCGCAGCCATGCGGCGTAGAGGGCGATGATCTGGTCGTCATATTCGTTCTGGATCGGCCTAAGGTCGGCGTTGCCTGAAATAGCCTCGATCACCGGCATCAGGGTGGCGTTCTCGAGATAGAGCCTGGACGTGTCGATGAAGAGCTTGCGCACTTCCCGCCGGAACTCTTCGCGGTTGGTGGGCGGGGCGACCTTGATGCGCTTCGCGATCACCTCGGGAAAGGATGACAGCCAGCGCCGGGCGAGGTCCAGAAGAATGGCTTCCTTGTTGGGAAAGTATTGGTAGACCGAACCGACCGACAAGCCTGCGCGCTGCGCAATGGCGAGCGTCGTCGGCGTCCTGGTTCCTTGCTCCCGCGTCAAGATCAGCGCCGCGTCGAGAATCCTGTCGACCACCTTGCTCGATCGTTGTTGCCGCGGCTGCTTGCGTGGTTCGAGCGCTATCCTGGTTTTGCGGTCGAGACTGCGCTTCACTGCTTGATGTCCTCGTTCCCCGCCCGGTCTCAACACAGGTGGAGGGGGCTGCCCACAATACATTCTAAATTCCGCATGTTGACAAACGCGAATAATCAGTCGCATTCTTTATCCACGCTGTCCCTAGGGATAACAAGGGGAATTTCGAAGGCAGCGGACTGGCATCGTTTTTTGTTCCATGGCGCCGCTCCGGTGGAGTGGCAGGTCGTCGAGCGCAGGATTGCCGGTCTCAGTCAGTCGTCAAAAGCGCGGAGTCGCGATGTCTGTCACGGGTGCGGGTCGTAATGCGGATCTGATCGTCATCAATGGTCGTGTGCTGACCATGGACGATGGCAATCCCGTAGCCGAGGCCGTTGCCGTCAAGGACGGCGCCATCGTCGCCATCGGCAGCAGCGCCTCCATCGAAGCGCTCAAGGGGCCGGGCACCAAGGTCATCGACGCCGAGGGCGGTTCGGTGATCCCGGGCTTCATCGAAGCCCACATGCATCTTTTCGGCGGTGCCGCGGAACTCGACAATCTGCATCTGGCAGGGGTGCATGGCTTCGATGCCTTGCGCGATGCGATCCGTGCCTTCGCGGCGGAGCGGCCGAACGTCAAGCTGCTGCTGGGCGCCGGCGTCGACTATGCGATCCTGCCCGAGCCGGTCACGCGCCACCATCTCGACCAAATCATCCCCGATCGCCCGTTCGCCATGTCGGCCTCCGACCACCATACGATGTGGGCGAACACCAAGGCGCTGGAGCAGGCGGGCCTCCTGCACGGCAGGGAATTGGGACCGGGCAACGAGATCGTGATGGGTGCCGATGGCCTCGCGGCGGGCGAATTGCGCGAGGGCGAGGCTTTCGGCCCGATCCTGGAGCACTTCGGGCAGAACCGCACACGGCTCGGTCTTACGGGTGGCGAGCCGGAACCCTATCCGTCCGCCGAGGAGCTTGCCGCCGACCGGGATCTGATGCATCGCGGCCTCGAATGGTGCGCCAGGCATGGCATCACATCGATCCAGAACATGGATGGCAACCTCTACCAGCTTGAACTGCTTGCCGGCCTGGAGGCGGAAGGGCGGCTCATATGCCGTACAAAAATCCCGTTCCATTTCAAGAACTTCATGAAGTTGGACATACTTGAAAAAGCGTCGAGTATGGCCACGACCTACAACTCCGAATGGCTGTCCTCGGGCATGGTCAAGGTGTTTTATGACGGCGTGCTCGATTCCTGGACCGCCGTGATGGTCGACGACTATGCCGACCGTCCCGGCTGGCGCGGCGAGCCATTGTTCACGCCCGAGCATTTCGCCGAGGTGGCGGTGGAGGCCGACCGCAGAGGCCTGCAGATCGCCGTTCATTCGATCGGTGACGGCGCAGTCCGCGCAGTGCTCGACGGTTATCAGGCGGCGCAAAAGGCCAATGGCAAGCGTGACAGCCGTCACCGCGTCGAGCATATCGAGGTCACCACCCCGACGGATGTGCCGCGGTTCGCGGAGCTTGGCGTCATCGCTTCGATGCAACCGCCGCATCCACCCGGCGCCATGAACTTTCCGCTGGAGCCGACGATTTCGCGCATCGGCCGCGACAGGTGGCCGCTGAGCTATGCCTGGCGCACGCTCAAGGATGCTGGGGCCCGCGTCGTGTTCGCTTCCGACTGGCCGGTCTCGCCGGTTGATCCGATCCTGGGCATCCAAGCGGCGGTGATGCGCAAACCTTGGGCAGAGGGCCTGCCGGACCAGAGTTTCTCGCTGCATGAAGCGCTTGCCGGTTATACGGTCGAGGGCGCCTACAGCGAGTTCATGGAACACCGCAAAGGCGTACTGAAGCCGGGTTATCTGGCTGATCTCGTCGTTTTGTCGGCCGATATCGAGAGGACTGCTCCGGAAGCGTTGCATACCGTGCGGCCGGTGACGACCATCTGTGGCGGCAAAATCACCTACCAAGCCTGAATGTGGCATGGGGCTTGCCCTCCAAGACTGCTAACTGAACTGTGAGTCAATGCCGGGCTTGCCAACATACCGGCCTTGTGGTCACATCCAACAGGGGAAGAGCTCCGCCAGCAAGAGCGGGGTCAACAGTGAGGCGTAATCGTGCCGGACAAACCGGGTCGGAATGCGATTGAAGTAGTAAACGTCAGCAAAATTTTCGGATCAGGTGAGGGGCAGGTTGCCGCCCTCGACACGGTCTCGGTATCTATCCGCGAGAACGAGTTCTTCACGCTGCTCGGGCCCTCCGGTTGCGGAAAGACAACGCTCCTGAGGCTGATAGCCGGCTTCGATTTTCCGAGCGCCGGCGAAATCCTGCTCTACGGTGAGGACATCGCACCGCTGCCGCCGTTCAAGCGTCCGGTCAACACCGTCTTCCAGTCCTATGCGCTGTTCCCGCACATGACGGTGGCCGATAACATCGGCTTCGGCCTGGAAATGCTGGGCAAGCCGAAGGACGAGATCCAGGCGCGCGTCGCCCAGATGCTGAAACTGGTCAAGATGGAGGCGCTGAGCAACCGCCGCACCAGCCAGATCTCCGGCGGCCAGCAGCAGCGAGTGGCGTTGGCCCGGGCGCTCGCACCACAGCCGAAGGTCCTGCTGCTCGACGAGCCGCTCTCCGCACTCGACTACAAGCTGCGCAAGGAAATGCAGATCGAGTTGAAGCGGCTGCAGCACGAAACCGGCATCACCTTCATCTTCGTTACCCACGACCAGGAAGAAGCCCTGACCATGTCGGACCGCATCGCGGTCATGTCGGCCGGCAAGATCCTCCAGGTAGGCTCGCCACGCGACATCTACGACCGCCCGGCCGAGCGGTTCGTCGCCGACTTCATCGGCGAGACCAATTTCCTCAAGGGGACCGTGGTGTCGAAGAAATCCGGTGTCGCCACCGTCAAGCTCGCTTCCGACGCGATCGTGGCGGCAGGGTTCCCGGAAGACTTCGATCCCTCCGATGCGGTGACGGTCGTGGTTCGGCCGGAGCATGCGGATCTGATCGCCGACGCGTCCAAAGGCACGGTCGCCGGAACTTTGGCGAACGTCGTCTATTTCGGCACCGATACCCACTATCACGTGAAGCTTGATAGCGGTGACAACTTCATCGTGCGCCAGCAGAACAGCCGGTCCGGTGCGGTGACATTCGAACCCGGCGCCAAGGTCGGTATCGTGTTCGAGGACGACGGCGCCCGGATTTTGAGGGACTGATGGCAAACGTTGTTTCCCGGGCCGCGTTGTTCGAAGCCAAAGCGGAGCGGGCCGCGAGCCGCCGCAATCGCCTGCTGGCTACGCCGGCGCTGGTCATCATCGGTATTTTCGGCGTGTTGCCGCTGCTGATTATCCTAGTCTATTCGTTTCTCGAGGCCGCGCCCTATGGTGGCGTCCAGTGGAAGTTTTCGACGGACGCCTATCTTAACTTCCTGTTCCAGCAGGACATTTTCGACGACACGCTGCAGTTTACGCCGGATTTCCTGATCATCTATCTGCGCTCGTTTCTGTTCGCAGTGGTGACGACGGTCATCTGCCTGCTGCTTGGTTTTCCAACCGCCTATTTCATGGCGACGCGGACACCGGCACAGCGCAACTGGTGGGTGCTGCTGATCACCATTCCGTTCTGGTCGAACCTTCTGGTGCGTACGCTGGCCATCATGTTCATCATTCGCGACGAAGGCCTCATCAACAATCTTTTGATGGGGCTTGGCGTGATCGAGAAGCCGATCACAATGCTCTACACCAATTTCGCCATCCAACTCGGCCTGCTGTATTCATTCCTGCCATTCATGATCCTGCCGCTCTATGCCAGCCTGGAGAAGCTTGATTTCCGGCTGGTCGAGGCCGCCAACGACCTCTATGCGACACGCCGGCAAGCTCTTTGGCGGGTGATCATTCCGCTGTCGCTGCCGGGCATCATCGCGGGCTGTCTGCTGGTCTTTATTCCCGCCCTCGGCGCCTATGTGACGCCGCTTATCCTTGGCGGCGGCATCCACCTGATGATCGGCGATCTCATCGCCCAGCAGTTCGGTTCCGGGCGCAACTGGCCGCTCGGCTGTGCGCAAGCGCTGATCCTGATGGCTGCTGTGCTGGTCGCGCTCTATTTCTACGTTCGCAACACGTCGGGGAAAGTCCAGCATGGCTGATCCCCGCAACGTCGATATCAAGGACCAGCCGGGCTTCCGCACCATCGCCATCATATGCGTTGGCGTGCTCTATGTGCCGATCCTGATCCTGATGCTCTTTTCGTTCAACACCGGTTCGCTCGTCACCCATTGGGAGGGTGTCGGCCTGACCTGGTATGGCAGCGCATTGCTCAATGAGGAATTCCACAACGCCGCCAAGAACACACTGATTATCTCGACGACCGCGACCGTGGTTTCAACCATATGCGCGACGCTGGCGGCGATCGGCATGACCCGGGTGAAACCATGGCGCGGCCTTCCGGCCGCCTTCATGGTCATCAACCTGCCGCTGATGGTCCCCGAGATCATCACGGCGGTGGCGACCTTGTCCTTCTTTGCCTTGATCGCCGGCGCCTTCGGGCTGAATTTCGGCATTGGCAATCTGATCCTTGCCCACACCGTGTTTTGCATTCCTTTCGCCTATATGCCGATCCGGGCGCGCCTGGAGGACATGGATCTGACGCTCGAATCCGCCGCGGCCGATCTTTATGCCACACCCTGGCATGCCTTCCGGCGCATAACATTGCCGTTGCTTGTCCCCGGCATTCTGTCTGGCGCCGCACTCGCCTTCATCGTGTCTTTCGACGATTTCACCATCACGCAGCTCGTCGCGGGGCCCGGGCAGACGACGCTGCCTCTCTATATCTGGAACCAGATCAGGCGGCCGATGACGCCGGAGATCAATGCCATCTCCACCATCCTTCTTCTGGTTTCGATCCTCTTCGTCTCGGTATCGTTCCTCATCGCGCGCCGACGCGCCAAGTGAATTAATGGGAAGGCAAAGGAGAAAAAAATGTCTAGGAAACTGATGGCCGCCGTTTCGACGGCAGCGCTTTTATGGGCAGTGCCTGCGCTCGCCGATGGCGAGCTGCACATCTACAATTGGGGTGACTATACCAATCCCAAGCTGATCGAAAAATTCGAAAAGCAGTACAACGTCAAGGTCACGCTGGACGACTACGACTCCAACGAAACCATGCTGTCGAAAGTGCGCGCCGGCAATTCCGGCTATGACATCGTGGTGCCATCGGACTACACCGTGAAGATCATGATCGACGAGGGTCTGCTCGAAAAGACCGAGCCCGCCGCGATGCCGAACGGCAAGAACATCGACCCGCGTTTCCTCGACATCTATTGGGACAGCGGCCGCCACTACACCGCGCCATGGCAGTTCGGCACTACGACGTTCGAAGTCAACACCGACAAGTACAAGGGCAACATCGACACGCTGGCGATCCTGTTCAACCCGCCGGACGAGTTGAAGGGCCAGATCAACATGCTCGACGATGTCAACACCGTCATGCATGCGGCGGAGCGCTATGCCGGCGTGCCGCGCTGTGGCGCCAACAAGGCCGACCTGAAGAAAGTCAACGACATCCTGACGGCCGCCAAGCCGTCATGGAAGACCTTCAGTTACGACACGATCACCAAGATCACCTCCGGAGACGTCATCGTAACGCAAGCGTGGAACGGCGCGACCTATCGAGCGCGCCAGAAAATCCCGGCAATCAAATATGCTTATCCGAAGGAAGGCATCGAAGGCTGGATGGACAATGTGGCGGTGCTGAAGGGCGCCAAGAACCTCGACAATGCCAAGCTGTTCCAGGATTTCATCATGGCTCCCGAAAACGCTGCGCTGATCTCGGAATTCGCAGGCTACGACAATGGTATTGCCGGCAGCCACAAGTTCCTGCCGGCTGATTTCGCCGCGTCGCCTGAAATCAACCCCCCGGCCGGTGCCCCGGCGGCGGAGTTCGTTCCGCCCTGTCCGCCGGATGTGGTGGAAATTTACAACAAGATCTGGACCAATTTGCGCAAATAGGTTCGGTCTAAAGTCCAGCGGAAGGGAGGCTTCGGCCTCCCTTCTTTGCGCTTACGGGGAGGGTTCCATGAGATCTTACCGCAATTCCGATCCGCGGCCGCCGATCATGCAGGGCTCGCCGCCCGTCATGGTGCCGCCGAAGCTCGATTGGGACCGGCCGCCCTGGAACCGCTGGGCGTTCCAGCATATCCGCGAAATCCTGCCGACCGCCGAAGTCTGGCGTGGCAATGGCCATCGCCACCGTTTGGAACGCGCCGAGGTCGATCTCGACCGGCTGGCGGTCGAGGACACCGAGGGCGCGCCAACAACGCTCGCCGGGCTGCTCGACGAGACCTACACCGACGGCTTCCTGGTGCTCAAGGACGGCAAGGTCGCCTATGAGCGTTATTTCAACGGCATGGGCGAGCGCACGCTGCACCTGTCGCAGTCGATGGCGAAGTCCGTCACCGGCTCGGTGTTCGGCATATTGGTCGGCCGCGGCCTGATCGATCCGGCCAAGCCGGTGACGACATATCTGCCGGAACTGGCGGAAACAGGCTGGGCCGGCGCCAGCGTCCAGCACGTGCTCGACATGACGAGCGGGGTGCGTTTCTCCGAGGAGTATACCGACCGCTATTCCGACATCGGTCAGGTCGATGTCGCCACCGGGTGGAAGCCGGTGCCGCCGGGCAGCGATCCGGCCTTCCGCTGGCCCTCACACATGTTCGAGCTGATCCTGGGCTTGAAGGAAACGATCCGCCCGCATGGGGCCGCGTTCGAGTACCGCTCGATCGAGACCGATGTGCTCGCCTTCATCATGGAACGGGTGACAGACAAGCGTCTGCCGCAGCTGGTTTCGGAAGAACTCTGGCAGAAGCTCGGCACCGATGAAAGCGCCTGCTTCACCGTCGACAGCGCCGGCTATGCGGTGGCCGATGGCGGCTTCAACGCGACGCTGCGCGACTATGGCCGCTTTGGCCAGCTGATCCTCGACAATGGCGGCGGCATCGTGCCGGCCGACTGGATCGAGGCGACGCGCAATGGCAAGCACGGGCCGGACTTCAGCCCCAGCCTGCCGGAAGGCAGCTATCGCAACCAGTTCTGGATCGAGGATCCGCGCTCGCGCGCGCTGATGTGCCGGGGCGTGTTCGGACAGATGATCCATATCGACTGGAACACCGGAATGGTCGTGGTGAAGCTTTCGACCTATCCGGATTTCAGCAATATCGCCTATTCCGTGGCGACGCTGAAGGCCGTGCACGCCATCGCCGCCGCTCTGAGCTGAATCCCAAAAGAAACGACATGGAAAGAAATGCCATGACCGGCAAGACCGCGTTCGAAATCCGCTATGGCTTCCGCCGCAACGAGGTGCTGCTCGCCAACTGGCGCGAAAACCCGTTCAACCGCTGGTCGTTCCAGAATCTGGGGGAGCTGGTGCCGACCGCGCGCGTGGCGGCAGCGCCGGGCGTTGTCGAGGCACCGGTGCGGGACATGGGTGGCCTGCTTGGCGACAAGGTCACGGTGGCAGGCGCTCCCGAGACGGTGGCCGAGTTCCTCGTACGATCGAGCACCGATGCGCTGACGGTGATGAAGGGCGGCAAGATCGTCGGCGACTGGTTCGCGCCGCACATGGATTTCGGCGCACGCCACATCATCTTTTCGATCAGCAAATCGCTGACCGCCATTGTCGCCGGCATACTGGAGAGCGAGGGGGTGTTCGACCCGGAAGCCCCGGTGACGGTCTACATCCCTGAAGCCGCCGGCTCCGCCTATGGCGATGCGAGCGTGCGGCATGTGCTCGACATGAGCGTCAGCCTCGATTTCGAGGAAGCCTATCTGGACCCGGAAAGCGCCTTTGCCCGCTATCGTCGCGCTACGCTGTGGAACCCAGGCGGTGGCACGGAAAGCCTGCGCGAATTCATCCTGACGCTGCAGCGGCTGGCCGAGCCGCATGGCCAAACCTTCCGCTACCGCTCGCCCAATTCCGACCTGCTCGGCATCCTGCTCGAGCGGGCGTCCGGCCAGCGCTTCAGCGACCTGATGCGCGAGAAGCTGTGGCTGCCGCTCGGCGCCATCAGCGAAGCCTCGATCGGCGTCGACATGGAAGGCACGGCGCGCACCGCCGGCGGCATTTCGGTGACGCCGCGCGATCTGGCCCGTGTCGGCGAAATGATGCGGCAAGGCGGCATGGCCAATGGCCAGCGCATCGTGCCGGAGGCCTGGGTGCGCGACACGACCAGCACCGGCGGCAATTCGGAAGCCTGGCAGCGCGGCACGATGGCGCTGCTGTTTCCCAAGGGCCGATATCGCAACAAATGGTACCAGATCGGTGCCGAGAACGGCGCCTATTGCGGCATCGGTATCCATGGCCAATGGCTCTATGTCGATCCGAAGGCCGAAGTGGTGATCGCCAAGATGTCGTCGCAGCCGGAGCCAGTCGACGATCCGCTCGATGTCGAGATCGTCGCGTTCTTCGAGGCGCTGGGCCGCATGATCTGATCCTCCCCAAGCCGCCAAATCAGCCCGCGCTTTCCTGTGGACCGCCGGGCTGATGGAAACGCGGCGGTTGGCGGACTGAAAGTCTGCGCCTATGGTCGCCGCTCTTTTCGACGAGAGCAGGAACGACATGGCATCCGACATCAAGCGCATCGCAGCCGTCATCGCGGCCGAGATCGCAGCCCGGCCCGAACAGGCGGCCGCGGCGATCGACCTGCTCGACGAGGGCGCGACGGTGCCGTTCGTGGCGCGTTACCGCAAGGAGGTGACCGGCGGGCTGGACGATACGCAGCTGCGGCTGCTTTCCGAGCGTCTTGTCTATCTGCGCGAACTCGACGCGCGCCGCGACACCATCCTCGGTTCCATCCGCGAGCAGGGCAAGCTGACCGAGGAGCTTGAAGGCAAGATCACCGCCGCCACCACCAAGGCGGAACTGGAAGACATCTATCTGCCCTACAAGCCGAAGCGGCGCACCAAGGCCGAGATCGCCAGGGAGCGTGGGCTGGGACCACTGGCGGAGGCCATCCTCGCGAACCGCGCGTTGGTGCCTGCCGAGCTGGCGCTCGCCTATGTCACCGAAGAGGTCGCCGATGCCAAGGCGGCGCTCGAGGGTGCGCGTGATATCCTGTCGGAGCAATTCGCCGAGAATGCTGACCTAGTCGGTAAATTGCGGACCTACATGAAGGAACGCGCCTTCATGCGCGCCAGGGTGGTCGACGGCAAGCAGGAGGCCGGCGCGAAGTTTTCCGACTATTTCGATCATGTCGAGCGCTGGGCAAATGTGCCGAGCCACCGGGCGCTGGCGATGCTGCGCGGTCGCAACGAGGAAGTGCTGTCGCTCGACATCGAGGTCGATGCCGATGACACCTCGCCGGTGAAGCCGGTCGAGCGGATGATCGCCAATGCCTACGCCATCGGTGGCAGCCTGCCGGGCGATCGCTGGTTGATGGAGGTCGCCGGTTGGACCTGGCGCATCAAACTGTCGCTGCACCTGACGCTCGACCTGATGCGCGACCTGCGCGAGCGGGCCGAGGAAGAAGCGATCCACGTCTTTGCCCGCAACCTCAAGGATCTGCTGCTCGCCGCGCCCGCTGGTTCGCGTGCCACGATGGGCCTGGATCCCGGCATCCGCACAGGCGTCAAGGTCGCTGTGGTGGACGGTACCGGCAAGGTGCTGACAACGACGACGGTCTATCCGTTTCCGCCGAAGAACGATGTGCGCGGCACGCAGGCGGAACTCGCCAAGCTCATTCACCTGCACAAGGTCGAGTTGATTTCGATCGGCAACGGCACCGGCAGCCGCGAGACGGAAAAGCTGGTGGCGGACATGCTGTCCGACATGCCGTCGGATTCAGGGCCGAAGCCGCTCAAGGTGATCGTCAGCGAAGCCGGCGCCTCGGTCTATTCGGCATCGGCAACGGCGGCGGCGGAATTCCCCGGCCTCGACGTGTCGCTGCGTGGCGCGGTGTCGATCGCGCGGCGGCTGCAGGATCCGCTGGCCGAGCTGGTCAAGATCGAGCCCAAGTCGATCGGCGTCGGCCAGTACCAGCATGATGTCGACCAGTACCGGCTTGGCCGTTCGCTGGAAGCGGTGGTCGAGGACGCGGTCAACGCCGTCGGCGTCGATCTCAACACCGCCTCGGCGCCGCTGTTGGCGCGGGTTTCGGGCCTCGGCACATCACTTGCGGAAGCCATCGTCGCGCATCGCGATGCGACCGGTCCCTTCGCCAGCCGGAAGGACCTGCTCAAGGTGCCGCGCCTTGGACCGCGCGCGTTCGAACAATCCGCCGGCTTCCTGCGCATTGCCAATGGTGCGGAGCCGCTCGACGCCTCGTCGGTGCATCCGGAGGCCTATGGCGTGGCCAAGAAGATCGTTGCCGCCTGCGGGCGCGATGTCCGCTCATTGATGGGCGATAGTGCAGCGCTGAAGGCGCTCGACCCGCGCGTCTTCGTCGACGAGCGTTTCGGCCTGCCGACTGTGCGCGACATCCTGGCGGAGCTGGAAAAGCCTGGCCGCGATCCGCGACCCGGCTTCAAGACCGCGACATTCGCCGACGGCATCGACGACATCAAGGATTTGAAGCCCGGCATGCTGCTGGAAGGCACCGTCACCAATGTCGCCGCCTTCGGCGCCTTCGTCGATATTGGCGTGCACCAGGACGGACTGGTGCACGTCTCGCAACTGGCCGACCGTTTCATCAAGGACGCGCATGAGGTGGTCAAGGCTGGCGACGTGGTCAAGGTGCGCGTCGTCGACGTCGACATCAAGCGCAAGCGTATCGCGCTCTCTATGCGCAAGGATGGTGGCGAGGGTGGCGCACCGAAAGGCGGGCCGCGCGACAATGGCGGCGGCAGGCCAGCGCCACGTTCGCCGGCGCCACAGCGCCAGCCGGAACGCCCGGCCCAGCAAGGTGCGTTCGGTGCGGCGCTGGCCGATGCGCTGAAGCGGAAGTAGCTACCACGCCAGAACGGTTGGCTCCTTCTCAACCTGGCTCACCAGCCAGTCGCGAAAACTGGCGACCGGCGGATGGCCGCGCTTGTCGTGCGGGACGACGAGATAATAGGCGCTGCGGCTCTGCATCGGCTTTCCGGGCGCCGGCACAAGCTGACCGCGCTGCAGCTCGCCCGCAATCAGCACCTGGGGTAAGAGTGCTACCCCAAGTCCGGCCATGCAGGCTTGGGCGACGGTGCCGAATTGCTCGAACTGCATGCCGGGTCCGGTCGGCGCGTTAAGGCCCTGCTCTTCGAACCATTCGCTCCAGGCGCCAGGACGCGTCGCCATGTGCAGCAGCGGCAGGCGGCTGATATCGACCGGCGTGGCGATGTCGCGGCTGGCCCGGAATTCGGGCGAAACCACCGGTATCACTGTCTCGCGCATCAGCAGCGTGGAGTCGGCGTCCGGCCAGTCGGGCTGGCCGTGATGAATGGCGGCGTCGAGCCGCTCGCGCGCGAAGTCGAAACGGCCGATGCGGGTGACGAAATTGATGGTGATATCAGGGTTGTTTTCGACGAAATCGGGGATCATCGGCATCAGCCAGCGTGTGCCGAAGGTCGGCAGGATGGCCAGGTTCAGGATGCCACTATGCCGATTGCTCATCAATCCAAGCGCTGCGTCGCGTAGTTGGCCAAGCGCCGAACGCACCGCCTCGGCATAGATTTCACCCGATGCCGACAGCCTGACATTGCGGCTGTCGCGCTCGAACAGCCGGCGGCCGAATTGATCCTCCAGTAATTTTATCTGCCGGCTGACCGCGCCTTGGGTCAGATCCAGTTCCTGGGCGGCAGCGGTGAAACTGCCAAGACGGGCCACCGCCTCGAAGGCTGCAAGGGCGCTGATGTTGGGCAAAAGGCGACGTTGGACACTCATCATTCATTACTAACGCTCATTGATCGGTGAAGCAATTTCGTTTGATTTTTTCCGGCCGCGGGCCGATAAGCCGGACCAAGATTTTGCTTCACGCATGTCGTTGTTCCCAAAGCCACTGAGCACTTTGGTCGGCATGCACGAGTCTGGGAGAACGCCATGGCCGCCGACAAGAATGCATTCGTCTGGGAAGACCCGTTCCTGATCGAAGACCAGCTTTCGGAAGACGAGCGCATGGTGCGCGACGGTGCGGCGGCCTTTGCCGCCGACAAGCTCGCGCCCAGGATCGAGGACGCCTATCTCAATGAAAAGACCGATGCCGGCATCTTTCGCGAGATGGGCGAGGCCGGCTTGCTCGGCATCACCATCCCGGAAGAGTATGGCGGTCTCGGCGCCAACTATGTGACTTACGGGCTGGTGGCGCGCGAGGTCGAGCGCGTCGATTCTGGCTACCGTTCGATGATGAGCGTGCAGTCGTCGCTGGTGATGTATCCGATCCACGCCTATGGCTCCGAAGAGCAGCGCAAGAAGTACCTGCCCAAGCTCGCCAGCGGCGAGTGGATCGGCTGCTTCGGCCTGACTGAGCCGGATGCCGGCTCGGACCCAGGCGGAATGAAGACGCGCGCCGAGAAGACAGCGAATGGCTACAAGCTCAGCGGCTCGAAGATGTGGATTTCCAACGCGCCGATCGCCAACGTGTTCGTCGTCTGGGCGAAGTTGAAGGGCGAGAACGGCAAGGACGAAATCCGCGGATTCGTGCTGGAAAAGGGCATGAAGGGACTGTCGGCGCCGAAGATCGGCGGCAAGCTGTCGCTGCGGGCGTCGATCACCGGCGAAGTGGTGATGGAAGGCGTCGAGGTCGGCGAGGACGCTCTGCTGCCCAACGCCAAGGGCCTTGGCGGCCCGTTCGGCTGCCTCAACCGGGCGCGCTACGGCATTTCCTGGGGCGCCATGGGCGCGGCGGAAGATTGCTGGCATCGCGCCCGCCAGTATGGCCTCGACCGCAAGCAGTTCGGCAAGCCGCTGGCCGGCACGCAGCTTTACCAGAAGAAGCTCGCCGACATGCAGACCGAGATTGCCCTGGCGCTGCAGGCGTCGTTGCGGGTCGGGCGGCTGATGGACGAAGGCAAGATGGCGCCGGAAATGATCTCGATCGTCAAGCGCAACAATTGCGGCAAGGCGCTCGACATCGCCCGCCAGGCCCGCGACATGCATGGCGGCAACGGCATCCAGATCGGCTACCACGTCATGCGCCACGCGCAGAACCTGGAGACGGTCAACACCTATGAGGGCACGCATGACGTGCATGCGCTGATCCTCGGCAGGGCGCAGACTGGCATCCAGGCGTTCTTCTAAGCTGTGTCGATATTCAGGTGATGCCGGCCTGCAAATGGCGGTTTCCTGCGCTTCCGGTGCTCACATACGAAAAGTACGCTCCGCTCCGGTTCTCGGTATCAACCATTTTCGACTCGGCCTGACCTGAATCTCAACACACCTTAAGCCGGCTTCGGCCGCTTAAATTAGGTGCACCGCAACATCTCTGCTTGGAGAATGGCCGGCAGATGTGTCAGGGTTCGGCGATCGAAACGCCGATCTCCGGGGCCCCATGGCAATTCTGGCAGCCGTCTACCATCTGACCCACTACAAATATGACCGGCCGGTGGTTCTCGGCCCTCAGGTCATCAGGCTGCAGCCGGCGCCGCACTCCCGCACCAAGGTGTTGAGCCATTCGCTCAAGGTCGAGCCGGCCAACCACTTCGTCAACCTGCAGCAGGATCCCTACGGCAACTTCCTCGCCCGCTTCGTCTTTCCCGAGCCGGTAACGGAGCTGAAGATCGAGGTCGATCTCGTTGCCGACATGACGGTCTACAATCCGTTCGATTTCTTCGTCGAGCCGTCGGCCGAGACGTTCCCGTTCGAATATCCGGAAGAGATCAGGGATGATCTCGCCATCTACCGGACGCCTGAGCCGGCAGGGCCGCTGCTTTCGGCCTTCCTGGGAACCATCGACACCAGCGCGAAAAACACCGTCAATTTCCTCGTCGACCTCAATGCCCGGCTGCAGCGCGAGATCGCCTATATCGTGCGCATGGAAACCGGCGTGTTCTCGCCGGAGGAAACGCTGGCCGCCGGCAAGGGCTCGTGCCGGGATACGAGCTGGCTCTTGGTGCAGATCCTGCGCAATCTCGGCATCGCCGCGCGTTTCGTCTCCGGCTACCTGATCCAGCTCAAGCCTGATCTCGTTGCGCTGGATGGGCCGGCCGGCACATCGGTCGATTTCACCGATCTTCATGCCTGGTGCGAGGTCTACCTGCCCGGCGCCGGCTGGATCGGTTTCGACCCGACCTCGGGCCTGCTCACCGGCGAAAGCCATGTGCCGCTTGCCGCGACCCCGCATTTCCGCAATGCCGCGCCGATTTCCGGCATGGCGAGCTTTGCCAATGTCGAGTTCGGCTTCGACATGCGGGTCGACCGCATCGCCGAGCATCCGCGCATCACCAAGCCATTCTCGGACGAAAGCTGGCAGGCGCTCGATGCGCTCGGCAACAAGGTCGATGCCGCGCTGGCGGCCGGGGACGTGAGGCTGACGATGGGCGGCGAGCCGACCTTCGTGTCTATCGATGATTTCGAGTCTGCCGAATGGAACACCGCCGCCGTCGGGCCGACCAAACGCGAGAAGGCCGACGCGCTGATCCGCAAACTGCGCGAGCGCTTCGCGCCCGGCGGCTTCCTCCACTACGGCCAGGGCAAATGGTATCCCGGCGAGAGCCTGCCGCGCTGGACCTTCTCGCTTTACTGGCGCGCCGACGGCGAGCCGGTATGGAGCGATCCGTCGCTGATCGCGCGCGAAAAGAGCGAGGCCGATATCGGGCCGAAGCAGGCCGAGAGCCTACTGACGGCGATCGCCGGCGAGCTCGGCATCGAAAAAGCCATGGTCAGCGAAGCCTATGAGGACCCGGCCGAGTGGCTGCTCAAGGAAGGCAAGCTGCCTGACAATGTCGACCCGTCCAACTCCAAGCTGGAAGACCCGGAGGAACGCAGCCGCATGGCGCGCGTGTTCGAGCGCGGGCTGACCAAGCCGTCGGGCTATGTGCTGCCGGTGCAGCGCTGGAACAGCCAGGCGTCGGGGCCGCGCTGGCGCTCGGAAAAGTGGAAGACGCGGCGCGGCCGGCTGTTCCTGGTGCCGGGCGATTCACCGGTCGGCTACCGCTTGCCGCTCGGCACGCTGCCCTATGTGCCGCCGGCACAGTTCCCCTATATCGTGCCGGTCGATCCCTCGCTGCCGCGCGGGCCGCTGCCGGCACGCGAGGCTATCTTGCCCACCGCTGCTCCGGCAGAGCTGGAAGGCGCCGATGAAATGGCGCACCGCCAGCAGGCGGCGTCGTTCACGCCGGCGACCGGCCAGCAGGACCGGGTCGAGCAGGAGATCACCGAGATCGGCGGCGCGGTGCGCACCGCGCTTTCGGTTGAACCGCGCGATGGGCGACTTTGCGTGTTCATGCCACCGGTCGAGGCGCTGGAGGACTATCTGGAGCTGGTCGCGACCGCCGAGAACGCGGCGAAGGCGATCGGCCTGCCCGTGCATATCGAGGGTTATGGCCCGCCGCATGACCCACGCCTCAACGTCATCCGCGTGGCGCCCGATCCTGGCGTCATCGAGGTCAACATCCATCCCGCCGCCAACTGGCAGGATTGCGTGGCGACGACGACGGCGATCTACGAGGAGGCGCGGTTGACGCGGCTTGGCGCCGACAAGTTCATGATCGACGGCCGCCACACCGGCACCGGCGGCGGCAACCATGTCGTGGTCGGCGGTGCGACGCCCAATGACAGCCCGTTCCTGCGCCGGCCCGATTTGTTGAAGAGCCTGGTGCTGCAATGGCAGCGGCATCCGTCGCTGTCCTACCTGTTCTCGGGCCTGTTCATCGGCCCGACCAGCCAGGCACCGCGCTTCGACGAAGCCCGTCACGATTCGCTCTACGAGCTCGAGATCGCCATGGCGCAGGTGCCGCATCCGGACAAGGGCGCGGCACCCCTGCCGTGGCTGGTCGACCGGCTGTTTCGCAACCTGTTGACCGACGTCACCGGCAATACGCACCGCTCGGAAATCTGCATCGACAAATTGTTCTCGCCGGATGGTCCGACCGGCCGGCTCGGCCTGGTCGAATTTCGTGGCTTCGAGATGCCGCCCAATGCGCGCATGTCGCTGGCGCAGCAGCTTCTGGTCCGTGCCATCATTGCCCGCGCGTGGAAGAACCCGCTCGAAGGCCGCTTCGTGCGCTGGGGCACGTCGCTGCACGATCGTTTCATGCTGCCGCATTATGTCTGGGCCGATTTTCTCGACGTGCTCGACGATCTCAAGCTCAACGGCTTCGAGTTCCGTCCCGAATGGTTCGACGCCCAGCTCGAGTTCCGCTTCCCGTATTGCGGCGAGGTCCAGCATGCCGGCATCAAGCTGGAGTTGCGGCAAGCGCTGGAGCCGTGGCATGTCATGGGCGAGCAAGGCGCCATCGGCGGCACCGTGCGCTTCGTCGATTCCTCGGTCGAGCGGCTGCAGGTCAAGACCGAAGGCCTCAACCCGGAGCGCCATGCCATCGTCTGCAACGGCCGCATCTTGCCGATGAAGGTCACCGACAACCGCGAGGTGGCGGTGGCCGGCGTGCGCTTCAAGGCCTGGCAGCCGGCCTCGGGGCTGCATCCGGCGCTGCCGGTCAACACACCGCTGGTCTTCGACATCTATGACCGCTGGTCGGGCCGTGCTGTCGGTGGCTGCGTCTACCATGTCGCGCACCCCGGCGGGCGTAACTACGACACCTTCCCGGTCAACGGCAACGAGGCGGAGGCACGGCGGCTCGCCCGCTTCGAAGCGCGCGGCCACACGCCGTCCGGCTATGTGCTGCGCGAGGAACAACCGGCGGAAGATTTCCCGATGACCCTTGACCTTCGGCGGCCGGCAAGACTCTGATCAGCGATGGCAAAGGGGAATCACAAGAGGATACGCGGCAAGCCGCAGATCCACAGCCTGCTGGAACACTACCAGCCGATCGACGGCGTCGTCGACGAAATGGTCGATGCTTCAGGCACCCCTCGTCCGGTCTGGAAGGATTTCATCGAGGCGCTCGACGAACTGGGGCCTGAAACGCTCGGCCAGCGCTTCGCCCGCGCCGACCAGTATCTGCGCGACGCCGGTGTCTACTACCGTGTCTACGACAAGGCCGGCGCCAATGAGCGCGAATGGCCGTTGGCGCATGTGCCGCTGCTGATCGAGGACAAGGAATGGGCTGACATCAGTGCCGGCCTCGTGCAGCGCGCCGAGCTGTTCGAGGAAACCATCGCCGATATTTACGGGCCGAACCGGCTTGTCGAAAATGGCATCCTGCCGGCTGGGCTGATCGCCGCCAGTCCGGAATATCTGCGTCCCGTGGTCGGCACCGTGCCGGCCAGCGGCCATTTCCTGCATTTCTGCGCCTTCGAGCTCGGCCGCGGGCCCGACGGCCAGTGGTGGGTGCTTGGCGACCGCACCCAGGCGCCGTCCGGCGCCGGCTTCGCGCTCGAGAACCGCGTCGCCACCACGCGCGCGCTGTCCGACATCTATGGCGAGATGCATGTGCATCGTCTTGCCGGCTTCTTCCGCCGCTTTCGCGACGCGCTGATCGGCATGGCCGAGGAGACCGGCGGCCGGGTCGCCATCCTGACGCCGGGGCCGCTCAACGAGACCTACTACGAACACGCCTATATCGCCCGCTATCTCGGCATCATGCTGCTCGAAGGCGAGGACCTGACTGTTTCCGGCGGCAGGCTGATGGTGCGCACGGTTTCCGGCCTGATGCCGATCAGCGTGTTGTGGCGGCGGCTCGACGCTGCCTTCGCCGATCCGCTCGAACTGCGCCCGGATTCGCAGATCGGCACGCCGGGGCTGGTCGAGGCGATCCGCCAGGGCGCGGTTGCCACCGTCAACGCGCTGGGCTCGGGTCTGATGGAAACGCGGGCGCTGCTCGCCTTCCTACCCAAGATTTCACGCGCCTTGCGGGGCGAGGAGCTTCTCTTGCCAAGCGTCGCCACGTGGTGGTGTGGCCAGGAGACGGAGCGCGCGCATGTGCTGGCCAATATCGACCGCATGGTGATTGGCCCGGCGCTGTCGACCCGGCTTGCCTTCGAGGATGACGATTCGACGAAGCTCGGCTCGGCGCTGTCCGCCGGCGAGCGGGCGGAGTTGGTGGCGCGCATCGAACGCGGCGGCGGTGACTTCGTCGGCCAGGAAGCGGTGACGCTTTCAACGACACCTGTTTTTGTTGGCGGCTGGCTGGAGCCGCGGCCGGCGAGCCTGCGCGTCTATCTGGCACGAACCCCTGAGGGCTGGACGGTGATGCCGGGCGGCTTTGCCCGCGTCGGCCTGTCGCTCGATCCGACGGCGATCGCCATGCAGCGCGGCGGCCAGGCGGCGGATGTCTGGGTGGTCAGCGACAGGCCGGTGGAGCGCGAGACGCTGCTGCCGCAAGAGAGCGACAGCTTCACCCGCACCAGGCCGGGCAGTCTGCCCAGCCGGGCGGCGGAAAACCTGACCTGGCTCGGCCGCTACATCGAGCGCTCCGAAGACACGGTGCGCATCCTGCGCGCCTACCATGTGCGGCTGGCCGAAACGTCCGATCCCGACATGCCGCTGCTCGCCGACATCAGGGATTATCTCGAGCCGTTCGGCATCGATGTCGAGACGGCGATCCCACCAGGGCTGATCGGCACGCTCGATAGCGCCGTCTACAGCGCCGGGCAGATACGCGACCGCTTCTCGCCCGATGGCTGGCTGGCGCTCAAGGACCTGTCGAAGACCATCCATCAGTTCGCGACGACGGTGGCGCCGGGTGACGATGCGACAAGGGCGATGACGGTGATCCTGCGCAAGCTCGCCGGTTTCTCCGGCCTGCTGCACGAGAACATGTACCGCTTCGCCGGCTGGCGTTTCCTCGAGATCGGCCGGCGGCTGGAGCGCGGCATCCAGATCGCCCGCACGCTGTCCCGGCTGACCAGCGCCAAGGCGCCGGATGGCGCGCTCGACATGATGCTGGAGATCGGCGACAGCGTGATGACCCACCGCCGGCAGTATCCGGTGCAGACCGGCCGGCGCACGGTGATCGATCTTCTGGCGCTCGACCCGCTCAACCCGCGCTCCATCCTGTTCCAACTCGAAAGGCTGAAGGCCGAGATCGGCCTTTTGCCGTCGGTTGGAGGCGAGGGACACATGTCGCCGGCGGCCAAGGAGATCCTGCAGCTCAACACGCAGATCGCCATCAAGGAGCCTTCGGACATGACGGCAAAAGCGCTGGACGATCTCGCCTATGAAATCGGCGGCCTCTACAACAGCCTCGCCAAGGCCTACTTCGGGTAGCGCATGCTCTACGACATCAGGCTTCATCTC
This sequence comes from Mesorhizobium qingshengii, assembly GCF_900103325.1. Taxonomy (GTDB): domain Bacteria; phylum Pseudomonadota; class Alphaproteobacteria; order Rhizobiales; family Rhizobiaceae; genus Mesorhizobium; species Mesorhizobium qingshengii. The sequence continues at coordinate 81,969 of NZ_FMXM01000006.1, read as the reverse complement.
CACTATGACTATGCGGCGGCGGCGGGCGGCGGCCGCCATCAGATTCGCGTGTTGCCGTCGACGATTTCCGGCGTACAGCGCGTCATCGCCGCATCCTTGTCGTTTGCGCCGGCACCCAATGAACGTTCCGACTTTTCCGACTTCTTCGGCAACAACGTCACCTCGATCGCCTTTCGCGGCGCGCATGACGCGCTCGACATCAGGATGAGCGCGCGCGTATCGGTGTCGCGGCCCGAGCCCGGGCTCGACGTATCGCCCGATATCGGCCGGCTCAGGCAGGAGCTCGCCGCTGTGCGGTCGCTGGCGCCGTCCTCGCCTCACCATTTTCTGGCCGGCAGCGCTCATTCCGGCATCGATGGTGCCATCACCGGCTACGCGCAAGACAACGTTGCCGGCTCGGCTGCCGGCACGGCAATGAAGCTCTGCAATCGCATCCATCGCGATTTCACCTATGATGGCGAGGCGACGACGGTGCGAACCCGGGCCAGCGATGCCTTCCGGCTGAAACGCGGCGTCTGCCAGGACTTTTCGCACATCATGATCGCCGGCCTGCGCGGGCTCGGCATTCCAGCCGGCTATGTCAGCGGCTTCCTGCGCACCATCCCGCCGAAGGGCAAGCCCCGGCTGGAAGGCGCCGATGCCATGCATGCCTGGGTCAAGGTCTGGTGCGGGCGCGATGCCGGCTGGCAGGAGTTCGACCCGACCAACGGCATGAGGGCGAGCAACGACCATATTACCGTCGGTTATGGGCGCGACTATTCGGACGTGGCGCCGATCGTCGGCGTTCTCAAAACCACCGGCGGACAAGTCGGCGAGCAGGCTGTCGACGTCATTCCGGTCGTGCTCGAAAAGGCGTAAAGCCGAACCCGAACATGCGTAACTGGCCCATCGGTGCAATTCTAGGTGGATAAGACTGCTTCTCAAACATCGATGTGGCCGCTAGTCTACATCCGTTTCGGGGTGGACAATAATTGTGTGTTCTTAAATCGCATCGGTGCGGGGTTTTGTAATTGAGAGCGGTCAGCGTCGTCATTCCTGCCTACAACGCGGCGGCCACCATCGCGACAACGCTGGCGTCGCTTCGCAGCGAGGCCGCGGTCATCGGCGAGATCCTGCTGGTCGACGATGCATCGACGGACAGCACGGTGGCTGTCGCGCAGCAGGCCGCGGCGCAACTGTCCCTGCCGTTGCGCGTGCTGCCGGCCGATTGCCGCGATGCCGGCGGCGCCCGCAATGTGGCGCTGGCGGAGGCGCTCCATCCCTGGGTATACCTGATCGACGCCGATGACCTGCATCTTCAGGGCGGATTGCGCGCGCTGCTGCGGCAGGCGGAGAATCAACCGAAAGCCGATATGATCGTTGGCGCCTACCGACGCCGGGTGAACGGCCAGAATCGGCAGATCAAGGTGCCGAACGGCTATCAGGCTGCGTGCCACGCGAACGCTTCGGCCTATGTCAAAGGCGATATACGGTCGGTCGCCGTTGGCAGCGTGCTGGCTTCGCGGCGCCTGATCGGCGAGACGCGGTTCCCGGTCGGACTGGCCTATGACGAGGACACGTTGTTCTGGGCACGGCTGATGAGCAAGGCATCCCTGGCCATGATTCCAGACCCGGTGATGGTCTACGAGGTTTCGGCGGCGCGTTCCGACGACCGCTTTGCCATGAATCCGGTGCGGCGCTTCCTGGATTGGCGCCGAGAATTGCGCACACTCACCGATTGCAATATCCCGGTATCGGCGCTCAAGACAAGGGAAGGGCTTGTCGCCCTCAAGATCGCCCGCGTCCACTATGCGCGCGGCGACCTGGACACCGCCGCGCGCTTCCTGGCGGTCGCCGCGGCCGCGCCGAAGCGACGGTCGGACGCCTGGCGCTGTTTACGCTACAAGGTCAAGATTTCCTCGCGGCGCAGGTTTTCGGCGCCGGGAATCCAATTGCAAAGTGCTTGATGACAGCCGAACCCGACTTGGCGGTTATCGTGATTGGCTGCCGAGCGCCGGCAAGTATCGTCGATTCGGTCAGATCTCTCATCGATCAGGGCGTGCCCCTGGAGATTGTCGTGGTCAACTCTGGCGGGGGGGATGCGAAATCGCTTCTGTCCGACGCCGGTGTCGAACTGCCGGTGATCGAAATCGCCCGGCAGGTATTCGTCGGGGCTGCGCGCAATATCGGGATCGCGGCCACGAGGGCGCCCTTTGTTGCTTTCCTTGCGGACGATTGCCTTGCTTGCCCGGGTTGGGCGGAGGCACGAATACGCCGGCATGTGGCTGGGGCTCCCACGGTTTCGAGCGCGATTTCGAACAGTCATCCCCGCAATCCGTTCGCCTGCGCCGCATATCTGGCCCTGTTCGCGCGCCGGCTTCCCGGCCTTCCCGCAGAACTGGCGCTGCGCTACGGCGTCTCCTTCGACCGCCGGCTGTTCGAGGAATACGGCCTGTTCGACGAATCGATGCGGGTTGCCGAGGACACCGAATTTCTCAAAAGGTTGCCACCGGAGCTCGAGCCGGTCTGGGAACCGGAGGTTAGAACGATCCATCGCAACGAGACGCGATTGCGCGGTTTGCTCATCGACCAGTACAGGCGCGGCTATCGCAGTGGCGCCTATTACACGGGGACAACTCGGGCCAAGCCTTTTCGACTCGCCCGCAACAATTTCAAAGATCGCCGGCAGATCCGAAAACTGGCAGGGATCGGGCTGTCTGGACCGGAGTTGACCTTCGTCGCGCGTTCGATGCCGATTGTCGTGTTGGCCCTGTTCGCAAAATCTCTCGGCATCTATTTCGGTGCTCGCGGTCGCTTGAAGAATGACCGGGCGGCCCAAGGATGATTACCAGCCACATCAAGGACAGGCGGTGGCGACGCGGCAGATTTTTCTGGACGCGCATGAGAACGATTGCAGTGTTCAGCTACCGCTATGACGCGCACCTGGTGCCTGACCTGGTTGCCAATCTGGATCCGATCGTCGATGGCTGGATTGCCTTTGACGATCGCCAGGCGCAGGGCATTTTCAGCAGCGAGACCCAGCGAAGGACACTTTTGCTCGAATCGGCGCGTGACGCGGGGGCCGACTGGATTCTGGCTGTGGATCCCGATGAGCGGCTGGAACGTGCGACCGCGGATCGAATTGGGCAATTAACAAGCCGTCATCAACGCATTGCATGGGGATTCCGCTTCCGCGAAATGTATTCATCAACGGATTACAGAATTGACGGCATCTGGGGTGCGAAAATGCAGCATCGCCTTTTTCGCGCATACGATCCCGTGCGGTATCGGTCGCAGGAACTGCATGGCCTTTGGTATCCTGGCGATCTTGGCTTCAGGGAGAAAGATACAGACCTCAACCTGTATCATCTGAAAATGATTGAGCCTAAGCGTCGTTCAGGCCGACAAGCCCTCTACCGGCATCTCGATCCCAAACATGAGATGCAGGACATCGGCTACGATTATCTAACCGACGAGACCGATGCTCGTTTCGAGAGAATCCCGCCGGGCCGTGGATACCATCCGCCGCATGTCGATGATGGCAGGATGTGGATGGCCGATCTGACGGCCGAGGCAGAAGGATAGCTTTTCAGCCCGCCTGCGGAACCAGCAGCCAATCCGTTGCTTATCCTCGGATAAATCCGGTGGAGCACACATGCTGGACAAGTCAGAGACGCACGTTGGTCGATCGACCGGAGAGGAAAACAGCATAAGGGGGCGGGCGCAAATTTCGGCCAAGGAGGCCGCGCTCACCTACATCACCGATGCCGAGCCCGGTATTCGCCGGGTGAAGACGGGCAAGGGATTTTCCTACAAGGGACCAGATGGGCGGGCAGTCTCGGACGCCAGCAGGGCGCGCATCGAGGCGATCGCCATTCCGCCGGCCTGGACGGATGTCTGGATTTCGCCCGATGCCGATGGCCATATCCAGGCGACCGGCAGGGACCAGCGTGGACGCAAGCAGTACCGCTATCATCCACAATGGGCCGACGTGCGTGATGGCGCCAAATATTCGAGCCTTTCCGGATTCGCCGAAAGCCTGCCCGAACTGCGGCGTCGGATCGACGCCGATCTGCGCCGTCGCGGCTTGCCGCTCGAGCGCGTCGTCGCGGCGGTCGTCTGGCTGCTCGACAATACGATGATCCGGGTCGGCAATGCCGCCTACGCCCGCGACAACAAGAGTTTCGGGCTGACGACATTGCGCGACCGCCATGTCGATATCGTCGGCTCAAGCCTGCGTTTCGCCTTCAAGGGCAAGTCCGGCAAGGAATGGAAATTGAAGCTGGTCGACCGCCGCATCGCCGGGATCGTTCGCGGGGCGCAGGAGCTGCCAGGTCAGAAACTGTTCCAGTATCTCGATGAAGACGGCAACAGGCGGCCGGTCCATTCCGAGGACGTCAATTGCTTTATCCGGGAGGCCGTGGGCACCGACTTCAGCTCCAAGCATTTCCGGACATGGGGCGGCACCATCCGAGCCGCGTCCCTGTTTGCACGGACGGAATTGCCGGAAAGCCGCTCGCAGCAAAAGCGGGTGATGAACAGCGTCATTGACAATGTCGCCGAGCGGCTGGGCAACACGCGCGCCGTATGCCGCAAATGCTATATCCACCCGCAGATCTTCGAGGCCTGGGCGCAAGGCCGGCTACTCGACGAAATGATGGAGGCCAACAAGCGCAAGCGCTCGATTGACGGTCTCGATGACGAGGAAGCGCTGGTGCTGAGGTGGCTGAAGACGCGCGAGCGCTGACACACGGTATGGCGGTCACCAATTCCGCAATTCCCTGATTTTTTTATCGACGCAATGTCGGGATCAGTCCTAGTGTTTCGTCCTTTGACAGAGAAAAGGACCAGCAATGCTCTACGCAATCCTCTGCTATGCTTCCGAAGATGTCGTCAGCTCGTGGAGCAAGGCGCAGGACGACGACGTCATGGCCAAGCTCCTCGATGTCCAGGACAAGTATGCCAAGGCCGGCCGGCTTGGCCCGGTGGCGCGGCTGCTGCCGACCACGGCGGCAACGACGCTGAGAAAGGTCAAGGGCGAAGCGGTCGTCATCGATGGTCCATTCGCCGAGACCAAGGAGCAGTTCCTCGGCTTCTATACGCTCGAATGTGCCGATCTCGACGAGGCCGTGGAGTTCGCCCGCGAACTTTCCGAGGTCAATCCGAGCGGCGGCTCCTATGAGATCCGGCCGGTATCGGTGTTCAATCCCCGCAAGGTTCCCGCATGACCGAGCTTGCCTGGATCAGCTCGGCGATCAGCGCTGCCCGCCCGCAAGCGATGGGCGCGCTGCTGCGTTATTTCCGCGATCTCGATACCGCGGAGGAGGCTTTCCAGGACGCGTGTCTCAGGGCGCTGAAGAACTGGCCGCAAAACGGGCCGCCGCGCGATCCGGCGGCCTGGCTGATCTTCGTTGGCCGCAACAGCGGCATCGATGCGGTGCGCAAGCGTGCCAAGCAGGCACCGATGCCGGAGGAGGACCAGATCTCGGATCTGGAAGACGCCGAAAGCGACATAGCCGAGCGGCTGGACGGGGCGCATTACCGCGACGACATCTTGCGGCTGCTGTTCATCTGCTGTCATCCCGATCTGCCGGCGACACAGCAGATCGCGGTTGCGCTGCGCGTTGTCTCCGGCCTTACCGTCAAACAGATCGCGCGCGCCTTCCTGGTCGGCGAAAGCGCCATGGAGCAACGCATCACCCGCGCCAAGGCGCGCATCGCCGATGCCGGCGTGCCGTTCGAGACGCCGGACGCTGTCGAGCGCTCCGAGCGGCTCGCCGCCGTCGCGGCAATGGTCTACCTGATCTTCAACGAGGGCTATTCGACCAACAGCGGCGAGGCACCGGCCCGCGCGCCGCTGTGCGAGGAGGCGATCCGGCTGGCCCGGCTGTTGCTGCGGCTGTTCCAGACCGAGCCGGAGATCATGGGTCTGACGGCGCTGCTGCTTCTGCAGCATGCGCGCGCACCGGCCCGTTTCGACGAGAATGGCGAGATCGTCCTGCTCGAGGACCAGGATCGCAGCCTGTGGAGCCGCAAGATGATCGACGAGGGGCTGGCGCTGGTCGACAAGGCGCTGCGCCATCGTAAGCCTGGCCCCTACCAGGTGCAAGCGGCGATCGGCGCGCTGCATGCGCGGGCCGAGAAGGCCGAGGACACTGACTGGGTGGAGATCGACCTGCTCTACGGCCTGCTCGAACAGATGCAACCGTCGCCGGTGGTCACGCTCAACCGTGCGGTCGCGGTCTCCAAGGTGCGCGGCCCGGAAGCGGCGCTCGCCATGATCGAGCCGCTCGAACAGAGGCTCTCAGGCTATTTCCACTTCTTCGGCCTCAAGGGTGGCCTGCTGATGCAACTCGACCGGGGCGAAGAGGCGCGTGTTGCCTTCGACCGCGCCATTTCGCTTGCCAACACGGCGGCGGAGGCCGCCCATATCCGCATGCATATCGACCGCTTGATGAAAGATGGTGCCGTGCTGGGGACTGCCCGCTCGGCAAAATGACGCGGCTGCCTCTGGTTCAACGGTCTGCGCCCGGCTTGGACCATGCCGGGGTGGCGATTTTGCCCTGAAACGAGTAATGCCACGCCATGACAGCGCTGATGTGCCCGTCGGCACACAGAGCGCATGGCGCAAGGCTTTGACCGGAGCCATAGGATGGCGAACGGATCTGAAAGGGACAAAAATGACGATTGCGAAGGAAACGGCCGAATTGCTGGCGAAACTGGGCGTCGCCAGGGAGGCGCTTGTCGGGGGCGACCTGATCGTGCGCAGCCCGGTGACGGGCGAGCAGATCGCGGCGCTGAAGACCATCTCGCCGGCTGACGCGGCCAAGACCATCGATGCCGCGCACAAGGCGTTCCAGTCCTGGCGGCTGGTGCCGGGCCCGCGGCGGGGCGAGCTGGTACGGCTGCTCGGCGAGGAGCTGCGCGCGCACAAGGCCGAGCTTGGCCGGCTGGTGTCGATCGAGGTCGGCAAGATCCCGTCCGAGGGCCTCGGCGAAGTGCAGGAGATGATCGACATCTGCGATTTCGCCGTCGGTCTTTCCCGGCAATTGTACGGCCTGACCATCGCCACCGAGCGTCCGGGCCACCGCATGATGGAGACCTGGCATCCGCTGGGCGTCGTCGGTGTCATTTCCGCCTTCAACTTCCCGGTCGCGGTGTGGTCGTGGAACGCGGCGCTGGCGCTGGTCTGCGGCGATGCGGTGGTGTGGAAGCCGTCGGAGAAGACGCCGCTGACCGCACTTGCCTGCGAGGCGATTTTCAAGCGCGCCGTCAAGCGTTTCGGCACGGACGCGCCGCAGGGGCTGGCGCCGGTGCTGATCGGCGACCGCGCCGTTGGCGAAATCCTGGTCGATCACCCCAAGGTGCCGCTGGTTTCGGCCACCGGCTCGACCCGCATGGGCCGCGATGTCGGCCCGCGCCTGGCCAAGCGCTTTGCCCGCGCCGTGCTGGAACTCGGCGGCAACAATGCCGGCATCGTCTGTCCGACCGCCGATCTCGACATGGCGCTACGCGCCATCGCCTTTGGAGCGATGGGCACGGCCGGCCAGCGCTGCACCACGCTGCGGCGCCTGTTCGTGCATGACAGCGTCTATGATACCCTGGTTCCACGTCTGAAGAAGGCCTACGAAAGCGTCTCGGTTGGCAATCCGCTGGAGACGTCCTCGCTGGTCGGGCCGCTGATCGACAAGGCCGCCTTCGACGCCATGCAGAAGGCGCTGAAGGAAGCCACCGCCCATGGCGGCAAGGTGACCGGCGGTACGCGGGTCGAGAATGGCCATCCGGATGCCTATTATGTGCATCCGGCGCTGGTCGAAATGCCGAAGCAGGTGGCTCCGGTGACGGAAGAGACCTTCGCACCGATCCTCTATGTGATGAAATATTCGGATTTCGACGCCGTGCTCGATGAGCACAATGCGGTCGGCGCCGGCCTGTCGTCGTCGATCTTCACCCGCGACCTGCAGGAATCCGAGCGCTTCCTCGGTGTCGACGGTTCGGATTGCGGCATCGCCAACGTCAACATCGGCACGTCGGGAGCCGAGATCGGTGGTGCCTTCGGCGGTGAGAAGGAAACCGGCGGCGGCCGCGAGAGCGGCTCCGATGCGTGGAAGGCCTATATGCGCCGCGCCACCAACACGGTGAACTATTCCAAGGCGCTGCCGCTTGCCCAGGGCGTCTCGTTCGATATCGATTGAGAACGCCGACGCCTGCTCGTCGCTAATGCGAGTCCTGATCGCCGGGCGATCGTCGCTGCGCATCCCCCGCATGGGGGATGCCGCACAAATCAACTGCCTGCCGGCGAGCCAAAGGCCGAGGCGAAGGCGGCGTCGATGATGGCCACTCCGACGGCCTGGACGGCCATGGACTCCCGGTGGAAATCGCTCGACACCCACATCACCGAATGGGCGCGCTGGCCGAGCCAGCCGACGCCGAGGTCTTTCGGCATAGGTTCGCGACAGCTCGAGCCATTTGGCGAATCGCCGATTGACGCCGCCGCCAGCGCAGTCCGAGGGAATGTTCAGCCGATCCTGGATGCCGGAAAACAGGCGTCGAAAGCGGCATCGACAATGGCCAGCTTGGCGGCCTGGACGGTCATGTATTCCTGGAAGAAGGTGTTCGAGACCCACATCACCGAATGGCCGCGCTGGCCGAGCCAGCCGATGCTGCCGAGATTCTCGGCATCGCGCAGCTTGCGGGCAAGGTGGGTCCGCGAGAGCTTGAGCCATCTGGCGAAATCGCCGATCGAAACCACGCTGGTCGGAATCCGATCCAAGCCGGCATCATCGGGATCGATGCCCGACATCAGCCAGTCCATGACGATGCCGCCATTGTTGAGCCAGATGAACAGCGAAAAGGTCTGGTTGGGTTCGCGCACCGGCTTGGAGGCAAGCAGGCCGTCCGCCACCAGAGGCTGCAGCCTGGCAACCATGTCGGGCCGCTCCAGGAACCTGGCCAGCCGGTCGCCACCGTCGAGATGATCGAGCGTCCGCAGATGCGCAAGAACCCAGCCCGTGAATGTCCGAACGGTCGCCGCCGTCGGCTGCAAGGGGTGCGTGCGTCCGTCCCCGCCCGAGACATACTCGGCGATGTTGTAGTGCAGCATCTCCTTGATGAAAGCGTCCGCCGTGTTGCGGCTGGCCACCGCGTGCCGGTGCACGACCTCGATGAAACGCGATACCGTCAGGTCCTTGCGGCGGTCGTTCGGGTCCCGCCTGAAATGCATGGCTAGGCCGACATGACCCATCAGCCAGCGCTGCTGCGTGGCAAAAATAGAAGCAAGCCGCGGGCTATCTTCATAGATTCGGATCAGCGCCAGCGACTGTTCCTGAACGTACCGGTGCAAGGCCGGATGGCCGGCAATGTCTTCCAGATTCAGCGCTATGCTCCTCGTGTCTCTCTTCAACTCCGACAGCGGAGCCATGTTCCCCATTTTTCAGTCTACAACACTTGTGTCCAGACGTACCAAATGCGGAGAGCCGGCAATTATCGATCACGACCGGTTGATGTCGGTGCGCTCGACCGCGCCGCCAGCGACATCGTTGGCAGCTACGCGATCGGGCAAGGCACGATCCTGGCAAGGGTGCGGCTTTGATTGGTGCTCTCGACCGCGCCTCGGGCGAGGCTATAGGAGCCTATGCAATCGGGCAGGGCAGCACTACCGATGCGGCCATTTCGAACCACTACATCGCTTCGTCAGTTCGGATTTCATGACGGATGCACAAAGCCAACCGCAAGGCATGCCCGATCCGCCGCTCATCGATGCGATTGGCGGGTTGGGGCTGATCGATGGCGACACAATTGGTGGCGCGCTCTCCACGCTGGCGACGCCGGTGAGTGGGCCCGGCAACCCACGCCATCGCGCAAGGTAGCTTGATCATCCCGGCCATCGCGGCGGGTAGACGGATTCAGCCCAGCCTTGCCGGCCGGCCACTCGTCTCGGTTGCCGCTATCGCGACCCGGTAGCGGGCATGCCGGCTACATGCGCATCAGCAAGCCGCCATCGACAGCAAGCTCGATGCCGGTGATGTAGCTCGCCGCGTCGGAAAGCAGGAACAGTGCCGCGTTGGCCATGTCTTGCGGCGTACCGATGCGGCCGAGCGGCGCGTAGCTCGCCACGGCCGAGCGCTTTTCCTCGGTGTCCCAGCGCGCCTGCAGCGGGGTCAGCGCCATGCCGGGGCAGATGGCGTTGGAGCGGATGCGCTCGCCGGCCAGCTGCATGGCGAGCGATTTCGAGAGCGCGCAGACGCCGGCCTTCGATGCCTGATAGGCGTCCTGCGGGTTGGCATCGCCGCGATACCACTGGATGGTCGAGAAGTGCACCATGGCACCGCCGCGGCCGCCCGAGCGCATATGGGGGACGACCGACCGCGCGGTGTGCACGAAGGACTTCAGATTGATCTTGAACACCTCGTCCCAGACGTCGAGATCCATCTCGAGAGCCGACTTGTCGCGACCGAACCACAGCACGCCAGCGACATTGGCGAGATAGTCGATGCCACCGCGCTCGCGGCCAGCCGTGCCGACGACCTGTTCGACGAAGGCGGCGTCGGTGAGATCGCCCTGCGCGAAGGCGAGCCTGTCGTCATAGGAGGCGAGGGACGAAGGACGTGGCTTCACATCGATGGCTGTGACGGAGGCGCCGGCATCGAGCAGCGCCAGCGTGATGGCTTCGCCCATGCCGCCGCCTGCCCCGGCGACGACCGCATGCCTGCCGGTGAAATCATAAACGATCATCTGCAACCCCTCATGTGCTCCGCCAATGCGCGATGTCGGGACAATAGGGGCGGACAAAAATTCCATCAAGCGGTATTAGAAAAAATTTGCCAAAATGGAAAATAGCGATATCGTGCCGGAACCGACCCTCTCTCAGTTCGAATGGATTTCACGACCATGGACCTGCATTCCGGCGCGCGGACCTTCTCCGTGATCTCTCCCGTCGACGGCTCGACCTACACGACGCGTGCCTATGCCGATGGCGCCGCAATCGAGGCGGCGCTCATCCGGGCCCGTGCCGCCTTGCCGTCCTGGCGGCGGATGAAGCTGGCCGACAGGCTGGCGATCCTGCTGCGCTTCGGCGAGGAGATGAAGGCGCGGGCAACGTCGCTGGCCGAGATGGTGGCATGGCAGATCGGCCGGCCCTTGTGGCAGGCCGACGAGACGCCGCGCCTGGCGCTGGTCGGGCAGCTGCTTGCCGACATCGCGCCGGAGACGCTGGCCGACGTGCCATACCCCTCGGACGAAACCATCCGCCGCTTTGCACGGCCGACCGCAGGCGGCCTGCATCTGTCCATCTGCGCCTGGAACTACCCGACCGCCATGCTCGGCTATCTCGTCACCGCGCCGCTCGCGGCCGGCAATGTCGTGATCTTCAAGCATTCGCCGCAGACGCCACTGATTGCCGAATTGGCGCAGGAAGCCTTCCGCGCCGCCGGCGGTCCCGAGGGCGTGTTCCAGAGCCTGCATCTCGATCATGCCGATGCCGAGCGCCTGATCGCGTCAGGCGCCTTCAATGCGGTGAACTTCATCGGTTCGGTCAATGGCGGCCGGCGCGTTCATGCCGCCGCCGCCGGCACCTTCACCCAGGTGCATCTCGAACTCGGCGGCAAGGATCCGACCTATGTCCGGGCCGACGCCGACCTCGAGGCGACGATCCCGCAGATCGCCGAAGGCACCTATTCCAATGCCGGCCAGTCCTGCTGCTCGGTCGAGCGCATCTATGTCGACAAGGCGATCCATGACCGCTTTGTCGAAGCCCTGGTTGCCGAGACGGCGAAATGGACCATCGGCCATCCCTTTGACGAGAAGCCGATGACCGGCCCGGTGGTGCGCGCGAGCGCCGCCGACGCGATCCGCGATCTCACCGAACAGGCGGTGCGGGCAGGGGCTCGGCGCCTGATGCCAAAGGACGGCACCCTCAAGGCCTCTGGCCTCGGGGCCGCCTATGTCGCGCCGGAAGTGCTCATCGGTGTCGACCACAGCATGCAGATCATGCGCGACGAGCTGTTCGGGCCGGTGGCCTGCGTCCAGTCCGTCAGCGGCGACGAGCAGGCAATCGGCCTGATGAACGACAGCGATTTCGGGCTCAGCGCCTCGATCTGGACGCGGGATATCGAGCGCGGCGTGGCGCTGCTCGACGAAGTCGAGGCTGGCACCGTCTATCTCAACCGCTGCGACCACGCCGACCTGCACCTGCCCTGGGGCGGCATCAAGAATTCCGGCCTCGGCCGCACCAATGGCCGCGCCGGCCTGGCAGAAGCGACCGCGGCGAAGGCCTATCATGTCCGTTCCGTTATCGGTTGATCCGATGAGTGGCTCGATGAACGTGGCGAGCCTTGCAGGGCTTGATGATGCGACCATCACCGCGCTGGCCGCGGCCGGCGTCGAGCGGCTGCGCACGGAAGCGGCCAGCCCCTATCTGCTGATCGCTGAACATGCGGGCAATCTTGTGCCCGCGCCATGGCAGGATCTTGGCCTGGCAGTGCCCTATCTCGGCACGCATTTCGCCGTCGATATAGGCGTCGATGCCTTGACGCGCCGGCTCTCGCAAACGTTGCGGGCGCCGGCCGTGATCGCACATTATTCGCGCCTGTTCCTCGACTACAACCGCCCGGCCAGCGAGTGGGACTTCATGCGCCCGGATCTTGGCGGCATCCCAGTGCCCGGTAATCTGGCGCCCGATGCAGCGGACCGCCGGCTGCGCACCTTTGTTGCCTGGGAGCCGGTCGAACAGGCGATCATCGAGGCGGCGGCGGGCAGGCAGGCGCTGATCTCGGTGCATTCCTTCACCCCGGTGATGGGCGGCGTGCGGCGCAATGTCGATATTGGCGTGCTGTGGCGAGAGCCGTCGCCGTTCGTCACCTCGGTGCTGAAAACCCTTGGCGCGCAGGGCACGGAGGTCGGATTGAGGATCGGCGACAACGAGCCGTACGACTGGCGTCAGGCCGTTGGCTATACGCTGAACCGGCACGGGCTCGAGCAAGGCAGGCCCTGCCTCTATCTCGAAGTCCGCAACAACCTGCTTTCCGATCCGGAAACATTCGAACTCGTCAGCCGCACCCTGGAGGGTGTCTTTGCCACCGTCGCGATGTCGCTATGGCCAAAACCAGCCGTAGCCGTCTAAAGGCTGGACGCCCCCATGCCACGCCGCTAGAGCTTGTCGAATTGGAAACACGACAGCCAAGGGCGTGGGCGATGCAGGGCAATGTGGGCAGCAAGATCCGGGATGCGCGCAAGGAGCGCAACATCACGCTGCGCGACCTCAGCGAACGCTCCGGCCTTTCGGTGTCGCAACTGTCGAAGCTGGAGAACGGCAAGGCCCGCCTGACGGTCGACGTCGCGCTGATGATCGCCGGCGTGCTGCATGTGCCGGTGGCATCGTTTCTGTTCAGCCCGAAGCCGGGCATGCAGGCGCGGCGCTCGATCACGCGCGCCGGCAGCGGCATCCTGCATCAGGGCAATGCAATGGAATTCGAGGTCCTGTGCAGCGATTTTCGCGACAAGACCAACATTTTCTGGCGCGTCACGCTGCGGGCGAAGAGCTTCGAGGAAAATGGCGGCTGGCGCAGCCATTCCGGCGAAGAGTTCATCCACGTGCTCAGCGGCAACCTGGAACTGCACACCATCCACTATGATCCGACGGTGCTGCAGCCGGGCGACAGCATCCTGTTCGACGGCGAAATGCAGCATGCCTATGTCGCGCTGGGCGGCGAGCCGGTCGTCATGCTGATGTCGAACACCGTGCCGCGCGACGGGCTTCCGGCCGGCGCTGGGGTCTGATCCTGGTCGGTCGGACCGGGTGGAATTCCCGTTGGAAAACGCGGCGCTTCAAGAATATTTTCTAAAATGGAAAAAAATACTTGTTATGGAAAAGTCGGAGGTCTAGCATCCTGTTGACCGACCGACAGGAGAAATAGCCATCGGCCGGGATGGGAGATGTGACCGATGCTGTCGGTTGAGTCAGTCAGCAAGACCTTTGGCGGCGTACAGGCGTTGCGCGGTGCCTCGCTGTCCTGCGAGGCCGGCGAAATCCTCGGCCTTATCGGCCCCAACGGCGCCGGCAAATCCACCCTGGTCAACGCCATCTCCGGCGTGCTCAAGCCCGACACCGGCAGTGTCAGGCTGGCAGGCAGGGAAATCACCGGCCATGGTCCCGAATATTGCGCACGGGCGGGGGTCGCGCGCACGTTCCAGACCATCCGGCTGTTCAAGGAATTGACCGTCCGGCAGAATGTCGAGGTCGCCCATATCACTTGCCAGTCTGTTCGGCCGGATGCCGCGGCGCGTATCGGCGTCGACCAGCTGCTCGCCCAATATCAACTGGACGGCTTCGCCGACGTTCCGGCCGGTACGCTGTCCTATGGCAGCCAGCGCCGGCTCGAAATCGCCCGTGCGCTGGCGCTCGGTCCTTCGCTGCTGCTGCTCGACGAGCCGGCCGCCGGCCTCAACGAAGGCGAGTCCGAGACACTCGCGCTGGCGATCGAGGGCATCCGCCGCGATGTCGGCTGCGCCACCATCGTCATCGATCACGATCTGCGCTTCATCAATCGGCTTTGCGACCGGCTCTGCGTCATGGACCAGGGCCAGGTGATCGCCTCCGGGCAGACCGAAGCAGTGTGGCGCGATCCGCGCGTCATCGAGGTTTATGTCGGGCAGTCCGAGACATCGTGACGGCGCCCTGGAACGGCAACAACAAGGGAGAAGGAGGGGTTCAATGGACAAGATGATTCTGGGAGCCGCGGTCGTCGCGGCGGGACTTTCGCAGGTGGCGCATGCCGGCGCCACCGACCTGAAGATCGGGCTCGCGGTGGCGATGACCGGCACGTACGCACCCTACAGCGAGGCCGAAGGCGCGCGCTGCATGGCCGACAGACTGAACAAGGCCGCAGGGGCCGGTGATCCCAAGATCGAGCTGATGATCGAGGACAATCGTTCCGATCCGCAGCTTTCGGTTTCGCTCGGCCAGAAATTCCTCGATGCCGGCGCGCAGATCATCACCGGCGTGCCGTTCCCGGACGCGCTGATCCCGACCGCGCAGATCGCGGCGCCTTACGGCGCCACGGTGTTCTCGGCGCCGAACACGCAGCTCGAGATGCAGCAGGCCGGCCTCGACAATTTCATCGCCGGCGCGGTGCCTGACCCGATCAACGCGGCGGCGACCGCCAATGCGCTCTACGGCAAGGGCGCGCGCAGCGTGGCGCTGATGGTCTCGCCCGATGCCGGTTCCTATTCGGAAAAGCTGCCGGAATGGTTCGGCGAGGTGTTCGAGCATCTTGGCGGCAAGGTTGTCTCCAAGCTCAACTATTCCTGGGGCACCACCGACTGGTCGCCGCAGATCGCCAGCATCAAGGCCTTGCCTCAGAAGCCGGACGCCATCCACATCTGCGGCGTGCTGCCGGATGTCGGCATTTTTATCCGCCAGCTGCGCGCCAATGGCTATGATGGCTGGGTCGCCGGCTGCGACGCCTTCGACGACAAGTCGCTGGAAGGCACTGTCGGCGATCCGGCGTCGTTGGAAAAGGTGATGTTCGCCACCCATGGCGCGACCGGCGTCGACAGCCCGATCGACAAGTTCCTGGCCCAGTGCAAGGCCGATGGCTACAAGATCAACGGCATCTTCGACGCGCTCGGCGCCGACATGGTGCAGATCAGCTACGAGGCGGCGAAAAAGTCAGGCACCGTCGAGCCCGCCGCCTTGCGCGAGGCGATCCGCGCGCCGGGCGGCTATCCCGGCACCACGGCGCCGGTCATTTCTTTCGCGGAGAAGAAGGGCTACCCGGTCAAGGCGGTGCCTGTGATGGGCTTCTCGAACGGCAAGCGGGTGCTGATCTCCGATACGCCGCCGACCTTCGTTCCGGCGCTGAACTGAGGCAGGCAGCTCAAGTGATGATGGATCGAGCCTTCGCAGCGCAGGCCCAGTCGTGCTGACGGTCGACAACTTGATCGTCCGCTACGGCGCGGTGAGCGCGGTGCGTGACCTCAGCCTGAAGGTTGGGCGGGGCGAGCTTGTCGCCCTGCTCGGTCCCAACGGTGCCGGCAAGAGCTCGACCATCAACGCGCTGACTGGTCTGGTCACGCCGGCCTCTGGCCGCATCGTTCTCGACGGCCAGGACATCTCGCGGGTCCGCACCGAGGACCGCATTCGAGCCGGGCTGACTTCGACGCCGGAGGGCCGGCACATCTTCGCCAATCTGACGGTCGGCGAGAACCTGCGGCTCGGTGCGGCGACACGGCGTGACCCGAAAGGGGTACGCCAGGATATCGAGCGCTTCCTGGCGCTGTTTCCTGTGCTTTCCGAACGCTACGGGCAAGCGGCGGGTACGCTTTCGGGCGGCGAGCAGCAGATGCTGGCCATCGCTCGCTCGCTGATGTCGCGGCCAAAGCTGCTTCTGCTCGACGAACCGTCGCTGGGACTGGCGCCGAAGATCGTGGTGCAGATCTTCGATTTCATCGGCGAGCTCAAGGCGGAAGGGCTGACGCTGCTGGTGGTCGAGCAGAACGCCAAGCAGGCGCTTCGTTTCGCGGACCGCGTCTATGTCGTCAGCGCCGGTACGCTTCGCCACAGCGGGCCGCCGGCAGGTCTCGCCGACGAACACGGCCTCTTCAATCTCTATATTGGCGGGTAGGCGGCGACATGGACTATGCCTTGCAGCAGCTTCTCAACGCGTTGGCCTTCGGCGCGGAATATTCGCTGGTCGCGCTCGGCCTCGCCGTGGTGTTCTCGATCATGGGCCTGGTCAATTTCGCGCATGGCGAAATCATCGGCGTCTCGGCCTACAGCGTGTTCCTGGCGGCAGCCCTCGGGCTGACGTCGCCGATCGTCGCCGTGCTCCTCGCGGTCGCCGCCGCCGCGCTGGCGGCGATCGCCTTCGAGCGGGTGGCGTTCCGGCCGGTGCGCTACGCGCCGACGACGACAGGGTTGCTGACCGCCTTCGGCGTCAGCATCGTCGTGCAGAACCTGTTCATGCTGCTGATCTCGCCAAAGCCGCAGTCAGTCTCGATCCTCAACGGGTTGAACCAGATGTGGTTCTTCGGCCCGTTCGCGGTGTCGTCGCTGCAGGTGATGGAGCTGGTCGTCTCCGGCCTGACCATTCTGGCGCTGGTGCTCTTCCTCAACCGCTCGACGCTTGGTCTGGCCATCCGCGCGGCATCGCGCGATTTCGCCACGGTGCGGCTGATGGGGATCAGGGCTAACCGGGTGATCGCAACGGCCTTCGCGATTTCGGGCGCGCTGGCGGGCATCGCCGCCGTGTTCATCATCGCGCGGCGTGGCAGCGTCTCGCCCGATCTCGGCTTCAGCCTGGTGCTGAAGGCATTCGTCGCCTGTGTGATCGGCGGCTTCGGCTCGCTGCCGGGAGCGGCGGCTGGCGGCATGCTGCTCGGCTTCATCGAGGTTGGCCTGCTAGTCGCGCTGCCGCAGGAATATGGGGGCTTCAAGGATGCGCTCACCTACGTGATCATCGTCGCGCTGCTTGTCTACCGGCCGGAAGGCCTGCTCGGCCAGCGGGTCGAACTCGGCGACAAGGAGATTTGAGGGTGGCGAGATTTGAGGTGTCGCAGGCAATCGAAAATACAGCGCCTCCTGCCGCCGCTGTCGCGCAACCCGGCGGTGCGCTGACGCGGTCGCTGATCGGCGGGCTGGTGACGTCGCTGCCGGTGCTGATGGTCGGGTTGCTGATCCTGAATTTCGCGCCGACCTATTACACCTACCTGGCGCTCGGTGCTTTCGTGAACCTGATCGTCGTCGTCGGCCTGCAAGTGTTCATGGGCAACAGCAACATCGCCAATCTCGGCCATAGCGCCTTTGTCGGCCTCGGCGCCTATGGCGTCGCCATCCTTTCCACACCGCTGGCGATGAAGAAGCTGTCGATCCCCAATGCACCTTTCGGCTTCGCGACGCTGCAGCTCGATCCGGTATCGTCGGCGCTCATCGCGCTTGTCGTGGTCGGCATCCTTGCCGCCGTCAGCGGCAAGGTCATCAGCCGCCTGTCGGGCGTCGCTGCGACCATCGTCAGCCTGGCGCTGCTGATCATCGTCCATTCGGTGTTTCTCAACTGGACCGACCTGTTCAAGGGCAACCAGGCCTTCTTCGGCA
The DNA here is from genome assembly GCF_900103325.1 of Mesorhizobium qingshengii. Classification (GTDB taxonomy): domain Bacteria; phylum Pseudomonadota; class Alphaproteobacteria; order Rhizobiales; family Rhizobiaceae; genus Mesorhizobium; species Mesorhizobium qingshengii. The sequence continues at coordinate 63,899 of NZ_FMXM01000006.1, read as the reverse complement.
TTCCAAAGGTGGTTGGCCTGCCGTGGATGATGGTGTTCTCGGTGGTGGTGATCGTGCTGGCGCGACTGTTCAAGGACAGCCGCTGGGGCCTGCAGCTGAGGGCCAGCGCCCAGAGCCCGCAGGCCGCCGCCGCACTTGGCATCGACGCCCGGCGCCTGCGGCTGATGTCATGGGTGCTGTCGGCGCTGATCTGCGGCCTGGCTGGTGTGCTCTACGCCTATTTCGCCGGCACGATCAGCCCCAAGCTGTTCTACTTCCAGATGATTTTCAACACGCTGGCGATGCTGATCCTGGGCGGCATGGCGACGGTGACAGGTGCTGTGACCGGCGTCATCGTGCTTTCGGTCGGGCTCGAATTCATCCGCAGCATCGAATCGGGCGTGACGATCGCCGGCATCCAGCTGCCGCAACTGCTCGGACTGTCGGGTGTGGCGCTCGGCGTCGTCATCGTGCTTTGCATGGCCTTCCGGCCAAGCGGCATCAGCGGCCGATACGAGCTCGACGAACTCTTGTCGCGACTTTTCAGGCGCAGCGCGAAATAGCGCAGCCCTTAGGTTTTCCTGGTGGAGGTTTGAACGTGGAATTTGAGGACAGGGCCGCGGAATACGCGCCGAAGCTCGAGGCGTTGCAGCGCGAGCTGGCATCGGGCGGGGTCGAGTTTATCGAGGTGCATACGGTCGACACATCAGGAGCGTTCCGCTCCAAGATCGCGCCGCTGAAACTTTCGACCTACGGCGAATCGATCAACGCCATCCTCTATTGCGTCACCCATGGCGACGGCCAGCCGATGGGCGATGTCGCCTTCGCATCGCCGAGTGCCAATGAGGAAAACGGCTTTCCCAACATCAAGGGGATCATTGATCCGGCGACCGTCGTCCGGCACGGCTGGAAGCCGAAATTCGCCTCCGCAATCACGCGCTCCTACATGCTCGACGGCGCGGTCTGCCCTTTCGATCCGCGCGGCGTGCTGGCTCGCGTCGAGGAACGCGCCAGGGCGCTCGGCTACGAGCCGATGTTCGCGCTCGAATACGAGTTCGGCATCTTCCACGCCGACCACGACCTGATGCGCGCCGGGCGCTACCGCGAGCTGAAGCCGTGGGGGCATTCGCTGATCAACTATGATCTGGTGCGCAGCGGCGAGTACCAGGATTTCGCCGCCGAGTTCATCACCCGCATGAAAAGCATCGGCATCGGCGTCGCCTCGCTGGTTACCGAATATGGCTATGGCATGTATGAATACGCGCTGACGCCGAAGAGTGCGCTGCAGGCGGCCGACGACGCCATGCGCGCCAAGCTGCACCTGCGCGAGCTTTGCGCCGAGCGCGGCCTGGTCGCCACCTTCATGACGCGCTTCCAGCCGCCGGGCAAGGAAAGCGCCTGCGGCGCGCATCACCACGTCAGCCTGTGGCGCGACGGCAAGCCGGCCTTCGCCGCCGGCCCGAACCGGCTGACGCCGGTCGCCGAGAAATTCCTCGCCGGCGTACTGAACCGGATGCAGGAAACGCATCTCCTGTTCCGGCCGACGGTCAACTCCTACCGCCGTTTCGACCGTGGCGCCTGGTCGCCGGAAGACGTCGCCTGGGGTTTCGAGAACCGCACCGCGCCGATCCGCGCCATCACCACGCCGAACGACGGCGCCTGCCGGCTGGAGCATCGCGCGCCGGGAGCCGACATCAATCCGTACCTGTCCATAGCGGCGATCCTGGCGGCGGGCTGCGAGGGTATCGAGAAGGACCTGCCGCTCGAAGCGCCAGTGACATCGAACCTCGCCAATCTCGACAAGCCGAAACTGCCGCGCACGCTGAACGCCTCGATCGACGCCTTCGCCGCATCAGATTTCTGCGCCGATGCCTTCGGCCAGACCTTCCGCGACAATTACGCCGAGAGCCGGCGTGCCGAGCAGGCGGCGTTCGACGCCTGGCAGGCGTCGCACATCACCGACTTCGAGTGGCAGCGCTATTTCGTCAGCTGATTGCGGCTTGAGACACAAGACGAAACCGGCCTGCTTTTCGCCGGCCGGTTTCGCTGGAGCCAGATCAGATCAGCCGCAGACGCGGACCTCTTCGATCACCCTGTGATGGTGGCGCCAATGCTTTATCAGCTCGATATGGCAGCGGTGATGCCGGTGATGGCGACGGTACTGGCCGTCATTGTAGCCGCCATATTGCACCTCGCTGTTCTGATCGTTGCCATACTGGCTGTCCTGGTTGTCATAGATCCGCCGGTCGTGATGGCGGCGGATGACGATCTGGCCGTTGTCGGACTGGTCGTCGGGTAAATACTGGTTGTTGTCGTCGGACTGGATAATCACGCTTGCGGCTTGCGTTGGCGCAATGACGGCGGCTGTTGCGGCCAATGCCACCATGGAAGCCAGGAATAACTTTTTCATGTCTCGTCCTCTCGCGGTTTCAGCTACATCAACTCGCGGAAGGACTTAGCGTTCCAATAGCGATCCATAAGCTTTTCAGGGCGGTGGGCGTCAAGCTCGTCATCAACGGCTGGGGCCATGGCCCTACAAGCGAACAAAGGCTGTCAGCGGCAGGTGATCCGAGGCAACCCGCGAAAGCGGCGTGTCGTGCGCTTCCACGGCCGAGATCATCCCGTGCCGGTTGGCCATGATGCGGTCGAGCGCCAGCAATGGCAGGTTCGACGGGAAAGTGGGTACCGCCGGCGGCAGCGGTCCGAAGGTCACATGCAGCGTCTTCAGTGACGAGCGATTGCCAAGCCGCCATTCGTTCAGATCGCCGAGCAGCAGCGTTGGCGTCTCGTCGGGGCTGTTCATGATATCCAGCACGACCTGGGCCTGCTGCGATCGCGACCGGCGCAGCAATCCGAGATGGGCCGCGATGACCCGCAAGGTCCGGTTTCCGTCAAGATCGATTTCCGCCACCACGGCGCCGCGCGGTTCCAGTCCCGGAAGCCTGATCTGATGCACGTCGCGAACGACGCCCTTCTTGAACAGCAGGACATTGCCGTGCCAGCCGTGCCCTTTGCCATTGGCCGCGATCGGCACCGGCACCAGACCGGTTTCCAGTTCGAGACGGGACAGGTCGAGAAGCCCGACGCGGTCGCCAAAGCGGTTGTCCGCTTCCTGCAGTGCAATGACATCCGGGTCGATTTCGCGGATGACGCGGCTGGTCCGCTCGGGATCGAACTTCCTGTCGATGCCGACGCATTTGTGGACATTGTAGGAGGCAACCAGCGTTCCGGTCGTGCCCGTTCTCTTGGGCGCGCTGGCATTTGCCTTCTGCATCCGCCTGTCGCGGATGGAAAGAAGCATGTTTGCCGGCAGGCTGCGTCCAGTTCTCTGCATGTCAGTGCTGCTCGTCCTTGCTGGCTTCAATTCAGAACCTGGATACAGTTCAGAACCTGGATACAGTCAAAATAGAATCCGTCGGCGTATGTTCAATGACAGGCGGGCTCCCGAAACAAGCCAATCTGCCTAGAGATAGGGTGAGCCGAGCCACAATACCCGGTCAAACAGTCGAATGAGAAACGGCCGGGCCCGCAGGGAGTCGAGCGTGACCGGCACGGCGGAGGCGATTGCCGAGCCGATCCGGGTCTCGATCTCGCCGGCAAAGCCGGTATCGAGGATCTCGAGGTCGATCTCGAAATTCAGCCGCAGTGACCGGGCGTCAAGATTGGAAGAGCCGACATAGGCCCACACGCCGTCGATCGAAAGCAGCTTCGAATGGTCGAAGGGCCCCTCCTTGCGCCAGACGCGGCAGTAATGCTTGAGGACCTGATCGAACTGCGCGGTCATCGCGCGATCGACCAGGAAGAGGTTGTTCACCGCCGGCACCACGATGTCGATCTCGACGCCTCGCCTCGCCGCGGTCGTCAAGGCGCTGATCAGCTCGCGGTCCGGCAGGAAATAGGGCGACATCAGGCGGATCGACTTGCGGGCGATGGAGAATGCGCCGATCAGCAGCTTGTGGTTGGTCTCGATGCTGGCGTCCGGACCGGACGCCACCGCCCGCACCAGCATCGGCAGGCCGGGGGCCGGCGACAGCGGGGCAATCCGCCAGGCATCGCCCTTCAGCGCCTCGTTGGCGGCGAAGCGCCAGTCCTCGGCGGCGACCGAGAAGAGATCGGCGACAACCGGGCCGGTGACCCGAAAATGGGTGTCCCTGGCGCTACTGGAGCCGGCGAACTCGGCAGAGAAGCCCTTGCGGATGTTCATGCCGCCGGTAAAGGCAACCGTGCCGTCGACGACGAGGATTTTCCGGTGAGTCCTCAGATTGGCGTAGGGCAGGCGCAGGCCCATGACGATGTTGCCGTTGAAGACATCGGCGGTGATGTTGGAATCGCGCAGATGCCCCAGGATGCTTGGCACGGAGTAGCGGGCGCCGACGGCATCGATCAGCACCCGGACGGTGACGCCGCGCTGGACGGCGCCGGCGAGTGCTTCGACGAAGAGCAGACCGACGGCGTCATTGTCGAAAATATAGGTCTCGAGCAGGATGCTGCGTTCGGCTCCATCGATCGCCGCTCGCATGGCGGCATAGGCCTCGTCGCCCGTCTCCAGCACCGTGATTACATTTCCCGGCTTGAGCGCGCGCCGCGCCACCCTGTCGCCCAGAGTTCTCAAGCCGGTGAATCGTGGCCCGTATCGCTCGATGATCAGGGCCTCTTCAGCGGCGATGTCGCGGTCTTGCTTGGCGGATGCCGCATCGTCGGCCAGCGGGCGCTGCGCGCTGATCGAGGCGCGACGAATGCGGTTTATGCCGGCCACGGCATAGATCAGCACGCCAAGGATCGGCGACAGCACCATCACGCCGACCCAGCCGGTGGCCGCGCGGACATCCTCCTTCGTCATCACGGCGTGGATAATGCCGACGGTCGCCATCACCACAGAGATGATCGCGAGGATTTGCGGCCAGTGAGTCGCCAGGGTCTGCAACATTGCCGGGACTATCCAGCGAGCGATCGCAGAACGCAATGCGGTCGATCATGCCCAGCACGCTTGCCGCCGGCCTTGTTGGCGTCTTGGGTCTGAATCGATGGCGGAGGATTTGATGAGATCCGTCAGGCGGCGATGAAATACCCGGTGCAGAGCCACATACCGAGCAACTTCTCGGAATGGGTCGGCGCGGAATCGGGGATCACGATGCCGACGCGGTAACCGGTGACGCCGCCGCCCAGGTTTCCGCGATCGCGACGATCGCGGCGTTGATCGGTCCGCTCGGGATCGTCGGCATCACCGAGGCGTCGACGACAAAGATGTTGTCGAAGTCGTTCAGCCGCAAGTCGGGGGCGACGACAGCGTCGGCATCCTTGCCCATCCGGCACGTGCCGGCGGGATGATGATGCGTGGAGGCTGCCTTGGCGATGAAAGCGTCGAGATCGTCGTCCGATTGCACGGATGATCCTGGCAGAACCTCCACATCGCGCCATTCGTCCAGTTCCGCATGATGGCCGACCATGCGCGCGGTCTTCAAGGCCATCCGGAAAACCGTGCGATCGTGTTCGGTTTCGAGATAGTGCGGGTCGATGACTGGCGCATCGTTGCGGCCCGGCCCGCCCGGTGCGATGCGCCCACGGCTCGTCGGATGGGTGACGCCGCACAGGATCGTGAAGGCGGAGCCATAGGGCGGTGCACTCAAGCCATTCGCGGCTGAGGGAGCGACGACGCAGCCGAGTACGATGTCGGGACTTCCCGCGGAATGTGTCGGGTCGCCGCTGTGCAGGTACATCAGCGATTCGGAGTGCTGGAGGCGGGACGGCGGCACCGGCTTTTTCGCGGCGTAGACATTGCCGAGCGCCAGCAGATGGTCCTGCAGGTTGCGGCCGACATCGCGCCGGTCGGCAAGGCAGCGGATTCCCGCCTGCTTCAGCGTGTCTGGATCGCCGATGCCCGACCGCATGAGGACAAGCGGTGAGGACACCGCGCCGGCGCAAAGAACGATCCTGTCGGCGGAGACCGTCATGGGATCTCCATTGCAGACGACAGCCACACCGGTGGCCCGATGGCCATCCAGCACCAGATGCTCGACCTCGTGGGCCGTGAGCAAGGAGAGGTTCGGTCGCGCCATGATTTCCGGCGGCAGGTAGGCGTCGGCGACGCTCTGGCGCTTGCCGTCGCGTATGTTGAGTGAATTGGGGCTGGTGCCGACCAGTTCGCCGCTGTTGTGGTCGGTCAGGGTGGGGACCCCCATGGCTCGCCCTGCGGCGATGTAGGCACGCACGACCGGACTGACCTCGGCGTCCGGCAGGTACACGTCCAGCGGTCCGTTCCGGCCGCGCGCCGGCGCGTCGAAGGCCGTGAAGGCTTCGCTGCGGACAAAGCCCGGCAACAGCCCTCGATAAGACCAACGTTCGCCGCCGGCTTGCGCCCAGGGTTCGAAATCATCGGGATGGCCACGCACATAGGCCATGGCATGCAGGCAGCTCGAACCGCCGACGATTTTTCCGCGCGGCCATTCATGGACGCGGTTCGCGGTAAACGGTTGCGGCACCGTCCGGTAGGCCCAGTCGTAGGCGCGGCCTTGCAGCATCGTCCATTTCAGAGGGTCGGCGATATCTGGATCGGATGGCATGACGCCGGCCTCGATGAGGCCAACCTGGCACGAACTGTCCTCGCTCAGCCGGCTAGCCACCACCGCCCCGGCGGATCCCGCGCCGATGACCAGCACATCGAAATGACGCGTCAATTTGGAAGTCCCCGCGAGCAGGCTGGTTGGCTAGAACGCGCAACGATCATGCGGCAAAAGCGCCGGCATTCGACCGTTCCGTGATCTGTCTTTGCACGGACAGCAAATGCGCGCGCATGGCGGCTTCCGCCGCTTCGGGATCGCGCTGCGAGATCGCCTCGGCAATCAGACGATGTTCGCCATCGCGCTCGGCGATCCGCTTGGGGCAGGTGGGCGCGGCGGTACGTGCGATCTTCACCCGCGCATCGACCCCGACCTGACGCAGCATCTTGTAGAATTCCGCGGCGAGATGGTTGCGGGCAGCGGCGACGATGGCGAGATGAAAGGCGAAGTCGACCGCGCCCGAGGGGGCGTTCTCCGGCGTGGTAGCGGCGTCCATGATGCGCGCCGTCTCGAAGGAGGAAGCGCGCAGCGATGCAAGCCGGGCGAGGCCGGGCTCCATGAGCAGGCGCAATTCCAGAACCTCGATCGGGTTGGTTACCCTGACCAACTCCTCCCCATATCTCGGCAGGGCGGTCGGCGCCCGCCTGGCGCGCGCCGGCTTGAGGTCGCCTGAATGGCGCAGCACTTCAAGCGCCTTGCGAAGCTGATGGCGCTTAACGCTCAGATGTTCCGCAAGATCGCGCTCGGACGGAAGTTTGCCGCCGCCTTGTTGCAACTGGCGGACCGCGGCAATGATGTCGTCGAGATCCGATGGTTCGACCTGCAGCTCGAATGCGCTCAAAACCAAATCTCCTGTCCGATCGGCAGGTGCCGACTCAACGTCCGGTTATCATATTGTGACACGAAACCTGATGGAAACGGCACTCAACCAACTCAACCAATGTACATCTGCATGCGATGGTTGACAACACCAGTTGCGCGATGGTTGACTGACTTCGTTGACGGCTGCCATCGTGGCTGTCCTTCTCCCGAGGATCACGCATGCCGGCTGGCGAAACCTTTGACTACGTCATTGTCGGCGCGGGTTCGGCCGGCTGCGTGCTGGCAAACCGGCTGAGCGAGGACCCCGCGATTTCCGTGCTGCTGCTGGAGGCAGGGGAATGGGACCGCGATCCGATGATCCACATCCCGCTCGGCTGGGGCAAGATCCTGACCGAGCGCCGTCACGACTGGATGTATTTCTGCGAGCCCGAGGCCAATGTCGGCGGGCGCAAGGTCGAGTGCGCGCGCGGCAAGGTCATCGGCGGCTCTTCCTCCACCAATGCCATGGCTTACGTGCGCGGCAATCGCGGCGATTACGATCGCTGGGCGGCAAGCGGACTGACCGATTGGTCGTTCGACAAGGTGCTGCCCTACTTCAAGAAGCAGGAGCGCTGGGAAAAAGGTGAAAGCCGGTATCGCGGCGGCAGCGGGCCGCTGAGCACCCAGTTCTGCCGCTACAAGGATGAACTGATCGATGCTTTCGCCACGGCCAGCCGGGATGCCGGATATCCGCAGACCGATGACTACAACGGCGCCATTCAGGAGGGGTTCGGCCGCCTGCAGATGACAATTGCCAACGGCCGCCGCTGCTCGACCGCGTCCGCCTATCTGCGTCCAGCCATGCGCCGCGGCAACGTCAAGGTGCTGACCGGCGCGATGGCGACGAGGGTTCTCTTGAGGGACGGGCGCGCGACGGGCATCGCCTACATCAGGGGTGGCGCGACACACGAGGTTCTGGCGCGACGTGAGGTCCTGCTTGCCGGTGGCGTCATCAATACGCCGCAGCTCATGATGCTGTCGGGGATCGGTGACAGCGCCGAACTTGCGGCACATGGCATCGAGACCAAGGTCGATCGCCGGCAGGTCGGCAAGAACCTGCAGGACCATGTTTCGGTCATCCTGATGTATCGGCGCAAGCAGCCGGGACCGTTTCTCAAGATGATGCGGGCCGACCGCATCGGCCTCGATTTCGTCAAGACCTATCTCACCGGAAAGGGCTTTTCGGGAGATGTGCCTGGCGGGGTCGTGGCGTTCCTGAAAAGCGATGCAACCCGGCCGTTGCCGGATGTCCAGCTGCTTTTCACCGCGGCACCTCTTGCCGCGTGGCCCTATATGTCGCCGTTCAAGGCACCCTTCGCCGATGGCTTCGCGACACGCATCGTCGCCGTGCAGCCGGAGAGCCGCGGCAGCGTCAATCTGGCGTCGAGCGATCCGCTCGCCGCTCCGCTGATCCATCAGAACTTCCTGTCTTCGCAGCGCGACTGGCAGTCGCTTCGCGCCGGCTTTCGTGTCGCGCGCAACCTTGCCAGCCAGCCGTCCATGGCTCCGTTCGTTGGCGCGGAATTCTTCCCCGGTCCGAAATGCGAGAGCGACGACGAAATCGACGAGCATATCCGCAAGACATCGATCACCGTGCATCATCCGGCCGGCACCTGCCGCATGGGCGTCGATGCGGATTCGGTGGTCGATCCGGAATTGCGCGTGCGCGGCGTTGCCGGACTTCGTGCCGTGGACGCTTCCGTGATGCCGGATCTCGTCTGCGGCAACATCAATGCGGCGGTCATCATGATCGCCGAAAAGGCCGCGGATCTGATCCGCAGCCGCGCTCAACAGAGCGTAGCGGCCTGACAATGGCGGCTGGAATGCAACCAAAATCTTTTGGTTGAGATTAAAATCTGCATTGGTTGAGCTGCCATGTGATCGTGCATGGCCGTAGCGGGGTGGTCGCAACTCGCATCCATTAGCCCATTTTGTGCGCTCTTTGGCCATTTTCTGCCTATTTTCGGGCATTTGCTTCTGGAAAACGCACCTCAACCAAAAACTTTAAAATTTCGCAATTTGGGGATTGTCGAGCAAAACCAATGCGAATATGGTTGAGTTGGTTAGAAGCATTTTCTTCGCGATGAGAGGTGTCCGATATGTCCCTGGCGCAACCAGCTAACGATGGGCTCACCAACAAGAAGGCGGCCCTCAAGGGCCTCTATGACGCCCTCTACGAAAAGAACATGTTCCCATTCTGGGCGACGTCGGAAGGCGTCGACCATGACGAGATCAAACAGCTGATGGCGACGTCGAAGGCCATTCCCTTCGTTTGGTCCTATTCGGACATCGAGCCGCTGCTACAGCGCGCCGCCGAACTGGTGACCATGGACGACAGCGAGCGCCGTTCGCTGATCCTGGTCAATCCTGGCCTGGCGCCCAAGCGTGCATCGGTCAGCACCATGTACACCGCCTACCGCCTGAATGATCCGGACGAGATCATGCCGCCGCACAAGCATTCGCCGAGCGCCATCCGCTTCGGCCTGACCGGCAAGGGCAACTTCACCGGCGTCGAAGGCGAGGACGTGGTCTTCGGCCCAGGCGACATGGTGCTGACGCCCAACGACGCCTGGCACAATCATGGCACCGTCGGCGGTGAGCAGGCGGTCAACCTGTCGGTGCTCGACCTGCCGCTGGTCGAGACGCTGCACGCCGTCCATTTCGACCACAAATACACCGAGATGGTCGATGGCAAGGAAGTCGAGAAGAAGGTGCAGACCGCGCGCTATCCGAACGACTACTCACAGCGCATCTATGGCGAGGGTGGCCTGATGCCGCGCTTCGTCGACCATAAGCGCGGCGGCGGCCTGTCGTCGCCGATGTATGTCTATCGCTGGGAGAAGATGGAAGCGGTCCTCGACGCCCACAAGGATTGGGATGGCGACCCCCATGAGGGCATCGTCGTAGACTACATCGATCCGACCACCGGCGGACCGGTCTTCCGCACCATCAATTTCTACGTTCAGATGCTGCGTCCAGGTGAGAAGACGCTGCCGCAGCGGGAGACCGCCAGCCTGCTTTTGGCGCCGTTCCGCGGCAGCGGCCATTCGATCATCGACGGCAAGCGTTACGACTGGAACCAGTTCGACACCCTCGCCATACCGGGTGGCTCGTGGGTCGAGCACGTCAATGGCTCCGCGACGGAGCCGGTGATCTTCTTCGGCGCGACCGACGCGCCGACCCAGAAGGCGCTGCTCCTCTACAAGCGCTGGGGCCGCAACCAGGCCGGCGATCTGCTTCGCCTCGCCTGATCCCGGTCCTCCGGCAAGCAATGTCGCGCCGCCAATGGCGGCGCGGACATCGAAAAAGACGTTTCAGCAGCAAGGGCGTATGCATTTGGTTTCGGCGTTCAACACCAAGCAGATCGGCCATGTCGACTGCCCAGGCGGCGGCCAGGTCTGGGTCGACGGCAACATCCTCTATATCGGCCACATGCGGCCGCCGAGCGGCACGACGCTGGTCGACATTTCCGACCCGCGCAATCCGCGCAAGATAACGACGATCGATGTCCCGCCCGGCTGGCACTCGCACAAGGTACGCGCCAAGGACGGGCTGATGATCATCAACCACGAGCGCTTCGGCAGCGAAGGCCCGGCCGACTTCGGCGGCGGACTGGCACTTTACGACACCACCAAGCCAGCACAGCCCAAGCTCATCTCGAAATGGATAACCGGCGGCAAAGGCGTCCACCGCTACGATTTCGACGGCCGTTATGCCTACATCTCGCCGACCGCCGACGGCTATGTCGGCAATATCGTGATGATCCTCGACCTGATCGATCCCACGAAGCCGGTCGAGGTCGGACGCTGGTGGATTCCCGGCCAGTGGACCGGCGGTGGCGAAGAATACCCCTGGCATGACTATGTCACGCCGCGTTGCCACCATCCGCTGCGCATGGGCGACCGGCTCTATGTCAGCTACTGGCATCACGGCCTGTTCATCCTCGACATTTCGGACATCACGAAGCCGAAGCTGGTCTCGCACGTCAATTCGAGCCCGAGCTTCCCGCATCCCACGCACACCTGCCTGCCCATCCCGCAGTTGCTCAAGGGTCGTAACATCATGGTGGTGGCGGACGAGGATGTCGCCAAACTCCGACCCTCGGCGCCGGCCTTTACCTGGATCTACGATATCACCGACGAGACGAACCCCCTGCCGATCTCGACCTTCCAGGTGCCGGGCCTCGACACGGACGGCGCACCACAACCGCCGATGACGGGATGCCATCAGCCTTCCGAACGGTTCAAGGGCACGGTCATTCCGTTTGCATGGTTCGCGCAGGGGCTGCGGCTCGTCGACATCGCCGACCCGTTCGCGCCAAAGGAAGTCGGCCATTTCATGCCCGACGCGCCGGAAGGTGCGGAGCGGTCCTCGTCCAACGACGTGACCATCGACGACCGCGGCATCGTCTATCTGATCGACCGCATCCGTGGCGTCGACATCATCGAAACCAGTGTTCTCTAGGAGCAGGCATTGAGCGACAGCACGCGAAAATCCGCCAGCCACTACGCCATCGGCAAGAAGAATCCGAACCTGCCGTTTCATCCGGCGGTGCGTGCCGGCGACTTCATCTTCGTCTCCGGCCAGGTGCCGAAGGACGAGAACAACAACATGATCAGCGGCACGATCGAGGAAGAGACGCTGGCCACGCTGAAGACCATCGCGCGCGTCATCGCGCATGAAGGCGCGACGCTGTCGGATGTCGTGCGGATCACAACCTATCTCGAGGATACGCGCGATTTCGGCCGCTACAACAAGGCGTTCCTCGAAGGGATCGGCGACGCGGTGCTGGCGCGCACGACCGTCGAGGCCAAGGCGGTCATCAACACCAAGATCGAAATGGACGCCATCGTCTACAAGCCGCTGCCGGCCGGCAAGTAGCCCTGGACACAATCGAGGAGACGACATGTACAAGCTCTTAGGCCGCCAGACATCAGGCAACGTTCAAAAGGTGCTCTTCATGCTCGAGGAGCTTGGCGCCGCGTACACGCGCGAGGATTACGGCCGCCAGTTCGAGAATACGCAGACGGCGGAATACAAGGCGCTCAACCCAACCTCGAAGGTCCCGACGCTGGTCGACGGCGACACCGTGATCTGGGAATCCAACACCATCCTGCGCTATCTCGCGGCATCCGGCGGCGAACACTTGAATGGCGCCACGCCGGCGGAAAAGACCGAAGTCGAGCGCTGGATGGACTTCCTGCTGGCTGCCGTCAATCCCGGCTATCTGGCTGCTTTCAAAGGCGCGAAGCTTACGCCCGAGGAACAGACCGCCGAATACAAGGAACAGGTGAAGGACCTTGTGGCGCAGCTCAAGATCATCGACAGCCACCTGGCCGGCAAGGATTTCCTGGCGCTCGGCAAGCTGACCCTTGCCGACATCGCCTGCGCGCCAATCCTGAAGCGCTGCATCGACTTCAAGATAGACCGGCCGTCGATGCCCAATCTGGAGCGTTGGGTGGCCGCGATCGCCGCTCGCCCGGCCTTCAAGGCGGCAACCGCCGCGGCTCCGGCAAAGGCCGCATGATGATCAAGCGCGCCGCCCTCATCGGACTGGGTACGATGGGTCCGGGCATTGCCGCGCGGCTTTCGCGTGGCGGACTCGATGTCACGGCGTATGATGTTTCGCCGGCAGCAGTCGAGCGTGCCCGGGGCATGCTTGATCTTGCCGGCGGCGTGCTCGACCGTCTCGACATCAAATCGCCCGGAACTGGCGCCGGCAGCGTGCGTTTCGTCGAGACGATCGCCGAGGCCGTCGATGGCGCCGAGCTGGTCATCGAGAACGTGCCGGAGACTATCGACATCAAGGCGCAGACCTATCGCGACATCGATCCGCTGATCGGCCCGTCGGTCATCGTCGCGTCCGACACGTCGGGCATCCCGATCACCAAACTGCAGGCGCACATCTCGCATCCCGAGCGGATGGTGGGCATGCACTGGTCGAACCCGCCGCACATCATTCCGATGATCGAGGTGATCGGCGGCGAAAAGACCGCGCCTGAAACCGTGGCTATGATCCGTGACCTCATCCGCTCGATCGGCTTGCTGCCGGTGGTGGTGAAAAAGGATGTTCCGGGCTTCGTCGAGAACCGTGTGCTGTATGCGCTGCTGCGCGAGGCGGTCGATCTGGTCGAGCGCGGCGTCATCGAGCCGGAAGATCTCGACACCTGCGTATCCTGGGGCATCGGCTACAAGATCGCCGTCATCGGGCCCATGGCGCTGCTCGATATGGCGGGGCTGGATATCTACAAGTCCGTCTCGTCCTTCCTGAATGCCGACCTCTCCAACCGCGACGATGTCGCGCCGATGGTGCTGGAGAAGACCGGCGCGTCGAAGTTCGGCATCAAGTCGGGCGAGGGGATGTTCTCCTACACACCCGAGCAGACAAAGGCGCTGCAAGGCGAACGGGCACGCAAGCTCGTCGCGGTGCGCCGCATCCTGGAAGGCCGGGAGTAGCCAATGTCACACAGCGCGCGGAGGGCCGGCCGGTTTGGGGAGTTCCGTCGGTCGGCCGTTTGTGTGAAGGCCACCTTCGCAATCGAGACGGCGCGGGCGCGGCCGGAAACAGCGCGCGGGGCGACCAGCCATGCGCATTGAAACCATCCGGGCCGCCGGCGACAGACCGTCCCACATCCGCCATGACGACCTCATCTCGACCAAGGGTGTTTCGGTGGTCATGGGCCGGCAACTGGTCCTCCAGAACATCGATCTTTCGGTGCCGAAGGGGTCGTTCGTATCCCTCATCGGTCCTTCCGGTTGCGGCAAGAGCACCTTGCTCAAGGTGCTGGCCGGGCTGGTGCAGCCGAGCCAGGGCAGCGTTTCGATCGCCGGGCTCGCGCCGGCCGAGGCGACGCGCAAACGAATGATCGGCCTCGTCTTTCAGGACGCCAACCTGCTGCCGTGGAAGAACGCCGTCGACAATGCCTCGATGCTGCTGGGCATCGCCGACAGGTCGCTGTCGCGCTCGCAGTTGCGGGCGCGCGGGCAGGAGATGTTGGAGCTGGTGGGGCTGGGCGATTCCGCCCACAAGCGCCCAAACGAACTGTCGGGCGGCATGCGCCAGCGGGTCGCCATCGCCCGAGCCTTGGCGCTCGACCCGGCGGTCCTGCTGATGGACGAACCGTTCGGCGCGCTCGACGCCATCACCCGCGATTCCATGGGCCAATCGCTGCTGGAGATTTGGCAGCGCACCGGCAAGACGATCGTGCTCGTGACCCATTCCATCGACGAGGCCATTCACCTGTCGCGCCATGTTCATGTGCTGGGGATCAAGCCGGGGCGCATCACCGAGAGCCTCGACATTGCGCTGCCCTATCCGCGCGACCTGTCGGTCACCGAAGATCCGGAGTTCGTCAGGCTGGTGGTGCAACTGCGCACGATGCTGCGCTCCAGCCATCAGCCGGGAGGCACGTCTTGAGCGAGCAACCCATCACTCATCTTTCCGAGCCGCGGCTGGTCTCGGGCTGGAGTGCCGCGACGGGCAGCTGGCTTCCGGCAGTCATCCTCCTGCTGGTGACGATCGTGGTGTGGGAAGCCGCCGTGCGGATCTTTGCCATATCCTCCTTCGTCGTTCCCGCCCCGTCCGAGATCGCGCAATCGCTGGTCGCGCAATGGGGCACGCTGATGCAGGCGACGCTGGTGACGGCAGGCGAGATCCTGTTCGGCTTCCTCGTATCGGTCGTGGTCGGCATCGCAATCGCGCTGGTCATCGTGCGTTTCGATTGGTTGGGTCGAGCGCTCTATCCACTGGTGGTGCTGTTCCAGAATGTGCCCAAGGTGGCACTCGCGCCGATCTTCATCCTGTGGTTCGGTTACGGGCTCGCGCCCAAGATCGGCCTGATCCTCGTCATTGCCTTCTTCCCGGTGACATTGTCGATGCTGGCCGGCATGCAGTCGGTCGACCGCTCGCTGCTGTCGCTGATGAATTCGGTCGGTGCCAGTCCGACGCAGATCCTGTTCAGGATCCGCGTTCCGCACTCGCTGCCAAACCTGATGGCCGGAACCAAGATCGCCGCCACCTTGAGTGTGATCGGCGCCATTGTCGGCGAGTTCGCCGGCGCCTCCGACGGTCTCGGCTACGTCATCCAGTTCGCTTCGACCCAGCTCGATACGGTGCTGGTCTTTGCGGCGCTGCTGCTCGTTTCCGTGCTCGGCATCGCCTTCTACTACGCAGCCGAAATTCTCGAACGCATCGTGGTGCCGTGGGCGCCGAAATTCAGCCAGGCCTAGGCCCTCGAACAACCAACGTCACAAAAGGGGAACAAAAATGCTGAGACGCTCGCTTATCAAGGCCGCTACATTCGCGGCGTTTGTCGGGGCCATCGGCTTCTCCAATGCGGCCCTGGCGGTCGACAAGGTCAACGTCCAGCTCGACTGGGTGGTGCGTGGTAATCACGCCATGTTCTTCGTCGGCAAGGAAAAAGGCTTCTTCGCCAAGAACGACATCGATGTGGCCGAGATCCGCAAGGGGTCCGGCTCGCCCGACGCAATGCGGCTGGTGGGCAATGAGAACGCGGATTTCGGATTCGGCGATCTTCCCACGCTTGCCGTCGCGCGGTCGCAGAATGTTCCGGTCGTGGCGCTGGCGGCCGTCAACCAGCACTCGCCGCTGGCAGTCATTTCGCTGGCCAAGACGGTGAAGCTCGCAAAGCCGTCCGACCTCAAGGGGCTGACCATCGGCATTCACCCCGCAGGCTCCACCTACATCTTCTTCAAGGGCTTCCTGGCCGCCAACGGCCTGACCGAAAAGGACATGACGCTGAACAGCGTCTCGCCGCCCTATGAGAGCTACCTGCTGCTCGGTCGCGTCCAGACCGTGGTCGGCTATGTCGATGCCGAGGTTCCCGAACTGGAGGCCAAGGCCGGCGGTCCCGGTTCGCTCAGCATCATGATGGGCTCGGATTATGGCTGGAAGGCCTATGGTTCTGGCCTGTTCACCTCGCAGAAGATGATCAAGGACAAGCCCGAAATCGTTCACCGCTTCGTCAAGGCCTACAGGGAAGCCTTCGACTATGTCGTTGCCCATCCCGAAGAGGCCGCCGAGATCACGGCCAAGGCCGCCCCGGGGTATGCGGACAAGAAGGACGTCTTGCTGGCGCAGATCAAGGCCGACATCGCATCGACGTTCACCAGCCCCGATACCAAGGAACACGGTCTCGGCTGGATGACGAAGACGCAGTGGGAGGAAACCTTGAAGACGCTTACGGATCAGGGCGTGCTCAAGACAGCCCTGTCCGCGGACGATGTCTTCACCGACACGTTCCTGGCGAAAGAATAAGGGGCGCGCGGTGTTCGAGCGGACGGATCGATGACCGCCTACCGGCAGACGAGGCTGTCCTGCGCCATGGTGCAGGACACGGCACGCTCGCCTTTGGCGGCGTCGGCGCGGTCCAGCGTGATCTGCACGCGGGTGGCATATGCGCGGCCCGACAGGCCGCACCAAAGCCGCTCGACGGGCAGGTTCTCTCGCTTGTCGTTGAGGATCGCGAACGTGCCGGTCTTCGCATCGAACCATAGCTCGACGCGGGCGCTCTTGCCCGGTTCGACCGTCGCGATCCCGGCTGAGTACCAGTGGGCGAAGTCGGCGTTGCAGGACAGGCCTTCGCTGCCCGCATTCGAAATCGTCAACGACACCATGTCGAGCCCGTCAGTGCCGGTGCGGACGGTGACATGGTGCAACTCAACCGCGTTGGCGAAGGATGAGAACGCCAGCATCACCGGGAGGACATAACGGATTTCCACTTTGCCTGAGCTCCATATGTAATTTTCTTGGGCAGTCTATCTCGCTTTCGCGCAATAACAATAAGAATATTGATTGGTAGATCAAACAGAGAGGGTAACATGTTAAAGCTTCTTAAGAGCAGTGTAAGTGCAGTTATATTGAGCGGCGTCTTGATGAGCGGCGCGCTTGCCGCCGAGATCAAGTCGATTGCTATCCTGACGCCTGAAGAAGGCACGGATTATGGCTGGAACCAGCAAGGCATCGACGCCGCCAAGGCGGCGGGCAAGGCCGCCGGCGTCGAAGTGGTCGTGGCCCAGGGCCTCGGCTATGGCGATGTTCGTCCGACATTGCGCGAACTTGCCTCCGACGGCGCCAGCCTGCTGATTGCCCACGCCAGCGGCTACAACACCTCGGCGCCCGAGATCGCCAAGGAATTGAAAGTTCCGGTGGCGATCGTCGACACGCCGAATGGCCTGGAGAAGGGTCTCGTCGCCGACTACACGCTGAGCGGCCACCAGGGCGCCTATCTCGCCGGCCGTCTCGCCGCCAAGATGTCGCGGTCCAAGTCGGTCGGCATCGTGGTGTCGGGTGAGCCGCCATCGTGGAATTCGCAGTCGGCGGCGTTCGCGCAGGGCGTGAAGGCGGAGAACCCGGCCGTCAAGATCACCTATGCGGTGATCGGACCGGCCGCCTACAGCGATGCGGCCGGTGGCAAGCGCGTCACCGAAAGCGTGATCGCGTCGGGCGCCGACATCATCTTCGGGCAGGGCAACGGTTCGAGCTTTGGCATGCTGCAGGCGGTCGAGACGACCAAGGCAGCCGATGGCGGCAAGGTCTATTTCATCGACGTCATCGGCGACAAGTCGCCGATCGACAAGGGCTTCCTGCTGTCGTCGGTGGTGTGGAACATCGAGCCGGTTTACGCGGCGATGATCGCCGACCTGAAGGCCGACACGTTCGGCACCAAACACTATACGATCGGCCTCAAGGACGACTCGGTCAAGCTTCTCAAAACCGCCGCGATCCCGGATAATGTCTGGGCAGAAATCCAGGCGCTGCGCGAAGACGTCATTTCCGGCAAGATCGCGGTCGATCCGGTCTATGACGCGGCCGCCGTCAGGGCGCTGATGACAAGCGTCGCCCAGTAAGGCGACCAAGGTCGGCTGCCGGAGGGGTGATCCATTCACCCCTCCGGACGATTCCCATTTTCTGGTGCTGGGTTTTCATGAGCGGTTTTTCTTCATCGTCTGCTTCCGGGCGCGACATCGTCGCGCTTGAAGGCGTGACCAAACGGTTCCCCGGCATCGTCGCCAATGACAGCATCGACCTGGCGATCCGTCCGGGCGAGGTGCATGTGCTGCTTGGCGAGAACGGCGCCGGAAAATCGACATTGATCGGCATGCTGTCGGGCCTGCAGCAGCCGGATGAGGGACGCATACTGGTCGACGGCAAACCGACCCCGATCACCTCGCCACGCCATGCGCTGGCACTCGGCATCGGGACCGTATTCCAGCACATGATGCTGGTGCCGACGCTGACGGTGGCGGAAAACCTCTTGCTTGGCGGGCCGTGGTGGCAGCGCCCCAGGACCGAGGAACTGGCGGCGCGCGTCGCCGAGATCACCAGCACGCTCGGCATCACCATCAAGCTGCATGCCAAGGTATCGGAGCTTTCGCTCGGCGAGCAGCAGCAGGTCGAGATCCTGCGCGCGATGGTGCGCAACAGCCGGTTGCTCATTCTTGACGAGTCCACCTCCATGCTGACGCCGAAGGGCATCGACGAACTGGGCGCGCTGATGCGCCGCCTCGTCGAGCAGGGCCTGGCGATCGTCTTCATCACCCACAAGCTCAAGGAGGCGGCGGCCTTCGGCGACCGCATCTCGGTGCTGAAGCTCGGCCGCAAGGTGGGCGAGATCCCGCCCGAGCGGTTTCGGGCGCTGGGCGAGCAGGAGATCATCTCGGAGATCGTAGAGTTGATGTTCGGCCAGCAGAAGGATGATCCGGAAGCTGTCGAGCGTCCGGTCCGTACAGTCCACGCCGAAGCGGCTCCGCTGCTTCGGGTCGCGGATCTGGCGGTCGCGCCGACAGACAATGCACCAGGCCTGTCGTCGATCTCCTTCGACATCCGCCCAGGCGAGATCCTGGGCATAGCCGGCATCGACGGGAACGGCCAGAAACAGCTGGCGGAAGCGCTGGCCGGCCAGCGCGCGACCACCAGCGGTTCAGTGCGGCTGGACGGCGCCGCCATCGAGACGCTGAGCGTCGGCGAACGCCGTCAGCGCGGCCTTCGCTACCTGACCGACGACCGGCTGGGCGAGGGCACTGTCGGCACCTTCCCGGTCTCGATCAACTTCTTCCTCAAGCAGGTCGGCGCGGCCCCGTTCTGGAGCAAGGGCGTCGAGCAGCGCGCGGAGATCGACAAGCGCGCCGCCCAGCTCGTGCGCGAATACGACGTGCGCACGCCGAGCCTGAAGACGCCGGTCGCCCGGCTGTCCGGCGGCAACATCCAGAAGGTGCTTCTGGCGCGCGAACTGGCAGAGGGCGCCAAGGTGGTGATCTTCAACAAGCCGACCTATGGGCTCGATCTCGCCAACACACTGGCGTCGCGCCAGCGCATCCGCGACACGGCGGCGCGCGGCCTTGCCGTGCTGCTCATCTCCACCGACCTCGAGGAATTGCTGAGCATGTGCGACCGCATCGCCGTCATCGCGAACGGAGCGCTGGTCGGTATCGTCGACAATGCCGACGACGCCCGCACCAAGGTCGGCCGCCTGATGATCGGACTTGCCGCATGAGCATCGACACCGCGCCCACAGTCAGTGCGACCGCACTCGATGCCACGAGCGGGGCGGCGACGCGCCGCGACATCCTGCATCGGTTGCTGATGACGCTCGGCCCGATCCTTGCCGCTCTCGTCATCGCCGGCGGCATCCTGCTTGCCGTCGGCGTCGACCCGCTCGCCTACTATGGCTACGTGCTGGAGAAAGGTCTGTTCTCGCCGCTCGGCATCCAGCAGACACTGACGCGCATGGCGCCGTTGCTGTTTCTTGCCGCCGGCCTCATCGTGGCCTTTCGCGCGGGCATGTGGAATCTCGGCGGCGACGGCCAGTTCCTGCTCGGCGCGGTGACGGCGGCGGCCAGCGCTCCCGTGTTCGTTCAGATCATGCCGGCCTGGCTGGCGCTGTTCTGCTCGTTCCTCATCGCCATGGTGGTGGCGATGACCTGGTCCCTGGTGCCGGCCCTGCTGCGTGCCTATCAGGGCGTCAACGAGATCATCACCACGCTGATGATGACGTTCCTCGGCACGTCGCTCGCCAATGTGCTGGTCAAGCTGGTGTTTCGCGATCCAGGCACGACCGTGCCGCAGACCCGTACGCTGCCGGTGGAAGACCGGTTGCCGCGCCTGTTCGAAACGACCATCACCAGCGGCCTGCTGCTTGGGTTGGCGGCGATCATCATCGTGCATCTGGTGATGACGCGCACGGCGTTCGGGCTGAAGCTGAGGATCGTCGGTGCCAACCCACGCGCGGCGGTTCACTCAGGGCTTGGCGTCCCCGGCCTGACCATCGCTGTCTTCGCCATTTCGGCCGGGCTGGCTGGCCTTGCCGGCGCCGTCGACATCATCGGCGTGCAGGGCAATGTCCGTGCGGACTGGAATCCGGCCTACGGGCTTGCCGTGATTCCCGCCGTGTTTCTCGCCCGCATGAACGGCTTTGCGGCCATCGGTTTCGTGTTCCTGCTTTCGGTGCTGTCGATCGGTGGCGAGAGCGCGGCGCGGCGGCTTGGCGTGCCCAATCATTTCACCCTGGTGCTGGTCTCCATCGTGCTGATCGTGCTCGCTCTCGCCGAGTATGTCGATCACCGCTACAGCCAATCGAGAAAGGCCTGAGGCATGACCGGGCTGTTCAGCGAAGTCTTTCTCAGCGCGCTGCTGTTTGGCGCGGTCACCGCGGCAATCCCGCTGCTGCTTGCCGGACTTGGCGAGCAGATGTCGGAAAAGGCCGGCGTGCTCAACATCGGCATCGAAGGCATGATGCTGGCCGGCGCCTATCTCGGTTTTGTCGGCGCCTTCTATTCCGGGTCGCTGTGGCTGGGCTTTTTCGCCGGTGCGGCCGGCGGCGTCGCGGTGGCGCTTGTCATGGCGCTGCTTTGCGTGCGCATCGGGCTGAACCAGATCGTCATTGGTATCGCGCTGACGTTGGGACTGGAAGGTCTGACGGCACTGCTCCACCATTTCCAGTTTTCGCGGAGCTATCCGCGCCTGCCGGCGGCGGAAGTGACGGTCATTCCACTGCTATCGGACATTCCGGTGATAGGGCCGGCGCTCTTCAAGCAGCATCTCATCGTCTATCTGGCGGTCGCGCTGGTTTTCGGCATGGGCTATGTCTACCGGCGCACGCAGCTAGGTCTCAACCTGCAGGCCGCGGGCGACAAGCCGGCCGCGCTCGATGTCGCCGGCATCGACGTCGTGCGAACCCGCACCGTCGCCGTGTTGACGACTGGAGCGCTGGCCGGGCTTGGCGGCGCCTATCTGGCCAATGTCGGAGCCGGGCTGTTCATTCCTTTCATCACCAATGGTGCGGGCTTTCTCGGCATCGTGCTGGCCATGCTGGCGCGCGGTCGCCCGATATGGGTGCTGTTCGGCGCGTTGCTGTTCGGCGTCTGCTTGTCTTTGACGACCGCGATGCAGGTGGCCGGCATCAACATACCGACCGACATCATCCAGATGCTGCCGTTCCTGGCGGTGATGATCATGCTGGTGCTGTTCGGCCGGCGCGCCAGCCTGCCGGCGGCGCTTGGCATTCCATACGAGCGCGGCGCGCGCTGACCACAATTCATGCGCGGACGGGACCCGCGCCAAAACAGGAGGCAAGAATGTCGGATACCAAGGTCTACCTGCTCGACGGCGGCTCGCTCGTTCTCGACGGGTATCACGTGTTCTGGAACCGGGGCCCTGGCGGCGAAGTGCGGTTCCCCGTCTATTCGATCCTGATCGAGCACGCGGAGGGCCGGTTTCTCATCGACACCGGCTATGACTACGATCACGTGATGAAGGTGCTGCCTTTCGAAAAGCCGATCCAGGATAAGCACCAGACCATCCCCGGCGCCCTGGCGCTGCTCGGCCTCGAACCGAAGGACATCGACGTCGTCGTCAATTCGCATTTCCACTTCGACCATTGCGGCGGCAACAAGTATTTTCCGCATGCCAAGAAGATCTGTCACCGGAGCGAGGTGCCGCAGGCCTGCAATCCCCAGCCCTTCGAACATCTTGGCTATTCCGACCTGAGCTTCTCGGCTGAAGCGGCGGAGGCGCGTGGCGCGACCGCGCAGTTGCTGGAGGGCACGACGCGCGCCAACTCGACCTTCGAGGGCATCGACGGCGACGTCGACCTCGCCAGGGGGGTCAAGCTGATCTCGACGCCCGGCCACTCGATCGGCCACTACAGCCTGCTGGTGGAGTTCCCCAAACGCAAGCCGATCATGTTCACCATCGATGCCGCCTACACGCAGAAGAGCCTTGAAACGCTGTGCCAGGCATCCTTTCACATCGATCCGGTGGCGGGCGTCAATTCGATGCGCAGGGTGAAGAAACTCGCCGAGGACCATGGCGCCGAGCTGATGTATTCGCACGACATGGACAACTTCAAGACCTACCGGACCGGCACGCAATTCTACGGCTGACCGTTACCAATGCGGAGACAAGACCATGCGCTATTCCGACCATGCCGAACCGGTCATCACACTCACCTCAGGGCCGGTGAATGCCTATCCTGACGTACTGCGCGGCCTCGGTCGCACGGTGCTCTACGACTACGACCCAGCGTTCCAGCTCTTCTACGAGAAGGTGATCGACAAGGCGCAGAAGGCGATGCGTCTGTCGAACAGGCCGGTCATCCTGCATGGCGAGCCGGTGCTTGGCCTGGAGGCCGCCGCCGCCTCCCTGATCGCGCCCGACGACGTCGTGCTCAACCTTGCCTCCGGCGTTTATGGCAAGGGGTTTGGCTATTGGGCGAAGCGCTATTCGCCACACTTGCTCGAGATCGAAGTGCCCTACAATGAGGCGATCGACCCGCTGGCGGTCGCGGCAATGCTGAAGGCGCATCCGGAAATCACCGTCGTTTCCGTCTGCCACCACGATACGCCGTCTGGCACCATCAATCCGATCGACGCCATCGGCGCCCTGGTTTCGGCGCATGGCGGTTATCTCATCGTCGACGCCGTCTCGTCGTTTGGCGGCATGAAGACGCATCCGGAGGATTGCAGGGCCGATATCTATGTCACCGGCCCGAACAAATGCCTGGGCGCGCCTCCCGGCCTTACGATGATGGGTGTCAGCGAGCGGGCCTGGGCCAAGATGAAGGCCAATCCCCTGGCGCCGCGCGCATCGATGCTGAGCATCGTCGACTGGGAAAATGCGTGGTCGAGGGACGAGCCGTTTCCGTTCACGCCGTCCGTCTCCGAGATGAGCGGGCTCGACGTCGCGCTCGACCTCTACCTTGGTGAGGGACCGGAGGCGGTGTGGGCGCGCCACGCGCTCACCGCCAAGGCCATGCGCGCGGGCGTCGCGGCGATGGGCCTGTCGATCTGGGCCGCCAACGACAAGATCGCGTCGCCAACCACGACCGCCGTCCGCACGCCCGAAGGCGTCGACGAGAAGGCGCTTCGCCAAGCCGCGCGGGCGCGCTACGGCGTGGTGTTTTCGTCGGGCCGCGGCGAAACATTGGGCAAGCTGACGCGCATCGGCCATATGGGACCGACCGCCCAGCCGATCTATGCGATCGCGGCGCTGGCGGCACTTGGCGGCGCCATGAAAGCGGCAGGGCAGAATCTCGCGATCGGCAAAGGCATTGATGCCGCGCTGGCCGTGATCGACGCCGACGCCTGAACAGACATCACCAGATCACGGATTGAGGGAGTATTTTCATGACTGAACGGCTTGCGGGAAAGACGGCCCTGGTTACGGGCGCCGCGCAGGGTATCGGCAAGGCGATCGCGGCGCGGCTTGCCGCCGACGGAGCAACCGTCATCGTCAGCGACATCAATGCCGAAGGCGCCAAGGCGGCGGCCGCAGCGATCGGCGGAAAGGCGAAGGCGATCGCCGCCGACATTTCCGATCCGGCATCCGTCAAGGCACTCTTCGCTGAAATCCTGGCCCTGACCGGGGGCATCGACATTCTGGTCAACAATGCCAGCATCGTGCCGTTCGTTGCCTGGGACGATGTCGATCTCGACCATTGGCGCAAGATCATCGACGTCAATCTGACAGGCACCTTCATCGTCAGCCGCGCCGGGACGGACCAGATGCGTGCGGCGGGCAAGGCCGGACGGGTGATCAGCATCGCATCCAACACCTTCTTTGCAGGCACGCCGAACATGGCGGCCTATGTCGCGGCCAAGGGCGGCGTCATTGGCTTCACCAGGGCGCTCGCCACGGAGCTCGGCAAATACAACATCACCGCCAACGCGGTAACGCCCGGCCTGATCGAGAGCGACGGCGTCAAGGCGAGCCCGCACAATGAAGCGTTCGGCTTTGTCGAGATGCTTCAGGCGATGAAAGGCAAGGGCCAGCCGGAACATATCGCCGATGTGGTTTCGTTCCTGGCCTCCGACGATGCGCGCTGGATCACCGGCCAGACGCTCAATGTCGACGCCGGGATGG
Source organism: Mesorhizobium qingshengii (assembly GCF_900103325.1). Taxonomy (GTDB): domain Bacteria; phylum Pseudomonadota; class Alphaproteobacteria; order Rhizobiales; family Rhizobiaceae; genus Mesorhizobium; species Mesorhizobium qingshengii. The sequence continues at coordinate 39,122 of NZ_FMXM01000006.1, read as the reverse complement.
TGCGCCACTAGAGGGCATCGCGTCCCAATACCGCTGCACACTTTTGGGCGACCTGCATCGGGTCGCAACGGCGGACGGGCATGGCCAAAAGCCTATCCGCAAGGCCTGACATGGACGGCCAATCAAGGGGAATATCATCGTGAATTTCGGGTTCGACACGTCGATGTTCGACGGGCTGACAATTGCCATGCTGGTCGCCGGCATGGCTGTAACCGGTGTGGCGTCCGGCGTGCTGGCCGGCTTGCTGGGGGTCGGCGGTGGCATCGTCATCGTCCCCGTGCTGTTCTGGGTGCTTACGCTGTTTCACTTTTCGCCGACGGTGATCAGTCACCTGGCGGTCGCGACGTCGCTTGCCGTCATTATCCCTACCTCGATCTCATCGATGCGGTCGCACAACAAGCGCGGCAATGTCGATCGGCCTCTGCTCGATCTGTGGGGGCCGGCTATTTTCATCAGTGCCCTCATCGGCGGCATCATGTCGAAATTCATTCCGGGCGCCGGCTTGCGGCTGGTTTTCGGCGTCGTTGGAGTGCTGGTGGCCGTCAATATGGCGATGCCGAAGAATCTGGTGATCTCCGATCATTTGCCGCAAAGCGGCTGGATCAACCGTGCGGTTGCCTCTGTCATCGGCTTTGTTTCTTCGCTGATGGGAATTGGCGGCGGCACGCTCTCGGTGCCGACGCTTTCCAGCTTTTCCTTTCCGGTCCATCGGGCTGTCGGCACGTCGTCGGCGCTTGGCCTTCTTATCGCGCTTCCAGCGGTGGCCGGTTTCATCTGGTCGGGTCTCGCGGTTGCTGGCAGGCCTCCGCTCAGTCTCGGTTACGTCAGCCTGCCAGCGGTAGCCATCATAGCGCCCGTGAGCTTTTTGTTCGCACCCCTGGGCGCGAGGCTCGCCCACGCGCTCAACCCGCGCTACCTGAAACTTGCCTTTGCGTTCTTCCTGGCGATCACGGCCGGGCGGATGTTGCTTTCCTGAATCCTGGCTGTCGATCGCCTCGTTCAAGCTGATCGGAGCCGAACGGGATGGCCTTGGTTCGGGAGCGCAAGCTGGTCTCGACGGAGCCCGAACGCGATGCCGTCCGGCTTGGAGGCGAGCACGGTTCCACCTGCGTAGGGATCAGACCGACTCCGCCCTGGATGGTTTTCGTTCGAGACCCGGCTTCAGATCGAAGGGGCTGCCTGCCAGCCGGGCTTGCCATGGGCGTATCCATCGACGAGCGTGCCGGGCAGATCGAGGCACGAGAGGATGAAGCGTGCAGCCTTGGGGTCCTCTCTCCCATCGGCAAGCGCTCTATAGGTCTTTGCCACTTCGACCATGTCGCACGTGTGCGGAGACAGGCGGATACGCCGGACGCCTCTGGAGGTGAGATCCGCGGGTGCGGGGCAGAAGGCCTGCACCTGGTTGGAGAGCGTCTGCACGCCATTGATCGTGAGGAACTGCTGGTCGTCGAGCGTGTCCACGGCAAGACCATCCGGGTCCCGTTCGCAGGTAAACTGACAGGAATCCTTGTGCAGGCCGTGGATGCGGGCGTGATAGCATCGGCCGGAAAGCGCCAGCGGCAGCCGACCGAAGACGAAAATCTCGAATTCCGCCTCGGGACATGCGCCGGCCATGGCGCCGACGGCGGCGAGCGACAATTCCACGGGCGGGCATATCGTTGTGGCACCGCGCTGGATCAGGAACCGCGCGGAAGCCTCATTGTAGACGTTCAGGAACGGACCGGTCACGAAGGGCTTGCCGGAGCGTGAGGGCAGGGCGGTGACATCGTTGATCTCCACCAGCCGCTCGTCGGTGCAGAGATCCGCGATGCTTCTTCGTTCTCGAACGGTTGCCGGCGCCGCCAGCGTGGACAGCACCACTTCCTTTCCCGCACGCTCGAGGCGTTCGATGATCTCGGGCCATGCCGAGTCGGAAAACGGCATCCGCTTGCCGCATATGACTTCGCCGACATGAACGCGGTCGATCGGAGCCTCGTCTGCTATCCTGCGGTAGAAGTCCAAGAGGCGGTCGGGCGACCAGTGGAAGAACACCGGCCCAAGCGTCAACGCAATTGCGGACAAGATGCTATCTCCACTTCTTGCTGTACGCTCCTGCCGTCTGCCGGGAACCTTCCGACTGGCCAGCAAGAATCCGATCGATCTCGATCGCGTCGCCACCTTGCTCGACGGCGTCGACGGCCTTCCGGAAGGCACGGACCACTTCCGTCACGTAACCTTTGCCACGCTGGCGCCCTTCGATCTTCAAGGCGGTTACGCCGGCGGCTTTCAGCCCGGCAATCATCCCGCCGGCGTTCAGGCTGACGGGGTCCTCGAACAAATAGGAGGTCTTGCCGCCGGCCTTGAATTTGCCCTTGCACAAAGTGGGGTAGCCCACTGGCTCGCCAGGCTCGTAGCGGTCGATCGTGAACCCTGAAAGCCGCGCCGCCGTGCTGTTCGGCTCGTCGTCGTAGCTCACCATTTCGGGTGGCGAACAGACGCCATTCAGATTTGGCGATTTTCCTGTCGCGTATGAAGAGAGATAGCATCGGCCTTCGATCATCACGCAAAGGCCGCCGAACACGAATGCTTCCGTTTCCACTTCGATCGCACGGTTGAGCGCCGCGATCTCCTGAATCGAAAGCACCCTCGGCAGGACGACGCGACGGATGCCGAAACTGGTCGCGTAGAATCCGATTGCTTCCGGCGTCGCGGCCGCGGCTTGCACAGAGAGATGAAGACGAACTTGCTTGTGGTTTTTCGCGACGTGATCGAGGACGGCGATATCCGCCGCGATGATCGCGTTTGCGCCGCATTCGGCCGCCGTGTCCGCGGCCTTCTTCCACAGGTCGACATCATTGACCCGCGCGAAGGTGTTGATTGCGACCAGAACCTTGCTGCCGTGGTCATGCGCGAAGCGGACGCCCTCGGCCAGTTCTTCCCCGGAGAAGTTGAGTCCGGGGAAATTCCGGGCATTCGTTTCGTCGCGAAATCCGCAATAGACGGCGTCCGCGCCTGCCTGGACGGCTGCCCTCAACGTTGCGGGGGTTCCGGCCGGGCAGACAAGTTCCATGCGTCCGCTTGTCATGCCTCTGGTGCCTTGCTTCTGGAGTTGCGATCGGCCATTTGGCGCGCGACATCCAGCGCACCGAGAATTCCCGTATCGACAAGACGTGCCAGTGCGCCGCGCAAGCCGAGCAGATCCGCCGGGCGAAGCTCGGCATCCTCGATCGTGTTCCTCAGCGCGAGCACCGCCGCCGTGCGGCCGCTGATCGAGATGATCCGGCTGAAGAAAAGCGCGTCGCCATCGAGCGTGCCGTCGAGCAGGCTCAACAGTGTCAGAATAGGTCCCCTGATCTGGACGCTTGATGTCGCGGCCTCACTTTTCCCGACGACACGAACGATCGAGCGCTCCGCGTCCGGTACCACGGTAAATGCGAAGGCGAGGTCGATCGGGTCGATGAAATAGCAAGCTGTTCGATGTTCGCCGAGGCGATCGAACAATCGAGGCTGTCGCCCGGCCAAAGAGCGCAAGGACAGCGTGAGCAGCGGCCCGAGTGGCAGGCCGGCGAAGGCCGGAAAAAGATAGCGAACGACCGCCGGCAATCTCGGTTCCGTGTTTCCGGTCACCATTCAGTGCATCCTTCCGATATGGGGGGTCGCTCAAGCGGATTTCGCGGCGGATTACGTGCTGAGTCCGTTCTCGAGCAGATCTGCGAAATTCTGGCTGTTCGGACAGAAATCCTGATAGTGGCTTTCGAAATCGAAGGCGGCCAAGTGATCATGACACTGGCGGCGATGCGGGCAGGTGATGCAGGTGCGTGCCATGAAACCATGCGCTTGCAGCGATTGAAAACTGTCCGGATCGATGCCGGCTGAACGCATCGCCGAAGAAAGCAGGTCTTCCGAGGCGTATGGCAACCGCATGGCATCGTCGAATTCACGTCGCGACAGACCGATGTCATTCAAAATGCCCGTGCACTCATCCATACCCATTGCCCAAAATTCTCTTGTCGCTGCCCTGCTCCGGCGGCGGTCCGCGAGAAGGGAAATTACGGACCGCCAAGCTTCGACAGTTTCGCTAATCAGCTTCCCGGCCATGTGAATCCCTCATTATTGCCCGGCGCCGCCAACGATGGTCTGCCCGCCTTAGTTATCGTGGGGCGACCACTTCCGTACGGCCCGACTTCGAAAATTAGCGCGGACGGATCGATCGCTCTTTGCGCTAGCGCAAAGTTTCTCGTCGGCGCTCATGGCAAAATTATCCGCCCGACGATCCGGTCGAGCCGGAATTCGCCATGCATCACCGCTGCCTCCCGTCGTTTTCGGACCTCGGCTCATTCCTTTCGTACCTGGATGGGAATGGACAACTGCAGGACGTCGAGGTGCCTGTTTCGACACGGCTCGAACTGACCGAGATCCACAGGCGGGTGATCGCCGCGAAAGGCCTGGCGCTGCGCCTGACCACGCCGATCGACGATCGCGGCGTCAGGTCGGCCTTTCCGGTCGTCGCAAATCTATTCGGTACCCGGGAACGCGTCGCCTGGGGCCTTGGCACCGATCTTCCTGGGCTGGAAACCCTCGGCGCGCTTCTTGCGTGGATGAGATCGCCTCGGGCTCCACGGAACCTTCACCAGGCCCGACAGATGCTGCCGGTGGCGCGCGGAGCATTCGCGGCGCGGCCGAAGATCGTTTCCCCGCCCGGAGAGTGGCGGGAGGCCGATCCGGATTTTTCGCTTCTTCCCGTCCAGACGTGTTGGCCAGAAGACGCCGGCCCCCTCATAACATGGCCCGTGGTTATCACCCGCCCACCCGGCGAGGACGATCCGAGCACCTACAATCTGGGCGTATATCGCATGCAGGTGCTTGCTCGTGATCGCGCCATCATACGATGGCTGCCCATGCGAGGTGGCGCCGCCCACCATCGCATGTGGCAGGCGCGGGGCCTCGAGATGCCGGTGGCGGTTGTCATCGGGGCGGACCCCGCCACGTTGATCGCGTCGGTGATGCCGGCGCCCGAAGGCGTGTCGGAGCTGGCACTGTCCGGGATGATCAACAATCGCCGAGTCGGATTGGCGCCCTGCAAGAGCATCATGCTTCACGCGCCAACCAGTGCGGAAATCGTGCTCGAAGGTGTCGTCTCTCCAACCGAGACAGCGCTGGAGGGACCCTTCGGCGACCACACCGGATATTACAACGCGCCGGAACGATACCCCGTATTCAGCCTCAAGCGCGTTCGCGTCCGCGACGGGGCAAATTACCTGACCACGTTCACCGGTCGCGCGCCCGACGAGCCTTCGGTCCTCGGCGAGGCGCTGCTCGATGTCTACAAGCCGCTCCTGCGCCAACAAATACCGGAAATCGTCGATGTATGGCTTCCGCCGGAAGCCTGTTCCTACAGGATTGCCGTTATCTCGATCGCCAAGAAATATGCCGGACAGGCCAGGCGCGTGATGATGGGGTTCTGGTCCCTGCTGCCGCAGTTCTCGATGACCAAGATGATCGTCGTGGTGGATGACGACATCGACATTCGATCCTGGCCGGACGTGATGTGGGCGGTCGCCACCCGCATGGATCCCTCGCGCGATCTGATGCAGGTGGATCGGACCCCTATCGACCAGCTCGATTTCGCGTCACCGCTCGAGGGGCTTGGAGGAAAGATCGGGCTCGATGCGACGCGCAAGATTGGATCGGAAACCTCCCGCGAATGGGGAAAGGAGCTGACCATGTCAGCCGATATCGAGGAGCAGGTATCCCAACGATGGAACGAGCTTTTTTCGCAGACGACCGCTCGGGGGCAAGAATGACCAAACGGCTGATAGTCGGTGTCACCGGTGCATCCGGCTCCGTGCTCGCGCTGGAGACCATTCGTCAACTGGTCAGGGCCGGGGTGGAGACGCATCTCGTCGTTTCCAAGGGCGCGCGATGGACCGTCGCCCATGAGCTCGGCGTCGACGGCCTTGCCCAACTGACGTCTGTCGCCAACCACGCATATTCCTATCAGGACCTGGCCGCACCCATTGCCAGCGGCTCTTTCAGAACGGATGGCATGATCGTCGTTCCCTGTTCGATGCGGACCTTGGCGGCGATGGCGCATGGGTTGGGCGACAACCTTCTTACAAGGGCCGCCGATGTCGTCCTGAAGGAAAAGCGCCGGCTGGTCATCGTTCCGCGCGAGGCGCCGCTCCACGAAGGGCACCTCGACGCGATGCTCAGGCTGGCCCGGATGGGGGCGATCATCGCGCCGCCAGTGCCGCCATTCTACGTCAAGCTTGCCTCGATCGAGGAAATGGTGGTCGAGATGGCTGCCCGGCTGGTTGGCTGGGCGGGCGTGGACCCTGGCGACAAGCTGACACGGTGGGGTGAAGATAAGGTCAGCGTCGGATGAGCTTTATCGATGCGCACTTTGAGCCCCCTCATTCCAGGATCGCAGTGACCCGGCATCAGGCAGGCGAAGTCCACCTGACCGCGATTGGCTGCAGCCCTTACAAGTTCTTGCGGCCGAAAACCTATGGCCCGTTCTGCACCGGGGATAAACTGAGTTGCCGCATCGAAAATGCGCCTTCCTTTGCGATGTTCGCGATGTCGTCGAACAGGAGCGCGACATCCAGGTAGACGCTACGGTCTCGTTCGGCAGCCCCCATTTCGTCAAGGTCCTGCAGGAAGAAGAGAATGGCTTCGATGCGTTCGCGTTGGCCACGGGCATTGGCGAGATGTTCGCGGGCGATCCGTCGGATCTCCAGAGCCGCAAATCGCGCCAACGTCTCGTCGAGCCTGGAACGGCACTCACAATCCAGCTGGGCGTCGTTGATCAAGATTGCCAGCCGGCCGAAAAAGGCCATGTCGGCAAAGCGCCGGATGCCGTCGTCAATGCTACTCGATGGAACGTTCTGCTTCATATCTTGTTCGCTCCTATGCCAAGGCCAATCTCAATCCTGCTGACGTCCGATCGAGCTGTTGGCGCGGCGCGAGGGGAAACGTTTCGCGGCCGATTGCACTACGGATAGAGCGGCCCGTCTTATCCACTGATCCGGTCTCGAAAACTGGTCTTGATTATAGTCACCCGTTTTGAGGCCTGTTTGCGTTTGAGCAAATACGGAGATCGATCACCCACGCTATTGCCTTCGGATCGGCTTTTTTCGATCGCCGTTCTTGCGAACGGCGAAGCAGAACGAGAATCTCGTGTCAGCCATCCCCGTGGAGGAATTGTTGCATGGTGACTGACGGGAGTGCGCTCGCTTTCGATCCGAAGCGGATGCCGGCGCCGTTTCAGCCATTTTTTCTTATCGCCGGGCTGGACGCGATCGTGGGCGCGGCGGTCTGGCTGCCCTCGGCGTTCGGAATACAGGCCATCGGCCCGACCGGGATTTCTCCCGGCGATTGGCATCGTGACGTGCTTCTGTTCGGGATGGTTCCAGCCATCCTGACTGGTTTTCTGTTGACGGCGCTGCCCCGATGGACAGGACGTCGTGCGGTGTCGCCGCTCACCACGCGCTTGCTGGTCGCTCTATGGCTGTGCAGCCGGGGGACTTTCCTGTTCCTGTCGCATTCGGCCGGGCTTGCCCTCTCGGCGCTGTTGGTCCTGACACTCCTCTTGATCGCGGCGGGACATGTGATCGCCAGCCGGGACCGCCGCAACCTGAAGATAGTGTTTCTGCTGCTTATCTTTTGTGGCAGCAACGTGCTCACGGCAGCGTCCTATCAGGTAGAATTTGCACTGCGACTAGCCTTGGCTTCGATCATCGGCCTCCTCATGATCATCGGAGGACGGGTCGTGCCGGCTTTGACCATGGCGTACGTCGAAAGCGCCGGCGGCCGGATCTTCATGGATCGCTCCGCTGTTTTGGAGTACGCGGCAGCGGTCGTGGCAGCATGCGCCCTCGGTTCGTGGGTTGTCGCGCCGCAGGTGCAATTCACCGGCCTTGCCTGCGCCCTTGCCGCCTGCAGTCAGGTGATGCGGGTCGCCCAGTGGAAGGGATGGCGGATGGTGGCGTCATCGTCAGTTCTCGCTCTTCATATTGGGTACGGCTGGATCACCGTCGGTTTCGGGCTTCTGGCGATCGACATTTTCACGCCTGCAAGGCTGGGGCAGGCGGCTGCCGTTCATGCATGGACGATCGGCGCCATCGGCACGATGGCTCTCGCCATCATGGCGAGCATGATCCGCAAGCACAGCCACCGCGCCTTCGAGACGTCGGTTCCGGCGACAGGTGCGTTCGCAGCGATGACAATTTGCTGCCTGTCGCGCCTCCTGGTCGAATTGCTGCCCGTCTACGGCGTCGCTTTAACGAGCCTTGCAGGCACGTTGTGGGTTGCCGGCTTCGGCCTGTTTCTCATGGCTTTCCGTACAATGCTCATACCGCAAACGTGGCGGGGCGCTGACTAGGAAACGAGACCCTAGCTGCTTCGAGCCTATTTCAGGAATTGGCGGAAGCGGCGAAGCGAAAAGGCAAATAACCCAATGCCAATGGCCAGCAGCGCCGCAAGCTGCGGCCAGACGACGTCCAGGCCAGCGCCGCGAAACAGGACGGCCTGGGCCAGTATGACAAAGTGCGTGTTGGGCGCGGCGAACATGATGGCCTGGATGATCTCGGGCATGCTCTCACGCGGGGTGACGCCGCCGGACAGCAACTGAAGCGGCAGAAGCACCATCATGAGCAGCAAACCGAATTGCGGCATCGAGCCCGCGATGGTCGCAAGGAAGATTCCCAGACAGGTCATGGCGAATATGTCCAGGGTCGCTCCGGTCATGAACAGCAGCGCGGATCCGTTCGTGGGCACGGAGAGCAGGCCCTGCACGACAAAGACCAGCGACAGGCCGGAAGCCACCAGCACGACGAGACCCATCGACCAGACCTTGCTCATCATGATTTCGAACGGCTTTACCGGCATGACCAGCAGGTGCTCGATCGTTCCATGCTCGCGCTCGCGGATCAGTGCCGCGCCGGTCAGGATGATCGAGAGCATGGTGATCGAGGAAATCACATTGGTGATGGCGCCAAACCATCCCTTGTTGAGTTCGGGATTGAAACGCGCGCGCAAGTCAAGATTGACAGGCAGCACGGTCTCGGCGCGATAACGATCCAGAAATTCACTCACTTCCCCTGATACGATCGACTGGACATATCCCCCGCCGGTGAAGGCCTGCGACATGCGAGTCGCATCGATGTTGAGCTGGATCGTGGGCGATCTGCCGGCCAGGAGATCGCGCTGGAAGTTCGGAGGGATATCGAGCGCGAATGTGTCCATGCCGGAATCCATGCGCCTGTCCATTTCGGGCTGGGAGATGAGCTGTGGCGCCGTAAAAAAGGGAGGGTAGAACGCGGTTACGATGCGCGAGGACAGCGGCGACTGATCTTCGTCGACGATCGCGATCGGCGCGCGATTGAGGGTTTCCGGCATCGCCTTGGACGCTGTGTAGATCGCCAAGGTGAAAGCATAGGCGATCAGCACCAGCAGCATCGGATCGCGCGCAAGACCGCGCAGTTCCTTGATGCCGAGTTGGAAGATGTTGGCGAAACGCATTTCAGCGGGCCTGTTTCCTGAGAAGTGCCGCTCCGAGGCCGAGCAACACGGGGATGGCGATGAGGAGTGGCAAAAACGCGCTGGAAAGGTCGTCAAAGCCGAGTGCCTTCGAGAAGGCGCCACGCGAGATTATGACGAAATAGGTCGTCGGATAGATCTGGCCAATGAAGGCACCCACGCCCTGGAGCGACGAGACAGGATCGATCATGCCCGAATATTGCGAGGCCGGGATCATCGTGGCCAACGCGGTTCCGAAGATCGCCGCGATCTGGCTGCTCATGAAGGTCGAGAGCAGCAGCCCCATCCCCGTCGTGACGATGACGTAGAGAAACGCGGCAGCGGCGAAGGTTGCAAAACTGCCGGTGAATGGCACGCCAAAGATGAAGATGGCAAAGCCTGTCAGCAGCAGGAAATTCAGCATCGCGAGCACGACATAGGGAATCTGCTTGCCGAGCAGGAACTCGAACCTCGTGACCGGCGTGACGTAGAAATTGATGATCGAGCCGAGTTCCTTTTCGCGCACGACGCTCAGCACGGCCAGCATCGACGGTATCAACAGGAGAAGCATCGGGATCACTGCCGGAACAATAGCATCAAGGCTCCGGACATCGGGGTTGTAGCGGTAGCGGATCGCCAGCTGAAAATCACCGATCGTGGCCGCGTCGCCATAGATTTCGCGTGCCTTCTGCGCAAGCCAGCCTGCGTGCATGCCTTGGACGTAACCGCGCACCGTCTCGGCGCGCGTCGGCATGGCGCCGTCGATCCACGCGCCGATGGTAACGTTGCGGCCGCGCGCCAGGTCGCGACCGAATCCGGGCGGAATCTCGATCGCCAGGCTGAGTTCGCCGTCTTCCATGCGCCGGTCAAGATCGGCGTAGTCCGAGATGGGGGCCTTTTCGGTGAAATATCGCGAGCCGGCGATTTGCTGCACGTAGTCGCGGCTGATTGCCGTATCGTCGTGATCGAGGACGGCGAACGTCATATTCTCCACGTCCATGTTGATGCCGTAACCCACGACGAGCATCAGGATGAGGGTGCCGACGATGGCGAGCGTGGCGCGGATCGGATCGCGCAGGAGTTCGAGCGCCTCGCGCCGCGTATAGGCGAACATGCGGCGGGGATCGAAGAAGCGATTGCCACGCTTTTCCCGCGGATGCTTCGTCCACCCTTCCGGCGCCCCGGTGGCGTGTCCCGGTTCAGCTCCGGCATCTGGCGTTGCGGTCTCCTTCGCTCCGGCCGCGCTCTCCAGATAGCGGATGAAAGCCTCTTCAAGCGTCGGCGCCGCGCGATTGTGGACGATCATCGCCGGCGTATCGGTGACAAGAACCCTGCCGGCATGCATCAACGAAACACGGTCGCAACGTTCCGCCTCGTTCATGAAGTGCGTCGAGACGAAGATCGTCACGTTCTGCTTGCGCGACAGCTCGGAGAGGATTTGCCAGAACCCGTCGCGGGCGACCGGGTCCACACCGGATGTCGGCTCGTCGAGGATCAGGATATCGGGGGAGTGGATCATCGCCACGGCAAGCGACAGGCGCTGCCGGATTCCGAGCGGCAGGGCATCGGGAAGCGCATCCAAATGGCCGGCGAGATCGAAGCGCTGCGCCATCTCCGCGATCCTTTGCGGGATGACGTCTGGAGCCAGGCCGAAGAGCCGCGCATGAAGCTCGAGGTTCTGACGGACCGTTAGCTCGGAATAGAGCGAGAATCCCTGCGACATGTAGCCGACGCGCCGCCGAACCTCGATGTCGTTCGGGTCTATCTCGCGTCCGAAGAGCCGGGCCTTGCCTTCGCTGGCCTGAAGCAGACCGGTCAGCATCTTCATGGTGGTCGTCTTGCCGCAGCCATTCGAGCCCAGGAAGCCGAAGATCTCGCCACGCTCGATACGGAAACTCACGTCGTCGACGGCGGTGAAATCGCCGAACCGCATGGTGAGATGTTCTGCCTCGATGGCAGTTTCGCCGTCGGTGCCCACGGATCGGGGCGGGATCACCACCTGCTGATGGCCGTCCCGCCTTTCCTGCGGAAGGAGTGCGATAAAGGCCTCGTCGAGGTCAGGCGCGCCAGTCCGCTCAAGCAGCTCCGACGGCGATCCAGAGGCCAACACGCGGCCCCCGTCCATTGCGATCAACCAGTCGAATCGGGCGGCTTCCTCCATGTAGGCGGTTGCAACAATGACGCTCATTCCAGTGCGGCCGCGGCGGATCTGGTCAATCAGCTCCCAGAACTGGCGACGCGACAAAGGATCGACACCGGTCGTTGGCTCGTCCAGGATTAGGAGATCGGGATCATGGATAAGGGCGCAGCAGAGGCCGAGCTTCTGCTTCATGCCACCGGAGAGCTTGCCTGCCTGTCGGGCAGCGAAGGGCGCCAGCCCGGTGCTCTGCAGAAGCTCGCCGATGCGGCGCTCCCGCTCATCCCGGTCATGCCCGAACAAGCGGCCGAAGAAGTCGATGTTGTCGAAGACGGACAGCGTCGGATAGAGGTTCTTGCCGAGGCCTTGCGGCATATACGCAATCCTGGGGTACGTGGTCTGTCGATGGCGGACGTCGGCCATGTTGCCGCCAAGCACCTCGATGCGTCCTTGCTGTATTACCCGCGCTCCCGCGATCAAGGAAAGCAGGCTGGACTTGCCGACGCCGTCGGGCCCGATCAGGCCAACCATGCAGCCGGCAGGTATGTCCAAGGTGATGCCATCGAGCGCCCTGGTCCTGCTGTAGGAATGGCCGACTCCCTCCAGCCGTGCGATCGGCTGTGAGGGAAGGCTTGCGGTGGCGCTCGGCCACGCGCTCATTGAGCCAGCTTTCCCTGGAGTTTGGCCGGCCACGCAACCTGCGGATCCAGCCGGATATAGGCCACGCCCGGCAAGCCCGTCTTCACCTGCTGGATGTACTTGCGCAGCAGGTCCGGTGAAATCTGCGCCTTGATCCGGAACATCAGCTTCAGGCGCTCTTCCTCGGTCTCGACCGTCTTTGGCGTGAATTGGGCGACGTCGGCGACGTAGGTGGCCTTGGCAGGGATCACATATTGCGGGACTGCGTCGAGCACGAGGCGGACCTCCGTGCCGATCGCCACACGGCCTGCCTGGGCCGTCGGCAGGAAGAAGGTCATGTAGACGTCGCCGAGATCGACGAGATTGAGCACGCGCCCACCGGCGGACAGGACTTCTCCAGGCTCCGCCACCCGGTACTGCACTCGTCCGTCGCGCGGAGACTTGAGCGTGGAGTCATCGATGTCGGCATCGATGCTCTCGATCGCGGCCTGGGCCGCGTCGACCGCCGCCTTGGCGTCGATGACCTGAGCCTTTGCCGCGTTGATAGCGGCATCGCTTGCCGCTTGCTGAGCTTGTGCCGCAGCCACCGCAGCCTTTGCCCCCTGCTCGGTTGCCCGGTCGTTGTCGAGAACCTGCTGGGAAATAGTGTTGTTGGTGGCAAGCTGCTCAGTGCGCACCAGCGTGCGCTCCGCAGCGTCCAATTGGGCTTCGCGCTGCGCGACCACCGCGGCCGCGGCGGTCCTTTCGGCTTCGCGCTGCGTTACCAGACTATTGGCGGTCTCCACGCCGATCGCAGCGCGTTGCAACTGCGCTCCGGCCTGACGGCGCTGGGCCTCTAGCTGCACGGTGTCCATGCGGGCAAGCACTTCGCCAGCTTTGACAAAATCGCCTTCACCGACAAGGATTTCCTTGATCCGGCCTGGCGCTTTCGTCGACACGTCGATCTCGACCGCTTCTATGCGGCCATTCCCTCTCGCTATGCCTTCCGGCAGATCACCATCCTTGGATTTCTGCCATGCATAGTAACCACCCGCGCCAAGAGCGATCAGAAGGCCCGCGATCAGCCATGTCCGCCGAGAGTTCATCACCGAAGGACTCCCGCGGCACCGGCCGGCTTCGGAAACACTCTTCCCGGATTCGGGACGTCTTCCCCCACAAGGGCGCCCGCGATCTCACACCCCAGCCATCGCCGCAGTTCGGGCGAAGCGGATCCGATTTGTTCAGGGCTTGATGTGATGTCGACCATGGCGAGGACTCCGCTTGGGGTGCTGATTTGCACGAAGCCAAACCAGAGAGCCGCCGCGACGGCCTTGATCCGCGTCAAGGGCGCCTGAACTGCCTGGACGCCGACATCGTTCGCTGCGGCGCTTCGATGTTGTTTCAAGCTGGCCGATTTGAGCCATGTCAAAGGCTCGTGGCCGATAAGGCCTCACTGTGGGTCTTCGACGGCGTCACGCACTCGTTGCCGTCTATCCAATCAAGGTTTTGACACGTGAAATTGCAGGCGTTTCTCCCTCTCGTCACATACCCTGACAGCAACTCGGATGCGATCGCATTCAACGCGACAGCGATTGCGGCATATTTGGGCGCTGAACTTCATGCCGAAGTTATCGGCGCCCATATTTCAAACGCCTCGACCGTCATGTCGCGGCTACTGCCCAAATTGCCGGAGCTCATCCGCGAAGCCGAAGCGGCGAGCCGCCAGCGCGGCGAGCACCTGCTCGAGAAGATTCGTGAAGAAGCCGCGAAGAAACCGGTGAGCCTGACGACCGGCGTATCGTCGGCCGCGCTGTTGCTGATTGGCGAAGCCGCGGCGATAGAGGCACGGTATTTCGATATCTCGCTGCATGGATGGGAAACCGGCAACTCGACTTCACGGGCGACGGCGGAAGCCGTCATGTTCGGTTCCGGCCGTCCCGCTATCCTCTTGCCGGAGGCGCTGGCCATCGGAACGATCGGTCATGTTGCCATCGCATGGGATGGGAGCCGCGTTGCGGCGCGCGCGGTCGCGGACGCAAAGTCCTTCCTTGAAAGGGCGTCCAAGATCACCGTGTTCACCATCGTCGACGAGAAGCCGCTTACGGAAGAAGACGGCGCCGAGCGCCTTGCTGTGGGGCTCAGGAGGAGAGGGCTGGCCGCCGAAGCTGCCTCCATCGACATTGAAGACTGCCCGGTCGGGATCGGCCTGCAGGTGCATGCGCTTGAGCGCGGGGCCAATCTGTTGGTGATGGGCGGCTATGGCCATTCTGTCATTCGCGACTTCGTGTTGGGTGGGGCAACCGAGGATGTGCTGGATGATCTCAGGCTGCCGGTGCTCTTCTCACACTGAAGCGGGGGCGTACGGACGAGAGAAGCGAGTCGTCGTTCATGGTCATTTGTCGGTTTCCGTGGTCACATTGGCCCCGCCTGCCGACGGCAACTCCGCCTGAGGCATCGAAGTTGCCCCTTCGTCGAGAAACCCGATAAGCTCCCTTAACTGCGAGACGGCGAGAGATGCCAAAGCTGAGACAGATGTCCGACATCAAACAGATGCCCGACAGGAAACAATTGAGATTGCTCGGTGTCCTGGTCGCGACGGCAATCTGCCTGTATGTCTGCTACTTGCTGGCTCTGCCGTTCTTGCCCGCACTGACCTGGGCGCTGGTGCTGGCAATCGTCCTTTATCCGGCCCATCGGTGGGTCGAGGGAAGGCTCGGAAATCGAACCCTGGCCGCACTCATATCGGTAAGCGTTACGGCGGTTGCCGTGGGCTTGCCGCTGATCTTCGTAGCGCAGCAGATTGTTCGCGAGGCGATAAACGGAGCCACCTATCTCGAGGAGGTGATCCGTGGTTGGAACGCGGATGGCTTCGTGTCGAACTATCCCAGGCTTTCGGCCATTGCCGTATGGATTAAGGACCGGCTCGATCCTGCCGGCTCGGTCGCCGCGTTCGCACAATGGCTGACGGGACAAAGCACGTCGCTGTTGCGCGGTTCGATCAATCAGGTCGTGATGTTTGTCCTGACATTCTATCTGTTGTTCTATTTTCTGCGGGATCGCCAACAGGCCCTTCGAGGCGTCGAGAGCCTCTCGCCCCTGGACGCGCCGGAGACGGCATACATCTTGTCCCGCTTTGCCGAGACCGTACATGCGACCCTTCTCGGCACCGTGTTCGTCGCCGCCGTGCAGGGGACTCTGGGCGGCCTGATGTTCTGGTGGCTTGGCTTGCCCACTCCGGTCTTCTGGGGCCTGGTAATGGGACTTCTGGCCATCGTGCCTGTACTCGGCGCGTTCGTGATCTGGGTGCCGGCGGCTATCTATCTCGCGCTGGAGGGGGCTTGGGCCAGCGCCGTGACACTGGCCCTGTGGGGCGGCGTCATCGTCGCCGGCATCGACAATCTGCTCTATCCGATGCTTGTCGGGAACCGGTTGCGGCTCCACACGGTGGTAGCCTTCATCGGCGCGGTCGGCGGCGTCGTCCTGTTCGGAGCATCCGGGCTCGTCCTCGGCCCCGCGGCGATAGCCGTCGCCTTCAGCCTCATTGACATCCTCAAGAAGCGATTGAACGACCAACCCGGGACTGGGTCGGTTTCAGGAGGCGACACGGAGCTATCGCATCAGGCTGGAGCCGATTGAGCGCGCCGCGGCGCGTCAAGCTGCATGGACGCCGATGCGTGGGCCACGGCGCTCATGGTTCTCGGAGCGGTGGAAGGAAAGGCCCTCGCTTTGAAGCAAGGCCTCGACGCGCTGTTTATCCAGCGCACTGGCGAAGAGCTCGTCCAGATCGCTGTCGGCCCTGTCTTCGGGCTCGCCCACGAAGACAGGGTTGAAACAGATCGCTCGGCAATCAAGCATGCCGGTCGTGGCGGCGCTTGATCGATGTCAATGACACCTGCTCTGTACGGCGCAAGACGTGAGCTCTCACCTACCGGGAAAGACGTCGAACATCATGCGGCACATCAAGATTGCATTCTGGGGCCTGCTGGTGCTGCTGAGCATTCTATGGCTGGCTGCCGAACCTTCGGTATTCCAACCGGAGAGTTTCATGGCTCTTCGCGGTGCAATGGTCCAGTACAGCGGTGTCATCGCCATGGGCGTGATGAGCGTCGCGATGGTCCTGGCGCTGCGTCCGCGCTGGCCGGAACGGTGGTTCGGCGGGTTGGACAAGATGTACCGCTTGCACAAGTGGCTCGGCATCGCGGCATTGGTTGTCTCCGTGGTTCACTGGCTCTGGAGCCAGGCGCCGAAATGGGCGGTCGGGTGGGGCTGGCTGGAGCGTCCGGTACGCGGCGAAAGGCCAGCCGTCGAAAACCCGGTCGAGGCGTTCTTCATGAGCTTGCGCGGTTCCGCCGAAGGGCTGGGCGAATGGGCATTCTATGCCGCCGTGCTGCTGATCGCCTTGGCGCTGATCAAGTATTTTCCCTACCGGCTCTTCTACAAGACACACCGCCTTCTCGCCGTCGCCTATCTTGTTCTGGTTTTCCACGCGGTCGTGCTGACCGAGTTCAGCTACTGGACCTCGCCGATTGGCGTGGTGATGGCGCTCCTCCTGGTGGCGGGCACCTATGCGGCGGCGATCGTGCTGCTCCGTCGCGTCGGTGCCAGCCGGAAGGTTCAGGGCAGGATCGCCTCGCTTCACTACTATCCTGGCGTACGGGCTCTCGAGACCGAGATCGAGGTGCCGCACGGATGGCCGGGCCACAAGCCCGGTCAGTTCGCCTTCGCGACATCGGACAGCTCCGAAGGCGCGCACCCCTACACCATCGCCTCGGACTGGAACGACAAGGATCGCAGGATCACCTTTGTTACCAAGGAACTGGGAGACCACACCAGCCGGTTGCGCGAAAAGCTGCACATCGGGCAAGATGTAAAGATCGAAGGGCCATATGGCTGTTTCGATTTCGATAACGGCCAGCCCCGACAAATCTGGGTCGGTGGTGGCATCGGCATCATGCCGTTCATTGCCGGCATGAAGCACATCGCGCTGGAGCGGCATGCGAAGCCGGATCGGCCGTCACTGGCGATCGACCTGTTTCATGCGACCGCCGACTACGACGAGATTGCCATCGCCAAGCTGAAAGCAGACGCCGAGGCCGCAAACATCCGCCTGCATGTCCTGGTCGACACTCGCGACGGGCTCCTGACTGGCGATCGCATCCGGGCCGAAGTGCCGGAATGGCACGCGGCCAGCATCTGGTTCTGCGGTCCCACGGGCTTGGGCGAGGCGCTGCGCAAGGATTTTGCCGCGCACGGGTTGCCCGTCGAGGAGCGGTTTCACCAGGAACTGTTCGCCATGAGATAAGGGTACTCGCAAGCTTCTCTCCGGCAGAAGCGGTATTCTTGACGGTCTGCCAGGGAGGAGGCGCTGTTCGCATACCGCACTCACGACCATCCAACCGTCGGTGACCTGACCGCCGCAGGGACGCATTTTTGCGGTGGATCAAAGCCCGACTCGTCCATGGCGACTAGGAATGTTGCGAACGGTGGCCGTTTGGCCCTGCGGCAACGGAGGCGAAATCCAATGAAGCTTATGGCAACCCTCTGTCTGGCGACCTATCCAGATGCGAACTCCCCGGCCATTGCCGCGAACTCGGTTGCCGTCGTGAAGCAGCTTGACGCGACGCTTCATGCAATCGCCGTCAACGTCGATATTCCCGACGTCTCGAACGCGCTGTCACGCTATTTGCTCGATCTCCCCAGCAAGATCCGGGAGGTCGAGGCGACCAGCCGCAAGTTTGGCAAGACCTTGCTGGAGGCCGTGGCCAAGGAGGCCTCACAAGGCGCGGTGGCCCTGACCACGCAGGAGATCGCGGCGGCGCCGGCCCTGATGGGCGATGTTGCCGCAAACCAGTGCCGCTACTTCGATCTCTGTCTCGTCGGCCTGTCACCTGACAATCCGGCGGCGCGCATGACCGCCGAGGCCATACTGTTCGGTGCGGGCCGGCCGACGCTCCTTCTTCCCGACGCAACGGATGTCGGTGTGCTTGGCCATGTCGTCATCGCCTGGGACGGCAGCCGCGTGGCGGCACGGGCCGTCGCCGACGCACGGCCGTTCCTGGAGCGGGCCTCGAGGGTAACCATCGTCAGCGCGACCGACGAAAAGCCGCTGCCTGGAAAGGATATCGGCGAACGCCTCGCCGAGGGCCTGAGGATGCGCGGGCTGACGGTCGATGCCGCGTCGATCCAGGCCGGCGAACGTTCGATCGGCGCCGCTCTCCAGGAGCACGCCCTCAAGATCGGCGGCAACCTGCTCGTCATGGGTGGATATGGCCACTCGCGGGTCAGGGACTTCGTGCTCGGCGGCGCAACGGAGGGTGTCCTCGCCGACCTGCGCCTGCCTGTCCTGCTGTCGCATTAGGGATCGGTGGCATGAATCCTATTCTACGCTGCCACGGCGCCGCCCACGGCGTTACCGGCTCCTGCTATGAGATCGAAACGCCGCGCATCCGGATTCTCGTCGACTGCGGCCTCTTCCAGGGGTCGAAATCCGAGCGGGCGTTGAACTATGGCGCGTTCCCGTTCCCGCCGGAGGCGATTGACGCCGTCATCCTGACGCATGCGCATATCGACCACAGCGGGCTTCTGCCTAAACTGGTCAAGCAGGGTTTTTCCGGTCCCATCCATACGACCAGAGCCACGATCGATCTTTGCTCGGTCATGCTGCCGGATGCCGCCCATATCCAGGAGACGGAGGTGGAACATCTGAACCGTCGCAACGCGCAGCGCGGGTTGCCGCTGGTCGAGCCGATCTACAGGCTCCAGGATGCCGCCGCATGCATGACCTTGTTCCGGGCCCTGGAATATGGCGAATGGACCGCCGTCGCCGAGGGTCTTCGCGCCCGCTTCTGGAACGCCGGCCATTTGCTCGGTTCCGCCTCGGTCGAGCTCGAGATCGATCTCGATCATCAGGACACACCGATGCGCCTGTTGTTTTCAGGCGACATTGGACCAGGCCACAAGCTGCTGCAAACCGATCCGGAGGGTCCGGCTGGTGTCGACTATCTCGTCTGCGAATCGACCTATGGCGACCGGGACCGCCCGGATGTCTCGCCGGAACAGCGGCGATCCATGCTCGGCGACGTGGTACGCGGCGCCGCCGAGGCGAGCGGCCCCCTTATCGTTCCCTCCTTCGCCGTCGAGCGGACACAGGAATTGCTGGTGGACCTCTACCAGCTCATGAAGTCAGGAGAGGTGCCGACAGCCACGATCTTCGTCGACTCGCCGCTGGCGACCCGCGCCAGCGCGATATTCGAGCGGCATGCCGACGACATCGAACAGGGCGACGTTCTGCGTCAGGCTCTCGCTTCACCCCAACTGCGCTTCACCGAAACCGTGGAACAAAGCAAGGCGATCAACCGCCTGACCGGCTTCTTCGTGGTGATCGCCGCCAGTGGCATGTGTGACGCGGGCCGCATTCGTCATCATCTCAAGGCAAACCTGTGGCGCAGGAACGCCACGGTGATGATGGCCGGGTACCAGGCCCAGGGGTCGCTTGGCAGGATCCTGCTTGACGGCGCGCGGCGCGTGCGCATTCAGGGCGAAGAGGTCGAGGTCAAGGCACGTATCAGCCTATTCGACCTTTATTCCGGCCACGCCGATGCCGGCGAACTGGTCGCTTGGGTCAAGGTCCGAAGTCCGGTGAAGCAGGCGGTGTTCCTGACGCATGGCGAGGAAGCTGGACTCGGCGGCCTGCGCGCAGGGCTCGCAGGGTTGATCCCCGACGACAGGATCATCACGCCGAAGCTGGACGATGCTTTCCAATTGACGCCCGGCGGCTGTTTGCCGATCGACGTCAATGAGCCGCGCCGCCTGAAGCCGGAGAAGATTGCCCGCCTTGACTGGCACAATGATCTTTCAAAACTTCTCCTCGACGTCACCGAAGTGGTCAATGCCGCGGCCGACGACCGAGGTCGCGCCGCCGTCATCAGACGAATGCGGCGCGCGCTCGAAACCGACGGCCAGTAGAGGTTGATCGAACTTCCAAGCAAA
Organism: Mesorhizobium qingshengii; assembly: GCF_900103325.1. GTDB lineage: Bacteria > Pseudomonadota > Alphaproteobacteria > Rhizobiales > Rhizobiaceae > Mesorhizobium > Mesorhizobium qingshengii. The sequence goes on along the minus strand of NZ_FMXM01000006.1, from coordinate 18,880 downwards.
GGTAGCTCGGCCGGTACCCAAGAAGGCGAAGTGCGACGCGGGGTCAGATCCTGGTCGAACAGCCGACTCTCGCCGTTCATCCTGAACTCAATTCGGCCGTCATAGGCCAGCCCTGTCAAAAGGTCGGAAAGCCAGCATCGAAGTCGAAATTGCTGGGTATCTCGCCACACTCCTGGGCGAGGATGCCTTCCCCAACGGGATCCAGGAGTTTGGGGAAGGTGGTAGCGGGAGAGCGCTACCGCCAATACAGCGCTGCAACCGAGTTCGTCTGTTGAAGGGACTTCGCAAGCGAAGTCAGCAGATTCAAATCCTGGCCCCGCAACCAAACTCATCATAAATCAATAAGCGTCCTGGTCTAACCGGGGCGGTTTTTGCGTTTCAAAGCGGCGAATGGGACGCAATGACGTTGCCCTGTTGGGCGGTTTGAACGACGGGCACAGGCGCGGAGCTGATCATCGTGCGCAGCGCTGCGTCCCGTCGCGGGGGGGAAGGTGTGGGCGAACTCGAAGGGGTCTGCCATCCGAGCCGCGAATGTGGGCTATTGAAGTTGTAACCTGCCCGCCAACTGGCCAAGACCGCGCGAGCCTGTGCCAATGAGGTGAACAGCATCTCGTTCAGCAGTTCGTCATGGAGGTGACCGTTGAAGCTGTCGATGAAGCCGTTCTGCATTGGCTTGCCCGGCGTGATATAATGTCAGTCCACGCGGCTTGCATTGGGCCAGGCAGGGATCGCATTGCTGGTCAGTTCGCTGCCATTGTCACTGACCACCATCTTCGGCTTGCCGCGTTCGATCATGAACCGATCGAGTTCGTGGGCAACCCTCACGCCGGACAGAGACGTATCCGCGACCAACCCTAGGCACCGGCGCGTGCAGTCGTCGACGACGGTCAATATCCGGAAGCGAGGGCCATCGGTCAGCTGATCCGACCCGAAGTCCAGTGACCAACGGTCGTTGGGTGCAACGGGAACCATCATCGGTGCCCGCGTTCCAATGGCTCGCTGGCGGGCCGACATCTCCTACCGACCGCAACATCTGCTGCAATGGGCAAAGAGGATCGGAGCTGACCGTCGGGGATTACGCAGTCGGTCCTTGCCGCCGATCCGAAGATCGTCGTGCGCATTGCTTGAGTCGAGAGGCGAAGGCGGGATAGCCCTTACTTTCTGCCCTTAAGCGCCTCATTCAGTTCCGCAGCCAGATGCAGGCCGCCTAAAGCCAGTTGCTGCATGACTACAGGATGGAACTTTTCAAAATACGCCTGATCCAGAATCACGGGATGACCAATATCCGACTTCAACGGGGTTCCTGCCGGCAAGGCCTGATACGCAGCCTCGGCTTGGCGGTGACATTCGGCAAGCCATTTCTCCGGTGTGTCGTCGGCCAGCAGGTCGGCCGCGAGGGTCGGAAGCAGCTTCTCGGCCTCGGCGGCCGCCAGCCCCCAGTCGTAGTATTTGAATGTAATGAGGTCGGTGTCCCAGACAGAATGGAAGGTCGTGAAATCCCTAAACGTCGAGTTGTCGGGCGCGGGCCGGGTGACGTTGAAGGTCACCGTCAGGGTGTTTCCTCCCTGGTCTTTCTGGCTCCCATCAACGCGCTGAACGCAATGCAGGGGCTGGGCCAAGTCGCCCGTCAGGTGGATCACAAACGCCAAGGCCTTCCACCGGGATTCATCATCCTTTGTTGCATCCGACAATATCGCTTCCTGGGCGGGCAGGGCCTTTAGAAGGCAGCTTCCATAGGTGGCGTCATCGGCACAATCACGTATCGCATCATAGTCGGTTGTAGCGCTCGATCCTCCGGGCAGCGATGCCAGCGGGATGTCAACAAAATGCCAGTTGCTGGTATCCTTGTGTCCGTCTGCCCGATAGTCGTCAGCCCAGCTGGCAATCGACGCCATCGAGACGACCTGCTGACCTGTCAGCCCCAAATGCGCCCGCAAGAGCCGCTGAACGACATCACTAGCCGATGAGGTGAGGCGGTGCTGCGCGATCTCGGCAACGGCCGCGTGACCTTCCTGACCCCACGCGAAGGCGTGCGTGGGGGACGCCAGGACCACCGCCGCCGCAATAATTTCTCTGACTTTCATGGTTTTCCTCCCGTAGAGACACGCCGTTCGGAGGCGTCGATGATCAATCATTTACCCCTGGCTGCGGGTCGTAACCCACCTCGGCCGCATAGTGCGTTCGCGTAGCCCTCATGAACCCGTTCTATCCAGGAAGAACGCTGCCCCGTGCCTGTCACGCTCGCTCAAGATGTAGTGGGCAAATACTGCGTTCTCTTCAACTGACTGTTCCATAAGCGCAGCCAAACGTTCCAGCGTGCGGGTCTGCTGAGCTGAGAGATTCTGACGGTCCTGAACAAGCTCCTCGCCGGCCGTGACGCAGACGTAGGTGAAGAACTTTCCAAGGAGACCAGCAACGACGTCAGACAATTGAATGCCCGGCTCGTCATGGGATGACGCGAACCGGTAGTTCGCCAAGGGCTTGGCCCCGTCCGTGAGCCCCAGTCCGGAGAGATAGGGCTCGATTCCGTATTCGTCGTCGAGAATGTGGGTCGAGTTTTTGAGCATGGCAATGCGCTCTAGATAGAACGGACCAAAACCCTCGATCAGGACATTTGGCGTCTCGTCTTCGAGGAAGGGCAGGGCGTCAAGACGGGTGGCGATTTGCAGGACGCCCTTCAGCATGTTTCGTCGCAGAGGCGGGAGAAGGTTTGCGCGATGCGTCAACAGATCCAGGAGCTCGTTGACAAACTCCCGGCGCCGGGCTCTGCCCACGTCCGGGTAGGTGTAGCGGCGGAACATGTCGACGGTGGTCTCATAGTCGTGTCGCAAGACCGTATAGAGGTCGTTCTTGAGGGCTTGGTTCCAAGGTAGGAGAGCATTTTCGCCGGCTTCAGCGAGGATCGAGTCAATGATGTCGACGATCGACCAGTACAGCGGGTCGAGGACGGTGAAGTGCGTGTACAAATCCTGGGCTGACAGCCAAGCTAAAAAGGCCTCCATCTTTGGCGAGGTGAGCGCCTCCAGAAAGCTACCAGTGGCGATGTGCTTCAGTTTGATCTCTTTGGCGCTGGCTTGGATCCTAAGTTCCGACCGAAGAGCCTCCAGTGATATCGGCCGAGGCGGTCCTCGGTGTGCAACACCGGCAATGACGAAACATTTTGGGTCTCGCTCGTTGAGACCGTCTGCGCGGACATGCAGTCGGCGGATGTTGTTCGTTTCATCGTAGTAAACGGCATAAGCGTGATCAGCCTTGACCAAACCGTGGAGTGCGATCGTAGGGTCCCGAAGCATGTTCACGTCACTCACGGTTCACCTTTGTGGGTCGCTTCTCGCATCCCGATTTGCCATAATGGATATTATCCGAATATTATCAAATAGTTAGAGAGTATCGATATTTTCACACTAACGCACTTGCGAGGCAAGAGCTTTCGATAGCAATATTTAACCCAAGCAACAACAATGCCAGAGGACCGGCCAGTAAGGGCGAAGTGACGAACCATGGGACGCCTTTCCAGACGAGCATTCCTCTCAGCTTCTGCCTCAGCGGCTTCATCGCTGCTGTTGCCATCGGGCAACGTCCCCACTGCACGAGCAGACGATAAAACTCCGCGAACTTACAGCGCAGTCGACTGCTACTCATACCCGGGCGACGACGCCATCAAGCAGCTCCGCGAGCAGCTCAAATTCGATATTGTCGGCTTCTATCTCAATCATGTCCGCGGTACGCCCGACCTCACCTGGACCTATGATCGGCGATCTGATCTGGCTATGAGCGGCTGGGGCTTTTTTCCCACGTACATCGGCGGAGATCTCAGCCTGATGGTTTCGAAGCCGGAGCTCGGCATAAAGCATGGGCTGGAGGCGGCGCAATTCATGACGGACGTTGGCTTCGGTCAAGGTTCTGTTGTGTACCTGGACATCGAAAAGCCGGCAGGGGAACTGCAGCTTTCCCCCTACCTCAACAATTGGATCAAAGCGGTGAAAAGCCGGAAATTTTACCCTGGGTTCTATGGATCTTACAGCATGGCCGATTGGCTGAAGAACCTCAGCAGCGCACTATGGTCGGTTGAGTTACCTGCGCCTGTGGCGGCGGTAAGCTACGACTCTGACGACAATCCAACAGGCCTCATCACGTCTCGCTGCATAGCCACTCAGTATCTGCAAAAACAGAAACTTGCGATTATAAAAGGAACACCCGGCGGTGATGGGACCTATGATTTGTCGCGCTCGCTGGCAGCTGATCCGTCGGACACCGCTTGCATTGCGGCGGCACTAAATATTAAAACATTGAAATGAGGTGTCCCCTACATTTATTATAGAACCAATTTTTCGCAACCTATTGGTTTTGATTAATTTTCTAAGTGCCGTAATTACACTTGTAAAAATTTGACTTTTCACTGTGATATATTAGCTTGTATGAAACACCCATTGCCATCAGGTGTTATCCTGCTCAATACGGCCAATGGAGCGTGTCTAGACCTATGCTAGGCTGTCCGTATCGTTTTGAGCCGGTGTGGCTCCAACTGAGAATGGCTGCTCGATCAGTTGCGGCTTGAGCGCTGATTGCGGCGTGTAGACTGGCGCCGGATTTCCCAGCTTCTCGGAATTAAGCCGCCAATCTCTCCGTTTCGGAACATCCGTGAGTCCAACCGGGAAGACGGTAACAGTATCCCCCTTGATCCGCATCCTCAGAAAATGGCGGTGGCTGTCGCGCCGCATGGAGCTGAAGGCGTCGTTGTGGTTCATGTTGAGCCAACGCGACGTCACGTAGAGATAGGCGCCAAATAGCGAGCCACCCACCAAGCCGCCGATCAGGATCGTCTCGGCAGCGGTCAGCAGGAAGGACGTCCGAGGCCACCCGCCCAGTCCGCCAAATCGGCCATTGAACCAAGCGACCAGAGTTACGGTTGCCGCGACGCCGAGACTGTGTACAATTCCGTTCGCCAACGACACCAGCCCCGTTTTGGCGCCACCACCTTCCTGGTTCTTTGTGTATCCCCAGAAACCTGCGACCAGCAGAATAGGGGCGATATAGTAGATGTCATAGGTCAGCGCTTTCCCCATGAGCGATATTAGCCAATAGGCAGCTCCCAGGACGAGCGCGAATGCCGGATTGTAAGCAACGAACACAAAGTTGCCTCGCAGCATCGACAGGCTGTCCGCCTTCGAGGGATAGACCGCCTCCCTGCCCTGTTCATTCGCGCCGAGGCGGAGTCCCTTGATTTGCCCGCTCAGCCAGGAATACCCATCACTGACCCGGTCGAGATTAACGCTCGGCTCGACCTGATGCGTGGGATGAAGGAAGGCCCCGCCGCCGCCCGACGTCACGAACTGCGCGCTGCCGTCGTCAGCGACGTATCGGCTATAGTGATGGGTGTCGCCGGACAGCACCAGCGGAATTGTCAGCCCACGGCGCTGCTTCAAGGCGATCGATCCAATGTAGCTCATGACTCTAAGCGCCCTGTTCCCAGCCTTGCCCGTATAGAGCCATCCCGGCTCCGGCCCGCAGAGAATGATTTTCGCGTTGTCAGGCATCGCCTTGGCTATTTCGAGGAAGTACTCTTTCTGGGGTTGATCGACATCGTCCACGAGCTGGGCATCGATCGCCCACAACCACCACTGATCCGTCAATTGCACGGCAAAATAGCTCCGGCGCTGATGTGTGCGCCAGCCACCAAGGTGCATGTGGTCCTTGCGGCAGAACAGGGCAAGAAACAGAACGAGACCGTCATACCAGTCATGATTGCCTGGTACTGCGTAGACCGGCGGCCCCTTGAGCAGCCCCGGATTAGGGTCTGGAAAGGCCCAGTCATACGGATCGCGGAGTTGCTTCTGATAGGTTTCGGAGGCGGCACGTGGATAAACTTCATCGCCTCCCATGACCAGGAGTTGCCCGCGCCTCGTCTGCTGTCCGCCGACGGTCAATGTCTCCTGGCTAATTAGCGACGCGATCGCGTAGGTCGCATCGAACCCGTCTCCCAAATCGGCCACGAAGTCGACCCAAACAGCTCCGTCGCTATCGGGACCGAAGTTCCAAACTTCCTGGTTGTCTTGCCCCGGCAAAAATTGCCTAGCCCGCTTCACGAGTTCGTCCTCGGGCACCGTGTCGAGGGCCGCCACGATAAGCCGCCTGTCCGCGTATTGGCCGAAAAGATCCGAGAGGACGACGCGCCACAACAGTCGCAGCAAGAGCCCTGGACTGAACCAACCCGTCATCTTGGGGTATCGAGCGAGTCCGGCTAGATCGGGCGGCGGCGTCGGCACGTTGGTTACCCCATCGCAGTTTCTGCAAAGTGGGAGCATATCGTTATTTCTATAGAAAAGGACTGTAATTCAACATAGTCCCCAAACATTTTGGCGATCAGTCATACGATTTTAACATGGCCAGTCGCGCCGCAAGGCGGCTGCAACTTGTCTTTCGGGCCGCAATGCTTGCGGGCGGCAATTGGGGACAGCAACTTGATCGCCTCCGAAGTCTCTGCATGGGTCACATTTTCGTGAATGCGACATGTGCTGAGCTTCTATCATCTCCTATATTCACAGCCAAATCGCTAGCCTTTTCAGTTGGTTCCTGCCCTGTCCGGGAACCGCTTTTTCACACCCGGCCCGGCGCGGACGACCTTCTTGGGGCATAAGGCCCGTATGCAAGGCGGATCAGATAGTTCATTCTACCCGCAGGTTCCATTTACATTTGGGGGGTGAAGAAATGTGTGCCGTTAGACTGAATCGCCGCTCTATTTTGTTATCCACCTTGGCTTCGGCAATCTATGTCGGAACAAACAATTCGCTGGCAAAGAAGGCCCCGGCGGGCCAGCTGCCGACTGACGATTTGACCAGAAGTGAGATATTCAACGAATACCTCGTCAAACCTTGGGATGCGGCAAATCCTGCCAACGGTGGGACACTCGCGATCCCAGCGAAATTCAGTTTCCCTGACGACGCCCTGTATGACTGCAAGGTCAACGCCCGGAATGAGTGCGTGACCGATCCAAAAACGCCTCGGCCCGCAGACATGATGTTCGGTATCGACATAAGTCACTACACGGATCCGAACTTCTCGTTCAACGAGTTGCGTAGCCAGCAAGTTCGTTTCGTGCAAATGAAGACAAGCCAGCGGCACGACATCAGGGATAAAAGATTCCCGGATTTTTGGAAACGCTGCGGCAGCCTGACGGGAGATGCCAAAGTCTATCGCGGTCCATATCATTTCCTGGCTTACGGAGCCAAGGGCAAGCAGCAGGCGGATTGGTTTATTCAATGCCTCGAAAATGCCGACCCCCACGGTCTCGGCCCTGAGGACATGGCCCCCGGCGTCGACCTCGAGTGGGACGTCTACAAGAGCACGGGAAAGACGGACCACTGGGCCGGCAAGGGTGCGGATCATATCCAGGAAGTCGCGCTGGAGTGCCTCGAGACCTTGAAGAGCCGTTTGGGAAGAACGCCCATTCTCTATACGGGAAAGAGCTGGTTTAGCGATCAGACGCTGCCCCTGGACCGCTTCAAGAACTTTGCTGACTACCCGCTCTGGGTCTTCGACTATAACCCTCGGCGCAAGATCCAAGAAAAGCCGGTGCTCCCGGATGCGTCGAAGCCGGCGGCGCTCTGGCAGTATACCGCTTCCGCAAAGGTGCCGGACTACAAGAAGACGGTTGACGCATCGGTGTTTTATGGCACGGAGGCCGACTTCCGCAAAACGTTCGGCATTGCCCCAGTTTGAGCCGCCGGCAAACAAGTTCGTCTAGCTCAGGGGGACAGATGCGCAAGATCGCCTTGCTTGTAGCGCTGCTTTTGGGAGCGTTCGTCGATGACGCCTCAGCGGCGTATGATTGCGAGAACCACCCTGTATCGGTGGCCGACGCTGACTGGTGCAAGTACTTCGATGAATTTCCATACACCCGGCAAGATGACCTTGGGAGGAAGGTCAATTGGCTGGTGAAGGAGTCGATGGCGGCAATCGACCTGCCAGATAAGGCTATCAGGAGCTACGCCTTCGTGGTCTCGGTGTGGGACTATCGCAAAGGCCAGGTCGATGAAGACGAGGTGGAGGGCATAAAGGCTGATAAGCCGGCCATCCTCAAGTTTATTTCGGGACAGGGCTTCGACGAGGCCATCGTCCTGAACAATGGCGACGCCACAGCTGATCGGATCAGGAAGATTTTCACGGAGTACTATATCCCTAAGTTCGAATCGGCAGCTGCCGCTGGCCAAAAGATCAGGTTCATGTTCATTTTTGACGGGCACGGATGGCAGCCGCGGACCAGCGGGGGCACCGGCGCCTTGGCGCTGGCCGAGATAACCGATGATCGCGACCTCGACTACGACCACCGCTTTTCACTGGCTGAATTGCGCGGGCTTCTCCAAGACGTATCGCAATACACGCAGGCCAGTATAGCGCTACTAGGTTCGTGCTATTCCGGCAGCGTGTTCGAGGACGGCGCCGGTCACGAAGAGGATTTCGCACCGGGCAGCGCCGCGTGGATCGCGGCGGCCGCTCCGCGCGGTATCGAAGCCTGGGAGCTCAAAGATCGCAGCGGCACCGTGTTTTTCACGAATCTGTTCCGAGCCGTGGAAACCTGGCACGGCGCAAGTGCCGATCTCGTACCGCAGGATCCTGGCGGGAATATCGCCCTAGACATGACCCAGTACGCGCCCACATTGCGGGACGTCACAACTCTGATCAATACTCGGAACTTCTTCGGCGGAAAGAACCCCGAAACCGGCCAGCCCTACCCGCCCTTTATGGTGGACACCATTGAGTTCAGCGGTGGCAAGCGTGCCGCGTATCGCTTCGTTGCCGGACAAGACCTGGCCGACAAGGTCGGGCAGAACATCGGGCTCAACCTTGACAAGGTTGCTTTCACAGGGTCGTCCATCGAGGGGCGCTCCGACATCACCGTCGTCCACACGCCTGCGACCTACTCAATTCGAGGAATCGATCTCTCGCCGGGAAACATAAAGGACAGTTTCGACTTCGAGAAAATCAAGAGCGAGGCCGGCATATCCTTCGTGTATTTCAAGGCAAGCGAGGGCCAGAAGCCTTCGAACCCCGAGGACCAAAGCAAGGAAGACCAGAAGTTTGGTTTGGTCAAGCGCGCGTGGGACAAGGCTCGAGCCGCTGGCTTGTCAGTCGGCACCTACCATACCTTTCGGTTTTGCGAAGAAGCCCAAGACCAGTTTGCATACATCAAGGAGCGCGTTCCGCGAACCGAAGGCATGCTCCCAATTGCGATAGACGTGGAATGGTACAACGGTGCACCCAACCCCCTTGTCGGAAACTGCGGCTCCACCGCCAGCAAGGCCCACGCAAAAATATACGAGCTGGCGCGCGATCTCGAAGACTACTACGGGAAGAAGCCTCTCATCTACCTGGTCTCGTCTTCCGTGAAGGAGATCGTTGGCGACAGCGCGGATTACCCGCTGTGGATCGCAAACTACAGTGCCAACGCGGCTGCAATCGGCCCTGGCGAACCTTGGACCCTGTGGCAATACACGGGCCGGGGTCGCATTCCGGGCAGCCAGAACGCCGTCGATTTCAACTATTTCTTCGGCAATGAGGCACAGTTCGCTCTATTTCGGAAGAGCGGAACGAATATCGCCGGGGAGGTTGCGAGCAAGTAGCCCTGACAATTCCACTTAGGCAGATTTGCCGAGTCCGCTCGTCGACGAGTCGACGCACAACATTGACCAATCGGGATCGTACGGCACCTTGTGAGGGGCTATTGTTCCCTGCACATGAAGGCTGGTTCCTGGTTTGAGGATGGCGCGGCTTCGGCCATTCGCCGCGCGTCAACCAGTTTGAAAACGAAACGGTTCGATTTTTGCCCGGTGGAACCGGGTGGCGCCTGCTCGAACGCAAAATACGTCGGCTCGGTTGGGGGTTGTAGCGAACGTTGGCGCAGCCATGAGCGACGCCCCGGCAAATGCCCACCCTGCGACCGATTGTATGAGAGCGATTTTCGGTGAGCCTCCTATTGGCAAGAACTCGGTATTCGTTCATCGGTCCAGATGTTGCCATCGCAAGCGCTCAGGTCCGCGACCGCCGCACGAAACAGTAGATTCCTTTCAGCTCGCCAGCCGGCCCGGAACGCTTGTCCGACTGCGAAGGCCCATTGGGGCGATCGGAGGTCTGCGTCGCCGAGATCACCAGTGCCGCCGGCCGCTGTGTAAGACTTGCGTGTTGCTGATACTGGCCTGCCGTAGGAAAACGCCTTCACCGGAGCTTCAAAAACGGCAGCGGGGGGCCCACAGGCCTTGTCAACCGCATGGGTGGTATCTGGATAGCTCGCGGTCGTCACGCTCACACCGTCACGAAAAAGGAAGCAATAAGATTCATTCGGGTACTTCCACTTTTTGTCCTGAGCGGGCTCCACGACGTAACCAGCGACTGGAAACTGAGCATTCGAAGCCATCCAGAGGCGTGATGCTAACCGACCCGTGCAAGTGGTAAGGTCATCCCGGCCGGCGTCGACGCATGCGTTGACGATCCAGCTTGCGAGCTGGTCTGCACTGGGAAACAGCAGATATGCGGTGGCCTTCACCGGATTCTTTGGAAACTGGGTGTCCGTATAGGTACAGACTTTAACAGGCAGGCCTTTCCAGTCGGGAAGCTGCTCCAGGTTTGCGTCCCTGCACCCCTGTCGCATGTACTGGCCCTCATGGTGGTCCTCGCTCACGTGAGGCTCCGCCCACGCCGCGATCCGTTGCTGCAGCATCGCCGGCGAAAGCTGACGAACTTTTGCCCGCGCTGGCGCCAATATTCCAAAAGCAGCCAGCAAACAGACCGCAGTCCGAAGTGCTTTCATCATAAAATAGTCCCCCCGCTCAACGGCGATAATGTCAGCACCACCATTTGATTTATTTCTGCTTCTTAGCACCCGTCGCTATGTCATCTGAGAGCATTCCTATCATTTTTTGTAAGGAACTCCACTGCCTTGCCGATCAAGCATTCGAGCCATCCTCCAGAATTCGTATACTTACTTTGTGTGAGGTCCAGGATTGCACTTTTCGATGAAACGCGTCACCATGCTTTGTCGCAGACTGTAATGGGGGGGACGGTCATGGCAAGCAATTTTCAGGCTACTGGAAGCAACGCTAAAGCCGCATTTACGCTCAAGGTTCATCGCGGCGAGAGAATGGCACTGGTCGCCATGAACTGGCGAACCGGAAAGCCGCCGACCAACTTCGTGGGGTTTGCCATCCAGTACCAAGCTCCGGGAGCGGCTAAGCCCTCCACGGTCTATAACAGGCTCAATTTTGAAGGCTCTCCGAATCCCAAGGGGTATAAGACGTTTCGGACGACCGAGGCGCCTATCCAGAAATTCAGGTGGGTTGTTTTCCCGCACGATGACCCGCCGCCGGGTCCGTACGCTTTTATAGTCACCCCCATGTTTATGGATCCCGAAGGTGCTCTTTCCCCGGGCGAAGCTCAGACTGCGACGATCGATCTCGGGAAGGAAACCTATCCTGGTCAGATCAACGTGGCGTTCACACGGGGCTATGTGGCATCTCAAGCTTTCGTAGATAGGTATCAGGATGGCGGCTCTCTAAAGACACTTCTGCCTGCCCGGGTAGATCAAGGCACTAAATTTGTCCCAACGCATCCGAAGTCGGCAGAGGCCTACGAATGGATGGGTTTAGAGGCCCGCAAGGAAATTCTCGCCCTGCTGGATGCGGCGGTGGCTGACGCTACCGCCAAGGTCAGCATGGTCGCTTACGACATGAGCGAGAAAGAGATCATGGACCGCCTGCTGGCGCTCGGTCCGCGCCTCAGGATCATCATTGATGACAGTGACAAGCACGGGCTAAAAACTAGCGGTGAAACCCAGTCCGAAACATTACTCATCGCCTCCGCAGGCTCCAGCAACGTCAAACGTGAACACATGGGCGGCCTGCAGCATAACAAAATGATAATCGTCGACACGGCGGTGCCGCGCGCCGTCTGCGGATCAACCAATTTCAGTTGGCGCGGTCTGTATGTCCAGTCGAACAATGCTTTGCTCTTGACCGGAGCTCAAGCCGTGGCTCCTCTCAAGGCAGCGTTCGAAGATTATTGGAAAAAAGATGGATTCACAGGCAGTCCCTCACCTGACTGGCATCCACTCGGCTTGGCCGGCATCGATGCCAACATCACTTTTTCGCCCCATGACAAAGCCCGCGCGCGCCTGGCCGAGATCGGCAAGGACGTTGAAAAGGCCAAGACCTGCCTGCTGTATTCTCTGGCCTTTCTGAGTATCACGCCCGGAGCTGTGACCGATGCCGTCGAGGCTGCTACCAACAGTCCGATCTTCACCTACGGAATTTCTGACAAGAACACCGGTGTCATCGTGCATAAGCCCAATGGCAATACGGCGCCGGTCTACTTCGCCCGGCTCAACAAACACGTGCCGACGCCATTCAAGGTCGAGCCTTCCAGCGGGATAGGGCCGAACCTGCATCACAAGTTTCTGGTTATCGATTTCAACACCCCCGACGCTCGGGTGTGGACCGGGTCCTACAATTTCAGTGCCGCAGCAGACCTTCAAAATGGGGAGAATCTGTTGCTCATACGCGATCAGAAGATCGCGACATCGTACATGGTGGAAGGGGTGCGCATCTTCGACGACTATCATTTCCGCGTTACGCAAGAAGACGCAGCAAAGGCGAAGAAAACGTTGTCACTGCAAAAAGCGCCTCATGCTGGCGAAGACCCGTGGTGGGCAGAGGACTATAAAGATCCGTTCAAGATCCGAGACCGCGAGTTGTTCGCTTAGGCGCCTTGATCCGGCCAAAACGCAGAGATTTTCTGGGGTATTTTGATCCGCAATCGTCAACGACAACGCACCATGGCGCCGGCTATTTCCGGCTGGGGAGGCTTGATTGCCTACAAAACTGAGCGGTTCTGACGGAACACCTATTACCATCCCGGACGGATGGACAGGACTTCAAGGCAGGGATGGGAGAATGGTGCCGATCCCGCGTGGCGGCCTGGGCCTACAGGGGCGTGACGGCCGCATGGTAGCTGTTCCCAAAGGAGCGCTCGGCCTGCAGGGCAGAGATGGCCGCATGGTTGCCATCCCTAAGGGCGCGCTTGGACTTCAAGGCAAGGATGGACGAATGACCCCCATTCCATCCGGTGCCTTGGGTTTACAGGGCAAAGATGGCCGCATGGTCGCGATTGCCAAAGGATGTTTGGGTCTCCAAGGGCCAGATGGACGCATGGTTGCCATCCACCCTGGCAAGATAGGCGTACCGGACGCAAACGGAAGAATGAGAAACAAGTGACGCTGCCAAAGCGGCGGTCAATCAAGCAAAGCAGGACCCTCGTTCCGCCCTTGTGGATGGCAGAACCGTTCTCGCAAGTATTTTGTGTTGACGTACTTTAAATCTTTGCGCGAAGTTGCTAGCCTTCCTAATACATAGGGCTGGGGAGCCGAATAGGTGCGGGGTACATCAATGGCTAGGAAAGTAAGTGACGCTACGGCGCCACCTGAGGGAGCACGTGTTGAAGCGAAGACTCGCCGCAGAGGGATCTCCGACCAAGGCGCGCTAGTTACTGCGTTGGAGTCTCATACAAGGGCGCTCCACCGGATCTCGGATGTTCTTGAGAAGGCGAATTTCGATACACTCCTCAAGAAGATCCCGCCCCCGCTTGATAACGCAGGCATTCTAAGAGTGCTTGCTACGTTTTTCCACAGACCGGACCTAAAGACAGGTATGGCTTTCAACCTCATCTCTCAGGGAGCCCCTCTATCGCTTATCGCGAATGTCTTCAACAATATCAAGGAGTTCAACGACAGAGGGTTGGCGATTCAATCCAACGATATCGATGACATCAACACAGTTGGTGAGTTGGTTGGCCGCATCAAGGGAAAGCTCGACGAAGCAAGAGGTAAGCTCTGATGAGCGGGATTGGCCTGTCTGCTTTGAAGAGACCTGCAGCGGCGATGGCCATTGGTTTGGTGGCTACACAGCCCGTGTTTGCCTCCCAAAGCAGTGAGCTCGCAAAACTTCGGGCTGAGAACGCCGCGCTGAAGGCTGAGCTCACCGCCCTGAAGTCACAGCCTCAGCCGCCGTCCCCAACGCCTAGCGCCGACGATCCGGCGAAGAAAGCGAAGGCCTCTGCTGAGCGCAAACGGCTCTTCATCCGCAAAGATCACTTCGAGACGGTTTACTACATCGCGCCTGGCGGAATGCCCGAGGGTAAGGGAGCAACGGTTTCCTACACCGAGGACTACCTGAAGAATGCAGGAGCTCTAACGGTTCAAGCGTTCGGCAGCTATGTGCTTATCGACAAGAAATCTGATTTCAAGGTTGAGGCCCATCCTGGGCAACCCACGATGCCGCCACTGCATCTGGCGGAATACACGATGGCGCCGTTTATCTACACGAACGGTACGATCAATGCGCCAGCCAAGGCCACTGAAAAAAGCACGCTGCAAGTGGGTATCGACAACGAGTTCGAGCTGCCCGGCGGCCCAGTTTTCGACAGCCAGGTCCTTCGGATCTCGCCCTATTTCCAGACCGACTTCCGGGGACAGGGAGACATATACGGCATCGGCACGGCCTGGGAGCCAATCAAATTGCTGCTTGGCGGGCACGAGCTCAACCTCGGCATCACCGCCGATAGCAGCCCTAAGCTTGTCTCAATGTACTGGCGCGTGATTGGCGAGGCCAACGTCTTCCATGTGGCCGACGCGGGCCTCTCAAACTGGCAGCCAGACACCACCTACGCGCAGCTAGGAGGCAGGGTCGCCCTCTACGGCATCCTCTTCCAAAACATGAAAGAGGCGGGTCCGTTGCTGTGCGGGCGCATCGGTTTTAACACGTCCTTTGAGTATCTGCGCGACCCCATAAATGGGCGCGGGCAGCACGATTACCATGCCGAGGTGGATTACGCGTTAGGCGCGAGCAAGGCGACTTTCGGCAACGATCTGTGCGACGGACCGGAAGGCGGGGGGGTTGGCACGTCCACGCTCGCCTTGACCTACGATAACGGTACCGACAAGGACAGCAATGAGACCCGCGAGCAGATGAAGCTTGCTCTGACCTACCAGTACTAGCCAGATGGGGCAAAATCGCACTCCCGTTGCGCCCTCGATCGGGCCCAGCTATCAGCTGCCGATCGGGGCGCTGAACCGCTGCCTGGCAACCCTCGCGCTGGCGAGCGGAAGCATTAAATCGGCGTTAACCGCACTTGCCCCATTATTGCCGTCGGAGGTCCGGGGGATTGACCTCATGCCCTTGTGCTCCAGTTTTCTGTGTGTTCTATGAGTATCGCCACTTTTGCGGCTAAACTGGTGTGATAGGCTGTAGACATGGCTTCGCAGAACGAATTGGCTGCCTTCACGCCCCAACGGGAACAGTTCTCCTACTGGGCGCCTTTCCTTTGGGCTCACCACCTCTTGCACGGCACGCCCCCCTCCCACAAAATCCGCCTTGAAGTCGCGTCCTGCTACGACGCTGCGGCTCGCGGGTATGACGACTGGAACTGGCAGTCGGTTTGGGCCAAGCTCGAGTGGCCAGCTCTAAGCAATTGGATCGGCAATCCAGAAACCGTTCTAGAGTTTGGCATAGGAACCGGCTCAGTCGCGATGCGCATTCTCGACAAAGTAGGATCCCACCGCCTTAGACAGTACGTCGGGGTGGACCTCAGCGAAGGCATGCTCGAGGTTGCTAAGATCAAACTGGGCGACCGCGTTGAGTTGATCAAGGCTGACGCCACGACGATAGACCTTGGCCGCAAGTTCGACTTCGTCCTGATGTGCCGCATTCTGGGGCATGTGGAGAAACCTGGCGACCTGTTCAGGTCCGCCGTGAACCACCTTAATTCGGGTGGAAGGGTCGTGGTAACCGACCTGGATCCTCATTACCCGTACGCGGCGACGCGCGTGCCTACGCCAAGCGGCAAAATGCTTGTGCCCACCTTTAAGCACGAGGGCACCGAAGTTATTCTGGCTGCAGAGAAAGCCGGCCTTCGTCTTATCCACCTGACATGCACATACACCGACCAGGCCCGCGCCCTGAAAGGGATCGAGCCGCCGCAGTCTTTGCGCGAGGCGTCAGGTAGGCTTTCGAACGTGCTGGTATTCGAGAAAACACCCGTCTAGTCCCTAAATATCGCTTGACGTCACCCCTGAGCCGGCTAGCTTCCGTGTGGGCGGGGGGGCGAAGTCTTGGCGTTGGAACTAGAGAGTTATTACCAATCTGTGCTGCCGTTGCGGGAGTCGCTTGTCGACGATGTTGAACGTGGAATAAAGGACCTTCTGTCTCTATTTGGAAACGTAGACTTCGACCGTACGAAGGCGGCTTGGCCTTATTGGGTCGGCGAGCAGACTAGCAGTAAATCCAACAGTGAGCCTAAGTTCTCGCAGAGCACGACTTCGATGGTGGCGGCTGCGATAGCTGCCACAGGACCAGTCCCTAGTCAGCGTTTCGCCAATGGCTACAGCTGGCTGCGTTCGAGCCGGCACCCTGAGTTCGGGGTGCCGGACAAGGACAGGAAGCGGGTTGCTGATGCTCGCAAGATGCTGCTTGACGCCTGGCGTCTGAATGCAAGCACAACGTCTTCAACGTATGGCAAAGACGACATCCTGACCCTCAGCTGGCACCTTGACCTGTTTTCTTCAGATATTGATGCCCAGGACGTCGTCGAGGCGATCCACGAGAAGATACTCGAGAGATGCAAGCGGCTGGCGAAGTACGAAAGCCTGACCAACTTTCGGGATGCCTTGAACGCCGGATTTGCCGACGACCGCGACTGCGGCACTTCCGCTTATGTACTGCTTCGTTTCGTCAGGTGCGAGCGACAGCTGCCGAAGGACCGGGAAGTCGGGGTGCGCACGGAGTTCCGCAAACGGGCGCATGACAGCTTCCTAAATGGCCTTCGCGACCACCTGTCATTCGCCGACGGCAGCGACAGCCGATTCGACCCTTGCGAATTGGCTTTCTGCCTTGAGGGCCTGCTCCACATCCGGCCCGACGCGGTCGACGACGCCATGGCCTCGCGGGTGTTCACCCTTATCTATCAGGCGCAGGAGCACTCGGCCGGTTGGCGGCCGCAGACCCCGTTGACGACTTCGCACCGCGGCGAAGTCCTGTACCCCATTGGTGTCGAGACGGGAACGTCCGTGCTGTGCAGCCTGTCGCTGCTCGACAAGAGGACGGTCAAGCGACGGTCAGCGGCGTTGGGTCACACCCATTTCCGGCTGATAGAGAAGTACTGGCACTGGCTGCGGCCACGCCGGGTGATGCTCGCGCTGCCGAAGGGCCGCGAGCTTGCAGGTTGGCGGTCGGAGCGCCTTGGCGGCCAAGTGCTGCATATCTGGGAGAACAGCCAGATCCTCGAGTTCTTGCTTCTGTTCCACGACTATCTCAAGAGGCACATAGCCGGCGAGCTGCTCGAACTATCAGAACTCGACGTGTATCCTCCAGAAGTTTCCGGAAGCTGGGAAGAGATCGAACAGAAGTTTGAGCCAATCAAGGAGGCGGACGCCCCGAAGTTCTACCAGGAAATTGGCCAGAAGTTCGTGCAGCCGAGGCTGGAGGGCTCCAAGTCGGGCCTCTGGTCAATGCTCCTCTATGGTCCACCAGGGACTGGAAAGACAACGACAGCGAAGAACGTCGCTAACGCGCTCTCTTTGCCTCTTATTCGAGTGACAGTAAGCGACTTCCTTGCCGACGGGAACTTCCGGATGGAACGCCGAGCGAAGCTGCTATTCGAAGTCCTCAGGCGGCAGTTAATGTCGGTGGTCTTGTTCGACGAGCTCGATCAACTGGTGTTGGATCGTGACAGTGAGATGTTCCGCACCGCAGACAGCGTATTCCAGTTGCTGACGCCGGGAATGCTGACGAAGATTGCCGACCTCCATGATTCCAAGTCCGTGATCTTCATCCTGGCAACCAACTACGAAGATCGCATCGACAGCGCCATCAAGCGGAGCGGGCGGGTCGACGTGCTTTATTTGTGTCTGCAGCCGGATCTCGCGAGGCGAAAGGAGGTCATTGCACAGACGCTGAAAGCCTTTGGCGCGCCCGCGAACGGGCGACACCTTGAGTTGGCGGCTCGTAATTCCGTGTTCCTCAGCCATTCCGATATCAAACGCGTATGTGGGCTCGTTAAGCAGTGTACGCCGGACCTTTGCGAACTGCTTGACCGCGAGCCACGCGACATCCAGTTCCCGGCTTACCTAGAGCGTTACAAGGCCAAGTCGAGCGCCCAGGGGCTTCAGCGAGAGCTTAAGGGCCTCGCTCGCCTGGCCGCTGAATCTATGGTTCCCGGCAATGTCGGCCAGCCACGGTTCGTAGCCCGCTTTGGCCAGCTGGTGAAAGAGCTGGAGGACGCCGGAGCCACGTTCTTCGGGGACTACCCTGGCGACGGCTTGGAGGAGGGTCAGCTCAACAAGCTGAAAAAGGTGTCCCGATCCAGCGAGTGAACCGTGCCCGTCTAGGGTGGGGTGGGAGCGCGAGGGTCGGGTCCAGGGGACCCTCGCTGGAGACTCGTCGACACCGGACCAATCTCGAACAACGTGCAAAAGCCGGGACATCGATGTCCCGGCTTGCTTGATGAGATCGTCTTGTTGATTTCCGCCGAGAACCGACCCGGGATTGGGCGGTTTTTCCATTGAGAAGTGACCCATGTTTGAACCCACCCCTGCTGGCTGATTGCAGGGGACTTTGGAGTGATAGACATGGCGTTATTGAGCGTTATCCGGCGCTGGCACCTGAGGGACGGACATTCGATCCGGGAGATTGCACGGCGCACGGGACTGTCGCGGAACACAATCCGCAAATACCTGCGATCCGACGAGGTGGAGCCCCGCTTCCAGGTGCCGGAGCGGCCGAGCAAGCTTGATGCCTATGCCGAGCGGTTGTCGGCCTGGCTGAGGACGGAAGCAAACAGG
>NZ_FMXM01000035.1 GCF_900103325.1 Mesorhizobium qingshengii | reverse complement strand
TTCATTCGCATCACCAGCCAGCGCGATCAGGCCAAGCCGCTGACGCGCCTGTTCATGGCCTCAACGCTGCTGTCGCCGCAGCAGGCGATCGACTTCACCAGGGCCCATTGGCAGATCGAGAACGGACTGCACTGGATGCTCGACGTTCATCTGCGCGAGGACCTCAGCCGTGCCCGCAAGGACAACGCCCCCGCAAACACCGCGCTCCTAAACCGCCTCGCCAGAAATATCCTTCAGGCCGCCGACACCGACAAAGTCCCCATTAGCCACCGCATCAAGAAATGCGCTTGGAATGATGACTATCTCATCCAGGCTATCGCTCATATGCGATAGCCCTGCCCTTGTGGGGGTGAGAAGTGGTCCGCGTCGCGGGCGAAAAGCCAATTGCTTGGCTTTTCGAACTTCGAACGCCCTGAGCCTGCGAAGGGCCTGGCTGACAATTGGCGAGCCCGGCCGGCCCCCGCTGCTTCGCAGCGTCCCGGCGTTCGCTGGCCTTTCATCGTGCCACTGGCACGATGAATTCGCCTGCGGCACCGGCTGCTTACCCCCACAGGGGGGAGGGTGGAAGAAAGCCGCGCCAACGCTCGTTCACCACCCATGCAGACATCAATCACCAACAGCACGACCCGCTACGGCTGGGGCACAATTCTTCTCCATTGGCTGATTGCGCTGATCTTTATCGGCCAGTTCGCACTCGGCTTCATCATGGTGCGACTTACCAGCCAGCGCACCGCCTTCGAACTGATCCAACTGCACAAATCCTTCGGCTTTCTGCTGCTCGGGCTGGTGATCCTGCGCATCGCCTGGCGGCTTGGCAATGCGGCGCCGGCGCTGCCGCGCTCGGTCGGAACCTTGGAGCGCCGGGCCGCGCCGCTCGCCCACCTCGCGCTCTATGCCTTTCAAATCGCTCTGCCCTTGTCCGGCTGGGCTCTGGTCTCCGTGTCGATGCTGGAGATCCCCAGCATGCCGTTCAATCTTTTCGTCATGCCGAACCTGCCATTGGCCGAATCGGATGCGGCGGAAAGCTTCTGGGCCGCAGCGCACTGGTATCTCGCCTATGCCGGCATCGCCCTGGTCGTGCTGCATGTCGCGGCCGCGCTGCGGCATCATTTCCGGCTCAGTGACAATGTGCTCACCCGCATGATCACACCTTCGTCAGGTGGGGAATAGAACGGGCAGTTCGTTCGTTCGTGGGGGCGAGGACGCGAAAAGCGTTGCCTCCAAAAAGGAACACTCCCATGTATACGCGCATCCTTGGATTTGCGGCGGTTGCCGCTTGCATTGCCATGCCTGTCTTCGCGGCCGTCGCGCTTGGCGACGCCGCCGGCAGCTACGCGATCAGCCCGGCCAGTTCGAGCATCCATTTCTCCATCGGCAAGGTCGGTGGCGGCGGCCTCAATGGCGCCTTCGCCCGCTTCAAGGGCTCGATCCGCATCGACAACAGCGATGTCGCTCGCTCGCAGGTCAATTTCACCATCTTTCCCGAAAGCGTCGGCACCGGCCAGGGCCGTATCGATGCCTTCCTGCGCTCCGACGCGGTCTTCGACGCCGCCAACAGTCCGGAAATCCAGTTCCGCTCGACCAGCGTGACCCGCACCAGCGACACCACGGCGCTGGTCAACGGCCGGCTGACGGCGCGCGGCAAGACTTTTCCGGAAAAATTCACCGCCGAGCTGGGTGGCCTCAAGGCCGGCACGATCAAATTCCATGTCACCGGCAAGGTGCTCAGGTCACGCTATGGCATGGATGTCGGCACACCGCTCTATTCGAACATCGTTGACTTCGACATGACGCTGACCGGCAGACGCGGCTGACTCGAGGGCAGAGCTTGTCATTGGCTTTTCCATCGATTTCGGGCAAACCTCGTCGCCTGTAATCGACATGGAGAAGCGTGATGTTCCGATGGGGTGTTTTGTCTACGGCCAAGATCGGCCGCGAGCATTTGTTGCCGGCGATGGTCGAGGCCGAGAATGGCGTGCTGGCGGCGATCGCCAGCCGCGACCTGTCGAAGGCCAAGGCGCTGGCCGAGCGCTTCGGCGCGCGACATGCCTTCGGCTCCTATGAGGAACTGCTCGCCTCCAACGAGGTCGACGGCGTCTATATTCCGTTGCCGACCTCGCAGCATGTCGAATGGACGGCCAAGGCTATTCAAGCCGGCAAGCATGTGCTGGTTGAAAAGCCGCTGGCGCTCGACGCCAAGGACATCGCGCCACTGATCAAGCTGCGCGACGCCAGGAAGGTGCTGGTCTGCGAAGCCTTCATGGTCATCTACCACCCGCAATGGATCAAGGTGCGCGACCTCATCGCCAGCGGTGCCATCGGCCGGCTGCGCCACGTGCAGGGCGCGTTCTCCTACTACAATGTCGACCCCAACAACATGCGCAATCAGCTCGACCTCGGCGGCGGCGCGCTGCCCGATATCGGCGTCTACCCGACCGTGTCGACGCGCTTTTCCACCGGCAAGGAGCCGCTGCGCGTCCAGGCGACGATCGAGCGCGACAAGACATTCGGCACCGACATCTATTCCTCGATTCGCGCCGATTTCGGCGACTTCGAACTGTCCTTCTACCTGTCTACGCAGATGGCGGCGCGTCAGGTCATGGTGTTCCATGGCGAGAAGGGTTTCATCGAGGTGTTCTCGCCGTTCAACGCCGGGCTCTACGACCATCATCGCGTCGAACTGCACAACCAGAACCACACCGAGGCGCAGGTGTTCCGCTTTCCCGGCACGCAGCAGTACCGGCTGGAGGTCGAGACTTTCGCGCGGGCAGCACAGGGTGGCAAGGAGCGTGTCTTCACGCTGGAAGAATCCGTGCTCAACCAGAAGGTCATCGACGCCATCTTCCGCGCCGGCGGCAAGGACGGCTGGGAGGCTGTCTAACGCTTTGTTTTGACGCAATTCCGGACCGTTTCCTGGAATTGCTTTGGCCGGCTAACCGAGAGGGGAAATGGCGGACGATGCGGATGTGATCATTGTCGGCGCCGGCCTTGCCGGGCTGGTTGCCGCCGCCGAGCTGGCCGAGGCCGGCAAGAAAGTCGTCATCGTCGACCAGGAGCCGGAGCAGTCACTGGGCGGCCAGGCGTTCTGGTCTTTCGGTGGCCTTTTCCTCGTCGATTCGCCCGAGCAGCGGCGCATGCGCATCCGCGATTCGCATGAGCTGGCGCTCGAGGACTGGCTGGGCACCGCCGCCTTCGATCGCCCGGAAGACTACTGGCCGCGCCGTTGGGCAGAGGCCTATGTCGGTTTTGCCGCCGGCGAGAAGCGCTCCTGGCTCATGCAACGCGGCCTGAAGTTCTTTCCAGTGGTCGGCTGGGCCGAGCGCGGCGGCGGCAACGCCATCGGCCACGGCAATTCGGTGCCACGCTTCCACATCACCTGGGGCACCGGCCCCGGCGTGCTCGAGCCTTTTGTCCTGCGCGTGCGCGAGGCGCAAAAGCGTGGATTGATAGACTTCAGGTTCCGTCACCGGGTCAATGAACTGACGCGGACGGGCGCGACGATAACCGGCGTGCGTGGCGACATCTTGCAGCCGAGCACTGTCGAGCGCGGCCACAAGAGTTCGCGCGAGATATCAGGCGATTTCGAGCTCAGGGCACAGGCGGTGATCGTTGCCTCCGGCGGTATTGGCGCCAACCATCAGCTTGTCCGCGAAAACTGGCCGCAGCGGCTGGGCGCGCCACCGAAACGCATGATCACCGGGGTGCCCGACCATGTCGACGGTCGCATGCTGGCGATCGCGGAACAGGCAGGCGGCTCAATCATCAACCGCGACCGCATGTGGCACTATGTCGAGGGCATCAAGAACTGGGCGCCGATCTGGACCGACCATGCGATCCGCATCCTGCCTGGTCCGTCATCGCTGTGGCTCGATGCGCGCGGTAAGCGCCTGCCGGTGCCGCTCTATCCCGGCTTCGACACGCTGGGCACGCTCTCCCACATCATGAGCACGGGCTTCGACTATTCCTGGTTCATCCTGACCAGGAAGATCATCCAGAAGGAGTTCGCGCTGTCGGGTTCCGAACAGAACCCCGACCTGACCGGCAAGAGCTGGCGCCAGGTGCTCGGCCGCGCCACGTCAGGCATTCCCGGCCCGGTGAAGGCGTTCATGGAGAAGGGCGAGGACTTCATCGTCGAGGCCGAATTGCCAACACTGGTCGCCCGCATGAACGCGCTGGCCGGCGGCGAGCCGCTGCTCGAACTCGCCCAGGTCGAGCGCGAGATCCGCGCCCGCGACCGGCAGCTCGACAACCCGTTCTCCAAGGACATGCAGATCACCGCTCTGCGCGGGGCGCGCGCCTACCTGGGCGACCGGCTGATCCGAACGGCCAAGCCGCACAAGATGCTCGATCCGGCAAATGGCCCTCTGATAGCGGTCCGCCTCAACATCCTGACCCGCAAGACGCTGGGCGGCCTGCAGACCGATCTCGACAGCCGCGTGCTGGCTGCCGATGGCCAACCGGTCGCGGGGCTCTACGCCGTCGGCGAGGCAGCCGGTTTCGGCGGCGGCGGCGTGCATGGCTATGCGGCGCTCGAAGGCACGTTCCTCGGCGGCTGCATCTTTTCCGGCCGCGGCGCCGGCCGGGCGGCGGCCGCCTCGGTGGCGTGACGCCATCGCGTGGTCTGATTTCCCGGCCTGGTTACCACATATCAAGCGCGGCGCCGCATTGCGCCTCGACCTATGCCAGCGCCTCAGGCGGCGCCTCGCGTCACTTTGGCGTCCGTATCCGGGGCGCAGGGCTCTCGCGGCGATCCGGCTTTGGCCCTTCGATGCGTCGTCCCTGTTGATGACGTGGCAGCGGCGAGATGCAGCGGAGCAGATCGAAAGGCTCGACAAAGGCAGCGATCAGCGGCAGGCGTTGCATGAGGTTGTCCGGCTCTGTTTTCATAATATGTATGCAGTCTGCATATTAATAACTCAGGTGTCAAGCCGAACGAACTCCGGAATGGCGGGCCCGCATCGGATGACGTCAGTGCCATCGTCTCTCTCAGGGGAGGGCGAAATCGCTCACCCGAGCCATGCGCCCTTACCAAGGGCGGCTACCGCATCGACGATCCGGGTAAAGCTCGCGCGGGCGCGGCCAACCGTGTGCCGGGCTCTGAGATAGCCATGCACCAGCCCCGGTTCCTCGAACCAGGTGGCGCGCCCGCCTGCCGCGACGATACGGTCGCGGTAGGTCTCACCGTCAGACGACAGCGGGTCGCATTCTGCGGTGACAAGCACCGTCGGCGGCAGGTTGGAGAAGTCGGTGTCGGCAAGCGGCGCGAGCGTCGCGTCGCCGCTGCGCTCCTGCCCGCCGGTGCGGATGTGCTTGTAGAATTCGAGATCTCGCATGGTCAGCATCGGCGCTTCGGCATGCCTGAGATAGGATCCCTTTGATCGGTCGCCGCCGAGGCCGGGATAGATCAGCACCTGGCCGACCGGCTTGCGCGGATGGCCGCGTGTCGCATGGCTGACGGCAGCGGCAAGATTGCCGCCGGCGCTGTCGCCGCAAAGCACAATAGGGTGCGATCGGGTTGTAGCCGCCCACTCGAAGGCTCTCGTCGCGTCGTCGAAGGCCGCCGGATGCAGGTGTTCCGGCGCCAGCCGGTAGTCGACAGAAACCACCTCATAGCCGGTGCGGGCGCTGAGCTCGGCGCAGACATCGTCATGGCTGTCCAGTCCGCCAAGGATAAAACCGCCGCCATGGAAATAGAGCACCGTCACTGCTGCTTGACGCGCGCTTCGATAGATACGGATCTGGACATCGTGCGTGGGCGTTGCAATCGCGGTCGTTTCTACCGTCACGCCCTGCGGATAGCCGGCAAAGAATTCGCGGCACATGCGGTCGTAGATCTCGCGCTGTTGCGCGATCGTGTAATCGATCGTGTCGGGCGGATAATAGGAATTGGTCCGTTCGATGAAGGCCCAGGTCTCGGCGTCGATCAGTTTCTTGTAGTCGGTCATGGAACTCCTTTACCTCCCCTTGATGGGGGAGGTCGCCGCGAAGCGGCGGGTGGGGGTGGTGGCGCGTTACCCCACCCCGGACCTTTGGTCCGACCCTCCCCATCGAGGGGAGGGTAAAGTGGGTCACTTCCCCTTCCACACCGGGTCGCGCTTTTCGGCGAAGGCGCGAAAGCCTTCCATATTGTCCTCGGAGCCGTAGAGGGCATCGACCGTCGGCAGCTGGCGGCGCGTCACCCGGTTCATCGCATCCTGGAAGCTGAGCGCCTCGGCCACCCGCGCCGTCTCCTTGATCGCGGCAAACACCAGCGGCGGGCCGCTGGCGAGCAGCCGGGCGATTTCCCAGACCCGGTCCTCGAGCTTCTCCTTGGGCAGCACTTCGTTGACCAGGCCCCAGCGATGGGCCTCGGCGACATCCATCCAGCGTCCGGTGAGCAGAAGGTCCATAGCGACATGATAGGGGATGCGTTTCGGCAGTTTGATCGTCGCCGCGTCGGCCAGCGTGCCGGCGCGGATTTCAGGCAGCGCGAACGATGAGTGATCGGAGGCGTAGATGAGGTCGCAGGACAGCGCCAGCTCGAAGCCGCCGCCGACCGCCATGCCGTTGACGCAAGCGATGACAGGTTTGTTGAGGTCGCGCAGTTCCTGCAGACCGGCAAAGCCGCCAACGCCATAGTCGCCGTCGACAGCATCGCCGCCGGCGGCGGCCTTCAGGTCCCAGCCGGCGCTGAAGAACTTGTCGCCGGCGGTCTTGACGATGGCAACGCGCAAGGCGGGGTCGTCGCGGAACGCCTTGAAGGTCTCGCCCATCAGCCGCGATGTCTTCAGGTCGATGGCATTGGCCTTGGGCCGGTCGAGCGTGACCTCGAGGATCGTGCCGTCGCGGCGAGTGGTGATGACGTCAGCCATTCTTCTTGTCTCCCAGCACCAGCAGCGCGTCGGCGATCCAGGCACCCTTGCCCTCGGCGCAGACGATCAGCGGGTTGATATCGAGTTCCTCGATCTCGCCGGCATTCTTCTGCACGAAGGCGGCAATGCCCGAGATGGCGTCGATGGCCGCGGCGACATCGGCTTTCGGCCGGCCGCGATAGCCTTCGAGCAGCGGATAGAGTTTCAGGCCGCGCAAGGCCGCCTCGATGTCGTCGCGGGTTGCCGGCAGCATGAGCGTGACGCTGTCGCGCAACAGCTCGACCAGCACGCCACCGGTGCCCAGCGTCATCACCGCGCCGAACATCGGATCGCGGGTGAAGCCGACGATCAGTTCGGCGACACCGTCGCGCACCATGCGCTCGACATAGAGTCCGGTGCCGAGCGGCAGCAAGTCATGCGCCGCCGTGCTGACGGATTCGGCGTCCTTGAGATTGAGCCTGACAGCGCCGACCTCGGATTTGTGGGTAACGCCCAGCGCCTTCAGCGCTACCGGAAAGCCGAGCGCCATCGACGAGATCACCGCCTCGACCGCACTGCCGGCGCGTTCACCTTTCGGCACCGGCAGGCCCGCCTTGATCAGCCGTGCCTTCGCCTCGGCCTCGTCGGGGGTGACGTGGTCGCCGCCGGGTGCGCCGGCAGCCGAGGTGTCGATCGGCAGTGCCTGCGGCTCGTGCCACGCCCAGCCGATGAAGGCTGCCGCCTGGGCGGCGTCCATCGCCTCGGAAATACCGAACAACGGCACCATTCCGCGTGCCATCAACCCGGCTGTGTATTCCTCAGGCAGGTTCTCCGGCAACGAGGAGACGATCGCGCCTTGCGCCTTGTTGGTCTTCAGCGCCGATTCGAAAGCGCGCAGCGTCGCCCACCAGTCGGTGTCCGAACAGCGGTCGGGGCGGGGAAAATCGAGCACCAGCATGTTGAGATCGAAGCCGCCTGACACCATGGCGGTGAAGGTGGCGGTCATTGCCGGCTCGTTGTTCCAGATGAAGGTGTGGTAGTCGAGCGGATTGGCCACCGCCACCAGCGGCCCGAGCGTCGATTTGACATGGGCGCGGTGCTTGTCGGTCAGAACCGGGAAGTTGACCCAGCGCCCTTCGGCGCTGTCGGCCATCACCGATGCCTCGCCGCCTGAGCAGCTCATCGACGACAGCCGATAGCCGGGCAGCGGACCGGTGATGTGCAGAAGCTTCAGTGCCTCGATGAAGGCGGGAATCGAATCGACACGCGCTATGCCGAGACGCCTCAGGAAGGCGCCCGATGCCGCATCCGAGCCGGCGAGCGAGGCGGTGTGCGAGACGGTCGCCTGCCGCGCCTGTTCGGAGCGGCCAACCTTCATGGCGATGATCGGCTTCTTCAGTTCGCGCGCCCGCGCCGCCAGCCGTTCGAAGCCGGCTACCGAATCAAAGGCCTCGATATGCAGGCCGAGCGACGTGACCCGCTCGTCCTCGATCAGGCCGAGCGCCATTTCGGACAGGCCGGTCTGCGCCTGGTTGCCGGCGGTCATCAAAAAGGCGATCGGCAGGCCGCGCTTCTGCATCGTCATGTTGATGGCGATGTTGGACGACTGGGTGATGATGGCGACGCCTTTGCCACCCTCGGCCAGCCGGATGCCGCCATGCTGGTCGGGCCACAGAAGCGCGCCGTCAGCGTAGTTGATCAGGCCATAGCAGTTCGGCCCGATGATCGGCATCTGGCCCGCCGCTGCGACCAGTTCGGCCTGCAGCCGCTGGCCGTCATCGTCATAAGCCTCGGTCTCGAGGAAGCCGGCGGCAAAGCAGACGGCGCCGCCGGCGCCGCGTTCGGCCAGCGCCTTTATCACCTCGATGGTCAGGTGCCGGTTGACGCCGACAAAGGCGGCATCAGGCGCGCCGGGCAGCTCGGCCACCGAACGATAGGCCTTGCGGCCGGCGACCTCGTCCTTGGTCGGGTGCACAGGCCAGATATCACCGGCAAAGCCCATCTTGATCGATTGCGCGACGACAGCCGCGGCCTGCGCACCGCCGAAGACGGCGATCGACTTCGGCCGCAGGAGACGCTCTAGCTTGTGCATTATCAGGCTCCAAACGGGCGCAGCAGCGCCCGCGAAATGATGTGGCGCTGGATTTCCGACGTGCCTTCCCAGATGCGCTCGACACGCGCGTCGCGCCAGATGCGCTCCAGCGGCAGATCGTCCATCAGCCCCATGCCACCATGGATCTGGATCGCCTCGTCGGCGACGAAGGCGAGCATTTCGGTGGCCTTCAGCTTGGCCATGGCCATGTCCTGTTCGGTGACGGTGCCCTGATCGTACTTCCAGCCGGCTTCGAACACCATCAGGTCGGCGGCCTTCAGTTCGGTCGCCATGTCGGCGAGCTTGAACGACACGCCTTGGAACTTGCCGATCTGCTGGCCGAACTGCTGGCGCTGCGCGGCATATTCGACGGCATGGCCAAGCGCCCGCTCGGCGCGGCCGAGACAGGTGGCGCCGACCTGCAGGCGGGTCGCGCCGAGCCAGGAATTGGCGACATCGAATCCCTTGTGGACCTCGCCGAGAACCTGGCTTGCCGGCAGCCGGCAATCGTCGAATTCGAGGATGGCGTTGGTGTAGCCGCGGTGCGAGACGTTGCGATAGCCGTCGCGGACGGCAAAACCCTTGGTGCCCTTGTCGACGAAAAAGGCGGTAATCTTCTTGCGCTTTCCACGCGCGGACTCTTCCTCGCCTGAGGCCATGAAGACGATGGCGAAATCGGCGAGATCGGCATGGGAGATAAAGTGCTTGGTGCCGTTCAGCACCCAGTCGTCGCCATCCTGCACGGCGGTCGCCTTCATGCCGCGCAGGTCGGAGCCGGCGCCCGGCTCGGTCATCGCCAGGCAGTCCCATTTTTCACCACGGATGCACGGGAAAAGGTATTTCTCACGCTGCTCCGGGGTGCCGGCCAAAAGGATGTTGGAGGGACGCGCCACGCAGGTCCAGTGCAGTGCGTAGTTGGCGCGGCCGAGTTCCTTTTCGTAGAGCAGCCAGGTCACTGTATCCAGGCCCGCGCCGCCGACGTCGGCCGGCATGTTGGCGGCGTAGAGCCCGGCCTCGATCGCCTTGGCCTTGAGCTCCTCGATCAGCTCGCGGCGCAGCACGCCGGTGCGTTCCACCTCGCGCTCATGCGGATAAAGCTCGTTCTCGACGAAGGCGCGCGTCGTCTCGACAATGAGCCTCTGTTCCTCCGACAGACCGAAATCCATGCTCTCAGCCTTTCTTCTTGCCGGTCTTTTTCTTCGGCTTCTCGGCTTTCTTCACCGGCTTGGAGGCCTTGGCCTTCTCGGCCGCCTTGGAAGCCGTCGGCTTCTTCGCCGCCAGCTTGGCCAGCTGCCTGGTGTAATCCTTGTGCAAGGCGCCGGCACCCCAGCCCTTGCCTTTGTTCTGCTTCGACAGTGCGTCCATGATCGCGACCAGATTGTCGTCGCGGATTTTTTCCAGCTCGCGGATCGACAGGCCGTGCGCCTGGTCGTCCGACTGCGTGGCGATCAGGTCGACCAGCTCGTCGTTGAACTCCGGCACATCCATCAGCTTGGTCCATGGCCATTTCAGGCACGGGCCGAACTGGGCCATGAAGTGGCGCATGCCGGCTTCGCCACCGGCGACGCGATAGACCTGGAACATGCCCATCTGCGCCCAGCGCAGGCCGAAGCCATAGCGCATGATGTCGTCGAGTTCCTCGACCGTGCAGATGCCGTCCTTGATCAGCCACAGTGCCTCGCGCCATGCCGCCTCAAGCAGGCGGTCGCCGACAAAGGCCTCGATTTCCTTGCGGATCACCACCGGCTTCATGCCGATCGAGGCGTAGATCTCCTTGGCGACCTCGATCGCCTCCGGAAAGGTCTGTTCGCCGCCGACGATCTCGACCAGCGGCAGGAGATAGACCGGGTTGAACGGATGGCCGACGACCAGCCGTTCCGGGTGCTTCTTCATCGCCACCTGCATGTCGGTCGGCTTGATGCCGGAGGTCGAGGAGCCGACGATAGCATTGGCCGGCGCATGGGCGTCGATCTCGGCCAGCACGCGGTGCTTGAGGTCGAGCCGCTCCGGCACGCTTTCCTGGATGAAGTCAGCATCGGCCACCGCCTCGGCGATGGTCTTGGCGAAGGTCAGCTTGCCTTCCTTGGGCAGGCCGCCGGGAACCATCTGCTTGTAGGCGCGGCGCGCGCCCTTCATCACTTCCGAGACCTTGCGCGACGCTTCCGGATCGGGATCGAAGATCGACACGTCAATGCCGTTGAGCAAAAGCCGCGCCACCCAGCCGGCGCCGATGACACCGCCGCCGATGGCGGCTGCCTTGTTGATGATGCTCATGCGGAAGCTCCGGTTCTTGTCGTGGCTGTCTGGGGATCAATGAGAGGCACGCGCTCGCCGACGCGGATCACGGACGGGTCGTAGGCCTTGCGGGCAAAGATTTCGAGCACGAAGGGCCGGAAGAATTCGATCGGCAGCGTGTCGTAGTCGGGGTCGAAGCTCGACTGGTCCCAGCGTTCGCAGAACTGGTCGCAATCGTCGAAATAGGCATGGCCGGCAAAGCGGTCGCGGGCATGGCGATTGCCGCCAAGATGATGGGCGTAATAGAGGCGCTGGAAGTCGCCGTGCTTTTCCACCACCCAGGTGCATTGCTCGCGCACGAAGGGCTTCAGGATCGAAGCGGCGTATTCATCGTGATTGTAGGGCGCGTAGATGTCGCCGATGTCGTGCAGCAGCGCGCAGGCGATCCAGTCGCTGTCGGCGCCATCGCGCCAGGCGCGCGTCGCCGCCTGCAGCGAATGGCCGAGCCGGGTGATCTTGTAGCCCGACAGGCCCTCGTCGAGCTGCACCAGCGCATCGAGCAGCCGCTCGCCGGTCCTGGCCGCATAGTCGATTTCATGGGCGGTCAGGAACTCATAATCGTCCTTGTCGCCATCCTTCATCGCGGTGAATTTGACGGTTGTCATCTGCGACCTCCCCCAAATCACGCGGCGATGGGCGCCCGCTTGGTCAGGTTCAGCTTCTTGCGCACTTCCTCGGGTCCGAGGATCCTGGCGCCCAGATTGGTGACGATGCTGGCGGCACGCTCGACCAGCTGTGCGTTGGTCGCCAGTACGCCCTTGTCGAGCCAGAGATTGTCCTCGAGGCCGACGCGGACATTGCCGCCGGCCAGTACCGCCGCGGCGGCATAGGCCATCTGGTTGCGGCCGATGGCGAAGGCCGACCAGTTCCATGTCGACGGCACATTGTTGACCATGGCCATGAAGGTGTTGAGGTCGTCAGGCGCGCCCCACGGCACGCCCATGCAGAGCTGCACCAGCGCATCGGGATTGAGCACTTTTTCCTCGACCAGTTGCTTGGCGAACCACAGATGGCCGGTGTCGAAAGCCTCGATCTCCGGCTTGACGCCGAGCGCCGTCATCATGCCGCCCATGGCGCGCAGCATGCCGGGCGTGTTGGTCATCACATAGTCGGCCTCGGCGAAGTTCATGGTGCCGCAGTCGAGCGTGCAGATTTCCGGCAGGCACTGGCGCACATGTTCCATGCGGTTGGTGGCGCCGCCCATGTCGGTGCCTTTTTCGTTGAGCGGCAGCGGCGCCTCGGGCGAACCGAACACCATGTCGCCACCCATGCCGGCAGTCAGGTTCAGGATGACGTCGACGTCCGCCGCGCGGATGCGCTCGGTCACTTCGCGGTAGAGATGCACGTCGCGCCGCGGCTTGCCGGTTTCGGGATCGCGGACATGGCAGTGGACGATCGCCGCACCCGCCTTGGCCGCGTCGATGGCCGAATCGGCGATCTGCTTGGGCGAGCGCGGCACATGCGGACTGCGATCCTGCGAGCCGCCGGACCCGGTCACGGCACAGGTAATGAAAACCTCACGGTTCATCGCGAGCGGCATCGAAATCCTCCCAATCGAGATAGCCATGCATGTCGCCCAAAAGTGGGAAACCGGTTTGGGATAACGACATGCACCAGAACGAGCCAACAATGACTGACTTGCCGGAAACTGTTTTGCGTTTTACGAAGCTCTCATGATCAAAAGCGAAAAACCGACAATCTTTCGCGCCGAGCGCTCGCCGCTCAAGGTGACGCTGCTGGTGTTTTCCGGCTCGTCCATCATGTGCGTCGCGTCGGCCGTCGACCCGCTGCGCGCCGCCAACCGCATCTCCGGCGAAACCTTGTTCGATTTCAAACTGGTCTCGGTGACCGGCGAGGCTCCGGTCACCACTTGCGGCCTGCCAGTGGCGGTCAGTGGCCGTTTCGATGCGACCGAGCCAACCGATGTTCTTGTCGTCGTCGCCGGTTTCGGCACCCAGAACTACGCGACGTCAGCTCTGCTGTCAGGCCTGCGCCGGGCGGCGCGGACGGCGCGCGCCTGCGGCGGTGTCGAGGCCGGCACCTGGCTGGTGGCGCGCGCCGGCCTGCTGGAAGGGCGCAGCGCCACCACCCACTGGGAAGACATGGAGGATTTTTCGGCGGCCTTTCCCGGCGTCGATGTCCGCCCGGACCGCTATGTCATCGACGGGCCGGTCTTTACCTCCGGCGGCGCTTCGCCGACCTTCGACCTGATGCTGCATCTCATTCGCACGCGGCTCGGCATGGCCGTCGCGCTCGATGTCGCCAGCGTCTTCATCTACGACCAGGCACGCGCCGCGACCGACGCGCAGCCGCTGGTCTCGCTCGGCCGGCTCGACGGCTATGATCCGCGGCTGGCGCAAGCCATCCGGCTGATGGAAGCGCATGTCGACCAGCCGCTCACCATAGAAGCGGTGGCCAAGCGCGCCGGCGTGACGGCGCGGACGCTGGAGAGTATCTTCCGCAAGTCGATCGGCGAGACGCCGGGCGCCTATTATCTCAGGCTGCGCCTGGGGGCGGCGCGCAGGCTGGTGGTCGACACCAGGGTGCCGATGGCCGATATAGCCGGGCGGACAGGATTTTCATCCGCCGCGGCATTTTCGAGGGCTTTTTCACGGGCTTTCGGCGAAGCGCCGGTCAGGCTGCGCCGGGGCTGATCGCGGCTGGATCAGGCCGCGTTCCGGCGGTCTGGGCCAGCGTCGATCTGCGAACGCATCTGTCTGGCGAGATGGGTCTCAAAACGGCTGGCGATGGCGCGGTCCCATTCGTTCGAGCGGTGCGTGCCATCCTTCGGATGCGGCATTGCCATCAGCCGGTCGATGATCGATCCGGCCTCGCCCGGTGAGAGCAGGGCGTCGATTTCACGTTCGTTCTGCATATCGGTTCGCCTCCTTCTTCCTCTCCGCCACGCAGCATCCTTATAGGAGATACGTGACGGCAGTTTGAAGGCAGGAGCGAGATCATTGAAGGGCGGCAAAGGGCAAACCTTGTCGTCCGAAACGGCCTCGCGCAAACCCGTTCCAGGGCGGCAGGAGCGTTGTCCTGCCGCCCTTCGAACAGTTCGAAACGGGCCGCTGTCAGACGTAGCGGTTGACGATGTTTTCCAGCAGCTCCTGGCGACCCGACCTTGGCTGCGGCTCGATCTTCTTCTTGACGACGCGCTCGGCGATTTCTTCCAGCGTCCGCTTGCCGGACAACATCGCCTTGCCCTCTGCGCTGTTCCAGCCGGCGTAGCGCTCTGCCAGCGGAGCCGACAGCGCCTTGTCCTCGACCATGCGGGCCGCGGCTTTGAGGCCACGCGCGCAGCAATCCATGCCGCCGATATGGCCGATCAGCAGATCCTGCGGATCGAGCGACTGGCGGCGCAGTTTTGCGTCGAAATTGGTGCCGCCGGTCTTGAAGCCGCCAGCCTGCAGCACCTGGTAGTAGGCCAGCGCCATCTCCGGCACGTTGTTGGGGAACTGGTCGGTATCCCAGCCCGACTGATAGTCGTTGCGGTTCATGTCGATCGAGCCGAAAATGCCGAGCGCATTGGCCAGCGCCAGCTCGTGCTCGAAGGAGTGACCGGCGAGGATGGCGTGGCCCTGCTCGATGTTGAGCTTGACCTCCTTCTCAAGCCCGAAGCGCTTGAGGAAGCCATAGACCGTGGCGACATCGTAGTCGTACTGGTGCTTGGTCGGCTCCTGCGGCTTCGGCTCGATCAGGATGGTGCCCTTGAAGCCGATCTTGTGCTTGTAGTCGACGACGAGGCTGAGGAAGCGGCCGGCCTGCTCCTGCTCGCGAGCCAGGTCGGTGTTGAGCAGCGTCTCATAACCCTCGCGTCCGCCCCACAGCACATAGTTCTCGCCCTTCAGCCGCTTGGTGGTGTCGAGGCAGTGCTTTACCGTCGCCGCCGCATAGGCAAACACATCCGGGTCGGGATTGGTGGCGGCACCCGACATGAAGCGGCGATTGGAGAACAGGTTCGCCGTGCCCCACAGGAGCTTGACGCCGGTCTGCCTCATCTTTCCGGCGAAGTAATCGGCGATTTCGTCGAGGTGCGCCGCACTTTCGGAAAAGTCCTTGCCCTCCGGCCGGACATCGGCATCGTGGAAGCAGAAATAGGGCGTGCCGAGCAGCGAGAACATCTCGAAGGCGACGTCGGCCTTGAGCTTGGCCAGCTCCATCGTGTCGACGCCTCCGGCCTTGGGGAACCAGGGGCGATCGAAGGTCTGGCCGCCGAACGGATCGCCGCCCGGCCAGGCGAAGGAATGCCAGTAGGCGACGGCAAAGCGCAAATGATCTTCCAGCCGTTTGCCGGCGACAACCTCATCCGGATTGTAGAACCGGTAGGCGAGCGGATTGGTCGAATCCGGACCCTCGTATTTGATCTTCTGGATGTCGCCGAAAAATCCGCTGCTCATGGCTTTCTTCCTCTCGAATAGTTCGCCTTGATTACCTCAGGCGTAATTGGTTTCGTTCTTCCGCCGGTCGAAAAGGCTCATGTCAAAGCCAGTCAACGAAGGAGACAGACCATGACCGACCTCAGCAAGATTGCCGAAGGCTACATCACCGCCTGGAACGAGAGCGACGCGGATCGCCGCGCAGCCTTGCTCAAGGCGACCTTCACCGAAGACGTCAGCTATCGCGATCCGCTGATGCAGGGCGATGGCCATGCGGGTGTCGCGGCACTCATCGACGGCGTGCAGCAGCGCTTTGCCGGCTTCCGCTTCTCGCTGAAGGGCACGCCGGACGGTTTTGCCGACAAGATCCGCTTCTCGTGGAACCTCGGTCCGGAAGGCACACCGTCCGTCATCGAAGGCACCGACATCGGCGTCATCGAGAACGGCCGCCTGAAGAGCGTCACCGGCTTTCTCGACAAGGTGCCGGCACAGTGAGCCGGCAAGCCACGGCGTGGGGGAGAAATCGCTCACGCCGTGACGCTCTTGATTGCCGGGTACAGCGCCCGGTAGCGGTGATAGGCATCCGCGTAGGCCCCGCCGAGCGCAGCGTCCGGTTCGATCGTCGCATCGGTCGTGGGCGCCGTGCAGATGCTGAGCGGATCGGCACCCGTTGCCGCGATCAGGCCGAGCCTGGCCGCGCCAAAGGCGGCGCCAAAATCGCCGTCGGCGGGAATGTCGACCGGCAGGCCAAGCGCGGTGGCGATCGCCTTCAGCCAGTAGCGTGAGCGCGAGCCGCCACCGATCGCTGTCACCCGCGTCAATGTCGTGCCGGCCTTGGCCAGCGCTTCGAGGCTGTCGCGGAAGGCAAAGGCGACGCCTTCCAGTACCGCCTGGGTCAGCACCGCGCGGCTCGATTCGTGCGCCAGTCCGCTGAACGCGCCGCGAACAGCGGAATCATTGTAGGGCGTGCGCTCGCCAGACAGATAGGGCAGGAACGACACGCCACTCGGCGCCTTCAGCGTACCGCCGAGCTCGGCGGTCAGTTCGCCGGCGCCCTTGCCCGTGATCTCCGACAGCCAGTTCAGCGAATCCGTCGCCGACAGGATGACGCCCATCTGGTGCCAGGTGTCGGGCAGGGCGTGACAGAAGGTATGCACCGCGCTCGCCGGGTTGGGCAGGTAGGAAGCATTGGCGGCAAACAAGACACCCGACGTGCCGAGCGAGACGAAGGCCTGGCCGGCGCCGACCGTGCCCATGCCGCAGGCCGAGGCGGCATTGTCGCCGGCACCGCCGGCAATCGGAATGCCGGCCTGCAGGCCCCATTTCGAAGCCAGCTCGGCGCGCAAGGCGCCGGCCTTCTGCGTGCCTTCGACCAGCGACGGCATCTGTCTTTCGTCGAGCGATGTCGCCGCGAGCAATTCGGCCGACCAGCGCCGTTCGCCGACATCGAGCCAGGAGGTGCCGGCCGAATCCGACATTTCCGAAATGTGCTCGCCTGAAAGCCAGAGCCGCAAAAAATCCTTGGGCAGCAAGACCTTCGCCACCTTGGCGAAAATGGCGGGCTCGTTGTTCTTCACCCAGGCCAGCTTCGGCGCGGTGAAACCGGGAAAGACGATGTTGCCGGTCAACGCGCGAAAACGCGGGTTCGCGTCGAGGGCAGCTGCTTCCGCATGGCTGCGCGTATCGTTCCACAGGATGCAAGGGCGCAGCACCTGGTCTGCCGCGTCAAGCAGGGTCGCGCCATGCATGTGGCCGGAAAGGCCGATGCCTTTGACGGCGGAGAGTTGTTGCGGATAGGCGGCCCTCAGCGCGGCGATCGCCTCTTCACAGGCGCGAAGCCAATCGGCGGGGTCCTGTTCCGACCAGCCCGGATGCGGCCGCGACACATCGAGCGACGCATGGCCGGAGCCGACGACGGTTTGCCCGGCATCGATGAGCAGCGCCTTGACACCCGATGTACCGAGATCGAGCCCGAGATACATGTCTTCCTCCCCATGCCATTAATTTTTTCGGATCTCGAAAAAATCTGGCTTGGCCAGTTTTTAAGACAAGATCCGCTTTGGGTCAATTCTCCGACAAATCGGCCGCACGACGCGAAAGCAGCGCTGACAGCGGGCTGTCGGGTCGAGCCATCGAACGTTCCGCGGTAAGCGCCCTGGCCAGCGCGCCGTCACCGGCCCGCAAGCCCGCCTCGATCAGCGTCAGGTCAATGACGTCGCGTTGCGCGTGGCTGCCGCCGAAACGATGGGCGATCGCCCGGATCGGCCGGATCAGGCGCACAGTCTCGGTATAGTTGCCGTCGCCGAACGCCTTGATGGCGAGTGTCAGCGGGTGGCCGACATCCCGGGTGAACGCGACGTTGTCATCGCTGCCGCGCATGGCCTCGCGCTGCGCCTCGAGCAAGGTCTGAGCCTGGGCGTCGAGGCCGGCGCCGACGAAGGCCATCATCGCGTGGGCATCGTTGAAGGCATAGTTGCCGGCGCCGGCCTTGCGCCAGTTGGCGGCGATCGCTGCCCAGCGGTCGCCGACATCGATGCCGCCGAGATAGAGCCGCCACAGGATCGCCGAGGCATCGACCATGTTGAGCGCCAGTGTCGATCGCTCGCCGTAGATGGGGCCGTCATAGAGCGCCAGAACTTCGTCGATCTCGCCGAGATCGTAGTGGAACAGCGCCAGGTGCCACCAATTGTGCACCTGCAGGAAGCTCTCTTTCGTCCACGCTTCAGGATTGGCGCGCATCCAGGCGATGCCATCCTTTTGCCGGCTCTGCATTTCCATGACGTGGGCGACCGCATGTTGGGCCCAGCCGTCGCGCGGTTCGATCTCCACCGCGCTGCGGCCAAGCATCTCGGCTCGCGCATAGTCACCCATTTCCTCCAGTCCGAACGCCTGCATGCCGAGGACGGCATGGTAGCCGGGCATGCCGCTCTGCCAGGACGGCAGGGCGCGGGCGATACGATCGCGCAACATGCGGGCATTGCCGGTGAAGAAATCGATCTGGTGACCGACCTGCAGCGCCAGCGCGTCGCGCGGGTTCTCGATGGCGATGTCCTCGAGAATGGCGCCGGCATCATGCCAGCGCCCGTTGACGAGATGGCCAAGGGCCGAGACATGCGCCTGCTCCCGCGTTGTCGCGGCAAGCGGCAGTGCCGCCGCATGGCAAGCCCTGGCCACCGCCGTCGCCTCTCGCTCGGTGGCGAGGCCGAAGAGATAACCCTTGAACACATGCGCCATGACGAAGCCGGGATCCTCGACGATGGCACGATCGACGGAGGCGACCGGATCGCCGATGAAGCACTGCAATTCATGGACAGCCTGGCTGTAGGGTGTGAACCCCGCCTCCGTCGCGCCTGAAAATGTCAGTCCGAATGGGTCTTTGACCGTCATGCCCCATCCTCCACGAACCGCATAAGGCTTGATCCTGGAGCACCGGCAGCAGGCAAACCAAGCGCGGTGCCGTGGCAGGTGATCACGGGCTGCCCTGCCTCAATTGCCTGAACGCATCGCCACCGTGGCGATGCCGGCGCCAACCAGCAGCGTGCCGCCGGTGCGGTTGAAGATGCGGATCGCCTTGGGGTTGCGCACGACATTGCGCGCCCTCGCCGCGATCAGCGCATAGCCGAAGGCATTGGCGAAAGCGAGTGCCAGGAAGGTCGTCTCGAAGATCAGCATCTGGGTCCAGAAATCGGCGTGCCGGTCGAGGAACTGCGGCAGGAAGGCGACGAAGAAGGTGATGCTCTTCGGGTTGAGCGCCGTAACCAGCCAGGCATGCGCCATCATCCTGGCCGAGGACACAACGTCGGTGCGCGGTTCTGCTTTCAGTGCGCCGCCGGCGCGGAACAGTTTCACGCCGAGATAGATCAGATAGCCGGCGCCGATCAGCTTCAGGATCGTGAAGACGGTCGCCGAGGCCGCCAGCAGCGCGCCGATCCCCAGCATCGACAGCGTCATCGCGGTGAAGTCGCCCAGTGCCACGCCGACCGCCATCGGCAATGCGGTGCGCCAGCCCTGGCCCAGCGCATAGGACACGACCAGCAGGATGGTCGGGCCCGGAATGATGAGAAGTATCGTCGATGCAGCGGCGAAGGCGGCCCAGTTTTCGAAGGACATGCTCGTCTCCTTGAGCTCAAAGAAGAGGATAAATCCTTGTGTCCGGGAGAATGTAAAGAGCCGATAGCCTCAATTTTTCCAGCGGCAGGTCGGTGTCAGTTCGCCCCGCTCAGCGTACTCACGATATCGGCAAGGCTGACATTGGCACCGAGAACTGTTGCTGCCGCGGCTATGGCAGCGGCCAAAACTTGATGTCGGTTTCTAAGGTCTCGCACATGGGTATCCTCGTTAGCCGTTCGAGAGTAGGAAACGCCGGTGCCGGGAATATGACCTGATGGGGGTCTTTTTGTGCGGCAGTCCTTGCCTAATGCTCAGGCGGAAAAGCAGGAAGCAAGGCGGCGGCAAACGCAGGCGGCGCAAGGTCTTCACGCTTTATCAACCATGAATGATGAAAATGCCTGCTATTCGGCCGGACCGTGCTTCCCGCCGACAGCGTAGGGTTTGGGTATATGCGTGAGTTGCCGTTAGGTCTGACGCCGCCGCGAAACGGCGACGCAATCGAAACCGATCATCACCTTTCCCGCCGCGCCGTCCTGTCTGGGGCAGGGGCACTGGCCTTGCTCAGCGCTGCCGGCTGCTCGACCTCGGGCGGCGGCCTGCCGGCGCTGGAACTGGATGATGTCACCACCGGCTCGGTGCGGCCGATCCGGCCAAGCATCAGTGTCGACAAGAACGTCACCAGCCCGGACGTGATGTACGCTTCCATGACGGATGGCGGCTTTAACGTGCCGGAGGTGCCCTATCTCAAGGTCAAGCCGGAATTCCGCCGCCAGATCGTCGTCGACACGACAGGCGAAGCGCCCGGGACCATCGTCGTCCATCTGCAGGAGCGCATGCTCTATCTCGTCCAGCCGGGTGGCGACGCCATCCGCTACGGCGTCGGCATCGGCAAGGACGGCTTCCGCTGGTCCGGTCGCGCCAACATCCAGTATGGCCGGGAATGGCCGACCTGGACGCCACCGCCGGAAATGATCGCCCGCAAGCCGGAACTGGTGAAGTGGCAGGCCGGGCAACCCGGTGGCCTGACCAACCCGCTTGGCGCCCGCGCCCTCTATATCTATCAGGACGGCAAGGACACCGGCTACCGCATCCACGGCTCGCCGGAATGGTGGAGCATCGGCCAGGCCATGTCGTCGGGCTGCGTGCGCCTGATCAACCAGGACATCATCGATCTCTACAGCCGCGTCTCCAAGAAAAACCCGGTCGTCGTCGTCTGATCCTGCCGGCCGCCCGCGCGGCCGCCTCGTCTCTCTGTTTGAGCCCGATCTCTTGTGAAAGCCGGCTGCCAGCCTCGGGTCAGGCCCGAGGGCAGGCTTTTCGGGACCCCGCTCTGGTTCTCCCGTTGCGCGATAGCGAAAGACAGGCGAATGTGCCTGCGAATGCATCGCTCGGGAGACGTCAGGAATGGCCGGAACTTTTGTCATCGCGCAGGGCGGCGGTCCGACCGCCGTCATCAACCAGACGGTGGTCGGGGCTACGCTGGAGATCCGCAAGCGGCATCCCGGCGCCAAGGTGCTGGGCTCGATCCACGGCGTGCGCGGCATCCGTGATGGCAATTATGTCGACCTTTCGGCTATTCCCGAGGACCGCCTGCGGCTGATTGCCGGCACCCCAAGTGCGGCCCTTGGCTCGACGCGCGACAAGCCGGACGCGGCCTATTGCGACGTCATCCTCAACGGATTGAAGAAAGTCGGCGCCGACGCCTTCATCTATATCGGCGGCAACGACACGTCGGGCACGCAACAGATCCTGACCGATGCCGCCGGCGGCAGGATCGCCTTTGTCCATGCGCCGAAAACCATCGACAATGATCTCGAGGAGAACGACCACACGCCGGGCTTCATTTCGGCGGCCGAGTTCGTCGCCGGCGCCTTCCTGTCCGTCGATCTCGATTTTCGTGCTCTGCCCGGCATCTATGTCGGAATCGTCATGGGCCGGCACGCCGGCTTCCTCACCGCGGCGGCCGCCGCCTGGCAACTCGACCAGGACAGCGGGCCGCATCTTGTCTATGTGCCCGAGCGTCCGTTCTCGGCCACGGGCTTCATCGACGACGTGCGCGCCACGCTGGACCGCCACAAGCGCTGCATCGTCGCCGTGTCGGAAGGTGTCAGCACCGCCGACGGCAAGGCGCTGGTCGAAAGCCTGGTGCCGCCGGACAAGCTGGAACGCGACGCGCATGGCAACGTCAAGCTGTCGGGCAGCGACCTGCCGGCGGCGCTCGAGCGCGCGCTGGCCGAGGGCCTGCCGGGCAAGCGGGCACGCGTCGATGCGCTCGGCTATATGCCGCGTGGCTATGTCGGCGCCATCAGCGCGGTCGACGCGCAGGAGGCCTTCGACGCCGGCGCCTTCGCCGTCACCGTCGCCGAACAGGGCGGCGGCTCGGTGGCGCTGCAATATGACGGCAGCAAAACGGTGCTGAAGAAGGTGCCGTTGAAGAACGTTGCCGGCAAGACCCGCCACATGCCGGACGATTTCATGCAGCCCGATGTCAATCGGCTGTCCGAGGCAGGCATGGCATACCTCAAGCGGCTGGTGCCGGAAAAATACAAGATCGGGAAGCCGTTCGTCTGATGCCGGGGTCAGACCCCGACTGGTTCAGCAAGAGCATCGTTGACGACAAGACGACGATGCTGACCGAGCCGTTCGTGCATGCCTACGTGCGCGCCAACATCTGGCACCTGCGCGGCCGCGACGCCGACCTTCTGGTCGATACCGGCATGGGCATCTGCCCGCTGGCGCCGGAAATCGAGACGCAGCATGGCAAGCCGCTTCTGGTCGTCGCCACCCACATCCATCTCGACCATGTCGGCTCGCTGCACGAATTCCCGTGGCGGGCCGGGCCAAGGATGAGTGCGGCGCGGTTCGAGAGCATGGATGAGGCTGCGACCTACGCCTACATGTTCCACGATCTCGAAGGCGCTGTCTCAAAGTTACCCGAGCCGGGCTGGAAGTCTGCGGATTACAAGATCCCATCGGCACCGCTGACGCGGACCCTTGATGAGGGTGATGTGGTCGATCTCGGCGACCGCCAGTTCCGCGTGCTGCATCTGCCCGGACATTCGCCGGATTCGATCGCGCTGTACAACGAGGCCGACGGCCTGTTCTTCAGCGGCGACGCCATCTACGACGACAGGTTGATCGACGACCTGCCGGATTCCGACCGCACTGCCTATCGCCACACGATGCAACGTCTGCTTGATCTGCCGATCCGCATCGGCCATGGCGGCCACGGGCCAAGCTTCGATGGCAGACGCATGCGCGAGATTGCTAGCGCCTATCTCGGGCGAACCGGCGGGATCTGATGCCCCGGCGGGGCCGAAAAGTCGGGCCTGACCTCTCGCTTGACGACATTGTGACCGGCCGCCGTCCGGAAATTAAATCTTCGTAAGGTCGCCCGAAAACCCTAAATCGGGCCAATCAGCGACCTAGATGCAGGGTTGTCGATCCGGTCGGCTGCCATGCTAGGCGAGACGGGCAATCGTGACCCTCGACACGCCGGATGACCGGGTTTCCCGCATGGGGAAGAGGCCACGGCGCTGGATCAACTCTCGCCCGGACAAACGACCATGTCAGATATCCTTCGCAGACATCGCGTCGCGGCCTTGCTGGGCGCTGCGCTGATCATATCCCCCTTCGTCGTGTCTTTCGCCCAAAGTGCGGGCAACACCGTTCCGACAACCCAGACACCTGTCGCCGGCATCACCGCGCCCAACGGCTCGTTCGCTCCCATCGTGGCAGCCGACAAGCCGGCGGTGGTGACGATTACCACCGTCATGAAAGCACCGCCGGCAAGTGCGGATGACAGCACACCTCTCGGCAACTCGCCGTTCGACGACTATTTCCGCCAGTTCTTCGGTGACCAGGGCATGCCGGCCCCGCGCACACCGCCGCAGCAGCAGGCGCAACGCGCGGAGGCGCTCGGCTCCGGCTTTATCGTTGCCTCCGATGGCATCATCGTCACCAACAATCACGTCATCGATGGCGCCTCCTCGATCAAGGTGACGCTCGACGACGGCACCGAACTTCCGGCCAAGGTCGTCGGCAGCGACGCCAAGAACGATCTCGCCGTGCTGAAGATCAAGGCCGGCAAGCCGTTGCCGACGGTCAAATGGGGTGACTCCGACAAGCTGATGACCGGCGACCAGGTGCTGGCCATCGGCAATCCGTTCGGCATCGGCACCACGGTGACCGCGGGCATCGTTTCGGCACGCGGCCGCGATCTGCACAGCGGACCGTTTGATGATTTCATCCAGATCGATGCTCCCATCAACCATGGCAATTCCGGCGGCCCGCTGGTGGATGTGAACGGCAATGTCGTCGGCATCAACGCGGCGATCTATTCGCCCAATGGCGGCAGTGTCGGCGTCGGCTTCGCCATTCCATCCGACCAGGCCCAGAAGGTGGTTGCCAAGCTGGAGAAGGGTGGCTCGATCCAGTACGGCTATCTCGGTGTCGAAATCCAGCCGGTGACCCCGGATGTGGCGAGCGCCATCGGCCTCGACCATCCTGGCGGGGCACTGGTTTCGCAGGTCAATGACGGCTCGCCGGCCGCCAGGGCCGGCGTCGAGACCGGCGACGTCATCACCGGCTTTGCCGGACAGGACGTGAAGGATCCCAAGGATCTGTCGCGGGCCGTCGCCGACGTCGCACCCGGCGCCAGGGAGCCACTCGACGTCTGGCGCAAGGGCAAGGCGGTGCGGATTTCCGTCGATGTCGGCCAAAACAGCGATGACGTGAAGACCGCGTCGGTGACCGACGGCTCCGGTGCGCCCGGGCAAGGCGATCGGGCCCCCGCGATCGGCCTCGGCCTGATGGACATCACGCCCGACATTCGCCAGCAGCTGAACCTCGCCGACAACCAGCGCGGCGCGGTGGTTGCCAGCGTCAATCC
Organism: Mesorhizobium qingshengii; assembly: GCF_900103325.1. Classification (GTDB taxonomy): domain Bacteria; phylum Pseudomonadota; class Alphaproteobacteria; order Rhizobiales; family Rhizobiaceae; genus Mesorhizobium; species Mesorhizobium qingshengii. The sequence goes on along the minus strand of NZ_FMXM01000035.1, from coordinate 11,281 downwards.
CGACAAGGCGGCCGCGGCGTCCGGTATCGAGCCCGGCGACGTCATCGTTGCCGTCAATCAGGCGCCGGTGAAGAACGCCAGGCAGGTCACCCAGGCGATTGCCCAGGCCGGCAAGTCCGGCAGGAAATCGGTGCTCTTGCTGGTGGAGCGCGACGGTAGCCAGATTTATGTCGCGGTGCCGTTTGCCAATGGCTGACATGTGGCGCTGAACTGGGCGCGGGAACGGCAGGGCTCGTCGCACCAACGACGAACCCTCCGCCCGTGCGTCAAGATTTCGGTTGCCCGCCACGGTATCTTCGAGAACATTGTGCAAGGCTGACAGACGGCTTGGCACAGAGGGATTGCGGCATGGTCACCCGAGGGTTTCTTTCTGGGCGGCGCCCACCGACCGACGGCGATGCGCGCATCCCGCCCGGGCAATATCTCGAGCAGGGATTTCCGGTCCTGTCGGCCGGTCCGACGCCGCGCGTGCGCACCGAGGACTGGTCGTTCACGCTGAAGCACGGGCCGCGACCGATCAAGAAATGGAATTGGGCCGAGTTCAACGCGCTCCCTTTGACCAAGATGACGCGAGACATCCATTGCGTGACCGCGTGGACCAAGTTCGACACGCCGTGGCAGGGCGTGCTGGTCGACGATATCCTTGCCGATGCGGGCCTGGAGCCGCCCACCGATTTCACGCTGGCGCATGCGTTCGACGGCTACACCACCAATGTGCCGCTAAAGGACCTGACCGCTGGCAAGGCGATGGTGGCGCTGCTTTACGAAGGCAAGCCGATCACCCCGGACCATGGCGGTCCGGCGCGGCTGCTCGTTCCGCATCTCTATTTCTGGAAGTCGGCCAAATGGTTGAACGGCCTGCAGTTCACGACGCGTGACGAGCCCGGCTTCTGGGAATTGCGCGGCTATCACATCTATGGCGACCCCTGGCGCGAACAGCGCTACACGGACGATCCATGAGCGAGGCGCTGGCGGTCCAGTCGCCCTGGCAGACGGCTGGGATCGTCCGCATCGAAAAGCGCACGCCGCGTGTCACCAGCTTCTTCTTCCGGCCGTCGAGACCCTTCGCCTATCGAGCCGGGCAGCATGTCGATGTCAGGCTGACGGCGCCGGATGGTTATCAGGCGCGCCGCTCCTACTCCATTGCCTCCGCGCCCGGGACGGACGGGGCGATCGAGCTGGCGATCGAAAAACTCGATGATGGCGAGGTCTCGCCCTTCTTCCACGAGGTCGCCGCGGTTGGCGACGAGGTCGAACTGCGCGGGCCGCTCGGCGGGCATTTCGTCTGGCCCGATGACGACGGCGGGCCGCTTCTGCTGGTCGGCGGCGGCTCGGGTGTCGTGCCGTTGATGTCGATGGTCCGCCATCGCGCCGCCCGAAAATCGACGGTGCCCGTCGTCCTGGTCTTTTCGGCGCGGGTCTGGGACGAAGTGATCTTTCGTGACGAGCTGATCGGCCTCGATGACCGCGAGGACGGCTTCGGCCTGGTGCTGACCCTGACGCGCGAAGCCGCGCGCCGGCCGGCCGACTATTCGCGACGGGTGGACGTCGCGATGATGGTGCAAGCCATGGCCCGGCTGCCCGAGCCGCCGAGGATCGCCTTCGTCTGCGGCTCCAACGCCTTCGTTTCGGCTGCCGCCCAGGCACTGATTGATGCGGGCGTCGCGGCGGAAATCATTCGCACCGAACGCTACGGGGTCTGAAGGAGGGTCGCTTCGCAGAGGTTGTGCTTGTCGTTTTCGACGCGTGCTTCCCGTCCTCTCCGGTCTCAGCCGACCGGCGAGAATTCTGCCGACAGCAATTGGAAAGGCAGTGCGCCATAGGTGGCGACGGCGGCCGTGTCATTCCATTCGCGAAACTGCCGCGACGGCCGCGCCTCCAGCGTCAAGGCCTGTCGCGAGCCGTCCAACTTCACCTTGCCGCGAAAATGCAGCACCCTTTCCTTGCCGGATCGGCTGATGACCATGGCACGCAGGCGAGCGATATGCTCGTCACCGGCATTGATCTCCATCTCGATGCGGCGCCGAACCGGCGGGACAGCGATCCTGACGGTGACGTCCAGCATCATATCACCGGTCTTCTCCGGACACGCGATAGCCTGCGAAAACACCAACGGCGCTGGCGCGGCTTGCGGCTTGCGCCCTGCCAACCTGCCGCGCCAGGCCTTGGCCGGCGGCTCCTGTTGCAGCCGGCCGCTCTTTCGCTTCAGCCGCAACTGCTTGGCAAAGCCACGCGACAGCCAGACCAGCCCGCCGAAATCGGTACGCGGCTTGGCCTGCAGCACGGCCGACCAGCGCGAAAGGCCGGTGCGGTCGGCCATCGCCAGCACGCGCGTCAGCACGACATCAGGCACCGCCACGCCGATACCCAGCGCAAGGTAGGAGAGCGCTACCGCCGCGGCGGCGGCAAGGCCGCGCCGGGCGACAATATCGAGGAACACGTCCCAGTCGACATCGCCGTCGCGGATAGCCACGGTGCAATCGACCAGCCAGTCGCTGTGCGTGTGGGCATCGAGCCCGCCATGCGCGATGGCGAGCGCGATGCGGTCGGCAGGCGACGGCACCAGCACGCTGACGCCGCTGAACTCGGCGACGGTGGCCCGCCTCCAGATGGCCAGGTCGTCTTCGTTGCTTCGCTGCGAACCATCATAGGCGAGCTGGTGCAGGTCGATGTCGCCGAAGTTGCCCTTGAAAAAATTCATCGAGCGTAGCGACGCCAGTCTTGTCCGCAGATATTGCGGACTGACACCCGAGGCGATCTGCCAGTCGCGGTCGCGCAGCACGTCGAAGGCCGTTTGCATGTCCTGCGGCCGTACCAATATGTCTATATCATGCGCCACGCGGCCACGCTGCGCCGACGCGTTCAAGGCAATGCGGCTGGCGCCCTTGATCAGCATCACCATGCATCCGGCATCCGCCATCGCCTGCAGCGCCGGTTCGGCCTCGCGCATGGCCATGCGCGACTTGGTCCACAGCATCTTCTGCAGGCCAACGAGGCGCGGATAGGCGGAATGGCCGGCAAGCTTCCTGCCGAACCTGTCGGAGATGGCAGCAAGCAGCCGGTGCTCCCGGAAGGCGACAAGGTCGATGTCGTTCTCGTCCAGCCATTGCGCTGCGCAAGCGGCGGCGGCGTCCTCGTCGGAAAGAAGCGCCGCCTTGAGCAGCTGGTCGAGCCCACCGGTCGGCCAGGACCAGCCATAGTCCGGAAAGCGGCGGCCGATGCGGCGAACTGCCTTGGCCTTCAACTCGTGCCCGCCTTGTTCTGTGCTCGTCGCTGCATGGCGAGCCTTGCCACCTGGAGATAGCCGCGGTCGCGTGCCGGGTCGCGTCCATAGGACAGGCTGCCGGGCCGGATGCGGCGCAGCGCCAGCGCCTCGTCCAGCATATCGAGCGTAAGGCCCGCCTCGCGCGCTCGGGCGATCCAATCGATCATTTCGCCCCGGCCGCCCGGCGGATCGACGATTGGTCCGATAGTCTCGGCGACCGCGCGGCGGATCATCATGGTGGTCCGCGACCAGCCGGGCACGGCAGCGGCCTCGGGCGCGTCGGGCTGGTCGTTGCGGAAATTCCGCCAATGACAGAAAACCCCCGATGTGCCGGGATATACCTCGAGATGCGCGAGCTGCCTTTCGATCTTGTTGGGCAACCACAGATCGTCCGCATCGAGCGTCGCGATGAGTGGCGTCGACAGCGCCGCAATGCCCCGGGTCGTGGCGCTGCCGGGCCCGGCATTGTCCTGGCGCAATAGCTTGACCGGCAGGTTCATCGTCTTGATCACCGCGATCGTGTCGTCGGTCGAGCCGTCGTCGACGACGATGATAGTCTCGGGCTTGACCGACTGGGCCACGACCGATCGCAGGGTTTCAGCGATGGTGCCGGCCGCATTGAAGGCTGGGATGACGACGCCGTATCCGCTCATCACATGAAATGCCAGTCAGCGAGAGGCCTGAGATCGAAGATGCCCTCGATTCGACGCCGCGACGGATCTGCCTTGCGGCGGGTCATCGATTTGTAGATAGCGCGCATGAATTCACGGGACTGGACGTCGGTCTGTCGGGTCATGTTGCCGGGATGGCGTCTGTAGTAGAGGGCCAGTGTCTCCGGCATCGCATATCTTGGCCCGCTTTCAAAGGTGCGCAGCAGGTAGTCGGTGTCCTCCGCCTGATTGAATGCTTCGTCGAAACCGCCGATACGTTCGACAAGCCGGCGCGAAAAGATCGCCGCCGACAGATGGATGCCCCGAACCGTGATGCTGTTGCTATTGGCGGCCGGCTCCAGACGCTCGTCGTCGATCGCGTCGACAAGCATCATTTTTGAATAGGTGAGGTCCAGGTCCGGATCATTCCGGAAGAGTTCGACATCGGCCTGGAAGCGTCCCGCGGGGGAAATGTCGTCCGAATCGAGAAAGGACACCAGTTCCGTTTCCGGCTCGAGCAGCCTGAGCCCGGTGTTGCGCGTGCGGGTGACACCCAGGTTGGGCTGCTGGAACAGGCGGATGCAGGGGTTTTCATCCATCACCGAGCGCACGACTTCGGCCGATCCGTCGGACGAGCCATCATCGATGACGATGATGTCGAGATCGGCGGCGTCGCGTTGTCTTAACAGCGAGCGCAGGGCCGCGCCGACAAAGGCCTCGCGGTTGTAGACGGGCATGATCACGCTCAGCCTCATTGATGGCTCCACGACTGTTCCGGGCTTGGCCGATCCGAACCGATTGTGTCCGGCATCACAGCATCTGCCAGTCAGCCGGGCTCTTCAGTTCGAAGATGCCCTGGATCTCATGTAACGACGGGTCGGCCTTGCGCCGCCGCATCGACTTGTGGATGGCACGCAAGTGGTTGCGGACCCTGTCGCCATGTTCCTTGGTGACGTTGCCAGCGTGGCGCCGGTAGTAGATCGCGACGGCATCCAGCAATTCGTAGTTCGGACCCCTTTCGAAAACGCGCAGCAGATAGTCGGTGTCCTCGGCCTGTTCGAAATCCTCGTCGAATTGGCCCGTCCGGTCGACAAGCCCCCTGCTGAACACGGCGGTGCTCAGCGAAATTCCCCGAAGCGTCATGGTACGGCTGTCGGCCGCGGGCTCAAGCCTCTCGTCGTCAATCAGGTCGGCCAGCGTCATCAGCGAATAGGTCAATTCGAGGCGGGGGTCGGCCGCGAAGCACGCAAGATCCCTCTCGAAGCGTCCCGCCAGCGAGATGTCGTCCGAATCCAGGAACGACACGAATCCGGCATCCGGTGGCAGTTGCCGTAGCCCGGCGTTGCGCGCCCCGGCGACGCCCATATTGGCCTGCTGGAACAGCCGGATGCAGGGCGTCTCGCGCATCATCGAGCGTACGGCCTCCGCCGAACCGTCGGTCGAGCCGTCATCGATGACGATGATGTCGATATCGACGACGTCGCGCTGCCGCACCAGCGAGCGCAAAGCCGAAACGACATAGCGCTCGCGGTTGTAGACGGGCATGATCACGCTCAGTTTCACGAAGCACCCCGCGCGAGGAACTCCGCGATCGTGCCGGCGATCTCCTGGGGCTGCGTCCCCAGCGACAGACGGTAGCACGGCAGCAGGCGGGTGAGATCGCTGAAGAAGCGAAAGCCGCTTTCCCGCTCGCCCGGCATCTGCGCTATGCCGGACGGCGCCAATGCAATCATGGCATCCCTGCGCGACACCGGCATGATCGAGCTTGCCCCGCCACCGCTGATATGTGGCACCATCAGCGCAACGATGTCCAGCATTGCCGGTACCGGCCGAGGCGCGATGTCGCCAATGTGAAAGGCATGCTTGCCCTGCCAGTTGAGCGGAGCATTGGCCGGCACACGGCGCTTCAGCCCGAGCCGCGCAAACCCTTGGGGATCTTGCTTCAGCGTCGAAAACAGCGGGCGGGCCGTCACGCCGTTGGCGAGGTCGATCAGCACATAGTCGTCGCCGACGCTGTCCAGCCCGTTGAGGAGGCCGGCAGCGACGGTCCCGGATTTGCCGGCGCCGCCCGCGCCGGCCAACAGCACGCCCTTGCCATTGGCGCCAAGCGTGCCGGCATGGGCAAGCCGCATGCCGCGTGCCGCATACTCCCAGTGCAGGAAGGCGCGCAGCGGAGCGCCAGGTTCCCAGGGCGGAAAGGCGTCGGCCGAGCCCATCAACTGCACGCCGACGCGACGTTGCGGATCGTAGAACTGCCAGAAATCGAGATCGTGAAAATGGTGGCCGCGCAAGCCGGCCTCGGCGAGGCGCTTGGCAAAGCCGTGTTCGGTGAAGTGCGCGTCGCCCCACCGTGCCGGCTCAGGGATACCGTGGATGCCCGGATGAGCAATAAAAATGCGGCAGCGGGAGCTTTCCGGTTGATCACCCCTGGTCTCGACAAAGGCATGGCCGAGCGCATCCGCCAGCACACCGGGACCGAGATGCCCGGTCAGTTCCAGCCTGGGCAGGCGGATCTTTCGCGTGACAGGATAGGACGCGGACGCACCCTCGGCGGCAGCGATGAGATAGCGGGCGTAGTCCGGCAAGGTTTCGAGGGTAACGCGCGACATGGCCAGGTCCAGCACCCCTCTATCGCGGATGCGACTGTTCGTCAGGATGCCTGCTTGACCGCCGGCCAACCCAGCGGTTCCTCGACTTCATGGATCGGATCCACGATGATGAGGTCGGCGAGATCGTCGTGAATACTCACATTGAGCGGCTCGCTCGTGGCCGCAAGCTCGGCAAGCAGGTCGCCCGGCAGCGGCTGCGCCGGCGCGTCGGAACGCGTCAGGAGCCGCAGTTCGACCAATTGCGATACGAAGCGGTCGAGTTCAGCCGGGCCTATTGTCGACGCGCCTGCGGTCAGCCCGATCAGGGCCTGGGCATCGACGCCGGACGAGAGTGCCTGCCAGATCTTGCTGCCTGAATCGGAAAAACCGAAATATTTCCCGCTTGAAAGATCGAGCACCACGGCTTCGCCGTCGAAGGACTCAAAGACCACGTCCTTGCTCGCGATTGCGTAGACATCGGCATGGCGCATCGTTCTTGGTCCCGGCAGCTTGCGCGACCAATCGCCGGTCGGCGTAGTCGCTCCCCGACAACGCCTGTAAACACTCGGTTCTTCCTTGGCAAGTCAACGGATGCCGTCGAGACCTCGCCCATTTTTTTGGCAGCAGTCTGGTTCCGAGTGGATCACGCCTCGATTTCGAGCGCCGAAAGCGGTCTGGAGCAGCAGGCGAGGATGAAACCGTCGTCGATCTCATGATCGAGGATACCGCCATTGTGGCTCATCTCGACGGCGCCCGCGACCTTCTTCACCTTGCAGGTTCCGCACAGGCCGAACTCGCAGGCGGCGGGAATCCGCACGCCCGAAGCCCGCGCCGTCTGCAGCACGGTCTGGCCGGCGACGCATTCGGCATCGACATCCGAAAGCGAGAAGCGGATCGGCGTCGCGGCTTCGACGGGAACCGCGGCGCCGTCCCGCGCCCGCGCTGCGAACGGTGCCGGGATCTCCTCCACGACAGGCGCCGCAAAGCTCTCCTGATGGTATTTCGTCATGTCGAAGCCCGCGGCCTCCAGCATGCCGCGCACGGCGCGCATGAAGGGATCGGGACCGCAGCAGAAGATTTCGCGCTCGCGGAAATCGGGCGCCAGCAATGGCAGCCGGATCGCGTCGATGCGGCCCATATGGCCGAACCAGCCCTCGCGGCTTGACCGCTCCTCGATCATGAAGCCGAGCGACAGGCCGGGCATGCGGCTGCCGAGCAGTTCGAGTTCTTTGCGGAAAATGATCTCTTCCGGGCGGCGCGCGCAGTTGACGAAGCCGACATCGGTCCATGGCGCGCAGTCGTTGAGCCAGCGCAGCATCGACATCATCGGCGTCACGCCGGAGCCGGCCGAAATGAACAAATATTTGGCCGCCGGGTGGCTGTGCAGCGAGAAGTCGCCGGCCGGCCCATAGGCCTTGACATGGGTGCCGGGCGCCAGATGATCGAACATCCAGCGTGTGCCGACGCTGCCCGCTTGTGCCTTCACCGTCACCGCGATCGAGAACGGCCGCGACGGCGAGGACGACAGCGTGTAGGTGCGCATCAGCGGCCCCTCGGCGGTCGGCAGTTCCAACGTCACGAACTGGCCAGGCTTGTAGCGAAACCAGGTTTGGTTGTCGGAGCGGAAGGTGAAGGTCCTTACGTCGGGGGCCTCGTCGGCGACGCCGATCACTTCCAGCACCTGGAGCCTGTCGTTCCAGGGCGCCATCTCGTCGAGATGGCGATAGAGGCCAAGATCCGTCATCGCATTCATCCTCTTGTCCCTTTTGTTCCGTGCATGGCTTGAACCGAAAACCGCTGCGCACTTCTGGGCGCCATGCGCTAGGCGACGCTGCGCAGGGCCGGCCTGCCGTCTCCGGCTAGGCGTGGGCCGATGAATCGTGCGTACCAGTCGACGAACTGGATCACGCCACCCTCATGCAGCTCCGAATAGGGACCTGGTTCGTAGGCCGGCGACAGGATGCCGAAGGCGTTTTCCTCGACGATGCGGCGGTCCTGGTCGTTGGTCTCGGTCCACACATGGGTGAGTTCGGCGAGATCGTAGTCGACGCCTTCGACCGCATCCTTGTGCACCAGCCATTTGGTCGTCACCGCGGTTTCCGTGGCGCTGATCGGCAGCACGCGGAAGGTCACCGCATGGTCGATGAGGATGTGGTTCCACGTCGTCGGGTAATGATAGTGCATCAAAGTGCCGATGCGGTCGGCGGAGACGGTGTCGGACAAGTTCTTCTTCACCGCCCGCTTGCCGGTCATCGTGTAGCTGACGGCATCGCGCAGCAGCGGCGCGCGGGTGGCGCGGTACTGCCCGGCCGGATCGATGCGAAACTTGCTCGGCAGGCCGGCCGCTTCGCATTTCGCCCAGTGCGCAAGCATTTCCGGGTCGCTGTCGGCGCCTTGCACGCCAGTCACCGTCGGTGCTTCCGGGAAGGTCTTGCAGAGCTCCGGATGATTGCCGGCGCAATGATAGCACTCGCGGTTGTTTTCCCAGACCAGCTTCCAGTTGCCCTTCTCGATGATCGTGCTCTCGAAGGCGACTTTTGCCTCGCGCAGCCGGTGCGGCAGCAGATAGGGTTCGATCATCGCCCGCATCGGCGCGAAATCCGCCGGCTCCTTGGCCAGGCAAATGAAGATGTAACCGCCGACCGTCTCGCAGGCGACCGGCTTCAGGCCGAACTGGCTCTTGTCGAAACCGTCGGCCATCTGCCTGGCGAACAGCAGCCTTCCGTCCAGCTCATAGGTCCATTGGTGGTAGGGGCAGACCAGCTTGGCCGCCGTGCCCTTGTCGGAATTGCAGACACGGCTGCCGCGATGGCGGCAGGAATTGTGGAAGCCGTTGATCTTGCCTTGCTGGTCGCGAACGAGGACGACCGGATAGTCACCGATCTGCACGGTGATGTAGCTGCCCGGCTTCGGCAGTTCGCAATCATGGCCGATGAACAGCCAGTCGCGATACCAGATCAGCTCCATGTCGAGCCTGAAATAGTCGGGGTCGGTGTAGAAGGGCTGCTCTAGTGAAAAACCTTGCTCGCGGCCATTCAAGAGCCTCAGCATGTCGTTGCGCGCGTCCATGTCCTGTCCTCACAATCAAGGACTGCATCGGAGGGGAAGAGAGGAAGGATCGGACGCAAGCCGGCGATGTGCCGGACATGCACTATCCACCTCTTGACCGCCCACCGCGATCAGTCGAGCCTAGACATCTCCGGCTGGTTTCCGGGCTCTGGAGTTGTCCTTGCGGACGATCGCGACACCTTCCCAGGCTTTCGGCCCAGTGGTCTCCCGTTGCGACTTGAACTCCACCACCGTTGCGGGGGCAGCGCCGGGTTCTGACCGGCTTCCCAATTCTCCGCCTCGTCGTCACGAAACGGCACCTGAGATGTCATGATCTAATCACGACGGCGATTGCGACATCGGCATGAAAGCGACATCGCATCCATGCGGCGCGACACGCGTACGAAACGCCCCGGTTGGCGATTGCGGAGCTGGAATCCGATCTCCCCGACTGCCATTTGCCGGCTGCGATCTTCCCGAATCTGGTCGCTGGCGGAGGCCAAAAACGGTTAACGGTTTCGAAAAGTGACTATTAGCTGTCTCTAAAATCGAACCGAACGGTTCGTTTCTGTTGACGGTGCGTGCAGGACGGTGTGAACGCTGGACCCTGGACACAGTTGGTGATCGGAACGGAAGTTTTATCTAACTAATTGATATAAAACAGAAAAGTACATGGTGTAGAAGGCCTTGGCACAATTTCAAGTGGCAGATTCATGGTCCACACGAAACAACTTCGTGATTGGAAATGGCTGGATGGCTCTCCCACATCGGGGCTGTCCGAACGACGCGAATTCCTTCCAAGACACGCCGCTAGACGGACGGAAATAAGAAGATACTGGAGTACCAAAAAATGAAAAAGATTGTCCTCACTGCCGCCGCCCTTCTGGCCATTTCCGGCAGCGCCTTCGCTAACGGTAGCGATCACTACGGTTCAAATGCCCCGGCAGCCACTGCTGTCGACAGCTCGTACACCGCTTCGATCAAGAAGTCGGAACCGGCTGCTCAGACGCCTGCCCAGGGCAGCGACCGTAACCTCTTCGGCAACAACTAACAGCCGATTCCCCAGGCGACGGCGGGCGTGCCCGCCGCCCTGGCGAAATCCAGAAATTCAGGAGTACTTGAAATGAAGAAGATCCTTATCGCCACCGCTGCCCTCCTTGCCATTTCCGGCAGCGCTTTTGCCGGCAGTGACAACTTTGGCTCCAACGGTGCCAACCAGCCCGCCGCCGCGGTCGACAGCTCGTATACGGCTTCGATCAAGAAGTCGGAACCGGCTGCCCAGGCGCCTGCCCAGGGCAGCGACCGCAACCTGTTCGGCAACAACTAACATCCGACAGCAAGGCGGCGGGCCAGCCCGCCGCCTTGAATTCGAAAATACCGGAGTATCAAAAAATGAAAAAGATTGTTCTTACTGCCGCCGCTCTTCTGATTGCCGCCGGCAGCGCCTATGCCCGCAACGACAATGTTGGCGGCACCGACATCAACAAGCAGGCGACCGTCAATGTCGACACATCGCATACGGGCTCGATCCGCAACAGCGGCTCTCCCGTCTACAAGCTGCTCAATTCGTCGGGTGACGTAGAGAAGTCCGCGCCTCAGGGCAGCGACCGGAACCTCTTCGGCCACTAGAGCAGTTCACCGTTTCACGGAAACGGCAAACCGCTCTAACTCTTTGTTTTGACGCAATTCCGGACGGAAAACCGTTTCACACTTTTCCTGGAATTGCTCTA
>NZ_FMXM01000007.1 GCF_900103325.1 Mesorhizobium qingshengii | reverse complement strand
CTAGGTAGTTTCCCGTAGGGACATAACCGAATTTCGCCACCCACGGATTCGCGCGATTGCTGTGTCGCGGATCAACCGGGAAAACAGCCATGCACACCTACACGACCTCGAGAATTGCACTGCCGTCACGGTCCCCCCAGCCTGCCCTGCCAGAGGCTTTCGAGCCCGCATTGCTGCAACCGCTCAGCTTCTTTCCCGCCGGCGCGGAAATCTATGCCCAGGGCGAGAAGGCCGGGCCCTTCTACCAGGTCGAGTTCGGCGCCGTCCGCATCTACCGCCTGCTGGCCGATGGCCGTCGCCAGATCAGCGCCTTTCACCTGGCCGGAGAAACATTCGGCTTCGAGGCCGACAGCACGCATCATTTCTTCGCCGAGGCAATCAACGCCACCGGCATCCGCGTCTTCCGCTTCGCCACGGGGGCGGACATCTCCCGTCAGTTGCTGCCGCTGGCGCTCAAAGGGCTGACCAGGGCGCAGGAACACCTGTTGGTCCTCGGCCGCCAGAATGCCATCGAACGCGTCGCCGCCTTCCTCCTCGACATGGCCGAGCGGCAGGGTGGATTGCAGCCGATCGAGCTGCCGATGTCGCGCATGGACATCGGCGATTATCTCGGCCTCACCATCGAGACCGTGTCGCGCGTGCTGACCCGGCTGAAGGACAAGGGCGTGATCCGCCTCACCAGCCTGCGCAGCATCGAAATCGTCAAGCAAGACGCGCTTCAAGACATGAGTGAATGAGACTGGACCTGGTGATTTGCGCGAGCGCCGCGGACTGGAGACGGTGACTGGTAGCGCCGTCGATCCGCCCCTCGGGATTTCTTTCCGGGGCAAGCGTCCGCTTCCACACCCGCCTCGCGTTTCAGGGCTTCCGGGCCGGCAGTGGTGGAGAGGGTTGGATTCGAACCAACGTAAGCTAAGCTAACGGATTTACAGTCCGTCCCCTTTAACCACTCGGGCACCTCTCCAATCTGCCGCCGGAGCCATGCAACGAGGCATTCGCGCCAATCCGGACCCGAGTTGTGTCTTCTCCGAAACCAGCGAAGCGCCTTATGGCGGCAAGGCTGGTGGGTGTCAACCGCGCAGCCAGGGTTTTTCAACCTTGTTCGCCGACTGCGGCGACGGGCCATATCCTTAGTCGGAGGAGACGGCTATAGAAGCCGGCCATGAGCAACAAGATCAACACTCCCAAAGACACCCACTACGCCAAGCTGCGCCGCGCTTATCGCGACGAGAAAAGCGGCGGCGCGCCGGCATTCCGGCCACGCCAGCCCGTGCCACCGGGCGAAAACGCCGCGGACGGCCTGGTACGACTCTACGGCCTGCACACGGTGCGGGCGGCACTCGACAATCCGCGCCGCAAGATCAGGAAGATGCTGGTGACGCGCAATGCGGCCGAGCGCCTGGAGATAGCCGATCTCGCCGCCCTGCCCTTCAAGGCGGAACTGGTCGAACCCAGGGATATCGACAAGATCACCGGCTCGGACGCCGTGCATCAGGGCGTGCTGATCGAAGCAGAGCCGCTGAAGCCCAAGCGACTTGATGCACTTGGGGACGCAAAGCTGGTTCTGGTGCTCGACCAGGTCACCGATCCGCACAATGTCGGCGCCATCCTGCGCTCGGCGGTCGCCTTCGGCGCTGGCGCGCTGATCACCACGGCTCGCCACAGCCCACAAGAATCGGGCGTGCTGGCAAAATCCGCCTCTGGTGCGCTGGAGCATATCGACCAGATCGAGGTGAAGAACCTGGCGGACGCGCTCGGCCAGTTGCACGAGGCCGGCTTCCGCACCATCGGGCTTGATTCGGATGGCCCAGCGGAACTCGAAAGGAGCTTTGCCGGAGAAAAGATCGCCCTGGTGCTGGGCGCCGAGGGCAAGGGCCTGCGCCAGAAGACGCGCGAGACGGTGACGACCTTGGCGCGGCTCGACATGCCGGGCGCGATCCGTTCGCTCAACGTGTCGAACGCCGCGGCGATCGGCCTCTACGCAGCGCGGGCATTCCTGAAGCGAGGCTGAGCCGGAGCGGGCAAACCGTTTGCCGAGAACCATCTCCAGACGAGAAACGGGTTCCGGCGACAGGCGCAGGAACCCGTTCTCCGACAGGGAAGAGTTGGCGGCTTGGGAACGTTGCGCCGCCTTCTCCTGACCTATGCCGCTTTGCCTTTGATCTCGGCTGCGTCGCCGCCGACCTCGAAATTGGCCATCCGCTCCAGGGCGCGAACCAGCGCGGAGTGATCTTCCTTCGCACCGCCATTGGCGGCGCAGGAATTGAACAGCTGCTGAGTGGTGGAGGTGTTGGGCAGCGACACGCCGAGCGCTTTCGCGCCCTCCAGCGCGAGATTGAGATCCTTCTGGTGCAGTTCGATGCGGAAGCCCGGCGCGAAGGTGCGCTTGACCATGCGCTCGCCATGCACTTCGAGAATGCGCGAGGCCGCCAGCCCCCCCATCAGCGCCTGCCTGACCTTGGCTGGATCGGCACCGGCTTTCGACGCAAAAACAAGAGCTTCGGCGACGGCTTCAATGGTGAGTGCAACGATGATCTGGTTGGCAACCTTGGTGGTCTGGCCAACGCCGTTCGGTCCGACCAGGGTGATGTTCTTGCCCATCTTCTCGAAGATGGGTTTGGCGCGCTCGAACGCCTTTTCCTCGCCGCCAACCATGATGGTCAGCGATGCCGCCTTGGCGCCGACTTCACCGCCCGAGACCGGCGCGTCGAGATAGTCGCAGCCCAGCTCATTGATCCTTTTGGCGAAGGTTTTGGTCTCGATCGGCGAGATGGAGCTCATGTCGATGACCAGCTTGCCCTTGGACAGACCGGACGCGGCGCCGTTGTCGCCGAACAGCACATCGGCCACCTGCGGTGTGTCCGGCACCATTGTAATGATGATGTCGGCGGCCTTGGCCACGGTGGCATGGCCGGCGACTGACTTCAGGCCCTTGGCGACGAGATCAGCCGGCGGCTTGGAGCGGTGATCGCTGGCGATGACATGATAGCCCGCGTCCAGCAAATTCTCCGCCATCGGCGCGCCCATGATGCCGAGACCGATGAAGCCGATGGTTTCCATAGTTTCTCTCCTGAAATTCATAGTTAGAACTCATCCAGAGGTAAGCGCTGAGCAATTCCCAGCAGCTACGCTGCAGCGCTCCCCTGCCCGGCCAGATCCCGGAACCAACCCAGTCCGGCCTCGGTGCCCGCCTTCGGCTTGTACTCCGCTCCGACCCAGCCGGAGTAACCGATGCGGTCGATGTGATCGTAGAGGAAGGGATAGTTGATCTCGCCCGTCCCCGGCTCGTGACGGCCGGGATTGTCCGCAAGCTGGATATGAGCGATGCGGCCGAGGTTTGCCTCGATGGTACGGGCGAGATCCCCCTCCATGATCTGCATGTGATAGATGTCGTATTGCAGGAACAGGTTCTTCGATCCGACACGATCGATAAGCGCCAGCGCCTGATCCGAATAGTTGAGGAAGAAGCCCGGAATATCGCGCGTGTTGATCGGCTCTATCAGCAGCCTGATCCCGGCCTGCTCCAGCTTCTCTGCCGCGAAGGCGAGGTTTTCGGCAAAGACATCCTCAAGCACCTTGCGGTCGGCACCCGCTGGCGCGATGCCGGCCAGGCAGTTGACCTGCTGGCAGCCGAGCGCCTGCGCATAGGTGATCGCCTTGGCGATGCCCTGGCGAAATTCCGGCACGCGATCCGGCAGCACGGCGATGCCACGCTCGCCCTTGCCCCAGTCGCCGGCGGGCAGATTGAACAGCACCTGCGTCAGGCCGCTCTTCTTCAACCGCGCGGCGACGACATCGGGCGCATGATCGTAAGGGCCGATATATTCGACGCCCTTGAAGCCGGCGCGGGCGGCGGCATCGAAACGGTCGAGGAAGTCATGCTCGCCAAAGAGCATGGAAAGATTGGCTGAAAACCGTGGCATAGTGCAATTTCCTCACGAGATGAATCAGTCGAGCATGACGATCGACGTCGGCGCGTCTTCGTGGCTTTCGGCAAGTTCCTCGAATTCGGTTACCTTGTCGATCTCGGTGCCCATGGAGATGTTGGTGACGCGTTCGAGGATGAATTCGAGCACGACCGGAACCTGGTGCTCTTTCATCAGCCGATGCGCCTCCTTGAAGGCGGCGGCGAATTCCTCGGGCTTGCGTACCCTGACCGCCTTGCAGCCCATGGCTTCGGCCACCGCAACGTGGTCGACGCCATAGCCGGCCTCGGGATCGTTGGCGCGGTTGATGTTCTCGAAGGCGAGGCTCACCTCATAATCCATCGAGAAGCCGCGCTGCGCCTGGCGGATCAGGCCGAGATAGGCGTTGTTCACGACAACGTGGAGGTAGGGCAGCTTGTGCTGCGCACCGACCGCCAGTTCCTCGATCATGAACTGGAAATCATAGTCGCCCGACAGCGCCACGATGGTGCGGTCGGGATCGGCGGCGCGAACGCCAAGCGCCGCCGGCAAGGTCCAGCCGAGCGGGCCGGCCTGGCCGCAATTGATCCAGTTGCGCGGCTTGTAGACATGCAGGAACTGCGCGCCGGCGATCTGCGACAGGCCGATGGTGGTGACATAGGTGACGTCGCGGCCGAATGCCTTGTTCATCTCCTCGTAGACACGCTGCGGCTTCAGCGGCACCTGGTCAAAATGCGTCTTGCGCTTCATCGTCCTCTTGCGGCCCTGGCATTCCTTCGCCCAGCCGGACCAGTCGCGCAGCTTGCCGGCCGTCTTCCACTCGGTGGCGACGTCGAGCAGCATCTTCAGTGCCGCACCCGCATCCGAAACCACGCCGAGGTCCGGCGCGAAGACACGACCAATCTGCGTGGGCTCGATGTCGACATGGATGAACTTCTTGCCCTTGGTGTAGACATCGACGGAACCTGTGTGGCGATTGGCCCAGCGGTTGCCGATGCCGAAGACGAAATCGGCTTCAAGCATCGTCGCATTGCCATAGCGATGCGAGGTCTGCAGCCCGCACATGCCGGCCATCAGCCGGTGGTCGTCGGGGATCGCGCCCCAACCCATCAAGGTCGGAATGACCGGCACGCCTGAGATTTCGGCGAATTCGATGAGTAGATCCGACGCATCGGCATTGATGATGCCGCCGCCCGCGACGATCAGCGGCTTTTCGGCCGCGTTGAGCATCGCAAGGGCCTTTTCGGCCTGCGCGCGCGTCATCGCCGGCTTGAACGGCACCATCGGCTCATAGGCGTCGATGTCGAACTCGATCTCGGCCAGTTGGACATCGACCGGCAGGTCGATCAGCACCGGCCCCGGCCGCGACGAGCGCATCAGATGGAACGCCTTCTGCAGCGCCATCGGCACCAGATAGGGTTCCATGACGGTGACCGCCCATTTGGCGACAGGCGAAGCGATGGTGGCGATGTCGACGGCCTGGAAATCCTCCTTGTTCAACCGCGCGCGCGGCGCCTGGCCGGTGATGCACAAGATCGGAATCGAATCCGCCGCGGCCGAGTAAAGCCCGGTGATCATGTCGGTGCCGGCCGGGCCTGAGGTGCCGATGCAGAGCCCGACATTGCCTGATTTGGCGCGGGTGTAGCCTTCAGCCATGTGCGAGGCGCCCTCGACATGACGGGCAAGGACATGGCGGATCGTGCCCCTCGCCTTCAGCGCCGAGTAGAGCGGATTGATCGCCGCGCCTGGCACGCCGAAAGCGCAGGAAATACCTTCCTTTTCAAGAACGAGAACCGCGGCATCGACAGCGCGCATCCTGGCCATTTTTCCGGCCCTCCACAGGGTTTGTCATTGTTGGATGGCCGATGATGTCAGCAAGCCGGCTATTTTTCAATTTTTTCAGAATATTTTTTCATTTCTAGAAAACGGCGCCTATGCTCTGATTTTATTCGATTTTTGGTTTTCCAAGAATTATTCCCATTGCCCGAGTGGAAAACTTTTTCATTGCGTGTTTGGTGAAATCAGCAAGAATGACGGCATGGAAACGACCGAGAAACGCCAGCGCGGCCGGCCGCGCGCCTTCAACGGGCCTTCCGAGGCCAATTCAGTGCAGTCGCTCGATCGGGCTTTGCGCATCCTTGCCATTGTCGCGGAGGGCAGCGGCCTGTCTCTGAGCGAGATTGCCGCGCAGAGCAGCCTAGCCGCCTCCACCGCCTACCGCATGCTGACGACGCTGGAAAACCACGGCATGGTCGAATTCGATACAAGCGACCAGCTGTGGTCGATCGGTGTCGAAACCTACCGCATGGGCGCGGCGTTCCTGCGCCGCCGCAAGCTGGTCGACCGCGCCCGTATCGTCATGCAGGAACTGATGGAGAGGACCGGCGAGACCGCCAATCTCGGCGTCGCCGAGGATGATTGCGTGGTGTTTGTCAGCCAGGTCGAGACGCACCAGGCGATCCGCGCCTTCTTCCGGCCGGGCACGCGCAGCCCGTTCCATGCGTCCGGCATCGGCAAGGCGGTGCTGGCGCATCTCGAGCCGGAGCGCGTCGGTACCATTTTGCGCAAGGCTGGCCTGCAGCGCTTCACCGACAAGACGCTGTCCGACATTTCCGCCCTCGCCCACGATTTGGCGACGATCAAGCTGCGCGGCTGGTCGGTGGACGACGAGGAGCGGCACCCAGGCATGCGCTGCGTGGCCGCCGCCATCTTCAACGAATTCGGCGAGCCGATCGGCGGCGTCTCGGTCTCGGGGCCGACCGTGCGGGTGACGCCGGAGCGGCTGGCCGAGATCGGGCCGATGGTGCGCAGCGCCGCGGCCGAAGTGACAAGGATGATCGGCGGCGTGCAAGCCGGCTGATCATCCTGCCCCGGGCAGCGCTCTTGGTCGCAATATCGAAGAAATCCAGCAGGATCGCCAGCCCTACTCCGCAGGCGGTCAGGATGATGCCGGCCATGAAGATGCGGTTGGCGCGTTCGTAGATCTGCCGGCGCAGCGAATCCACGTTGAGCAGCAGCGACAGCGCCCGCATCTGGAGCGCGATGCCGACCAGGATCGGCAGGACGGCGACAAGATGGTATCGGGTTGGCCGCCCAATGCGTGATGAAGCCCAGCGAGAACGCCAGCAAGATGCCGACGGTGGTGACCGTGCCATTGCGGAAAACCGGCTCGATCAGGTCTTCCTTCGGGTCCTGATTGTCGAAGCCACCCTCCTTCAGTTGGCCATCGGAGTAGACTAGACGCTCCGAAAATCGCTGTATAGCGCCCGCTACGTGGGATTTCACCGTCTTGCTGTGGCGTTCGAATGCATGCGAAAGGGCACGGATGAGGAATACGGCTCAGCTTCTGCTTGCCGCTTCACTTTGCGGATGCGTAACGACACCGCCCAAACCCGATCCCGGCGACCAGCGCGTGAAACCCATCCCGATCTCGCTCGCCTTGGAGGAGATCGTCACGACCGGCATTCGTCAGCGGCTGCAGGACCCTGCCTCCGCCAAGTTCGGAACGATGCTTGCCGGCGAGCGGACCCTCAGCGGACGCCGGGAGATCGTGGTCTGCGGCCATGTCATCGTCAAGAAATCTTCCGGCGGCTATGGAACCGACGCACCTTTCGCCGCCAGGATCTATCCAGATGCGGGAAGTACCTTCGATCTCGTCGCGATAGGTAATGAGTCGCCGAATACGAGTCTCATTGGTGACGCCTGCCGCGCGGCCGGATTGGCGATCCAGGACTCCAAGCCGAAGGCTGATCTTTAAGCGCGGTCTTCAGGCGCGTTCAAACGAGAGAAAAGGGGCTGCGTACAGCCCCTGTTTCCTGTGTTGGTGCCCCTCCGCTCAAAGCCGGCAGTAGTGGCGATAGCCATCGTAGCCGACATAGGTATCAGAGTCCGGATCGTAGCTCGAATAGCGATCGAAGCAGCGGCGGACATGCCATGAGCCGCCGTCTTCTTCGACATAGACGGTACGCGGCTGCTGCTGGGCGAGCAGGCTGCCCAGGACAAACCCGCCGACGCCGGCGGCGATGCCGACGCCAAGGTCGTGGTGATGCGAATGAGCCGCCGAGGGCTGGACGGTGCCGACCAACGTGGTGGCGGCGACGGAGGTGGCGATGAGGCCGGAAACGAGTGTGCGCTTGAACATGATGATCTCCTTGCTTCGTTGACCGAGGCGATCCATCCGCCTCTTGATCATCAGTCGTTGCCGCGATGAGAAAGGTTCGAATCTTTTTCCATTTTTTTTTGGAGCGCCCCCCTCACCCGGCGTTTCCAATGTCGCCCCCGTCGATCAAAGGCCCCACCAAACGCAAAAGGGCGGCCGAAGCCGCCCTCTCGGGAGAACTGGGTCCCTCAATCAAAGGAAAATGATCACCTTGCCATGGCCGTGGTGATGATGGTTGTGGTGCCACCACCAATGCTTCTTGAAATGGTGATGATGGTGATGATGGAAGCCGTGAGCCGAGGACGACTGGACAGTGCCGGCGAGCGCGCCGGTGGCGACGAAAATGGCGACGAGGCCCGATGTCAGAGTGCGCTTGAACATGATGATCTCCTGGATCCTTGATCGAGGCGACCCATTCGCCTCTGGAGATCAGTCGGCGCGGCACGGGAAAAGGTTCGAAAGGTCGAGGAGATTTATTCAGGGGGTGGGTAGGCAGTAGGCAGATGTGAAATGGCACCATGCAGATACGAACGATGCAATTCCCTATTCCCTACTGCCTCATCCCATGCCCGTGACATGGCGAAGCCAAAAGGCGAGCGCGATGAAGCCGATGATCGTGGTCACGCCGGTCCAGTCGACATTGGCCTTCTTCAGATCGTTGATGAGCTTCACCAGCAGCATCCAAGCGATGACGACGATAGGGAGAATGATGACAAATCTGATCATGCGACACCCCGGTTCGAAGCGATTGCACCTTTCTGATATGTAGGAAGCGGGTTTGCGGATTTCAGCATGCGCGTTCGCTCCGTCATCCACCACGGCGGGTAACCGAAAACGGAGTTTTGTCTTTACTGGCGCAACAAATATGCTAACCGGAGCGCCGTGCCCTTGTAGCTCAGCTGGTAGAGCAGCGGTTTTGTAAACCGAAGGTCGGCGGTTCGATTCCGTCCGGGGGCACCAGCGGCCCATTTGAGAGGGTCATAAGTTGCTGGTAGCCGTCGGCAGAATTGGCAAAGTCGGCGAGTGTGCGCAGCGGTGACAATGCCTGACCGATCGCCAGCAACATCAGCCAGCCGCCGAAGCCCACAAGAGCCTCAGGATTCTGTGACGGCTTCGCGGCTGATCGAACAGCAAGGAAAACAGGCACGCCGATCAACAGCAACACTATCGCCCAATGCCAGATTGAAAACGTTCCCATTTACCCCTCCCCTTTTTTATGCCCCTATAAGTTGTATCAGATTTCAAACTCAACTCAAGAGGCGGGTCTCGTGTGAAACGACGTCTGATGCCGAAGCGACGATTTCTCCTGTCTGCTCCTGACTCCCTCACACCCCGATCGCCGCCACCAGGATCCGGTTCTGCCGGCGTATCGCCGTGCGCAGTTCCGGTATCCTTGCCTCGTCACGTTTCACGAACTCGATGAACATCATGTTCATGTTGTTGAAAATCAGTTCGCCGAGCGCCTGTCCGTCGATATCCTGCTTCACAAGGCCGAGCGCCTGCAGGCGGGCGATCAGCGCGCGGATCTGTTCGGTCAATGAGCGGTCGAGCGCGGTGTAGGCCTGGCCGAACGGGCCGTCGGGCAGTTGCGTCGAGATCGCCATCGCCTGCCGCCACATCTCCTTGCTGAGATAGTGCAGCGAGTGCTCGATATAGATGCCGAGCAGCGTATCCAGCGCATCGCCGACATTGGCCGGCGGGTTGGCAACGACGCCGCGCCCGGCATTGAGCACCTCATTGACCTCCAGCGAGACGATGGCGCCGAGGATATCGCCCTTGTTCTCGTAGTAGTTGTAGATCGTGCCGACCGAGACCTCGGCCTGGGCAGCGATCGCCTCGATCTTGGCGCCCTCATAGCCGGCCTCGCGAAAAAGCTCCGCCGCCGCCTCGATGATGCGGCGGTGCCGGTCCGCCTTTTGCCTTGCCCGCAATCCGCTCATATCAGCCTCTTGCCATAAAAACAGAATTGACTCAATTTTAGAATTGGTTCAATTTTTTGCAAGAAGCCACAAAGGCAAGGGAGAACACTCGATGTCCATGAAATCCGCATCCAGGAATCCGCTTTCCATCCTGAAGAGCCATCTGCACGCCGCGTGCGCCGCCACGGCACTGCTGCTCGCTACGGGCGCCCAGGCCGCCGATCTCAACGCGCTGATCTGGTGTGACCACTCCGATCCGGCATTGCTGCAGCCCTTCGAGGAGGCCAACAACGTCAAGGTCAACGTCAAGGAGTTCGAGGGCACCGGCGCCGGCCTCGCCATCGTCGAGCAGTCACAGCCCGGTGACTGGGACGTGATGGTGATCGATAGCATCGACGTGCCGCGCGGCGTCGAGAAAGGCCTGTTCGAGCCGCTGCCGGAAGACAAATTGCCCCTCGCCGATCTCTTCCCTGAGGTGAAGATGGACGGCTCGACCGTGGTGAGCGGCAAGCGCTACGGCATCACCGAAAAATTCGGCTACAACACGATCGGTTACAACAAGACCAAGGTCGACCCGGCCGACATGCAGTCGATGGCCGCGCTCACCGGCGACAAGTACAAGGGCAAGGTCGCCATCTACGACTATTACCTGCCGGTCATCGGCATGGCCGCACTGGCCATCGGCAAGAAGACGGCCGACCTCACCGAAGCCGACCTGCCCGCCATCAAGGCCGAGCTTCTCAAGATGAAGGCCAATGCCAAGCTGGTCGGCGAAGTGACCGCCAGCCAGACAGCGCTGGCCACCGGCGAAGTCGACATCCTGGTCGGCGGCGGCGAATGGGTGACGGCGGGCCTGGCCAAGGAGAACCCGGCGCTGGATTTCTCGATCCCCAAAGAAGGTGCCGTGCTGTGGTCGCAGTCGCTGGCCATGTTCAAGGATTCCAAGAACAAGGACATGGCGCTGAAATTCATCCAGTACATCATGAGCCCGGAAGGCCAGGCGCGGCTTGCCACCTCGTCCTGCTACTGGGGCATGCCCGCCAACACCAAGGCGGCGCTGACCGACGACCAGAAGAAGATCCTGCGTTTCGATGAGCAGCCGGGCTTCCTCGCCCGCGCCCAGGCCTATCCGGCGCCGAATGCCGATCTCGACAAGAAGATGCAGGACATGTGGACCGAAATGCTGCAGGCGAAGTGAGCGACTGCCGCTCATGAGCTCCGCTGATAACAATGGACGTGCCCTGCCCCGGGCGGGCCGCGCCTTGCCCCGGGCGGGCCGCGCCCTGCCCTGGGCGCTGGTCACGCCGGCGCTCGGCTGGACGCTGCTGTTCTTTGTCCTGCCTTTCATCGCCATGGGGTTTTCCAGCCTCACGGCGCATGAGGGCGGCGGCTTCACGCTGACGAACTACAGCCAGTTCTTCACCAATCCCTCCTATTGGCAGGCGATGGTGAACTCGCTGCAGGTGACGGCGATCGTCACCGTGGTCTCGGTGCTGCTCGCCTATCCCTTCGCCTGGATCCTCGCCGAACAGGTGCCGGAACGCTGGCAGCGGCTGGCGCTGATGCTGGCCGTGCTGCCATTCTGGACCTCGTATGTCGTGCGCTCCTACTCCTGGCTGCTGGTGCTGGCGCAGAACGGCGTCATCAACCGGGCACTGATCGGCTCCGGCCTGTTCAGCGAACCTGTGCAACTCGCCAATACGCGTTTCGCCACCGTCACCGGCTTTGTGCATTTCTTCGTCATGCTTCTGACGCTGACGATCTTCGCCAATCTGAAGCAGTTGAGCCCGAGCTACCGCAAGGCCGCCGCCGATCTCGGCGCCGGGCCGGTGCGAACCTTCCTGCATGTGGTGCTGCCGCTGACCTTGCCCGGCATCATGGTCGGCGCCTTCCTCACCTTCGTGCTGTGCATCGGCGACTACATCACGCCGCAGATCCTCGGCGGCAACAACGAGCTTCTGATGCCGCAGCTGGTGATGATGCAGATCGGTCGGCGCGGCGACTTTCCGCTGGCCTCGGCGCTGTCGATCATCCTGATGGCGGTCGTCACCATCGCCTACCTCGCCTGCGCCCGCTGGCTCAAGATCGAGCGGGCTTGAAATGCGCCAGATCGTCCGCGTCGCTTCCTGGCTCTATGCACTTGCCGTCTACGGCTTCATCTTCCTGCCGGTGGTCGTGCTGGTGCTGTTCTCGCTGCAGGCGACGTCGTTTCCGATCCCGCCCTTCACCGGCCCGTCGTTGCGCTGGTACAACGCCGTTCTCTCAGACCCGCGACTGACTTCGGCGCTGGTCAATTCGCTGCTGGTGGCATCCATCTCGTCGCTCACCGCCGTCACGCTCGGCTTCCTCTCGGCCTGGGGCTTTGCGCGCTTTGTCCTGCCTGGCTCGGGCCTGCTGCGCGGCCTGATCACGTTGCCGCTGACGGTCAGCTATCTCATCATCGGCATGGGGCTTTTGGTGCTGTTCAACTGGGCCGGCGTGCCGAAGTCGCTGCTTGCCGCAGGGATCGGCCATGTCGTGATCAACCTGCCGCTCTGCTTCGCCATCATCTACAGCCAGATGGGCGACCACCAGATCAACATCGAACGCGCCGCGCGCGATCTCGGCGCGCCGGAATGGAAGGTGCTGCTCCTGATCACCGTGCCTGTCATGGCGCCGGCCATTTTCGCCGGCTTCTTCCTGTCGATGACATTCTCCTGGGACGAGTTCGTGATCTCGTTCCTGTTGACCCGCTTCGACACGACGCTGCCGGTGGAGATCTGGAACCTGCTGCGTTCCGGCCTTAACCCCAAGACCAATGCGGTCGGCTCTCTGGTCTTTGCCGTCTCCATCATTCTCGTCGTGCTGTTTGAACTGACATTGCTGCGCAGGAGAAAAGCATGACCGCCCCCCTGGTCGACATCAGCTCCGTCTCGCATCGCTTCGGCCACCAGACGGTGCTGAAGAACGTCTCGCTGCAGATCGAGCCCGGCAGCTACACGATCCTGCTCGGGCCATCCGGATCCGGCAAGACGACGCTGCTGTCCATTCTGGGCGGCTTCGTCACCCCGAGCGAAGGCAAGGTGTTCATCCGCGGCGAGGACTGCACATCGGTGCCGCCGGCAAAGCGGCCGACGACAACGGTGTTCCAGGACTATGCGCTGTTTCCGCATATGAGCGTCGGCAGCAATGTCGGCTTCGGCTTGCGCATGCAGGGCGTGGACGCAACCACACGCGCCGCACGGGCGCGCGAGGCGCTGGCCCTGGTTGGCCTCGCCGCCGCCTTCGACAAGAAGCCGCACCAGCTTTCCGGCGGCCAGCGGCAGCGCGTGGCGCTGGCGCGTGCGCTGGTCATCGAGCCGGCGGTGCTGCTGCTCGACGAGCCGCTCGGCGCACTCGACCTCAAGCTGCGCCGGCAAATGCAGGACGAGTTGAAGGCCATCCAGAAGCGCGTCGGTACCGCTTTCATCCATGTTACCCACGACCAAGAGGAGGCGATGGCGCTGGCCGACCACTGCGTGGTGATGAACGATGGGCGCATCGAGGATGAAGGACCGCCCGAGCGCGTTTATGCGCGGCCGGCGACGCGTTTTTCCGCGACCTTCATGGGCGAAAGCACGATTCTTCCAGGCACAGTCACGGAGGCCAAGAACAGGACAAGCGCTGTCGCGACGGCGGTTGGACAAGTGTCACTGCCCAGCGCGTTGGCGGTGGGGTCAGCCGTTGCGCTGGGCATCCGGCCGGAGCATCTCGTCCTCGGCGCGATCGGGGGCACGGCAAGGCTGGGTACGGCCAGGGTGAGCGACGTCGTCTTCCAGGGCAGCTTCAAGCGCGTGCTCGCGGTTTCCGTCGAAGACCCCTCGCTGCAGTTCATCGCCAGGCTGCCCGCGACAGCCACCGTCCAGCCGGGCGACATGGTCGCGGTTTCGTGCGATACCGATGAGATCATCCTGCTGACGGATTGAACATGGGCACGCTTCCGGTCATCGACGCTCCAGACTGGTACGAGACCATCCGCATGGCTGACGGCGTGACGCTGATCCACGAGCCGTGGATCAAGCCGTTCTTCCGCTGCAACATGTGGCATGTGCGCGGCCGAGACCGCGATCTTCTCTTCGACACCGGCCTCGGCCATTTCAGCCTCAGGCGACAGGTGACGCTGGTGAGCGAGCGAGAGCTCACCTGTATCGCCAGCCACACCCATTTCGACCATATCGGCTGCCATCACGAATTTCCCGACCGCTGCGTGCATCGCGCCGAGGCCGAAATCCTCGCCGATCCGCGCAACGAATGGACCGTTGCCGACCGCTATGCGAACGACGACATGTTCGATCGATTGCCGCAAGGCTGGGATACGGGGCGCTACCGGATTCTGCCGGCGCCCGCCGGCCGGCTGCTCGAGCATGGCGACGTCGTCGATCTCGGCGACCGTGCCTTCGAGGTGATCCACACGCCCGGCCATTCGCCCGGCGGCATCGCGCTCTACGAGAAGAAGACCGGCATCCTGCTCTCTGGCGACATCATCTATGACGGCCCGCTGATCGACGACGTCTATCACTCGGATATCTCTGACTATGTCGCGACATTGCTCGGCATGCGCGACCTCGATGTCTCGGTCGTGCATGGCGGCCATTTTCCGAGTTTCGGCAAGGTGCGCTATCGCCAGCTCGTCGACGAGTATCTGGCGCAAAAACGGCAGGCCGGCTGCCATCTGCGGCGGAGCCGGTAAGGGGCAGCTAATAAGCGTCCTGTCGCCGCCGACCTCGTCATGATATCGTCAAACACGAGACCGTTGATGAATTTGGGGCAAGTCGAGGCATGACCGCCGCGGCCTGCGGGGCTTGGATCAAGGTCATGCGCCTACTAGTGGCGGCCGTGCTGCTGATGACCATGGCGCTCTTCTCCGTCGCGCGCGGCGAGGAGCGCTTCGCGCTCGTCGTCGCCAACCCGACCTACGACAATGCGCCGGCCATCGCCAACGCCGGGATGAGCGCCGAACTCGTCGCGACTTGCCTGCGGTCGCTCGGCTTCACCGTCCGGCAAGTGACGGACGGCGACCGCGCCGATGTGGCGCGTGCCATGTATGATTTCGCCAAGTCGCTCGCCGCGCCCGATGCTGTCGGCATCTTCTACTATGTCGGCCATACGGCTCAGGCCAATGACAGGAACTATCTGCTGACGCGCGGCACACGGACCGATTCCAAGGAAGCGGTGGACCAGACGGCATTGCCTCTCGATCTGTTCACACAGGCGCTCGAGGCCACACCTACATTGAAATTGGTTTTGCTGGATAATCCCGGCGACGGGTACAACCCTTCCCCAGGCGTGATGCAAGGTTTGGCGGCAGTTGTTCCGCAATCCAATGCCATCGTCGCCTTTTCCGCCAAGCCGGGAAGCGTCGCGTTGAACGAAACCAGACCCGTCACGGTGTTTGCCGATGCGCTCACGGCTGCGCTAACCAGGCGGGGCGTGGACATCGGCACCATACTCGGCTCGGCCGCGCAGACCGTCACGGACAAGACATCCGGTGCGCAGCAGCCGTGGGTGGCATATGGCCCTTCGGCAGACAGAAATTTCGTGTTGATGGCGGATGCGCCGGCCCCTGCCACATCGGCGCCGACCGAAGCGCCGCCGGCGCCCGTCGAAGCACCGCCGGAGGCGGCTGCGCCCGAACCCACGCCGGTGCCACCGATGGCAAGCGGCGGCGGCTACGATTCCGGGAGTGCCGGCTGGGGTACCGGCGGCAGTGACTATGGCAGCTTCGATGGCAGCGGCCAGGAGCCACCTCCGATGGACGTCGCGCCAGGCTCCAGCAATCCGGATGCCTGGACTGGCGACAGCGCCGATGAGGCTGCCACATCCGAGGAATACAAGCGCCAGGAGTTGCAGCGCCAACAATATGAGGAACAGGCTCGACGACAGTACGAAGAGCAAAGGAAATATCAGGAAGACGCCGCCAAGGCCGCAGCCGCGGCGCAGAACAATCTTGGCGACACCTATCCGAAGGACGGCGACGCCGCCGACACGGAGCCCGCCCCACCGGCCACTCAGCCACCTTCCCTGTTGCCCGATGTGGCGGCCGATGCGCCGTTGGAGGCGCCTCCCGCCGCGATTTCCCCAACCGTCGACAACAATGCGATCAAGGTCGTGCGCCATCCCACCATCGATGCCCCCGACGACGTCGTGGCCGGCGAGACGGTGACCGTTTCGATCGCGCTGACCGAAGAGCAATTGACGCCGGAGGTGAAGGTGAAGGCCGCTCCGGGCTCGTCGGTGACGGCCGACGGCGCCTTGGCCATGGCAATGCCGGCCGGGGCCGAGCAATGGCCAATCGATATCGACCTCTTCGCTTCCGGCTTTGACCTTGCCGATGGCGGCAAATGGAGCCGGCGGACGACGCTCTACCGCGAAGGCGACAGCGACGTCGTCCGCTTCGACCTCAAGGCGCGGCCAATTGCGAAAGACAGCAAGCCCGGCCAGTTCATCGCCCGTATCTACAGCGCCGGACGGTTCCTGGGATCGGCATCGCGACCCGTCATTGTTCGCCGAACAGCGTCCGTTGAAGCCGGCGCCCAAGGTGCCACCGCCAATCGCGCTGCCGCATCGCTGATGGCCTCCGTGCCGCCGCAGCAGGCGGTGACAGGCACTGTGCAGCTCGACGCAGCAGCCTCCGACGCAGTGGCCGATCTCGATGTCACCATTCTTTATGATGACCCAAGCGGATTGGGTCCGGGCCAGATCATCATCCATTCGCCGCACCTGGCTGGCCCGGTGACCGATACCTTCTCGACGCCACCGCAGATGGCGGCATGGCTGGACTCCGAATACCGACGCCTGTTGCAGCTCGGCATGAGCCTGCGCGGCGCGGTGTCGCTCCAGCAGCCTGCCGCAAGCAGCGATCCGGAAGCGCAGAAACGTTTTGTCACGCTGGCCGCCGAAGGTTTTGGCGATGCGCTCTACCGGGATTATGTGCCCGAGGCGTTCAAGGATGTGTTCTGGTCGCTGCGCGACAAGGACGAATTGCATTCGATCCAGATCACCTCGAACAGCCCCACCCTGCCCTGGGAGCTGATCCGCCCGCAGAGCGCCGACGGAGCCACCCGCGACGGCTTCCTTGGCATGAGCTACCGGCTGGCGCGTTGGGCACCGCGCAGCACGTCCTCGCAGGTCGACAATCCGCTGGACCGGATGGCGTTCACAGGCGTCGCGGCCGTCGCGCCCTCCTATGTCGACAAGCAGTCGCTACCGTTCCAGGAGGTCGAGATCGACGCGCTGAGCAAGCTCGCCGGCTACCGCCGCTTCGATGGTGATTTCATCTCTTTCGAAAGGTTGGTCAGCGAGGTGTCGACCGGCTTCATCCATTTTTCCGGCCACGGCGAGGTCAATCAGCCAAGCAGCGGCCGGCCGGTCTTTGCCATCGATCTCGTCGACCATTCGCTCGATCCCGACACCTGGCGCGCGCTGGTAGCGGCCGCGCATGGCAAGGGCAATCCCTTCTATTTCTTCAATGCCTGCGACACAGGCAAGTCGCAGATGCTCGGCGGCTTCGTCCAGGGCTGGGGGCCGGCGGTGCTTGCTGGCGGCGCGTCCGGCTTCATCGGCGGCATGTGGCCGCTGACCGACCGTGCCGCGGCCGCCTTCTCGAGCGATTTCTACGGCGGCATCAGCGCCCGACTCAAGGATGGACCGGTTTATCTGGCCGACGTCCTTCAAGGTGTGCGCAAGCGCTTCTATGAAACCGGCGACCCGACCTACCTTGCCTACACATTCTACGGCAATGCCAACCTGGAGGTGGTAGCGCAGTGAGCCGCAGGTCGGCGGGAGGAACCGGGCCGAAGCTTGGACGTCAGCCGGAATTGGCTGCCGGAAGTGAGATTGTGTAGCGCGGTGGTGTTGATGCCCTCCGGCCTCTTCTCCACTGCTTAAACCTGTCTCTCAAGCGGATCGGAGGTTTCTCGTAGATTGGCGGAGCCAGGCCGGTGAGCCCATAGTAGCCGTCGAGAATATTGGTTCGCAGCAATTGGCGTTCCTGCGGATAGAAGCTGAAATGCGCAACGATCAGGTCGCCAAAAATCTTGCCCGGCCGATCCAGTTTCATCGGCAGCGTTGCCGACAGCCACTCTTCCTCATCGCCTGACGGCGGGTGAAAGCGTTCCCCCAGACTGACGATGTCTGATCCGAAAAACCCGAGGGCGTTGATCGAAAACCGCGACAGCCTGATCTCCCGGTCCGGCACGCGGAAGTCATCAAGCCGGTTGGTCCGGACCGCTTCGATGAAGACCGGATGAAGCGCCTGCGGGAAGCTGGCATGGGCCCAGGAGAATTCGCACGAGGCCTGACAGGTGAGCGGGCCGTCCACCAGAACCCGGGAAAGCTGCTTGATCAGTGAATTGCAGATGGCGTTGTTGATGATCAACGGCGCGTACCAGATCGCCGAGCCTCTTTCAGCCATGACCCTTGCCATGAACTTTTGAAAGAAGCCGTCCTCGACAAAAACCACATCGTCATCGAGGCGCAGGTAGAAAGCTTCGGCATCGTCGCAGAAACGATAGAAATCGCCGATGACATTGAACCCACCATCGGCATGTGGAAGTTTTTTGATCCTGCAGCGTGGATCGGAAGCGGCCAGTCGTTCGAGGTAAGCCCGATCGGCTTCGTTGCGACAATTGTCCCAGAGGTGCCATTCATGCACATCGGGGCTCTTCAGAACATGGTGGCTAAGCAAGCGAAGATATTTCTCGCGCCCAGCCGGCGTCACAACGATAAGCTTCATGGACATAGGACCCTGGGATGGCCGCGCTTTACTCGACCGATTGATCAACGATGAGCTAGATGCTCGAATTCCGAAGATTCGTCTAGGCTGTAAAAAAGACGATGTAAGTTACCAGGAGATATCTTCATCCATTCATCCTGACGCCTCGGTTTCCAAACACATCAGCCGGATGTCGTTTTTTCGCTTGAATCATGGCCAACAGCCGCGAATAAGGCACAGACGTGGACACTGAATGGATACGGCCCAATGGACAAGAACATGCTGACCGAGGCCGACATTCTCATCGTCGGCGCGGGCTTTTATGGCGCGACTCTCGCCGAGCGCATCGCCACGCAGCTCGGCCGGCGCGTGCTGGTGATCGACCGCCGCCAGCACATCGGCGGCAATGCCTATACCGAGCAAGACCCTGTCACCGGCGTCGAAATCCATCGCTACGGCCCGCACCTCTTCCACACGTCCAATGAAGAGGTCTGGAACTACCTGCGGAACTTCACCGGCTTTACGACCTATCGCCATCGTGCGTTCTCGTCCCATCGCGACAAGGTCTATCCGCTGCCGATCAACCTGGCCACGATCTGCCAGTTCTTCGGCAAGCGGCTGAGCCCGGACGAGGCGCGCGGCATGGTCACCGAGCAGGCGGCCGAACTCGGTGACCGACCGCCCGCCAATCTCGAAGAGAAGGCGATCTCTCTCGTCGGGCGTCCGCTCTACGAGGCCTTCATCAAGGGCTACACCGCCAAGCAGTGGCAGACCGACCCGCGCGAATTGCCGGCGCAGATCATCGCCCGCCTGCCGGTCCGCTACACATTCGAGGACGGCTATTTCAACGACCGTTTCCAGGGCCAGCCTCTGGACGGCTACACGGCGATCTTCGAAAAAATGCTCGCGCACGAGCTCATAGAAACGCGGCTCGGCATCGACTTCTTTGACATCAAGGCCTTGCTGCCAAAAGACTTGCCGGTCGTCTATACCGGTCCGATCGACCGTTATTTCGACTATTGCGAGGGCGAGCTTGGCTGGCGGACCATCGACATCGACCTCGAGGTCATCAACACGCCGGACTATCAGGGCACGGCGATCATGAACTATGCCGACGAGGCCGTGCCCTACACGCGCGTAGTCGAATACCGGCATTTCAATCCGGAACGCCAGCACAAGACAGACAAGACACTCATCGGCCGCGAGTACTCCCGTTTCGCGCGCCGTGCCGACGAGCCCTACTATCCGATCGACACACGCAACGATCAAGCGATCTACCGCCGTTACCTCGACCGGGCCGCCAACGAGAAAACGCTGCATCTCGGCGGCAGGCTGGGCACATACCGGTATCTCGACATGCACCAGGCGATCGCCGCGGCCCTCAAGGCCTTCGAAACCGTCTTTGAACCCCATTTCGCTGGCAAGCCGGATTCCCTTTCACGCTCGGCGTGACCGGTTGGTCCTGAAACGCGCCGAAGGCCTCCCGGTGCATCAGCCTGCGGAAGCCACGCTGCTCGCGGTGGCAATCTGCTGGCTTGCGGTGGCAATCTGCTGGCGAAACCATTCGAAAGTGCGCTGGATGCCGTCCTGATAGCTGGTCCTTGCTTCCCAACCTGGAAGAACACGTCTCGCCTGGGTCAGATCCGGACACCGGTTTGTCGGGTCCTGGGGAACCGGAGGATGATGCTGAATGCGGCTGCCCGGGACAAGCGAGCTGACGAACTTGGCGGTCTGCAGAACCGAAACCTCGTGATTGTTGCCGATGTTCAGGGGACCACGGTGCGTGATGCTGTCGCGCCAGAAGAAGCGTTCCAGTCCATCGACGATGTCGTCGACATAACCCCAGCTGCGCGATTGGGAGCCATCGCCGTAGACGGTGAGGACGCCTGTCGTCAGGGCCTGGCTGACAAAGTTCGAAATGGCGCGGCCGTCATCGATGCGGGTTCGCGGCCCATATGCGTTGAACAGCCTCACGACACGAACATCGAGCCCGCTGACGCGCTG
Organism: Mesorhizobium qingshengii; assembly: GCF_900103325.1. Classification (GTDB taxonomy): domain Bacteria; phylum Pseudomonadota; class Alphaproteobacteria; order Rhizobiales; family Rhizobiaceae; genus Mesorhizobium; species Mesorhizobium qingshengii. The sequence continues at coordinate 256,810 of NZ_FMXM01000007.1, read as the reverse complement.
CTGCTCGAACAGAAGCGCCTCGGTGCAGCGCTTGCTTTCATCATAGGAGGCGCGAGGACCGGTGCAGTCCACGGAACCCCTGTAGCTCTCGGGTTGCGGGGAAACCAGGGGGTCGCCGTAAACTTCCGAGGTCGAGGTAAAGCAGAAACGACCACCGGGCCTGAGCAACGCCAGAAGATTGAGCGCGCCTCCTATGTTGGCCTTGATCGTGCGCGCCGGCTCGCGCATGTACCATACCGGCGAAGCCGGCGATGCGAGATGTATGATCTCATCGAAGCGCTGACTGGATGCGAAGCTTTCGGCGTCGGCAATCTGCAGGCTGAAACGCGGGTCGGCGACATGCGCGATGTTGTCGCGCACCCCGGTCCACAGATTGTCGACGACGACCAGCTTCTCCACGTCGCTTCGCCGCAGCAGGCGGTCGACCAGATGCGAGCCCAGGAAACCGCAACCACCAGAAACCAACACGCTGCGCGACATGGAAAATTCCCCCTCCAGACACTCGGCCAGTCAACGAGCCGCGGGGCTTGTTTCCCAAGGACAGCGGATACGAGGCCATCGCCACCGAATCCCAGAACCTTTCCGCCAGTCAATGCGCTCATCTACCCCGCGAAGGGTCGCAAGCGCAACGAGCAAGCTTTGGCAATCCACACGGACGGGCGGCGGCCGATCGGCCTCTGCTTTGAGAAGAAAAGCTGCCGAGCGAAGAGCGGCTGGGTCCCGGCGCGGAGCGCCGCCGAAGCAATCATCGGGCAGACGATTGGTATCCTCAGGCGATCTACAGCGCCCTTTGCGGGCATGGCGTTCCGGCTGCATCACCGCAGCGCGACGCAGTGGGCTGAGGTCGGAAGCTCATCTCCTCGGACTGGCGCACCAACTCGGCGAAGACAAGAGCGAAACTTCCCAGCATCAGAAAGACGATGATCAGGCGTGTCACCGGCAACAGATTGGCCTCGACTGGCTAGGCCCCACGCCACCCGTCCAATGCCGGCTAACATGATCGATCCGCCTTTACGAGAGTTTAAGCTTCGCCTTAACCATCACTTTCGCCTGTCTCGCGACACGAAACGCGAGCCATCGAGATGGTGCCCTTGCCGCTTCACCCGAACAAGGAGGCGGTCTCTCTTTGCAGACTTGCCCCGCCCATGCTACCCCGGCGCTGGCGCGGCCCGGCAACCTGCCGCAGCCAATCGCTCGCCATCGGGGAACCATGAGCAAAGCCGCCAGCAGCATCGCCTTCGTCTCGTCCGACACAGCAGACGCCAAGGCGGCGCTGGAAAGCCTCTCGGCACGCTATGGCCAGTGCTCGGTCGCGGACGCCGAGGTTGTCGTTGCCTTGGGCGGCGACGGCTTCCTGCTGCAGACGTTGCGCGACACGATGGGAACGGGAAAGAAGGTCTACGGCATGAACCGTGGTACCATCGGGTTCCTGATGAACGAGTACCGTTACGGTGGCCTCACGGAGCGTATCGCGGCCGCGGTCGCCGAAACGATCCGCCCGCTGGAGATGCTCGCCGTCACCTCGGAAGGCGAAACGGTGTCGGCATTGGCGATCAACGAGGTGGCGCTGTGGCGCCAGTCCTATCAGACGGCCAAGATCCGCATCAGCGTCGATGAACAGATCCGGCTCGAGGAATTGAGCTGCGACGGCGTGATGATCGCGACGCCGGCGGGCTCCACGGCCTACAATCTTTCCGCGCACGGGCCGATCCTGCCGCTCGACGCGCCGCTGCTGGCGCTTACCCCGGTCAGCCCGTTTCGTCCGCGCCGCTGGCGCGGCGCCCTGCTCTCCAACAAGGCGACCGTCCGCTTGGACATCCTCGAGCCGGAAAAGCGGCCGGTGAACGCCGCCGCCGACCACACAGAAGTCAAGGCCGTGACCTCGGTAACGGTGCGGGAATCGCCGACGGCGACGGCGACGCTGCTGTTCGATCCCAATCATTCCTGGAATGAGCGCATCCTGGCCGAACAGTTCCGTTACTGAGCCGGCACGGAGACAAGCGGCCGAATTAAGCATCGCGATTAAGGTTACAACTTCACAATCGTGCCAATCCCGCCCGTTTGTGTTGACAAATCGCGGACTTGCGCCTAATCGCAATACCAATCTTGCAGGCGCGTGGCGCTTGCCGCGACAGACGCCGTTGCGCTTCCCCGAACCAGCCAAAGACAACAACACTTGTCCTCAGACACCACGACCGCTCAAGAAGCGTTGACCTTCGCAGACCTCGGCCTGTCGCCGAAGGTCCTTTCCGCAGTCACCGATGCCGGCTACACCCAGCCGACGCCGATCCAGGCCGGTGCCATCCCGCACGCCTTGCTCGGCAAGGATATTTTGGGCATAGCCCAGACCGGCACCGGCAAGACGGCGTCCTTTGTGCTGCCGATGCTGACCCGGCTGGAAAAAGGCCGGGCGCGCGCGCGCATGCCACGCACGCTGATCCTGGAGCCGACGCGCGAACTCGCGGCACAGGTCGAAGAGAATTTCATTCGATACGGCAAGAACCACAAGCTCAACATCGCGCTGTTGATCGGCGGCGTGTCCTTCGACGAACAGGACAAGAAGCTGGAGCGCGGCGCCGACGTGCTGATCGCGACGCCTGGCCGCCTGCTCGACCATCGCGAGCGCGGCAAGCTGCTTCTCAATGGCGTCGAGATTCTCGTCATCGACGAAGCCGACCGCATGCTCGACATGGGCTTCATCCCCGACATCGAGCGCATCTGCGAGATGATCCCGTTCACCCGGCAGACGCTGTTCTTCTCGGCGACGATGCCGCCGGAAATCACCAAGCTCACGGAAAAATTCCTGCACGCGCCGGTGCGCGTCGAGGTTTCGAAGGCGGCGTCCGCCGCAACCAACATCATCCAGAGACTGGTCAAGTCAGGCTCGAAGCCGTGGGACAAACGCGAGACGCTGCGTAACCTGATGAAGGCTGAAGACGCTGAGCTGAAGAACGCCATCATCTTCTGCAACCGCAAGGTCGAGGTGTCGGAGCTGTTCCGTTCGCTGCTGAAGTATGACTTCGACGCTGGTGCGCTGCATGGCGACATGGACCAGCGGGCGCGCATGCAGATGCTGGCCAATTTCCGCGATGGCAAACTTCGCTATCTGGTGGCCTCCGACGTCGCCGCGCGCGGCCTCGACATTCCCGACGTCAGCCATGTCTTCAATTATGACGTGCCGATCCATGCCGAGGACTATGTCCACCGCATCGGCCGTACTGGCCGGGCGGGGCGCTCGGGCAAATCCTTCACCATCGCGACCAAAACGGATACCAAGTATATCGACGCCATCGAGCGGCTGATCGGCAACAAGATCGAGTGGCATGACGGCGACCTGTCGACGGTGGTCGCCAGCGAAGGCGAGGATGATGCTCCGCGCCGTGGCAAAGGCGCGCCGCGCCGCGCCGGCCGCAAGGACGACGATCGCAAGGACAGGGGCGAGCGCAAGAGGGGCGGCGAACACCGCGCCGGACGCAGCGAGGACGTTGCACCAGTCGTCGTTGCACAGCAGCACGAGCAGCTCGACGTAGCTGAGACCGCCGTCGCCGAGAACGGTGAACGGCGCGCGCGCAAGGACGCGATCCGCTCGGACAACACCGAGCGCAAATCTTCCGATCGCAACGAGCAGCGCGCACCTGAACGTGGTGACACCAGGCCGCAGCGAGACAACAGCCGCCCTGCCCGCCAACGCCACCAGGAAGACAACGATTCCACCGTTGGCTTTGGTGACGACATGCCGGCCTTCATGCGGATCGTCGCCAAGGTCTGATCCCCGACCGCCTTCGCAGGCAAGCCGGCCATCCGGCTTGCCCTCTCGGCAAAGCCTCCCAAAGCACGTCGCGTTCGAACGGATTGAGGCGACGCGCTTTAGGTCTTTGTTTCATGCATGTCGTGCTCCCAAACCCAGGTCCACTTTTGGGCGACATGCATCAGCCTGGCTCGCCCGCTACATTGGCCCAGGCATCATCTTGGTCGGCTTCTCCAGCATCGGAAAATCGGCCTTGTTGCATTTCACGTTCGGGTTCGTCGGACTGAACATGCCGTTCGGATTGTTCCTGAACAACCAGGCGTGAAGATCGTAGTGGACGAACTCCCGCGGAATGAGCGGATAGTGTCCCTCCATCGGGCCCATGAAGGTTTGGCCAAACAACTTCGGCGGCGCTTTGACGTCGGGCGTTAGCGGCACCAGCCATTCCACCCCGACCAACTTCAGGCCTTTCTTGGTCGGCTCGTAGATCAGCACATTGGGCTTCATCGGGTCGAGTTTCTGGCCGACACTTGGAACGTTGACGAAATGGATACCCATGGCGCCTTTCGGGTATTCCATCGAGCCCGGTATCTTTTCTCCGCTGTAGTAGACGCAGCCTACCGTCGACAGATAGAGGTCGCGAACGGCGGCGGTGTAGTCTTCATATTTGGCGAGCGACTTTTTCAAGGCATCGATGTCGGCCTTGTTGGCGTCCTCGGCTTGAGCCGTAGCGACGCCCAACCATGCGCCTACAAGACTTGTTAAAGCGAGGACGCCGCAGCGCCCAAGGCTGGCTGTACTTGTCATGCATTCCTCCCAGATTTTCTGATCTGGCCGTGCAAGACCGAGGCGGAAAAATGCTGATTGCGCGGCCAGTTGTACCGCCTCATCCCCTCCGGAACGGCGACGATGCTATTCCTTTCCAGGGCTGCCGGAAAGTAGCTATTTAGAACTAGCTAATTCTATGGTGCACCAATGTGGAGAGCGCCGACGTCCGCTCTGCCGACGTCCGCTCAAACAAAAACGGCCCCAAATGGAGCCGTCTTTGCATTCGCTTGCCGAACAGATCAGGTGAGCGGCGACAGCTGGATCTCGACGCGGCGGTTCTGGGCGCGGCCTTCGGCCGTCGCGTTGGATGCGACCGGACGAGTCTCGCCGAAGCCCGTGACGGCGAAGCGGCGCTGATCGACGCCCTGACCGGACAGATAATTGGCGACCGCCAGCGCGCGACGCTGCGACAGATCGAAATTGTGCTGGTCGCCGCCGGTCGAATCGGTGTGGCCGAAGACATCGACCGTGGTCTGTTTGAACTTCTTCAGCACCAGCGCGACCGAGTTCAGCACCTGGTAGAAGCCGGGCTTCACAGCATCCTGATCCGTGTTGAAGGTAATGTCGGACGGCATGTTGAGGATGATCTGATCGCCGCTGCGGGTGACGCTGACACCGGTGCCTTCCAGCTGCCGGCGCAGTTCGGCCTCGTTCTGGTCCATTGTGGCGCCGATGGCGCCGCCGGCCAGCGCGCCGATGCCGGCGCCGATCAGCGCGTTGCGGCGGTCATTGCCACCGGCAAGCAGGCCAAGACTGGCACCGGCCAGCGCGCCGAGACCGGCACCGGCGGCCGTGTTGGAAATCTTCTGGTCGCCGGTATACGGATCGGTGGTGGTGCAGGCGGTCACCAACAGAGCCGTCGCCACAACGACGAGCACGGTCTTCTTCATAGGATGGTCCCTCTCCAAGTCGCGCCTTGACACGGCGCCAAATCAGCCCTTCCCGCGTCTTCTACATGAAATACGGCAAAAAGCGGAACGGCAAAAGCGCCACCCACGGCTTTTCCCGAGGGACCAGATTGATCCGCAAAGCGCAGCATTACCGTATTGGGCTACCAGAGATTCTTGCCGTCGATAATCACCACTTCGACCTTGTCGAGATCGAAATCGTCGAACAGCCGCGAATTGACGCTGATCTTGGAATTGTCAAAATCCGGCTCGCCAGTCGACCAGTCCGGTGTCTCCGTAAACGTGCCGCAGCCACAGGTGGCGCAAAAACCGTGCTTTACGGTTTTCGACCCCCACTCGTAGACCGAAACGTTTTCCGGCGGACTGGTGAGCTTGAATTGCGAGGGCGTGTAGTAGGCCCACAGCGAACCACGTTTCGAGCAGAATGAACAGGTGCATTGCGTCACCGTCTGCGGTGCCTGCGAAACCTCGAATGTCGTCGCCCTGCAGTGACAGCTTGCCTTGATGGTCATCAACGAACTTCCTCCTGTCGCCCGCCGCCTTGCGCGGCAAGGGCAGCATAAAGGGGCGCTCCTGACAACCGTCCGTCAGCAGATCTGGCTAGGCAGTGCGCACAACCTGGAAACGACGCACAGCCTGCCCTCCTCCGGCTTGGTCCAAACCAGAAGAGGCCTAGTAAGACGATGGCGGCACGAACAGGCAGATGGTCTTGCCGGCATCGAGCCCGGCCTGATGCGCGCACCAATGGAATTCGCCGTCGGGCGAATCCTTGATCCGCCTGTCGCTGTAGGCCACCACCTCCCCCGTGTCCTTGATGACATAGCCCTCCGGGCGCTCGCTGATCGAGGTCTGCGACACCTCGTGGCAATCGTAGTTCGCGCAGCAGGCGAACGGGTAGCTCCAGCCTTGCGGCTTCGCCGCGGTCGGCTTGGCGTCATGTGCCAAGGCCGGTGCCATCAGCGCCAAGACTGCAAAGGTTGCGCACAAGGAGAGGAGAAGCTGGCCAACCGATTGAACGGCAATGGCCGATCTGGACCTGGCGGCAAACATGGGAACGTTCCTTTCAAACGAGGTTCAAGCGTTTCGCTTGCCCGTTCCCAGAACGTGTCTTCCCAGCGGCCGATCGTCAGCTTGCAGATATGCCGCGCCCGGCCATAAATGCTTTTGTCTCCCCTCAATGCCGTAATGGTGAGCCGAAATGTGAGTCGGCGCAAGAAATTGCTGGTGGCCGGCCGACGCTATTCGTCGACGGCTCTGGCAGCCACGACATGCTCTTCATATTGCGGCAACTCATCGGTGATGGTGAACCAGCTTGCCTTCGAACCCACGAAGATGTGGGCGGACGGACGAATGGACGGCTCGTCGACCAGGGTCCCCATGGCGACATGGAAGAAGGTTCCGTCGCGGACCAGGGAATAGAGCAGTGAACCACACAGCCCGCAGTGCGCGTCATGGCCGCTTTGGTCGCCAAGGATCAGAAGGTTGTCCTCGCCCTCGGTCAAGACAAGCTTGTTGCGCTCGATGCCGGCGAACGGCTTGAAGGCCGAACCGGTGGTTCGTCGGCAATTGGAACAGTGGCAGTTGGCCGCGTAAGAAAATTCGTCCGTTACGGCGTATTGCAAAGCGCCGCAGAGGCATTTTCCGGCAAGCTTGCGAGCCATCGCTCAATCCAGGTCCATGTCAAGCCGCAGTCCCAAGGCCTGAAGCGCGCCGTGTTGAAGCGAAGTCACGCAACGCGCTTTAAGTCCTTGTTTTTATGCATTTCGTTACCCCAAAATCGCTGCGCGCATTTGGGCTACATGCATCAATCCAGGTCCGCCACAACCTCACCCGCACCGCCCTCGATACGCTGCGACAACGAGGCTTCCATGAAATCGTCGAGGTCGCCATCGAGCACGCTCGACGGGCTGGTGCTCTCGACGCCGGTGCGAAGATCCTTCACCAGCTGATATGGTTGCAACACATAGGAGCGGATCTGGTGACCCCAACCGATATCGCTCTTCGACGCTTCGGTGGCGTTTGCAACCGCTTCACGCTTCTTCAGCTCTTCTTCGTAGAGGCGCGAGCGCAACATCTCCCAGGCCTTGGCCTTGTTCTTGTGCTGCGAGCGTTCGGCCTGGCAAGCGACCGCGATGCCAGTGGCGAGATGGGTGATGCGCACTGCCGAATCGGTGGTGTTGACGTGCTGGCCGCCCGAGCCGGACGAGCGATAGGTGTCGATGCGGACATCGGATTCGGAAACATCGATCTCGATCGTGTCGTCGATGACCGGATAGACCCAGATGCTGGCAAATGAAGTGTGGCGGCGTGCATTGCTGTCGTAAGGCGAAATGCGCACCAGGCGATGGACGCCTGATTCCGTCTTCAGCCAGCCATAGGCATTGTGACCCTTGATCAGCAGCGTAGCGGACTTGATGCCGGCTTCTTCGCCGTCATGGACTTCCAGAACCTCGACCTTGAAGCGGCGGCGCTCGGCCCAGCGCGTGTACATGCGCAGCAGCATCGAGGCCCAGTCCTGGCTCTCGGTGCCACCGGCGCCTGCATGGACTTCGAGATAGGTGTCGTTGGCGTCGGCCTCACCCGACAGCAGCGTCTCGATCTGGCGGGCCTTTGCCTCGCCGCGCATCGAACGGATCGCGGCTTCCGCCTCGGCGACGACGCCTTCGTCGTGCTCTTCCTCACCGAGCTCAATCAGGCCGATATTGTCTTCCAGCGCCTGCGTCAGTCCCTTCACCGACGCGATGCCTTCCTCGAGACCCTGGCGTTCGCGCATCAGTTTCTGCGCTTCCAGCGGTTCGTTCCAGAGGCTGGCGTCCTCGGCGCGCACATTGAGGTATTCAAGCCGCTTTATGGCCTGATCCCAGTCAAAGATGCCTCCTCAGCAGGGTTATCGCCTGCCTGATCTCGTCGACGATGTTTTGCGTTTCCGCGCGCATGGCTGGCTGTTCGTCCTGTTTGCTGAAATGGCGATCGGTCGGCGCGATACATAGGGAGGCTGCCGCCGGCTGTAAAGCAAAATGGGCTGGCACAAGGCCAGCCCATCCGCTCATGAAAATCGTCAGTAAAGACCGCCGCCGCCGTCCTGGATGGCCTGGTTGGCCTGCGGCGACAGTGCGCCACCGGAACCATTGGAGCCGTCGGCGCCCATGCCGATCACCCAATAGCTGTCGGCGGGACCGGTCCCCGGCTTGAAGGCTTCGATGATGGTGCCCGGATCGCCCGACGCGGCACGCATGCCGGTCTTGCGATTGATGGCGACCAGATTCATGCCATCCGGAACCTTGAAGTCGACATTGGGTGTGCCGTCCAGCGCCACCCGCATGAAGTCCTTGAAGATCGGCGCGGCGAGGCCACCACCGGTGGCGCCATGGCCAAGGCCGCGCGGCGTGTCGTAGCCCATGTAGAGGCCGACGACGAGGTTGGGCGTGTAGCCGATGAACCAGGCGTCCTTTTCGTCGTTCGTCGTTCCGGTCTTGCCCGCGATGTGGCGGCCAAGTTCGCCGATGGTGGCGCCGGTGCCGCGCTGCACGACACCTTCCATCATTGAGGTGATCTGATAGGCCGTCATCGGATCGAGCACCTGCTCGGAATTGTCGACCAGTTCCGGCTCCGGCTGGTTTTGCCATTCGGGCGCGTTGCAGCCTTCGCAGCCGCGTTCGTCCTGCTTGAACACCGTCTTGCCGTAGCGATCCTGGATGCGGTCGATCAGCGACGGTTTGATCGACTTGCCGCCATTGGCCATGATCGAATAGGCCGATACCATGCGCATCACTGTCGTTTCGCCGGAGCCCAGCGCCATCGGCAGATACGGCGCAAGGTGATCGTAGACGCCGAAGCGCTCGGCGTATTCCACCACCAGCTTCATGCCCATGTCATTGGCAAGCCGCACCGTCATCAGGTTGCGCGACTTCTCGATGCCGGAGCGCAGGGTTGCCGGACCCGCCACCGTGCCGTCGTAGTTCTTCGGTGTCCAGGTGGTGTTGCCGCTCTGGATGGTGATTGGCCCGTCCATGATCACCGAGGCCGGCGTATAGCCATTGTCGAGCGCGGCCGAATAAACGATCGGCTTGAACGAAGAACCCGGCTGACGCATGGCTTGCGTCGCACGATTGAATTCCGACTGTGCGTAGGAGAAGCCGCCGACCATGGCCAGCACGCGACCGGTGTGGGGATCCATGGCGATCAGGCCGCCCTCGACCTCAGGAACCTGACGCAGGCTGTAGGCCCCATCGGCGCCGTCGTTCTTCTGCACAAAGATGACATCGCCCGGCTTCAACACCTCCGCCGGCGACTTGGCCTTGACGGTCTTGCCGCCGACCACATGGCGCATGGCAAAACCCATGTCCTCCTTGCTGACGGTGCCTTCGACGCGTTCCTTGACGATCTCGCCCGACGCCTGGCGCGCGGGCTGCAGGCCGATCGACAGACCGGACTCCGAACTGTCGAGCACGACGGCGAGCGACCATTCGGGAACATCCTCCAGCCCCTTGACGTTGCCCAGCGGAACGCCCCAGTCGCCGGATACGTCGATGGTCGTCACAGGGCCTCGATAGCCGCGCAGCGTGTCGTATTTGATCAACCCGCTCTGCATCGACTTGCGGGCAATGAGCTGGATCTTCGGATCGAGCGTCGTGCGGACGGAGAGGCCGCCCTCGTAGAGTGCATTCTCGCCATAGCGGGCGATGATCTGGCGGCGCACTTCCTCGGTGAAATACTCGCCGGCGAAAAGATAGGTGCCGTTGCGGCGCGGCGTCACGCCGAGCGGCTCGGCCTTGGCCTTGGCGCCTTCCTCACGCGTGACATAGCCATTCTCGACCATCTGATCGATGACCCAGTTGCGGCGCTCCAGCGCGCGGTCGGCATGCTTGAAGGGATGATAGTTGTTCGGCCCCTTCGGCAGGGAGGCCAGATAGGCGGCCTCGGCGACGGTCAGTTCGTTCACCGACTTGTCGAAATAGGTCAACGCCGCGCCGGCGACGCCGTAGGCGCCAAAGCCGAAGAAGATTTCATTGAGGTAGAGCTCGAGGATACGATCCTTGGGGTAGGCCTGCTCGATGCGAAAGGCGAGGATCATCTCCTTGATCTTGCGCTCATAGGTCTGGTCCGAGGACAACAGGAAGTTCTTCGCCACCTGCTGGGTGATCGTCGAGGCACCGACCTGACGCCTGCCTGAGCCAAAATTCTGCAGGTTGACGATGATGGCGCGGCCAAGGCCGGTCACGTCGATGCCGGGGTGGTTGTAGAAGTTCTTGTCTTCCGCCGAGAGAAAGGCCGCCTTGACGCGATCCGGTATGGCCTGGATCGGCAGGTACAGGCGCCGCTCGCGCGCGTATTCAGCCATCAGCGCGCCATCAGACGCATGGATGCGCGTCGTCACCGGCGGCTCGTATTTGGCCAGCACCTCGTAGTCGGGAAGATCTTTCGACAAATGGCCGATATAGATGGCAACGCCCGCCGCGACCAGAAGGGCCAGCGTCGTGCCGATGCCGAAAAAATAGCCAATGAGACGAATCATACCCGCTCCAGTCCTTGGTCCGGGAATTTCCTAAACGAAGCCGCCTTTCGCGCAAGCTTTCGAACCGGTCCCAAACCGCAATCGAAAACCCATGTCGCCACCATGTGGACAAAATACGGCAATGCCTGATTTCGTGACCGCAAGGCGGAAATAAAGGCACCAGGTGTTGTCGTCGCGCAACGCCGCCTCTGGTTGCAGGCGCCGCCGGGCATGTCAGCCTCCGGCACCTGCTCCGGTGCGGGCGGAGGCGAACAACGCGACGGCGTTGGTGATGCTTTGAGCCGCCTTGCCGCGCCAATCGGCGTCGAGCAGCTGCGCCTCGTCCTTGGCGTTGGAGAGATAACCGAGTTCGACCAGAACGGACGGCACGTCCGGTGCTTTCAAGACCTTGAATCCCGCGGAACGCTGCGGATTGTTGATGAGACCGACACTGGTCGAAAGCTGTCCGACCAGCGTGTGGGCGAAACTCATCGAGAAATTGTGCGTTTCGCGGCGGATCAGGTCGATCAGGATGTCGGTCACTTCCTTGTTGTCGTTCTTGATTTCCATGCCGGCGAACTGGTCGGAGAGGTTTTCGCGGTCGGCGAGCGCCTGCGCCTCCGGATCCGAAGCCTTGTCGGAGACGGTGTAGACGGTGGCGCCGCGGATGCCCTTGACGCTGATGGTGTCGGCATGGATGGAAATGAGCAGATCGGCCTCGTGCTGCCTGGCGATGCGCACGCGGTCGTCCAGGCGCAGGTACTCGTCGGTATCGCGAGTCATGAAGACATCGTATTTGTCGACGGCTGCGAGCTTGTCCCGCAACTCAGTGGCGAAGGCGAGCGTGACATTCTTCTCGATAGTGCCGTTCAGGCCCTCGGCGCCGCCGTCGATGCCGCCATGGCCAGGATCGATGACGACGGTGAAGCGGTGACCCGGATTGGAGACCGGCCCGGTGCCGACCCGCCCCCCCTTGTCCGTCGAAACCGTCGAGCCAGTGGTCAGCGCCTGATTGGCAAGTGCGGCGTCAAACTCCCGTTCGGAGGCCGCCGACATGTCGATGGCGATGCGGTAGCCGGTTCCATCCTCGTTCTTGAGCACATCGAGCTTGTCGACGGCGAACGGACCCTTGCCGGTGAGAATCAGTCGCGAAACGCCCTCGCCGAGCGCGCCCAAGCGTACGCCCCGGACCAAGCCGCGCGCCTTCAGGTCCTTGGCGCCAATCGCAAATCTCGTATTCGCAAGATCGATGACAAGCCGGTTGGGACCGCGCAGCAGGAACCATTTGACATCAGGTTCGCGATCGAAATTCATGACGATACGCATCTTGGTGGCATCGCCCGCCATCTTGTAGCCGGTTGCCACGAGCGGTGCGTCGGCGGCATTGGCAACGGCGGAAAAAGCGGAAGCGATCGCCACCAGCAGCAAAAGACAAAAGACGCCGAGAATCTGGCCGCCAACACGACATCCCTTGTCTGTGAAGTCCGCCAGTCCCATCTCTTTCCAGTCGCTCCCGGTTTGGCGCAGACGCCCGGTCGTTTCGTCGAAGTGCCGGTTAGGCCGCGAACTCGATTAACGATTGGTATCCAGAGAAGGTTAACCAAGCCTTTTCATGCAAGGGTCTGAGCTTGTTCTTACGTTACGGAACTGCTTTTTGCCGGCATCGGAAATCGGGGTTGCCATCCACCCCGCCAAATCATAAAAGCGATGGTGGATCACTGCAATCCTGGAACCGCCCTCCTCCTAAGCTTCCTGCTACAGGGTCAGACGAAGGGCGGCTCCTTTCGCTTCACGCGAAAAGGCTTCAGGTGATCGCGACGAATTTCGCAGGTGTGCGCCCGTGGCGGGGGAATCGCCTGCGTGAGGAAAACGGCCGGGTTTGCTCCCGCGCCGGCTCTGTATGAGCAAACAAGCTGGTCCGGTTTGCCGGGCTTTGGTTCAAAAGGTTCTGCTGGTGACGATGGCTTCAAGCGCAATCATGGAAAGGTCCGCATCAAACCGCGCCATTATGGCTGCGGGCGGCACCGCCATGGCGCTCAAGCGGCGGCCGGCGGACATTCAGACATCCGGCACCCACACTCCAGACACGCAGCAGCGGGCCTTGCCTTGCAAGCTGCGGCTGACGGCTGCCGGGAGGAAACGAAATAATGCCCAACAAAATGCTGATAGACGCCTCCCACCCGGAGGAAACACGAGTTGTCGTCGTACGGGGTAACCGTATCGAAGAATTCGACTTTGAATCCCAGGACAAGAAGCAGCTCAAAGGAAATATCTACCTCGCCCGCGTAACGCGCGTCGAACCCTCCCTTCAGGCAGCCTTTGTCGAATATGGCGGCAACCGTCACGGTTTTCTCGCCTTCAGTGAAATTCACCCCGACTACTACCAGATTCCGGTCGCCGACCGTCAGGCACTGCTGCGCGCGGAAGCGCAGGAGGCTGAGGACGAGGAGGACGAGGACGGCGAAGGCGACGATCGCCAGAGCCGCGATCGCGGGCGGCGCGGGCGCCGGCGTGGCGGCAAGAGCCGCGACCGCGGTGAACACAGGCGCGATGCGGGCGCAGCCGATTCCGGCGAGGCAGGCGAAGGCAACGACAACAGCGCCGATGCCGATGCTGTTGCTGAAGACGCCTCTCCCGCTTTCGAGACCATCGAACACACTGCCGATACTTCGGAACACGCCGATACGTCCGACCATGACGAGGATTCAGCCGACCAGGGCGAAACCGAACCCCGCGAAGGCGGTCCCACGTCGATCGCGGCCTCCATCGAGGCCGATGTGATTTCCGAAGCCGTCCCGCAAGCGGAACAGGGAAGCGAAGCGACGTCCGGCGACAACGATCGCGGCATGCTGGAGGAGGTGCAGTCCTCGCATCCGGACGATCACGAGATCGAATCGGTCGGCGCCGAGGATGCGCTGGAGGAAGTGCGCAACCGCCGCAAGCCGGTGCGCCGCCAGTACAAGATCCAGGAGGTGATCAAGCGCCGGCAGATCCTGCTGGTGCAGGTCGTCAAGGAAGAACGTGGCAACAAGGGCGCCGCACTGACCACCTATCTGTCGCTTGCCGGCCGCTATTCGGTGCTGATGCCGAACACGGCGCGCGGCGGCGGCATTTCGCGCAAGATCACCAGCGCGGTCGACCGCAAGCGCCTCAAGGAGGTGGTTGCCGATCTCGAAGTGCCGCAGGGCATGGGCGTCATCCTGCGCACCGCCGGCGAGAGCCGCACCAAGGCCGAGATCAAGCGCGATTACGAATACCTGATGCGGCTTTGGGAAAACGTCCGCAATCTTACCTTGCAATCCACGGCCCCTGCCCTGGTCTATGAGGAGGGCAGCCTGATCAAGCGTTCGGTACGCGACCTCTACAACAAGGATATCGACGAGATTCTCGTCTCCGGCGAGGAAGGCTACCGCGAGGCCAAGGACTTCATGCGCATGCTGATGCCCAGCCATGCCAAGGTCGTCCAGCCCTTCCGCGACACGACGCCGATCTTCGTGCGCAGCGGCATTGAGGCACAGCTCGACCGCATGCTGCAGCCGCAGGTGACGCTGAAAAGCGGCGGCTACATCATCATCAACCAGACCGAAGCGCTGGTCGCCATCGACGTCAATTCGGGCCGCTCCACCAAGGAGCACTCGATCGAGGACACGGCGCTTCACACCAATCTGGAAGCGGCGGAGGAAGTCGCCCGCCAGCTCAGGCTGCGCGATCTCGCCGGCCTGATCGTCATCGACTTCATCGACATGGAGGAGAACCGCAACAACCGCTCCGTCGAGAAGCGGTTGAAGGACCACCTCAAGAACGACCGCGCGCGCATCCAGGTCGGTCGCATCTCGCATTTCGGCCTGATGGAGATGTCGCGCCAGCGCATCCGCGCCAGCGTGCTGGAATCGACCATGAAGCCCTGCCCGCATTGCGGCGGCACCGGCCATGTGCGTTCCGATTCGTCCGTCGCGCTGATGGTGGTGCGGGCGATCGAGGAATTCCTGCTCAAGGATTCGCGCAGCCACATCACCGTGCGGACACCTGCGGCCACTGCGCTCTACGTGCTCAACCACAAGCGCGGTACATTGGTGGAACTCGAAAGCCGCTTCGGCCTGACCATCACCATCGAGGCCGACGATACGGTCGGTGCGCAGCACTATGCGATCTTCCGCGGCGCGCTGGCCGAAAAGCCGGAAGGCTTTGTCGAGGCGCGGAGTTTCCCGGCCTATGTCGAGCCGGACGAGCCCGAGGACGAGATTGTCGTCGTGGAGGAAGAGGACGAGGCACCGGCGCAGGCCGAGCAGCCCCGCCAGCAGCCGCAGCAACAACAGCCGCGACCTGCCAGCGCAGAAGAAGGCGAAGGCCGTGACCGCAAGCGTCGCAAACGCCGCAGGCGGCGCGGCGGCAAGGATCGCGATCGCGAACATGGCGCCGCTGCGGATGGTGCTTCTGTCTCCGCTCCGGCGGGCGATTTCTCTGAATCGGCGAACCCGACAGCCGACGACTCCGAAACGGACGAAACTGCTCCGCTCGGCGCCGCCGAAACGGATGAAACGCTCCAGGCTTCGGATGAGGGCCCGGGCAAGAAGCGCCGCCGCGGCAAGCGCGGCGGCAAGCGCAACCGCCGTGAAGACGGTGAAGGCGAGACCGAGGCAGGTGTCGGCGAAACCACCCAACCTTCCGAGGGCGACGGTTCCGCAAGCGAGGCTGCATCGATCGAGCCGGTTATCGCCGCGCCCGTCGAAGAGCCAGTGGCTGCGGTGAGCGACGAAGTGCCGAGCACCGAGAAGCCCAAGAAGCCGCGTCGTGCAGCCAAGCCGAAGAAAGCAGCGGCCGAAGCCGTCGCCGAGGCGACTTCTGTCGAAGTCGCCGAGGAAGCACCAATCGAGGCTCCGGTTGCGATTGTGGTTGCGAACGAACCGGTGGTCGCGGCTGTCGAGGAAAAGCCCTCGAAGGCCCGGCCGTCACGGCGCAGGCCGACGGTCGTCGATGCGCCGGTCGTGCCGGTGGTCTCTTCGACCGTTGCGGAAGAGCCGGCAGCCAAAACCGAGGACAAGCCGAAGCGCGCAGGCTGGTGGCAGCGGAAGGGCTTTTTCTAAGCCTTTCAGTCGCTTGAATTGATTTTTTGACAAAAGAGAATCCCGTGCCGTTCGAAAAACGGCGCGGGATTTTTCATATCTGGCGTTCTGGCAGATGGCGATATGCTATGGCGCGAAGATCGACCAGTTCATCATCCTGGCCAGCTTTTCCAGCGCGATCGAACCCAGCTTGGAATTGCCATTGGCGTTGAGGCCAGGCGACCAGACGGCAAGCGAGGCGACGCCCGGCACAATGCCCAGTATGCCGCCGCCGACGCCGCTCTTGCCGGGAATGCCGACGCGGAAGGCAAAGTCGCCTGAGCCGTCATAGTGGCCGCAGGTCAGCATCATCGCGCCAATGCGACGCGCGCGCTCGGCCGACACCACGGAATGCCCGGTCGCCGGGTTCTTGCCGCCATTGGCGAGGAAACGGCCGGCGAGCGCCAGTTGCCGGCAGCTCATGGCAATGGCGCAGTGGTGGAAATAGACGCCCAGCGCCAATTCCGGCTCGTGATGGAGATTACCGAAGGATTTCATGTAGTTGGCGAGCGCAAAATTACGATAGCCAGTAGCCCTTTCGGAAGCGGCGACCTCGCGGTCGATGATAACAGTCTCGTCATCGGCCAGAAACTGGATGAAGCGCAGGATTTCGCCGATCGCCTCGCGCGGCTGGTGGCCGGCAAGCAGGATGTCGGAAACGACAATGGCGCCGGCATTGATGAACGGATTGCGCGGGATGCCGTTCTCCTGCTCGAGTTGCACGATCGAGTTGAACGGATTGCCCGACGGCTCGCGTCCGACCCGCTGCCACAGCGCGTCGCCGACATTGCCGAGCGCCAAGGTCAGCGTGAACACTTTTGAGATGCTCTGGATCGAAAAAGCCTGATCGGCGTCGGCCGCCATCAGCACGCGGCCGTCATTGGTGACGGCGGCTATGCCGAACTTCTTGGGATCGACCTTGCCGAGCTGCGGAATGTAGGTGGCGACATCGCCACGATCGGTGCGTTCGGCCATTTCGGCGGCGATCTCGGCCAGTGCCTGCTCGAGTTCCGGCATGATGCTACCTCAACCAGCGTTCGATGCGCGCCATTGCCTCGACCATGTCGTCGTGGCTGCCGGCATAGGAGAAACGCATGGTGCGGTGCCCCGCCTGGGTATCGAAGTCGCGGCCGGGCGTTGCCGCCACATGCGCTTCCGCCAGCATCCTTCGCGCGAAGGCCATGCTGTCATTGGTGTGTCTGGTGACATCGCAAAAGGCATAGAAGGCGCCATCCATGGGTGCGGCCAGCGAAAAGCCGAGTTCCGGCAGACGTTTCATCAGGAGCTCACGATTCCAGGCGTAGCGGCCCTTGACCGCCTCCAGCTCCTCGGTTGCGGCGAAGGCCTCGATCGCGGCGATCTGCGACAACTCCGGCGGTGAAA
The DNA here is from genome assembly GCF_900103325.1 of Mesorhizobium qingshengii. Taxonomy (GTDB): domain Bacteria; phylum Pseudomonadota; class Alphaproteobacteria; order Rhizobiales; family Rhizobiaceae; genus Mesorhizobium; species Mesorhizobium qingshengii. Next base: position 239,347 of record NZ_FMXM01000007.1, on the reverse strand, counting down.
TGTAGAGGCTCTGGGCGATGCGCTCGACCGGCCGCACCAGCTCTTCCGGCAGCACCATCCAGCCGATGCGCCAGCCGGTCATGCAGTAATACTTCGAGAAGGAATTGATCACCGTCACGCTGCTTCCGTAGGCGAGAGTCGTGGTGTCGGGGGCAGCATAGGCCAGCCGGTGGTAGATCTCGTCGGAGATCACTGCGATGCCGAGGTCTTGCGCCGTCTTCACCAACGCCGACAGTTCGGCGGCGGGAATGACAGCGCCAGTTGGGTTAGCCGGGCTAGCAAACAGAACGCCCTTCAGCGGCTTCTCGCGATGCGCCGTCTCGAGATGGCCGGCATGCAGGTAGGCCTCTTCGCCAAGCTCGATCTCGACCACCTCGATGCCGAGCGCTGCCATGATGTTGCGATAGGCGGGATAGCCGGGCGCGGCGATGGCGACGCGGTCGCCAGGATCGAACATTGCCAGAAAGGCGAGGTTGAAAGCGGCCGACGATCCGGTGGTCACCGCGATCCGGCTGGGTGGAACATCGAGGCCATAGTGATCGGCATAGTGTTCGGCGATCGCCTTGCGCAGGGCGGCGAGGCCGAGCGTGTCGGTGTAGCCGATGCGTCCGTCCTGCAAGGCCTTGCCTGCCGCCGCGCGAACGCGGGCGGGCGCCGGATCGGAGGGCTGTCCGACGGCCATGGAAACAACCGGCACACCCTGGGCCTTCAGCCGGTTTGCCTCGGCCAGGATGTCCATCGCGTGGAACGGCTCGACATTGCCACGGCGTGAGAGCGAAACGACCATTTAACCAATATTCCCGATGGCTGAGGGCGCCAACTTCTGGCGCATGCGCCGCACAAATGCCCGATTGATGTGAGGATCACAAGTTGAGGAAGTTTCCGGTGCCGACTTTTCATCCTTCGCCCGCTCGTCTACCAGTGGACACGTCATGTTGAGCCGACCCAGATCGACGATTGCCCAGGCAGCGCGCGTCTTCGCGACGCTTTCGCTCGGGGCTGTCGTTGCGGTGACGAGTTCGGTCAGCGCCTTCGCCCAGAACGTGCCCGTGATACGCGATGCCGAGATCGAGGCGCTGGTGCGCGACTATGCGCGGCCGATCTTCAAGGCGGCGGGACTGGCGAATGACGGGATCGACATCGTCCTGGTCAACGATCAGAGCTTCAATGCCTTCGTCACCGGACGCCGGTTGTTCATCAACACCGGCGCGCTGATGACGGCCGAAACACCCAACGAGATCATCGGCGTCATCGCGCACGAAGCCGGCCATATCGCCGGCGGCCACCAGCAGAAACTGCGCGACCAGCTCGAACGCGCCAAGACGATGGCGATCATCGCCACATTGCTTGGCGCCGGTGCCATCGCCGCCGGCGCCGCCACCAACAGCCGCGGCCTTGCCGGCGCTGGCATGGGCGTGGCGGCCGGCGGCGGCGAGATGGCACAGCGCAGCATCCTCGCCTATCAGCGCACAGAGGAGATGACTGCCGACCGCTCGGCGATCACCTATCTCAACGCCACCGGCCAGTCCGGCATGGGCATGCTGAAGACTTTCCACCGTTTCCAGACGGCGCTGTCGCTATCGGGCGCGCAGGTCGATCCCTACCGTATCAGCCATCCGATGCCGCAGGATCGTATCGCCAATCTCGAAGTGCTGGTGAAGCAGAGCCCTTACGTCGACAAGATCGACCCGCCGGCGCTGCAGCAGCGGCACGACATGATGCGAGTGAAGATCGCCGTCTACATGGACGGCCAGGCGGCCGCGTCGCGGCTGATACGCAAGATGCCAGGCAGCCTCGCCGCGCAATATGGCGATGCCCAGGCCACCTACCTGTTCGGCGACATCGCCACCGCGCTCGCCAAGACCAATGCACTGATCAAGACCCAGCCGAAAAACGCCTATTTTCAGGAATTGCGTGGCGATATCCTGATGAAGGCGAACAGGCCCAAGGATGCCGCGGACGCCTATGCCAAGGCGGTCAGCCTCGATCCGGCGCGGTCGGGGCTGCTGCCGGTTTCCTGGGGCCAGGCGCTGATGGCCATCGGCACACCAGAATCCTTGAAAAAGGCAGTGGTGCAGATCAACAATGGTCTGGGGCGCGACAAAGAAAATTCCGCCGGATACCGTTACCTGGCGCAGGCCTATGGCGAACTGGGTGACATCCCGGGCGCCGAGCTTGCCACCGCCGAAGGTCACTTCTATTCCGGCAACTACAAGGATGCGAAGATTTTCGCCATGCGGGCGCAGCAGCAGATGAAGCGCGGCGAGCCGCGCTGGCTCCGCGCTCAAGACATTATAAACTACACACCGTCGAACAAGATCAAGATCAAGTGAACCTTCCGGCCACGCGCTGCGACATAGCCTGGCATACCGGGCCGGAAAACAGGCAAAAGGAACAGGAACGATGAAAAAAGCACTGCTGCTGGGCACCACGGGGATTGCGGTCGCCCTTGCCATGCTGGCTTTCGGATTCGTGGCCGGAAGCCCAGAGATTGCAAAGGCCGGCACGGCGCAGCCTGTCCAGATGGCGGGCGACACCAAGATCGACCGCGCCGAGGTGGAAGGCATCATCCGCGACTACCTCTTGAAGAACCCGGAAGTGCTTCTGGAGGTTCAGGACGCGCTTGAGGCCAAGCAGAAGGAAGAGCAGCGCATCGCCCATCTGGGCGTGATCAAGGACGCCAAGGACCAGATCTTCAACTCGGCTTTCGACGGCGTCGTCGGCAACCCGAACGGCAAGGTCACCATCGTCGAGTTCTATGACTACAATTGCGGCTTCTGCAAACGCGCCATCGACGACATGCGGGCGCTGACCAAGGCCGATCCGGACCTGCGCTTCGTGCTCAAGGAATTTCCCATCCTCGGACCGGATTCGCAGAAAGCGAGCGTCGTCTCGATGGCGTTCCACCTGATGATGCCGGAAAAGTACGGCGAATTCCACAATGCGCTGCTCGGCGGCCAGGGACGCGCCACGGAGGCAGCGGCCATCAAGATCGCGCTTTCGCTCGGCGCCGACGAAGCAACGCTACGCGAGAAAATGAAGGACCCGTCGATCCCCGAGGCTTTCTCCAAGACCTATGATCTTGCCAACAAGCTGGCGATCACCGGAACGCCATCCTATGTGGTCGGCAACGAGGTCGTGTTCGGGGCGCTCGGACAGGAAGTGCTCGCGGAAAAGATTCAGGCGGCGAAAGCCGCGCTTTGATCAACCTCGCTTTTCTTCACGGGCGCATTTCCGCCTGTTGTGGACAGTGAAAGAACGCACTTGCGCTCTTTTCGCGGACGTCTATGCCCATTATAGAGGGCCCAGCGCGCCGGCTTGATGTCGGCGCCGAAGAAGGTCGGCTTTTTTGAAAACGGTTTTCGTCCTGAACGGTCCCAATCTCAACGCGCTCGGCAAGCGCGAGCCAGGCATCTATGGCGGCAAGACGCTTGCCGCGATCGCCGACGACTGCAAGCAGGCCGGCGCTTCGCTTGGGTTCGAGATCGATTTCCGCCAGTCGAACCACGAGGGCGACCTTGTCGACTGGATTCAGGAAGCCGGAGACAAGGCTGTCGGCATCGTCATCAATCCGGGCGCCTACAGCCACACCTCGATCGCGATCCATGACGCCATCCGCGCCGTCGCGCCGCTGCCAGTCGCCGAAGTCCATCTTTCCAACATCCATGCGCGGGAATCATTCCGCCACGTCTCCATGGTCGCGCCGGTTGCCGTCGGCATGATCTGTGGCTTTGGGCCGCTCGGCTACACGCTGGCGCTGCAGGCGCTGGCCGCACGCCTATGACCGGCCAACAAACAGAAGGCTCGAAAATGTCGATAAAGAAGACCGGTGTTGACCAGCAACTGATCCGCGATCTGGCGGGCATACTGAACGACACCAACCTGACCGAGATCGAGGTTGAACTGGGCGACCTGAAGGTGCGCGTCTCGCGGCAGGCACCTGCCGTCCATGCGATCGCAGCGCCGCAACCGGCCTATGCGCCGGCAGCAGCCCAGCCTGCCGCCGCGGCCGGCCCGGCAACGGTCGACGTGTCGAAGAACGCGGTGGCCTCGCCGATGGTCGGCACCGCCTATCTGGCGCCGTCGCCCGACGCCAAGGCGTTCATCGAAGTCGGCCAGAAGGTCAAGGAAGGCCAGACACTGCTGATCATCGAGGCTATGAAGACGATGAACCAGATTCCCTCGCCCCGCGCCGGCACGGTGACGGCGATCCTGTTCGAGGACGCGCAGCCGGTCGAGTACGGCATGCCGCTCGTCGTGATCGAGTAGAGCGGGCCGGATGTTTCAGAAGATTCTCATCGCCAATCGCGGCGAAATCGCGCTTCGGGTGCTGCGCGCCTGCAAGGAACTCGGTATCCAGACGGTGGTGGTGCATTCGACCGCCGATGCCGACGCCATGCATGTGCGGCTGGCCGACGAGAGCGTCTGCATCGGGCCGCCGCCATCGCGCGACAGCTATCTCAACATCCATCAAATCGTTGCCGCCTGCGAGATCACCGGCGCCGACGCGGTGCATCCGGGCTACGGCTTCCTGTCGGAGAACGCCAAGTTCGCCGACATCCTGGCCGCGCACAATATCACCTTCATCGGTCCGTCCGGCGATCACATCCGCATCATGGGCGACAAGATCGAAGCCAAGCGAACCGCAAAGCGCCTCGGCATTCCGGTGGTGCCGGGCTCCGACGGCGCCGTGACCGATCAAAAGGAAGCCAGGCGCATCGCCGCCGAGATCGGCTATCCCGTGATCATCAAGGCATCGGCTGGCGGTGGCGGGCGCGGTATGAAGGTCGCCCTTACCGAGGCTGACCTTGAGATCGCCTTGCAGACAGCGAGCACGGAAGCGGGTGCGGCCTTCGGCGACGATGCCGTCTACATCGAGAAATACCTGGAAAAGCCGCGCCATATCGAGGTGCAGGTGTTCGGCGACGGTTTCGGCCGCGGCGTCCATTTCGGCGAGCGCGACTGCTCGCTGCAACGCCGCCACCAGAAAGTCTGGGAAGAGGCGCCCTCGCCGGCACTCAATGCCGAGGAACGCGCCCGCATCGGTGACATCTGCGCCAAGGCCATTGCCGACCTTGGCTATTCCGGCGCCGGCACGATCGAGTTTCTCTACGAGAATGGCGAATTCTACTTCATTGAGATGAACACGCGCCTGCAGGTCGAGCATCCGGTGACGGAAGCGATCACCGGCATCGATCTGGTGCATGAACAGATCCGCGTCGCCTCCGGCGGCGGGCTCTCGGTGAAACAGGAAGACATCAAGTTCAACGGCCACGCCATCGAATGCCGCATCAATGCCGAGGACCCGCGCACCTTCACCCCCTCGCCCGGCACCATCACCCACTTCCACACGCCTGGCGGCCTCGGCATCCGCGTCGATTCAGGCGTCTATTCCGGCTACAAGATCCCGCCCTATTACGACAGCCTGATCGGCAAGCTGATCGTGCACGGGCGCAACCGCGTCGAGTGCATGATGCGGCTGCGGCGGGCCCTGGATGAGTTCGTCGTCGACGGCATCAAGACGACGCTGCCGCTGTTTCGCGATCTCGTCGGCAATGCGGACATCGCCAATGGCGAGTACGATATCCACTGGCTGGAAAAATACCTGGCCAAAGGCGAATAGCGCGGGAACGCGATGACCCGTCCCTACGCGCCCGGCTATCGCATCCCCACCGACCTGCTGCTCAAGGCCTATGCCTCGGGCGTCTTTCCGATGGCCGAGAGCGCCAGCGATCCAGAAGTGTTCTGGGTGCGGCCGGAAACGCGCGGCATCATCCCGCTCGAAGGTTTTCACACGCCCAAGAGCTTGAAGAAGACGATCCGCAAGCACCCGTTCGACATCCGTTTCGATTTCGATTTCGAAGCGACGATCGATGGCTGCGCCGAAAAGCGCGAGGAGCGCCGGTCGACCTGGATCAATGCGCCGATCCGCGAAGCCTATGTGCAACTGCACCGGCTGGGCCATTGTCATTCGGTTGAGGCCTGGCGCGAGGACAGGATGGTCGGCGGCCTCTATGGCGTGTCGCTCGGCCGAGTGTTCTTTGGCGAGAGCATGTTCGCCAGGGAGACAGACGCCTCCAAGACCTGCCTGTTTTATCTGGTCGAGCGGTTGAAGGAACGGGGCTTCGCGTTGCTGGATACGCAGTTCACCACCGAGCACCTGAAGCGCTTCGGCGCGGTCGACGTGCCGCGCGGCAAATACGAGAAGATGCTGGCCGAAGCGCTGAAGGGTGAGGCGATCTTTTTTCCCTGACGTTCAAGCCTCTCACTTCCCGGTCGCGGTCTCCAACGGTGTCTGCGAATGGAACATCATCTTCCAGCCGTTGACGCGATGGACATAGCCGGTGCTGACCAACGCCGCGTAGGGTTCGCCGTTCTCGCGTGTCGCATGGGCCTCGTAGGTCAGCATGATGATATCGCTGCCCGGCTCGATTATTCCCTTGAGCTCGATATCGAGGTCGCGCCAGCGGTTGGGCTTGGTCGCGGTCTTGGCGAGATCGGCATTGTCCATCGCCTTTGCCATCTGCGGAAAGGCAACCAGGCATTCGGTGTCGGCATTAGCCGCGTAGTAGGCCGCGTCGCCCGTCCAGAACCCCTTTTCGAGTTCGAGCAGCTCTTTCTTGCTGGCGGTGATCCGCTTGTGGTCTGACATGGGAAACCGTCCTCCAGGCGCATTGATGCGCTGCCGTTCGTGGCCCTAACGCATGATGGCGGCGACGGTTCCGGAGGATCAGTTGGCGTCGGTGGCATCCGGTTGTGCGGGATCGGGCTGCGCCACATCCGGAGTGGGTGCAGTCTCCGGCTTGGCTGCAGCAGGCTTGGTAGCGTCGGCTTTGGTTCCGTCAGCCTTGGCGGCGTCTGGCGCAGGGACATCCGACTTCTGCTTGCAGGCCTTCAGCCAGACGTCATAGACGGCATGTTCGACAGCGTTGAGGCCTGGGCTTTCGGCGAACATCCAGCCGGTGAAGATACGGCGAATCTTGCGGTCGAGCGTGATCTCGTCGACTTCGACGAAGGAATCGGTCTTAGGCTCCTCGGTCTGCGGCCGCGAATAACAGACGCGCGGGGTCACCTGTAAAGCGCCGAACTGCACCGTCTCGTCGATATAGACGTCAAAGGTGATGATGCGGCCGGTGATCTTGTCGATGCCGGCGAATTCGGCAACCGGATTGGTGATGCGATCCGATCCTGCGGGCGCCGCCGGCGCGGGCGCGGCAGGTGCGGGCGAAGCGGCAAAGGCCGCGGTGCTGACGGCAAGGCCGGCGGCTACCGTCAGGCCGCCCATCGATGTCAGGCTGAAAAAGCTCATATAGGGATACCGGTGGTTCGCGCCCGGGTGATTCTGTCGATCGCCAAGGCTAGTCGCCGTTTTCTGATCAGCAAGCAGCTAAACACCAATTGTGGCGATAAAGGACCGGCCTGCCCTTGCGCCGTTACAAGCCGCGGCCGTTACGACCCGGGCGTCCAGGCGTCGTAGTCGCCAGTGACCTGCGGGCGATGCTGATTGGTCAGCACCGAGCCCTTCGGCCGATAGGCCGCCGGGCTGCCGGTCAAATTGGGCTGATGCGGCTTCTGCCAGTCGCGTGGCTTGTAGTCCTCGCTCGGCGGCGCGACATCGACACGGTGATGGATCCAACCGTGCCAGCCGGGCGGAATGGCCGACGCTTCCGAATAGTTGCGATAGATGACCCAGCGGCGCGTGCGGCCTTCCGAATCGATGCCACCCTCGTAGTAGACGTTGCCCGTCTCGTCCTGGCCGACCTTCCTGCCATGCCGCCAGGTGTGCAGGCGCGTTCCCAGCGTCTGGCTGTTCCACCAGGTGAAAAACTGCGTAAGGAAAGTCTTCATCTCAGAACCCTCGCGCCGACGGCGCCCGTTTCCTGCTTATGGCGTCAGGCCTTCGGGAAGGCAAGGCTTTTGCCGCAGGGAGCGCACAAATGGCTTGCCGGAGACCCGACAAAAGCCCGTGATCTTGTCCTTCGCCGGATGCGCGCTTGCCAAGCCTTTGCGGTCTTTCTAAAGCTCTGCGCGCACATGCGGGTATCCAACCCGGCTGCGGCCGAAGGAGGTGACGATTGGCCCACGAATTGCCGACCACCGACATTCGCATCAGCGCCGATCTGATTCGCCGCCGCAAGGGCGGCACGCCGATCGTCTGCCTGACCGCTTATACCTATCCCTTTGCCCGTTTGCTTGACGAGCATGTCGATCTGCTTCTGGTCGGCGACAGCGTCGCCATGGTCCTGCATGGCCTCCAGACGACGCTGGGTGCCTCGCTCGAGATGATGATCGCGCATGGGCAAGCGGTGATGCGCGGTTCGGCCAAGGCCTGCGTCGTCGTCGACCTGCCGGCCGGCAGCTATGAGGATTCAGCAGCGCAAGCCGTTGCCTCGGCGCGGCGGGTGGTCGACGAAACCGGCTGCCAGGCGGTGAAAATCGAAGGCGGCGTCGACATGGCCCGGCAGATCGCGGCGATCGTGGCCGCCGGCATTGCGGTCATGGGGCATATCGGCCTGCTGCCGCAATCGGTCGAGAAGGATGGCGGCTACAAGATCAAGGGCCGCACCGAGGAGAACGTCGAGGCATTGGTTCGCGACGCGCTCGCTGTAGAGGAAGCCGGTGCGTTCTCGGTGGTTATCGAAGGCACGGTCGAGACGGTTGCGGCCGATATTACCCACCGCATCGCCATTCCAACCATCGGCATCGGCGCCAGCCGCGATTGCGACGGCCAGATCCTAGTCATCGACGACATGGTCGGGCTGACCGTCGACCGGGTGCCGAAATTCGTCAAGGAATATGCCGATCTGCGCAGCGTGATCTCGCATGCCGCGGCAAGCTATGCATCGGAGGTGCGAAGCCGGACATTCCCCGGCTCCGACCATGTCTTCTCGGCCAAAAACCGTAGGGATGACTTATGAGCCGGCCCTTAGTCGTCGATAGCGTTGCCGCACTCCGCGCGCAGGTCCATGGCTGGCGGCGCGACGGCCTTCGCATCGCCATGGTGCCGACCATGGGCGCCTTGCATGACGGGCACATCTCGCTGATCAGGATCGCGCTCGAAAAAGCCGAACGCTGCGTCGTGTCGATCTTCGTCAACCCGACGCAGTTCGCACCGTCCGAAGACCTCGACAAATACCCGCGCCAGCTCGCCCGCGACCTCGACCGGCTGGGACTGGCTCGGGCCGACCTTGCCTTCACTCCAACGGTCGGCGAGATGTACCCCGCCGGCTTTGCCACCAAAGTCTCGGTCGGCGGGCCCGCCGCCGGGCTCGAATCGGACTTTCGCCCGACCTTTTTCGATGGCGTCGCCACAGTGGTGGCAAAGCTCTTCCTGCAGGCAACGCCCGACTGCGCGGTCTTTGGCGAGAAGGACTACCAGCAGCTTTGCGTCGTCAGGCAGCTCTGCCGCGACCTGGACCTGCCCGTCGAAATCATCGGCGCACCGACGATCCGCGACGCGCACGGCCTCGCCATGTCGTCACGCAACGCCTATCTCGGCGAAGCCGAACTCAACATCGCCCGCCAATTGAACGTTATCCTGCGAAAGGCGGCCGCGGAGATGGCGGCCGGTGCCGACCAAAAAGACGCGACCGCCGAAGCCAGCCGTACGCTCATCGCGGCCGGCTTCACGGAAGTCGACTATGTCGAGGCGCGCGAAAGCCTGACGCTCGCGCCATGGCGTCGCGACCGTCAAGGGCGCCTGCTCGCGGCAACCTGGCTCGGCAAGACCAGGCTGATCGACAATGTGGAAGTCCCCTCCATCTAGGGCACGCAGCTTCGATCAGTCGCATTTCGCTTCCTGCCGCGCCTAACTCTGTCTTTTTCGTACGCCAGTCCTGACGAACAGTTGCCCCACGGCGATCCCGATAACGCCGGCCGATGCTTTCACGAGTGCGTCGGCAAGGTGCGCGTGGCGGCCGGGATCAACGATCTGAAGCAGTTCCAGCATGCCAGCGGTCACGACAACAAAGATCAAGGCTTGATAGAGACGGTTGGGGAAGCCCAGCGCCAGGGCGAATCCCAACAGCACATAAGCCAGGGCGCGCTCAACATTCGCCTCCGCAATGTGGGGCCGCATCTGGATCGGCGACAAGGTCGCGAAGATGATGATGGCGAGCAGCGCCAACGCTGTGATGCGGGACAGTTTGGTCATGCCCTTGCATATCTGTCGTGAGCCGGCACAGCAAATGCGAGGATGACGCATGTCCGGACATGGAACCATCGGCCGGCCATGTCCCGACGATGACGATGATGCGCCAAGCGAAGCGCGATGCAGAGACACCGCCGCTTGCCGCGATGAAACAATCCTTGGGTGTGGCGGCATCAGCAAGTTACATGACGACACTATTGTGCAACCTTACGCAGCGCAGCTGTGGAACCTGACACTTACTTGAAGGCGACACGCGAGGGTCCATGTCTGCGTTGGCGAACACAGTTGACCGTGCTCTGCCGCGGATCGTCGAAGCGATCTACGATTCAGTTGCCGACGTCGACCGCTGGCAGTCGACGCTCGATGCCATCCGCCGATTGGCACTCGGCCAGCTTGCCATGCTGGCGGTCATCGACACGGTCGGCAACTCTGCCCGGTTTTCGGTTTCCTGCGGCGATCCGTCGATGCTCGAGCCGCTGCAGCGCGATTATGGGTCTGAGGTACCCTTCTTCACGGCCGTACCGAAGATGGACATCGACATGCCGTTCACGGTCGATTCCTTCTATGCGCTGCAAGGTCCCGACGCTCGACAGAACTGGATCGAAAGCCGCATCGTGCGCGAATGGGTGGAACCCAACCGGCTGGATGACTTCTTCTGGGTCGCGCTGATGAAAAGGCCAACCCGCATCGGTACGCTGATGGTGGTGACGGACAAGGACAGGCGACAGATTTCGGCCGACGATCTCGAACTGGTCTCGTCGCTTGCGCCGCACGTGCGGCGCGCCGTGACCATCGGCGACCTTTTCGAGGCGGAACGGCGCAAGGCGGAGATTTTCCGCACCGTCCTCGAGACCCTCGACCACCCGGTGATGATCGTTTCCGCCGACATGCAGATCATCTTCGCCAATCCGGCGGCCGAAGCGCTGCTTGTCGAGAACTCAGCCGTCCGTTCGGTGCGCGGCCAATTGTCGTTCGCCTATCCGCAGGCCAATGCCTCGATCAGTTGCGCGGTTGCACTCGGCACACGCGACGAATTCGCGCTCGGGCCGTCCGGCATCGACATTCCGCTCGCCATGGTCAGTGTTCCGGCGGTGGCGCATGTCATGCCGCTGGCAAGGCGGGAGATTTCGGCGCGAATGTCGCAGCGCGCTGCCGCCGCGATCTTCATCGCCGCCGCCGGCACCGCCCCGATCCCGGCGCTGGAGGCGATCGGCGCGCTGTTCGGCCTGACCGCGGCGGAAAAGCGCGTTGCCGGCCATGTCGCCGCCGGCAAGACGCGCAAGGAGATTGCCGCCGCCAGCGGCGTCTCGGATGGTACGATCAAGTCGCAGCTGGCGACGATCTACGACAAGACCGGAACCGGCGATCAACGCGAACTCGAACTGCTGATCCGCGAATTGTCGCCGCCCTTGCGTTCACGCAACGGGGCGTGACCTGACGCATCGGCGCCTATTCCTCGGTCGACATATGCAGATACATCGACTGGATGCCGACACGACCCGGCCCGGTGAACCGGTTGACGATGAAATTCATGTTGGCGCCGAAGAAGCCGCTCGACAGGCGGTCGATCTTCGTTTCCATCTTGACCGAGCTATCCTTGAACAGCCACCCGCCCGGCTCGATGTCGATGGTCTCGCCGGCGGCGAGCGTCTTTTCAAAGACGTTGCCGTAGCCATGCAGCCAGACGATGCCGTCGCCGGCATCGCCGCGAAAACGGTCGATGAAAAAGCCGCTTTGGCCGAACAGCATCGTCGCCAGGCCGCGCACGCGCTCGAAGGTGTAATCGACGTTGCCGGTGGCGGCGAGAAACTGGTGCTCGCGCACCTGGATCTCCTCGCCGCGCCTGAGGTGGATCGGTACGATATGGCCCGGCCCATCGCGGCTGAAGGCAATGACGCCTGCTCCTGACGCCTCGGTGACGAATATCTGCATGCCGGCCATCATGCGCTTCAGTGCGCCCTTCAGCGATTTCAGGCCGATGGTGATGGTGGAGTTCTTCCAAAGCAGGACGTGGTGCTCGAAATAGACTGGCATCCGCGTCACATCGACTGAAAGCACCGGCACAAGCTCGCCCGCGATATGATAGGTGACGCCACCAAAGTTTTCGTCCGACACCTGTGTCGGCATCAGTTCCGGTAAGCTCGGCATGAATTCCCCCCTCGCGCCGGCGCGTCATTGGTACGGGCGCAGGCCGAGGCAGCGTTGATGCGGCCGTGGGGGCCGGTCAAATCAAAAACGCGAGACAATTGCTGGCCGTGCATGCCGGCGGCGATCTATCCGAGCGGCTTCTCGAAACTCAGTGTTGCCGGCCTTGCGACGTCACGGGCTTCTGCAGCATTGCCGGAAGGTAAAAACCCGGCCGATCGGTAGAAAGCGATGGCGCCGCCGTTGGCTTCCTCGACCTCGACGCGCAGCGTTCGAGCTTCCGGGAAACTGGCCTCGATCTCGTCCAGCAGCGCTTGCCCGATCCCTCGCCGCTGGCAGTCCGGATGCACGTAGAGCTGGTTCAACATGATGACCTTCGCATCGGCGGTGGCGGCCGCGAAAGCCATGCCGCCGATCCGCTTGCCGTCATCGGCCACCAGGAATTCCGAGTTCGGCCGCGTCAGCCGCGACCGAAGCGAGACGATCGAGTGCCAGTCGTCGGTGATCTCGGTGACCTTGGCGGCGCCGTAGACAGCGTCATAGGTCGCATGCCAGGTTTCGACCAGCAGCGCCCGCACGGCAACAAGATCGCGCTCCCCGGCGGTGCGGACGAACACCGCCTTACTCGATACCGAGCTTGGCCTTGACCAGGTCGTTGACCGCCTGCGGGTTGGCCTTGCCGCCGGTCGCCTTCATCACCTGGCCAACGAACCAGCCCGCCATGCTCGGCTTGGCGCGCGCCTGCTCGACCTTGTCCGGGTTGGCGGCGATCACCTCGTCGACAGCCTTCTCTATGGCGCCGGTGTCGGTGACCTGCTTCATGCCGCGGCTCTCGACCAGCTGGCGCGGATCGCCGCCTTCGTTCCAGACGATCTCGAACAGATCCTTGGCGATCTTGCCGGAGATGGTGCCATCCTTGATCAGATCGACGACCGCGCCGAGCTGATCTGGCGAAACCGGAGCATTTTCAATATTCTTGCCGGCCTTGTTCAATTGCCCGAGCAGATCGTTGATGACCCAGTTGGCGGCGAGCTTGCCGTCGCGGCCGGCGGCCACCTTTTCGAAATAGTCGGCGATCGGCTTTTCCGACACCAGGATCGACGCATCATAGGTCGACAGGCCGAGCGACGAGATCAGTCGCGCCTTCTTGTCGTCGGGCAGTTCCGGCAATTCCTTCGCCAATGCGTCGACATAGGCCTGGTCGAATTCCAGCGGCAAGAGGTCGGGATCGGGGAAATAGCGGTAGTCGTGCGCCTCTTCCTTGGAGCGCATCGAGCGCGTCTCGCCCTTGACGGCGTCGAACAGCCGCGTCTCCTGGTCGATCTTGCCGCCATCCTCGAGGATGGCGATCTGCCGGCGGGCCTCATAGTCGATAGCCTGGCCGATGAAGCGGATCGAGTTGACGTTCTTGATCTCGCAGCGCGTGCCGAATTCGCCGCCGGGCTTGCGCACCGAAACGTTGACGTCGGCGCGCATCGAGCCTTCGTCCATGTTGCCGTCGCAGGTGCCGAGGTAGCGCACGATGGTGCGCAGCTTGGTGACGTAGGCCTTGGCCTCATCGGCCGAGCGCATGTCGGGTTTCGAGACGATCTCCATCAGCGCCACGCCGGAGCGGTTGAGGTCGACATAGGACATGGTGGGATGCTGGTCGTGCATCGACTTGCCGGCATCTTGTTCCAGATGCAGCCGCTCGATGCCGACCTCGATGTCCTCGAACTCGCCCTGGCGGTCGGGACCGACCGAGACGATCACGGTGCCCTCGCCGACGATCGGCTGCTTGAACTGCGAGATCTGGTAGCCCTGAGGCAGGTCGGGATAGAAGTAATTCTTCCGGTCGAAGACGGACTTGTGGTTGATCTGCGCCTTCAGTCCGAGGCCGGTGCGGATCGCCTGCTTGACGCATTCCTCGTTGATGACCGGCAGCATACCCGGCATTGCCGCGTCGACCAGGCTGACATTGGCGTTGGGCGCGGCGCCGAAGGCGGTCGAGGCGCCGGAAAACAGCTTTGCTTCCGAGGTCACCTGCGCATGGACCTCGAGGCCGATGATGATCTCCCAGTCGCCGGTTGCGCCAGGGATCAGGCGTTTCGCGTCGGGGGTACGGGTGTCGATGATGCTCATGGCGGCCTGCTGCGTATCGATTGGTGCCTTTGTTTGCAAAACGCAAACGGGGCAAGGTTGTCGACTTTCGCTAGTGCAAACCGCTTCGCGAGACAAGCGCAAAGCCGCGGACTGGCCTTTTCAGCCGCTTTCGCCTAAGGACGCTCATCCCCCAATGGAGAGTGGATGTCCACTTACGCTCAGTCCCGGTAAGGCCCTGACCTCCTAGCGAGGCAGGGCAGAAAACCTGAAACCCCGTGCCGCGAAGCTTTCGCGGCGGCGGTATTTTTTTGTTTTCCCGGAAACTCTCCCATGGATATTTCGCGCATTGAACAGCGCATCCTGCACCTGCTCGCGCAGGGCGGACGCATTGAAATCGAAAAGAACGACAAGAAGCGGATCGCCTCCGTCAAATGCCTGACCCGCGATGGCTGGCACTATCCGGGCGTCGATCTCGACCTGTTTCGAAAGCTGAAACGCAAGAAGGCGGTTTCATCGTCGGGTGGCGGCCCTTATCGCATAACCCGGCGCGGGCTCGAACTCGTCCGCTCCGAACTCGACAACAGATAGCATATGGTTCCGCCGGTCGGTTCTCCGGCCGGCGGTGCTTTCGCTGCTCAAGCGGTGGCGATGTAGGCCCTGATCTCGTCAGCCTCCCGCTCGACGTCCTCTATGCGGCGCTTGACCACGTCGCCGATGGAGATGATGCCATCGAGCATGCCGTCCTTCTCCACCGGCAGATGGCGGAAACGGTGCCTGGTCATGATTTCCATGACCTCGTTGACCGTATGGTTCTCGTTGCAGATCTTCACTTTCGGCGTCATCGCCGAACGCACGGCGATATCGAGCGCCGCCGCGCCTTCCTTGGCGACGACCCGCACGATGTCGCGTTCCGACAGAATGCCGACGATCTTGCGATCGCCATTGGTGATGACCAGCGCGCCGATCTTGTGTTCGGCCAGGATGCGGATCGCTTCGCTCAGTTTTTCGTTCGGCCCGAGCGTCAACACGTCATGGCCTTTTCTTTCGAGAATTGCCTTAACCGTCATGGCGTCCTCCTCTGCTTTGCCTGCCGGTTCCTGCCCTGACCGGCTTCACGTAAGAGTGAACATCGTGCGCCGTGATCGGTTGCATTTCAAGTGCGCGGGTCTGTGGTCTCCCACTCAGGCGCCTGCCATCGCCTGTCGAACCAGCGCAGGCCGAAGAAGCCCGCGACAAAGCCGCCAATATGGGCCTCCCAGGCGATCTGCCCGTCTGTTCCCGGGGCAACGCCGAGAAGGCCGGTTGCGAGATTGATGATCATCCACATGGCGAGGAAGATCACCACGCCGCGCGAGCGCAGTACAATTGCGATCGGCAACACAGGGCCAGCGAAGGCAGCCTTGCCGGCCGAGCGGTCGGTGCGGAAACCAAAACGCGCGGCAGCGCCCATCATGCCAGAAATAGCGCCCGATGCACCAACCAGAGGCGCCTCTCCGTACGGATGCATGGCCCAGAAAAGCACAACCGAAGCCAAGCCGGTCAGGGCGAAAAACAGCGCGAACCAGAGCGCGCCGAGACGGTTGGCCAACGGCGAGCCAAAGGCCGCGAGCCACACCATGTTGATGGCGATATGAGCAAAACCGCCATGCATGAAGGCGTAGGTGAAGGGGCGAGAGAACAGGAACCAGTCGAAGCCATATTGCCCGGTGTAGAGGGCGGGGATGAATGCTCCATCGTACAGCAGGGTCAGCTGTTGCGTTTCGGTCAGCACATACTGTTGCAACAGATAGACCACGACGCAGATTCCGATTACCGCCAGCACGACCGGCGGCAGGTTGAACACCGGCTCGCGACGCGGTTCGGGCTCGCGAAGCGTCTGTTCCATTTCCGGTGGGCTTACGGGCTCGTTCATGCGTGCTAGCACTCGGTCCAGGGTTTGAATCAGGTGAGCATCTAGACCACCGCCCGCCGACTCACAAACGGCGAATCGCCTCGGCGCGAATCAAAAAAAACCGTTCAAGGTTTCCCTTGAACGGTTGGTCGAGCCCCCTGCTCCCCTAAAACTCTTGACTGAAGTGCTGCCGATCGTCGCGAAACGACCGCTTCTGGAGTGGTTTTTATGTGCCACGGGCCTCGCCTCGGCGCAACGTAAACCATTTGTTAACCTTAACGGTCCCGACCCGTGAACAAGTGTTAACGACGCTGGCACGCTTCCTGCTCCGCAACGCATGTAAGTCATCGGAGGGCGCCCTTCTGTTCACCGATGGGACATCAGACGACAGATTGCGCGGAGCAGCATAGCATGAACCAGAACGGATCGATCACGCTGTTCCAATATTGGAATCGCCTGCGTGACGGACGCCCCGCCCCGAAGCGTTCGGAGGTCGAGCCGGCCGACATCAAGTCGCTTTTGGCCGATACGTTCATCCTGGAAAGGGACACCCGCGGGCAAGCGGTATTCCGGTTGGCTGGTACAAGGCTTTGCGCCTACTACGGCCGCGAGCTCAAGGGCTTTTCCTTTCCATCGCTGTGGCGCGAGAAGGACCAGCGGCTCGTCTCGCGGCTGATCCATGGCGTCTTCGACCAGAAATCCGTTGTTCTCATTGCCTTTGAGGGTTTCAGCCGTAGTGGCCGCTCCAACAGGTTCGAACTGCTTGCCTTGCCGCTTGACGGCGGTGTCGAAAGTCCGCGCTGCCTCGGCGTGATCAGCGCCGTGGAAAAGCCCTTCTGGCTGGGCGCTGACCCGATCACCGACGCATTGATCGATTCCATCCGCGTCGTCGATCCGGAGAAGGAGCTGCTGAACAACCGCCCGGCGATCAATGTTCCCTCGCTCGTTCCCGACGAACTCGAGGCACCCGAGACGATTTCGGCGCTCGGCCGGGTTCGTCGAATCCGCCATCTCGTCGTCTTCGATGGCGGGCGCGAGGAATAGTCCTCGATCTGGCGTCGTAGGGTGCCCGCTTTTCCCCTTTGTTAACCCGTTTTGTTGTACTTCAGCGATGAAGTTCCTCGCATCGACGCGTGGGATGCCAAACGGGGTGTAGGCAGTTATGAGGTCAGCGGCGGTCGACTACGCGCCGTCCCAAGCTGAAAGGCGTAACTTTCAGCGCGTCCGGGTCAAGATATACGGGCGCTTCATGCTGGAAGACCGCACCGAGCACCCCTGCCAGGTGGTCGACATGTCACCCGGCAACGTAGCGCTTCGCACCGACCGCGTCGGCATGCCCGGCGAAAAGGTCATCGCCTACATCGACCATATCGGCCGCATTGAAGGTGTCGTTACACGCACCCTGCAGGACGGTTTCGCGATGACCGTCATCGCGTCGGACCGCAAGAAGGACAAGCTTGCGGCGCAGTTGACCTGGCTCGCCAACAAGCACGAACTCGACCTGCCCGAAGACCGTCGGCACGAGCGCGTCGCGCCACGCAATCCAACCAGCGTGCTGCAACTCACTGATGGCCGCCAGTATCAGTGCCGTATCATCGACCTGTCGCTTTCGGGCGCGGCGATCGAGATCGACGTCAAGCCGGCGATCGGCGTTCAGGTCATGCTTGGCACCATGCGCGGGCAGATCGTTCGCCATTTCGAGGATGGTGTCGCCATCGAATTCGCCGTCATTCAGCGCCCGGAAACGCTCGATTCCGAATTCAATACGCCGCGCGCCTGACAAGACCCGACAGAAGCGCATGAGGAAACCGGCCCCTTGCTGCCGGTTTTTTTCGTTCACGACATCGGCGATCGAGATGCGCCGGCCGGGGTCGAGACCGCTCCGGCAAGGTCCGACATCGAGGTTCGGAAGGGTTAACGAACCAGGAATTCCGAACGATTCAATACTCAAATGAATCAAATTTTATGTTTATTCTACGGGCGTTTTACTTAAAATCTACTTCGCGCTTTTGCGTCAAATAAATCCACTTGTGGCAATGTCTCCCTCGAACGGGGAGACTACAACAATGGAAAGAACGAGGGGCAGGCTGTTGCTGGTGGCAATGGCGATGCAGCTTTCCGTCTGGGGATCGGCATATGCGGCGGGACCCGCATTCATGCACACCGGCGGCCGCACCACACAACCTGTTGGCCACTATGAATTCTGCCAGCGCATACCTGGCGAATGCAGTGAAAGGACCCCCAGCGGGGCTCCGGTCGAACTGACCCGCAAACTATGGGCGGCGATCGTCAACATCAACAATACCGTCAACACACGAATCAAGCCGCGCACCGACATGGAAAACTACGGTGTCGAGGAATACTGGGCCTATCCCGACAATGGCTATGGCGATTGCGAGGACTACGCGCTGGAAAAGCGTCGCGAACTGATGGATGCGGGCGTGCCCGCC
This sequence comes from Mesorhizobium qingshengii, assembly GCF_900103325.1. Lineage (GTDB taxonomy): Bacteria > Pseudomonadota > Alphaproteobacteria > Rhizobiales > Rhizobiaceae > Mesorhizobium > Mesorhizobium qingshengii. Next base: position 220,629 of record NZ_FMXM01000007.1, on the reverse strand, counting down.
GGCAATCTGCTGATGACGGTTGCGCGCCAGCCAAATGGCGACGGCCACGCGGTGCTGACCGTGCGCACCAGCCTTGGCGAGTTCATCCTCGACAATCTGGAAACCAAGGTGCTGTCCTGGACGGACACCGATTACACCTACCTCAAGCGCCAGTCAGATCAGAATTCAGGCGTTTGGGTGACGATCAATGACGGCCGCTCCGACGCGGTCGCCAGCGTCCGCTAAGGACGCCAATGCATGTCACCCAGGCGCGAAGCGGTTTTGGGATAACGACATGCACAAAGCAGAGCTCAAGTGCGCCGCATGAATGCAACGCGCTTAAGGAGAAACCCGGTCGAGTCCCCACCCTCCCCGTCCCCAACGACCGGGTCAAAGGAGCCGGCCCCGTCCCCGGGCCGGCTCCGCCATTTCTGGCGGCAGCTCGAAGACCAGCCAACTTCCGAGGCATCGACGTGGAATAGGGCTAGCTATTGCGCTGCTGCGGGCTTGTCCACGAGTTTCTCTACCAGTCGTCTGAGTTCGGAAGGGGTCGTGTGACCACCGACAATCTCGTGATAGCTGATGCCCGCTATTCGCAATGCTTCCTTTTTGACCGCATCACGCGCCGCTGCCGTACCCTGATGATGCGCATGACCTTGGTATTCCAATGCATGTCGAGGCAAACAATTCTCGTCCACGAGGAGTAGGTCAACGCGTTTCGAGTTGATACAGCTGTAAGCGTCCGCGTCCTTGCTGCGCAGAATCTCCCCCAAAGACACTTGCGCCATAACCTGCCATGCTGGATTACAGCCGATAACCATACGGTCGAGTTCCTTGAAGACGCGCGCTTCACTCTTGTTGAGAAGTGCCTGGGTGGTGAACTTGGCCCTCATAACGATCCGCAATTGATCGGCGGCATCGACCTGTTTCGGCGCAGCTATATCGGGCTTCAGTGGCTGCCATTCATTCCTAGTGGTGGCCTCCACACGCTTGCGCTCCCAGCGCCAGCGGTTTCTTTTTCTCCATGCCTGCCTTCGCATTCTCGATACTGAACGCTCCAAGGCCATGCCAGCAAGGACGCCGGCAAGGAGAACAGCGATTATTAGAACAGGTTTCGCAATTTAACTCGACGAACTCGGGTGGCATGGAAGTAAGCTACCTCCGCGACCTAGATCATTCATTGACGACCGTCATCCAATTGCAACAATAACGGTCAGACGGTGAGCGATGTCAAATTGCAGCACCGATATTTGCTAAGCAACGCGCCCCAAAATAACGATGGACGCTTCGCATCCAGAAGGTCACAGGTCCCATCGAGCCGCCTGGCGCATCCGAATATCCCCGATCCGCCTTTCCACGCGCGGGAGATCGAGGCACTATAGGACGCTAATTTCGCCTTCTGGATCACTACCATGTTGGAAATCCTGGAAGATCGATGCGAGCGTCATCGCCTGTTCAAGGCTATCGACGACGCCTTCAAGGCGGGCGATTTCGAGGGCCTCGGCGTGGCCCTGGGTGGTTCGCCCCGCTGGTTCGACGAGCGCATGCCGTTCGAGCTCGGCCTCGGCCATCCGCTGGAATATGCGGTCTATTGGAGCCCCGTCGGCTTCATCTCGACCTTGCTGGATATGGGCTCGGATCCCAATTATCAGGATCACGGCGGGTTTCCGTCAATCATTGCGGCGCTGTCCACCGACCGCCCCGAGCGGCTGGAAATCGTCCGGGCGTTGATCGACGGTGGCGCCGATCCCAACATGCGGGGCGTCAACGACTGGACGCCGCTTCACTATTCGGTGGCCATCCGCAGCGTCGATGCGATCCGCCTGCTCCTGGCGGCAGGCGCCGACCCGATGCTCGAAACCCGCATCGATGACTACAGGACAGCCGTCGAGGAGGCCGACATTGCCGGCTTTGAAGCCGGCGCGTCATTGCTGCGCGATGCGATCGCCAAGCATAGCTCCAACGGCCGCTGATTGGGTCGCGATTGAAACGGTCGGCGAGAGGCACTGGCCAAACCGGCCTCAGACCTTCTTCAGTCCCGCCTTGAAGCGCTTGCCGTTGGCGACGTAGTGCGCCGCCGAGCCGCGCAATCTTTCCACGGCAGCGTCGTCCAGCACCCTGATCACCTTGGCCGGCGAGCCGACGATCAGCGAATTGTCCGGAAACTCCTTGCCTTCGGTGACCAGCGCACCGGCGCCGACCAGTGAGTTGTTGCCGATCTTCGCACCGTTCAGCACGATGGCACCCATGCCGATCAGGCTGTTGTCGCCGATCGTGCAGCCATGCAGCAAGGCGCGGTGGCCGATCGTGCAGCCCTGCCCGATCGTCAGCGGGAAGCCGGGATCGGTGTGCATGACCGTGTGTTCCTGCACATTGGTGTCGGCGCCGATGACGATGGGCTCATTGTCGCCGCGGATGACGACACCGAACCAGAAGCCAGCGTTGCGGCCGACGCGCACATCGCCGATCAGCGTCGCATCGGGCGCGATCCAGTTTGTGTCCGCATCCGCGAAGCTGGGCACTGTTCCATCGATCGCATAAAGCGGCATTGTCGGTCTCCGAATCGTCTCAGACTGGAAAGTCGGAGCCTAGGAGACGGACCGTCCATGAAGCAATGGCGAGCACCACGACGCCCAGCGCCAAGGCCCAGGCAATCGCCGTGCAGCCGCAGGACATCAGCGCCACTGTCGAAATGCGGCGCTCGCGGCGGGCATCGAGGGCGTCGTTGACCAGCATGAAAGGCCCGGCACAGGCAGTCGCGGCAAGCGAGCGCAGTACGTGCGACGGCGACACGTAGGGCTCGGTGAAGGCGACCCTGCGCCCATAAACCAGTTCCATCGCCGATCCGACCAGCCCGCAGGTCGTGAGCCCGACGACAAAAGCGAACAGAGTGAGTTCCAGCTGGTCCATCTTTACTTTCCATTTACCATGAAATCGCACAGTCGTGCGTAGCGCGCTGCAAAAGCCATGCCGCGCGATGTGTGCCGCACGAGGACACCCAGCGGGCACAGCAGAGGTAGCCGAGGAACTGAGATGAAGCAGGCAGCGATCGCCGACGGCCCCGAACTCACCGTGGTCGATTCAACGCTGATGAAGCGGGTGTTCTACGTGTTCGCGGCGTTGGCCTTGCTGTCGATAGTGATCAGCCTTGGCGGCAAATGGTTCGGCCGTTCGATTGCGATGGCCGGATACACCGACGATGCAACGATCCACGAGGTGGTGATCGGCAATAATGTCATCGCGGTGCCGGCCAATGTCATCCGTTTCGAGCAGGCCCGTCGCGACGGCATCGCCTCACGTCTCGACCTCTATCTGCGCTACCCCCAGATGGACGGCTACAGCGAGGCCGCGCGCGACGATTTCAACCACACGGGGACGAGCAGGAACATCATCTTCCTGTCCTTCGAGCAACAGATGATGTCGCGTGACATGAGCGGCCGTTTCGCGCCGATCTACAGCGCGTTGATCACGCAGCCCGGCATTGCGGGACCTGGCGGCACGACGGTGTATGGCTTCAATGAAAAATCAGGCTATCTGAACGAGGTGCTGGTCGTCGGCAAGCGTCCCGGCAAGGACCCCTTCGTGGCCCGCTGCCTGAGCGGGCCGAGTGCCGACGAATCGCTGGCGCCCTGCGAGCGCGATATCCAGGTTGGCGACGAGCTCAGCCTCACCTATCGCTTCCCCAGGGAGTTTCTGGGCGATTGGCAGGCGCTTGACGTGTCGATCGCCACCGAAGCCGGGCGCATGCTGAAAACGAGACATTGAGAGATTTGGGTGGCAAGGCCGGCTGCCGTCCGTGCGGCCCGGCCAGCCTTGGCTCTGCAGGCTCAAGCCAGATCGATGTCGAGGATCGCCATCGAGAAATTGTAGTCGCCGTCGTCCTCGTCCTTGAAGACGATGCCGAGGAACTCGTCACCGACATAGACCTCGGCCGAATCTTCCTTACGCGGCCGTGCCTTGACCTCGATCTTGGGGTTCTGGAAGACGCGCTTGAAATAGGCGTCCAGCTTTCTGATTTCGTCCGGCTTCAACAGTCTTCTCCGATCATCGGGCTTGCTCGTTCGAACGCGCTTCTGGCACGTCGACAATGGCGATGTAAAGGCAAGCGGCCTGATAAGACGAGAACAACGCCCACTCATACCGGCGGCGGCCGGAATCCGGCCGCCGCCGGCGGGCACGTGAAAATCAGATGTCGAAGCTGACGACCTGATCCATCGTTTGCGAAGGCAGAAGCTGGTCCATCTGACGCGATGGCTGATCGCAGCCGGTTTCGCCGACGACCCGGGCCGGCACGCCGGCAACCGTCTTGTTGTGCGGCACTGGCGACAGCACCACCGAGCCGGCCGCGATCTTCGAGCAATGGCCGATTTCGATATTGCCGAGGATCTTGGCGCCGGCGCCGATCAGCACGCCGTAGCGGATCTTGGGGTGACGGTCGCCACCGGCCTTGCCGGTGCCGCCCAGCGTCACGCCGTGCAGGATCGATACGTCGTCCTCAATCACCGCCGTCTCGCCGACCACAAGCCCGGTGGCATGATCGATGAAGATGCCCTTGCCGATGCGGGCGGCCGGATTGATATCGGTCTGGAAGACCGAGGATGAACGGCTCTGCAGGTAGAGCGCGAAATCCTTGCGACCCTGGTTCCACAGCCAATGCGCCAACCGATGGGTCTGGATGGCGTGGAAGCCCTTGAAATAGAGCACCGGCATGATGAAGCGGTCGCAGGCAGGGTCGCGGTCATAATAGGCCTGGATGTCGACGCGCACGGTCGTCGGCCAGTCCTTATCGTCGGCCAGCATGGACTTGAAGGTCTGGCGGATGAGGTCCGAGCCGATGTCCTGGTGGGCGAGCCGCTCGGCAAGCCGATGTATGACCGCCTCCTCCAGGCTGTCCTGGTTGAGGATCGTCGAATAGAGGAAGGCGGCGAGCAGCGGGTCGCGATTGACCGCTTCCATCGCTTCGTCGCGGATCGAGCGCCAGATCGGATCGACCGGCTGCAACGCGCTGTGTCGGGAAATGCTGATGCTGTTCATCGACGTCTCGTCCTGCCGGCTTGCCTAGTATCCGGCCGCACATATAAGCCAGATCGTAGCATGATTGAACTCAATTTTCCTTAGTGCTTTGTCAAATGGATTTGGTTCGCGGGATTTCAAGCAGCCATGGAAAACGAACCCTTGATCGACAACGCGCTGAAAAGCGCGCTTTCAGCGCTCTATGCGGCCGAGGGCCGCCACTACCACAACCTGGCCCATATCGAGGCGATGCTGGCGCTGGCCGGCGAGTATCGAGGGCTGCTCGGCGATTTCGAGGCCGTCGAAGCGGCGATCTGGTTCCACGACGCCGTATATGACAGTAAGGCCAAGGACAACGAGGCGCAAAGTGCCGACCTTGCCGAAAAAAAATTGGTGGGCCGCGCAGATCCTTCACGCCTCGGTCGCATCACGGCGATGATCGTCGCTACGGCCACGCACCAGCTGCCACGTTTCGAGGACGCGACGGCGACGCGGGACGCCAGTCTTTTCCTCGACATGGACCTATCGATGCTGGGCGCCGCGCCGGACGCCTTCGACGCTTATGAGCGCTCGATCCGCCGCGAATACGACTGGGTGGAAGAGCCGATGTGGCGCGTCGGACGCAGCGCGGTGCTGAAGAACTTCCTTGCCCGACCGCAGATCTTCCACAGCGAGGAATTTCGCCGGCGTTTCGAGCCGCAGGCCAGACTGAACATGGCGCGGTCGCTGGAGGCCCTCGCTGCAAGCTAAGGGCAATCAGGTAGAAGCGACGCCATCTCGGCCAGGAGAGCCGGCCCCGCCGTCATCGACAGCGCATTGAGAAGATCCCCAAAGGCCAAGCGCACGACCGAACGTTTGCCTAGTTTACTCCGCGCCACCGCGCCCGGCATGACGGCGGTGCGCCTTCCCATTGTGCCACTGTTGCCCCGCTCCCCAGCCGTCCGCTCAAAGCGGATTTTCGGCGTAGAACTCCAGCACCCGCTGCTTGAAGGTCTTGTCCCCGACGGCCAGCATATGGTCGCGACCCTCGATGTGAAAGGCCCTGGCATTCGGCATCAACGCCGCCAGCTCATCGGGCGAGCCACCAATGTCGTCCGTTGTGCCGACAGCGATCAGCGTCGGCTGTGCGATGCGGGCAACATCTTCCTCGCTCAGCAGCTCCCGCGAGGCGACGATGCAGGCCGCCAGCGCCCGGCGGTCACTGCGGGTCTGGTCGGCAAAGGCGCGAAACGATCGGCCGCGCGGATGGTCGGTGGTGGCGGGATCATCGGCGAGCAGGGCTGCGGCGATCGGATCCCAATCACCGACACCGTCGATCATACCGATGCCGAGGCCGCCAAAGACGAGCGTCGCCACCTTGTGCGGATCGGACAGCGCCAGGAACGCCGCTATGCGCGCTCCCATCGAATAGCCGATGACATGGGCGCGCTCGATACCGAGATGATCCAGCAAGGCGGCGGCATCTGAGGCCATCTTGGCTGGCGTGTAGTCGGCCTCGTCATAACTCTTGGACGACGAACCGTGGCCGCGATTGTCGAAGGCGATGGCGCGGTAACCAGCATCGTTCAGCGTCTTGAACCAGCCGGGCGACACCCAGTTGACATAGTGGGTCGAGGCGAAGCCATGGATCATGAGCACAGGATCGCCCTCGCCCGAGGCCGGCTGGCGGTCGAGGAAGGCAAGATCGAAGCCGTCATGGGAAAAAAACTGCATCGAAAGGCGATCCTTCACGCTCAGTCGGGATCGACGCTCGGCGAATCGCCCTTGTCCGCCGGCGGCATGCCGGGAGATGACGCGGTGCCGATTGCCGGATGACGCAACAGATCGCCATCGGCGATCCCATCCCTGGCAGCTGTGCCGGCCTTGAGCTCGAGCACGAAGCGGACCGGCTCACCGGGCGAGATGATCGCCTCGGATTGCGGCTCGCCTGGTTTGATCGCGCGGATCCTGCCGTCCTGGCCGACGAATATCAGGTCGAGCGGCATCGGCGTATTCTTCATCCAGAAATTGACGTCGCGTGTCTCCTCGAAGACGAACAGCATGCCATGATCGCCGGCCATGTCTTCACGAAACATCAGGCCGGCTTCGCGCTCGGCCTCGGTATCGGCGACTTCGATCGAGAAAGAGCGTTCGCCGCTTTTTGTCACCGCGACCAATGGCGTCGGATCGACAGGCAGGATCATCGCCTGGCCATCGGCCGCGCTGGAGTTCTCGGAATAGAAGAAGGCGCCAGCGGCGACGATGACGGCAATCACGGCGCACATCACGCCCGCCGTCAGCCAGTTCCTGTGGGTCATACGAAGTCCTCGGCCGGAACCGCCCTAGTGCGAAACCGGCAAGGTGCCCATATCGGGGTGAATTTCGGCGGCCATAAGGCCTTTGTCGCCGCGCCCGAAACGAACAAGCACGACCTGCCCCGGCCGAAGCTCGGTGATGCCGTAACGGCGCAAGGTCTCCATATGGACGAAGATATCCTCGGTGCCCTCGCCGCGCGTCAGGAAACCAAACCCCTTGGTGCGGTTGAACCACTTGACCAAGGCGCGCTCGAGTCCGCTCTCCGGCGTCACCGCAACATGGGTGCGCTGCTCCTGCATCTCGGCCGGATGGACCGCGGTGGTGACATCCATGGAGAGCACTCGAAAGGCCTGCAATCCGCGGTCGCCTTGCTTGACGAGGCAGACCACACGCGCGCCTTCCAGGGCAGTCTGGAAACCGTCGCGTCGAAGACATGTCACATGGAGGAGGATATCGCCCGAAACGCCGTCATCCGGGAGTATGAAACCGTAGCCCTTGGCCACATCGAACCACTTGATGGCGCCGGCAATTTCGGTCAGGTCGGCCGCATCGCCGCCTTCGTCGCGCCTCAAGGCGTCGCCAAGGGTTCCGGCCCGCCCCGTCAAAGAGGCCTTTTCCCCCATAAGAATGCCCCCTTTTTTCAAGAACACCGCAACTGATTCTTGACACCAGATTAACACTGGGGCTTCCGGTGTGTGCAAGACCTGCCGTGCCTTTTTTCACGGTTCATTGCGGCAATACCGGATTTGTTCTTTGCCGGCATTGCCCGCCGCAGGCGGATTGCCCTTTGACCGGGCCGACCCTATCTTGCGCCGCATCCCAACAGATCGAGGAAAAATACATGCGCTATCTGCACACCATGGTCCGCGTCGCCGATGTCGATGCCTCGCTCGATTTCTATTGCAACAAGCTCGGCCTAAAGGAAGTGCGCCGCCACGAGAGCGAGCAGGGCCGCTACACGCTGATCTTTCTGGCGGCCCCCGAAGACGAGCAGAGCGGCATCGCCGACAAGGCTCCACTCGTCGAACTGACCTACAATTGGGACCCGGAGGACTACAAGGGCGGTCGCAATTTCGGCCACCTCGCCTACGAGGTCGACGATATCTACGCCACATGCCAGCGGCTGATGGATAATGGCGTCACCATCAATCGCCCGCCGCGCGACGGCAACATGGCATTCATCAAGTCGCCGGACGGCATCTCGATCGAACTTTTGCAGAAGGGCCCGGCGAAGGCCAAGGCCGAACCCTGGGCTTCGATGGCGAATACTGGAAGCTGGTAGGCATCGACCCGACGCCGGGCGAAAATTGCCCGATAGGCTTTGGCGTTCGGCAAGACGACGCCTATCTGTCAGGCCATCGCGCCGGCGTCGCAGCGCCGGCCCATGGTTATGCAAATAGGCGCCTGCCCCACCTGGAGAATTCACTTATGCCGACCAGCCGTGTCGATGTCGCCACCGAACATGCCAGCCGCTACCTGCAGCAGCTCTGCAAGCACTGGGCACACAAATTCCCCGTCGAGTTCGATCCCACCCATGGCACCATCGATCTCACGCTTGGCCGCACCGTCATGGATGCCGATGCAGCCGCACTGCACATCACGGTGTCGACGGACGGAGCCGACTCGATTGAGCGCCTGGAGAGTGTCGTCGCCGATCACATCAAGCGCTTTGCTTTCCGCGAGGAACTGACCTTCGAATGGAAGCAGGCCTAGGCAGCACAGCGGTCTACGTCCCGCCGGCCATCTCCAGCAGCGCCAGCACCGAGCGCCAGTTGCGCGCGGTGGCGGGCACCTTCAGGGTGCGCGGGATCAGGCCGGCAAACACCGATTTGCCAAGCCCATCCGGCGCGTGCAGGTAGAGCACGTCGCCCTTGATCTCGAAGCTTTCAGGACCGGTGCACTTTTCAGCCAGCCGCGCCGCCTCGTCGGCGGTCGGCTCGCGCTCCAGCACATAGGCGTGCAGCTTCGTGTGGTCCGCGGCCACTTCCGGATAGGGATTTTCGCTCACCAGCCGCTCGAACCAGCCCAGATCGCGCACCATGATGCGCGAATGGAATCCCCATTTCTTCTCAAAGGCTGTTTCGATCTGTTTCGTCAGCGCGGCCACGTCGCCCTTCTTCGCCCGGAACACGGCATTGCCGCTCTGCACATAGGTGGCAACATCGGCAAAGCCGAGATCCTCGAAGAACGACCGCAACTCCGCCATCTTGACGATGCGGTTACCGCCAACGTTGATGCCGGAAAACAGCGCGATGAAGACTTTTCCCGCACCGCTCATATGATGAACCCGGCCAACGTCTCATTGTCGGTGATGTCCTGATACTGGACGCCCTCGGCCTCGAAATTCGCCTTGAGCAGGTCGAAATTGCGGCGATCCTTGGTTTCGATGCCGATCAGCACCGAACCGAAGTTGCGCGCCGATTTCTTCAGATATTCGAACCGGGCGATGTCGTCGTCGGGCCCCAGCATTTCAAGGAAGTCGCGCAGCGCGCCCGGCCGCTGCGGAAAGCGGATGATGAAGTATTTCTTCAGCCCCTCGAAGCGCAGTGCCCGCTCCTTCACGTCCGGCAGCCGCTCGAAGTCGAAATTGCCGCCCGAAACCACGGCCACGATGGTCTTGCCGCGGATCTCCTTCTTCGAAAAATCCTTCAGCGCATCGATCGCCAGGGCGCCGGCCGGCTCCAGCACGACGCCTTCGACGTTGAGCATCTCGATCATGGTGGCGCAGAGCCGGTTCTCCGGGATCAGCCGCACGGTGTCGGCAGGAAAATCCTTGAGGTGCCGCAACGGTTCGCGGCCGATCTCGGCGACCGCCGCGCCATCGACGAAATTGTCGACCTTTGCGAGCTTCAACCGCTTTCCGGCGGACAGGCTCTCGCGCAGGCTCGGCGCGCCGGCCGGCTCGCAGAAGACAAAGCGAGTTTCCCGGCCTTGATCGGCGAAATAATGCGTGACGCCGGCGGCAAGTCCGCCGCCGCCGACCGGCAGCATGATGATGTCGGGCATGCGCGCGCCCGGCATCTGGTCTGCTATCTCATAGGCGACCGTCGCCTGGCCCTCGATGATGTCCTTGTGGTCGAAGGGCGGCACCATGTGGGCGCCTGAGCTTTCGGTGAATTCGAAGGCGGCCCGATAGCAATCGTCGAAGAAATCGCCGACGAGCCTGATCTCGACGAAATCGCCACCGAACAGCCGTGTCTTGTCGATCTTCTGCTGCGGCGTCGTTACCGGCATGAACACCACGCCCTTCTTGCCGAAATGGCGGCAGACAAATGCGAAGCCCTGCGCATGGTTGCCGGCGGAAGCGCAGACGAACAGTTCGGCCTGGTTGCCCGCCGCAAGCGCCTTGCGGAAGAAATTGAAGGCGCCGCGGATCTTGTAGGAGCGCACCGGCGACAGGTCCTCGCGCTTCAACAGCACCCGCGCTCCGGTCTTTTTCGACAGATAGTCGTTTTCCTGCAGCGGCGTTTCCGGGAAGATCTGGCGGATCGCGGAGGCAGCAACAGCGACGCGGGAAGAGAAACTGTTCATTGGGAAATCACTTTGCACCGCATGTCTCGTGCCGACCTCTATCATCGATCAGGCCACGCACCCTCTGTTTGTTGCGCGCCCTGGCCTCGTGCAGCCAATCCTGCCTATTGCATATCCGGCCCCTCGGCGCCATTGCCCGGCCATTCGGGGTCTCTGAAACAGGTATTCACAGAATCCTTGCAAGCACTTGGAGGTGTTTGTTCATGCCTGTTGCATCGGTCGCCCTCAAACCATGTCGCTGCCGGAATTCGGCGAGCCGACGGTGATGCCGCTGGTGGGGCGCCCCCCCACGGGCTCGCATTCCGGCATTTCTCCCGCCGTTCTGGCTTTCACGCAACAGTGCGATGGTCGTCGCAAGGCGCTGATCACATTTCGACCGGAGATGACTTACTTCCGCCGCACTTAAACTGTCCGGGAGGTGTCGCGGGGGTAGACAGGCCTTTTGGCCGGAGTGGAATTTCAGACGTGCCTTTGAAGAAGATTTTTGCGGTTGCCCTTGCCCTGCTCGTTGCCGGCTGCGCCGGCCAGCAAACACAGGAATTGCTTGGCAGCGCCATCGTGGCGACGCCGGTGACGGAGATTGCCGGCAATCACAGCATCTTCATCGCCACGACGCGCAAGAAGTCCGACGACCCGAACAAGGTTTTCGATGGCGAGCGCTCGGCCACGCTGAACTATGCCCGCGTCAACGTCACCGTGCCCGGAATCCATCAGACTGGCCAGATCGAGCGGCGCTCGCGCGGCAAGTCGGATGATCCGGCCAAGTATTTCATGGCTTCCGAGGTCGTCGGCTATGATACACAGCCGAAGTTCTCCAGTGCGCTCAACGCCGACATCGCGGCACGCGGCGGCCGCGTCATGGTCTTCGTACACGGCTACAACACCGGGTTCGACGACGCAGTCTATCGTCTGACACAGATCGTCCATGATTCCGGCTATCCAGGTACACCGGTGCTGTTTTCCTGGGCATCAGGCGCCAAGACCACCGACTATGTCTACGACAAGGAAAGCGCCAGCGCGGCCCGCGACCAGCTGGAAGTGACATTGAGGATGCTGCAGCAGTCCGGCGCGCGGCGCATCGACATTGTCGCGCATTCGATGGGAACCTGGGTGACCATGGAAACACTGCGCCAGATGGCCATCAGCGGCGACCGCGACCTCGGCGGCAAGCTTGGCGACGTGGTGCTGGCCTCGCCCGACATCGACGTCGATGTGTTCAAGAGCCAGATGCGCCGCTACGGCAAACCCGACAAGCCGTTCATCCTGCTGCTGTCGGACGACGACCGCGCACTGAGGCTCTCCGGCCTGATCGCCGGTTCGCGGCCGCGTGTCGGCGACTACAAGGACGCCGCCGATCTTGCCTCCTACGGCGTGACGGTCGTCGACCTCTCCAAGGTCAAGGGAACGGATAGCTTCAACCACACGAAATTCGCCGACAATCCGGCACTGGTGAAGATGATCGGCCAGCGGCTGCGCGAGGATGACGGCTTTGCCAGCGACCGTGACGTGACTGATCGCATCGGCCTGCTCGGACAATAGATGCACTCGAGATGCACTCGCGAGGCGTTCGCCCCGCCTGTTCACCATTGCGGAAACCCCGGCGTACTTTGAACTGGACCGCGCCGGCCTATGGCTTTATCGGAATAGCCAGCGACGTCATGCGTTTGACGTCCCCCTTTGCGGGAGCCGGCGTGTGACCGTGCGTTTGAAAAGCTTAGTCATCGTCGCGTTAGCGCTCGCTGTCACCGGCTGTGCCGGCCGGAATACGCATGACCTGCTCAACAGCACGACGGTCGCCGCCGCCGCGTCCGACATTGCGGCCACGCATGAGATTTTCGTTGCCACGACACGCCGGAAGGCAACGAAGGACCCGCGGCAGGTTTTCGACGGCGATCGCTCGCTGACCACCAGCTACGCCCGCGTCGACGTGACTGTCCCGAAAAGCCATCAGGTGGGAGCGATCGAGCGGACCAAGGGATCCGCCAACAGCAATCCGGCCAAGGATTTCACGGCGAAGGACGTCACCTTCTATGACGGCGCGCCGCAATTCGCCAAGGCGGTCGGCGCCGACATCGCCATGCGCGACGGCCGTGCGCTGGTTTTCGTGCACGGTTTCAACAATGGTTTCGATGACGGCATCTACCGGCTGACACAGATCGCGCACGACACCAAGTTTCCCGGCACACCGGTGCTGTTCTCATGGGCGTCCAGCGGCAAGACGACCGGCTATATCTACGACAAGGAAAGCGCCAACGCCGCTCGCGACGACCTTGAAGCGACGCTCAGGATGCTGGCCAAGACCCAGGTCAAGAGCATCGACATCATCGCCCATTCGATGGGAACCTGGGTGACGATGGAGGCGTTGCGCCAGCTCGCCATCACCGGCGACCGCGATCTCGGCGGCAAGCTCGGCTATGTTATCCTGGCCTCGCCCGACATCGATGTCGACGTGTTCAAGAAGCAGATGATCCGCTACGGCAAACCCGATAAGCCGTTCGCCATACTGCTCTCCGCGGATGATCGGGCCCTCAAGCTCTCTTCCCTGATCTCGGGCGACAAGCCGCGTGTCGGTGACTATGGCAATGCCGCAGATCTCGCCAGCTATGGCGTGTCGGTCGTCGACCTTTCCCAAGCCAAGGGCGGCGATCGCCTGAACCATGCCAAATTCGCCGACAATCCGATCCTGGTGCAATTGCTCGGCGACCGGCTGCGCACGCCGGCCGGCCTGGCGTCGGACGAGACATCGCCCGCGCAGCTCGACAATCTTGGCCAGGACCTCGGCAAGGCTGTCGGCTCGGTCGCCGAAATCGTCATCACAACGCCATTCAGGGTGCTGACCATCGCCACTGGTGGGTAAGCAACGAAGCGCGGACGGCTGATCTCAGACGAACAGATCGACCTTCTGGAAAGTCGTCACGTCGATCAGGCCGACATCGGAAATCCTCAGTTCCGGGATGACGACCAGCGCCAGCAGCGAGTGCTGCATGTAGGCGTTGTTCAGGGAACAGCCCATCATGCGCATCGCCTCGGTCAGTTTTTCCGCCTTGGCCGCCACGATTTCGGCGCGCTCATCCGACATCAGCCCGGCGATCGGCATCTCGACCAGCGCCAGTTCCTTGCCCTTGGAGAACAGCACGACACCGCCGCCGACCTCGCCCAGCCGGTTAACCGCCAACGCCATGTCCTGCTTGTTGGTGCCGACGACGATGATGTGGTGGCTGTCATGCGCGACGCTGGAGGCCATGGCACAGTCGCCCATGTAGCCGAAACCGGAGACGAAGGCGTTGGTGACTCCGCCCGTGCCTCTGTGGCGCTCGACCAGCGCGATCTGGCAGACGTCGTTGCGGCGATCCATGGCGACCAACCCGTCCTCGACGGGAAGGTCGGCCTCGAGCGCGCGCGTTGGCGCCTGGTTCTCGATGACGCCGATGACGCGCACCCGCACTTCGTTGGCGCCCTTGGGGGCAACGATGTCGAAGTTGCCGGCCTTTAGCCTCTTGCCGAGCTTGACGGTGTTCTTCGCCGTCCGGGGATAGTCATAGGCCGGAATGTCGATTTCGAGCTTGCCGCCCTTGGCCAGCCTGACGCCACGCGCATAGACCTCATCGATGGCCATCGCGGCCAGATCCGAGACGATCAGCAGGTCGGCAAGCCGCCCCGGCGCGATCGAGCCGATCTCGCGCTCCAGCTTGAAATGCTGGGCGGTGTTGAGCGTTGCCATCTGGATCGCCGTCACCGGCTTCAACCCCTGTTGGATGGCGTGGCGCACCACCCGATCCATATGGCCTTCGTGGACCAGCGTGCCGGAATGGCTGTCATCTGTGCACAGGATGAAGTTGCGCGGATCGATGCCGCCTTCCGTGACCGCCTTGATCTGCGAGGCGACGTCGTACCACGCCGAACCCAGGCGCAGCATCGCCTTCATGCCCTGGCGCACGCGAGCGATAGCGTCCTCGGCACGCGTGCCTTCGTGGTCGTCCTCCGGGCCACCTGCGACATAGCCATGGAACGGCAGGCCGAGATCGCGCGACGCATAGTGACCGCCAACCGTCTTGCCCGCTTTCACCGTGGCGGCGATCTCGCCCGACATCACCGGGTCGTTGGCGACGACGCCGGGGAAATTCATCACTTCGCCGAGGCCGATGATGTTCTCCCAGGTCATCGCTTCCGCGACATCGGCGACCGTCAGCTCGGCACCGGCATGTTCCAGCCCCGGTGCCGAGGGCACGCAGGACGGCATCTGCACATGCACGTTGATGGGCATGGCGACAGCCTCGTCATGCATCAGCCGTACACCAGGCAGGCCCAGCACATTGGCAATCTCGTGCGGATCGATGAACATCGAGGTGGTGCCGTGCGGAATGACAGCACGGCAGAACTCGGTCACCGTCACCATGCCGCTCTCGACATGCATGTGCGCGTCGCAAAGGCCGGGCACCAGATAGCGGCCGCCGGCGTCGACCACCTTGGTGCCCTGGCCGATGGCGTGGCTGGCGTTCGGCCCGCAATAGGCGAAGCGACCGCCAGCAATGGCGATGTCAGTGCCGGCGATGATCTCGCCCGAATGAACGTTCACCCAGCGCCCGTTGCGGATGACCAGATCGGCGGGTTTCCGGCCCATGGCGACGTCGACCAGATGCGTCGCCATCTCGGTCCACGGTTTGGGTTTCGTCGCATGCGCCGACGGCTTCTTTGCCATGAAGGACTCCTGTTTGCCCGACTGTGCCAAGCCAGCGTGGTTTTGACCAGCGCCAAACAGTGGATCGCTCGAGGCCTGCTTGCTTCTTCACGAAGCTCACCCCGCCTTCACGAGGGCTATTCCTTCACGTCGACCGTGACTTTCGCCTTTCCGGCCGAAATCCGCGCCGCCAGGCGCCTCAGTTCGCCCCTGGCGAAAATACCGCTGATCATGACCTCGCCGCCGAGTATGGGTTCGACCAGCCGCGACAATGCCGCCTGTCCTCGCCTTGCCGATGCCGGCGCGGCGGGCGATATTTACCAGAGTCAGAAATAAGATTCCGTTTTGGCGCAAATCGCGTTACTTTCCGTGGAAGGACCTTTCTGAATCCTCTTTCGGGGAGTTTGATGCGTCGCCTGATGGTCGCAAGTGCCGGTTTTCTTGCCGCTCTGGCCGTGCCGGCTTTCGCGGCCGACCCGGCAGTCGATGTGCCGATGACCGCGCCCGGCTTCGACTGGACCGGCTACTATGCCGGTCTGCAGGCCGGCTATGGCTGGGGCCAATCCGATATATCAGGGACAGATGGCGGGCCATTTTCCGTCTCGCCCGACATCGACGGCGGGTTCGTCGGCGGCCATGTCGCCGGCCTGTGGCAGTTCGACCAGGCGGTGCTCGGCGCCGAGGCAGACCTCAACTATTCCTCGATCAACGGCACGGCCGAAATAGCCCCGGGAAACACGTTCGGCACCGACATCAAATGGTTCGGATCGGTCAACGCCAAGGCCGGATATGCGATGGATCGCCTGCTGGTCTATGGCATTGGCGGCATCGCCTTTGCCGGTATCGAAACCTCGCAAGCCGTAGGTTCGGCGTTCTCCACCACACGCACCAATGTCGGCTGGACCGTGGGTGCCGGCGTCGACTACGCGCTGACCGACAAGTTCGTCGTCGGCGCGCAATATCGCTACTACGATTTCGGCTCCGAGCACTACGACACGCCGGATCCCTTCGTCGATCTAGATCAGAATGTGAAGCTGAACACGGTCGGCATCAACCTGAGCTACAAGTTCTGAACCTCGCGCCGGCAGCGTGACGTAACCGGCCACGGCCGCAGCTCGATGAACTATCTCAGTGGAAGGAGCGGCCGACGCCCCCAGTAGGCGGGGGAATGGGTTGGGCCTGAGAAGCGCCGGCCTTGGCGGATCCGATCCGCCGACCGACATCATAGCGGTTCCTGCGGCGCGCGTAATTCCGTGATCACGCCAGCATCACCACGCCCCACGGTCTGGTTTGCGCGTTCAGGCGCGGCCAAGATCACGACTTGACGGCCTGTGTCTGGCGTCTGAAAAGGGCTGGCCTGCGGACGTGGCGGAATTGGTAGACGCAAGGGACTTAAAATCCCTCGATCTCTGATCGTACGGGTTCGATTCCCGTCGTCCGCACCACAACCGCGATTTGCAACATGTCGGTTCGACTTCCAGACAGCCTGGAAGTGACGGTGCTTTCGGCGCAGCCGTCACATGTCGAGCATTGCGATACCAACAGGGTGTGCCCGGGGTCGCCGCGCGCTCCGTGAGTTGGAGGGGGCGCAAGGCCGGTCACGAAGACATCAGACGCGATGGCCGTTCAATCAGCGGTGTGTCCCGCTCACAGTCACGCCATACCGACCAGGGTTTGCGCGTGAGCATGGAGTTCGCGGGCAGCCCGCCGGTATTCGATCTCGTCGCCGCTGCAAACGACCATGAACTGCGCCGCGAATTCATGGGTGGTTGTGGCCGGGATTGAGAACATAGTTTCCACGATCTCGGACATGCACCTGTGGACACGCTCCAGATCGTTGTCGGAAATGCCAAAAGAGATCGAATTCCTGAGCGCTTCCCAACGCCGAAAGCCAGCCAGGATCGGGCTTTCGTTCAAGTTTGCGGCAGAAGTCCTCTCCACTGCAGCGGCTCCCATGGCTGGAATGGAGACGACCGTGCCGAGCGCGGCGCTTCTGGTCGTTGCATGAAAAATCATGTCCAAGTCCCTACGGTTGAACCCGATCTCTACGGCCGGCTACCCGATGCTGCATTGCTCTGAGTCAAATCGTCGGCAACGGGCCGAAAGCCGGGAGCGTGGAACAAACCGGGGATTCAGGCAGGGATGGGGTTCAGCTTCAGATGCTGGATTAGGATGATGGTCTTGGCATCGATGATGCGGCCATCGGCAATGCCGGCCAGCGCCTCGTCGAGCGGCATTTCCAGAACCTCGATGTCCTCGCCCTCTTCAGGCGCTCCGCCGCCGGCCGAGATGCGGTCTGCGGGCGAATAGCGGGCGACGAAGAACCAGAGCCGCTCGGTGACGCTGCCCGGGCTCATGTAAGGCGAAAACAACCGCTCCACGTTGTTCAGCCGGTAGCCCAGCTCTTCCTCCGCCTCCTTGCGGATGCAGGTTTCCGGATCGTTTTCGTCCAACAGACCAGCACAGGCCTCGATCAGCGGCTCGCGATGGCCCGTGACGTAGGCGGGATAGCGGAACTGGCGCACCAGAAGCACGGTCGACCGCGAAGGATCGTAAGGCAGGATCACCGCGCCGTCCCCACGATCGTAGGTCTGGCGAATCTGCGTCTCCCACTGTCCGTCCCGCCGGCGATAGTCGAGGACGGTTTTCTTCAGGATGGCCCAGTCGTCGGAGAGAACCTCCTCCGAACGAATGCGAACGCGATCTTCCATCATGGTCTCCATGCTATTGGTCGAGGCGTAGCCGCGAACCGGCATTTGCGCAATGCAGGCAATCGGTCCAAAAAGGACGTCTCACCGTCTCGTGTCTGGCGCGCTTTCGATCCATTGCCTAGATAACGGCTTACCCCTCCCGGAGCCTTTTTTTCATGACAGCATCGCTTTTCCAGCCGATCACCCTTGACGGCCTCACCTTCCCCAATCGCATCGCCGTCGCGCCGATGTGCCAGTATTCCGCCGAAGACGGCTCGGCCAGCGACTGGCACCTCTACCATTGGATGAACCTTGCCATGTCCGGCGCCAGCATGGTCACCGTCGAGATGACCGATGTCGAGCGGCGCGGGCGCATCACGCATGGCTGCCTCGGCCTTTACTCCGAAGACAATGAGGCGGGCGCCCGCCGGGCGCTGGACGCGGCCAGGCGCGTCGCTGCTCCCGGTACCAGGTTCGGCACCCAGCTTGCCCATGCTGGCCGCAAGGCCTCGAACCGCAAGCCATGGGAGGGCGGTGGGCCGCTGCAGCCAAACGAGGATCCCTGGCAGACCGTTTCGGCTTCGGCCATCGCCTACGACACCGGCTGGAACGTACCGCGAGCGCTGGAGGACGAGGAAATCCTTCAGCTCATCGAACGGTTCGCCGAAGCGGCAAGGCGGGCCGAGCGCGCCGGCTTCGACTTCATCGAGCTGCACGCCGCGCATGGCTACCTGATCTTCCAGTTCCTCTCGCCATTGTCCAACCAGCGTACCGACCGCTGGGGCGGCTCGCTGGAGAACCGCATGCGTCTGGTCGTAGAGATCGCCAAGGCAGTGAAGAAAGCTGTTCCAAACCTGATGCTCGGCGCGCGACTGTCGGTGAAGGATTGGGTCGACGGCGGCTTCGACGTTGAAGACGCGATCGAGGTGGCAAAGGCGTTGAAGGCCGTCGGCGTCGCCTATCTCTGCTGCTCGAGTGGCGGCAACTCGCCGTTGCAGAAATTGCCCACCGGCCCCGGTTACCAGGTGCATCTGGCGGAAGCTGTGCGCAAGGGTGCGGGCATTCCGACCCGCGCGGTGGGGCTGATCGATGACCCGAAGCAGGCCGAGGCAATCGTTGCCGAGGGCCGCGCCGACATGGTGGCGCTGGCACGTGCCTTCCTGGCCGACCCGCGATGGGGATGGCGCGCGGCCGCCACGTTCAACGAGAAAATCCACCCGGCGCCGCAGCTTGCCCGTTCGGTGACCACGATGCAGCACTGGATGAGGGCGGCGGGCTGACCGGCCCGTTCTCCCGACCCCGGCGTGGCCCTGCCCGTGGTTCTGGAAAGATTGCACGGCTTCAATTTTGTCCGTGAACTGTTACGTTGGGTGAGGCTGCGGCGGGCGCGGCCAGGCTTGGGAGGAAACTATGTCGTTCAGGACATTCTTGCCGGTTGCAGCGCTGACGGCTGCGGCCGGGCTTTGGATCGGCGCATCGACGCCGGCCGGCGCGCAATATTGCGAGGGCACGGTGCACGGCCTTTCCCGTTACTACAATCTGGCCACGGGAAGCGGTTTTCTCGCCGTGCGGGCACGGCCGAATTCGTCGTCGCGGATGATCGGACAGCTGTTCAATGGCGATCATACCGAGATCTTCGACCGGCGCGGCAACTGGTACAAGGTCGAAATCGGCGGCACGACCGGCTGGGCAAACGCACGCTGGCTGCGCAACGATTGCGGCTACTGAGACGTTTGGGCGCAGGCTGAAGGACATGGTTGCAACCAAATTGGCTGCTTTGCGTTGCGGCCATGATGGACAAAAAACCTTTCGAAACGCCAGTCGTGGTCGAGCTCGGCCATGTCGGCAAATATCGCCATATCCGCAGCACCCAGGAGGCGGCGGAGTGTCTAATGACGGTTTGGCCGCTCAATCGCGGCCAGCGACATCGTGATGCCCTCGACACTTGCCTCAAAGTGCTGGAAGGTTATCGTTCGACAGCGGATGCGCGCCGGGCGCTGATTGAAGCCGCCAAGGAATCCGAAGTGCTGGTGCCCGACGACAGACTGCCTGACGACCGGCTGCATTGAGCAGGCGGACCTTTCAACCGGAGGTTTTCATGGCGAAGCTGACTTACAAGATCGTCGAGCATGACGGCGGCTGGGCCTACAAGGTCGGAGCGACCTTCTCGGAGACGTTCCCCACCCATCACGACGCATTGCGCGCCGCCGAAATCGCTTCGGCCGAGCAGCAGGTCGCCGGGGCCACTGACGGCATCCAGTACGAGGATGCCGACGGCAAATGGCACGACGAACTGGCCGACGGCCGGGACCGGCCGCAGACAGAAATCTCCGACTGAATTTGGATCGGCGACCAGTTTCGGCGACGCACAGCCAGGGCGCCGACCGCGGACGTCCGGAGAGAAGACGTTCCGCGGCCAGCGGCCACCCCGCGGGCTTTGTCCGTTTATTTTAACATGGTCTTTCCCGAAAACCGGTCCGCACTTTTCGGGATCGTGCTCTGACTACTTGCCGCAATACTGATCGTTGACGTTCAGTCCGGCATTGGCGTCGGGGCCGGCCGTGTTGGAGGCACAAGGCCCGACGGCCCCCGGATTGCCCAGGCTGTTCAATCCGGAGCGATCGCCATTGATACTGCCGGTGGTGGTGGTGTCGGCGGTCGCGGAATCCTCGTTGCCGAAGAGCCAGTTGTGGTGGTTGGAATAGGTGCTGTCCGACGACTGCGCCATCGCCGATGTGGCGAGACCGATCGTCAGAACGGATGCTGCGAGAAGTTTCGTGTACATTGAATTACTCCGTATCTTTGTCGCCTTGGGTGCGACACGGGGTAAACCCGGCCATCAGTCGAATGGTTCAGTGAAATTGTCGTGAGGCCGCGGTGATGTCCGGGTGGAAAACGCGCGGGCTGCAATGCGCTCGATGAAGGCAATGACCCGTTCCGGCCCGACGAACTGTGGCATGTGGCCGAGACCGTCGACAGCTTCGAAATCGAGCCCTTCGATCTTTTCCTGCATCGGCTCGCCATGGATGCGGATGTCGATGACGCGATCGGCGGCCCCGAAGAGAATGCCGGCCGGCAGGGCGATCTCACCATAGCGGCCCTCGATACGGCCGAGATCGCGTTCGATCGCCACGACATCCGATGACGTGGCATAGAAATGGGCTGGCCTGAGCCCGAGCCACCCGCCTGCCGCGACCATGTAGTCGGCGGGCGGGACCTGCGGCGCGAAGATGAATTCCATTGTCGGCCGCGCATATCTGAGGCCTGTCGGGATCGCCATCGTATGGGCCATGACCCGGCGCAGCAGCCGTGAGGGAATATAGAGCGGGCCGAACTTTTCGCGCGCGCCATCTTCCAGATGGGTCAATGGCGCCAGCAAGGCGACGCCGGAAATCGCCTCGGGGTGTTCCACGGCCAGGGTCAGCGCGATGGCGCCGCCCAGGGAATGACCGACCACCAGCGGCTTTTCCAGCCGCAGCGTTTCGATGAAGCGCCGCACGATCTCGGCCTGTTCCGGCAGCCGGCCGGTGGCGCCGCTCGCCCGCACTGAATAGCCCGACCCTGGGCGATCGAGCGCGATCAACCGGTAGCCCGGATCGAACCGCCCGAACAGGGTGGACCTGAAATGATGAAGCTGGGCGCCGAGCCCGTGCAGGAAGACGATCGGCCGCCCCTCGCCCACATCGACATAGTGGATGCGGTTGCCGTCTATCTCGATGAATTTTCCGACCGGCGGCACCAGCCTTTCGGCCTTCGCCGCGATCCACTGCGTCGCCAGCACCAGACTGGCGATCCCCAGGACCGCCAGCAGGAAGAGCACGGCCAGCAGCCACAACAGAATCGAAAACAGCATCGTTCACCCGGACCAGAACCAGCGCGAGCTTAGCCGCATCCGGTCGTGCCGCAACCTTGCATCGAAACGGACGCCGCCCGTTTCGGGTGGCATTGCGGCCGCAGCCATGGCGCGCTATCTGACTTGGACCCGTTCCTCCGGAGCCTTCCATGCCCGAAATCGTTACCGCCGCCATGCTCGTCATCGGTGACGAGATTCTCTCCGGCCGCACCAAGGACAAGAACATCGGCCATCTCGCCGACATCATGACGGCGATCGGCATCGACCTGAAGGAGGTGCGCATCGTTCCGGACGAGGAAGACGAGATCGTCGCGGCGGTGAATGCCGTGCGCGCGCGCTACACCTATGTGTTCACCACAGGCGGCATCGGCCCGACCCACGACGACATCACCGCCGATTCGATTTCCAAGGCCTTCGGCGTGCCTTGCGAATACGATGCCAAGGCCTATGCCTTGCTGGAGGCAAGCTATGCCGCGCGCGGCATCGAATACACCGAGGCCCGCAAGCGCATGGCGCGGATGCCGCGCGGCGCCGACCTCATCGTCAATCCGGTGTCCGTCGCGCCCGGTTTCCGCATCGGCAATGTTCATGTCATGGCTGGCGTGCCGTCGATTTTCCAGGCCATGCTCGACAATGTCGTGCCGACGCTGAAGGCCGGCACCAAGATGCTGTCGGCAACCGTGCACTGTCCGTTCGGCGAAGGCCTCATCGGCGGGCCGCTGGGCGACATCCAGAAAGCGCATCCGGACACGATCATCGGTTCCTACCCGAAATATGGCGATGGCAAGTTCTGGACCGAACTGGTCGTGCGTGCCCGCAGCCAGGACGCGCTGGACGCGGCGCGCGCCGATGTCGAGGCAATGGTGGCCGGCTTCGCCGGCAATCCCGGCTGATCCGGTGCAGCCCGGAACCAAGCACGACGCCGCAACGTTTCGTCCGCGCGAGTTCGATCGCCCGTAAACCGAGGGATTACCATGCGATTCAAGACTATTGTCGCCATTCTGCAGAATGAACAGGACGCGGAGCGCGTGCTGGACTGCGCCATTCCGCTCGCCAGCCGGTTCGAGAGCCATTTGATCGGCATCCATGCCGAAACGCTTCCGGTGCCCTACACCTCGGCAACGGGCTTTCCAGACACCGAGTTCCTGCAGGTCTCGGCTGACATGAACCGGGAGCGGGCCGAGAAGCTGCAGGCCGTTTTTCTCAAGTATATCGAGAATTCCGGCCTTTCTTTTGAGTGGCGCAGCCTGGAGAGTTTTTCGGGCGACAGCGCGCTGACCGGCATTTCGACCGTCCGCGCCGCCGATCTGATCATCGCCGCGCAGCGCGAGACGGGCGGTGACTCGAGCGCGGATGTCGACACGCTGGTCTACGACGCCGGCAGGCCGGTGCTGGTGGTGCCGCATGCGGGCCCGCTGATCACCACCTTCAAGCGCGTGCTGCTCGCCTGGAACGGCAGCAAGGAAGCGGCCCGCGCCGCCTTCGACGCACTGCCCTTCATCATCGAAGCTGAGAAAACCGACATATTGGTCATTGACCCACCGGACATGCTCGACGACAGCCCGGAGGCCGCCGGCGCCGAAATCGCTTCCGCCCTGTCGCGTCACGGCGCCAATGTCAGCGTCTCGGTGCAGAGATCGGGCGGCAGTTCGGTCGATGACCTCATCCAGACCCGGATCACCGAGACCGGCGCCGATCTGCTGGTCCTCGGCGCCTACAGTCACTCATGGCTGCGCCAGCTTCTGTTCGGCGGGGTAACCCGCACTGTGCTGCGCACGGCGCCGATAGCAGCCTTCCTGTCGCGCTAAGTCCACAGCGATCGCTCAGGCCCGCCCTTGCCAAGGCCAAGGCTTTCCAGTTAATTCCGCGCGCATTCCCCTGTTTTCTTGCGCGCGGCACTTGCGCGCTGCGGAGTGCGCGAAATGTCCCTTCCCGAAAAAGCCTTTCCGGTCTCCTGGGACCAGTTCCATCGCGACGCCCGTGCGCTCGCCTGGCGGCTTGCGGGCACCAACAAGGGGCAATGGAAAGCGATCGTCTGCATTACCCGCGGCGGCCTGGTTCCCGCGGCGATCATCTCGCGCGAGCTTGGCATCCGCATCATCGAGACGGTCTGTGTCGCCTCCTACCACGACTATACCAGCCAGGGGCAGCTGCAGGTGCTGAAGGAGGTGACGCCGGCGTTGCTGGCTGACGACGGCGCCGGCGTGCTGATCATCGACGACCTGACCGATACCGGCAAGACGGCGGCAATCGTGCGCGCGATGATGCCGAAGGCGCATTTCGCCACCGTCTACGCCAAGCCGAAGGGTCGGCCGCTGGTCGATACTTTCGTCACCGAAGTCAGCCAGGACACCTGGATCTATTTTCCATGGGACATGGGCTTCACCTATCAGAAGCCGATAGCCGACGACCACGCCGGCTGATTCGTAACCCCTGCCTGTTCCAGATCAGCTGCCGCCGTTGGGCATCATTTGCTTTCGCAGATGGTCCCGGCAGGCCGGATATTTTGCGGAATCGACGTCTATTGGCGGTAATCGGCGAGATAAGTGAAAGTTTTTACTTTTATTGCCGACAATTGGCCGTAAGATTCGTGAGACGGCAAACGATTCTGGAGGCTGGGGCTAGCTTCTCCGATGTTGACGAGGCCAACGACGCACAATCATCTGGCCGAAAGGGTCCGACGACTCTTCGGCACGGCGCCGTGCCGCCTGCAGGTTGCCGCCTTGCCCTGGCGCGATACCGGGAACGGCGTCGAGGTCATGCTGATCACCAGCCGCGATACCGGTCGCTGGGTGCTTCCCAAGGGTTGGCCGGAGGCCAGGGAGCCGCTCTGCGAGGCCGCGGCGCGCGAGGCCGGCGAGGAAGCCGGACTGCGCGGAAGTGTGTCGCATCTCGAAGCCGGCCGCTACTTCTACGCCAAGGTGTTGGCTTCCGGCGAAGAAGTCCCGTGTGAAGTTCTTGTGTTTCCCCTGCAAGTCGACAAGATCGCCGACCGCTGGAAGGAAAAGCGCTCCCGCACCCGCAAATGGGTGAGTTCCAGCGAAGCTGTGCGCATGATCAACGAACCCGACCTTTGCCAGATCATCGCCTATTTTTGCGCCGACCCGCACAGCTTCCCCTGACCTTACGTCAGGCGGTCGCGCTGCATTGGATTGCCAGGCAAGACACGCATCAACGTGAATGCTTTGCTAACGAATCAGGAATACGATTCGGTAGCTTTGGTAAATTCATCGATGGCAACCCCTGCAAAACCAGTTCCGGACGAATCCGATGAGCCCCGGCGCGAACACCGCCAGCGTGTGCTCAAGGGTGGCGCCATCATCACCGGAATTTCGAATTCGGAAGTCAGCTGCACGCTGCGCAATCAGCATGAAGGCGGCGCCGAACTGAAGATTACGGTCGAAGCCAGGGTGCCGGATCGCTTTCTGCTCTATGTGCCGGTCGACGGCATTGCCTATCGCTGCGAGGTTCGCTGGCGCCGCAACGAGCGGATCGGGGTGCGGTTCACCGGCACCGAACCAAAACCCAGACTGCATTACGGCTGAACGTGGCGGTCGAGCTTGGCAAGCTCGCGCCTCGGCTGGATCGTCGGCCGCACATGCACCGCCGGCGGCAAATCGCCATCGCCGCACCGCAATTCTTTCCCCGTTATCCACATATGTGACACACAAGATGTTGGGGTCACAAAAGCTACGCAAACGAATCCTTGACGGCGCAAAACGAGTCGCCTTTTATAGGCCATGTGCTCCTGTTGAGAGCGCGACCGGAAAGTTCTGAGCCCGGTCTTTTTCCCGGATTATGTGAGTTTTTTCCCGCATTTCCGCCTGTTTACGAGGCCGGCGGAAGCGTTGGAATTGGGGCGGCTTGGGGGACGATAGGGAGAATTGTCGGACTGGAATAAATTGTCTGTTAATACTATATTTAGTGTTTGCAGCTAGGTTCGACGCTAGATAGTGTGAATTTCCCTCGGTTGAGGGAATCGAAAAAAATCAGTTTTGAGGGACCCGTGGGGTTCGTCGGCGAGTTGGACAGGCGCTTCGCAAGGAGTTTGACCAGCAGGGCGGACGAAGGCTGCGAAATGGAGAGCCGGCCGTTTTCGAACGCCGGCGGACGGCGGACATGCGCGTTTCGCATTGGGGGCAGAAATCCCCGGGGAAAAGCGCTATATATAGACAAAAGGGACAGGACCAATGCGCATCGAGCGGCGTTTCACCAAGCAAGGGCAATCGGCTTACGCGGAGATCGAATTCCGCAAGGCGCTTTCGGAGATCAAGAATCCGGATGGCTCGGTGGTGTTCCGCCTCGACAATATCGACGTGCCGGCGCAGTTCTCCCAGGTCGCCGCCGACATCCTGGCGCAGAAGTATTTCCGCAAGGCCGGCGTCCCCGCGCGCCTGAAGAAGGTCGAGGAGAACGACGTCCCCTCCTTCCTGTGGCGCTCCGTCGCCGACGAGGCGGAACTCGCCAAGCTGCCGGAAGCCGAGCGCTACGGTTCCGAGATCGACGCCCGCCAGGTCTTCGACCGGCTGGCCGGCACCTGGACCTATTGGGGCTGGAAGGGCGGCTACTTCAAGGCGTCGGAGGAAGACGCGCGCGCCTTCCGCGACGAGCTTGCCTACATGCTGGCCACGCAGCGCGTCGCGCCGAACTCGCCGCAATGGTTCAACACCGGCCTGCACTGGGCCTACGGCATCGACGGCCCGAGCCAGGGCCACTTCTATGTCGACCCGTTCACCGGCAAGCTGACCAAGTCGAAATCCTCCTACGAGCACCCGCAGCCGCATGCCTGCTTCATCCAGGGCGTGCAGGACGACCTCGTCAACGAGGGCGGCATCATGGACCTTTGGGTGCGTGAAGCGCGCCTGTTCAAATACGGCTCGGGCACCGGCTCCAACTTCTCGCTGCTGCGCGGCGAAGGCGAAAAGCTGTCCGGCGGCGGCCGCTCGTCCGGCCTGATGAGCTTCCTCAAGATCGGCGACCGCGCCGCGGGCGCCATCAAGTCGGGCGGCACGACGCGCCGCGCCGCCAAGATGGTCATCGTCGATGCCGACCATCCCGATATCGAGGAATTCATCGACTGGAAGGTCAATGAAGAGCAGAAGGTCGCTTCGCTGGTGACCGGCTCCAAGATCGTCAAGAAGCATCTCGAAGCGATCATGAAGGCCTGCGTCAATTGCGAAGGCAATGGCGACGACTGCTTCGACCCGTCGATCAACACCGCGCTGAAGCGCGAGATCAAGCTGGCCAAGAAGGACGCGGTGCCGGAGAACTACATCTACCGCGTCATCCAGTTTGCCAAGCAGGGCTACACCTCGATGTCGTTCAAGACCTACGACACCGACTGGGATTCGGACGCCTACCTCACGGTTTCGGGCCAGAACTCCAACAATTCGGTGTCGCTGAAGGACAATTTCCTGCGCGCCGTCGAGGATGACGCCGACTGGCACCTCACCGCCCGCAAGGACGGCAAGGTCTTGAAGACGCTGAAGGCGCGCGATCTCTGGGAAAAGATCGGCTACGCCGCCTGGGCGTCGGCCGATCCGGGCCTGCATTTCAACACGACGATGAACGACTGGCACACCTGCGCTTCCGCCGGTGCGATCCGGGCGTCCAACCCGTGCTCGGAATACATGTTCCTCGACGACACCGCCTGCAACCTCGCCTCGATCAACCTCTTGCCCTACCGCAACGCGGACGGCACCATCGACATATCGGCCTACGAGCACACCGTGCGGCTGTGGACCATCGTGCTCGAGATCTCGGTGATGATGGCGCAGTTCCCGTCGAAGGAGATCGCCAAGCTCTCCTACGAATACCGCACGCTCGGCCTCGGCTATGCCAATATTGGCGGCCTGCTGATGACGTCGGGCATTCCCTACGATTCCGACGAGGGCCGCGCCATCTGCGCCGCACTCACCGCGATCATGACCGGCACCGCCTATGCCACCTCCGCCGAGATGGCTTCCGAACTCGGCGCCTTCGCCGATTACGACCGCAACGCGCAGAACATGCTGCGCGTCATGCGCAACCATCGCCGCGCCGCCTATGGCGACAAGGACGGCTACGAGAAGCTGGCCGTCAACCCGGTGCCGCTGGTCGCTTCCGACCTCAAGCAGCAGGCGCTTGCCGAGCATGCGAAAGCCGCCTGGGACCGCGCCATCGAGCTCGGCGAGGAACATGGCTACCGCAATGCGCAGGCGACCGTGATCGCGCCGACCGGCACGATCGGCCTGGTCATGGATTGCGACACCACCGGCATCGAGCCCGACTTCGCGCTGGTGAAGTTCAAGAAGCTGGCCGGCGGCGGCTACTTCAAGATCATCAACCGCGCCGTGCCGGAAGCGCTGCGCACGCTCGGCTATTCGGAAGCCCAGATCGCCGAGATGGAGGCCTATGCGGTCGGCCACGGCAATCTCAACCAGGCACCCGGCGTCAATCCCGGCTCGCTCAAGGCCAAGGGCTTCACCGACGACAAGATCGCGGCGCTCAACGCGGCGCTGAAGTCGGCCTTCGACATCAAGTTCGTCTTCAACCAGTGGACGCTCGGCGCCGACTGGGTGAAGGAGACATTCGGATTCACCGACGAGCAGCTCAACGACTTCTCGTTCGAGATGCTGCCGGCGCTCGGCTTCGCCAAGAAGGATATCGAGGCCGCCAACATCCATGTCTGCGGTGCCATGACGCTGGAAGGCGCGCCCTTCCTCAAGGCCGAACACCTTGCCGTGTTCGACTGCGCCAGCCCGTGCGGCAAGATCGGCAAGCGTTCACTGTCGATCAACAGCCACATCCAGATGATGGCGGCGGCGCAGCCCTTCATCTCGGGTGCCATCTCCAAGACCATCAACATGCCGAACGATGCGACGGTGGAAGACGCCAAGGGCGCCTACATGCTGTCGTGGAAGCTGGCGCTGAAGGCCAACGCGCTCTACCGCGACGGCTCGAAGCTGTCGCAGCCGCTGAATTCCTCGCTGCTCGCCGATGGCGAGGACGAGGAGGACGAAGCCGTCGAGCAGCTGATCGCCGCGCCCGCCGCGCAGCGTGCGGTGCAGATCACCGAACGGATCGTCGAGCGCATCATCGAGCGCGTGTCGCGCGAGCAGGAAAAGCTGCCCGGCCGCCGCAAGGGCTACACGCAGAAGGCAAAGATCGGTGGCAACACCATCTTCCTGCGCACCGGCGAATATGATGATGGCCGCCTCGGCGAGATCTTCATCGACATGAACAAGGAAGGCGCGACCCTGCGTGGCCTTCTCAACAACTTCGCCATCGCCATCTCGCTCGGCCTGCAATATGGCGTGCCGCTCGACGAATATGTGCACGCCTTCACCTTCACCAAGTTCGAGCCGGCCGGCATGGTGCAGGGCAACGACGCCATCAAGAGCGCGACGTCGATCCTCGACTACGTGTTCCGCGAGCTTGCCATCTCCTATCTCGGCCGCAACGACCTCGCCCATGTCGACCAGTCGGATTTCTCCAACACCGCGCTTGGCCGCAACATCAGCGAAGGCAAGACCGACGCCGTCTCCAAGGGCCTGACCCGTGGTTCGCCGGTGAAGCTGGTGTCGCGGGTGAGCGGCAGCGAGCCGAAGGGATTTGCCGGTTCGGCACCCTCCGGCGCCCCTGCCCGCTCGGCACCGACCGCCTTCTCCGGCTCCAACGTGCTGGCGCTGAAACCGGCCAGCGACGAGGCGGTCGCCTACAAGCGCGACTATGAGGAGCGGGCGAAGGAACTGGCGGAGGAGATCGCCTTCGAGGGAGCGGCGGGTGCTGCTTCCGAGGCTTCGGACGCCACGGCGGCGCTGTTCACCGACGCCGCAGCTGTTGAGGCGGCCGAAGCGAAGAAACTCGCCGCCGACCGCCGCGCCAGGTCGCTGCTGCAGGGCTATACCGGCAATTCCTGCTCCGAGTGCCAGAATTTTACGATGGTGCGGAATGGGACCTGCGAGAAGTGCGATACGTGCGGTGCCACGAGCGGGTGCAGCTGAGAAAATTTTGATTTATTTAAGAGGGGCTCGCATCGAATGATGCGAGCCTTTTTAATGGTGAAATAATGGAGCAAAAGCGCTATCAGATATTCTTGAGTTCAACTTTTTCTGACTTAGAAGTTGAGCGACGCAAGGTCATGCAAACCCTCCTAGAGTTGAATTGCATTCCATCCGGTATGGAATTTTTCCCTGCGTCCGACGAAGAGACTTTCGAATTTATTAAAACCGTCATTGATATTTGCGACTACTACTTGCTGATCGTGTCTGGAAGATACGGCTCAGTCGCATCGGACGGAGTCTCCTATACAGAAAAAGAATACGACTACGCGACAGCAATTGGCAAACCTGTGCTCGGGTTTGTGCGAAAAGATCTTACGCAAATTACAGTTGCTCAAACGGATCGTGATCCAATGCTGGCTGAGAAGCTTGAAGCATTTCGAAGCAAGGTCGGCCGAGGGCGCTTGGTTCGGATGTGGGACAATGGTGACCAACTAGCTGGTCAGGTGGCCACAACGCTAACGAGCGCTATCAATCGTTACCCCGCTATAGGTTGGATACGAGGTGATCGAACAGCTAATATAGATGCGCTCAATGAGCTCAACCATGTCCGCAAAGAAAATGAAGAATTGCGATCAAAAATCGCTGCAATTCGCCCGCCTATTGAAATAGAGAATTTAGCAAATCTAGCAGGCCGTTGAAAAAGGCGCTCGCCACTGGGCCGCAGCGGTGATTCACTGGTTCCGAAGGGATTCGGAGGTGACGAGTGCGCGGCGGCGACGATCGAACTGGCGAACTGTTCAGCTACGTTGACCTCGAGGCGCGGGTGCGGCGCAATCATCCGTTGCGAGCGATCCGGTTAATCGTGAGCGAGGCGCTGTCGGCGCTGGAGCGGGACTTCGCGGCGCTGTATTCGCCGATCGGACGGCCATCGATCCCGCCGGAGAAGCTGCTGCGGGCGATGCTGTTGCAGGCGTTCTATTCGATCCGCTCGGAGCGGCTGTTGATGGAGCGGCTGGAATACGACCTTCTGTTCCGCTGGTTCGTCGGGATTGGCGTTGACGATGCGGCCTGGGATCATTCTGTGTTCTCCAAGAACCGCGACCGGTTGCTGGAGGGCGACATCGCGGCGAAGTTCCTGGCGGCCGTGCTGGCGCAGCCCAAGGCAGCTAAGTCGGGTGATTGTCACAGCACGCAGCAGGACTACGATTCTGCTCCATCCGAGCCGGTGCTTGTCCAGCGCCTAGTTTATCCCGCCGGCAACACACGCAGCGTCTGCTCGTCAAACAACGGTTCATCCTGCCCGACACGGACGAACAGTAGTTTGCGAGCCTCGCCCGCCGGCACCTCGAAATACTGGATGCCGTCAGGCATTTCGCCCCAGTCGCCGCAGGGCGGTTTGGGCACCTCGTTGGGGTCGGCAGGCGCTTTCAGTTCTTTCGCATAGGCGGCGTCGGGGCTGAAAGTGTAGCGTTTGACGCTGGCGGGCACTGCGCCCTCCGCGTAGGGCGCCAACACGCATCGGGCGCTGACGGCCTTGTCGGTCTTTTCCAGGAACAGCCGCTGCAATGCAGCCTCGGCGGTCTCGCCGGGCTGGATGTCGAACAGTTCGACCAGAGGGTCGGCCGCGCCGCCATCGCTGTATTTGATGGCGAGCGCGTTGCCGGCGAACTCGAAATGGATCTGGCGGAAGCCGAAGTCGCAGCGCTGCACCCAGGCGGCAAGACCGATCGTCTTGTCGGCGAGCCTTTCCCAGGCGCATTTGTCGACCGGCGGGCGCGACGGCGCCGGCTCGTCCGCACGTGCCACGGCGGATATCGTCAGGTATGCCAACAGGGCGCTGATCCAGACGATCGATCTCATGGCGCTATTCATCGCTGCATCCTGTCAAGGTGAAGGCATCCCACGCCCAGCCCTCTGGATTGGCTTTGGCGAAATCGGGCCCTTCGGTGAAAGTCGCGCCGAAATCGGGCAGCAGCAACCCTTTCGGCGCCGGTGTCGCTTCGCGGGAATTCAACTGCTCGGCGCCGCCGCCGGTCAAGGCATAGACCTGCCCATCCCATATCCTGCACAGTCCGCTGCCGTCCTCCAGCCCCGCTTCGCGATCCTCGTCGGTGCAGGCGTGGCGGATGGTGCCGAGCGGAAACGAATTCTTGCCGTTGGTCCAGGTGATGTCGGCCGGCAGACGAATATCGGTATGCGGCACGGTCAGCGAAAACACCTCGGCCGTCAGCGCCGCCGGTTCGTTGTCGATCGGCCGGAACTGCATCACCGCGCCCGAACGGGGCTCGCGGTAGGTGGCGTGGCTCAGCAGACATTCCCCGGCGCCCGCTGCCTGCATCGGGCCCAGCAGCCCCAGGAAAACGAAGGCCAGTTTGCGGGTGATCATCAAATGTCTCTGGGAAAGCGTTGCCCGGCCGCGCGCCGGCCCGCACAGTCGCATCATCCGCGCAAAAGCCTAAGCGAAATCCCGAACGGCTGCATTTATCCGCTCCCTGTCGGTACCTAATGCCTGTTCTGCCCCGCCTGCCCGCGCAGATGCTCCTTGGTTTCAGCATCAAGCGCCCGCCAGTCGCAACCGCGAATTGCCGCCTCCATCGCATAGAGCGCGAGGATCGTCACATGCCGACCGAACCGGAACCTCAATCGGTGGTAAGCTCCAATCGCGCCGAAACTGCGCAAATCCTCTTCACTGAAAATATCAATTTCCGCCAGCATCCGCGCCATGGCTGGTCCGAGGTTTCTCATGTCTTCGATGCGAGTGCTCATCGCAGGGTCTTGGCGCGTTCAAAGCGCATGAGATAGCCCTTATGGAATTGCCGCCTCGCAACTTCAACAACCTATATGGTCGAGCGCACCAATCGAAGGAGATAGTCTGGTGATGCGGCGTTTGGCAATGACGATTGCAATATCCGCATGCGCGGTTGGCCCCGCGCTCGCGGCGCCGCCCTATGTCGGGACGTGGTCCAGGGACAGGCTGAACTGCAGCGCGGCCGCGGATGTCCAGCGCCAGACTGTCTTCACCGTGGATCAGTCGGCCCTGTCGCTTCCCCAATTCGGCTGCGAGCACGCGACATTTCACAAATCCGCCACCGGCTGGGTGGTGCATGCGAGCCAGTGCTACGGCGCGGACCCGTCGCTCGCGGAGCCGTTTTCCCGCGTCGTCCATATGGTCAGGCACGGCGTCAGGGTGCGGTTCACCTGGCCTGGTTTCGACAGCGGGCCTCTCGCCCGCTGCTGAAGGAAGCCGGCCTCAGACCAGCCCGACCAGCAAGGCAGCGCCGCCGAGAAAGCCGACGGAACAGACCCACAGCACCCAGAGCCCGCGCACCCGGCATTCGAGCACCGCCGAGGCGGGGTTGACGGGATCATAGTGCACGTCGACCTTGCCGCCCTCGATATAGCGCGCCGCCTGGCCGCCGACGAGGCCAGGCAGCGAAGCCGTCATGGTGGCGCCGAAGGCGACGCGATCGGCGCTGTAGCGCTGGCCGGCGACGCCATAGCTGTAGACGACGCGGGACTTGAAAACAGTGCGCCAGGGCCGATAACCCTCGAACCGGTCGCGGGTCTTGATTGCCTGCAGGCCGGACGCGTCGATGCGGCCGGCGGCGACCGGCCATTTCGCCGCCTGCTCGGCCATCGCTTTCTGGACGAAGCCCATGCGCAGCACAAACAGGCCCATGAAAAGCAGCAACGCCGCCGCGCCGAGGTTTTGCGGCTTTGGCAAATGCGGGCCGATTGCCTCCAGCACGCCGCCGACAGAGAACACCAGCACCAGCGCGCCGATCACCAGCCCAGCCGAAAGCTGGACCATGAACTTGAAGGCGCCGTCAGGCATGGTGCGCTCGATCACGGCCTTGGCCGGATCGGACGGGTTATAGAAGACAGTCACCTTGGCGCCGCGTGGAAACCGCGCCAGGGTCTCGGTGATTTCGAAATTCCCGAGGTTCTCCTGCACGCTGTAGTGCGAACTCTGGAATATCTTGCCGCCCACCTTGTATTCGTAGGTGATCGCCGGAAAATTCCTGATCTCGGTGGCATCGCTGCTCTCCGAGCCGGAGCCCGAGCTTTTGACCTCACGCGCCTCGACCCGCGAGGAGATGATCTTTCCCGGCGCCGGCAACCAGCGGCTGACCGCCTTCACCTCTCGCCATTTCAGGAAAGTGACGATCGACAGCCCGCCGGCGACCGCGCAGGCAAAGCCGACGAGCAGAATCTTGAGC
The DNA here is from genome assembly GCF_900103325.1 of Mesorhizobium qingshengii. Lineage (GTDB taxonomy): Bacteria > Pseudomonadota > Alphaproteobacteria > Rhizobiales > Rhizobiaceae > Mesorhizobium > Mesorhizobium qingshengii. The sequence continues at coordinate 186,385 of NZ_FMXM01000007.1, read as the reverse complement.
TCCACCCTGATCCCCCCGGATTGCAGGAACCGGCACTACATCACCGCAGTAGCAATGTCTCGCTTATTCGCAAAGTCGGGAGGTGATCGGCCGGGTAAGCATCAATAGCCGCCCGTCACTCATCGATCGCCATCACGCGAACGTAGCCTTCCAGCTGAAGCGCTCGATCCCGGATGGCATTCGTCGCGTCGGTAGCCTGAATGGGCACGTACATCGCGCCGGCACATCATGCCGGCGAGCATCCAGCTGTCGATCGGACATCCGGCCGGGCAGCGAAAACAGCAACCGTCCGCGCCGCGTCATGACGGCCTTATAGCCAGGAATGTGTTCCATTCTTCGTTGTTGCGGCCAACGTTGAAATCGTCCCTGAGAAGGACCAGCCCGGCGGCTTCGAGACGGGCCGCGAAGTCGTCCCTGCGCCAGTAGACCGTATGATATTTGCCGCCCGTCTCGCCATCGCCATTGCGCATCGATACGAGAAAGGCGCCGCCTGGCCGCAGCGACCGGGCTATCCTGGCAAGCACTTGGTCGGTCTGGTCGCGCGGCACATGGATCAGGACGGCCAGGGCCAGGACTGCGTCATAGGGGCCGCCGAGATCATCGGTGAGCAGATCAAGAAGCTCACCGTGCTTGCCGCGCGCGGCCTGCAGTTCGAGAAACCGTTTTGTCGCGTCGGTGCGCCGAACCATGACGCCCAAGCCTTCCAGAAAGTCCGCATCGTAGCCTGCTCCGGACCCGACTTCCAGAATCCGGCCTGCTGTGCCGGCAATCGCCACAAGGCGCTTCAGCGATGCCTGCTCTCTGTCGTTGGGAACATGCCGCACGATAGCATCGTAGCGTTCCGCATAGTCCTCATAGGCACTGATCGTTTGACGGCTCTTTGCCAGAGCTTGCGACAACTCATCCATCTTTCCCTCCCTCCGCGTCCATGTGGGTCAAAAGCGTCTTCAGCGACTGCTGCCGGGAGGTACGTGCCCGTCGAGCACGCCAATGTCGCGCAAGAAATGATCCGACAGCGAACGCTGGTCGAGCAGGCCGCGCCTGCGGGGTTTGAACGGCGCCGTGAAGAGGTCGAGCACCGGGCGGCGAAGCGTGTTGTACAGGTTGGTGGCCATTGCCGTGTCCTTTCGGGTTCGAGTTGATGACAGACTATGCCTGCTTGCGGCCTTGGCTTCCAATCGAACCTCGCGTAGCATGCATCAGGAGGATTGATGCGTCATGAGTTGGGAGCTACCGCCACTAGGAGCCATCCGGGTCTTTGAAGCCGCCGCGCGACTGGGCAGTTTCACCAAGGCGGCCGAAGAGCTCGGCATGACCCAGTCGGCGGCCAGCTATCAGATCAAGGTGCTGGAAGAGCGCGCCGGAACGCCGCTTTTCATAAGAAAAACAAGGCAAATCGCCTTGACCGAGGCCGGGCAGCAGTTGGCGCCGCACGCGACCGGGGCGTTCTCGACCCTGGCGGATGCCTGGGTCGCCACGAAGGGTGGAGCGAGCGGCGTGCTTTCGCTGACGACCATGGCGACATTTGCATCGAACTGGCTGGCCGTGTGGCTTGGAACATTCCAGCTGATGCATCCCGATCTCGCCGTGAAGGTTGATACATCGTCCCGGCTGGTCGATTTCGGGCGCGAAGGCATGGATATCGGCATTCGGACCGGCACCGGCAAATGGCCCGACCTGACGGCCCACTATCTGTTCAAGGCGGACTACACGCCGATGCTCAGCCCAAAACTGGCCGAGAGCGTCGGCGGCATCCGCCACCCCGAAGACCTCTACAAGGTACCGCTATGCGGCCTTGACGATCCCTGGTGGAAAATCTGGTTCGAGGCAGCAGGCGTGACCTTCGATCCCGCTCGTGTCATCCCCGGTCCGGCGCTCGGCGGGCAGGCTTATGATGCCATGGCAGCACTGACCGATCAGGGCGCTGCCATCCTCACCCAAAATCTCTACAGCGCGCTTTTGGCGAAGGGACAGCTGATAAAACCTTTCGACATCGTCGGGTCCGACGGCGACGGCTACTGGCTGGTGCACCTGGAAAGCCGCCGCAACGTACCGAAGATCAAGGTGTTCCGGGACTGGGTGCTTGCCCAGACCGCCGAGATTCGGGCGCAAGAAGAGCGCCAGGCATAGGCTTACGAGGTTCACTCGCGACAGAGGACCAGCAGAGGTCGATGCGTTTCATCAGTCGGCGCTGGAGGGCGGCGCCGAAGACAATGGCGCACCCGGCCCGCGTCCCGACTATGCGGAGAATTACCACGCCTGCTTCGTGCTGGACCCCGATGGCTACAACATCGAGGCAATGATCAACGTGCCCTCGGCTTCATCCCAGCGCAGCAGCCCCGATAAAGAGCCGAGGATGAGGGGCGATGTGCACCTCGCCTCGGCCACAGTCACCTCGTGTCGCGCACGGCCCTCCTGCAAGTTGATCCAGGTCAACGCGCATCCAGCGTTCGTCCTGTCTCCTCGACAATCATCGGAGGGAGAACAATATGTCGACTTACAGCCTGATGGTTACCACCATGGTCCTGCTCTATTTCGGGACATTTTCCGGTGTCATGGCCTATGCCACCATCGACGAGTCGCGCCGCCGGCAAGCAAGATAGGATCCGGCCGTGGCTCTGGCAGCTGCCAACCAGTGGATTGCGCTGTTTCAGTCGGCGTCGGCGACGGTCGTTTGTCCTCCGGCGAAAGCGCGCCACTGCCGTTCATCGCCGTGGAAGACGTTCAGGTCGATGCGGCCGGTGACGCCATGCGACAGGCCGGAGCCGGAATACTGCCAGAACAGCCAGTTGCGGCCGGGATAGACCTTTGACGGATGCGCCGCCACCGCGCGCAGCCAGAACGGGTAGTCGAGGAATTCGCCCCTGAGATTGTCGCGATAGAAATCGGGCGAGGTGTAGATGATGGGACGCTGGCCGTAGTGGCGCTCCAGCTTGTCCATGAACACCTGAATCTTTTCCAGCACCTTTTCGCGCGACGGCCGCCGTTTGCAGCTGGATTCGCCGTTCCACTCGACGTCGATCACCGGCGGCAGCGCACCATCCATCTTCGGCACGTTGCGGATGAACCAGTCGGCCTGCTCGCCCGCCGTGCGGCACCAGTAGAAGAAGTGATAGGCGCCGCGCTTCAGGCCGGCGGCGTCGGCGTTGCGCCAGTTCTTCATGAACATCGGATCGAGATGGTCGCCGCCATCGGTCGCCTTGATGTAGGCGAAGTTGGCGCCCTGCGAGCGCAGCTTTTCCCAGTTGACGTTGCCTTGCCAGCGCGACACGTCGACGCCATGAACGGCAAGGTGCCGGGGCGAAGCCTTGCCGAAATTGATCGGTTTGGCGTCGCGAAAGCCGTAGCGGGTGAGCGGCCCGGCAAGCATCGGCGGCGCGGCGCGGCTCAACAGCCTTGGCTTCGATACCAGCGCCGCCGGCTCGACCGGCAGCCCGCCGACATCCGGCACTTCAGGCGCCGGAAACGCCACCGTCTCTTCCTCCGCTAGGCCGAAAGGCCGGGCATTGTCGTCCACCGGCGCCTTTTCAGCCCTCGGTGCCCTGTTGGCCATCGCCGCCGGGACTGCCGTCACAGGTGCCGGCGGGCGCACCACGGAACTGGTGGTCTCGCTCGACGGTTTCTGCAAATCCAGCGCATCGATGCCGGCCGTCGACGTGCAACCGGCAAGGCAAAGCGATGCGATCAAGAAACTGATGACGCCCGGTATCCGCATCTGGACCTGTACTCAAAACACAACAGACCGAGGGCAAAACGGCAGCCGACGGACAAACCAGATCGAGTTATGAACGAGAAATTACCAATAAAGTTTGAATCAAGTTTTTTCGTGCATGCCGGGCGGCGAAATCCGGCCTTCGGCACCAACGACCGAGCCAGCCTTGACAGCGCCACGATGTCCCTGTTGAGACGATACGCACCTCCCCGCGCTTGCCGCCAGCACAATCCCGGCAAAGGCATCCGATGATTGCATTGCAGCGACTGCTCCCGGTCCCCTGCTCTCCATCCCCTGCAGGGAGCCTGCCCTGCAGCGGCAGCTGAGTAGCGTTTTTATCACGGAGCCGGCGTGCAATCCTTCATCGATCAATGTGTTTCTTTCATCGAGACGCACCAGGCCTGGGCCGGTGTCATCGTCGGGCTGCTGGCTTTCGGTGAATCGCTTATCCTGATCGGCATCCTTTTGCCTGGCACCGCCGTGCTGGTGATCGTCGGCGGCCTGGTTGGCGCAGGCATCGTCCAGCCGCTGCCCGTTTTGCTCGCCGCGATGATCGGGGCGGCGCTTGGCGACACCGTCTCCTTTTTTCTCGGCAGATGGCTGGGACGCGGTGTCGTCCATAAATGGCCTCTCAACCGCTACCGCCGCGAGATCGCCAGGGCACGCCTGTTCTTCCGGCGCTATGGCTTCGCCGCGATCTTCGCCGGGCGCTTCTTCGGTCCGGTGCGCGCCACCGTGCCGCTGGTCGCGGGCATGATGGGCATGAACCGGCGCCTGTTCCAGATCGCCAATATCGTGTCGGCGATCATCTGGGCGCCGGTCGTGCTGTCGCCCGGATGGCTGGTGGCCAAGGGTGCCGGCAGTTTCGCGGAGCTCGGTGCGACCAGCCTGTTCGGCATGGCGGCGATCGCAGCCGTGACGGTGATCATCGTCGCCGTGGCCGTCATCAAGCTCCGCGGCAGGCGCGACGCACGACACTAGCCCTTCCTGAAGACACCGATCATCGGCCCCAGGTTCCAGTAGTCGTCGTTGCGGCCGATCGCCGGCGCAAGCAGGCTCGATATCGAGCCGTCGAGGAACAGCGCGTTGTCGCAGCCGAGCGCATCGCGGAACAGGCGGGCGAACGCATGGAAGGTCACCGTGCCGTTGGAAATCGCGAAGACGGCGACACCGTCCTTGCGCACCCCAACACCGTTGCGGGTCTTACGCGAGGTGCTGTCGGCCAGGAACTTTGGATGCAGCCGGCCATCGATCACCAGCATCGGCCCGGATTGCGTCGCGTAGTCGACAGGCGGCCGCGCTCTCAGGAAATCCCTGGTGGAACGGACCCCGGCCTTGCCGCCGCCCACGTAGAAAATGCCGTTCGGCTGCATGGAAAAATTGCCGCTTCCCGAACCGACCTTCGCGGATGTGACTTCCTGACCATGCTCGACATAGAGACCAACCGGATCGAGGTTCGGGTGATACATGCCGGCATTGATGCCGAACAACATCGTGCGCCCTACCGCCTGTTGCGAGGCATGGAGATTGTGCAGCGACTGAAAGGGCTTGCCCGCCGAATCCTTCCAGAACAGTTCGATCGCATAGCGTTTTGGGTCGACCTCGCAAACAAGATAGCTGGTCGCCTCAAAGGCCAAGTCCCGACATGGCGGCAGCGAGGTGACCCATTGGCCAAATCCCATGCTGAGTGCCGCCACCGACGGCAGCGCGCCCTTGGCCAGCGCCAGCAGCACCGGAACCGATTGGAGGAGGGTCACAAAATCCATGCGCGTACCGGAATCGAACTTCAGGATCCGGTACGGTATAGCCCGTTTCAAGCGATACTGTGGAAGCCCTTAGGCAAGCCATCCCATGGCGACGCTCAACAGCAGGACGACACCGAGCACACCGCGATAGATGGCGAACGGCCAGGCAGAGAAGCGCTCCAGCACGCGCATCAGGCCCCATATGGCGAAGAAGGCGGAAACCGAGGCGACGACCAATCCCACCGCCAGCACCGACCAGCCGTGGGCGTCGAGATGGACCTTGTGCAGTTCCCACAGCTCCTTGAGACCCGCGAGGGCAATGGCGGGCAACCCGAGCAGGAACGAGAACCGCGCCGCCTCGGCCCGCTTGAAGCCGAGCCCCAGTGCTGCCGTCAGGGTCGAGCCCGAGCGCGACACGCCGGGAATCAGCGCACCAATCTGGGCGACGCCGACAAGCAGCGCATCGGTCAGCGACGCTTCGCCGATGGTACGCTGGTGGCGGGCGAAAATCTCGGCCAGCGCCAGCAGGATCGCCATCGCGATGCAGGCCCAGCCGATGACCGTCAGGCTGCGCAGCGGCGAATTGCAGGCGTTGAGGACGCCCGACAGCGCCACCCCGGCGACGACTATCGGGATGGTCGCCAGCACGATCCACAGCGCCAGCCTGAAATGCTGGTTGGCGAAATCGCGCCGCGTCAGAGCGTTAAGCGAACCAAACAGGATATCCCTGACATCGCTCCAGAAATAGCTGACCACCGCGGCAAGGGCCGCAAGCTGCATGGCGGCGGAAAAGGCGGAACCCGGATCCTGCCAGCCGAGCACGGCCGGCACGATGCGCATATGGGCGGTAGACGAAATCGGCAGCAATTCGGTGATGCCTTGCACCACGCCGAGTAACGCCACCTTGGCGAATCCCAAACCGACGAAGCCGGTGTCCACGCCTTGAGTACACATTCCGGCCATGTCGAATTCCATGCGAGAGATCGAACTTGCGCAGGACCAACCGGTGCCGGTCAGCCCCGCGGGAGCCTTACCCTCATGCAGCGGAGAATCAATTTACGGATTTGTAAGCTTGGCGCCGCCGCGCGAAAATACGCGTCATTCCACAGCGAAGGCCCACGGGCCGGCCTGTGTTTTCATAGGGGACAATCGCAACGCGATTACGGGCACAGCCAGAGTTTCTGGCAGGTCCTGGCGATCACATGCGCCGGCGGCACAACAGGCTCATCGACGGACGGCCGGCGAACCCGTTCGAGCAGCAAGCGCACCTGTTCCGGGCGCACACGGTCGCGCTCCATCACAAGCAGGACCATCGGATCGCTCAAAAGCTCGTCCAGGGTGCTGATGCTATCGTTCATCCGTCGTCTCCTCGAATAGCGGGCCCGCACCTGCTAAATAGGGAGACAATGATGGCCCGCCAATGACGCTTTGCCGGCTATCTCGTGTCTCTTTGGATCAAATTTTGTCCAGACTTGTGCGCTCCCTTCTCACCTCGCGAGAGAACGAAAAAACCTAGTTCGGCGGCGGTGCGCCGTCATATTGCGGCAGGCCGTCGTCAAGCATCACCCAGGGCTGCTTCGAGGCCGTGAAAATATGCATTTGCGGCTTGAAGACCGTGGGATCATCGAGCGAACCGGTGGTGATGCCGATGATGCCGGCGGAATCGCGCCGGGAAAACATGGTCGTGCCGCAGCTTGGACAAAAGCCCCGCTTGAGATCCGGCGACGTGTTCACCGTCGCCAGCGGCCCCTCGATCGTCACATCGTCGATGCGAAACAGCACGCGCGCGTTGAAGGCGGCGCCGATCGCCTTCTGGCACAGCCGGCAGTGGCAGATGCGTTCGTTGATGGGGTCGGCGTCCGCGCGATAGCGCACCGCCTTGCACAGGCATCCGCCCTCATATCTTGCCATCGCCCGGATCCATTGGTGGAGTGAATGAGCGGCAAGGTAGCGGCGGGGCCGATTGGGTCAATTGAAAAGCTTTGATACAACGTCATCGATTATCGTGATGCGAGGGGACCTGAAGCCATGACGCAAGACATCGAAACCTTGGGCATCGAAGCCCTGTTCGGTCCGCCCTCGCCCGCCCGCGACCACACCGACGCCAGGATCATGGCCGCCGCCGCTGGCATCGGCTTCATGGCGATCCGGAACTTTCCCGGCGATGACTGGCTGACGCCGGACAAACGAGCACACTTGCTGCGCATCTTCGCGCTTCCCGACGCAGAGAAGCAGAAATTGCTGCGTTGGAATTTCGACCACACGAAGAAGAACGTCTATCGCGGCTGGTTCCCGCTGCAGCCGACGGCCGTTTCCTACAAGGAGGGCATCGACATGGGGCCGGATCTTGCCCATGCGGTTGATATCTTGGCGTCCGACGATCCGCTCCGCGAGCCGACGCCATTGCCGGCCGAAGAGGCCCTGCCCGGCTGGCGCACGGCGGCGGCCAATTACTATCGCGCGATGGAAGCGGTCGGCAACGCGCTGATGCGTTCGATCGCCCGCGGGCTTGGCCTGCCGGAAACGATCTTCGATGGCTATTTCGAGAACGGCATCTCGACGCTGCGCCTGATCCGCTATCCCCTGCGTGACGCCAATGCGGGCGTCGATACCAGCGGGCCAGAATTCTCGATCGTCCACAAGGGCGAGACGCGCACCATCATCGGCCGCGAGCATGCCGATTCCGGCTTCGTCACGTTGCTGGCGCAGGACGGCGTCGAGGGTTTGCAGGCAAAGAACCTGGCCGGCGAATGGATCGACGTGCCGCCGGCCGACGGCACGCTGGCGGTGAATTTCGGCCAGTTGCTGGAGCGCTGGACCGGCGGGCGTGTCCGGGCGACGCGGCACCGGGTGATTGCGCCGAAGACAGCGCGGTTCTCGATCCCGTTCTTCTACGAACCGCGCGTCGACGCCGAGATCGCGCCGTTGCCGCTGAGCGATACGGAGCCCTTCGAGCCGTTCCTCTATGGCGACTATCTCTGGGACTCGGCGACGAACTTCGTCGAGATGAGTGGCATCAAGCATCTCAGGCAACCGCGCCGCGCCAAGGCTTCCTGACCCGGGCGCGGTCGTCCTCGGGGCAGTCCTGTATCAAAGCGCTCTGGCGAGCTCTTCCAGCTGGTCGGTGCACTGACCCCAGCCCACGTGGAAACCCATCTTCTCGTGCTGTTCGCGGTCGGCCACGCTCCAATGCCGAACGCGGGCGATGTAGCGGGTCCTGCCCTCGCCTTCATCCTCGAAGGTCAGCACGCCGGTCATGAACGGCTTTTCCGATGGTTCCCAGGCCTGGGTGTAGGCATCGGTGAACACGATCTTCTTGCCGGGAATGACTTCCAGGAAGACGCCGGGATTGGGAAACTCATTGCCATCGGGACCAGCCATGATGACAAGGCTCGAGCCGCCGGTGCGCACATCCATTTCGGCGCGCGGCGTCGTCCACGGTTTCGGCGCGAACCACTACGTCAAGAGCTTGGTGTCGGTCCAGCAGCGATAGACGTTCTCGCGCGGCACATCGATGATGCGGGCGAGAACCAGTTCGCGGTCATTGGCAGGGGCGATGTCGAGCTTGGTGGTCATGACGGTATCCTCGTATCTGGTTGACCTGGTTTGCGCCCCAAGGACGAGCCGACAAAACGCGAACCGACACCGACGGCGAGCAAATTTCGCGACAACATCCATGCCGCGTCGATCTGGTGGGGAAAGAGGGAAGCGTCAGTGGCGCTTGGCTTGCACCAGGTAGGCGTCGATCTCGGTCTCGCCGAGCCACTTGGCCGCTTCCAGCCGATGCAGGCCTTCGACGAGGATATGGCGCTTGCCGTCATGGCGGACCTGGATCGGCGTCTTCATGCCATTCTCCAGTATATCCTCGGCCAGATGCCGAACCGTCTCCGGGTGCAGCGTCTTCTTGCGCGCTGTCGGCACGTAGATATCGTCTACCTTGACCTTCTGGACTCTGAGCATGCCTATCCCCGTGGCGGAAAACGCCGCCCCCTGAGATAGTCCGTTTGCTGGAGCCGGCCAAGGGCGCGGCTAGCGAATACCGGGCACACGTAGCCGGTTTGCCTGTTGTCGCGCATTTCGATATTGCGTGTCCGCAGTCGCTGACGGCACGATCCGGCATGGCCACGGAGCCCTATGAGCAAATCTCTCGTCACCTTCGTCGGCGTCGCTCATCCCTGGATGTGCGATGTGATGGGGCACATGAACGTGCGTTACTACGCGGCGATGTTCGACGATGCCAGCTTCCAGCTTCTCGGCCATATCGCCGGACAGGACGGCAACCAGCCATCGCAAACCGGATGGGCCGATGTGCGCACCGAGATCGACTACCGGCATGAAACGAAGGCCGGCTCGCTCATCACCATCCGTTCGCATGTCGTCAAGATCGGCCGCACGTCCGTCACCTTCGAACAGGTGATGACGGGGTCGCTCGACGGCATTGTTCATGCATCGAGCCGGACGACCTGCGTGCGCTTCGACCTTACGGCGCGTGCCTCGGTCGCGCTGGACGAGCCGATGCGGAAGCGCGCGGCCGCCTTCCTGATTGAACAGCCAGAAGTTTCGGCCGGTCAGCCGTTGTAGATGCGCTCCCCGAGCGGCGTCTCGGCGATCAGCGCCTGCAGTCCTGACAGCAGCGCCTTCTCGGCGCGATTCATCGCCTTGTCGGGATTGACCAGCAGGAAGATGTCGATGGCCGGTGGCGCGTCGTAGGGCGGCAGCCGCCACAGCGTCCCGTCGGCCACGTCGCGCCGCGCGACGTGCAACGGCAGCGGACCGATGCCGAGCCCGGCAACGATCATGCGCCGCACCTCCTCCAGGCTGGAGGACACGCCGACGACATCGGCGTTCAACCGGGCCTCGCTGCGCAGCAGCGCGACCGGCCGCAGCGCGTCCGAAATATGGTCGGTCTGGAACGATACGGAGGGCTCGCCCCGCAGGTCCGCCAGCGTCAGTCCGGTTTGCCCGTAGAGCCTGTGCTGGGGACCGCAGAAGAAGCCGAAGAACTCGCGATAGACCATCGCGTATTCCAGCGCCGGATCGCGCTGGCTGACCAGGCAGATGCCGAATGAGGCGCGGCGCTCCCTCACCTGCTTGGCCACTTCGGTGCTTGCCGCGACCGAGATGGTGATGCTGGCGCGCGGGTAGTTGCGGTGAAACTCCGAAAGCGCCTGGTCGAACAGCGGCGAAACGACATGGCTGGCGGTGGCGATCATAACGTGGCCGGTGACGTCGTCGCTGATGCCCCGCATCAGCAGCGGCAGCTGCGATATGGTGCCGAACACCTCGACGCTCTGCTCATAGAGAAGCCGCCCGACCTCGGTGAGTTCGAAGCGTGTCGCATCGCGCTCGACCAGCCGCCGGCCAACCCGGTCTTCCAGCCGCCGTAACGCATTGCTGACGCTTGGCTGCTTGAGGTTCAGCCGCTCGGCGGCGCGCGTGATGCTCTTCACCTCGGCGATGACAACGAATGTCCGCAGAAGGTTCCAGTCGAGATCCCAGACCAGTCGTTCGGGGCGAGGCAAAGCCATTCCTGAAATCTATGCTCCCTATTCCCATTATCTATTTGCGCAATGCATGCGCAAAGGCAATCATTGAAGTCAGGAAAGCGTCCCCGCGCCTCCCAAGAACAAGACTTCGCGCTCCATCCAGAGGACAAGGACACCAGATGAACAGAGTATTTTCCGGCATCGCGGTTGCGGCACTGCTGCTTGCGTCGACCTTCACGACGGTATCGGCCAGGGCCGACGACCTCGAGAAGATCAAGGCGGCGGGCGAACTGAAGATTTCCATGAGCGGGCAGTATCCGCCGTTCAACTTCGTCAACGACCAGAATGAGGTCGTCGGCTTCGACGCGGATATCGGCAAGGCCATCGCCGAGCGCATCGGCGTCAAGGGCACCATCATCACCACGGCCTGGGACGGCATCATCGCCGGGTTGCTTGCCAACAAATACGACACCGTCGTCGGCTCGATGACGATTACGCCAGAGCGCGAGAAGGTGGTCGATTTCGTCGGCCCATACTACCATGCTGGCCGCGCCGTTTTCGTGAACGAGGATTCCAAGGTGCAGAGCCTCGACGATCTCAAGGGCAAGACCCTGGGCGTGACGCTGGGCGAGACGCATGAGAAATGGGCCCGCGAACAGGGTGGTTGGGACATCCGCACCTACAAGGGCCTGCCGGAACTTCTGCTCGAATTGAAGGCCGGTCGCGTCGACGCCATCGTCGTCGATAACATTCCGGTCATGGTCGCCGTCAAGGAGACAGGCGAGAAGGTCCGCAAGCTCGACACGCCGAACATCGAAGGCGGCAGCGTCGCCATCGGCATCGCCATCCGCAAGGACAATCCGCAGCTGAAGGCGGCCATGCAGAAGGCCCTGGACGACATGATGGCTGACGGCACCTACAAGAAGATCTCCACGCAGTGGGTCGGCAGCGACATCCGCTGACCCCTATGGGCTCCTGGCGGCCCCAAAGCCGCCGGGAGCACTCCTCTTGCTGGGCTATTCCATGGATTTCTCCTTGATGCAGCGCGTCTTCCCGTTCTTCGTGGAAGCCGCGCTGGTGACGATCGAGATCACAGTGCTGGCCCTGATCCTGGGCCTGGCGGCCGCGGCACTGGCCGCGGCCGCCAAGATGTCGAGGTCCGCGATCCCGCGGGCCATCGGCACCCTCTATGTCAGCCTGTTTCGCGGCACGCCCTGCCTGATCCAGCTCTTCGTGCTCTATTTCGGCGGCCCGCAAATCGGCATCAATCTGGATCCGTTCGCGGCAGGCGTCATCGGCCTCGGCCTCAACATCGGCGCCTATATGGCGGAATCGATCCGCGGCGCGCTGGTCGCGGTCGACAGAGGCCAGGCCGAAGCTGCGCGCACAATCGGCTTCAGCCGTTTCCAGACGTTGCGCAAGGTCGTGCTGCCGCAGGCCGCGCGGCTGATGATACGGCCGCTCGGCGTCAATACGGTCGCTCTGTTGAAGGGATCAGCACTGGTGTCGACAATTTCGGTCGTGGAACTCACCTACACGGCCCAACGCTTCATCGGCTCCACCTACAAGCCGTTCGAGATCTTCGGCGTTGCCGCCCTGCTCTATATGATCATGGTCTACGCCGTCGCCCGCATCGTCGATTTGCTCGACAAGCGCTTCGCAATCGTCTGATCGGAGAGCGCTATGCAAGGTCTCGATTTCACCATCGTCGCGCCCTACTGGGACCTCTTGTTGACTGGCGCCTGGTGGACCGCGCTGCTCACGGTGTCGGCAGGAGCGCTCAGCTTCGTCTTCGGTATTCTGTTCGCGGTCACAGTGCTCTACGCGCCGTTGATCGTCGCCTATCCCGTGCGTGTCTTCATGTGGGTTTTCATGGGCACGCCGCTGCTGCTGCAGCTCTTCCTGATCTATTTCGGCCTGGTGCAGATCGGCATCGACATTCCCGCCCTTGCCGCCGGCATCGTCGGGCTTGGCCTGCATTTTGCCGTCTACAATGCAGACGTCATCCGCGCCGGCATCGTCGCCGTCGATGTCGGCCAGACCGAAGGCGCACGCAGTATCGGCTTCGGCAAATGGCAGACGCTGCGCTACGTCGTGATCCCGCAGGCTATCCGCAACACGGCCCCGCCAATCGGGAGCAACCTGATCGCGCTGCTGAAAGAATCCTCCATCGTCTCGGTCATCGGCATCGCCGAGCTGGTTCATTCAGCCCAGCAGGCGATCAGCGAAACGTTCCGGCCGTTCGAATTCTACATCACGGCGGCGGCGCTCTACTATATTCTCAACCTCGTGCTCGAAGCAGGTCTGCGTCGGTTCGAACGGAACGTGGAGGTTTCCCGATGAGCTTGCGCCCGCCAATGGTCGAGGTTCGCGGCGCGCGCAAATCGTTCGGCGCAGTCGAAGTCCTCAAAGGCATCGACCTGTCGGTCGAGCGCGGGCAGATCGTGGCGATCATCGGGCCGAGCGGCTCCGGCAAGAGCACGCTATTGCGCTCCATCAACCATCTGGAATCGCTCAACGGCGGCGAAGTCTGGCTCGACGGTGTGCAGGTCAACCAGCCGCTGCATGGCCAGGCTTTCGAACGGCACATCAACAAGGTGCGCCAGCAGATGGGCATGGTGTTTCAGCACTTCAACCTGTTCCCGCATCTGACCGTGATCGAGAACATCACGATGGGGCCAGTGATCCTGAAAGGCATGCCGAAAGCCGAAGCCCGTGCGCTGGCGCTTGCTCTCTTGTCCAAGGTCGGGCTCGCCGACAAGATCGACGCCTATCCCTCGCGGCTTTCGGGCGGACAGAAGCAGCGTGTGGCGATTGCCCGCGCGCTGGCGATGCAGCCCAAGGTGATGCTGTTCGACGAAGCCACCTCGGCGCTCGATCCCGAACTCGTCGACGAAGTCAACGCGGTGATGAAACAGCTTGCCGCCGAACATATGACCATGCTCATCGTAACGCATGAGATGCGCTTTGCCGGCGAAGTGGCGGACAGAGTGCTGTTCATGGACGGCGGCGTGGTGGTGGAAGAGGGCCCGCCGGCCGATATCTTCCGCGCGCCGCAGAAAGAACGCACCCGCACCTTCCTCAAGAAATACCTTTCCGCCTGAGTACGATGATGACCAGATTGATCACGGAATTTCCCGATTTCGGACTGACGCCGGAACAGCGCCGGCATGCGGTACGCGGCCACTACTATGAATGGCCAGGCATGGATGGCGAGCGCGGCGAGATCTGGTGCTACAGCGACCGCTTTTCCTATCGGGCCAGCGAAACGGTCGTGCTGCATGTCAGTTCAACGGCACCGGCGTTCAGCATGACGATCACCCGGGACGGCGGCAGCGAAACCAGGGTGTTCGAGAAATCGGGCATCGCGGCGCGCTGGCAGGACACGCCCGACCAGTGCTCGGCCGAGGGTTGCGGCTGGGAAGCTTCGTTCGAATTTCCCGTCGGGAGCGATTGGCCGTCCGGCGCCTACCGGGTGACGCTGACCGCCGATGGCCGCGACGGCAAGCCGATCCAATGCCACCATATTTTCATCGTCGCTCCCCTGCCCGGCAAGAAACCCGGCCGTGTGCTGCAAGTGGCGGCGACAGGAACCTGGCTTGCCTACAATACCTGGGGCGGCTCCAACCACTACCAGGGCATTACCGGACCGGATCGCAACCTGTATTCGCCCATCGTGTCGACGCAACGCCCGTGGTGCCGTGGCTTCGTCGTGCTGCCAAAAGACGCACCGCGCGTGCCACTTGAAGTCGCCGTGCCGCCGAAGACGATACCGCGCTATCCGCATATGGAGTGGGCGCTCGCCACCGGTCATTCGAAGAAATACGCCTCGTCGGGCTGGGCCAGCTACGACAGCCACTTCTTCCGCTTCGCCGAGCGGGCCGGCTATGCCGTCGATCTCGCCAGCCAGCACGATCTGCATTTCTCGCCTGATATTCTCGACGGTTACGACTGCGCTGCCTTCGTCGGCCATGACGAATACTGGACCTGGGAGATGCGTGATGCCGTCGACCATTATGTCGAACGCGGCGGCCATGCGGCGCGCTTTGCCGGCAATTTCATGTGGCAGACGCGGCTGGAAGACGAGGGCCGCCGGCAGGTCTGCTTCAAATACCGCGCCCGCGCCGAGGACCCAGCCTATCGCAGCGGAGATGTCACCCGCGCCACCAACTCCTGGGAGGCGCCGGAAATCGGCCGTCCTGGTTCGGCGACCTTCGGGCTCAACGCGACGCGTGGCGTCTACACCGGCTGGGGCGGCTGTGCGCCGCGCGGCGTGCGCGGCTTTCCGGTCTACAGGCCGGAGCATTGGGCCTTCGCCGGCACCGGCATCTATTATGGCGACCTGCTCGGCTCCGACAGCCATGTCTATGGCTATGAGGTTGATGGGCTCGACTTCGAGATACGCGGCGGCCTGCCCTACCCCACCGCCACCAGCGGTGCTCCGGATGGCCTGCAGGTTCTTGCCGTCGGCATGGCCAGCCAGGTGGAGGAAAGCGCCGATATCCCGATCGAGGACCAGTTCCTCACCGACGAGGATGGCCGCTTCACCGCCGAAACGCTGTTCGGCGAGGCGAGCGACGCCAACCTGGAAAAAGTCAAACGCGGCAATGGCATGATCGTCAATTTCCCGCGCGGCAAGGGCGAGGTGTTCCATGCCGGAAGCTGCGAATGGGTGGCCGGCCTGCTAAGACAAGACCCGATGGTCGAACGCGTCACCCAGAATGTTCTCGATCGTTACCTCAGAAAGTCCTGACATGTCGAAAGCCCTTCCCCAGACAGCCGCTGCCAACACTGACGCCCGGCCACCTTCGCATCTGTTCTACCTGTCCAGCCTGCGCCGGCCGCTGATCGATCGCGCCGAAGGCATCTATATGTGGACGCAGGACGGCCGCCGCTTCATCGACGGCTCGAGCGGCCCGATGGTCGCCAATATCGGCCATTCCAACCGCAACGTGCTCGACGCGATGAAACGGCAGATGGATCGCGCCACCTTCGCCTATCGGCTGCATTTCGAGAACGAGCCGGCGGAGGACTTGGCGGGGCAACTGGCCAGCAAGCTGCCGGAAGGCATGGACCGCATCTTCTTCGTCTCGGGTGGCTCGGAAGCGACGGAGTCCTGCATCAAGCTGGCGCGGCAGTGGGCGGTCGCCACCGGCCAAGTAAGCCGCTGGAAAGTGATCGCGCGCTTTCCCTCCTATCACGGCGGCACCTTGGGTTCGCTCTCCATTACCGGCGACGATGCGCTGGCCGAGACCTTCACGCCGATGATGCGCGTTATGCCGACCGTGCCGGCGCCAACCGCATGGCGCGACCGCGACAATCTTTCGATGGAACAGCGCGGCATCCGCTATGCCGACATGCTGGAGGAGAAGATCCTGGCCGAGGGCCCAGACAGCGTGGTTGCCTTCATCATGGAACCGATCGGCGGTGCGGCCACCGCGGCGCTGGTGGCGCCGGACAGCTACTATCCGCGCATTCGTGAGATCTGCGACCGCTACGGCATCCTGCTGATCCACGACGAAGTGATGTGCGGCGCCGGCCGCACCGGAAAATTCCTCGGCGGCGACCACTGGAACTGCAAACCCGACATCGTCGCACTGTCGAAGGGGCTGGGCTCGGGCTACGCGCCGCTTGGCGCGCTCGCCGCACCGATGCGGCTGGTGCAACCGCTGCTTGCCTCGGGCGGATTCCAGCACGGCCACACCTATGCCGGCAATCCGTTGGCCTGCGCCGCCGGACTTGCCGTGCTGGGCGAAATGGATCGGCTGGACCTGATCGCCAATGCGGCCGCCATGGGCGACGTTTTGATGGACGGGCTAAAGGGGCTGGCGAAGCGGTTTCCGTTCATCGCCGACGTGCGCGGCAAGGGCCTGCTCACGGGCGCCGAGATGGTTGCCGATCCCGAGACTCTGAGACCGATCGACCAGAACAAGAAAGCCACGCAGCGGCTGCTCGACCTCGCTTATGAGCGCGGACTGATCATCTACGGCCGCAGGGTCAAGGGCGGCGTCGACGGCGACAATTTCATGGTCGCGCCGCCGATGATCGTCACCAGGGAGCAGGTTGGCGAGATCGTCTCCATTATCGGCGACTCGCTGGAAGTTCTGGCCGCCGAACTCGACCTGCCGGTCGCAGGCCAGGGGTAAAAAATGGCGCCACGTAAAGTCATCATCACCTGCGCCGTTACCGGCTCGGTGCACACGCCGTCGATGTCGCCCTATCTGCCGGTGACGCCGGACCAGATCGCCACCGAGGCGATCGCCGCCGCCGAAGCCGGTGCCTCCATCCTGCATCTTCATGCCCGCGACCCCAGGGATGGGCGGCCGACCGCCGATCCGGACGTGTTCATGCAGTTCCTGCCGCGCATCAAGCAGGCAACCGACGCGGTGATCAACATCACCACCGGCGGCTCCTCGCTGATGACGTTGGACCAGCGGCTGGCGGCGCCGCTACGGGCCGAGCCCGAAATGTGCTCGCTCAACATGGGCTCGATGAACTTCGCGCTGTTTCCGATGCTCGACAAGCCAAGGGAGTGGCAGCACGAGTGGGAGCCGAAGCTGCTGGAAGCCACGCGCGACACCATCTTCAAGAACACGTTCGCCGACATGGAAGGCGTTCTCGAGAGGCTGGGCAAGGGCTGCGGCACGCGCTTCGAATTCGAGTGCTACGATGTCGGCCACCTTTATTCGCTGGCGCATTTTCGCGACCGGGGGCTGGTGACGGGACCGCTGTTCATCCAGTTCGTGTTGGGCATTCTGGGCGGCATCGGCGCCGATCCGGACAATCTCGTCCACATGAAGCGGATCGCCGACAAACTGTTCGGCGACAGTTACCAGTTCTCGGTGCTGGCCGCAGGTCGCCAGCAGATGCCGCTGATCTCGATCGCCGCGGCAATGGGCGGCAATGTCCGCGTCGGGCTGGAGGACAGTCTCTATGACGGCCGCCAGCTGGCGAAATCCAATGCCGATCAGGTGCGCCGCATCCGTGGCATTCTCGATGGGCTGTCGCTGGAGGTTGCCACGCCCACCGAAGCGCGCGACATGCTGGCTCTCAAGGGTGGCGACCGGGTGGCGTTCTGAGATACGATCGTGATCAAACCAACATCCAATGACGTCCTCATTCGCCCCGGCCGGATCGACGATGTCGAAACGATCCACGCGGCGATCCTGAAACTCGGCACGCACATCGGCGCGCCCGAGGAGATCATCTCGACAGCGGACGATCTCAGAACCTACGGCTTTGGCGAAAAACCCGCGTTCTCGACCCTGATTGCCGAAGTCGGTGGCGAATTCGCCGGCCTGTGCCTCTATTTCCCGATCTTTTCGACCTGGATGGGGCGGCCTGGCGTCTATGTACAGGACCTCTATGTCGAGGACCGGTTTCGCGGCCGCAAGATCGGCGAGCGCCTGCTGCGGCGCGTCGCGGCACAGTGTCGGAAAGAAGGCGGCGTTTATCTGAGGCTGTCTGTCGACAGCGACAATGAGGGCGCCAAGGCCTTTTACGAAAGGCTGGGCATCGCCTGGTCGAGCTATGAGCAGACGCAGAAGATCATCGGCGAGGCCTTTTTTGCCTTCGCCGACGCGCCGGAGAATGGGGAGCAGGAATGAAAGCCTTCTATGCCGAGGAACAGAAGCGCCATGACCCCAAGGCGTTCCTTTCGAGCGGTGCCGCGCAGCCCAATCCGGAAAAACCGGAGCGGGTCGAAAGATTGTTAGCCGGTGCAAAATCCGCCGGCTGCACGATCGAGCGGCCGCGCAATCACGGGCTCGGTCCGGTCGCGGCGGTGCACACGCCGGAGTATCTCGATTTCCTCGAACACATCTATACGCGCTGGCAGCGCATCGAGGGCGCGTCGGCGGAAGTGATCCCCAACATCCATCCGATCGCGCGCAACGGCTCCTATCCGGCCTCGGCGGTCGGCCAGGCCGGCTATCACATGGCCGACACCGCTTGTCCGATCTCGGGCGAGACCTGGCAAAGCGCGCTATGGAGCGCCTGGAGCGCGGTCGAAGCCGCCGAATCCGTGATGGCAGGCGCACCGGCCGCCTACGCGCTGTGTCGCCCGCCAGGCCACCATGCCTTTGCCGATGTCGCCGGCGGCTTCTGCTTCATCAACAATTCGGCGGTTGCGGCTCAGGTCCTGCGCAAGACGGCATCGCGCGCGGCGATCCTCGATGTCGACCTGCATCATGGCAATGGCACGCAAGGCATCTTCTATGCGCGGCCCGATGTGCTCACCGTCTCGCTGCATGCCGATCCGGTGCGCTTCTATCCATTCTTTTGGGGCCATGCCGACGAACGCGGCGAAGGGCCGGGCCTCGGCTATAATTTCAACCTGCCCCTGCCGCGCAAATCCGCCGACGCCGCGTTTCTCGGGGCGCTTGAGGTTGCGTTCCAGCGCATCCGTGCCTTCTCGCCAGACGCGCTGGTCGTGGCACTCGGTCTCGACGCGTTCGAGGGTGATCCGTTTGGCGGGCTTTCCGTAACCACGCCAGGCTTCTCACGCATCGGCGAAGCCATCGCCAAGCTCGGCCTGCCGACGGTCATCGTGCAGGAAGGTGGCTATCTCTGCGACGAACTCGGTGACAATCTCACCGCATTCCTCACCGGCTTCGGCGGCAAGGCGCGATGAAGATGCAAGCTGACCTCAGGAGCGCTGCTGCCTGAGCATGGCGATAACCCGATGCACGCTCTCCAGTGTCTCGTCGATTTCGTCGGATGTGTTGTAGTGGGCGATGCCTATGCGCACGACGCCATGCTCGGCTGGGATGCCGAGCTGATGGACGATCTCCCACGCGTAGTTATGGCCGGACCACAGGAAGATGTTTTCGGCGTTCATCTGCCGAACGATCGTCTCCGGCACGATGCCGTCGACGGTGAAGGAAACGGTCGGTACGCGATCACTGACCCGCTTCGGATCGGTGATGCCATGGATGGTCAGGCCTGAAATATCGGACAGGCCATCGATCAGCCTTTGCGCCAGCGGGTTCTCGTAGGCGATCGACACCGCGAACGCCTTGGCAATCTTCTGCCTTCGCGATCCCTTCTCGCCTGCCGCCGCGCCCAGCTCGGTAAAATAATCGACCGCGGCCGTGAGGCCGGCCATCAGTTCGATCTGCGGTGTTCCGAGTTCGAAACGCTCGGGCAGGCCGTTCGACGAGCAGCGGCATTTATAGGGCTTCAGACCATCGATGACGTCACGCCGGCCCCACAAAATGCCCATGTGCGGACCGAAGAATTTGTAGGCCGAGCAGATCAGGAAATCGCAACCGAGGTCCTGCACATCGATCAGGCCGTGCGGCGCGAACTGCACGGCATCGACATAGACCAGAGCGCCTGCCTGTCTTGCGATCGCGGTCAGCGCCTTCACGCGATTGATCGAGCCAGTCAGGTTGCTGGCATAGTTCAACGCCACCAGCCGTGTCTTCTCGGATAGCAGCCTGGCCAGCGCCGCCTCCTCGACCTGCCAGCTCTTTTCGTCGAACGGCAGCCAGCGCACGACGAGACCAAGGTCCTCGGCAAGTTGCAGCCAGGGCGACACATTGCCCTCATGGTCCATGCGGGTAAGGATGATCTCGTCGCCCGGCCTCATCGTCCGGCCGAGCGTACGCGACATGTGGTAGGTCAGCGTCGTCATGTTGGCGCCGATGATGATTTCCTCGGGGCTCGCCGCACCGAGGAAATCGGCCATTGCCTGATGCGCCTCATCGACGACAGCTTGAGCAGCGATCGTCGTTTCGAAATAGCCGCCGAGATTGGCATTGGTGGCGAGCAGGCAATGCGACACCGCATCGGCGACGGTCTGCGGCACCTGCGTGCCGGCGGGGTTGTCGAGGTAGATGCGCCGGCGGCCCTTGTCGGTCAGGGAGAGAGCGGGAAACTTTCCACGCACTGCCTCGATAGGAAAGTCCACCATTATCTCCACCCCTTTGTTATTCCTCGTCAATTCTGCACTCAGGTCCGATCAGGGACAGGGATTGCCGACCCGCTGGTGAATGGCATCCACCGCCTTCTGCATCTCTTCGGTCCAGGCGACATCGACGGAAGACAGCGCCATATCGAGCTGCTCGACGCTGGTGGCTCCGACAATGTTCGACGTAACGAAGGGCCTGCTCGACACGTAGGCATTGGCAAACAGCGCCGGTTCCAGACCAAAGGAGCGCGCCAGTTCGTTGTACTCAAGCTGTGCCTCGGCCGCATTCGGCGTCTCGTAGCGCTGGCCGCGGTTGAACAGCTGCGAACGCGAGCCCTGCGGACGCGCGCCATGGTCGTATTTGCCGGTCAGGTAGCCCTGCGCCAGCGGCGAATAGGCGAGCAAGGACACCTGCTCGCGCTCACAGACTTCGGCGAGGTTCACTTCGAAGGTGCGGTTGACGAGATTATAAGCGTTTTGAATCGACGCGACGCGCGGACCGATCCCTTTGTCGGCCTCGGCAAGGAACCGCATCACGCCCCAGGAACTCTCGTTCGACAGGCCGAAATGACGGATTTTTCCCGCCTTCACCAATTCATCGAAGACGGCAAGCGTCTCGGCGATCGGCGTTTCGTTGGTCGGGGCGCCGTCGGCATCGGCGCGCCGAGCCACAGCCCCGACACGCGTCGGATTGGCGCCCCAGGGAATATCCCGTTCCGGCCAGTGGATCTGGTAGAGGTCAAGATAGTCGGTGCCAAGCTTGGCCAGCGATTTGTCGATGGCGTCAAAAATATCGGCGCGCACCAATTGCGACGGCCTGTCGCCGCGAAACCAGCTGTTGGCCGTGCGGCCGACGACCTTGGAGGCAAGGATCACCTTGTCGCGGTTGCCCTTGGCCTTCATCCAGCTGCCGATGATCTTCTCTGTCCGCCCTTGTGTCTCGGCCTTGGGCGGGATCGGGTAGAGTTCGGCCGTGTCGATGAAGTTGACGCCGCGCGAAAAGGCCAGATCCATCTGGGCGTGGCCTTCGGCCTCGGTGTTCTGCTGGCCCCAGGTCATCGAACCCAGGCAAATCTGGGTAACAAGGAGATCGGTCCGACCGAGACGGCGTTTGTGCATGGAATTCTGCTCCGGAGGGAAAGCTGGCGCGGCTGCGCGGGGAGGAATTCGCATTTATAGGGAAAGCAGAGGCGCTCTCCAAGCCTTGGCAAGCCGACTTTTGCGTGAACCCGAGGCGTTTAGCGGCGGGCGCCGGCCAGCGCGCGGCGCTTGGCCTCGTCGATCAGCATGTTGGCCACCTGCATTCGGATCATGGCGCGCTGGCGCAGATGCGGAGCGACACGGTCTGGATGGTTGGCGAAGGCAAAACTGCGGCGCATGCGGCCGAAATCGACCTGTTTCGGCTGATCAAGGCCGAGTTCGACGGCGATCGATTCCGGATCGATCGGCGGCAATTTTTCCTCGGGCTTTGGCTCTTCGCCTGCGAGAGCCAGCTTGGCGTGGTCGAGCAAGGCGGCGAATTCGGTCGCCAGATCGGCACCAGCCTCACGATATTCGGTGGTAAAGCCGCTGCCCGAAACCTTGATGCGGCCGGAATGGAGCTCGTCGGCAACGGAGAGATAATCGAACGGGATGGACGGACGAGCGCCGGCCTCATCGCCCTCAATCCCGTCGCTCTTGTCGGAGGCAACGAAGAGGTCGTCGAGCAACGAAGCGAAATCCCGCTTGGCGCTGGTAACGATGTCAGCCTCCCTCTCGCCCGACCATGCAAGCTTCAGAGCATATAACCGGCTCGTTAAAATTGCATGCCACCGATCTTGACGAATTTAGCCGTTCCCCAGACCGCTGCTCGGGCAGTTGCCATCCTCTAACAAAAAGCCGGACTGCATTTTCATGCAGTCCGGAATTCGCCAGGAGTGGCGAGGAAAAACCGGCCATGTGCCAGCGTTGAAGCCTACGGTCCGCGCCGAGCAAAAGTTTCACTCGGGTCGCATAAAAACGGCCAAAAAAATCAACAGCACATGGCAGGCATGCAAATGCTGCACTGCACAATTGTCACGATTCACCTATATTGCCAGCCGTGGAGGACCAATCAGGAGCCTGAATCATGGGTTTCTTCACTGAAATGTTCGCCCGGCCGCGCCCGCAGGAACATCTTAGGTATCGCGCGGCACTTGCGTTGCTTCATTCGATGAGCAATGCGGACCGTGCCGACATCGGCATCAAACCCGCCGATTTTCCGCGCATCGCACGCGAAATGTCCACCCGCTAGACGCTTGCCAGGGTTTCCCGGCAACAGCCGGGAAACCTCGGTGGCCGGCAATGGTCAGCGCGTTCCCAGGAATGTCGCCTTGCCCAGCGGTACGCCATTGTGGCGAAGGATGTCGTAGGCGGTGGTGAGGTGGAAATAGAAGTTGGGCATGGCCACATGCAACAGATACTGCATGCCAGCCATCGAGGTTTCGCGTCCGCCAAGCTTCAACTCGATCACTTTGTCGTCGGAGCCATCGATGTCGGCGGCCGAGAAAGTCGCCAGATGCGCGATCGTCTTGGCGATCCTCGCCTCCAGATCGGCGAAGCTCGCTTCATTGTCCTCGTATTTCGGCACTTCGCGGCCGGCCAGCCGCGACGGCGCCCCCTTGGCATGGTCGGTGGCGATCTGCACCTGCCTGGTCAGGGCGAACATGTCGGGCGCGAGCCGCGCCGTCAGAAACACCTGTGGGTCGATCTTGCGGTCAATCGCATTCCGCTCGGCTGCCGCCAGCACGCTAGAAAGCGCTTTCAGTCTTGCCGAAAACACGGGCACGGAGGCCTCGTACATCGATATCGTCACGTCAAATCTCCTGTCCGGCCGGAACGCCGGAGGACAGGACCTAGCGCCTTCATGCACGATTCTTCAAGCGTCCTGACACCGCGTCACCACGCTGCCGCAATCGCCATAGTAGAATCTCCCTATCGAGCGGAGATTCCCGATGAGACGCGCCCTATTCGCAGCGACTGCCTTTCTCTCCCTTGTCCCGACAGCCCAGACGGTATTGGCCGCCGACGATACTCCCGAAGCACCCTATGTCGACGATCGGTCGAGCGCCGACGCGGTCATCCGGTCGCTCTACAGCGCCATCAACCGGCACGAATTCGCCCGCGCCTGGGGTTATTTCGGCGAGACCAAGCCTGCGAAGGATTTCGACAGTTTCGTCAAGGGCTATGACGGCACCGACAAGGTCGAGGTCGAGACCGGCAGCGTCTCCGACGAAGGTGCGGCCGGCAGTATTTTCTACAACGTGCCTGTCGCCATCCGTGCCACGGACAAGACCGGCGGCGAAAAGGTCTTTGCCGGTTGCTACACGCTGCGCCAAGTGAATGCCCAGATCCAGGCGGCGCCGCCCTTCGATCCGATCCACATCGAAAAAGGTGCGCTGAAACCCTCCACCGCCGATTTCGAGGAAGCTCTGCCATCAAGCTGCGGCGACGGGCCGCCGCCACCGAAGAAGGACGCGGCACTGGAGCAGGCCAAGAAGGCCTTTCTGGCGACCTATGGTGCCCAGTGCGACAAGAACCTTCTCGCCAATGAGCCGGAAACTTTTTCGATCAAGTACAAGGACAAGGATGCGGCTGCCAGCGACCCTGAAAGGGAAACGCGGCTTTTCCATTTCTCCTGTTCGGCCGCCGCCTACAATGAAAGCTCCATCTACTACATGAGCGACGATGTATCTGGCGTAAGGCAGTTGCAGTTCACCGAACCGGAGATGGATATCCGCTACGTGAACAACGACAGCGAAGGCAAGGTCGAATCCATGCATATCATCGGCTTCCAGACGACTGGCTGGGCGACCAACTCGGACTATGACCAGGAAGCCCACACGATCACCACCTTCAACAAATGGCGCGGCGTCGGAGATGCCTCGTCATCGGGCACCTATCTGTTCCGCAACGGCGATTTTTCGCTGGTTCAGTACGATGTCGACGCATCCTATGACGGCGAGGAGAACCCGCAGACGGTCGTCGATTACAACACCGCGCCCTGAAGGTCGGACTGACTTCTGGGCAGCGTTGGTCAGGGCGCCTTCGACAGCATCCAGTTCAATGTGCCGCGCCAGTCGGTCATGCGGATCGGCGTGCCGTGCGTGCCCGTCTCGAAGCGGACGAAGCGGGTCGGGTAGCTCTTTGTTTTGGCCAGTATCGAGCGAAAAAATGCTTCCTGGTTTGCCACGGGAAAAACCACATCATGGCTGCCTTGGCCGAAGAACACTGGTACGCGGCGCTTGAAGGCGGGACTGGCGAAAAAACTCTCGTCCCATAGCGAGCCGAGCAGCAGCAAGCCGTTGATACGGCCACCGGTGTCCTTGCGGGCGGCAAGCTTCCAGCACAGCGCGCCGCCCATCGAGCCGCAGGCGACGAAGACTTTCGCGCCCGGCGACTGTTCGGCATAATGATCGATCAGCGCCGCGACCTGCGCCGCTCCCGTATCGCCGAAATCGGGAAAGTCAGGTGACAGATAGAGGCCGCCATTTTCGGCCATCAGGTTCTTGAGGCGATTGAAATTGCCGCCGAAGGTGAAGTCGTCGACGCCTTGCTTGCGGCTGCCACCCTGCCCATGCAGATAAAGCACGATGATGCCGGCACCCTCGGTCTTGCCGACGGCAACATGTCTGACATCGCCGGCCTCGGTCTTCAGCAGCAGATCCTGCTGCACCTTGCGCACGCCGGTGTCGGTGTATTGGGGGTGCACGCGGCGCTCGGGCACCTCGTCGCGCTGGTTGATGTCGCGCATCTCGCGATAATCGATGACCGTGTAGGCGCCGTTGGTGTCGGACGAGAGCGTGGCCGGATAGGCAAAGAGATCGTCCTTGAAGGGTTTCAGCGACAGCGTCTGACTTTGGGCGGCCGACGACACCAATGCTGCCACGGTTGCAAGGACACAAAGAAATCGGAAACGGAAAGACATGCCAGCAGGCATGCGTAATTCGGCTTGGGTTTGTCAATCCTGCAGCACGCCGCCGGCACCTTCGAGCGCTTCGCGGGTATCGACGTCGACGGACGCCGCTTCGCCGATCTCGACATCAATGACATCGAGCCCCTCGGCTTCGACCAGATGCCGCGCGCCGGTATCACCTTCGAGATGAGCGATCGCCGGAAACAGCGAGCGTGGCAACAGCACCGGGTTGCCGCGCTTGCCTTGGTGCGAGGCGCGGACCACCGAATTGCCTCCAGCCTTGCGGAAGGCATCGACCAACCTGTCGAGGTCATCAGACGAGACGCCCGGCATGTCACCGAGAACGATCATCACGCCAGCGGAGTCCTCAGGCAGATAGGCAATGCCGGCCTTCAGCGAGGTGGACAGGCCGTCGGCGAAATCGGGATTGTCGGCGAAGGTCACATCCAGCCCCGCCAGCGCCGCGCGCACACGCTCGCGCTGATGGCCGGTGACGACAATCGTGCCCGAAGCCTTCGAGCCGAGTGCGCGCTCGGCGGTGCGGCGCACCAGCGGCTTGCCGTCGAACAGCGCCAGGAGTTTGTTCGGCCCGCCCATGCGGCTCGACCGCCCCGCCGCCAGAAGCACGATCCCGACCTTGAGCTGGCTTTTGGGCGGCAGCGGTTCGCGCGGCTGCGGCCGTGTCGGGATTTCCATCAACAACCCGCCGACGCCCATGCCGGCGATGTCGCTCGCGGTGACGTCGAGGCCGGCAACCAACCGGTCGAGCACCCAGTCGAAGCCGTTCTCCTTCGGGCTGCGGGCGCAACCGGGCGCGCCGATGACGCGCTTGCCGCCGAGCGTGCCGAGCACCAGGAGATTGCCGGGATCGACCGGCATGCCGGCGCGGATAACAGTACCACCCGCCCTTTCGATCGCCGCCGGAACGACGTCGGAGAAATCGCTCATCGCCGAGGCACCGAAGATGACCACAAGGTCGTTGTCGCGCGCCAGCGAGACCACGGCCTCCGCCACCGGCGCGATCTCGTGCGGCGTGCGACGTTCCGCTGTCAGCCTGCCGCCGGAACGCGCCAGCCGCGCTTCGGTGACGCGGAGCGTCTTGTCGAGCACACTCGGCTTGGTCCCCGGCAGCACCGTCTGGATGACGCCGACGCGCACTGGTTGATAGGCGTTGACGGCAAAGATCTCGCCGCCGGCACAGATTTTCATGACCGCATCGACCAAGGCAGAGCCGACAGCGAAGGGAATGATCTTCACGGTCGCGACCATCTGGCCTTTCTCGACCGGCGCATGCTGAGCCAGCGTTGCGATGGTGATGGTCGGATCGACGGCGTTGATGGCGTCGATCATCGCCGCGTCGACGGTGAAGATGCCGGCCGCTTCGGCATGGAGGTTGACCCGGCCGGTGGCCGCGGGCTTTGCCTCGACATTGCGATGGCGCATGCTGGCGGCGATCTTTTCGGCTGCCGCATCCTCGCCGAGATCATCGGGGGCAAGCACGGCCGCGACGACTTCGGCGATCCCGGCGGCTTTCAGCTCCGACAAATCATCCGCGCTCAGGCGGTGCGCCTTGCGGAAGCGCCGTTCTCCGGCGGTGGTGGCATGAGCCAGCACCGCCCCCTCAGCCGCCTCGAGCGGTATCGGGCCGAATTTCACGCCGCCGCACCCTTGGCGTCGAGGCCGCGCGAGCGGAAGGCATGGATGGTCTGAGCGAGAACGGCGACAGCGATCTCGGCCGGGCTGGCGGCACCAATGTCGAGCCCGATCGGGGCATGAATACGGGCAATCTGGTCGGCGGTCGCGCCCAGCGCCAGCAAGCGTTCGACGCGCTTGGCGTGTGTCTTGCGGCTGCCAAGCGCCCCGACATAGAAACAGTTGGCGTCGAGCGCCGCCTTCAGCGCGAAATCGTCGATCTTCGGATCATGAGTGACGGCGGCAAGCGCCGTGTAACTGTCGAGCGGCTGGCGCTTCAGCACATCCTCCGGCCATTCGGCGTGCAAGGCGATATCGGGAAAGCGCTCGGACGTGGCGAAGGCCGTGCGCGGATCGATGATCTCGACAGGGTAGCCGGCGATTTTCGCCATCGGCGCCAGCGCCTGGCTGATATGGACCGCGCCGATCACCACCAGGCGCGGCCGCGGCAGGTGCGCATTGAGAAAGAAGGTCCGCCCTTCGGCCTCGACCGAACCGGAATTACCGGTGCGGAACGCCTTGGCGATCGCGGCGCCGAGATCGCCGGCGACCTGATCACCTTCGCGCACGATGCGGTCGCGTCCATCACCAAGGTCGGTGACAAGGATCGCCGCGCGGCGGGCGCGGCGTTCGGCGTTGAGGGTTTTCAGCGCATAGGGATCCATCGCAGATCAGCCCAGTCTTTCCACGTACACCTTGATGCGGCCGCCACAGGACAGGCCGACCTGCCATGCGGTTTCATCGGCAACACCAAATTCCAGCATCCTGGCCTTGCCGCTGTCGATCACGTCGATCGCTTCGGTCACCACCGCGCCTTCGACGCAACCACCCGAAACAGAGCCGTGGAAATTGCCGTCGGCGTCGATGACCAGATGGCTGCCTACTGGGCGAGGCGCCGATCCCCAGGTCTCGACCACAGTGGCGATGGCCACGTCCTTGCCGTCCTTCATCCAGCCCTCGGCTATAACAAGTGGGTCGCGGGCTTCGTCGAGATAGATGCTGTTTTCCATGTCCGTTTCCTAGGAGTCTGTTTTTCCTCGGGAAACATATGTTTCTCGGGGAAATATGGTTATGCGGCGTGCCTCGCGCCGGCGTCCATCCATCGGCCTGGATCCACGGATTGCGCCGATGTCTTGTCGAGCGACGCGCAGAGATCGGCGAGCGCATCAAGGTTGTGCACCGAGCGGAATTCGTCGACATGCGGCAGCATCGCCTTGACGCCGCGGGCACGTGCCTGGAACCCGTCAAAGCGCAGCAACGGATTCAGCCAGATCAGCCGCCGGCAGGACTTGTGCAGGCGCTCCATTTCTTCCGACAGGCCGGCGACATCGTCGCGTTCCAGCCCGTCGGTGATCAGAAGCACCGCCGCGCCCTGCCCCAGCACACGCCGTGACCATAGCCGGTTGAACTCGGCCAGCGTGTCGCCGATGCGCGTGCCGCCCGACCAGTCCTTCACCGCCGCCGAGCAATCGGCAAGTGCTGCGTCGGGATCGCGGTGGCGCATCTGCCGGGTCAGGTTGGTCAGCCTGGTGCCGAAGACGAACGTGTGCACGCGCCGGCGCTTTTCAGTCAGCGCATGCAGGAAATGCAGGAAGATGCGCGTGTACTGGCTCATCGAGCCGGAAATGTCGGCCAGCACCACCAGCGGCGGGTGAACTTCGCGCGGTGAGCGGAATTTCGGCAGGATCAAGTCGCCGCCGGTCCGCGCCGCCGAGCGCATCATGGCGCGTGGGTCGATGCGGCGGCCGTGCGCGTCGGCCCTGAAACGCCGGGTCCTCACCATGTCGAAGGGCAAGCGCAACCGGGCGATTGCCTTCCTGGCATCCGCCATCTCGGCGGCGTTCATCTGGGCAAAGTCCTTGCCGCGCAGAACCTCGTTGCCAGAGAAGGTGAAGCGGGCATCGACCTCGATCTCCGGGATTTCCTGGGCCGGCTGGTTCTTCTGATGACCCTCGAACATCGCCTGGCTGACGCGATTCTCGGCGGCGCGCGGTTTCTGCTTCTCCCTGACGTCAGGCGCCACCGGCGAAAACATCGCCAGCATCTTTTCGATCAGTTCGCGCGACTTCCAGAACAGCCGGAAGGCCTCATCGAAAATGGCGTGGTCCTCGTGCCGCGAAACCAGCACGGCATGCAGCGTCCAGTAGAAATCGTCGCGCGAGCCGATGCCGGCAACCAGCACCGCCTCGATGGCGTCCTTGACTGAAGCCGGTCCGACCCGCATGCCGGCCTTGCGCAAGGTGCGGGCGAAATAGACGATGTTGTCGGCGATACGTCCGTCCGGCCAGGCTTCCTTCGGTTCGGGGCGGGACAGCGGCATGGGCCTACCCTATTCCGCCGCCGAAAGCTCGGCCTTCACCTCGTTGAGGATGCGCCGGCCTTCGCCCTGTTCGATACGGGCAATATCGTCCTGGTATTTCAACAGCACGCCGATCGTGTCGGACACGGTTTCCGGATCGAGCGCGACCTTGTCGAGTTCGGTCAGCGCGCCGGCCCAGTCGATGGTCTCGGCGACACCTGGCACCTTGAACAGCTCGATCTGGCGCAGCTTCTGGATGAAGGAAACCACCTCGGCCGAAAGCCGCTGGTTGGCTTGCGGCACCTTTCGGCGCACGATCTCCAGCTCGCGCTCGGCATTGGGATAGTCGACCCAGTGATAGAGACAGCGCCGTTTCAGCGCGTCGTGGATCTCGCGGGTGCGGTTGGTCGTGATGATGACGATCGGCGGCTCTTCCGCCTTGATGGTACCGAGTTCGGGCACCGTTACCTGGAAGTCGGACAGGATTTCCAGCAGGAAAGCTTCGAAGGCCTCGTCGGTACGATCCAGCTCATCGATCAGGAAAACCGGGGCAGCACCAGCCTTGCCGGTCAGCGCATCGAGCACCGGACGGCGGATCAGGTACTTTTCGGAAAAGACGTTGCGCTCCATGTCGGAGCGATCGACCTTGCCCGCCGCCTCCTCCATGCGGATTTCGATCATCTGCGCGGCGTAATTCCACTCATAGACGGCGGACGAGACGTCGAGGCCTTCATAACACTGCAGGCGGATCAGCCGGCGGCCAAGCGCCTGCGCCAGCACCTTGGCGATCTCGGTCTTGCCGACGCCGGCCTCACCCTCGAGGAACAGCGGCCGTTTCATGCGCAGCGACAGGAAAAGCACGGTCGCCAGCGACCGGTCCGCCACATAGTCCGCACCGGTCAGGAGATCGAGTGTCTCGTCGATCGTCCGCGGCGCGGCGCGCGGTTTCAGCTCGCTCATTCTTTCTCCGTGAACGCCGCCGCTCCGCTGTCCAGAACGTGGTAGCCGCGGGCGTGGTAGATCAGTGGGCGCAAATTATCGCCCATACGCAGGCCTGTCACCTTGCCAAAAAGCACACGATGGGTCGCCAGATCCTTGGTGTCGATCAGTTCGCAGTCGAAAACGGCGAGCGCACCCTTCAGCGTCGGCGCGCCGGTCGAGATCACGTCCCATTCGCCGAGCGCAAAACGCTCCTCCACCGACAGTCCGGTCATACCGGAAAAGCCGACCGACAGTGGCTCCTGATGTGACGCCAGCGTGTTCAAGGCAAATCTGCCGTTTTTCACGAACAGCTCATTCTTGGCATTTTCGCGGTTGAGACAGACCAGAATGGTCGGCGGCGTGTCCGACACCGAACAGGCCGCGATGACCGTGGTACCGCGCTTGCCGGCCGGCCCGTCGGTGGTAACCACATGGACGTGGCCGGCAAAATGGCTCATTGCGTCGCGATAGGCCTGTGGCCCAATGTCGTTCTTCTTCAGCACCGGAAATTTTCCACAGCCAGAACCCTACCGCTATATATGGCGCCATACGACATGCCACAAGCGAAGTGCTTGGCCCATCTCCTGAAATTCGCGTGTTGCACCAAGGCCAGCCAGCCTTTAGGTCTTGGCGGGAATTGGCGCAGGGAGATGTCGCCAGCTTGGAGGAACTCTTCAACAGGATGCGATCCGGGGCAACGATATCCGCCGCACTGGTCTGGCTGTTCCTGGCCAGCGCCGCCAGCGCCCAGACGCTTCTGGTCGGCGTCGCAGCACCCTTGTCAGGCCCATCGGCGATCCTCGGTAAGCAGATCGAGGCTGGCACCAGCCTGGCGGCCGAAGCGAACGGCATCGAGCTCAAGATCATGGATGATGCCTGTACCGCCGATGGCGGCAGTGCCGCGGCGAAGGAATTCGCGGCGGCCAAGGTCAATGTCGTGGTCGGCTTTCTCTGCACCGATGCGATAGAGGCAGCGATGCCGATCCTGAAGGACGCCAACATTCCGGTCATTACCGTTGGCGTGCGAACCGAAAGCCTGACCGACCGCCGCGCCAAGACCGGCTGGCCGGTCTATCGTCTCGGGCCACGCGGCGACGATGAGCGCAATGCCGTCGCCTCTGCCCTCACCCGTCTGTGGCAGAACGAGCTGTTCGCCATCATCGACGACGGCACCATCTATGGTCGCGAGATCGCCGAGACGCTGCGAGCGGCGGCCGAGCAGGCGGCGCTGAAGCCGGTGTTCGTCGACACGTTCCGGCCACAACTCGACAACCAGATCGGGATGGTTGGCCGGCTGAAGAAGGCCGGCGCGACGCATGTCTTCGCCGGCGGCGACGGCGACGACATCGCCATCATGGGCCGCGATGCAGCGCAACTCTCTGCCGGCATCGTCTTTGCCAGCGGTGAGAATTTGCGCACTCCACCCGGCGAGGTTCCATATGCCACCGGCACGCTGATGATCGCGCCGCCTGAATGGGCCGATGTCGCCGATCCAAAAGTGCTGGAGAGCTTCTCTGGCCGAAAGATCGTGCCGGACGGATACACGCTGCCGGCCTATGCGGCGGTCGAGATCGCCAAGGCGGCATCAAGCTTGTCCGAAACCTCGGGCAAGCCGCTGACCGAAGCCCTCACCGGACAGGATTTCACCACTGCGATCGGGCCGGTCCGCTTCGACGCGAAAGGCGACCTCAGCCAGAGCCCCTACCGTGTCTTCCGCTTCGATGGCACGCGTTTCGTATCCTTGGAAAGCAATTGATGTTTCGCACCGGCCCGCGCAATCTGATCACGGACGTTGCCGGCCTGCGCGTCGGCAATGCTTCCGATGCGAGGCTGAAATCCGGCGTCACGACCATCCTTTGCGATGAACCGGCGATAGCCGGGGTGCAAATCCTGGGCGGTGCGCCGGGCACCCGCGAAACCGATCTGCTGGAACCGCACAATTCAGTCGAGGCGGTCCACGCCGTGGTGCTTTCGGGCGGTTCGGCTTTCGGCCTCGACGCGGCGTCCGGCGTGCAGGCGGCGCTGCGCGAACGCGGCATCGGTTTCGAGGTGGGCGGCTTCCGCGTGCCGATCGTGCCGGCGGCGATCCTGTTCGACCTGCGCAATGGCGGCGACAAGGATTGGGGCCGCTATCCACCCTATCGCGACCTCGGCTATGAAGCAGCGCAAACCGCGACCGCCGATTTCCAGTTCGGTACGATCGGCGCCGGCACCGGTGCTTTGGCCGCGGGACTGAAGGGTGGCCTCGGCTCGGCCTCGACGCTGCTGGAAAGCGGCGTCACGGTCGGGGCACTGGCGGCCGTCAACCCGACCGGCTCGGTGACAGTCGGCCGAACCCGTTACTTCTGGGCGGCTCCGTTCGAAATCGGGGACGAATTTGGCGGACTTGGCTACCCCTCGCCAATGCCGGATGACGCCAAGAAGATCCTGCTGAAATTCCGCGACAAGGATGTCGGAAGGCAGATGGAGGCCGGCGGCAGCACCACCGTCGCCGTCATTGCCACGGACGCGGTTCTCACCAAGGCCGCCGCGAAACGCCTGGCGATATCAGCGCATGACGGCTTCGTGCGCGCCATCTGGCCGACACATACGCCAGCCGATGGCGACCTCGTGTTCGCGTTGGCAACCGGCCGGAGTGGCATAGAACTCACGGCGGACGCGGCAATCGATCTCTATGCCGCGGCCGGAGCCACCATGGCGCGCGCTATCAGCCGCGGCGTCCACGCGGCGAGGCCAGCTGACGGCGACCTGTTTCCCGTCTGGTCGTCACGCCTGGGGTGAAGTGGTCGATCAGACCGGATCGGACTTTTCTTCCTCGAACGTCACCGCGACATCCGAATTCGCGGACAGCCACACCTTCTTGCCGTCGATCTCGGCAACAAGGCTCAGGGGAATGTAGTGGTGATGGCCCTTGTGGGCGCCCTCGCCGCTGTCGACCTTGGTCAGTTTGATGCGCTTGCCGTCGACCTTGTCGACGGTGCCGACATGCACGCCATCGGCGCCGACGACTTCCATATGCTCACGAATTTTGCTGGTGTCGGTCATGGTGGTTCTCCATTGAGACTGCCGACAATAACAAATGACGGGCCGATTGGATGCATCTGCTTTCAGACGCACGACGTTTTGATTCCGTCGTGGTAGGGGGATTGCAACGATCATCGGCTGCCGGAGTGACGAACCGATGCGAATGCTCTTTCTGTTTGCCGTTTTCCCGCTTGCGCAGTTTGCGACGTCGGTCGCCGCCCATGCCGGCGACGTCGCCGAGCTGGAGATCCTCGGTTTCACCAGGGATGGCGGCGTGTTCGCCTTCGAGGAATACGGTGTCCAGGACGGCTCTGGCTTCCCCTACGCCAACCGCTACTACATCGACACCAGCACCGACAGTTTTCTCAAGGGCACCCCGATCCGGGTTCGGCTTGACGACGAGAATGCCAAGCTTGACGCGGCGCGCCTTCAGGCACGGCAGAAAGGCGAGGTCATTGTCAGCGAGGCGGAGTTGACCGCCAACAAGGGCATCACCGCAGGTTTCAACCCGGTGACCGAGCTTTCGGCCGATCCGCACCGGATGGCCGTCAATCCGCGTCCGATCTTTTCGCCGGTCGACCCACCACTCGAGTTTCGGCTCGACGAGATCAGCATGAACAAGACCGAAGGCTGCGAGAGCCAGGGCAAGATCAACGGCTTTCGCCTGCTGCGCATCGAGGCGCAGGATGGCGGCGCGACCAAGCTGCTGCACGAGGACAAGTCGATCCCCAAGAGCCGGGGATGCCCGAACGGCTACCGGATTGGCGCGGTGCAGACGTTTTCGATGGATAGTCTCAGCGCCTATGCGGTGCTGATCGCGGTGCGCCAATATGGCTTCGAGGGACCGGACTTTCGCTGGATCGCGGTGACCGGCCGCCTGTGACACCGCACGCCGCCATTTCCAGCCGCGCCCCGAGCTACATCCGCCGCGCCTTGCCAGGGTGGCGGACAGCGCTTTTCGGCGCCTTGTTGTGGGCCATGTCGATGGGCGCCAGCGTGCTCGTCAACCTGGATGCCTGGGAGACGCCGGAGAAAATCCGCACCGTGTCGATGCTCTTTGCAAGTGGCGGAGCACTCGCCTTTCCG
Source organism: Mesorhizobium qingshengii (assembly GCF_900103325.1). Lineage (GTDB taxonomy): Bacteria > Pseudomonadota > Alphaproteobacteria > Rhizobiales > Rhizobiaceae > Mesorhizobium > Mesorhizobium qingshengii. The sequence goes on along the minus strand of NZ_FMXM01000007.1, from coordinate 151,514 downwards.
GTTGGCCTGTTCGCCGCGCGGCTGGTCTCGCTCGGAAGGCACTGGGAGGTCGCCTTCGCGGCGGCATTCGTGTGCCTTGCCGCCGCGACCATCGGCCTGACTGGCGGACTGTTTGCCCTGCAATACCGCTCCTACTACGCCGAATGGCATGCGCCTGCTTTCACCCTCACCTGGGCCTTCCAGTTCGTCTTCACGACGCTGGTGGCGCTCTACCAGTTCGTGGTGCTGGGCATCCGGCTCTATTTTCCGACTGGTTTCGTCGCCTTGTTTGCCGCGAGCGTCTGGTTTGCGCGGCAGCGGCGTTGAGCATTTTGTCTTCCTCTGTTAGGACGCGGGCAAACTCCTCGACACATCAGGACTGACCGATGATCCCACGCTATTCCAGACCGGAAATGGTCGCCATCTGGTCGCCGGAAACGCGGTTCCGCATCTGGTTCGAGATCGAGGCCCATGCCTGCGACGCGCTGGCCGAACTCGGTGTCATTCCGAAAGAGGCCGCGAAAACCATCTGGGAAAAAGGTGGCGCGGCCAAGTTCGACGTCGCGGCCATCGACGAGATCGAGCGCGTCACCAAGCATGACGTCATCGCCTTCCTCACCCATCTTGCCGAATTCGTCGGACCAGACGCCCGCTTCATCCACCAGGGCATGACATCGTCGGACGTCCTCGACACCTGCTTTGCCGTGCAGCTCACCCGGGCCAGCGACATATTGCTCGCCGACATCGATGGCCTGCTTGCAGCGCTCAAGCGCCGAGCCTTCGAGCACAAGGACACCGTCACCATCGGCCGCAGCCACGGCATCCACGCCGAGCCGACGACCTTCGGCATCAAGTTGGCGCAGGCCTATGCCGAATTCTCGCGCTGCCGCGAACGGCTGGTGCATGCGCGCGAGGACATTGCCACCTGCGCGATTTCCGGCGCGGTCGGCACCTTCGCCAACATCGATCCCTATGTCGAGGAACACGTCGCGGCAAAGCTCGGGCTCAAGCCGGAGCCGGTGTCGACGCAAGTGATCCCGCGCGACCGCCACGCCATGTTCTTCGCGACGCTCGGCGTCATCGCCTCGTCGATCGAGCGGCTGTCGATCGAAATCCGCCACCTGCAGCGCACCGAAGTGCTCGAGGCGGAAGAGTATTTCTCGCCCGGCCAAAAAGGCTCGTCGGCGATGCCGCACAAGCGCAACCCGGTGCTGACGGAAAACCTCACCGGCCTTGCCCGCATGGTGCGGTCCATGGCGCTGCCGGCGATGGAAAATGTGGCGCTCTGGCACGAGCGCGACATTTCGCACTCCTCGGTCGAGCGCATGATCGGGCCGGATGCCACCGTGACGCTCGATTTCGCTTTGTCACGGCTGACCAGTGTCGTCGACAAGCTGCTCGTCTATCCAGAGAACATGCTGAAGAACATGAACAAGTTCCGCGGCCTGGTGCATTCGCAGCGCGTGATGCTGGCGCTGACGCAGGCCGGCCTGTCGCGGGAAGACTCCTACCGGCTGGTGCAACGCAACGCCATGAAGGTGTGGGAGCAAGGCGCTGATTTTCTTGAAGAACTGCTGGCAGACAAGGAAGTGACCGCAGCCCTGCCGGAAGCCGAGATCCGCGAGAAATTCGACTTGGGCTACCACACCAAGCATGTCGACACGATCTTCAAGCGGGTGTTTGGGGAAGCTTGAGCCACCCCAGCATAAAAAAGAGGCCCGCCCCGGCCACTAGCCGGTGGGCCTCCTTTGCTTGGCGTGCCCGATCAGGCCTTGCCGGGAACGGTCCTGATCACCGTGCCCCACGGATCCTCGCGGGTCGTTTCGCCGGTCACATTGTCCGAACGCATCTCGACCCAGGCAAGGCCCGAGCGAGCGGTGTCGCGGCGGCCGGCGCCGACGCTCTGCCAGGCATTGGCGCCGATGTGGTGGTGATAACCGCCCGACGACAGGAACACCGCCTGGCCGCCATATTTCGCCACCGTGTCGAAGCCGAATTCCTTGTTCCACCAGGCTTCGGCGTCTTCCGGCCTGCCAACGCGCAGGTGGACATGGCCGACAATGCTGTTTTCCGGCGCGCCTTGCCAACCGGCGTCACCCGCCGGCACCTCGGCAACGACGGCCGGGATGTTCAGCCGCTCCGTCGCCATGGCCACCTTGTCGCCATTCCATTTCCAGTCCTGCGGACGGCGGTCTGAATAGATCTCGATGCCATTACCTTCCGGGTCGGTCATGTACAGCGCTTCGCTGACCAGATGGTCGGATGCGCCATCGATGGCGATCTTGTTGGCGATGGCATGGTTGATCCAGCGGCCGAGATCCGCGCGGCTGGGCAGCAGGAATGCTGTGTGGAACAGGCCGGCGCCGCGCGGATCGTCGGGCTTCGCCGAAGGATCCGGCTCGAGGACGAGCAACGGCCGGTTGGCGGCGCCCAAGGTGATCGCGCCGTCGGCACGGCTAAGCTCCTGCAGTCCGACGACTTTGCGATAATAGGCGGCCAGACTTTCGGCGTCCCGCGCCTTCAACCCGACGCGGGCAACGCTGACCGGGGTGGTGGCGGCAAAAGGTAATTCGCTCATCAAATGCTCCGTTCGGCCGGTCCGCGGTGAAACTCCCAAGGCCAAGAGCCCCGCGCCGCCAATCATCTTACGTCGTGTCGGTCCCAAAATCGGGGTTTTCGCACACGCTGTCTCTTTTCCTTACGACAAATCGTCCATCGGCATCGTTCACACAAGATGGCAAGAAGCGAACATCGTGTTCACCATTGTGATCAAGAGTGCAGCCTATGACCGTTGCACGAAGCGGCGGCGCTCGCTATCTCAGCGCCATGAAGGTCAAGGAAGCAGATATTCTCATCGTGCCGGGCTACACCAATTCCGGCCCCGATCATTGGCAAAGCCGCTGGCAGTCGAAATTGTCAACGGCGCGCAGGGTCGAGCAGGCGGAGTGGTCGAAGCCAGTGCGCGACGACTGGACGGCGAACGTGGCCAAGGCGGTCAACGAGGCCGAGCGGCCGGTTGTCATCGTCGCTCACTCGCTCGGTGTCGCCGCGGCGGTGCAAGCCATTCCGCATTTCAAGAAGCCAGTTGCCGGAGCCTTTTTCGTGGCACCGCCCGACGTCGCCAATCCCGAAATGCGGCCCAGGCACCTGATGACCTTCGGCCCTTACCCGCGCGCGCCGCTGCCGTTTCCTTCCCTGGTGATCGCCAGCCGCAACGACCCGTTCTGCGCGTTCGATGTCGCCGAGGACATTGCCGGCGCGTGGGGTTCGCTGTTCATCGATGCCGGCGAGACCGGTCATCTCAACGCGGATTCGGGCTTCGGGCCGTGGCCCGAAGGCTCGATGACCTTTGCCAAGTTCCTCACGGATCTAAAGGCCTGAGTGGTTTGGCCAGGGCTCCCTCACTCAGGAGCCGATCGAATCCCTGACGCTCTTCAGCAGGGTTTTGGCACCGAGCCCGATCAGCGCGTGTTCGGAGCCCATGGCCAGCAGCCGGTAGCCCATCGACACGACGCGGCCGGCAATCGCCGGCTCGACAACATAGATCGCGGCGTGCTTGCCGGCCTTGCGGGTGCGCTCGGCGACCGAGGCTACGGTCTCCATCATGCTTTCCAGCGTTGAATTGACCGTGGCGCCGTTGCTCCATGCGATCGAGAAATCGGATGGCCCGAGGAAGATTCCGTCTATGCCCGGCGTGTCGAGGATGCCGTCGAGCGCGTCGAGAGCCGCGCGGGTCTCGACCATGGCGAAGGCCATGGTGCGCTGATTGGCGTCGCGCAGCCATTCGGCCTGGTCGCCTTTGCCATGGCGCGGAAAGGCATAGGTCGGCCCCCATGAACGCTCGCCGAGCGGCGGATATTTCATGGCTGCGGCGAACAGCTTCGCATCGGCCACCGAATTCACCATCGGTGCAATGACAGCCTCGGCGCCGAAATCGAGCGCGCGGCTTGCCATGTCGAAGCGGCCGACGGGAATGCGCACCAGCGCCGGTTTGCCTGTGGCGAGCACCGGCACAAGGCCGCGCAAGACGCTGTCCTCGTGGTGGCCGCCATGCTGCATGTCGAGCGTGACGGCATCAAAACCCTGCTTGGCGACGATCTCGACGGTCAAGGCATCCGGCACGCCGGACCATGCGGTGAACAGCGTTTCATCGGCCGCAAGACGGGACTTCAGGGACATCTAATCTTTCCTTTGTTAACGTCGGCAGTTTCAGCCGGAAACCGCTGCAAAGGCAAAGAAAAACCGCCCGGCTAGGCCAGGCGGTCGATTGGTCCAGCGTGTGGTTGGATCAGGTGTTCTTGATCTGCTCGATCGCCTGCGCCATCAGCTCGTCCATGGTGCGACGGATCTGATGGTCCGACTGCTCGACACCGGCCGCATCGAAATCCTTGCGGATCTTGCGGAACACGTCGTGGTCGCCGGCTTCCTCGATGTCGGAAACAACCACTTCCTTGGCATAGGCATCAGCATCGGCGCCCGACTTTCCGAGTTTTTCGGCGGCCCACAGGCCAAGCGCCTTGTTGCGGCGCGCCGCGGCCTTGAACCGAAGTTCCTCGTCGAATGCGAATTTGCGCTCAAAGCCCTCTTCGCGGTCCTTCATGCTGCTCATGGCATCCCTCCGATGGAAATCGATTCGCTGGTGATGATCTATATGTGTTGACGAAGCACAAACCAAAAGGTCGCGAGCCGGTCAATACGCTTCGTCGCATGCTGCGCTGCGGCATTTCGGTCCCGAAAGCGGTTGATTGGAAGGATTTGCCGATTGAGCAAATGGTGTGATTGGGATAGACCCGGCATTGAACCCTACCGTAGCCGCACTATTTCAGGCAGACGGACAGGAAATGGTCGCTTGCCGCCTGTCCGGAAATCCAGAGAAAAATCAGATGAAACATCGCCGCCGCATTTATGAAGGCAAGGCCAAGATCCTCTATGAGGGACCCGAGCCGGGTACGCTCATCCAGTTCTTCAAGGACGACGCAACCGCGTTCAACAAGAAGAAACATGAGGTCGTCGATGGCAAGGGGGTGCTCAACAACCGTATTTCCGAGCACATCTTCAACCACCTCAACCGCATGGGCATTCCGACCCACTTCATCCGCCGGCTCAACATGCGCGAGCAGTTGATCAAGGAAGTCGAAATCATTCCGCTCGAAGTGGTGGTGCGCAATGTCGCCGCCGGCTCGCTGTCCAAGCGCCTCGGCATCGAGGAAGGCACTGTCTTGCCGCGCTCGATCATCGAATTCTACTACAAGGCCGATGCGCTCGACGATCCGATGGTGTCGGAAGAGCACATCACCGCGTTCGGCTGGGCGAGCCCGCAGGAGATTGACGACGTCATGGCGCTTGCCATCCGCGTCAACGACTTCCTCTCCGGCCTTTTCATGGGCGTCGGCATCCAGCTCGTCGACTTCAAGATCGAGTGCGGCCGCCTGTTCGAGGGCGACATGATGCGTATCGTGGTCGCTGACGAGATTTCGCCGGACTCCTGCCGCCTGTGGGACGTGGCGACGCATGACAAGCTAGACAAGGATCGTTTCCGCCGCGACATGGGTGGCCTCGTAGAAGCCTACCAGGAAGTTGCCCGCCGCCTCGGAATCATGAATGAGAACGAGCCCGTTCGCCCCACGGGCCCGGTGCTTGTCGCCTCGACCGAAGGCGTCAAAGGCAAGCCGCACTGATAGCGGCTTGCGCCCCGATACCCAGAACAGGAGCATGTCCAGCGTGATCAAGGCCCGCATTACCGTCACCCTCAAGAACGGCGTTCTCGACCCGCAAGGCAAGGCGATCGAACACGCACTCTCCGGGCTGGGCTTTGGCGGCGTCGGCGCGGTGCGGCAGGGCAAGGTGTTCGACGTCGAGCTGGCGGAAAGCGACAAGGCCAAGGCCGAGGCCGATCTCAAGGCCATGTGCGACAAGCTGCTGGCGAATACGGTGATCGAGAATTACGCGGTGGAGATTGCCTGACGTGAAATCAGCCGTCGTCCTTCTTCCTGGCCTCAACCGCGACCGCGACATGATCGCGGCGCTGACCAAGATTTCGGGAAAACCGCCGGTCACCGTCTGGCAGACCGACACCGAAATCCCGGATGTCGACCTGATCGCCATTCCGGGCGGGTTTTCCTTCGGCGACTATCTGCGCTGCGGCGCGATCGCCGCGCGCATGCCGGTCATGCGGGCGGTTGCCGAAAAGGCGGCCAAGGGCGTGATGGTCATCGGTGTCTGCAACGGCTTCCAGATCCTGGTCGAGGCCGGCCTGCTGCCTGGCGCTTTGATGCGCAACACCTCCCTGAAATTCGTCTGCCGGCAGGTCAAGCTGCAGATCGCCAACGCCAACACCATGTTCACCCGCCGCTATCAGCAGGGCCAGATCATCCGCTCGCCAGTCGCGCATCACGATGGCAACTACTTCGCCGACGCCGAGACGCTTGCCCGTCTCGAAGGCGAAGGCCAAGTTGTGTTTCGTTACGCCGAAGGCACCAATCCGAACGGCTCGATCAACGACATCGCTGGCATCATCAACGAGCGCGGCAATGTGCTCGGCCTGATGCCGCATCCGGAAAACCTGATCGAAGCAGCCCATGGCGGCAACGACGGCCGCGCGCTGTTCGAGAGCGCGCTCGGCATTGCCGCCTGACATCGTCGAGGCGTACGCCTTGAAAACAGCCGGACATTGCAGCCCATTTTATTGGGCAAGTCCGCTTCATTGGGGAGAGAGACGGTCATGAAACTCTATTCGCGGCCGTTGTCGCCCTATTCGTCGATCGTGCGGGCGCTGGCCTACATCAAGGACGTTCCGCTCAAGATCATCGCGCCGCCGCCGGGCTTTCCGATCCCGGAAGAGTTTCGCGCCATTTCGCCGCTGAACCGGATTCCGGTGCTGATCACCGGTTCTGGCGAAACGATCCTCGAATCGGTGGTCATCGCCGAGTATCTCGAGGAGCGGTTTCCGGAGCCGGCACTGCTGCCGCCCGATTCCAAGGACCGCGCGCTGGTGCGCATGTTCGCCCGTATCACCGACCTCGATGTCCTCACGCCGACGATGAAGCTTTTCGAGCTTCATTTCCTATCGAAGCGAAACAATGTCGAGATCGACGCCCAGTTCGTCCGCCTGCACCACGGACTGGCGGTAATCGAGGCGCGCATGGCGCAAGGCCCCTTCGCGCTCGGCAACGACATCTGCTTCGCCGATGCCTGGCTGACGCCGACACGGTTCATCTTCAACAATTTCCGGGCGATGACGGGCCGCGACGACCTGCTCGACGCCTATCCCAAATTCGAAGCTTACGAACAAATCGCCTTGCAACACCCGGCATTGTCGCGCGTCTGGGGCGAGATGACCGACGGCTTGAAGACCTTTCTGTCCGAACTTGAGATGGGTGCCGCTTGATCAAGAGCAAGACGATCGCCTTCGTCGCCGCGGCGGGCTTTGCCTTGGCGTCCTGCCAATCGCCCCCAAAGAGCGCGCCTGTTCCCTCGAGCAAAAGTGCGTCGCTGCTGGCCATGGAACAGGTGGCGATATCAGCCCATAAATGCTGGATCGCCAGCAAGGACCCGGCCTTCAAGCAATACCAGATGGCCAACGAACTGAACTCGTTCAGCGGCACGCCGCGTTTCCTGCTGGTGCCAGCCAAGCACTATGGCGGCAAACCATTGCTGGTCGTGCAGGCGCAAGGCAATTCAAGCCGCGTCGACGCGTTCGGGCCGCTGATGAACGACCCGCTCGGCGCGCGCATCGGCTCGGACATCGCGCGCTGGCAAGCCGGCAACCCGGCCTGCGCCGCGGCCGCCTAGCCATGGGTCGCTTTCTGCAGCAGGCGGGTCTGGTTATAGGCCTGGCCGGGCTCGTCCTGCAGTTCTGCATCACCATTCCAGCATCGATGGAAGCCGGCCGCAGCCTGCTCGGCTCGATCGTCTTCCTGTTCAGCTTCTTCACCATCCTGACCAACATCGGCGCGGTCTTGGTGCACACATCGCTGTTGTCGCCCACCGGCTATGCCTGGCTGCCGGCCTTCGCCGGGCCACGCATGCGGGCGGGTGTCGCGGTTTCGATTGCTTTGGTCTTCATCGTCTATGCGACGGTTCTGGCACAGCTCTGGCAGCCGCAGGGGCTGTTCCTGCTCTGCGATGTGCTACTGCATTATGTGACGCCGGTGCTGTTCGTTCTGTGGTGGCTGACATCAGGCGCCGACGGCAGGACACGTTGGAGCGACATCTCCTGGTGGATGCTTTATCCCGTGGCCTATCTGGTCTATGCGCTGACGCGGGCGCCGCTTGCCGGCGAGGTGCCCTACCCCTTCCTCGATGTCGCCAAGAACGGCCCAGCCAGCGTCGCCGTCTCGGCGCTTGCCATCACCGGGCTTTTTCTCGTGCTGTGCATCATCGCAGTCCTTGCGGACCACAGCGTTTCACGATTGCGGGCGCCGGGCGGCAATCGTTAGCTGATGTTCCGGTTCGAGATCATGGCTTTCGTTCTTGGCGATGGTTTTTCGAAGCCCGTTGGCGCTAGTCCCAGAAAGGCTTGAGCCCCTCGTGATGGGCATCGCAGCGCGAGATGCCGATATCCTTGAGCTGATCGTCGGTCATTTCCAGCAATGCCAGCCGGCTGCGCCGGTGCTCCAGCACATTGTCGATCCATCTCGCCAGCGAGCCGACCACGCGCACCAGACGGCTGACAAAGCCGCGCCGGCCCGATGGGCGTGCCGGTTGACATGGTAACTCGGCCCTTGAATGAGGGATTGTCGCGATTGTATTCATTTTCTTTCCACCAGAACTCTTAATTGTACCCTTTTTTCATGTCGCTGATATGTATTGACTCACATATCGGTGCAATATAGAAAATTGTCACCATGACAAATTGGCTTCCAGACCTCACCGCCGGCTCCGGCCCGCTGTATCAACGCCTGGCGGATTCCATCGAAACCGACATCGACCGGGGCGTTATCGATGCCGGCGCAAAACTGCCGCCGCAACGCGATCTCGCCTACGACATCGGCACCACCGTCGGCACGGTCGGCCGTGCCTATCAATTGCTGCGCGAGCGCGGACTGGTAAGCGGCGAAGTCGGGCGTGGAACCTATGTGCTCGGCCAGCGCGCTGGAGGTGTGACGCCGGACTTGCTGGCTCCCGACGCCAGCGCCGAAGGCACGCGTTACATCGATGCCCCCAGAGACAAGTTGCGGTTCGACAGCACGGCAGCGCCAGACATCGGCCAGGGCGCCATTGTCGCCGATGTCCTGTCGCGCACGGCACAGGATCATCCGCACGAGATTTCCAGCTACACGCGGGATTTTCCAGACAGCTGGTACGAAGCCGGCGCCCGCTGGTTGTCGCGAAACTCCTTCCGGCCAACCGCCGACACCATCGTTCCGACGCTCGGCACCCATGCCGCTGTGATGGCGGCGATCGCAGCTTTGACCACGCCCGGCGATTATGTTGCCTTCGAGCACCTCACCTATTCGCAGATTTCGCGTAGCGCCGGCCTGATCGGCCGGCGCACCGCACTGGTGGCATCGGACGACGAAGGCCTCGACCCGGCCGATTTCGAGCGCGTCTGTGCGCAAAAACATCCGAAAATGATCTTCCTGATGCCGACGGCCAAGAATCCGACGCTGGTGACGCTGTCGGCCACGCGCCGCGAGGCAATTGCCCGGGTGGCGCGCGAGTACAATGTCATCCTCATCGAAGACGACCTCTACGGCGACCTCACCGACGACCCGACGCCGCTGCTTGCCGAATATGCGCCCGAACGCACCATTGTCGCCGGCGGCCTGTCGAAATCGGTGGCGGCCGGCATTCGCGGCGGCTGGCTCTCTTGCCCACCCGCTTATCGCCATCGCATCCGCGTCGCCCACAAGATGATGACAGGCGGCATGCCTTTCCTCCTGGCGGAGGTGAATGCCCGGCTGGTGCTGTCCGGCCAGGCCGCTGAGATACGCAAGCGCAGCATCGCCGAAATCGCCGCCCGCATCGCGATCGTACGCGAGACTTTGGCCGGATTTGAGTTCAAGGCGCACGACAAGGTGCCTTTTGTCTGGCTCACCCTGCCTGATCCGTGGCTTTCCGGTACATTCAAGAACGCCTGCCTCGAACATGGCGTGCTGCTCGACGACGAGGACGAGTTCAGGGCGGGTCGCTCCGAGCAGGTTTTCCATGGCGTCCGCTTCGGCATTTCGCAGCCAAGACAACGCAAGGACATCGCCGAAGGCGTTGCTGTCATCCGGCGGCTTCTCGACGAGGGCCGCGCCGGCTACGACAGCTTCTCCTGAACCCCAAAGAGCCTCGCACGCGCGGGATCGCCGCTGCCGAGGACTGCCCAGTGGCTTTGTCCGGCTTTCCTGCGTTTTTCGTCAATCCATGGGTGTATCGGGCTCAAAGCTTGCGATAAGACGGGACTCAAATCCCAACGCCCCGGATAAAAATCGCCACCCATGACCATTTCCAATTCCGTGCCGATCACCCCCGAACTCATCGCCGCGCACGGGCTGAAGCCCGACGAGTATCAGCGCATCCTCGATCTCGTCGGCCGCGAGCCGAGCTTCACCGAACTCGGCATCTTCTCGGCGATGTGGAATGAGCATTGCTCATACAAATCCTCGAAGAAGTGGCTGCGTACTTTGCCGACCACAGGCCCACAGGTCATCCAGGGTCCGGGCGAGAATGCCGGCGTGGTCGACATCGGTGACGGCGACTGCGTCGTCTTCAAGATGGAGAGCCACAATCACCCGTCCTACATCGAGCCTTACCAAGGTGCGGCGACCGGCGTCGGCGGCATATTGCGCGACGTCTTCACCATGGGCGCACGGCCGATCGCGGCGATGAATGCGCTACGTTTTGGCGCTCCTGACCACCCCAAGACCAGGCATCTCGTCTCGGGCGTAGTTTCCGGAATCGGCGGCTACGGCAACGCCTTCGGCGTGCCTACGGTCGGCGGCGAGGTCAATTTCGACGCCCGCTACAACGGCAACATCCTGGTCAATGCTTTTGCCGCGGGCCTTGCCAAGACCGATGCGATCTTCCTGTCGGAAGCCAAGGGCGTTGGTCTGCCGGTCGTTTATCTCGGCGCCAAGACGGGCCGCGACGGCGTCGGCGGCGCCACCATGGCCTCGGCTGAATTCGACGACAAGATCGACGAGAAGCGCCCCACCGTGCAGGTCGGCGATCCCTTCACCGAAAAGTGCCTGCTGGAAGCGTGCCTCGAACTGATGGCCTCGGGCGCGGTCATCGCCATCCAGGACATGGGCGCGGCCGGCCTCACCTGCTCGGCGGTCGAAATGGGCGCCAAGGGCGACCTCGGCATCGAGCTCGATCTCGACAAGGTGCCGGTGCGCGAAGAGCGCATGAGTGCCTATGAGATGATGCTGTCGGAAAGCCAGGAGCGCATGCTGATGGTGCTGCGCCCCGAGAAGGAAAAGGAAGCCGAGGCGATCTTCCACAAATGGGGCCTCGACTTCGCCATCGTCGGCAAGACCACCGACGATCTGCGCTTCCGGGTTCTGCACCAGGGCGACGAGGTCGCCAACCTGCCGATCAAGGACCTTGGCGACAAGGCACCGGAATACGACAGGCCCTGGGTCGAGCCCAAGAAGCCGGCGCCGCTTGCGGCCAACGACATTCCGCAGGCCGATGTTGCCGATGCGCTGCTGAAGCTGCTCGGCGGACCGGATCTGTCGTCGCGCCGCTGGGTGTGGGAGCAATATGATACGCTGATCCAGGGCAATTCGCTGCAGCTTCCGGGCGGTGACGCCGGCGTGGTCCGCGTCGATGGCCATGCGACCAAGGCGCTCGCCTTCTCCTCCGACGTGACGCCGCGCTACTGCGAAGCCGATCCCTATGAGGGCGGCAAGCAGGCAGTGGCCGAATGCTGGCGCAACCTGACCGCGACGGGCGCCTTGCCGCTCGCCGCCACCGACAACCTCAATTTCGGCAATCCGGAACGGCCCGAGATCATGGGTCAACTGGTCGGCGCGGTGAAAGGCATTGGCGACGCCTGCCGTGCGCTCGGCTTCCCGATCGTCTCCGGCAATGTCTCGCTCTACAACGAAACCAACGGCCAGGGCATCCTGCCGACACCGACGATCGGCGGCGTCGGCCTGATCGCCGACTGGTCGAAGATGGTGCGCACCGGATTCGCCGCCGAAGGGCAGATGATCCTGCTGGTGGGCGCTCCAGCCTCATGGGGAACGCATCTCGGCCAGTCGGTCTATATGCGCGACATCCACGGCCGCACCGATGGCCCGCCGCCGCCGGTCGATCTCGAGCATGAAAAGCGCGTCGGCGACCATGTGCGTGCCTTGATTGCGTCAGGTATCGTCACGTCGGCGCATGACGTTTCCGACGGCGGAATCGCGGTGGCTCTGGCCGAAATGGCGATGGCGTCCGGCATCGGCGCGACTGTCCCCGGGCTTGTCGGCACCGATCCGATCCCGGTCTGGTTCGGCGAGGATCAGGGCCGCTATCTCCTGACCCTGTCGATCGACCCGCATGGCGATGAATGGGATGCCATCCGCAAACAGCAAAGCGAGCTCGGCATTTTCGCGCCGTGGATCGGCTCGACCGGCGGCAACGCACTGAAACTCGGCGAGGCGCGGGCGATACCGGTCAGCGAACTGACCGCCGTCCACGAAGGCTGGTTCCCCCGTTTCATGGATCAGGCCAGTTGACCAGACTGGCTGCCCGGGCGCTGCTTGCAGTCGTTTTCTGGCCGTCGCTGTTCTTCTTCTGGTTCCTCGGGCCGTTCGTTTTTTTCCTGCTGTCGACGACCTCGAGCGAGGTTTGCGCCCGGCTGGAGACGCGCGCGGAGTTTCTTGCCGCGGCCAACGGCACCATTCCGATGCTCGCCGTGCAGAACGTCATCTATTCGGTTCCGATCTTGTGCCTGGTACTATGGGACCGCCTTTCACCGGAGACTGCGCGAGCAAGCCATATTGTCACCTGCATCAAGCTTTTTGCCGTTGCGGCGGTCATAGGGGGACTGTGGGAGTACGGCTCCTCGCTTGTCTGCGACGGCCATGGCCAGGCGTTCTTCTCGCCGCTCTGGCAGATAACCAGCTATCTCCCCATCGTCAGCCTGGTCATCAACGTTCCGCTCTATGTGCTGGCCTTCAGTCTCGGCCGCGCTTTCTCGACGCGCGAGGATGTTGCCGAGGACGAAGCAAGCCCACCGGCTTAGGGCCGTTCTGATGCCGTCTTGCCCGTAGCAGGACAGAACAGCTTCAATCCGGACCGGAAAGGCTCTAGGCTCTGGCGAGTCACATCGCATGGCCGCCGGCCGGCCGCTCGAAACAGGATTTTGCCATGGCAATGGATGCCCACGACATCGAAAAACTGATCAAGGACGGCATTCCGGACGCCAAGGTGACGATCCGCGATCTGGCCGGTGACGGCGACCACTATGCTGCCGAGGTGGTGGCCGAGAGCTTTCGCGGCAAGAGCCGAGTTCAGCAGCACCAGATGGTCTATGACGCGCTGAAGGGCAATATGGGCGGCGTGCTGCACGCGCTGGCGCTGCAGACCAGTGTGCCGGACTAAAGGCCTACCCGGCACGCAAAGACGGTCAGGTTGTGCCTCAGGCCGCTTGGCCCAAGACAGCCCATCCTTTGCGCCATTTCGGCCACGGCGCGGCTAACGTCTTGTTTCGAGCAATCGATGGGTTTATTTGAAGGAAATGCTTCGAGCCTGACTCCCACAGGCGTGAAAGGATCGTCCATGAGCGGTATCAACGACTACATCGACAATGAAGTGAAGGGCAACGACGTCGTCCTTTTCATGAAGGGCACGCCCGGTTTCCCGCAGTGCGGATTTTCCGGCCAGGTCGTGCAGATTCTCGACTATATCGGCGCCGACTATAAGGGCGTGAACGTCCTGGACTCCGCCGAGTTGCGCCAGGGCATCAAGGAATATTCCAACTGGCCGACAATCCCGCAGCTCTACGTCAAGGGTGAATTCGTCGGCGGCTGCGATATCGTCCGCGAAATGTTCCAGGCCGGCGAGTTGCAGACGTTCCTCGTCGAAAAGGGTGTCAGCGTCAAAGGCGCCGCCTGACTTTTCTTCGGGCATGATGCTCTCCGAAAATCGAATTCGATTTTCGGGGTTGTGCACCAGGCGTCGGGGCCGCCCCACCTCGGCAATTTTTATGTCCTGACGTAGGGACTAAGACGAGCCAATGCGCCGGCCCGCCGGCGCGTTTTCGTTTGAGAGATCGGACTTGCCGTGGACCAGCCAACAGCAGCGCCGCAATCGGCAAGCAAACTGCCCATTCCGCGCTGGGAATTCATCGCGCTGTGCGCGGCGCTGATGGCGCTGAATTCGCTGGCCATCGACATCATGTTGCCGGCCCTGCAGCAGATCGGCGCCTCGCTCGGCGTCGAGAATGAAAACCACAGGCAGTATGTGGTCACCGCCTACATTCTCGGCTTCGGCGGCGGCCAGCTGTTCTTTGGGCCGGTGTCGGACCGTTTCGGCCGTCGCGCACCGCTTGTCGCCGGGCTGATCATTTACGTGGCGGCGGCTGCCGCGGCCGCCATTGCGCCAAGCTTTGAAACACTTCTCTTGTGCCGGGCCGTGCAGGGCATCGGCGCAGCCGCCACACGCGTCATCGCCGTCTCGATCGTGCGCGACACATTTGACGGCCGGCGCATGGCCGAGGTGATGTCGCTGATCTTCATGGTGTTCATGGCCATTCCGGTCGTGGCGCCGGGGATCGGCCAGTTCATCATGCTGTTCGCGACCTGGCACTGGATCTTCGTCACCATGGCCGCCGGTGCCCTGATCGTGTCGGCGTGGTCGCTGCTGCGCCTGCCCGAAACGCTGCATCCCGAATATCGCCGGCCGCTGACCGTCAACGCCATCGTCGGCGGGTTTCGCATCGTGCTCACCAACCGCATCGCGATCTGCTATGCCTTCGCCAGCACCTTCATTTTCGGCGCCATGTTCGGCTTCATCGCCTCGGCGCAGCAGATCTACGTCGACATATTCAATGTCGGTGAGATGTTTCCGGTCATCTTCGCCGGGGTCGCGGGCGTTCTTGCTTTCTCCAACTATCTGAACTCTCGGCTGGTTGGCCGTATCGGCATGCGGCGCCTGTCGCAGAGCGCGCTGCTGCTGTTTCTGGTCATCAGCCTGGCCTGGCTGGTCGTTTCGATCGAAATGAAGATGCCGCTCTGGCTGTTCATCACCTTCTTTGCCGGCGCCATGCTTCCGTTCGGTGCGCTCGGCGCCAATTTCAACGCGTTGGCCATGGAACCGCTCGGCCAACTGGCCGGCACGGCGTCATCCATCCTCGGTTTCATGCAGACCTTTCTCGGCGGCATTCTCGGCACGCTGATCGGTCAGGCCTTCAACGGCACGGTGACGCCGCTGGCCGCCGGCTTCTGCAGCGTCTCGGTCGCGGCGCTGCTGATGATCTTCATCGCCGAGCGCGGCAAGATGTTCCAGCCGCACAACCCGCCCGTTTCAGGGCACCTGCCGGACGTGCATTAGACTATTGTTTTTCGGCATACAGCCCGGCGATTTAAGCGCTGGCGCACGAATTGATCCTATTGTGCCCAGAGTTCGCGGCGCAGGTCCTGCCAGCTTTGCCTGTCGGGTGCGACCAGCAGACCGCCGCCGAGATGCGACGGCAGATAGGGGCTGCCGTCGAAGCGCGCCGCGTATCCGCCGGCCTCGGCATGGATCAGCACGCCGGCCAGATGATCCCACGGCATCAGCTTGTTGTAGACGACGAAGTGGGCATGGCCGCTGGCCAGCAGGCGGTATTCATGCGCCGCGCAGCGATAGGCGAATTGCGACAGGATCTTCGTCTGGTTGCGGGCCAGCCGTGACCGTTCCGGTTCGGGCATGTATTGCCAGGAGACAGAGCCGGTCATTTCCGAGAGCGGCGCGGGTGCCGTGACGCACACCTTCTCCAGACTGCCATGCGCATGCCTGATATGGCTGCCGGCGCCCCTGGCGCCGATCAGCCAGTCCTTGCCGACGGGGTCATGAATGATGCCGGCAACGGTCTCACCCTTGACCACGACGGCCAGCATGACGCCGAAAAGCGGCACACCCGAAGCGAAGTTGAAGGTGCCATCCACCGGATCGATGACGAAAGCCAGATCGGCATCGCCCAGGCCGTCGAGAAGCGCCGGATTGTCGGAACAGGCTTCCTCACCGACGACCATGGCCGAGGGATAGCGCCCGCGCAGCCTGGCGGTGATGAGCCGCTCGGCATTGACGTCAGCCTCCGTCACCAGGTCGGCGGCGGATGTCTTCTGCCTGATATCGCCGTCGCCCAGCCGGCGAAAGCGCGGCATGATCTCGGTCTGGGCTGCCTCTGCCAGAATGCCGGCCAGCCAGTCGATCGCGGTGTCGTCAAATATCATCGGAAATGTCTTGCCCGGCGGTGAGGGTCTCATTGAGCGCTGCGAAATCGAACAGTTTTCTGTCGAGCAGATGCGATGGCCTGCTGTTGGACAGCGCGCGGAGCATCGTGTCCTTGCGGCCGGGCATGCGCTTTTCGATATCCTCGAGCATCGCCTTCATGGCGTTGCGCTGCAGACCGTCCTGGCTGCCGCAGAGGTCGCAAGGGATGATCGGGAACCGCATCGCCGCGGCGAATTTCTCGAGGTCGGTTTCGGCGCAATAGCTCAACGGCCGCAGCACCATGACGTCGCCCTCGTCGTTGAGCAGCTTTGGCGGCATGGCGGCAAGACGGCCGCCATGGAACAGGTTCATGAAAAAGGTTTCCAGAATGTCCTCGCGATGGTGGCCGAGCACCAGCGCCGAGCATCCTTCCTCGCGCGCGATGCGATAGAGATGGCCGCGCCTGAGCCTCGAACACAGCGAACAATAGGTGCTGCCCTCGGGCAGCTTGTCGGTGACGACGGAATAGGTGTCCTGATATTCGATGCGATGCGGGATGGCGTATCTATCGAGATAGTCGGGCAGGATGTGTTTGGGAAAATTCGGCTGGCCCTGGTCGAGATTGCAGGCCAGCAAATCGACCGGCAGCAGCCCGCGCCATTTGAGGTCCAGCAGCACGGCAAGCAGCCCATAGGAATCCTTGCCACCCGACAGCGCGACCAGCCAACGCTGGCCCGGCTTGACCATCGAGAAATCCTCGATCGCCTGACGCGTGAGCCGCAGCAGCCGCTTGCGCAATTTGTTGAATTCGACAGAGGACGGCACATCGGCGAACAGCGGATGAAAGCCACCTTCGATTTCGGTTCCTGATTCAAGCGATTCGGCGTCTGGCAGCATGTTCATGGCGTCAGTTCCAAAATCCTCGGGCGACGAATGCCCGGCACGGCGCTGCGCCCGGAATTAGCGGACATGGCAGACAAAGAAAAGGCCGCCTCGAAGGGCGGCCTTGTCTTGATGTCGTAAAATGCGTTCGATCAACGCGAATAGAATTCGACGACCAGGTTCGGTTCCATCTGCACGGCGAACGGAACGTCCGCCAGTCCAGGGATGCGCGCGAAGGTCGCGACCATCTTGTTGTGGTCGGCTTCGATGTAGTCCGGCACGTCGCGCTCGGCAAGCCCGACTGCCTCCAGCACGATCACCAGCTGCTTCGACTTCTCGCGCACTTCGACGACATCGCCCGGCTTGCAGCGGTACGAGCCGATGTTGACGCGCTTGCCGTTGACGTTGACGTGGCCGTGGTTGACGAACTGACGGGCGGCGAAAATGGTCGGTACGAACTTGGCGCGGTAGACGACCGCGTCGAGACGCGACTCGAGCAGGCCGATCAGGTTCTCCGAGGTGTCGCCCTTGCGGCGGTCGGCCTCTTCATAAACCTTGCGGAACTGCTTTTCCGAGACGTCGCCATAGTGACCCTTCAGCTTCTGCTTGGCGCGCAGCTGCAGGCCGAAATCAGAAAGCTTGCCCTTGCGGCGCTGACCATGCTGGCCGGGGCCGTACTCACGCTTGTTGACCGGGGACTTCGGGCGGCCCCAGATGTTCTCGCCAAGACGGCGGTCGATCTTGTACTTCGCGGATTCGCGCTTGCTCATCGCATTCCCTTTCAAAACAAACACACCCGGAACCTCATGGTCCGGGTGAAGGAAACGCGCCCTCCTCTGGCCTCCGTTTTCGAGACCTGACAGGGTCTTCCCACGCAACGCGGCGGAAAACCCACGGGACACGTCATTTCAAACAGGATCAGAAAACGGCTAAGGCTCACTGATCTTGCGTATACAAAACAAACACCGGACATCGCTGCCCGGCGTTGGCGGCTGGTTAAACCGAGTTTTAACCGCTGTCAAGCTTGTGCCTAGCGTGGCGTAAGGCAAAGATATAGCGTTTCGCATGTTGATGCAGTGGCGGATGTGGCGGGAGGTGGCTGCGCCAGCGGCATCAGGAAGGGACTGGAGCTAGAGGAGACTGTAGTCACATGAAGAAGTTCTTCCTTACGTTGGCAGGCGCGGCGGTGTTGGCCGGGTCGATGGCGGTTGCACCGGAGCCGGCAGAAGCCAGACATTGGCAAGGGCACCGGCATCATCAGGTTTGCCGCGTGGTGGTGAAGAAGAAGGTGGTCTGGCGGCATGGCCACAGACACGTCATCCGCTACAAGGTGCGGCGCTGCTGGGCGCGCTGGTAAATCATAGTTCGGCCTCAGGCGACCGACATATCATCCGAAGCCCGCGGTTGTGGCCGCGGGCTTTTGATTCTGACCCGTCTTGTCTCCGATTCGATTGGTCTTAGTGCTTCGATTTCTTTTCAGGCAGTCCCTTGCGCTTCGTCTCGGCGAACTCCTCGAGTTGCTTTTCGCTCATCGATTCGAACATTTCCCGGGACGCGCCCTTGAGCTCACTCTTTTTCGTCTCGCCGCGCTTTGCGGAAAGTGCGGCACCGGCGGCCTTTTGCTGGGCTTTCGAGGTGGCAGGCATGATCGGTTCTCCCGTTTTGCATCAGGAGAAAAACGCAACGGCCGCCGTGATGTTCCCTTCGAGGATCAGGACATCGCCAGCCCGAACCCCTGCATCAGGCGACGGGTCGGGAAATCGGTCCTTTCCGATGTGAAGACAGCAAAATCGGGGCCTTCCGGCAGCATCTCGCCACGACCGGTCGGATCGATGTCGGCGAGAAGCGAAAGCGCCCGGCGCGCGATCGCTTCGGCCGGGTCGAGCCAATCGACCGGCCAGGGCGCCGTCTTGCGCATGCGATTGGCCAGAAAGGGATAGTGCGTGCAAGCGAGCACGACGATATCCGTACGCAACGCATCATGTTCGACGAAGCATGGTGCAATCTCGGCGCGCACAGCCTCCTCGTCGACGAAACCCTCGCGCATGTAGATTTCGGCCAATCCCGCCAGATTGTCGCTGCCGACCAGGCGGACGTGGCACTTCTGCGCCCATTTGCTGATCAGATCCCGCGTATACTGGCGCTTCACCGTGCCGGGCGTCGCCAGCACCGAAACCAGCCCGGAACGCGTCCGTTCCGCAGCCGGCTTGATCGCCGGCACCATGCCGACGAAAGGATGCTCGGGAAATCTCTTGCGCAGCGCATCGATCACCAGCGTCGAGGCCGTGTTGCAGGCGATGACTGAAATGGCCGGCGTAAACCGGTCGAGCAGTTTGGCGAACAGTTCGAGGATGTGCGTCCTCAGCGCCGGCTCTTCCCAGGCGCCATAGGGGAAAGCGGCATCATCGGCGACATAGATGAAGCGACGATCGGGCATCAGGACGCGCGCCTCGCGCAGCACGGTGAGCCCGCCAATGCCGGAATCGAACATCAGGATCGGCCGCTCAGTCATTGTCGGTTCCCTTGCCGCCGAGCGGCGGCGTGTCATTGTCGTCGCCATTGGCGTCGGGCGCCGGTCGACCCGCTTCCGCCTTGCGGGCGCGGGCGGCTGCCGCGGGCAAGCGCCTTGGATCGTCGCCAGGAGACCCGTCGCCGCGTGGCATCGCCGGCGAAAATCTGTCGAGTGACGAGATGATGCCGCGCAGCACCTTGAGCTCCGGTTCGGCAAAGCCGGCACGTGTCAGCACGGCGCGCAGATTGTCGACCATCTTCGGCTTCTTCGGCGCCGGCCGGAAATAACCGCGCGCTTCGAGCGCACCTTCCAGATAGGCGAACAGGCCGTGCAACTCTTCCTTGCTCGCCGGCTTCATGTCTGGACCGGCAAAGTTGGTTTTGGTCTCGTCTTCGAGGCCTGACTTCATCCACTCGTAGGACATCAGCAAGGCCGCCTGGGCGATGTTGAGCGAGGAGAAATCAGGATCGACCGGAAAGGTGACAATCTCGTCGGCAAGGCCAACCTCGTCATTGTAGAGACCGAAGCGCTCGCGGCCGAACAGGATGCCGGTGCGCTGCCCCATACCGTGACGGGCCCGAAGCACCCTGCCCGCTTCCACCGGGCCACGCACGGATTTGAAGCCGTCGCGCTGCCTGGCGGTGGTGGCGAAAACGAAGTTCAGGTCGGCGAGCGCCGAGGCCAGATCGTCAAACACCTTCACGGCATCGATGACATGGTCGGCACGGCTGGCGGCCGCGCGCGCCTTCTCGCTCGGCCAACCGTCACGTGGGTTGACCAGGCGCAGCTCGACCAAGCCGAAATTGGCCATGGCGCGTGCGACCATGCCGATGTTCTCGCCGAGCTGCGGCTCGACCAGGATGATGGCCGGACCGGCGGCGGGAATGGTGGTGGTGTCTTCGGTGGCTGGCATGATTGTCAATGAACTGCTGTTTGCGGCATTTCAGCGTCCCCTGCCACATTCGGCCGCGAAAATGAAGCATTCGCAAATGATGGCGGCCACGGCCCCACATTCGTGACCGATCGCCGTTTGCGCGGCCAAAAACGCTTTGATATACGGGCGGCATCCCCCGGCCGAACGCCACGCGGGCAAGGCCGTCCCATATCCCAGCAACGAGGCATTCTTTCCATGGCGAAGATCAAGGTGGCGAACCCGGTCGTCGAACTCGACGGCGACGAGATGACCCGCATCATCTGGCAGTTCATCAAGGACAAGCTGATCCACCCTTACCTCGACCTCAAGCTGGAATATTACGACCTCAGCATCGAGCATCGTGACGCCACCAACGACCAGGTGACCATCGATTCGGCCAACGCCATCAAGAAATACGGCGTCGGGGTGAAATGCGCGACGATCACGCCCGACGAGCAGCGCGTCGAGGAATTCAAGCTGAAGAAGATGTGGAAGTCGCCGAACGGCACCATCCGCAACATCCTCGGCGGCACCATCTTCCGCGAGCCGATCATCATGAAAAACGTGCCGCGCCTGGTGCCCGGCTGGACCAAGCCGATCATCGTCGGCCGTCACGCCTTCGGCGACCAGTATCGCGCCACCGATTTCCGCTTCCCCGGCAAGGGCAAGCTGACGATCAAGTTCGTCGGCGAGGACGGCAAGGTGATCGAGCATGAGGTGTACGACGCGCCCGGCGCCGGTGTCGCAATGGCCATGTACAACCTCGACGAGTCGATCCGCGAATTCGCCCGCGCCTCGCTGAACTACGGCCTGCTGCGCAACTACCCGGTCTATCTGTCGACCAAGAACACCATCCTCAAGGCCTATGACGGCCGCTTCAAGGACATTTTCCAGGAAGTCTACGAGGCCGAATTCGAGGCCGAATTCAAGGCGCGCAAGCTCTGGTACGAGCATCGCCTGATCGACGACATGGTGGCGTCCAGCCTGAAATGGTCGGGCGGCTATGTCTGGGCCTGCAAGAACTATGACGGCGACGTCCAGTCCGACACCGTGGCGCAAGGGTTTGGGTCGCTCGGCCTGATGACCTCGGTGCTGATGACACCGGACGGCAAGACTGTCGAAGCCGAGGCCGCGCACGGCACCGTCACCCGCCACTATCGCCAGCACCAGAAGGGCGAGGAAACCTCGACCAATTCGATCGCATCGATCTTCGCCTGGACTCGTGGTC
Organism: Mesorhizobium qingshengii; assembly: GCF_900103325.1. Taxonomy (GTDB): domain Bacteria; phylum Pseudomonadota; class Alphaproteobacteria; order Rhizobiales; family Rhizobiaceae; genus Mesorhizobium; species Mesorhizobium qingshengii. The sequence goes on along the minus strand of NZ_FMXM01000007.1, from coordinate 129,659 downwards.
TCGCCCACCGCGCCAAGCTCGACGACAATGCCGAGCTGAAGCGCTTTGCCGAGACGCTGGAAAAGGTCTGCATCCAGACAGTCGAGTCCGGCTTCATGACCAAGGATTTGTCGCTGCTGATCGGCCCCGACCAGCCCTGGCTCTCGACCACCGGTTTCCTCGACAAGATCGACGAGAACCTGCAAAAGGCGATGGCCTGACAAGTAAGCAAGATGGGCAAGCCCATCGTTTACGGGGCGGACTACAGCGTCTATGTGCGCATCGTCCGCCTCGTGCTCGCGGAAAAAGGTGTCGACTACGAGCTCGTGCCGGTCGATGTCTTTGCCGCCGTGGGCATTCCCGCCTGGTATTTCGAGCATCACTCGTTCGGCCGCATCCCGGCCTTCGAGCATGACGGCTTCCGCCTTTTCGAGACGAGCGCGATTGCCAGATATGTCGACGAAGCGTTCGACGGCCCGGTACTGCAGCCGAAAGACCCGCATGCACGCGCAACGATGAACCAGATCATCGGCATGCTCGACGCCTATGCCTACCGATCCATGGTCTGGGATGTCGCCGTCGAGCGGCTGGAGAAAGAGACGCCCGACGAGGCCCTGATCGCCGGCGGGCTTTCACAGGCAAGCAAAACGCTTGAGGCACTCTCCTCGCTGAAAGCGCCTGGGCCATGGTTGCTGGGCGACCAGCTGACGCTGGCCGATCTGCATGCGGCGCCGATCATCGGCTATTTCGTCAAGGTCGCGGACGGGCAAAAGCTGCTGGCCGAATTTCCCGAGATCCAGGGCTGGTGGGCCCGCATCGCGGCACGGCCGGGCTTTGCCCGCACGCAGAAGGCTGACTGACAGCAAAGGTCCCTTAGCTGGACCCTTGCTATCTGATCATGCGGCTTCGAGCGCGGCCCTCACCGCGGCAATCGCATCATTGGCCTTCGACGCATCGGGACCGCCGGCCTGAGCCATGTCAGGCCGACCGCCGCCACCCTGCCCGCCGAGTGCGGCGGAGGCCACGCGCACCAGATCGACGGCGCTGAAGCGGCCGACAAGATCATCGGTGACAGCGACCACGACGCTCGCCTTGTTGTCCTCGCCAGCGCCGACGAAGACCACGACGCCGGAGCCGAGAGACGTCTTGCCGGCATCAGCCAACGGCTTCAAATCCTTCGGCGAGACGCCGGAAACCGCCTTGCCGAGGAAGCCGACGCCCGCCACCGTCTCGTTCTCCGACGGTGCACCCGCCGCGGCACCGCCGCCCAGCGCCAGCTTCTTGCGCGCCTCGGTCAGCTCTTTTTCGAGCCTCTTGCGCTCGTCGAGCAGCGCCTCGACACGCGCCGGCACGTCAGCCGGCGAGATCTTCAGCGTTGCGGCGACCGATTTCAAGCGCCGGTCCTGCTCGTCGAGATGCTTGCGTGCGGCCTCACCGGTCAATGCCTCGATGCGGCGCACGCCGGCCGCAACCGCGCTATCCGACACGACACGCACCAGACCGATATCGCCGGTCGCCCTGACATGCGTGCCGCCGCAGAGCTCGACCGAATAGGGCCGGTTCGCCTTGGCCCCATGCAAGCCGGTGCCCATCGATACGACACGCACTTCATCGCCGTACTTCTCCCCAAACAGCGCCATGGCGCCTTCTGCGATTGCATCGTCGACCGACATCAGGCGCGTGGACACCGGGCTGTTCTGCACGACGATCTCGTTGGCCATGCGCTCGACTTCTTCGAGTTCCTCGGCCGAGATTGGCTTGTTGTGCGAAATGTCGAAGCGCAGGCGCTCGGGCGCGACCAGCGAGCCCTTCTGCGCGACATGGCTGCCCAGCACCTCGCGCAGCGCCTCGTGGATCAGATGCGTCGCCGAATGGTTCGCGCGCAGCCTGGTACGACGGGCATGGTCCACTTTCAACTCGACCGCCGCGCCGGTCTTGACCGTACCGCTGGCCACCTTGCCGATATGGACGAACAGCCCATCAGCCTTCTTCTGCGTATCGGAGATATCGATCGAGAAGCCTTCGCCCGAAATGACACCGGTGTCGCCCATCTGGCCACCGGATTCGCCATAGAACGGTGTCTGGTTGACGACCACGGCAATCGCCTCGCCTTTGCTGGCGATGTCGACGGTCTTGCCGTCCCTGACAAGCGCCTGGATGAGGCCTTCCGCCTGCTCGGTCTCGTAGCCGAGGAACTCGGTGGCGCCCGCCTGCTCGCGCACCGGGAACCAGACCCTCTCGGTGGCCGCCTCGCCGGAGCCTGCCCAATGAGCGCGCGCCTCGGCCCTCTGCCGCTCCATCGCATCGGTGAAGCCGGCAAGATTGACCGAGATGTTGCGCTGGCGCAGCGCATCCTGCGTCAGATCGAGCGGGAATCCGTACGTGTCGTAGAGCTTGAAGGCCGTTTCGCCATCCAGCATGTCGCCGGCATGCAGCTTCTCCGTAGCCTCCGAAAGCAGACCGAGGCCGCGCACCAGCGTCTTGCGGAACCTTGTTTCCTCGAGCTTCAGCGTCTCGGTGATCAACTGTTCGCCGCGCACCAGTTCCGGATAGGCCTGACCCATCTCGCGCACCAGCGCCGGCACCAGGCGCCACATCAGCGGATCACGGGAGCCAAGCAACTGCGCATGGCGCATGGCGCGGCGCATGATGCGGCGCAGGACGTAGCCACGGCCTTCGTTCGACGGCAGCACGCCGTCGGCCACCAGGAAGGAGGACGAGCGGAGATGGTCCGCGATGACGCGGAAGGACGCAACGGTCTCCTTGTCGGGGCCATGCCCGATCGCCGACGACGCCGCATCGATCAGGTGACGGAACAGATCGGTTTCAAAGACGCTTTCCACGCCTTGCAGGATCGACGCCATGCGCTCCAGGCCCATGCCGGTGTCGATCGACGGGCGCGGCAGGTCGATGCGCTCCTCCTTCGTCACCTGTTCATACTGCATGAACACCAGGTTCCAGAATTCGAGGAAACGATCACCATCCTCCTCCGGACTGCCGGGAGGGCCGCCCCAGATGTGCTCGCCCCGGTCAATGAAGATTTCCGAGCACGGCCCGCACGGTCCGGTGTCACCCATCGCCCAGAAATTGTCCGAGGTCGCAATGCGAATGATGCGGTCGTCGGAAAACCCGGCAATCTTCTTCCAGAAGCCGGCCGCCTCGTCATCCGTATGATAGACGGTGACCAGCAGCTTGTCCTTCTTCAGCCCGAATTCCTTGGTGATCAGGTTCCAGGCCAGCTCGATCGCACGCTCCTTGAAGTAGTCGCCGAAGGAGAAATTGCCGAGCATCTCGAAGAAGGTCAGATGGCGCGCGGTATAGCCGACATTGTCGAGGTCGTTGTGCTTGCCACCGGCGCGAACGCTCTTCTGGGCGGTCGAGGCGCGCGAATAAGGCCGCTTCTCGAGGCCCGTGAAGACGTTCTTGAACTGCACCATGCCGGCGTTGGTGAACATCAGCGTCGGATCGTTGCGCGGCACCAGCGGGCTCGACGCGACGATCTCGTGACCCTCCTTTTGGAAATAGTCGAGAAATGTCGACCGGATCTCGTTCACGCCACTCATGAATGCTGCCTTTTCGAGAGAACCGCCGGCCAGCCGACGGAAAATGGGCTCTTGCGTCCTGGAAGATAGACTTGGCCTTTTAGCGATCGCACCGCACCCTGTCCAGAAACACGGAATTGGTCCAAATCGCGGCCTTTGCCGACTGTCCGGACCAGCCTGCCTCGCCGCCAAAACGCAAAACCGCCGACCCAGGGCCGGCGGTTCGAAACGCATTGATACGCAAACTCAAACTGGGGTACGCGAACTCAGGCTGAAGCCCTGACGGGCCATGCTCGTCCTACATCGCGCCGGCTTCATCCTCGAAACCGTCGTCACCGCCTTCGGAGCCACCATTCTCGAGGAATTTCTCGGCGATCAGCCCGGCATTCTGCCTGAGCGCCAGTTCGATCTCGCGCGCCGTGTCGGGATTGTCGCGCAGGAAAAGTTTTGCATTCTCGCGACCCTGGCCGAGACGTTGCGAATTGTAGGAGAACCAGGCACCCGACTTCTCGACCACGCCGGCTTTGACGCCAAGATCGACCAGTTCGCCGGTCTTGGACACGCCCTCGCCATACATGATGTCGAACTCGACCACCTTGAAGGGCGGCGCCAGCTTGTTCTTGACCACCTTGACGCGGGTCTGGTTGCCGACGACCTCGTCGCGATCCTTGACCGAGCCTATGCGGCGGATGTCGAGGCGCACCGAAGCATAGAACTTCAGCGCGTTGCCGCCGGTCGTGGTTTCGGGCGAACCGAACATGACGCCGATCTTCATGCGGATCTGGTTGATGAAGATGACCATGGTGTTGGAGCGCGAGATCGACGCGGTGAGCTTGCGCAGCGCCTGGCTCATCAGCCGGGCCTGCAGGCCCGGTAGCGAATCGCCCATCTCGCCTTCGATTTCAGCGCGAGGCGTCAACGCCGCGACCGAATCGACCACCAGCACGTCAATGGCGCCGGAGCGCACCAGCGTGTCGCAGATTTCCAGCGCCTGCTCACCGGTGTCGGGCTGCGAGATCAGAAGGTTCTCGAGATCGACGCCAAGCTTGCGCGCATAGACCGGGTCAAGCGCATGCTCGGCATCGACGAAGGCGCAGATGCCGCCCTTCTTCTGGGCTTCCGCCACAGTGTGGAGGGCGAGCGTCGTCTTGCCCGAGCTTTCCGGCCCGTAGATCTCGATGATGCGGCCGCGCGGCAGGCCACCGACGCCAAGCGCGATGTCGAGGCCAAGCGAGCCGGTCGGCACCGTTTCGATCTCGACGACCTGCTCGTTCGCGCCGAGCCGCATGATCGAGCCTTTGCCGAAAGCCCGCTCGATTTGCGACAGCGCCGCATCCAGAGCCTTTGATTTGTCCACCGCTTTGTCCTCTACCAGCCGCAAAGAATTCTGAGCCATGATACATCACCCCTTGGTCGTCAATGAAGGCCGGACAATCCGTAATCCCTGCCATTTTGTACCTTTTTTGTTCTCGTTTGGCAAGGGGCTTCAAATATCTGAAAAACAATCAAAATTCGGATTTGTTCTTTTTTCGTCCCAGAACCCGAGCAGGAATGCATCCCACATTGGGCCAGACAGCTTGGCCGTTTCGATCCGCCGAATCGTTGCCTTGCATGCGAAACTCCGTCACGCAGCCTAGCGCTTGTGCGGTTGGAATAACAAAGGTCATATCGCCGGCATGGTGAAATCTCCAAGAATTCTGGCGGTGGGCGGTGCCCATATCGACCGGCGCGGCCAGGTTTCGGGCGCTTACGTGCCCGCCGCCTCCAATCCGGGCACGATGCGCGAGGATGTCGGCGGCGGCGTCTTCAACGCATTGCGCAGTCTGGTGCGGCGCGGAGTCTCCGCCTCGCTGCTGTCGGTGCGTGGCGGCGATGCCGCCGCCGATACCGTCGCGCGAGCCATCGCGGAAGCAGGCATTGCCGACCTGTCCGCCGTGTTCCTTGATCGGACAACGCCGAGCTACACGGCGCTGATCGACCGCGAGGGCGAACTGATCGTCGGCTTCGCCGACATGGCGCTCTATGAGCTGGCATTTCCCAAGCAGATTCGTCGTTCCAAGGTGCGGGAGGTGATCGCGGCCGCCAATGCCATTCTGTGCGACGCCAATCTGCCTTCGGCGGCACTGGAACGGCTGGTTTTGCTTGCCGCCGGCAAGCCCGTGTTCGCCATTGCCATTTCGCCGGCCAAGATCGTGCGTTTGAAATCGGTCCTCAGCCGTCTGGCCGTCGTCTTCATGAACCAGCGCGAAGCCGTCGCCCTGGCTGGCCTGGACGGTACGGCGTCCGGGCCAGACATCGTTGATGGTCTGAAACGCGCCGGCCTCAACAGCGCGGTGGTCACGGCGGGCGGTGGCCCGGTGCTGGGTTTTGACTGCGACGGCACCTTTGCCGTCATGCCGCCCGCGCCCAGGAAGGTGGCGGATGTCACCGGCGCCGGCGATGCGCTGGCGGGCGCAACCGTTGCCGCCCTGCTGCGTGGCATGCCCCTGCGCGCGGCACTGCGCGAGGGCGTCGCCGCGGCGACGCTGGCCATCGAAAGCGCCGACGCCGTTCCCGATTTCACCGCGGCGACCTTCTCCGAGGCGCTGGCTCTTGTGCCGGATGCGCAGGAAGTGGCATGAGACCGGCAAATTCATAGTGCCGGAGTGCCGCTCGCGCGTCCCGATGGATCGCCGCACTCCGGGTTGGAGATACAGATGACCCCTGAGACCGCCCGCCCCTTCATCGACATCCATGCGCCGGTGGCGCAAGCCTTGGCCGCTGGCCGGCCGGTGGTGGCGCTGGAAAGCACCATCATCACCCATGGCATGCCCTACCCCGACAATGGCGCGATGGCGGCGGACGTCGAAAAGATCATCACCGATGGCGGCGCCGTGCCGGCGACGATCGCCGTGGTTGCCGGCCGCATCAAGATCGGGCTTTCGGACGGTGAGCGCGAATCGCTCGCCATGACCGGCGATGCCATGAAGCTGTCGCGCGCCGACCTCGGCTTTGCCGTCGCGCAAGGGCGCACCGGCGGCACCACGGTCGCCGCCACGATGATCGCGGCGCACATGGTCGGCATCAAGGTGTTCGCCACCGGCGGCATCGGCGGCGTGCACAAGGGCGCCGAAAAGAGTTTTGACATTTCCGCCGATCTCGACGAGCTGGCGCGCACGCCGGTCATCGTCGTATCGGCCGGCGCCAAGGCCATCCTCGACATCGAAAAGACGCTGGAAGTGCTGGAGACGCGCGGCGTGCCGGTGGTTGGCCATGGCTGCGAGACGATGCCAGCCTTCTGGTCGCGCCATTCGCCGTTCCGCGCGCCGTTGACCTTGTACAAGCCGGAAGACATCGCGCATTTCTACCAGACGCGGCAGGCGCTCGGGCTCGGCGGCGGCATGCTGATCGCCAACCCGGTGCCGGAGAACCACGAAATCCCGGCCGAGGAGATGGCCGGCTATATCGAAGCCGCGCAGCAGGCAGCCGAGGCTCTCAACGTGACCGGCAAGGCGGTGACGCCATTCCTGCTCTCGAAAATCCTCGAACTGACCGGCGGCAGGAGCCTCAAGACCAACATCGCCCTGGTCGAAAACAATGCACGACTGGCGGCGAAGATCGCCAGGGCATTGTAGTTTCCACGCAGCTACTTGCCGGCGCGCCGTCCCGCCTCATGGGCGCGGCGCGCCCACACCGCCATCTCGTCCGGATCGTCGAAGGCGCTGTCGGGAATGCTCCAGTAGGGCATGGAGACCAGCTTGCCGTGCCGCGAGCCGGTATAGGTCCATTGCTTGCAACCGGCGGCTTCGAAGGCGGGCGCGCTTTGCTCGTCCGCCTTCAGCATCAATTCGCCGCGCAGCACGATGGCGACGATGACGCCGTCGAAATAGATGCCCTTGCCGCCGAACAATTTGCGGATGCTGACCGGGCCAAGGCCTTCGAAAAGTTCGGCTATGCGTTCATTGTCCATGCCGCGATCATGACATCGGCATCTGGCATTGTCATCGCCGCAACCAAAACCATGCTGACAGGTTGAGAACGAAATTCGTCGGAGTTTTTCATGCCGCTTCTGCTCAAAGGGTCCTGCCGGTGCAACGCCGTGCGTTTCGAGGTCGAGAGCCACACACCGGTGCCGTTCATGCTCTGCTACTGCTCGATCTGCCGCAAGCAACAGGGTGGTGGCGGCTTCGCCATCAATCTCGGCGCCGACTACGAAACGCTGAAAATTACCGGCAAGCGCAATCTCGGCGTTTATCGAGCCGAGATCGAGGATGACGAGCATCCGCAATGCGAAGTCTCGTCAGGCGAGCGGAATTTCTGCAGGAAATGCGGATCGGCACTGTGGCTCTACGATCCGACCTGGCCGGAGTTGGTCCATCCCTTCGCCTCGGCGATCGACAGCGACTTGCCGAAGCCTCCGAGCAAGGTGCATCTGATGCTGAAGTACAAGGCGAACTGGGTCGAGCCTGATATCGGCAAGGGCGACAAGACATTCGACGTCTATCCGGAGGAATCGATCGCCGACTGGCACAAACGAATGAAAATGTGGGTGGATTAGCATCCTTCTCCCCGTTTGCGGGGGAGGAATACTCAGGCCGACGCCCGCGCCTCTGCCAGCGCTTTCAAGTCAGCCGGCTTCAACTCGACGGATTCGCCGCAGCCGCAGGCCGAACTCTGGTTCGGGTTGTGGAAGGTGAAACCGGTGCGCAGCGTCGTCTGCTCGAAGTCCATCTCGGTGCCGAACAGGAAAAGCGCTGCTTCAGGCGCGACATACACATGGGCGCCGTCGCGCTCGATATGGTCGTCCTTGGTGTTGGGCTCGGTCACCAGATCGACCGTGTATTCCATGCCGGCGCAGCCGCCCTTCTTGATGCCGAGGCGTATGCCATGCGCGTTGTCGCGGGTGGCGACGATCTCGCGCACCCGGTCGGCGGCCTTTTCGGTCATCGTGATGACGGCGAAGCGTCCCATTCTTTTTCTCCGCGTTCACGCAGGTTCAAAGCCTGCGGAATGAGTCTTCACCTAAAATGGTGAAGAATGTCGGCCGGCGCAACCCCGGTCCGTTCAGTGTGCCTTCGACAGCAATTGGTTGGCTTGCCGTTGCAGGACCTCGTGCATTCCTACCGGATGGCTGTCTTCGGCTGCATAGAACCGATCAGTCGCCTCGTCGAATGCCGTCTCCGGCAATTCGTCCATCTTGTCCATTCTAGCAAGGCGATCTTGAGGGAAGTCTGCGCCAAAAACCAGCAATGCACTTCTGGCAGCTTCGGCATGATCTGGCAGGCCAAGTGTCTGCATCGCGGATATGGCCCGCTCCACGGTAATTCCAAATGAGTTGTGGAAATATTGGTGGAAGCTTCCATTCAAGACGTCGCCGAATAGCAGGTCCGCACAAAGGACGTCGACGACATCGGCTGGCAACTCTTGCAGGATCGAGTGAAACTCGTTTGGGGCGTTGCAGGCATTCAGAAAGCGATCCCCACCCCAGCGCTGCATAAGTTTCATAGTTGCAGGCGGCACGAAGTCGGGAACGTCTATTTCCCATTCCTCCACCTGCAGCCCCTCAATACCAACCCACCGCGACCTGCGCCTCTTCCGACATGCGGTCGGGCGACCAGGGCGGGTCGAAGGTCATATTGACCTCGACGCCGGAAACGCCTTCGACGGCGCCGACGGCGTTTTCCACCCAGCCCGGCATTTCGCCAGCGACAGGGCAGCCGGGCGCGGTCAGCGTCATGTCGATCTTGACCGAACGGTCGTCCTCGATGTCGATCTTGTAGATGAGGCCAAGCTCATAGATATCGGCCGGGATTTCCGGGTCGTAGACGGTCTTCAGCGCCGAGACGATGTCGTCGGTCAGCCGCGCCAATTCGTCGGCGGGAATGGCCGAAGCGGAAACCAGCGGGTTGATGGCCGCATCCGGTGCGGTCTCTGTGGTATGGCTAGCGTCGTCCATGATCGTCACCCGAAGAACTTTCGCGCTTTTTCGAGCGCTTCCGCCAAAGCGTCGACTTCGGCCCTGGTATTATACATGCCGAACGATGCCCTGCATGTGGAGGTTACGCCAAAACGTTTCAACAGCGGCTGGGCGCAATGGGTGCCCGCGCGGACCGCTACTCCCTGCCGATCTATCACCATCGACACGTCATGGGCATGAATGCCCTGCAACTCGAAGGAAATGATCGCCCCCTTGCCCGGTGCGTCGCCGAAGATGCGCAGCGAATTGATGGCGCGCAGCCGCTCGTGGGCATAGGTCTTGAGGTCTTCCTCGTGCGCGGCAATGCGCTCGCGGCCGACCTTTTCCATATAGTCGAGTGCCGCGCCCAGCCCGATAGCCTGCACGATTGGCGGCGTGCCGGCCTCGAAGCGGTGCGGCGGCTCGTTGTAGGTGACGATGTCTTCCGTCACTTCCTCGATCATCTCGCCACCGCCCATGAACGGTCGCATGCCCAGGAGAATGTCCTTCTTGCCATAGAGCACGCCGATGCCGGACGGACCGTAGACCTTGTGGCCGGTGAAGACGAAGAAATCGCAATCGAGATCCTGCACGTCGATCGGCATGTGCACGGCGCTCTGGCTGCCGTCGACGAGTACGGGAATTCCACGCGAATGCGCAATGCGCACGATCTCCTTGATCGGCGTCACCGTGCCCAAGGCATTCGACATCTGCGTGATGGCGACAAGCTTGGTGCGGTCGGTCAGCCGCTTCTCGAATTCCTCGATGTGGAAGACGCCGAGATCGTCGACCGGCACCCAGACCAGCCTGGCGCCCTGCCGCTCCCGGATGAAATGCCACGGCACGATGTTGGAGTGGTGCTCCATGATCGACAGCACGATCTCGTCGCCCTCGCCGATGTTGGGCATGCCATAGCCATAGGCGACCGTGTTGATCGCCGACGTCGTGTTCGAGGTGAAGACGATGTTGTCGGTGCTCGGCGCATTGAGGAAACGGCGCACAGTCTCGCGCGCCTTCTCATACGCATCGGTCGCGGCATTGGACAAGAAATGCAGGCCACGGTGAACGTTGGCGTATTCCTGGCTGTAGGCGTGCTGGATTGTATCCAGCACCACCTGCGGCTTCTGAGCCGACGCGCCGTTGTCGAGATAGACCAGCGGCTTGCCATAGACTTCCCGCGACAGGATCGGGAAGTCGCGGCGGATCGCCTCGACGTCGTAGAAATCTCCGATCTTGCCTGGAGCGTTCATCAGGATCACCCGTGTGCCACGAACCAGTCGTCAAGCCGCGCTTCGAGCGCCTCGACAATCGTCTCGTCGTCCAATTCCTCGATCACCTCGGCGACAAACGCCTTGACCAGAAGGCCGCGCGCGCTCTTCTCGTCGATGCCACGCGCCATCAGGTAGAACAGGTGGTCGTGGTCGATCTCGGTGACGGTCGCACCATGGCCGCAGACGACGTCGTCGGCGAAGATTTCAAGTTCGGGCTTGGTCGAGAACTCACCGTCGTCCGACAACAGCAGCGTGTTGCAGGCCATCTTGGCGTTGGTCTTCTGCGCATACTGGTGGACGTTGATGCGGCCCTGGAAGACGCCGCGCGCCTTGCCCGTCACCACGTTGCGGATCACTTCCGTCGAGGTCGTATGCGGCACGGTGTGGTCGAGCACCATGGTCACGTCGCTATGGGTGTCGCCTGCAAGCAGGTTGATACCACGCAATTTGAAGTCGGCGCCCTCGCCAGTGGTCTTGACCATGATCTCCTGGCGCACGAGCTTGCCGCCGGCATTCATGACGAACAGCGTCAGTTTGGCGTTCTTACCGATATGGGCCTTGAACTGCGCCAGATGCGTTGCCGTTTCCGGCTGTTCCTGGACGATCAGCCACGTCACCTCGGCGCCCTCGCCGAGCACGAGCTGGCTGACCGAACTTACCAGAGCGGCCCCGTCACCCGTCTGACGCTCGACGATAACGGCCTTGGCGCCGGCGCCGACCCGCAGCGGCAGGCGCACATGCGTCTGGCCACCGGCCTGCAGGTTCTGCAGTTCGATCGGCTTGTCCAGTTCGACGCCATCGGCGATGTCGACAAAATAACCATCGGCAACGAAAGCGGTGTTCAAAGCGCCGATGGCATCGTCGCTGCCATAGGGATCGAGCCCCGGCGCGATGCTGCCATCGATCAGCTTTTCCGACAGGCGCTGCACGGTGACGCCCTCAACGGCCGGCACCTTCGTGCTGGATACGCCGTTCAGTACGGCCAACACGGCCGAGCCTTCCACGATCGGAGCAATGGCTTTGACCGCTGCGGCCGGATCGAAGTCCGGCACCGCATTCAGCAACCGACGCAGGTCCGTGTAGTGCCAGGATTCGACGCGCCGCGTCGGCAGGCCGTGCTTGATCGCCTCGATGGCGTCGTCACGCTTCAGCATCACCGCGCCGTCGCCCGGCAGCAGCGACAGCCGCTCGCCGAATGCGTCTATCAACGCCGTCTCGGCCGGTGTCCGCTGGGGCTGTGTGTGCATATTCATCAGTCTTGCCTCTGGCATCTCACGCGGCTTCGCCGATCACGCCGGCATAGCCATTGGCTTCCAGGTCGAGCGCCAGCGACTTGTCGCCGGACTTGATGACCTGGCCCTTGTAGAGCACGTGCACGCTATCCGGCACGATGTGTTCGAGCAGGCGCTGGTAGTGGGTGATGACCAGGAAAGCCCGGTCCGGCGTGCGCAACGCGTTGACGCCGTCAGAAACGATCTTCAGCGCGTCGATGTCGAGGCCTGAATCGGTTTCGTCGAGCACGCACAGCTTCGGCTCCAGCAGCTTCATCTGCAGGATCTCGGCGCGCTTCTTCTCGCCGCCGGAGAAGCCAACATTGAGCGGTCGCTTGAGCATCGCCATGTCCATGCTGAGCGAGGCGGCGGCTTCCTTCACACGCTTGAGGAATTCCGGTATCTTCAGCGGCTCTTCGCCACGCGCCTTGCGCTGCTCGTTCATGGCCACTTTCAGAAATTCCATGGTCGCCACACCCGGTATTTCCATCGGATACTGGAAGGCGAGGAAGATGCCTGACGTGGCGCGCTCGGCCGGATCCATTCCGAGGATCGACCGGCCGTTGTAGAGGATGTCGCCCTCGGTCACTTCATAGTCCTCGCGGCCGGCGAGGATGTAGGACAGCGTCGATTTGCCCGAACCGTTCGGACCCATGATGGCGGCGACCTCGCCGGCTTTCACCGTCAGGTTCAAGCCGCGGATGATTTCGGTGCCGTCATCGACGATGCGGGCGTGCAGGTTTCTGATCTCAAGCATTCTTTTGTTTCCTGAATATCTGTCCGGTCAGCCGACCGAGCCCTCAAGCGAGATTCCGATCAGCTTCTGCGCCTCGACGGCAAACTCCATCGGCAGCTGCTGGATGACGTCCTTGACGAAGCCGTTGACGATCAGCGCGATCGCTTCCTCCTCGGGAATGCCGCGCTGCATGACGTAGAACTTCTGGTCCTCGGAAATCTTCGAGGTCGTCGCCTCATGCTCGAACTGCGCCGTCGAGTTCTTGGCTTCCATGTAGGGCACGGTGTGCGCGCCGCACTGGTCGCCGATCAGCAGGGAATCGCAGTTGGTGAAGTTGCGGGCATTGGTCGCCTTGCGATGCGCCGAAACCTGGCCGCGATAAGTGTTCTGCGAGAAGCCGGCGGCGATGCCCTTGGAGATGATGCGGCTCGACGTGTTCTTGCCGAGATGGATCATCTTGGTGCCGCTATCGACCTGCTGATAGCCATTCGACACGGCGATCGAATAGAACTCGCCGCTGGAATCGTCGCCGCGCAGGATGCAGCTCGGATATTTCCAGGTGATGGCCGAACCTGTTTCGACCTGCGTCCACGAGATCTTCGAGCGGTCGCCACGGCAGTCGCCGCGCTTGGTGACGAAATTGTAGATGCCACCCTTGCCCTCGGCGTCGCCGGGGTACCAGTTCTGCACCGTCGAATATTTGATCTCGGCATCGTCGAGCGCCACCAATTCGACCACCGCGGCATGAAGCTGGTTCTCGTCGCGCTGCGGCGCCGTGCAGCCTTCGAGATAGGAGACGTAAGCCCCCTCCTCGGCGATGATCAGCGTACGCTCGAACTGGCCGGTGTTCTTCTCGTTCATGCGGAAATAGGTCGATAGTTCCATCGGGCAGCGCACGCCCTTGGGCACGAAGACGAAGGAGCCGTCGGTGAACACAGCCGAATTCAGCGTGGCATAGTAGTTGTCGGAAGTCGGCACGACCGAACCGAGATACTGCTTCACCAATTCCGGGTGCTCGCGAATGGCTTCCGAGATCGAGCAGAAGATGACGCCGGCCTGCGCCAACTCCTTCTTGAAGGTGGTGACGACGGAGACGGAATCGAACACCGCGTCGACAGCGACACGGCCGGATTTGTAGACATTGTCGCTAACTTCCTCGAGTTCCGAGGCGTCGGTCTTCTGCACGCCGGCGAGGATTTCCTGCTCCCTCAGCGGAATGCCGAGCTTTTCGTAGACCTTCAAGAGTTCGGGATCGACATCGCTGAGCGAGGTCGGGCCGGGCGTGCTCTTGGGCGCCGCATAGAAGTAGATGTCCTGGAAATCGATCTTGGCGTAATGGACGCGCGCCCAGGTCGGCTCGTCAAGCGTCAGCCAGCGGCGATAGGCTTCCAGACGCCATTCCAGCATCCAGGACGGTTCGTCCTTTTTGGCCGAAATGAAACGGATGATATCTTCGCTCAGCCCTTTCGGGGCCTTGTCCATCGCGATTTCGGTCTGGAATCCATATTTATACTGGTCGACATCGATCTTGCGGACTCGATCGATCGTCTCCTGCACAGCAGGCATTAGCGTTCTCCATCCACGCCGGGGTCAAGGCCCGGCAGTTTTCAAACTATGGCACCGCCAAAATGAACACCCAAAGGGCAATCCGCGGCAGCGTAAGTTCCATATAGTGCGTTCCGACCGGAAATTCACCCGGCCAGCATGAAACGCACGGCTCTACCAGGCCGTGAAGCCTGTCTATCCCTGGCCGCTCATGCGGCCTTTTCCCTGTCCGCCTTTTCCCTGGCGGCTTGTCGCGCGGCGATCCCCGCCAACGCGATGCGGAACAACTCGATGTCCTGCGCGCCGGTCGCTGAACCGATCGACACGCGCAAGGCGCCAGCGCTGTCACTGTGCCCCATGGCCTTCAGCACATGGCTCGGCCCGACCTTGCCCGACGAGCAGGCGGAGCCGGCAGACAGAGCCACACCGGCCAGATCGAAGGCGATCTGCGCGGTTTCGGCCTTGACGCCCGCAATAGCGAAGAATGTCGTGTTGGCAAGCCTTGGCGAACCGGTTCCGAAGATTTCCACGTCCGGCACCAGCATTTTCACGATGGCTTCGATCTCGTCGCGGCGATGCCCAACCGCATCCATGGCCGGCAGTCCGGTCCGAGCCTCGCGCGCGGCCGCGCCAAAACCAGCGATGGCCGCGAGGTTTTCCGTGCCGCCGCGATGGCCCTTTTCCTGGCCGCCGCCACTGATCAGGGGCTTCGGCATCATCAGATCGGAGGCGGCGACGATGGCGCCGACGCCTTTGGGACCGCCGATCTTGTGCGAAGACAGAATAAGATAGTCGGCGTAACCCGCTGACATATCGATCGAAACACGGCCCGCGGCCTGAACGGCGTCAACGACGAGAACGCCGCCCGCCGCCTCGACGATTCCGGCAATCCGATCGATCGGCTGGATCACCCCGGTCTCGTTGTTGGCGGCATGGATGGCAACCAGCGGCAGGCCATCGGCCTTGCCATGCGCGGCAAGCGCCGCGGCCAGGGCTGCAAGGTCGGCGATGCCGTTGGCGTCGACGCCAATCCGCGTCACCTGCGCTGCCGGGAAGCGCCCGCCATTCAACAGGCAGGGATGATCGGCCTCGGACACGTAGAGCCGGCTCATGTGCACCGTGCCGCGCCCCATCCGCCAGTCGGGTGTCAGCAGCGTCGAGGCGGCCTCCGTCGCGCCGGAGGTGAACACGACATGCTCGGGCTTGGCGTTGACCAGCGCTGCCACATCACGCCTTGCAGTCTCGATCAGGCGTCGTGCAGCACGCCCCTCGGCGTGGACCGACGACGGGTTGGCGGCGACATCAAGCGCCGCGACCATAGCCTCGCGCGCCACCGCAAGCAGCGGCGCACTGGCATTGTAGTCGAGATAGGCGCGTAGTCCGGCCATTTTCGTCCAGTTGGTCCCGTCAGAAGCCATTCCGCCGTCGTATGGCGTTATTTCCTTGAAATTCCAAGGCGAGCCGTCCTATTTACGCGGCTTGCGGCGCGAGTGGCCGGGCTCGACGTTTTGGCTACTCAGTTTTGAACAATTCTAAACTAGCTTCTAAGAAGACGCTCGCCCTGCGTCAAGGCCAGAGGAAGATACGTTCCGGGCGCCGCGCATTCGTATTACCTAAGTGGAGTATTTCATGCCTGAGGTCATTTTCACCGGTCCGGCCGGCCGTCTGGAGGGACGCTACCAGCCCTCCAAGGAAAAGAGTGCGCCGATTGCCATCATCCTGCACCCGCATCCGCAATTTGGCGGCACGATGAACAACAAGATCGTCTACGACCTCTTCTATATGTTCCAGAAGCGGGATTTCACCACGCTTCGCTTCAATTTCCGCGGCATCGGCCGAAGCCAGGGCGAATTCGATCACGGTACCGGCGAGTTGTCGGATGCCGCTGCGGCACTCGACTGGGTGCAGTCGCTGCATCCGGATTCCAAAAGCTGCTGGGTCGCCGGATATTCGTTCGGCTCGTGGATTGGCATGCAGTTGCTGATGCGCCGGCCGGAGATCGAGGGCTTTATCTCGATCGCGCCGCAGCCCAACACCTATGACTTCTCGTTCCTGGCACCCTGCCCGTCATCGGGCCTGATCATTCATGGCGATGCCGACAAGGTGGCGCCGCCGAAGGACGTGCAAGGCCTGGTCGACAAGCTGCACACGCAAAAGGGCATCACCATCACGCAGAAGACCTTGCCTGGCGCCAACCACTTCTTCGCCAACGACGCCGACCTGCTGCTCGAGGAATGCGCGGACTATCTCGACCGTCGGCTCGCCGGCGAATTGTCCGATCCGCGGCCGAAGCGGCTGAGATAGACCAGGAAGAGGCGACAGGCGATGTACGAGCCTCCTCAATTCAAGGAAACGCGGACGGACATCCTGCACGAGCTGATCCGGGCGCATCCGCTGGGCCTGTTGATTTGCAACGGCGCCGAGGGGCCTGTCGCCAACTCCATCCCCTTCCTGCTCGATGCCGACGTGCCGCCCAACGGCAGGCTGCGCGCGCATCTTGCCAGGGCCAATCCACAATGGCGCCTGTTGGCCGACAATCCGGCCTCGCCGGTGCTGATCGTCTTCCAGGGCAGCGATGCCTATGTGACGCCGTCCTGGTACGAGACCAAGCGCGAAACCGGCAAGGTGGTTCCGACCTGGAACTATGCCATCGTGCAGGTGCGCGGCACGGTCAAGGTGATGGATGACCAGGACTGGCTGGCGCGGCAGATTGCCGATCTGACTGCCTCCCAGGAAGGCGCTCGCGAGGCCCCCTGGGCAGTGACCGACGCGCCAGCGCCATTCATCCAGTCGCAGATCAAGGGCATCATCGGGCTGGAAATCGAGATCAACGAAATCCACGGCAAATGGAAGGTCAGCCAGAACCGGCCGGTCGCCGACCGCGCCGGCGTTGCCCAGGGGCTGGAAAGCGAAGACCACCGGTCACCCGATATGGCCAGCCTGGTGAGATCGTATGGCGGTCTCGACGGCAACTAGGCTTCGGCAAATCCGTGCGCTCAGGCAATCTTCCTGGTCGGGCCAATCAGCCAAAACGTCTCCTTGCGAACCGGCAATCCCGACCCTGTCGGACGAAAGATGAAGCCAAGCCGGGCAAAGACCAGCCCACTAGCCAGCGCGAATGCGCAGCCAAGGCCGAAGCCGGCGACGGTGTCGCTGGGATAGTGCGCGCCGACAAAGACCCGCGTCGACGCGATGCACGCCGTGATGGCCAAGGCGATGTACCAGCGGCGCGGAAACAAAAGCAGGGCGACCCCGAACACGGCGCCCATTGTCGTGGCATGGCCGGACGGAAATCCGGCGAAGCGCGCATCAAAGGCGAAAGGGTGCAGGGACAGAACACCAAAATCGTGGAAATAGAGCGGGCGGGCCCGACCGATGGCGTATTTCAGCACATTGACGGCCAGGCCGGACAGACCAACCGCGCTCAGCACCAGAAATGCCAGGCAGGTCCAGTTGTAGGCCAGCATCAGCGAACGCCTCGAAAGGCTTCGCCAGTCCGTCAGGTTCGCGGCGACGAGCAGAAGCGCTGATGGAATGAGATACCAGCCACCCAGGCCGAACTGTGTGAAAAAATCGGCTAGGTGAACGAACCTTGGCGACCACTGGTCGCGAAGCATCCCCGCCGGAGTGTCGAGGCGAACAAACGCTGCCGCCGTCAGAAAAACCCAGACCAGGCCCCAGACAGGCCACACTATGTTCGGGTAGCCGGCGGGTCGAACGGCAAAGCGCTTGCTTGCGATCTGCATCGTATCGCGAAAATTGTCCAGGGATCGGCGCCCCACGCCAAGGAGCCCGCGGGAAACAGAAGGGCGCGATTTCACGAGCATTGGAAATTCGACCCTATCATCGAACAGCCGTCATTGAACCACACGGTAAAGGCCGAGCGACAGTTTGTCTCCCGACGAATAGTTGAGCCCGTCGATCCGGGCAACGCGGTTCGCGGATTTGCCTTGTGCCGCCAGCAGGCCATTCAGTTTCTGCTCATCGCCGACCTGCGCCAGTGCTAACGCACAGGCAGGGTCGGCAAGAAGATGCCTGGCGACGCCATCGACGTCGGTCAGAACCGTTTTCGTGCCGACAAGGAACACCAGGCTCGGCTCGTGATACCCCGCCGAGGCAAGCACGGTGGTGTCGCAAGGCCTGTTGGCGCGGACAGCCGCCTCGATCGCCGGGCTCAGCCAGACCGGCTTCAGCGAGGGCGCAATGATGCCGAACAACAAGGCATAGGTGATGCCCGCACAGACCGCGACGGCGGCAATGCGGCGAAGCGGCACTTGCAACCGCCGCGAAAAGGCGAAGTAGCCGGCGCCGAGCGCCGCGGCGGCCGCTGGGATGCTCCACCATGAGAAGGTGCCGGTGAGGTAGATCGGCGCGCCCACGCACACCACGGCCAGGCCGAGGCTGACCACGACCAGGCCGAATGCGGTCGACCACCACAACCAGCTTTGCCAGCGCCGGAGCGGTGCATTGGCATCCTGCGGCGACAATGTCAGCAGCCAGCCGATCAGCAGCGCCATGCCGGGGTACGCCGGCAGGACATAGTGCGGCAGCTTTGTCGGAATGAGTTCGAACACCAGCCAGAATGGGATGTACCAGGCAAGGCAGAAACGCAGCCGGGGATCGTCGCGCAACCGGTTGAGCGCCTGGAGCCCGGCACCAACCGCGATCAGACCGAAAGGCCACATGAACAGCGAGTAGGTCAGCATGTAGAAGCCGGGCGGCAGGCCATGCGATTCCTCGCCCGACGCGACCTTGCCAAGCATGTCCTTGCCGACGGCCTGTTGCAAGAAAGCGCCATGGCTTTTCCAGGTGATCAGGGCAAGCCAGGGCAGCACGATCAGCACAACGAGCGCCAGACCGCGCCCCACTCTGAGCTTCGCCAGCCAGCGCCCATCGCGCTCGAAGGCGAACAGCACCGCGATGGTGAGCGCCGACAGCAGCGGCGCGATCGGTCCCTTGATGAGGATTGCAGCACCCTGCGCTATCCAGAAGATCCACCATAGATGGCCGGCGACAGGTTCGTTCCGGCGTGACGCCAGATAGATCTGCGCCAGCGCGCCTTGCGCCGCCACGCAACAGGCCAGCAGCATCGCATCGGTCTTGGCGTCGCGGCCCTCGAACGCGGTGGCGAAGATCGCGGCCATGACCAGGCCGGCGGCGATACCGGCATTGGCTCCGAAAAGATTGGTGCCGGTCCAGGTGATCGCCAGCACGGCAATGGCAATGCCTAGCGCCGAGACCGTGCGATAGACCCAAATCGGCGCTTCGGCGCCCCCGCCGCTCAGCATCACGGCCGTGGATTGCAGCCAATAGATACCGATCGGCTTCTGGTAGCGCGAGGCGTCCTGAAAGCGGATGTCGACATAGTCGCCGGTCTCGACCATCTGCTTGGTGGCCTGGACGAAGCGGGGTTCATCGCGGTCGATCGGCGGCATCGACGCCAGCCCCGAAACGGTCATCACCAGGCTGAACAGGAAGAGAAGGATGTAATTCCTGTTCAGCGCCATGTCTGGGCCTTTCCGACCATTTTCTTAATAACGCCCAGGCCGCTCAATCGACCTTGGTCATCGCCGCCGCCTTGCGCTCATTCGCGATCAGCCAGAGATTTCTGATATAGATGAACATGCCCATGGCCTGCCCGGCGATGAACACCGGATCCTGACGCTGGATGGCATAGATCAGAAGCAGGCCGCCACCGAACAGCGAGAAGAACCAGAAGGCGACCGGCACGACGCTGCGCTTGGCCTTCTCCGAGGCGAGCCACTGCACGACGAAGCGCATGGTGAAGAAGAACTGGGCGATGAAGCCGAGCAGGATCCAGGCATCGAACTGCTTGATGAAAACCTGGTGAAGCCAGGTCACCAATTCCTGAAGCACGTCACCCATGCCTGATTTCCTCTACTTTGGGCATTCTGCGGCGCCTGCGGCGCAGCCACCAGACACCGCCGAGATCGAGCGCGCCCTGCAGGCCGCGATCAAAAATCCCATAATTCGACTTGCCGTGGCGGCGCGAACGATCGACGACGTCGCAATGCACGACGCGGTAGCCCTCCTGGATGACCAGCGCCGGAACGAAGCGATGGGTGCCGTCGAAGAACGGCAGTTTGCGCAGGATATCGGTATGGACCGCCTTCAGGCCGCAGCCGGTGTCGCGCGTCTCGTCATGCAGGATGGCATTTCTCAGCCAATTGGCGAAACGCGACGCCAGTTGCTTGACCTTGCTGTCGCGGCGCTTGAGGCGCTGCCCTTGTGCAGCGCCGAACTCGGGCCCGGCCTGCCGCAAGGCATCGACCAGCACCGGAATGTATTGCGGATCGTTCTGGCCATCGCCGTCGATCGTGGCGACGATGCTGCCGCGCGCCGCCCAGGCGCCTGAACGCACCGATAGGCTCTGGCCGGCGGATTTCTGGTGCCGCAATTCCCGCAGCGGAAACGGGCGAATTGCCGCCTGCTCGGCGAGCACCGAAGCGGTCTCGTCGGTCGAACCGTCATTGACGATGATCAGTTCGAATTCGCGGCCGGCCATCGCCGCCTCGATCTCATCGATCAGCAGCGGCAGGTTTGCCGCCTCGTTCCTGCAAGGAATGACGATGGATATCAATGCGTCCGGCATGTCGCGTCGGGCTCTGTCGTCGGATATGGCATTGGATGGATGCCGTGCGGTGCCGTTCGAGGTCGTGGGCTGCAAGAACCTTCTGGCGCGGCGCCTCATTACGCCAGCCGAAACGATGAAGCAAGCATTCGTGCCGGAAGGCTCGCTGCAACGTTTCAACAACGGGTGATCGGTTCGGCGTCTTGCGATCCCTGGCGCAAGCGCAATCACCCGCAAAACCGGATTCCACTTTTGCTAATCGCGAGTTCTTCGTTGACGCGCGATCTGACACAAAACCGGATTCCACTTTTGCTAATCGCGCTTGGATGCTAAACGCCCGCGTTCATGCACGCCAGAGCCGCAGCGGCCGGGCGCTTCCGGGAAAGAAACAATGTCCGCCTTCAAATCCGATTTCCTGCGCACGATGAGCGAGCGCGGTTTCATCCACCAGACCTCGGACGATGCCGGCCTCGACAATCTCTTCGCCAAGGAGACGGTGACGGCCTATATAGGCTTCGACGCGACCGCCAAGAGCCTGCACGCTGGATCGCTGATCCAGATCATGATGCTGCACTGGCTGCAGCAGACCGGCCACCGGCCGATCGCGCTGATGGGTGGCGGCACTTCGATGATCGGCGATCCGTCCTTCAAGGACGAGGCGCGCAAGCTGCTGACCCCGCAGGATATCGACGACAACCTCGCCGGCATCCGCCGCAACTTCATGCCCTACCTCAAATTCGGCAGCGGCCCGAATGACGCGATCATGGTCAACAATGCCGACTGGCTGATGGAGATCAACTACGTCAATTTCCTGCGCGACGTCGGCCGTCACTTTTCCGTCAACCGCATGCTTGCCTTCGATTCCGTCAAGCTCCGGCTCGATCGCGAACAGTCGCTGTCGTTCCTCGAATTCAACTACATGATCCTGCAGGCCTATGATTTCGTCGAGCTGTACAAGCGCCTTGGCTGTCGCCTGCAGATGGGCGGCTCCGACCAGTGGGGCAACATCATCAACGGCATCGACCTCGGCCGTCGCATGGAGGACGCTCAGCTCTACGCGCTGACCACGCCGCTGCTCACCACCTCATCGGGCGCCAAGATGGGCAAGTCGGCCTCAGGCGCGGTCTGGCTCGATGCGGAAATGCTGAGCCCCTACGAATTCTGGCAGTACTGGCGCAACACCGAGGATGCCGACGTCGGCCGGTTCCTGAAACTGTACACGACGCTGCCCTTGACCGAAGTCGCACGCCTGGAGCAACTCGGCGGATCCGAGATCAACGAGGCGAAGAAGGTGCTCGCCACCGAAATCGCCGCCATGCTGCACGGCCGCGAGGCGGCGGAAAGAGCCAGCGAGACGGCGCGCAAGACCTTCGAGGAAGGCGCGCTCGCCGAATCGCTGCCGACCGTCGAGGTGGAAAATGCCAAGCTCGAAGCCGGCGTCGGTATCCTGTCGCTTCTGGTAACAGCCGGGCTGGCGGCGTCGAACGGTGAAGCGCGGCGGCATGTGCAAGGTGGCGCCGTGCGCTTGAACGATCAGCCTGTCAGCGATGATCGTCGGCTGGTGACATCCAGGGATTTGAGTCCGGAAAACGTCGTAAAGCTTTCACTCGGCAGGAAAAAGCACATCCTCGTGCGGCCGGCCTGAGGTCGATTACCGGTACTCGAAGATCGACCTGAATATACCGGGAGCGATGACGGACAGCGGATTGACGTCCAGCAGTGGCTTGTTGGCGTTGCCCTTGAGCCGGTAGGTGACGCCGATCAGGCCACGATCGCGGCCGTTGCCGAGAAGCGCGCCGACGATCGGCAATTCGCCGAAGATGCGGTTGAGGCCATAGACCGGCATGAAGGTGCCGGTCATGTCCATGTTGTTGTCCTGGTCATAAAGCGTGCCCTGGAAGGTGGTGCCGATGCGCGGACCGCGCAGCACGCCATTGGCCAGTTTCAGGTAGCCGCTGCCCTTGTCGATCTCGGCATAGCCGCGTTCGAACTTCACCCGCGACGTGTCGAGATTGCCCTTGACCGCCTGGTTGAGACTGCGGCTGTCGCCGGCCGGCGTCGTCGAGACGATGGAGGCCAGCTTCGGTTCGTTGACGACGAAGAAGTTGGTCGTATCGACCTTGCCCTTCATCGGACCGTCGCTCGCTCCCGACAGCGCCAGCGTGATCGAGCCGCCTTCCATGTGTTCGTAGATGTTGAGAAACCTCAATATGGCACCCGCATCCGCGGACTGCACGTTGAGCGCGCGGCGGCCTTCGCCGGTCGTGTTGCTGATGGTTATGGCGGCACCCGAACTTGCCGTGGCGCTGACCTTCAGCCCGTTCACCCTCGAGCCGGCCGCGCTGTAGTCGAGCTTGAGGTTGGACAATTGCTCGTCGTGGAAACCGGTCAGCTGATCGACATCGGCGCTGACCGAAATGGCGTCCGAACCGGTGGTCTTGGTCGCTGTGTCGACGTCCGAGGTGAACTGCTTGATGAGAGAACGGGCATCCAGCACGTTGCCATTGACGTCGACCGCATAGCCCTTGCCCGACCGCTTCACCGACACCGCGACGTCGTCTCCCCTGTTCAGGGCGACCTTGCTGAACCGTGCGGACGACAGCGCGCCATTGACCAGCACAACGCTGCCGTCGACGGAGAAAGTCTTTCCGTCGAGATTGAAGTCGGACAGCGTCGTGGTGTCGCCGGACTTGGTCATGACGAACGTGACATTGGCGGGAACCCCCGCGCCCTTGCTCCAGCCCGCCCAGGGAATGTCCAGCCTGGCATTGGTCAGATCGGCCGAGACGTTCTGGTTGCCGGTACCGCTCTTGTCGATGGCGACCTTCACCGTTCCGGCAAGCAGCGGCGTCAGGCCGGGCATCGCGGCGGCACGCACCTTGTCGTCGAGCACCAGAGCCACCTTGCGGCTGCGCGCCGGACCGCCGTCCTCCAGCGGCTCGACGAGATCGAGCTCGGCCGGCATGCCGTTCAGCGCTGCCTTGGCGGAGATCACCGCCTTTTCGGGGTCGATCGTGATCGAGCCGTCGGCATCCGCCACGGTCTGGCCCTCGAAAGGCTTGGCCAATGAAAGGCCCGTGTAGTCGAGCGACACCAGCCAATCTAGCTTCGAGGTGTCGATACCGGACTGCAACGGGATGTCCGCCTTGACGTGGCCGGTGACGCTGCCGGACAGGTCTTCCGGCAGGAAGCCGACATGGCGCATGGCGTTGATCGGCTCATACGAGGCGAGTTCGGCGATTGCCGGCGCTTCGCCCTCGACGTCCAGGTCGAGCGAGCCGATGACCGGTGGATGGTTCGCCGCCTTGACCGTCAGCGTTCCGTTGCTAGCCGCGACTGTACGGCCACTGGGCATGAAGACCGTGCCCGAGGTCAGCGCGATATCGACATCATTGGCACGGAAACCAACGACGCCGACCGCGTCGCGTATCGGCGGAATGCGGCCGGCCGTGTCGAAACGCGAGCCTTCGATCTGGAAGCGGCCGAACACCTCGTCGGCGGAAAGCGGCACGCCATTGCCCAGGCGATCCGGCACGACGTGGAACTGAAGGTTGGCGTCGACGACGCGGCCGCCAAACAGATTGTCCAGCACCCACAACCGCGCATTGCGCGCCGAAAACCACGGCCAAAGCTGCTTGACGTGGGAGACCGGCATGTTGTGGACGTTGAAGGCGAGATTGATCCCAGGCGCCTTGCCGTCGACGAATTCCACGGCGGCGGTGCCCAGCACCTCGCCGCTGGAATCGGAACGAAGCGCGATCTGCTCGGCCACCAACTTATGGCTTATGGTCTGATAGACGCCGGCAATTCGAGCGAGGAAAGCAAGCGCGGGCTCTGGCGACTCCGATGGCGCCAACGTCGAACCGTCGCTGGTCAGGTCGTAACGATAGGACGGCTCCTCACCGGCAGCCCCCGTCGCCGGCTTCGGCCCTACCGAGCCGGCAAAATTGAATGTCGAGCGGCCGGTCTTCAGCAGCAGCCTGTCCACCTGGATCTTGTTGCTGCCCGCAACCAGCGTCGCATCGACACCGACATCTGCCGGCAGCAGTCCACGAGCGTCAAGATCGAACACGGACCCCGTCGATGACAGCGCGGCCGTAAGGCGCGAAGCATTCGTGCCGGTCCCTTCCGATCCTGTCAGCTTCAGTGCGACCGCGCCCAACTTGCCGGCAGCGGCCGTGGTGTCACCGGCATCCGCCAGATCGATGCTCGCATTCAGCGCCGTCACGCGGTGTACCGCGATATCGCGGGTGGCGGAAGCGGCGACGGTAACCACCCTGCCGTCG
This sequence comes from Mesorhizobium qingshengii, assembly GCF_900103325.1. GTDB lineage: Bacteria > Pseudomonadota > Alphaproteobacteria > Rhizobiales > Rhizobiaceae > Mesorhizobium > Mesorhizobium qingshengii. Next base: position 104,502 of record NZ_FMXM01000007.1, on the reverse strand, counting down.
ACCTCCGCCTGTGACGAAAACTCCACGCCGCCCGGCCCCGACTGCGCGACGGTGGCGTCGGTGATCTTGACCCGTCTGATCGTTGCGGTGTCGGGCAGCACGAATTCGACGTTGCGAAGATCGATCCGGCGCAGCGAATCTTCCCGCACCGCGTCGAGCGCGCGGTGGATGTTGCCGAACACCGCATCGGACAGTTTCTCCGGATCGATGAGGCCGTTCTCGTTGCGCAGGGCCGCGGTCCAGTCGCCACTGGTCGGCATCGCCGCCACGACAATGCGCGCATCGGATATCCTGGCGCTGGTCAGCCGCACGTCCCCCCACAACAGCGGTATCAGGCGCACGCCGAAACGCACGCGGCCAGCATCCGCCATCGGCTTGCCGTCGGCGGTCTTCAGGCTGACGTCGCTGACCTGCAGGGCAATGAAGCTCGATCCGTCAAGGGTGATGCGCGCCGGTCCGACCGAAACATCGACATCGAGGCCGGCCAGTTTCTCAATGGCGGTTTCCGCTTCCGCCCGAAGCCGCTCGGAGCCAACGCCAGATACACCGACCAGATAGACAACGACAGCCGCCAACAACACGAGGCTGGCGAAGCCGGCGAACACCCTTGCCAGGATGCGAAAGCCGCGTCCGATCGACGCCTGACCGAGCGGCGGCACACGGCACGCGGACGGAAAAGTCCCCAGGTCTGTGATCTCATCACGCCTGAACCGAATCTTCTCGTGCTGCGGTTGCTCCTGATCCACGCAATTTTCCGTTGTACGAACTCGATCGTGGACGAATCCCCGTTCGACCCTATATCGGTGTGGCTTCGCGCGTAACCTCAAACAAGGGCATTGGTATGGCTGACCTCGATGTAGGTGATCTTGCGCCGCAATTCGATCTCCCGCGGGACGGCGGCGGATCGCTCAGCCTTGCCGCCCTGTCGGGTAAGCCCGTTGTGCTCTATTTCTATCCGCAGGACGACACAACAAGCTGCACGCAAGAGGCGATCAGCTTTTCGCAGCTGAAGCCCGAATTCGAAAAGGCCGGTGCCGTGGTGATCGGCCTGTCACCTGACAACGCCAAGAAGCACGACAAGTTCAAATCGAAATACAATCTCACCATCGACCTCGCCGCCGACGAGGAGCGCAAGGTCATCGAGGCCTATCATCTGTGGGTCGAGAAATCGATGTATGGCCGCAAATACATGGGCGTCGAGCGGGCGACGTTCCTGATCGGCCGTGATGGGCGGATCGCCAGGGTCTGGCGCAAGGTCCGGGTCAAGGACCATGCCGAGGACGTGCTGGAGGCTGTCCGCGCGCTTTGAGTTCTTGCCGGCAAGGCTGATGCGCCTTCCCCGCAACCTAATGCCCGCCTAGCGGGCCATCGCTGACGGCAAGGCGACACCGCAAAGCTTTGTTAACCCTAATAATGTGTAATCAAGCAGTCGTGGTGTCGTAACGAAAGCTTGGTCCCGTGAACGCAACCGGTCAGTCAGCAGTCTTCGGCAGGCGCAAGGAGCCCCATACAGTCATCATCGCCCGGGGCAATGAGATCAGGCACTTCACGGTCCGCCCCTGGCTCGCGGCATTTCTCGGTTCAGCGCTGGCCGCCATCGTCGTCGGCTACCTGCTGGCCACCTCCTACCTCGTACTGCGCGATGACCTGATCGGCGCGACCACGGCGCGGCAGGCCCGTATGCAGCAGGCCTACGAAGATCGCATTTCGGCGCTTCGCGCCCAGGTCGACCGCATCACCAGCCGCCAGTTGCTCGACCAACAGCTGATGGAAACCAAGGTCAGCGAACTGCTTGAACGCCAGAGCCAGTTGAGCCAGCGCCATGGCCGCCTCGGCCCGCTGCTCGAACGCGCCGAGAATGAAGTCGGAACGGCGCCAGCTCAAAATCCGGCAGCGGTTGGGAAGCCGGACAAACCCGCCGAGGTGACCGGCAGCATCAACCAGCCTGTACAAAACTACGCGGTCGCCAGTCTGAGCGCCAACCCCCGTGCTGGCGACACCAGGCCGTTCTCACTTTGGTCGACCCGCTCCGACCCGCTGCCTAACGATTCAGCCGCCGATCGCGCCGACAAACTGTTCGTGTCGATCAACCAGTCGCTGAAATCCATCGAGAGCGAGCAGCTCAGCCGCATCAGCACGCTTGCCGACAACGCCTACAAGAGCGCCGACGCGATCACCCAGGCGCTCGTAGCGGCGGGCCTGCCGGTCGATAGTGATTTCGGCAGGAGCAACAGCGATGTCGGCGGACCGCTGATACCGCTCGACAGTTCGATGATCTTCGACAGCAAGGTCAAGGAACTGGACGAGGCGCTGGACACGCTCGACCAGCTCAAGAAGGAAGCGCGCCAGCTGCCGCTTGCCAATCCGGCCCCCGGCCACTCCGTCACCAGCCCGTTCGGCGTTCGCACCGATCCTCTCCTAGGCACCGCCGCACTGCATTCCGGAATGGATTTCAGGGCCCCGATCGGCATGGCTGCCAAGGTCACGGCGCCCGGCGTCGTCACCAAAGCCGGCTGGAACGGCGGCTATGGCCGCATGGTGGAGGTCGACCACGGCAATGGTTTTGCGACGCGTTACGGGCACCTCAGCGAGATCGACGTGACCGTCGGCGAGAAACTGGACGCCGGCGCCGTCATCGGCAAGACCGGCAGCAGCGGTCGCTCGACCGGCCCGCATCTGCATTACGAAGTCCGCCACAATGGCGAAGCGATCGATCCCTTGCGCTTCCTGACTGTCGGCAAGAAGGTCGCCCAGTATCTCTGAGGCGCTCAACCCCTGGTCCAGGCCGGGGAATTATAGCCTTCGCCGGTGCGCCCGATCGCGTGCGCCAGCAGGCGGAACTGACACATTCGACGCCCGTTAGAGCAGTGGGGGTAACCCTTGTCATCAATTGATGACAAGCGCGGCCCGCTGCTCTTCGAAGGCTGCCCAAGTGTATTGCTCTGGCTTCAACACCTCGTTGAGCGCCTTCCACTCTCCAAATCGCCATCCTGGGTAGCAGAGCAGTTCGTCAAACAGGATGACGCTGCCGCTGACGAGCCTATCCCTACAGAGCGTGAGAATAGCTTTGCAGGGTGTGTAGGTGTCCGTGTCCACATGAATGAAAGCAATCGGGCCTTGATGCTGCTTAAGAAACGTTGGAAGCGTATCTTCGATCCAGCCCTTCATCAGGCTCACATTTTGCCGAACCCTCGGCACAAGGCCGTCCCTGTTGAACTGCTGACCTTTGGCTTGGAAGTCAGTTCCAGCCCAGTTTTCTTGAAGGCCTAGAAAAGCATCGAATCCAAAGATTGGCCGCGTGTCGCCGCGCGCCGTCAGCCTATCGGCAAAATGGTTGATGCTTGTCCCGTCAAAGACACCAAATTCCAGCAGAAACCCGGACTTCGCCACCTTCTCAATTGCGTAAGTTCGTATTTGCTGCTGGTCGTTGAAAAGTAATGCATTGTCCATGTGCGGCGCCACAAAATCAGCACCCTCGATAACGCAGCGCTCATGCAGTATTTGCGTCATACGCCGTTCTGGAAGCACAACTACTGATGGCTGGCGCTTTCGTTTGAGACCGTGTCTCTCCAGGAAACTTGTAAGTTTCGACACTATTTGCCGCTCCACCAAATGTGCTCTTGTGAGTGAGGCGGGATGGAAAATCAAGCGCCGTGGATTTTGCCTTCCTTGGCCCCGTCCTACACCGGTTCGCAATGGCCTCGTCGCCTGCGGACCGCGGCGCCCAAGGATGCGCAAATTATTTTTGAATTCCATTTGACTGAATAAATAACTGGTGCGAAGCTGCCCTCTCCTAAGGGGCGCAAGTCATGGCACTGCGGGGAACCAATCAGGAATTCGGCCGGCCCTACAACCGGCGTATCGTGCTTGAGTCCATCCGCCTTCATGGACCGATCGCCCGCGGCGAGATTGCCAGGCGCGTCGGCCTCACCGTCCAGACGGTATCGACCATCGTTCGCGAGCTCGAAGAGCAAGGTTACATCCTGTCCCTGCGCGAAGAGCCGAAGGGACGTGGCCTGCCGCCGGCGACCCTGCGGATCAATCCCGACGGCGGCTATGCCGTCGGCACCCACATCACCCCGCTCGGCATCAACGCCGCCTTGATCAATCTGAGCGGCGACGTGATCGAGAGCAGCTACCGCGAGGCCCCCAACGCGACGCCGGACCACGCCTTCGACCTGATCGGGGCTATGGTGATCGAATTGACCCGATTGCGGGCTGGAGGACGGGTTCTCGGAGTTGGTATGGCCCTGCCCGGGCCGTTCGGCGTCGAATCCATGAGTTTTGTCGGTCCGACCACCATGGCCGGCTGGAAGGACGTGGCGCTGCGCGAGCGGCTGGCGGCTTCCACCGGACTACCGGCCTTCTTTGAAACCGACATGGCGGCCGCGGCCATGGGCGAACGCCTCTACGGCCTTGGGGCTCAATTCTCCGAATACTACTACCTGTATTTCGGCGTCGGCCTTGGCGGTGCCATGGTTCACGACGGCAGCGTGTTGCGTGGCGCCTGGGGAAATGCCGGCGAGATCGGACACATTCCTGTCGTTCCCGGCGGCGAGAATTGCCCCTGCGGCAACAGCGGCTGCCTCGAAAGATACCTCTCGCTCGAAGCGCTCCGGCGCTGGAACGGCAGCGAGGCCGATTGGGTCGTAGAAGTCGCTCCGGTCTTCCACAACGCGGTCGCCATCATCGAGAATCTGTTCGATCCGGAAACAATCATCCTGGGCGGACTGGCGTCCACCGAACTGCTCGAGCGGCTGGCTGGCTCGACCGCGGGCCTGCACAACTCCGTCTCCGCGCGCAAAGACCGCAAGACGCCTCGAATTGTCGTAGCGCGCGGCGGGCAGCATTCGGTGTTGCGCGGCGCCGCCGCCCTTGCTGTTTCCGGAGTGCTGTCGCCCCGCTTCGGGCAGATGTTCGCTGCCGAACGCGAGCGCGAGCGCGACCTTCTCAAAAGCAGGGAGATTGCTGCATGAGCGAACCGCTGCTGGTCCTCGACAACGTCACCAAGAACTATGGCGCGATCGAAGCGCTCAAGGGGATCAGTTTCTCGATCGGCCGGGGCGAGGTCGTGGCGTTGCTGGGCGACAACGGTGCCGGCAAATCCACGCTGGTCAAGATCATCTCCGGCGGGCTGGAGCCGACTTCCGGCCGCATGTTGTTCGAGGGCAAGGAATTCCTCGCCAGGTCGCCCGCCGAAGCCAAGGCGGCGGGCATCGAAACCGTCTACCAGGACCTCTCGCTGTGCACCAATGTCGATGTGGTCGCCAATTTCTTCATGGGCCGCGAGATCACCAGGAAGGTTCTTGGCATTCCGGTGCTCGATGAGCGCGCCATGGAGGCCGTCGTCGAAAAGGCGCTGGCTACCGCCGGCACCCGCATACCTTCGCTGCGCACCAATGTCGAGCATCTTTCGGGCGGCCAGCGGCAAGCCATCGAGCTCAACCGCTTTGTCCACTGGGGCGGCAAGCTGGTGCTGCTCGACGAACCGTTCGCCGCACTCGGTGTCGAACAGACGCGGCGCGGTCTCGACATGATCCGCCAGGTGGCGAGCCAGGGCATCGGCGTCGTCATCATCACCCATATCATGCAGCAGGCCTTCCAGGTCGCCGACCGGATCGTGGTGATCCGGCAAGGCGTCGTGGCGGGCGATGTCGCGCGCAACAAAACAAGTCCCGACGCGGTGATCAACATGATCACCGGTGAGACGCTTGCCGGTGCCGGACCGGCAGGCTGAGGGACAAAAGAGGGGTCCGGCTTAACAGGAGCGAACGACATGAAGAGAATACTTCTTGCTGTCTTCGGTATCTTGGCACTGGCCTTTGCCACGCTCACGCCGGCATTCGCCCAGTCCAAGGGAACCGTATATTACTTGGTGCCGACATTGCTCGATGAGTTTCAGACCGGCTCGGTGAGCGCGCTGGAGCTGTTCGTGAAGCAGGTCGGCTATGAGGTGAAGACGCTGAACGCCGACAACAAGACCGACGCTCAGCAATCGCAGATGAATGACGTCATCGCGCTGAAGCCGGCCGCGATCATCCTTGCCGCCGTCGACTTCAATGCCCTGAAACCGTCCATCGAGGCCGCGCGCGCCGCCGGCATCCCGGTGGTCGAATTCGACCGCCAGATCACGTCGACGCTTTCGGACTTCACCTCCGTGGCCGGAACCGTCGAAATCGGCTACGTCGCCGCCGATCAGGCGCAAAAGCTGCTGACCGCGAAAAACGGCTCGGTGAAGGGAAAAATTCTGCAGGTGCTCGGCGACCCCGGCGATCCCTACACGCTCGACATCCAGAAGGGTTTTGAGGAGAAGATGAAGGCGTTTCCGGACGTCAAGATCATCTCGCTGCCGGCCATGCAATGGGAGGCCAGCAACGCCGGCACCATCGTTTCCGACCAGATGCTCGCCAACCCCGACATCGACCTGATCTTCAGCCATGCCGCTCACCTCTCGGTCGCCGCCGTCGCCTCGCTCGAGGCTGCCGGCAAGAAGCCGGGCGACGTCATGCTGATGAGCTCGAACGGCGCGCCGGTCGGCCTCGACCTGATCCGCAAAGGCTGGCTCAATGTCGAAGTCGAGCAGCCGCTCTACGCGCAGGCCGCGGCGATCGCCATGTTCATGGACAAGGTCGTCAAGAAAGAAGAAATCAAGCCCGGCGAATATGATGTGCTCGGCCTGAAATCGACCGTGACCAAGGAAGCCTGGGGCCCGAACATCAAGATCCCCGGTGCTGCCATCACCAAGGAAAACGTCGACAACCCGGCCTTCTGGGGCAACCAGAAGCCGCCGACGGACACCGTCAAATCGGTCGAATAACAGCATCCCCGCAAAAACGCTCCGGGCCATCTCGGTCCGGAGCCAATCCTCTGCAATTTCAATTTGCGCATGGTCCTGCGAAGATCGAATTAGATTTTCGGGTTCGTGCGCCAGCCGGATCAGCCCATGAACCCCCGCACCCGCCACGCCCTGGAGTTCGTCCTCGACAACCTCGTCTGGTTCATGTTGCTGTTCGTGCTGGTTGTCTTTTCCATCTTCATCCCGAACTATTTCCAGCTCGGCATCTTCGCCAACATCATCGAGGCTTCCAGCGTGCTCGGCGTCATGTCGATCGGCCTGGCGCTGGTCATCATCGCCGGTCACATGGACCTGTCGGTCGAATCGGTGGCAGCACTCAGCGCCATGGCGGTCGGCATCCTGTTCTGTTCGTCAGGCATTGGCCTTGGCGTTCAGCTCCATCCAGAGTGGTTGATGGTTCCGGTTTCGCTGCTGCTGGCGCTTGCCGTGGGTGGCCTCATCGGCGCCTTCAACGGCTATCTGGTTGTCAGGGTGAAGATGAGCGCCTTCATCATCACCCTGGCCTCCTACATCTGGGTACGAGGCCTTGTGCTGGTCATTTCGGGCGGCCGCTCGGCGCAGGACCTTGCACCGGCAATCCGCTGGTTCGGCATCCAGCGCCTCGCCGGCCTGCCGCTGACGGCCTGGATAGCAGTTGCCTGTTTCGTGGTCTTCTCGCTGATCATGGCCAAGACGCCGTTCGGCCGGCATCTCGTCATGATCGGCGGCAATGAGACGGCAACGTTCCGCGCCGGCATCCGCGTGAACCGCAATCTCATCATCGCCTTCGTGCTCGCCGGCGCCATCGCCGGCCTCGCCGGCTGGCTGCTGGCCATCCGCACCTCCGGCGCCACCGCCAATCTCGGCGTCGGCCTGCTGTTCAATGCCTTTGCCGCGGTCGTCATCGGCGGCGTCAGCCTGAAAGGCGGTGTCGGCACCCTGCCCGGCGTCTATGCCGGCGTGCTGCTGCTCTCGGCCATCAACACGGCGATCAACCTCATGGGCCTCCCGGCCAACTTCACCCAGGTGATCCATGGCCTGCTGGTGCTGGCCGCCGTGCTGCTCGACGCTTTCAAGCAAACCATTCGCCAAAGACTCGCATGACAGGACGGCTCGCATGACCAACCGGTTAAAAGACAAGGTCGCGCTGATCGTCGGCAGCGCGCGCGGCATCGGCAAGGGCATCGCGCTGCGCTTTGCCGAAGAAGGGGCAAAACTCGTGCTCGCCGACAACGAAGTCGAAGCCGGGCAAGCAACCGCTGTCGAACTCGGCGTCCCCTTCATCCGCACCGATATCTCGCGGATGAGTGACGCAGAAGCCGCCGTGACGACGGCACTGAAGCACCATGGCCGCCTCGACATCATCGTGCAGAATGCCGGCATCTATCCCTGGCAATTGATCGAGAACACCACCTCGGACGACTGGGATAGCGTCATGGCCGTCAATCTGCGCGGCACTTTCAATGCCGCGCGCGCAGCGCTTGTGCCGATGAAGGCGCAGCACTTCGGCCGCATGCTCTTCACCTCATCCATTACCGGCCCGCACGTCACCAGCCCCGGGCACGGCCACTATTCCGCCAGCAAGGCCGGAATCAACGGCTTCATCCGTGCCGCCGCGCTCGAATTCTCGGGCTATGGCATCACCGTCAACGGCGTCGAGCCCGGCAACATCCTCACCGAAGCGATCGAGCTTCACCGCGGCGCCGCCTATATCAAGAACATGGAGGACTCCATCCCGCTCGGCCGGCTTGGCAGCCCGCGCGATGTCGCCAATGCCTTCCTGTTCCTCGCCTCCGACGATGCCAGCTACATCACCGGCACGACCATTGTCGTCGATGGCGGGCAATTGCTGCCGGAGGGTAATGATTTTCGCCTCTTGCCGCCCTGATCCATGCGCCAACGGCAACGGACCGGCTGTGTCTCCTGGCAGCGAGCGGGAAGGCGAGCCGCGACTTCAAGCGCAAGATCCGGTGCTCAGTACATCAGCGGGTAAATTTCCCCTCAAAAGTTGTGTGGAACTCGGATACATCTCAAAGGTTGTGCACGAAGTGCTCACCAACGGAGGTGCTTGTGAATGACAGACGAAATCAGGACAGGCCATATCTACCAGCGGGCTCATGCTTTGGCGGAAGGTGGTTTTCACCACTCGCCAGCCGAGATCGTCGCCACGTTGCTGGCCGAAGGCTACCCGGAAGCGGCCGAGTTGCTGGACTCCAAAAACATCCATGCCGATCTGCGGCGGATTTGCAAAGCGGCGGTTGATGGCCAGCCAACTCCGCACCGCGGGCTTCGCCACTGACGCGGCGGTGGATAGATTGTGTGATTGGGATGGTGGGCGATGACGGGCTCGAACCGCCGACATCTTCGGTGTAAACGAAGCGCTCTACCAACTGAGCTAATCGCCCGCTCCGGGCCGGACCTTTAAGCGGTCAGGACCGGCTTCGCAAGGCCAAATGAGTGCTGGACGCCCTCCTTGGAGGCCGGTTTTGCCAACAAAACGCCAGCTGTCAAAAAACCTTCTCCTGATTGCTGTTATGCTGTCTTGCCGCGCTTGACACCCGCTGGCGAACCCCTTATCCAGCGGCCCAACGACGAACACGGCTGACACGTGCTCGTCAATGCGCGGGTGTAGCTCAGTTGGTTAGAGTGCCGGCCTGTCACGCCGGAGGTCGCGGGTTCGAGCCCCGTCACTCGCGCCATTTCTCTCAAGGGATAACAAGCCCTTGGCTTCAGAGAAATGTCGACATTGAATGTCAAAAACGTCTTCTTTCGTGAAGCAACTCAGGTCTTTCCGGACCCGAGTTCGAGCACTCATGGATCGGTCTCCAAATCCGCTTTTGGATCGAGCCCGCCACTTGCGCCGTTTCCTGCCAGAGCCGAGCAGAGGCTCTCTACGCGAACGGTCTAAGCCGTCGCAGAATTCTCGCCATTCCGCCTTTCGGGACATTTTTATGCGTATAGCTCTGACTGCCATGCGTCAGGCGTTTCGCCTGGTGATTGCGCATGTAGGCATCGGCCCGCTTTTCGAACGAATCACCGGCATAGTCCGGATATCGCGCGGATGCGGGATTCAGCTCATTGTAGATGGGCGCACGAAATACGGACATCTTTGCGAGAAAGCATTGATCCGAGAACCCGTAACCGACAAGGAATTCGCCCGCCCGGTCGAAACTCTCCGATCTTGCTTCGTCAAACCTGTCGTTCCAGCACAGATTCGCGACGACAAGGTCGCTCCTGCCTTCCATGAGCTGGATGGCTGGGTCGATCCACCGGTGACGACGGTTCGGGTATGAGTCGCCCTTGTAGTAGAGCAGATAGTCGGCTGTGCTGGCGTGGATGCCGACCAGTTCACTGATCGAATACAGGTAACCGCGGCCAAGGGACGTCCTGTCGATCTGGAAGAAATCCAACGCAGCATCCGCGTGATCTTCAACGAATAAATACTCGTCGAGATGGCCGCGGGCGATTGCCGCCTTCGCCGCGGCTTCGACCGGACGACGCTTCCTGACATTGTTGATGATCAGGCGGCGTCTGGAAAACGGATAGGCGCAGCGGTCCAGGACGACACGCAGATAATGTCTTCCGAGCACGATCCGCCAGTCGTTCTCGTAGCAGTTGGTTTCGAAATCGACGGTCAAGCCACCGGCATTTCTCGATGATGGTGTGGTGTCGGCCAAGGGCTGTCCTGACAGGCGGGATACCAGGTGGCTATGCTCCCAGCTCAGCTCTCGTCGAGCAGCGCCTCGACTTCCTGCAGCGTCGGCATCGACGGCGCGGTGCCGGGGCGGGTCACGGAAATGCCGGCGACGGCGCAAGCGAAGCGCACCGCCTGCAGCGGCTCAACCCCTCGCGAAAGTGCTGCCGCAAGGCCGCCATTGAAGGCGTCTCCCGCCCCCGTGGTCTCGACCACCGGCCCCGCGCTGATGGCGGGGACATGGTCGGAGCGATCCTTCGTGTGCAAAAGCGCGCCCTTGTCACCGAGCGTGACGATGACCGTGCCGACGCCCTTTTCGAGCAGCCTGTCGGCAGCGCGGCGCGCGTCGTCGACCGAGGAGACCTTCATGCCGGTCAATTCCTCCGTCTCAGTCTCGTTGGGCGTGACATAGTCGCAGAGCGTGTAGATGCGGTCGGGAAGCTTTGCCGCCGGGGCCGGATTGAGGATCGTCGTCACCCCTGCCCCACGCGCGATCTCCAGCGCTCGCATCGCGGCATCGATCGGCTGTTCGAGCTGCGTGACAAAGACGCCGGCGGCGCGGATCAGCTCGGCATTGGCCTCGATATCGGCTGGTGAAATCAGCATGGCCGCACCGGGGCTGACGATGATGGCGTTGTTGCCGGTCGTCTCCTCTACGAAGATGTAGGCCGCTCCCGTGTAACTGTCGGGCGTATCGATGACGGCGCTCTTGACGCCGGCCTCCTGCCAGGTTCGCTTGGCCATGTCGGCGAAGGCATCGACGCCGAGCCTTGTCAGGAATGTGGTGTCGGCGCCGAGCTTGCCGGCGGCGACCGCCTGGTTCGACCCCTTGCCGCCAGGGCCGAGCTTGAAGGAGTTGCCGAGGATCGTTTCGCCCATGCGCGGCTGGCGCTCGGCGCGATATGCAGTGTCGGCGACAAAGACGCCCAGGATGACGACGGGCTTGCCGGAGGCCATGCTGCTACTCCGCATCCGGCGGCACGACGCCCTTGCGGAAGGCGAAGCAGCCGTAGAAGCGGCGTTCCCCTGTCTGGATTACGCAATAGGCCTGCTTGGCGCGCTCGTAGAAGGCGTAGCGCTCGACGGAAATCATCGGCCAGGCCTTGCCTTCGGCCTTGTCGATCTCCTTTTGCACTTCCTTCTGCACCGGCGGGATCTCGTCCGGCTTGCCGACGATCTCCATCCGTGCGGCAGAGTCATCGACAAAGGTGTCCAGCGGATAGAGCGACAGCACCGCCTTTACCACCTCCGCGGCCGACGCATCGATGCGCAGCAGCTTGCCGTGCACGGTCTTCTTCGCCACCGAATCGGACGGGAAGTTGGTGTCAGCGATGATCAGGTCATCGCCATGGCCCATCGCCCGCAATGCCTGAAGCACGTCAGCATTGAGCAGCGGATTGATGCCTTTGAGCATGATAGTCCTCGTGAAGTCCGTTTGAGATCAGAGACGCTTGCCGGTCTCGGCGTCGAAAAGATGGATCTGGTCGAGCCTTGGCTTGAGCTTGAGCGTGTCGCCGGGCTTGAAGTCGTGGCGCTCACGGAACAACGCCACCATCTCGCCCTCACCAAAGCGGAGGAACACCAGCGTTTCCGAACCGGTCGGCTCAACCACCGAAATCTTCGCCGGCACGCCATCGGGATGGATTTCCAGATGCTCCGGCCGCACGCCATAGACGACGGCCTGCCCGTCCTGCGCGGCATTGTCCGCGGCAATCGGGAACAGTGTGCCTGATATTTCGACGCCGGGCCTGGCGCCTTTGCGCATGACGCCCTTGAGCAGGTTCATCGACGGCGAGCCGATGAAGCCGGCGACGAAAAGATTGGCCGGCCGGTCGAACAGTTCCAGCGGCGCGCCGACCTGCTCGATGCGGCCATCGCGCATGACGACGATCTTGTCGGCCATGGTCATGGCCTCGATCTGATCGTGCGTGACGTAGATGGTGGTGGTCTTCAGCCGCTGATGCAGTTCCTTGATCTCGGTGCGCATCTGCACGCGCAGCTTGGCATCGAGATTGGACAGCGGCTCGTCGAACAGGAACACCTGCGGATTGCGCACGATGGCGCGCCCCATCGCCACGCGCTGGCGCTGGCCACCGGAGAGCTGCCGGGGATAGCGTTTCAGATAGGGATTGAGGTCGAGGATGTCGGCGGCGCGCTTGACCCGCTCGGCGACCTCGGCCGGATCGGTTTTGCGCAGTTTGAGGGCAAAGGCCATGTTCTGCTCGACCGTCTTGTGCGGATAGAGCGCATAATTCTGGAACACCATAGCGATGTCGCGCTTGGCCGGCGGCAGATGATTGACGACGCGGTCGCCAATGGAGATCGTGCCGCCGGAGACGGTCTCCAGCCCGGCCACCATTCTCAGCAACGTGGACTTGCCGCAGCCGGAGGGACCGACCAGCACCACGAACTGCCCGTCGGCAATGTCGACGCTGACCTCGTGCAGAACCTTGACGGTTCCGAACGCCTTGGCCACCTTGCTGATTGCGACTTGCGCCATGTCTCCCCCAATCGGCTCCATTGGCCGTAGGCGCAGAAGCTAACCAACGCGACCGGTCAGGGCAAGTCGGTCTCTTATAGATAAAAACCTGTCCTCGTTGACACGGCAGTTGGTTGTGAGAATAGTGGTAGGTGCTGGTCCAAAGTCGGTGGCCGATCCGCAATCGGAACATCAATCGATGCAGGGTGGGGTCCTGCGTAATTCGTTTCCGAGCCGGGAGAATCGCTGGTGTTCCAGCGTCCGACAATGACCACATCCATTCACACTGATATTCTGGGAGGAATAGTCCATGAGAACCGATCTTTACGAAAAGCTGGTCCGTGCCGGTGCCACAAGGCGCGACATCCTGAAGGGCGCGGCCAGCATGGCCGCTATCGCAGCCGCATCCGGCGCCGGGCTTGGCGCATTGACGCGTCCGGCCTCCGCCGCCAGCGAGCTTCGCACGAAAATCCTGCAGATCCCCGGTGTCGGCAAGGGTCAGCCGACCGACGCCGATTTCCAGAAGGTCGGCGAGCTTTGCCTGGAAGCAACCAAGGCCAACGTCAAGGAAGGCGAATTCGCCGGCGTCGAGCTGACCTTCATGGGTCTCAACAACCAGAACCTGCATAATGTGCTGTTCCGCGGCTTCCTGAAGCCATGGGAAGCCTATACCGGTGCCAAGATCAGCTGGATCGACCTGGCGCAGGCCGACTATAACGCCCGCCTCCAGCAGTCGATCGCCACCGGCACCGTTGATTTCGACATCATCGAGATGGGCGCGCCGTTCGAAGGCGATGTCTGCGGCAAGGGTCTCACGTCGGAAATGCCCGACTGGGTCAAGAAGCAGATCGATTTCGACGATCTGGTCAACTATCTCAAGCCTCCGGTCGGCACCTGGGACGGCAAGCAGTATCGCGTGACCATTGACGGCGACGCGCACAATTTCAACTACCGCACCGACGTGTTCGCGGACGCCGATCTCGCCAAACAATGGAAGGATGGCGGCGGAGAAGGCGAGTGGGGCGTGCCGAAGACCTGGCAACAGGTCCAGGCGGTCACCAAATTCCTCAAGGGCAAGAAGTTCAAGGGCCAGGACGTCTACGGCTACCTCGATGCGCCCAAGCCCTGGGGCGGATTCGGCTTCTACTTCCTTGGCAGCCGCGCCAGCGCCTATGCCAAGCATCCGGATGACAAGGCCTGGCTGTTCGACGCCGACACGATGAAGCCGCGCATCAACAATCCGGCCTGGGTGCGGGCAATCCAGGACGTCATAGACGCCTTGCCTTCCGAACCGGCGGACCAGATCAACGCTGACCCGAACACCACCGGCTTCCAGCAGTTCCTGGCCGGCACTGGTTCGATGATCCCCTGGTGGGGCGACATCGGTTCCAACGTCAAGACCAACGATTCCTCGGTCATTGGCGATGTCACCGGCTTCTCGATCCTGCCCGGTTCCGACGACGTCTACAATTCCAAGACCGGCAAGTGGGACAAGCTCGCCAGCGGGCCGAACTACGCGCCGAACTGCGCCTATCTAGGCTGGGGCGTCTATGTGATGGCGCGCGTCGATGCCGACGAGAAGAAGAAGAAGGCGGCCTGGTCCGCCGCCGCCCATCTCGGCGGCAAGGACCTGTCGATCTGGACGGCGATGTATCCGTCGGGCTTCCAGCCCTACCGCAATTCCCACTTCGACATTCCGGAATGGGTGGCGGCAGGCTACGACGAGGCTTTCATCACCTCGTACCTCAAGTCTGAAGGCGACTCCTACAACCACCCGAACGCGGCGATCGAGCCACGCATCCCCGGCATCTTCCAGTACTACAGCGCCGCCGAGGACATTCTGGCCAACACCTTCGCGGGCAAGATGAAGGCGCAGGAAGGCGCCGACGCCATTGCCGCGGCTTGGGAGAAGCTTACCGACCAGATCGGCCGTGAAAAGCAGGTCAAGCTCTACAAGGCTTCGCTCGGCATGTAGGCTGGTTTTATATGAACCCGTGGTCCGGCGGCAAAGGCCGCCGGACCACAACTGACCGGCTCCGTCTCATCGCGGAGCCCCCTGAATGGGCGAGATTTGTGGCTGACCAGACTTCGACCGCGAGCCAGTGGCCGGCAGACGCCGCCCCTTACGACCTGATTTCACCAGCCCGTAAACGGCTGGGCTGGGCGTTGATGGCTGCTGCTACGCTCGGCCTGCTGGCAACGATCCTTGTCCAGATCCTTTACAAGAGCGAGGTCGACACGATCGGCTTCGAGACGTGGCGCCCGGTCGTCTACGCCTATGTGCTGTGGGGCGTGGCAATCGGCATCGGCCAGGTGCTGACACGCGGTGAAGACGGCCAGCGCGCGCTGTTCCTGCTGCCGGCGCTGCTGTTCACCATCGCCATGGTGATCTTCCCGACCCTGTTCGGCTTCTACATCGCGCTTACCGACTGGAACCTCAGCTCCTTCAGCGGCCGCAGGTTCAACGGGCTCGACAATTTCTGGCAGATGCTGGGCGATCCCTACTATCGCAATGCGCTGTTCAACATGGTGCTCTATGTGCTCGCCGTGCTGGTCGAATATGTCATCGCCTTCGGCCTTGCACTGCTGCTCAACGCGCAGATCCGCGCGCGAAAGTTCTTCCGTGTCGTCTTCCTGATGCCGCTGATGCTGTCGCCGGTCGCGGTGTCGTGGATGGTCGGCAAATCGCTGATGGAATATCGCTTCGGGCCAGCGGCAACACTGGCCCGCTATCTCGGCTGGGAAAACCCGGCCTTCTTCTCGGATCCGATCACGGCGCGCATCTCGATCATGGTGCTGGATGCCTGGACCTTCATCCCGTTCATGATGATCATGCTGCTCGCCGGCCTGCAGGCGATGTCGCGTGAGATACTCGAAGCCGCGCGGGTCGACGGTGCCAATGCATGGCAGACCTTCTGGCAGGTCACCTTTCCACTAATGCTGCCGGTGTCGGTGACGGCCGTCATCCTGCGCATCATCTTCAAGCTGAAGCTTGCCGACATCATCATCACGGTGACGTCCGGCGGCCCGGGCGGTGCCACCGATTCCGTCTCCAGCTTCATCTATCGCGAATACCGCGACCGCTCGAATGTCGGTTACGGCACCATGCTGGCGATGGCCTATCTCGTCATCATCGTCGTGTTCGTGACCTGGCTGCTGAAATTCGCCAACCGCTTCGTGCGCAACGTTAACTGAGCGGTGGGAATCATGAGCGTTCAAACCACCGAATACACCGTTTCCGAAATCCGCTCTCCGGCGAGCTTCATCACCAGCCGCGTCTTCATCTACGGCGCGCTGGTGTTCTGGGCCTTCATCTGCCTGTTCCCGATCTACTGGACGCTAACCACTTCGTTCAAATCGGCGGTCGATGTCACCCAGGGCCACCTGATCCCCTTCGTCGACTTCCAGCCGGACTGGAAGGGCTGGCGTTCGCTCGGCCTGTCGCCGGATTCGATCTTCCAGACCTCCACGGTGCGCGATGAGTTCTTCAAGCGCTTCATGAACTCGGTCATCACCTCGGTCGGCGCGTCGAGCCTCGCCATCGTCATCGGCAGCCTGGCGGCCTATGGGCTCACCCGCTATCGCTACCGTTTCGCCTGGTTCAAGAACGAGGACATCTCGTTCTTCTTCCTGTCGCAGCTCATCCTGCCGCCGGTGGTGCTGGCGCTGCCCTTCCTGGTGCTCTACCGGGAGGTCGGCCTGCTCGACACACGCATCGGGCTGATCCTGCTCTACACGCTGATGGTGCTGCCGATCGTCATCTGGATCATGCGCGACCAGTTCAACTCGATCCCGGTCGAGCTCGAGGAAGCGGCACTGGTCGACGGGCTTTCGATCTGGGGAGCGTTCCTGCGCATCGTCATGCCGATCGCGTTGCCGGGCATGGTCGCCGCCTTCATCCTGGCGATGGTGCTGTGCTGGAACGAATATTTCTTCGCCGCGCTTCTGACTTCGACCGACGCCAAGACAATTCCCGTCATGGTGGCGAGCCAGACCGGCTCGCAAGGCATCAACTGGTGGTCGATGGCAGCGCTGGCCACTGCGGCAATAGCGCCACTTGCCGTTATCGGCATCGCGCTGGAACGTTATCTGATCATGGGCATGACTGCCGGGGCAGTGAAGTGACGACCGGATACTGGTTCGCGCGCAACATCCGCGTGGGCCACCAGGGTTACGACCGCTACGGCAAGGGTGCCACGCCGGTCGCCTGGCAAGGCCAGGCCGTCATCGCCGGCTTTGTACTGGCGATGGTGGGAGGCGGCCTCTGCATGCTGCTGATCGTGCTCTACACCAAGCTGTTTCCACTTGGCATCGCGCTCTTTGCCATCCTTGCCATTGCCGGCGGCGGCACGTTCATTTGGGCCGTGGCAACGAAAAGCGATCCGGACAAGTCGATCGCCGACTACCGGGCAGAGCGGCAGAAAATCCGCGGTTAGCCCCTCAGGATCGTGCGCAGGTGATCCATGATCATGGCGACGCCCCCTTCTCCAAGCTCAGCCGATGCCTCCTTGGCGCTCGCCGTGTACCAGCCCGTATTGTCGGCGAGGTGGGCGGCATCGACAGCTTCGGGGCATAGCGCCAACATCAATGACGTCTCGCCAATGCCGGCATGGTCGAACGGGTACTTGCCGTTCATTGCCGCCGGCATCAGCGGATCCACCTGCACCCAGTTGAAGAAGTTTTCACCCGCAGCGTGTCCCGAATAGTAGTCGGCCATCGCCTCCGAACCCCACCAGCCCTCGCCACGCTGCTTCTCGAGGAAGCGGAAGATCGCCTGGCGGCCGGCGGTCTTGAAGGCGAGATCGGTCGGCATGCCGGCGGCGAAATTCTCGGTCTGGTGGTGGATGATGGCGTGGATGTTGCGGAAGCCGATGCGCAGCAGGCTGTAGAACAGCTCCTCCGCGAACGGCGCCAGCGCATTGCCACCGACCTGCACCGAGCCATTGCCTTCCGGCGGCGCCACCGCATAGCTCGCCGCGCCGTAGTAGAAGGGCGGCAGGATGACAATGTCCCTCTCCTTCTCGAGTAGATCTAGCGTCTTGACGACGGCCAGCGTGTCCATGCCGACGGCCATGTGCTCGCCGTGGTATTCGAGCACCCCGAGCGGCAGTGCCACCGGCCAGTTCTCGGCGATCGCCTTGCGGATCTGGTGTGGCAGCATCAGTTCATAGCGCATGATCTATTCCATGTTGGTGTGGCGAGCGCGCATGGCTTCCGGCGACGCCGTAGTCAGTTCCCTGAGCTTCAGCACCATCACCTCGAACAGCAGGAACAGTGCGCCTTCGAACACCGAGCCCATCGGCAGCACCGACGTCTTCCGCGAACCCTGGTCGTCGGCCATGGTCTGCGCCGGGATGAGCAGCGTGAAATCGGCCTGTCTTGCGGCGCTGCTCTCAGCCTGAGCGGTCAGCAGGAGGTTGGTGGCGCCGGCACCGTGCGCGACCCGCATCAAGGCCAGCACGGTCGATGTCTCACCAGGCCCGGAACTGGCCAGGAAGACATCGCCCGACCCCAGGGGTGGCGTGCTCATGTCGCCGACCACGGAGACCGGCAGGCCGAGATGGTAGAGCCGCATGGCAAAACCCTTGACCTGCAAGGCCTCGCGGCCGCAGCCATAGACGACGATCTGTCTGGCGTCGGCCAGCATCTTGCAGGCTGCGTCGATGCGAGCCTCATCGATGCGAGCCAACACGCCGCCGAGTTCGCCGAGCGCGGTCTTGAAGAGGTTTTCGCTCTGCTCGCTCACCACAAACCCGCCCTCCAAATCATCCCGGGATTTTCCCACGAACAGCTTGATTTGGTTCATGCTAGCAACGGCGAAAATGCGTGTCCAACGCTCCGCGACGCTTTTGCCGGGCCACGGGCATGATAGTGTCATGTCAGACAAATCAACCCAGGAAAAAGCAGGACATGAAGACACGGCATTTCGACCGCATCGGCAATGGCGGCATCAGCTTTACCGAGCTCGGCTTCGGCACGGCGCCGCTCGGCAACCTCTACCGTGCAGTCTCGGACGAGGACGCCAATGCCACGCTGGAGGCCGCCTGGGCGACCGGCTGCCGCTACTACGACACCGCGCCGCTCTACGGGCTTGGCCTGTCGGAAACGCGGCTCAACCCCTTCCTGCGCTCCAAGAAGCGCGACGACTATGTGTTGTCGAGCAAGGTCGGCCGCATCATGCGCGCCTGTCCGCCGGAGGAGCGAACCGGCATCGGCAAGTTCTTCGACACGCCGTCGCGCCGCGAGGTGTACGACTACAGCTATGATGGTGTCATGCGTTCGTTCGAGGCCTCATTGGAGCGGCTTGGCGTCGATCGGATCGACATCCTCTTCGTCCATGATGTCGACATCTTCACCCATGGCAGCAAGGAAGCGTCCGACCGGCGCATCGAGGAGTTCATGCGCTCGGGCTATTACGGGCTGCTGTCCCTGCGCGACCAGGGCGTCATCAAGGCGTTCGGCGGCGGCATCAATGAGTGGCAGGTTGCCCAGACGCTGGCCGAGCGCGGCGATTTCGACCTCTTCCTGCTTGCCGGGCGCTATACGCTGCTGGAGCAGGAGGCGCTGACATCCTTCCTGCCGCTTTGCCAGGCGCGCGGCATCGGCATCGTTCTCGGCGGTCCCTACAATTCCGGCATCCTGGCGACGGGGCCGAAACCGGGCGCCTATTACAACTATACCGAAGCGCCGCAGGACGTGCTTGACCGCGTGGCGCGTATCGAGGCCGTCTGCAAGCGCCATGGCGTGCGGCTGATCGAGGCGGCGCTGCAGTTCCCGTTGCTGCACCCGTCGGTCGTCTCGGTGATCCCCGGCGGCCAGCGGCCAAGCGAAGTCGAGAGCAACCGGTCGCTGCTCGATGCGAAACTGCCGGCAGCGCTTTGGGCCGATCTCAAGAAGGAAGGCCTGATGCGCACTGAGGCGCCGACCGCATAAGCCGACGACCGTTCGCGTTGCCGTAGGGCACAAAAATGAAAAGCCGGGCAAGCCCGGCTTTTCTGGTCTCTGAAAAGAAAAGAAACGCTTAGTTGACTGCGTCCTTGAGGCCCTTGCCGGCCGAGAACTTCGGCACGGTGCGTGCCGGGATCTGCACCTCGGCACCGGTCTGCGGATTGCGGCCGGTCGAGGCCGCACGCTTTGACACGGTGAAATTGCCAAAGCCGACAAGCCGGACATCGCCGCCCTTCTTCAGTTCGCCGGTGATCACGGAAAATACCGCATCGACCGCCGACTGCGCGTCACCCTTCGAAATGCTCGCGGCGTCGGCGACAGCGGACACCAGTTCGTTCTTGTTCATAAAAATTCCCTTCCATGAGAACACCGGAACTAACGACTCATCCGGCAGGAAACGGACTTTAGAAAGAAGCGTTCCCGCAACCAAGTCGAAAAGCCGGGAAAAAAGCGGAAAAAGCCCGGAATTCCGGGGTTTTTCACATGAAAAAGCCGGGCATGAAGCCCGGCTCTCTGTTTGTGCGCTGCAACTTTAGCTTTTACTAATGCGCAAGCGTCTTGCTGGCATCGTCCGCGCTGTCCGTTGCGGCCGGCGGATTGACGGGCTCGACCCATTCGATCGGCTCCGGCATACGCACCAGCGCATGGCGCAACACCTCACCGACCCGTGCGACCGGAATGATTTCCATGCCGTTCTTCACGTTGTCCGGAATCTCCGCCAGATCCTTGGCGTTGTCTTCCGGGATCAGCACCTTCTTGATGCCGCCGCGCAATGCGGCAAGCAGCTTCTCCTTGAGGCCGCCGATCGGCAGCACCCTGCCGCGCAGCGTGATCTCGCCGGTCATGGCGACATCGGCCTTGACCGGAATGCCGGTCAGCACGGAGACGATCGCTGTCGCCATCGCCACGCCAGCCGACGGTCCGTCCTTGGGCGTGGCACCCTCCGGCACGTGGACGTGGATGTCGCGCTTGTCGAACAGCGGCGGTTCGATGCCGAAATCGATGGCGCGCGAGCGGACATAAGAGGCCGCCGCCGAAATCGATTCCTTCATCACGTCGCGCAGGTTGCCGGTCACCGTCATGCGGCCCTTGCCGGGCATCATGACGCCTTCGACCGTCAGCAATTCGCCGCCGACTTCCGTCCAGGCGAGCCCGGTAACGACACCGACCTGATCGTCAGCCTCGACCTGACCGAAGCGGAAGCGCGGAACACCGAGGTAATCGGCGAGGTTCGCCGCCGTGATGTTCACCGTCTTCTTCTTCGTCTTCAGGATCTCGGTCACCGCCTTGCGCCCGAGCTTCATCAGCTCGCGCTCCAGACTTCTGACGCCCGCTTCACGGGTGTAGGTCTGGATGATGGCGCGGATCGCGTCCTCACCGACGGAGAATTCCTTCGGCTGCAGCGCGTGATCGCGGACCACCTTCGGCATCAAGTGCCGCTTGGCGATTTCGATCTTCTCGTCCTCGGTGTAGCCGGCGATACGGATGATCTCCATGCGGTCCATCAACGGCGCAGGGATGTTCAGCGTATTCGCCGTCGTCACGAACATCACGCTCGACAGGTCGTATTCGACCTCGAGGTAATGGTCCATGAACGTCGAGTTCTGTTCCGGATCGAGAACCTCGAGCAGCGCCGACGACGGATCGCCACGGAAATCCTGGCCCATCTTGTCGATCTCGTCGAGCAGGAAGAGCGGGTTGGACTTCTTCGCCTTCTTCATCGACTGGATGACCTTGCCGGGCATCGAGCCGATATAGGTGCGCCGGTGGCCGCGGATCTCGGCTTCGTCACGCACGCCGCCCAGCGCCATGCGGATGAATTCGCGACCCGTCGCCTTGGCGATCGACTTGCCGAGCGAGGTCTTGCCGACGCCGGGAGGGCCGACGAGGCACAAGATCGGCCCCTTCAGCTTCTTCTGGCGGCTTTGCACGGCAAGGTACTCAACAATGCGGTCCTTGACCTTGTCGAGGCCGAAATGATCGGTGTCGAGCACGTTCTGCGCAAAGGCCAGGTCCTGCTTGACCTTGGAGTTCTTGCCCCACGGGATCGACAGGATCCAGTCGAGATAGTTGCGCACGACGGTCGATTCGGCCGACATCGGCGACATCGTCCGCAGCTTCTTCAATTCGGCTTCCGCCTTTTCGCGGGCCTCCTTGGAGAGCTTGGTCTTCTTGATGCGCGCCTCGATCTCGGCGGCCTCGTCGCGGCCGTCCTCGCCCTCGCCGAGCTCCTTCTGGATCGCCTTCATCTGCTCGTTGAGGTAGTACTCGCGCTGCGTCTTCTCCATCTGGCGCTTGACGCGCGAGCGGATGCGCTTCTCCACCTGCAGGACGGAGATTTCGGCTTCCATGAAGCCCATCGCCTTTTCCAGCCGCTCCTTGACCGAGAGCGTGGCCAGCATCTCCTGCTTCTCGGGGATCTTGATGGCGAGATGCGAGGCAACCGTGTCGGCGAGCTTGGAATAGTCGTCGATCTGGCTGGCGGCACCCACCACTTCAGGCGAGATCTTCTTGTTCAGCTTGACGTAATTCTCGAAGTCGGTGACGACCGAACGGGCCAGCGCCTCGACCTCGACCTCTTCCTCTTCCGGCTCGACCAGCGCCGTGGCGCGGGCCTCATGGAAATCAGGGCGGTCGGTGAACGAGTCGATTTTCGCGCGCGTGGCGCCCTCGACCAGAACCTTGACGGTGCCGTCAGGCAACTTCAGCAATTGCAGCACATTGGCGAGCGTGCCGATGTCAAAGATGGCATCGGGCTCCGGATCGTCGTCGGCGGCATTCATCTGGGTGGCGAGCAGGATCTGCTTTTCCTGACCCATCACCTCTTCCAGCGCCTTGATCGACTTCTCACGCCCGACGAAGAGCGGAACGATCATATGCGGGAACACCACGATGTCGCGCAACGGGAGGACTGCGAAGACGCCGTCGCTGGGAGCCTTGGATATTTTGGCCATTGTCCAACCTTTCATATCGCGGCCGCTAAGCAGCCAACCGCGAATCTTATATTAACGACCGGGGATCGTTCCGCCTACCACCGTTTGTGACGGGAGTTTTATAGCACAGAAATCGGGCACCTCGGCCTTCTCCGTTTAGTTGGATGCACGACCCACAAAGATCAAGGGGCAGGTACAAATCCGGCACTCCAACTTGCCCGCAAGTGACACATTTGCGACGGCAAAACCGCGCGTAGCCGCGAAACCCTGCGTAACAGCAAAACGGCGCCCTGCGGCGCCGTTTCAGAATTCCACTGCAGGCTCATGTCAGGCGCTGACATTGCCCTTCTTTTCCTTCTGTTCGGAGTAGATGTAGAGCGGCCGGGCGCTGCCGGTCACCACCTCTTCCGAAATCACCACTTCGCGCACGCCTTCGAGCGCCGGAAGTTCGAACATCGTGTCGAGCAGGATCGCTTCCATGATCGAGCGCAGGCCACGCGCGCCGGTCTTGCGCTCGATGGCGCGCTTGGCGATCGCCGACAAGGCATTCTCATGGAATGTCAGGTCGACATTCTCCATCTCGAACAGCCGCTGATACTGCTTGACCAGCGCATTCTTCGGTTCGGTCAGGATCTGGATCAGCGCCGGCTCGTCAAGGTCCTCAAGGGTCGCCAGAACCGGCAAACGGCCGACAAATTCAGGAATAAGACCGAATTTCAGCAGATCCTCGGGCTCGACCAGACGGAAAACATCGCCGGTGCGGCGATCCTCGGGCGAAGCGACGATGGCGCCGAAGCCAATCGAGGTTTTTCTGCCGCGATCCGAAATGATCTTGTCCAGGCCGGCAAAGGCGCCACCGCAGATGAACAGGATGTTGGCGGTGTCCACCTGCAGGAACTCCTGCTGCGGATGCTTCCTGCCGCCCTGCGGCGGCACGGAGGCGACCGTGCCTTCCATGATCTTCAACAGCGCCTGCTGCACGCCCTCGCCCGACACGTCGCGGGTGATCGAGGGATTGTCGGACTTGCGCGAAATCTTGTCGATTTCGTCGATGTAGACGATGCCGCGCTGGGCGCGTTCGACATTGTAGTCGGCCGACTGCAACAGCTTCAGGATGATGTTTTCGACGTCCTCGCCGACATAACCGGCCTCGGTCAGCGTCGTCGCGTCGGCCATGGTGAACGGCACGTCGATGATGCGGGCCAGCGTCTGCGCGAGCAGCGTCTTGCCGCAACCGGTCGGGCCGATCAGCAGGATGTTCGACTTCGCCAGTTCGACATCGTTGTTCTTGCCGGCATGCGCGAGGCGCTTGTAGTGGTTGTGAACCGCCACCGACAGCACACGCTTGGCGTAGGGCTGGCCGATGACATAGTCGTCGAGAACCTTGAGGATCTCCTGCGGTGTCGGCACGCCCTCGCGCGACTTCACCATCGAGGTCTTGTTCTCCTCGCGGATGATGTCCATGCAGAGCTCGACGCACTCGTCGCAGATGAAGACCGTCGGACCGGCGATCAGCTTGCGCACTTCGTGCTGGCTTTTGCCGCAAAACGAGCAATAAAGCGTGTTCTTGGAATCACCGCTGTTGTTGCCGACCTTGCTCATTTTCATGTCCTTTCATGGCCGCCCGCCGATGGTCTGGCTGAAAGGGCGCATACTCTATCTATCGCGGGAATCCGCCGCCGCCAGTATCCCGGCTCCCGCAACGCATTCCGTACGAAACACAAATCAGAAAACGTGGCAATGATTCGCGACAACCCCGCATAAAGCTAAGCCGCCGAAACTCAACATAGCCTTAACGTAGGCAATCCTGTCCGCCGAGGGAACAGCCAATTGTGGCCGAAATGCCGCAAGACGCGCCAAAAGCGCGTGATGGCGCCATCCAACTGCCAACAAGCCTTTATGCCACAGCTCCTTCACCCGCCTCGCGCGACGAAATCACCTTGTCGATGAGGCCGAAATCCTTGGCTTCGTCGGCGGTCATGAAATGGTCGCGGTCGAGCGTCTTCTCAATCTCTTCGTAGCTCTTGCCAGTGTGCTTGACATAAACCTCGTTGAGGCGACGCTTCAGCTTGATGATGTCCTGGGCATGGCGCTCGATGTCGGAGGCCTGGCCCTGGAAGCCGCCGGACGGCTGGTGAACCATGATGCGGGCGTTCGGCGTGGCGAAGCGCATGTCCTTGTGGCCAGCGGTCAGAAGCAACGAGCCCATCGAGGCCGCCTGGCCGATGCAGAGCGTCGACACGGCCGGCTTGATGAACTGCATGGTGTCGTAGATCGCCATGCCCGAGGTGACGACGCCGCCCGGCGAATTGATATAGAGGTTGATTTCCTTCTTCGGATTTTCGGCTTCGAGGAACAGAAGCTGCGCGCAGACCAGCGTCGCCATGCCGTCCTCGACCGGACCGGTGATGAAAATGATGCGCTCCTTGAGGAGGCGGGAGAAAATGTCGTAGGCCCGCTCGCCGCGATTGGTCTGTTCGACCACCATCGGAACGAGGTTCATGTAGGTTTCGACGGGGTTCTTCATTAGTTATCTCTTATCTCGCGGTGGGATTCCGGCGCCGGGAATGCTGGCAAGTCGGGCAGAATCGGTTCTGGATCGTTGTTCCGTAAATAGGATGCCGGCTCATCCTTGTGCAAGGCCGCCCCGTCCTAGCCATCTGGGTAAGTCGAATCAAGGTTACGCTGACAGGATTATCGGCTGGCGCCGTCTCCTGCTGGCGACACTCGTGATCCAGTAGCAGTTTCTTAACCGCGTCGCTTAACGAAATGCGCGGAAACCGCTTTTCTCCGAAAAGGCTTCCTCTACAATTCAACGTTGAACTTGTGCGTAGGGTTCAAACAGGGGGAGTGTCATGTCCGGGAAAACCGCATGCTTCACCATTGCCGGGCTGACCATGCTCGGCACGATTTCCGACACGGCGGCCGGCGGCCGCGCCGCCGAATGCTATGAACCTGTCCGCACGCCGGCCGTCTACGACACGGTCTACGAAGACGTCATGGTCAGCCCGCCCGGCCAGCAGGTCGACTACGTCCCTGCCATCTACGGCACCCGCGAGCGCGTGGTGATGACCGTTCCGGCACAGGTGACCTACGAGGTCGTGCCCGCCGTCACCCGCACCGTCTACCATACGGTCCAGGTCGACGATGGTGGCTATTCCTGGGAATGGCGCGTCATCCACGGCCGCCGCGTGCTGTGCAAGATCTGGCACAGGGCGCGTTACGGGCGGGTTGCCGAGACCGTGGTGATCCAGCCTGAGCGCACGCGGCGGGTCGTCATCCCGGCGCAGTACGACCGGATTGCCGAAGAGGTGCTGGTGCAGCCGGAGCAAAGGCGCGTCATCGATGTTCCCGCCTCCTACCAGACCGTCGCGCGGCGCGTGCTGGTCCGCGAAGGGTCGTCAGGCTGGCGGCGTGTGCATATTCCGAGGCATTGCCAGGATTAGCGGCCATGGCGTAGCCTGCGCCGCAGCGAATTTCCGCTGGGCTGAGGACATGCGCGACCTGGAAGTTTCCAATCGAGAACTATCAGATCTCGCGGAAGAGGCCCTGGAACTGGCCAAAAGCTATTGGGCGTCCCTCGAGGGGCGTCGGGCGTACCCCTCGACCAGCGGCAAGGATACGACCGAACTCTTCTCGCGGCCCTGGCTGGAGAACGGTCGTGGCCGGGAAGTCTTGCAGGACTTCAAGTCGATCTCAGAGCATGTCCGACCTGCTACCGGCAGATTCTTCGGTTACGTCGTCGGCTCAGGCGAACCAGTCGGGGCGCTGGGAGAATTGCTGGCCGCTGTGCTCAATCAGAATGTGACGTCGTGGCGGTCGGCTCCCGCGGCGACGTCGATCGAACGCGCCGTTGTCGGATGGTTGGCGGAGGCTGTCGGCTGCGCCGGATTTACCGGCAGCCTGTGCGGCGGCGGCTCGACGGCCAACCTCATGGCGTTGGCGATGGCGCGTGAAGCCAAGCAGCCAGCCAACGAAACAGGTGCACGGCCCTGTGTGATCTATGCTTCCGAACAAGTGCACATGTCCATTCCCAAGGCTGTCGCACTGCTGGGCATCGGCAGAAAAAACCTTCGCTTGATCCCTGTCGACGACAAGTTCCGGATGCGACCGGATGCCCTCCAGGCGGCCATTGCCGTCGACCGCGAGGCTGGAAACATGCCGATCGCCATCGTGGCCACGGTCGGCACCATCGTCTCCGGCGCGATCGATCCCCTCCCCGAAATTGCAGACATTGCCCGGAGGGAGGCGCTATGGATGCATGTCGATGGTGCCTATGGGGGCCTGGCGGCTCTGGCGGTGCCGGAAAAGTTCCAGGGGTTGTCTTCGGCGGATTCTCTGTCGCTCGACGCGCACAAATGGCTGTATCAGCCACTCGATTGCGGCTGCCTGCTCAATCGTCATCCAGATGTCGCGCGCACGACTTTCTCGCACAGCGACGATTATGTCAGGATCCTGAGCGAAGACCCTACGGAAGCGTTTGCCTCCTTCGAGGAGTCGATCGAGCTCTCTCGACGCTTCCGTGCGCTGAAACTCTGGATGTCGCTGCAGTATCACGGGCGCAGTGCCTATCGCGAAGCCATCACGCGCGATCTCCATCACGCACAATTATTGGCACAGACAATTGCGTTGTGTCCGGAGCTGGAACAGCTCGCCCCTGTATCGCTAAGCGCAGTCTGTTTCCGCCACCGCTCGAAGAGCAACGAAGCGATCCTGCGCCGCGTGATCGCGCGTGGCCGGGTGTACCTGTCAAATGCAACGATCAACGGCCAGTTTGCCCTGCGGGCGTGTTTCGTCAATCACCGAACGACGCCAGAGGACGTGCGGGCGATCGTGTCGGAAGTCATTGCCGCCGCCGACGAGCTCAATCGCTGAGCCGCCGTTGCCCTTCGACCTGGCTTGCGCCTCAAGCCACCTCTGCCCGCAGCCATGCCTTCAGGTCAGCGACATTGCCGTCGCCGACGCAAGCCGCGACCCGCCTGCCGACCGCCGCACCGAATTTATAACCATGGCCCGAACAAGCCGAGACGACCAGGCATTTGCCCTTCTCGTGCGCCATGAATTTCTCGTCGGCGGTGAAGGTGTAGGCGCAAGTGACGACCTCCGTCACCCGATACTCCCCGATACGGGCGATCGGTGGCGAAAACAGATTTCGGATCGCCTCGCCCTCGCCTGCCACCGGTTGACGGTTCCAGTCGGCATCGCTGGTCGGCACCCGGTGCAGTCCCGAACCGAATTTCATCCCGGCGCCGCCGGAGGGCGGGATCACATAGCCGTCGACAGCGCCGCCGATATCGAGGACCACCGGTGCGGCCTGCCAGGCGGCCTCGAGGTCCGCCGGCGGTTCGACATAGGCGAGCGCGGTTCGATATGTCTTCAGCTCGCCATCCAATTCCGGGAACAGTTTCAGCACCCAGGCGCCGGCAGCGATGACGATGCGGTCGGCCTGCATGGTTTCGCCGCCCGCGAGCACAATACGGCCGGCTTCAGCATCGACTTCCACGACCTTACTGTTCTCGTAGACATTGGCGCCGTTGGCGCGCAGCCATCTTGCCAGGCCGGACGCGATCTTGCGGCAATGCAGCGCGCCGCCTTCGGTTGAATAATAAGCGTAACGGAATGAGCCAGCCTCAAGAAATGGCCAGCGTTCGACGGCTGCGTCCGGCTCCAGCAATTCGAACGGGAAATTGCCCTCTTCCAGGCCCTCGCGATATTCCTCGGCCTCGTCACCAGGCTCGCGCGAAATGCAGACAAATCCGCGCGCATCCAGGTGGTTTTCACCGAGATCGGCCCACATCTCGTCCCAGGCCTGATAGGCTTCGGTGATCAGTCGGCCATAGCCGGTTCCGGCCCGGTAAGCGCGGCGAATGATGCGGTGATGGTCGCCCGACGCGGCCAGCGGATTGGGGATCGGCCCCTGTTCGACGATCGAGACGCTGTGTCCAGCCTTGACAAGCGACCACGCCGTCGAAAGCCCGGCGATCCCAGCACCGACCACAATCACATTCATCAGATCAGACTTTCCGCAGCCGCATTGGCTGGCTCAACTCATTGGGTGTCGGGCGCCAACATACGGTCTGGCACCAAGCTGGCAAGCCGCGCTAATGGTCTGGCATGACCAAATTGACGCCACCTTACCTGGCCTTTGATCCAGCCATCCGCCATCTGCGGCTTGATCCGCACGAACCGGCCTTCTTCCAGAATCCTTATGAGGCCTATGCCTTTCTACACAGCGCATCGAATGCATTTTCTTGGGAAGAATTCGGTTTCTGGTGCTTTGGCGGCTTCGATGACGTCAACCGGCTGCTGCGCGACCGCCGCTTCGGCCGCCAGAACCCGGCCGGCGTTCCCGACAGCCGCGGTATCGGCCAGGATCGCAGCCATCTCAGCGCCTTCGACGGCATCGAAGCCAACTCGATGCTGGAGCTGGAGCCGCCGGTGCACACGCGGCTCAGAACGCTGGTCAACCGTGCCTTCGTCTCGCGTCAGATCGAACGGCTGCGGCCGCGTGTCGAAGCCCTCGCCAACGAGCTGATCGACCGTTTCGAACCGGACAAATCAGTCGACCTGTTGCCTGCCTTCGCGGCTCCCCTGCCGATCACCATCATCGCCGAGATGCTCGGCGTGCCGGTCGAGATGGGGCCTCAATTGCTCGACTGGTCGCATCGGATGGTTGCGATGTACATGCATGGCCGCACGCGCGAAACCGAGGAGACGGCCAACCGCGCCGCGGGCGAATTTACCGATTTCCTGCGCTTCTATCTCACCGACCGGCGCAAGAACCCGGGCGACGACCTGCTGTCGCTGCTGATCTCGGCGCAGCAGGACGGCCAGAAGCTGTCGGAGGACGAGCTGGTGTCCTCGGCGATCCTGTTGCTCAATGCCGGCCACGAAGCGACGGTGCATCAGGCCGGCAACGCCATCCGTTCGATCCTCGCGCAAGGCGGTGACCCGCGCCGCTTCTTCATCTCGCCCGAAGCGACCGCGGCAACGGTCGAGGAATGCCTGCGTTTCGACGCGCCGCTGCACATGTTTACCCGCTACGCCTATCAGGAGATCGAAATCGCGCCCGGCATCGTCGTGCAGCCGGGCCAGACGATCGGCCTGCTGCTTGGCATGGCCAATCATGACCCGCGCGCCTTCGCCGAACCCCTCGCCTTCCGGCCGGATCGTGCGGACCAGAAGAACGTGTCATTCGGCGCCGGCATCCATTTCTGCATCGGTGCGCCGCTCGCCCGGCTCGAATTGCAAGTGTCGCTGAAAACTTTGTTCGGACGGCACCCGCGACTCCATCTTGCCGAACAGCCGCGCTTCCGCGACACTTACCACTTCCATGGGCTGGAAACGCTCGCCGTCGGCTTCTGACGATCGCGGGCCTGGGGCTGCGAGATGAGGGGCATTTCGATACGCGCGGTCGCGCTGGCTTTGGGCATCGCACTGGCGAGCCTTGCCAGCGCACGGGCTCAGCAACAACAGGAAAACATCCCGCAAGAAAACAGCGACGCCGTGGCAAGGAAGCTGGCGAGCATTCTGATTGAACGCCAGACCGGTGCCGCCGTGCCCGCCGACAGGTACTGGGCCTATGAGGCCGATTTCAACCTCGACGGGTTTTCCGAACTCTATGTCTATGTCGCCGATCCTGCTTGCGACGGGGTGAAATGCGGACTTTTCGTTTTCGTGCTGGAAGGCGACAGCTATCGCGAGGTGTTGGGCGACATCCCGGGCGCAAGGCTTACCGATCCCGCCAAGGTCGGCTTCGGCGCCTTCAAGCGTAACGGCTTCATCGACTTTCAACTCGACCAAGTACTGGCCAGTTGGACAGGCGATCATTATGCAGATTCCTCGACGTTCCCTGCCACGTCGCTCGACGGTATCGCCTTCCTGGCGGCTTGCCAGAAATCCAAATCGAGCGAGCAGCCCGAGGAGGGCGAAGCTGAACAGGTGGCCGGCGAGTGCCAATGCCAGTTCAACCGGTTTCAGGCAATCGGCTTGAGCCAGGCCAGCCTGGACACCTATACGGCCTCGATGGGCGAAAACTTCGCCTATCCGAGTGGCGAGAAGGAAAAGGCATGGCTTGCCCTGCTCAAGGACGCCGAGGATGTGGGAACGGGTTGCGGCGTCATAAGTGGCAAAAGCCAGTGGCAACCGGCCTATTTCAAGCACGGCGACCAGCCGCAGCAAAAGCTCGACTCCGAAGCCTTCCTGGACGCCTGCCCAGCGCAGGATTTCATCCTGACCAATCGCAAGACCGGATCGCCAGACCGAGCGCTCGGTCTGTGCGGTTGCATCGCCCGCGAACTCCCGACGCAAGGGGTCACGCAAACGGGACTCGATCTGCTGACGCAGTATTATCGCAACGAGATCTCCGACGCGGACATCGAGGCGCAGGACGCCGACATTCTGACCTTCCACGACCAGGCGTCGGAAGCTTGCCTCAGCCAGTTCCCGGCGAAGTAGGCAACGCAGCTTGGTTCAAACATTGTGGGGACGGGACACCATGGGCGAGACAATGAGATTTGCCTTTTTGCAGGAGCCGCCCTTCTGCTTCAGGGATGCCGGCGGCAATCTCCTCGGCTGCGATGCCGGGCTCGCCGGCAAGGTGTGCGAGGGGCTGAAGCTCGATGCCTTCCTGCCGATCGAAACGGAGTTTGCCGAACTGCTTCCCGGATTGGCTGACAACTGCTGGGACATGACCACCGGCCTGTTCATCTCGGACGAGCGCAGGAAACTTGTCGACTTCACGCGGCCGATCTGGGTGCTGCAGGACGGGTTGCTGGTCGCCAAAGGCAATCCCCGTGGCTTTCGCGGCTACCGGTCGGTGGCCGAGGATCGGACGGCGCTGATCGGCGTCATATCCGGTCAGATCCAACATCAGACGGCGCTGCAAAATGGCATTGCGCCGGAGCGGATCCGGATGTTCGCCACACAAGCGGGCGCGGCGGAGGCCGTAGAGGCCGGCACGGTGCATGCCTATGCCAGTGTTGACCTGGCGCACCGAGGCTATCTCGACCGGTGGCCGCAGGCACCTCTTGCCGTCATCGATGTGCCGGCAGCGGAAAAACAGCCGGCTGCCGGCGCCTTCGCCGTGGCCAAAAACAATACGGCTCTGCGCCAACGCATCGATTCAAGCCTGGGCGAACTGCTGGGAAGTCCTTGGCACCGGGAATTGATGAGCGGATACGGATTTTCCGATGCCGATATCGATCGCCTTTTGTGAGGCTGGGTGCTGCGAAATGATCAAAGCTTGATCACGTATTCCTTGCGTGTCGTTTCAAGCACTTCCCAGCTGCCCTTGAAGCCGGGCCTCAGCACGAAACTGTCTCCAGCCTTGACGGTGCGCGCTTGCCCACCGTCCTCGGTGACCACCGAAACGCCGGACACGATGTGGCAGAATTCCCATTCGTCATAGACGATGCGCCATTTGCCAGGGGTCGATTCCCAGATGCCGGCATAGAGGCCGCCTTCCCGCTCCTCGACGTTCCAAGTGCGGAATTTGGGATCGCCGGAGATCAACCGATCTGGCGCCGGCGCGCCAGATTCGGGTTCGACGCTGTCACTCGATATTGTCAGATAATGCGCGGACAGAATTTGCCTCCATGAAAGAACCGGCCTCGCGCCGGCTCACCCCCCCCCCCGGCGCTGCGCGCCGACCCTCCCCACGAGGGGGAGGGTAAAAGGATCAGACCTTGGCAAGCGCCTGTTCAAGGTCGGCGACGATGTCGTTGACGTCCTCGATGCCGATGGAAAGCCGCACGGTGTCCGGGCCCGCACCGGCCTTGACCTTCTGCTCGTCGGAAAGCTGGCGGTGCGTCGTCGACGCCGGGTGGATAACCAGCGACTTGGTGTCGCCCACATTGGCAAGGTGCGAGAACAGTTCGAGCGCCTCGACGAACTTGACGCCGGCCTCGTAGCCGCCCTTGAGGCCGAAGGTGAACACGGCACCGGCGCCCAGCGGCGAGTACTTCTTCTGCAGCGCGTTGTTCTTGTCGCTGGGCAGGCCGGGATAGTTCACCCAGGCGACCTTGGGGTGATTGGACAGCCAGCCGGCGACCGTCACCGCATTGTCGCAGTGGCGCTGCATGCGCAACGGCAAGGTTTCCAGGCCGGTCAGGATGAGGAAGGCGTTGAACGGCGAGATCGCCGGGCCGAGGTCGCGCAGGCCGAGCACACGCGCGGCAATGGCGAAAGCGAAATTGCCGAAGGTTTCATGCAGTACGAGACCGCCATATTCGGGGCGCGGTTCCGACAGCATCGGGTACTTGCCCGACTTCGACCAGTCGAAGGTGCCGCCATCGACGATGGCGCCGCCGATCGAATTGCCGTGGCCGCCAATGAACTTGGTCAGCGAGTGCACGACGATGTCGGCGCCATGCTCGATCGGCCGGAGCAGGTAGGGCGAAGCCAGCGTGTTGTCGACGATCAGCGGCAGGCCATGCTTGCGCGCGATGTCGCCGATTTTCTCGATATCGACGAAGGTGCCGCCCGGATTGGCGAGGCTCTCGATGAAGATCGCCTTGGTCCTGTCGTCGATCTGGCTTTCGAAGGTCGAGATGTCATTGGTGTCGGCCCAGCGCACTTCCCAGCCATAATTCTTGAAGGCGTGGCCGAACTGGTTGATCGAACCGCCGTAAAGCTTGTTGGCGGCGACGAAATTGTCGCCCGGCTGCATCAGATTGTGGAAGACGATTACCTGCGCGGCGTGGCCGGACGCGACCGCAAGCGCGGCCGTTCCGCCCTCCAGCGCCGCAAGACGCTCTTCCAGCACCGCCTGCGTCGGATTCATGATGCGGGTGTAGATGTTGCCGAAGGCCTTCAGCCCGAACAGCGAGGCGGCATGATCGGCATCGTCGAAGACGAAGGAGGTCGTCTGGTAGATCGGCGTGGCGCGCGCGCCAGTGGCCGGGTCGGGTTTGGCGCCCGCATGGACGGCGAGCGTGTTGAAACCGGGCGTACGGGTCACTGAAACCTCCCTTTGAACCTTCTGAAATTAGCCGCGCATTCTTGGCGAAGCCCGTGCGCGAATGCAAAGAAGAAAGTACCCTTCGGTGCAGGACTTTCGACCAAATCGCAAGAAAATACGGCGTTTGCGGGAATAATTTTGCGCCCAGGGCGCGTCGAGTTCGAAGGAATGTATGCGCCGCGCCTTAGGCGTTCCTCCCGGTGCGCGTCGTCATGCCAAAACCGCCGCGCACGGTTGGACGACATGCATCATTTCTGGCGCACGCCGAAACTCTGGAATCCGGACCGCATCAGCGGCTTCTTCGACGACAGCACCCCGGAGTTGACGCCGGTCCAACCGATCTCGCCGGACAACTTGCCATATTCGATCTTGGGACAGCGGTTCATCACTACCTTGATGCCTGCCGCTTCGGCGCGGGCGGCAGCTTCGTCATTACGCACGCCAAGCTGCATCCAAAGCACTTTCGGCAACGGAACGAGCCGCAACACCTCATCGACGATGCCAGGCACTGCGGTTGCCGCGCGAAAGATGTCGACCATGTCGATTGGCTGCGGAATATCGGCAAGCCTTGCATAGGTCATCTGGCCGAGGATTTCCTTGCCGGCCTGGCCGGGATTGATCGGGAACACCGAAAAGCCCTTGGCCAGCAGGTATTTCAGCACGAAATAGCTCGGTCGCACATCGTTGGCGGATGCGCCGACCATGGCGATGGTCTTCACCGAATTGAGGATGCCGGCGATGTAGGCGTTGTCGTAGCTTTCGTGATTCATGCCTTGTCCTCATACAACGCCTCGGCGAGAAAACCATCCGGGTCATTGGTGAAATCGCGCAATGTGTTCGCCAGTGCAGCGCCGCTCCTGTCGATGGCGGCGGAATGATCGACCGGCCGGTAGCCCTTGCCGCCGCCGGCCTCGTCGTAGCCGGCCAACGCGCCGATCGCCTCGAGCAAGGTGGAGTTGCCGGTGCCGTTCTCGCAGACGATGATGGTGATCGGTGTGGTGAATTCGAGTTCGAAGTCGTGGCCGCGAAACAGCGGCAGGTTCCAGGGGTACTGTTCCCAGTTAGCCACCCGCTCGGGGTCGAGTAGGATGCGCTTCAGGTACGGTGCCTTGAACCGCGTCAGCTGCTTGCGGTAAGCCATCAACCGGGCAGCGAAATCGTGCCGTCTTCGGCGATCGGAAAGGCCGGATTGTGCGCCACTTCCCAGATATGCCCGTCCGCATCGGCGAAGTAACCGTACCAGCCGCCCCAGAAGGCGCGGCCGGCCGGCTTGACGATGCGGCCGCCGGCCTTCTCGGCCATGGCGAGCACCTCATCGACTTCGGCGTCGGAACGGGTGTTGTAGGCGAGGTAGACCGCCGACGGCGCCCTGCCGAAAGCGATGCCGGAATCCTCCTCGGCGCTTTCGCGCGGGAACAGGCCGAGAATGGCACCGCCCATCTGGAAGAAGGCGACACCGTCGGTGATGCCGGCATGACGGATGAGACCCATCGCCTCGTAAAAGCGCACCGCACGCTCGAGATCGTCGGTCGCGATCGTTATGATGGAGATGCGCGGTTCCACGACTACTCGTCCGTCCATTCCGGCTTGCGCTTGCCGATGAAGGCGCCGATGCCTTCCTCGGCGTCGCGCGCCAGCATGTTCTCGACCATGATGCGGCCGGTGTAGCCATAGGCGTCAGCCAGTCCCATTTCGGCCTGCGCGTAAAAGGCTTCCTTGCCGGTCTTCACCACCAAAGACGATTTGGAAGCAATGGTTTGCGCGTATTTGGTGACAATCTGATTCAGATATTCGCGCGGCACGACGCGGTTCACGAGGCCGAACTCCTTGGCGGTTGCCGCATCGATCGTCTCGCCGGTCAACAGCATCTCCATCGCATGCTTGCGCGAGACGTTGCGCGACAGCGCCACCATCGGCGTCGAGCAGAACAGTCCGATGTTGACGCCCGGCGTGCAGAAGGTCGCCTCATGCGAGGAGATCGCCAGGTCGCAACTGGCGACCAGTTGCAACCCGGCGGCGGTGGCCAGGCCGTCCACCTCGGCAATCACCGGCAGGGGATGACGCACGATCGCCTGCATCAGTGCGGCGCAGGCCGCAAACGTCTCTTCGAAGAAGGCCTTGCCATGATCGGCGTCGGCGCGGCGCGCGGTCAATTCCTTGAGATCATGGCCGGCGCAGAACACCTTGCCGGCCGCCGACAGCACGATGACGCGAACGGCCCTGTCGGCGTTGGCGCGATCGAGTTCCGCCATCAGCGCCGCCATCACCGAAAGCGACAAGGCGTTGGCGGGTGGATTGGCCAGTGTCAGCCGCAGCACGCCCTTGTCCAGCCGTGCGGCGACCGGACCGTCAACGGCGGCAGGCTTGATGGCAAGGATTTCGGCCATGAATAAGGTCTCCTCGATTCCGCTCGGGCTGGCAGAGTATCTAATATCGGATCGGGTTTCATCCAACACCCCATCGCTTGCGCCAGGGGACGGAGCTGTTGCCAGAAACGCCGTGCTGCGCTCATACAGGCTGGTGCAACACGAGAGGCCGACATGCCTGCCCAGACCAATCTCAAGCCCGTGCTGACCGCGGCGCAAGTCAATGTGCTGATGGAAACCGTCTATCCGCAGCTCAATGAGCAGTTCAGATATTACGAGGCGATCGACGTGTTCCCAGGCGGCTGCATTGTGCGACTCAATGCCGGCGAACGACACCTGCGCCCCGGTGGCACGGTGTCCGGCCCGTCACTGTTCACGCTGGCCGACATCGGCGGCTATGTCTGTGTGCTTTCGCATGCCGGGCCTGATGCGCTCTCGGTCACCACCAATCTCAACATCAATTTCGTGCGCAAGGCCGAGGCCGGACCGATCGACGGCCATTGCCGCATTGTGAAGCTGGGAAAGAGCCTGATGGTGTTCGACATCGACATCGTCGCCGGCCCGGAAGGACATACGATCGCGCACGCAACGGGCACCTACTCGATCCCACCGAAGCGAAATAGCGATGTGGTAAAATAATACCTTTTACTCAAGGCATTGTTTTTGCTTCTCTTTTCCTGCTTCAAGACTTTTCACGCGCCTTGACGCAACAACTGCCCTCGCCTATAAGCCCTCACGAAGCAGCGGCCCGCAAAGGCCGCCGTTTTGTTATTGGCGACGGACAGCGTCTCATCGCCAATCCAAGCAACAAGAAACGCCTTCCTCGTGAAGGTCCGAACCGAAAGCAGAAAACCATGACAACCTTTTCGCAGAAGCCTGCGGATGTGGTGAAGAAGTGGATCCTGATCGACGCCGAGGGTCTCGTCGTCGGCCGTCTCGCCACTGTCATCGCCAATCATCTTCGCGGCAAGCACAAGCCGACCTTCACCCCGCATGTCGACGACGGCGACAACGTCATCGTCATCAATGCCGACAAGGTGGTGTTCACCGGCAAGAAGTTCACCGACAAGGTCTATTACTGGCACACCGGCCACCCCGGCGGCATCAAGGAGCGCACCGCGCGCCAGCTGCTCGAGGGTCGTTTCCCCGAGCGCGTCGTCGAGAAGGCCGTTGAGCGCATGGTCCCGCGTGGCCCGCTCGGCCGTCGCCAGATGAAGAACCTGCGCGTCTATGCAGGCGCCGAGCATCCGCATGTCGCCCAGCAGCCCGAGGTTCTCGACGTGGCCAAGCTGAATTCCAAGAACAAGAAGGTCGCATAAGATGGCTGAGCTTTCCTCGCTCGCAGAACTGGGCGCCGCCACCGGCAACACCAACACGCAGCCGGCGGCCCCCGTCCACGTCCAGAAGCTCGACAAGTCGGGCCGCGCCTATGCCACCGGCAAGCGCAAGAACGCCATCGCGCGTGTTTGGGTGAAGCCGGGTTCCGGCAAGATCGTCGTCAACGACAAGGAATTCGCGACCTATTTCGCGCGTCCGGTCCTGCAGATGATCCTCAACCAGCCGATCATCGCCGCCAACCGTTCGGGCCAGTACGACATCGTCGCCACCGTTGTCGGCGGCGGCCTCTCCGGCCAGGCCGGCGCGGTGCGTCACGGCATCTCCAAGGCGCTGACCTACTACGAGCCGACGCTGCGCGCCGTGCTCAAGAAGGGTGGCTTCCTGACCCGCGACAGCCGCGTCGTCGAGCGCAAGAAGTACGGCAAGGCGAAAGCCCGCCGCTCGTTCCAGTTCTCGAAGCGCTAAGCGCTACGCAGCTTCAGACAATCGAAAGGCCGCCTCCGGGCGGCCTTTCTTTTTGCACTCACCAGACAGCCGCCGCACCCGTCGAATGACGACAAATCTCAGGGTCTACCGGCCTTGATGAAGTCGATGAAAGCACGCAGCGGGGCCGGCACGAGGCGCCGACCGGGATAATAGAGGAACGGTCCGGAGAAGCTCTGCCACCACGGTTCGAGCACGGGCTCGAGGGCGCCGCTCTCGAAGTGAGGCCGAAGCCAGCCCTCGAAGAGGCCGATGATGCCGGTGCCGGCCATGGCCGCATGGACGGCAAGATCGGTCGCCCCACCGATCCGCACGATCAGTGGCCCCGTCGGATCTACCCGTACCACCTCGCCGTCACGCTCGAATTCCCACGGCAGCATCGAACCGCTGGCAAAGCGGCCGCGCAGGCAAGCGTGGCCGAGCAGGTCGCTCGGGTGTTCAGGGCGCCCATGGCGATCGAGATAGGCGGGGCTGGCGGCGGTGGCGAAATGCTGGAGGCGCGGTCCGATCGGCACCGCGATCATGTCCTGTTCCAGCCGCTCGTCGTAGCGGATGCCGGCGTCGCACCCGGCCGCCAGCACGTCGACGAAGTTCTCATCGGCGATCACCTCCAGCCGGATGCCGGGATACGCGGCGAGGAAGCCCGGAACGATGTCGGGCAATATCAGTCGCGCGGCGCTGACCGGCACATTGAGACGCAACGAGCCCGCCGGCCTGTCGCGAAAGCCATTCAACACGTCGAGCGCCGCCTCCACCTCCGACAGCGCCGGGCCGAGCCGACCCAGCAGGCTGAGGCCCGCCTCGGTCGGGACAACACTGCGCGTCGTGCGGTTGAACAGCCTGACGCCGAGCTGTGCCTCGAGGCGTCGCACCGCCTCACTCAAGCCGGAGGCGCTGCCGCCGCTCGCACGCGCGCCATCGCGAAAACCCCCGGCCCGCGCCACCGCCACGAACGCGTTCAGATCGCTGAGGTCCATCATTGTTCGCCAATCCGCACAGCCTGTGTGGATTGTACCTGATTATCCCGAGATTGAGCAGCGCCTATCTTCGCCTCCTCAAAGGAGACCACTCATGTCCAATATCGACCAGGCCGAAACATCCACCCTCGGCAGCCGCACCGTAAAGCGTCTTGGCTACGGTGCCATGCAGCTAGCGGGGCCCGGTGTGTTCGGGCCGCCCAGGGACCATGACGCGGCACTGGCCGTGCTGCGCGAAGCCGTTGTCCAAGGGGTCGACCACATCGACACCAGCGACTTCTATGGCCCGCACATCACCAACCGGCTGATCCGCGAAGCGCTGTCACCCTACCCGAACGATCTCGTCATCGTCACCAAGATCGGCGCCCGGCGCGGCACGGATGGATCGTGGCTGCCGGCCTTTTCTCCCGAAGCGCTGACCCAGGCGGTGCACGACAATTTGCACAATCTCGGCCTTGAGGCGCTGGACGTGGTCAACCTTCGCATCATGTTCGACACCCATGGTCCCGCCGAAGGGTCGATCGAAGCGCCGCTCACCGTGCTGGCCGAGCTTCAGCGGCAGGGCCTGATCAGGCATATCGGCTTGAGCAACGTGACGTCAGCGCAAATCGCGGAGGGACGCCGGATCACCGAGATCGTCTGCGTGCAGAACCAGTACAATCTGGCGCATCGCGGCGACGACGCCCTGATCGACGACCTTGCCCGTGACGGCATCTCCTATGTGCCGTTCTTCCCGCTCGGTGGCTTCAATCCGCTGCAGTCATCAACTTTATCGGACGTCGCCACGCGCCTCGGCGCCACCGCCATGCAGGTCGCGCTCGCCTGGTTGCTTCACCGTTCGCCCAACATCCTGCTGATCCCCGGCACATCGTCGGTCGCGCATCTGCGGGAGAACCTCGCCGCTGGCGAACTCGTGCTTTCGGACGATGTGCTCACGAAACTGGACGGCGTGGCGGCAGCCGCCTGACGGTCGGCTGGCTATCTTTCCAAGATAGCTTACGCGCCCAGTCGCGCGCTTCGATCCGGCCTAGTTGATGCTCGCCGTGTTGGCGGGCTCAGCCGGCCGCGCCTCATCGGCATAAGGCACCCGGTAACCGTTCGCCGCCAACCAGTCGATTGCCGCCTTCGGCTCGTCGGTCTGGATGATGGTGGCGCCGCGATCGGCCCAGAAACCCCAGCTTTCGCGCGGCAGGCTGGCCCGGACCGCCAGCTCGTCGCCGCGGCCGCCGGCAAGGAAGCCGCCCGGCTTGTTGACGATGGCGTAGGTGTCGGCCCAGATGTGCCAGTTGCCTCGCACCGCGGCCGCGCGCATGCGGGTGCTGAAAAGCGGTCCGCCGGTCTCGGTCAGTTTCTCGGCGCCCGCCCGCCAGTTGATCAGTTCGATCGCGCGCGGCGAGAAGGCGTGGTCGACAGTCTCGGCGAAACCGGCATCATGTACCGCGTCATCGGCTATGATCGGCATGAACTGGAAGGCGCCGCCGATGGCACCCATGGCCGCCTTGACCGTGGCAATCCGCTGTGGATTCCACAGGTTCTCTTTGACGATGACCTGCTCGGCCATGCCGAGGTCGCGGGCGACGGCGATCATGCCGGGCAGACTTTCGACATCGAGCTTGTTGTCAAGATTGATGAGAATCCGGTCCCTTGTGGCCGCCAGCATCTCGCGCAGCGTCGAAACCGTCTCATTGGTGACGACGCCAGTGCCCTCAACCACCAGCCGACAGGTCTTGAGTTCGGCCAGCGTGTATTTGACCACCTCGCCCTTGCAGGTCGTGGTGCGGTCGAGCCAGCTGTCATGCATGACGACGAACTCGCCGTCCTTCGAGCGCCTGATGTCGACCTCGACGATTTCGGCGCCCATGGCGATCGAGCCTTCCACGGCGGCGATCGAATTCTCCGCATAGAGCGTCTTGCCGGCCTGCATGCTGCCGGCGCGATGCGCGGCCACCATGACATGGTCGCGCCACTGGTTGGCGCGCTCGAAGCGGTCGAGAATCTGCCTGGCGCGGCTCTCTTCGGCACCGGCCGCGCCAACAGACGCCATCAGCGCGGTGGAAAGCAGAAGGCTCAGCCAGACGGTTCGCATCGAGAATCGCTCCTTGCCGGATCGAGACCCGGATAGGCGATGCCCGTGACATCCAGGTGAACGAAGCCGGCTAGCCGATGTCTTGTTTGAGCATGATCCTTTCCGAAAACCGGTTGCCACTTTTCGGGATCATGCTCGCGAGAGCTGAGCGTCAGATGCGTTTCGAAAGCCGGCGGAACCACGCCATGGCCGGCATTTCGAAAAAGCGCCAGGTGATCCAGGAAACGGCGATGGTGGCGACGAGCATGACGGTGATCGCCACGGACCCGATCCAGCCGGCGCCAAAGCCCGTCGCGGGCTGGCCGCGCAGCACGATGTCACCGATCAGGCCGTAGTCGAGCTTGCGTTCGACGAGCCCGGCGACGTTGATCAGCCGCGCCTGGACGAAGATATGGACCATGTAGATCGAGTAGGACAGCGCGCCGAGCGTCAGCATGAACGGCGTCCGGAGCAAGGCGCTGACCCAGCCGCCTTCATGGGCGAAGAGAAACAGCGCCAGCGCGAACACCAGGGGTGCCGCGATGCCGAGATCACTGTCGCCCGCCAGCGAGACGAAAAGCACGATGACCGCCACCATGACAATCTCGGCAAGGGTCCAGGCCATGCGTGGGCCACCCCTGGCGAGCGCCTGTCGCGCCCCTGCAATGGAATCATGTTGAAACCAGGCCAGCAGGGCACCCAGCGAGAAGCCGTACAGGCAGCGGATGAAGCCGAAATCGAAAGACACATCCATATGATGGGTCGAAAATCCGAGCAGGAACAGCGGCGCGGTGACCGCAGCGGCGACGAACCATACCCAGGCGCGCGCGCCGGCGACGAAGACCACGCCGGCAAACAGGAGATAGGCGAAGAACTCCGCCGAAATGCTCCAGCTAGGCGCATTCCAGGTCAACTGATCCTCGAAACCGACACCCTGCAGCAACAGCAGATTGGCAACCAGGCTCTTGAGGTCGAAACCACCGGTGAAAGGAGCGGCCCCGGTGCCATGCAGTTGTGGCAGCATCAGCCGAAGCAGTTCGAAACCGGCAAAGGCGGCGAGCATGATGAGATGCAGCGGGTAGATGCGACCGAAACGGACCAGTGCAAAGCGAGCGACCTCTTCCGGCTGATTCAGCCGATTGCCGTAACTGCTGGCGATGACGAAACCGGAGAGAACGAAGAAGAAGTCGACGAAAAGGTAGGACGAGCCGATGAAGGCGCTTTGCGAAACCATCGAAGCGGTCGGGAAATGGAACAGCGCCACCAGAAGCGCGCAGATGCCGCGCCACGAATCGAGAACCAGGAAGCGTTCACCCGCGATCGTGCCGGCGTGGGTCGACACCATGGCGCGAGAGGGATTGAGGAACGCCGTCTGCGTCATGATGATACAAATCCTGTCTTGCCGCGGCACTCGAGCGGCGCCATTTCGTCTCGCCAAGCTGTGACTGGCATCTTCCGTGCCGGTTCTGTAGTTGTTGCACCCCGATGAAAAACGAGGATCCGTAATGGCGAACAAGAACATCGACCACGCCTTCACCGCCCGTTCTAAAACGGGCGGCGCCCTCGAGCCGACCTATTCCGGCGCGCTGTCGTTCATGCGGCGCAAATACACGAAGGACGTGAAGGGCGCGGACGCGGTGGTATGGGGCATTCCGTTCGACGCCGCCGTCACCAACCGGCCCGGCGCCCGTTTCGGGCCGCAGGCGATTCGCCGCGCCTCGGCGATCCTCGACAACGACCCGCAATACCCGTTTTCACGCGATCTGTTCGAGCATCTGGCGGTGGTCGACTATGGCGATTGCCTGCTCGACTCGGGCAACCACCAGAAGACGCCGGGGACGATCGAGCGCGAGGCGGCGAAGATCCTGAAGTCGGGTGCCTTCCTGTTGACGTTGGGTGGCGACCATTTCGTGACCTGGCCGCTGCTCAAGGCGCATGCCGCCATCCACGGTCCACTCGCTTTGGTGCAGTTCGATGCCCACCAGGATACCTGGCCGGACGACGGCAAGCGCATCGACCATGGGTCCTTCGTCGGCCGCGCCGTGAAAGAAGGCATCATCGATCCAGACCGCTCGATCCAGATCGGCATTCGCACCCATGCGCCTGACACATTCGGCATCAAGATCCTCTACGGCCACGAGATCGAGGAGATGCGGGCTTCCGACATCGCCTACGCCACTGTCGACCGCACCGGCGGCAGGAAGACCTATCTCACCTTCGACATCGACTGCCTCGATCCGGCCTATGCGCCCGGCACCGGCACGCCGGTTGCGGGCGGGCCGTCCTCGGCGAAGATCCTGTCGACGCTGCGCCAGCTCAACCAGGTCGATATTGTCGGCGCCGATGTGGTGGAGGTTGCGCCGGCCTATGATCACGCCGATATAACGGCGATCGCCGGCTCGATGGTGGCGATGCAGTATCTCGGCCTGCTGGCGGAGCGAAAGGCCCGGCTTGAAGAGATGAACAACAACGGCAATCACAACGGCGCCACAGTGAATCATGGTCAAGGCATATAGTCTTGAAATATCAGGGAATTTGATCAGGCAATGAAACCGAAAATCTTCATCGACGGCGAGCACGGCACCACCGGCCTGCAGATTCGCGCGCTGCTTGCCGAGCGCGGCGACCTGGAGATCATTTCCATTCCTGCCGAGCGTCGCAAGGAAACGGCGGCGCGGGCAGAGTTTCTCAACGCCGCCGATATCGCGATCCTGTGCCTGCCGGACGACGCGGCGAAGGAAAGCGTCTCGCTGATCGCCAACGACACCACCAAGGTCATCGATGCGTCGACGGCGCATCGCGTGGCCGAAGGCTGGGCGTATGGCTTCGCCGAAATGGACAAGGAACAGGCGAAGACTATCGCCTCGGCGAAGCGCGTCGCCAACCCCGGCTGCTGGCCGCAGGGACCGATCGCGACATTGCGGCCGCTGGTCACCGCCGGCCTGCTGCCGGCGGATTTCCCGATCACGGTCAACGGCATTTCAGGCTATTCGGGCGGCGGACGCCCGATGATCGAGGACTATGTCGCCAAGGGCGAGGACGCTTCGGAATTCCTGCCCTATGGCCTTACCCTGCAGCACAAGCATGTCCCGGAACTGAGGGCCTATGCCAGGCTGTCGCATGACCCGATCATGCAGCCGGCGGTCGGCAATTTCGCCCAAGGCATGATCACGGTGGTGCCGCTGCAGCTTGGTGGTCTCGACCACGTGCCGACGGGTGCGGAGCTTCACGCGGCCATCGCCGACCATTTCGCCGCCATCAAGGGCGGCGTGGTCGAGGTGGCGCCCTATGTGCATCTGGAGCGCATGCCGGAGATCGATCCGGAGATCTACAACGGCACCAACCGGATGAGGGTCTATGTCTTCGCCAACGACAAACGCGCGCAGGCGCTGCTGCTGGCGGTCTA
The DNA here is from genome assembly GCF_900103325.1 of Mesorhizobium qingshengii. Lineage (GTDB taxonomy): Bacteria > Pseudomonadota > Alphaproteobacteria > Rhizobiales > Rhizobiaceae > Mesorhizobium > Mesorhizobium qingshengii. The sequence goes on along the minus strand of NZ_FMXM01000007.1, from coordinate 60,018 downwards.
CGACAATCTCGGCAAGGGAGCGTCGGGTGCCGCCGTGCAGAACATGGACCTGATGCTCGGTCTCTGATGGACGCACCAGCCTTGCCGGCGCGCTGGAAAGTCAGTGCGCCAGAACTCATTGCCGAGACTTTTTCAAGCCGCATCTGGAAGGTTGTTCGCGACGACGGCTCGCCGGCCGTCGTCAAGGCGCTCAAACCTTTCGACGATGTCGCCGACGAATTGCGTGGCGAGCATTTCCTCGCCTGGCGGCGCGGCGAAGGCGCGGTGCGCCTGCTTGGCCGCGATGGCCACAGCATGCTGCTCGAATATGCTGGTGACATGTTGCTTACGCGGGTTCTCGATGAAAAGGGCGATACCGCTGCGACCGCGGTCGCGGCGGAGGTGATGGCGAAGCTGTTTTCGCCATCCAAACATCCCTACCCGCCCGAGCTTCAGCCGCTCAGGGAGCGGTACGCCAGCCTGTTCAGGAAAGCCGCGACCGATCGCGATGCCGGCGATGACAGCCTCTATGTCGAGGCCGCCGCCATCGCCGAACGGTTGCTGTCCAATCCGCATGACATCAGGCCGCTGCATGGCGATCTTCACCACGACAACATCCTGCACGGGCCGCGCGGCTGGCTGGTGATCGATTCGAAGGGCGTGCTCGGCGACCCCGGCTTCGACGCCGCCAACATGTTCTACAACCCGCTCGACCGCGACGCGCTCTGCCTCGATCTCCAGCGGATCGCGGACATGGCCGAAGTCTTTGCCAAGACGCTTGGGCAGTCACCGGCGGCGATACTGGACCATGCCATCGCCTATGGCTGCCTGTCGGCGGCCTGGCACCACGAGGACGACAACGCGGTCGATGAGAACCGCGAACTGTCGATCGCGGGGGCGATCCGCGCGGTACGGGCGAATTTCTGACCTCAGGGACGGGCCGAGAGGCTCCGCATCAACTCCTGAGCACGACATCCTGCGGCAAGGGATAAGCGCCCTTGGTGCCGCGCCAATGCGCGGTGGCAAAGCCCAGCACGATCAGCGCAAAGCCCTGATGGGTAAGTGCCATATGCAGCGGCACCTGCATCAGCAGCGTGCCGATGCCGATCGAGGCCTGCACCAGCACCAGCACAAACAACAGTGTCGCGCGGCGGGCGTGGGTTGAGCCCGGCAGGCGTATCCGGGTGGCGATCATGTGCCAGAGCGCGACGGCGAAAACCGTGTAGGCACCGAGGCGATGGACGAACTGCACCGTCTTCGGACTTTCGAAGAAATTGCGCCACGCCGGCTCGAGGATCAGTAGATCCCCCGGTATCAGCTTGCCGTCCATCAGCGGCCAGGTGTTGTAGCTGAGGCCCGCATCGAGCCCGGCCACCAGGCCGCCGAGATAGATCTGGATCAGCGCCAGAAGCACGATGAAGCCGGCCAGACGCTGCGTCGAACGATCGGCGGCGGGTTCGGAATGCGGCGCCAGCCCGCGCGCAACGACCATGGTCGCCGTGAAGATCAGCGCCGCCATCGTCAGGTGGGTCGCCAGCCGGTACTGGCTGACGGAAACCCGGTCGACCAGACCGGAGGCCACCATCCACCAGCCGATGGCGCCCTGCAGGCCGCCAAGGAGGAGAATGCCCGCCAGTTTCGGCCCCAGGCCGCGTTCGATGCGGCGCGTTGCCCAGAAGAACAGCAGCGGCAAGGCAAAGACCAGGCCGACGCTGCGTGCCAGGATACGATGCGCCCATTCCCACCAGAAAATCGACTTGAACGCCTCGATGCTCATGCCCTTGTTGAGCTCGGCATATTGCGGGATCTGCTGATAGAGCTGGAATTCCTCTTGCCACTCAGCATCGTTGAGCGGCGGTATCACGCCGTGGATCGGCTTCCACTCGGTGATCGACAGACCGGAATCAGTGAGCCTTGTGGTGCCGCCGACCAGCACCAGCGCGAACAGCACCAGAAGCACGACATAGAGCCAGCCGCGCAGAAGTGCCCGGTTGTGCAGGTCGCGGTCGCGAGCCACAAATGGCGCGGCAACTGATATGGCAGCCATGGTCTTGTCCCGGCAGGTTGGTTTCGCGGATTGGTGGACCATCGCACTCCTGCTGGCAAGACCAGGCGGCGCGGCACGCCGTCGCGCCGCGTCTGCCGGGTTGCACCGCTTCGCTTCAAGGCCTATGCGAGGCCAACACCCTGAGCTCGCCGGGATCCTTGTCCGGGTTCCCGACAGGCTCGACCAGGAGGCCATCCATGCCCGTGCGCCTGAAAAAGCTGATCGGAATGTTTCTGCTGGTGGCGCTGGTCATCATCTATGCGCTGCTCGCATCGATCTTCGCCATCGCCCGGCTGTCGGAGTCGGGACCGTGGGTGCACTTCCTGTTCTTCCTGCTCAGCGGCCTGCTGTGGGTGCTGCCGGCGATGGGCATCATCAAGTGGCTGATGCTGGAGCCACGGGCCAAGCGCTGAGCGGAAGCCTGCCTGCTGGCGTCAGATCGTCACGAGCATCTTGCCGGCGTTGGCGAGCGGGGTCGTCACGCCCGACAGCATGGTGCGGATGTGGGCAAGGCTCTGGTAGCGGCCGTTGACGGAAATGCGCGGCAAGGCGTGCAGGAAGCCGGCATGTTCGGCGCGCAGCACACCGTGGCGCGTCGTCACGGCGGAGGTATAGCCGGCGTCGCGGGCGAACCCCACTTCGCGGCAACCTACCGCGCTGGCATAGCCATAGGGATAAGCGAAATGGCGCGGTTCTTCGCCGAGTTCGGCCTGCAACAGGCCGCGCACGGCGCCGATCTCGTGCCGCGCATCGGCTTCGGAAAGCCGCTTCAGATTGCTGTGGTTGATCGTATGGGCGCCGATCGTCACCAGCGGATGCGCGGCCATGCCGCGGATTTCATCCCAGTTCATCAGTGTCCGCAGACGCGGGCCGTCAGCGTCGACGCCTGTTGCATTCGCCAGGTCACGCAGCACGGCCCGCAGGTCCTCCTCGCGGACTTCCGAGGTGAGGTAGGCATGCAGGCGTGCGTTGGCCTGAAGCTTTTTGGCCGGGGTCGAACAGTCGACCGTCAACGGGCCGCCCGGGGTATTCAAGGTCAGCCGGGTACCCACATTGACGATATCCTCGACCACATCCCACCACAGATCGGCGGTACCGCTGATCAGCCCGGGCGCGACATAGATGGTGATCGGCGCGCAGTGCTTTTCCAGCATCGGCAGTGCCTCGGTCATGTTGTCACGATAGGCATCATCGGCGGTGATAGTGGCAAACTGGCCGCCCTTGCCGCCTGCCTTGATGCGCTCAACCGCTTCGTCCATCGAAACGAAGGCATAGCCGCTCGCCTTCATGTCGGCAATCACGGCGTCAAGGAAGCCGGGCGCGATATTCAGATGCCGGTTGACGCTGTCAGGCTTTTCAGGCGTCGCGGTGACGCGGTGCAGCATCAGGATGGCGCCAATGCCGCCAATGAACGGCTTGGCCAGCGGTGCGAGACCGGTATAGCGGGCGACGTTCAGCGCCAGTTTCCGGATTGCCTCGCCTCCGTCGATCATTCATTCACCTTTTGCGCCTAGGCTGATCCAAGCACGGAATGCGCCTGCGCGAACCCCCAAATCGCGATCAATACGCCCTAAGGATTGAGGTATGGTTGACGCAACAGCGTCATTTGACGGCAATCGGCTTGCGGCAACTGAGGCGTCGCCCCGCGCCTTGCCGCGGGACCAGGCCGGGCCGTCGACATCCGTGGTGTCCGCCGAGGGCCTCACGGCCTATGCCGAGTTCTGCCGCTCGGCGCTGTTTGCGCCGGCGCAGAGTGCTGCCTGGGTCCTGAACTGGGCCGGGCAGCTCGGACCGGATCTGCTCGTCGCGACGCTGAGCGCCGAAGGCAGGCCGGTTTTCTCGCTGGCCCTGGAGGTCAGCGGCACCGGACCGTTCCGCGTCGCCCGCTTCATGGGGGGGCGCCACGCCAACGGCAACTTCATCGCCGTCGATCCGCAATGGCTGACCAGACCGGATATCCCGGCCATCCGATCGATGCTGACCGCCATTACCAAGGCACGTCCGGACATCGATCTCCTGGCACTGGAAAGATTGCTGCCCGATCTCGATGGCGTCGCCAATCCACTTGTCTCGTTTGACCATTTCGCCAGCCCCAATCTGTCGCTGGCTGTTGATCTCGCCGATGGCTTCGATGCACTGCTGCTGCGCGCCAGCGGCAAGCGCAAGCGCAAGAAGCACCGCTCGCAGATGCGCAAGTTCGAGGCCTTCGGCACCCATCGCCGCATCGAGGCCACGACTGCGGACGAGGTGAACAGGCTGCTCGACGCCTTCTTCGAGATGAAGGAGTTCCGCTTCCGCAAGATGGGTATCACCAACGTCTTCGGCGACGAGCAAGTGCGTGCCTTCTTCCGCGCGCTGTTCACGCAAGCGCTTGCCGAGGACAAGCCTTCCTTCGTGCTGCACGGGCTCGAGGTTGCCGGCAAGCTGCGTGCCATCACAGGGTCAAGCCGTTCGGGCAAACGCCTGATCTGCGAGTTCGGAGCGATCGCCGAGGACGATCTCGGCCATACCAGCCCGGGCGACTTCCTGTTCTTCGACAATATCCAGGAAGCCTGCGAGACCGGTTTCGAGGTCTATGATTTCTCCGTCGGCGACGAGCCCTACAAACGGCTGTGGTGCGATATCGAAACCCAGCATTTCGAAGTACTTTTTCCCTTGACCCTGAAGGGCCGCGCGCTGGCGCTGACGCTCCGGCAAGGAGCGCGGCTGAAGGCCGTCATCAAGAATAGCCCGACGGTCTGGAAGCTGACCAAGATGCTGCGCCGCAAGGCGGCGGGACAGACAGCGGCTCGCACCGAGGACGAAGGCTAGAGTCCCTTTCATCCGGCGGAATCGGGATGAGGCTTTATCTATCAGTTTGAGGCCGGCCTCAGAAATTCAGGGCTTCCCTGAGCGCCGGGCCGGCCCTGACGCGCAGATCGAGATCCGCCTCGATATGGTCGATGTGGTGCAGCATCAGCCGGCTCGCCAGCCCGGAATCGCGGCTCTCCAGCGCGCCGACAATGCCGGTGTGCTCGCTATGCCCGCAGGCTGACGCTCCGGATCGCCCATAAAGGGCGATGACCAGCGACGAGCGCGCCACCAGTTCCTCCATGAAGCGCTGCAGGATGGCATTGCCGGCAACCGAGGCCAGCAGCAGATGGAAGTCGCCCGACGCCTTGATTTCGGAGCGTCGCGCATGTGGGCCGCGCTCGGCGATGAAGCGCCCCTCCTCGTCGAGCTGCGCCTTGAAGGCGACGATGTCGGCGGCGGTGACGCGCCCGCAGGCGGCGATGGCAATGCCCGGCTCGATCAGACGGCGCGAGGCGAATACCTGGCGCGCCTCCTCTGGCGACGGGTTGGCGACGAAGGCGCCACGGTTGCGCTCGGTGCGCACCAGCCCTTCAAAGGACAGCATCTGCAGGGCCGCGCGTGCGACAGTGCGGGAGACATCGAACAACGTGCCGACCTCGCCTTCCGACAGCTTGGTGCCTGGCGCCAGCCGGCGATCGACAATGGCATCGCGCAGCTGGTCGCGGATCGTCTGGGCGCGATCCTGCGTGGCGCTGTCGGCGGCTGAATAAACCTGGTCGGCGATGTTCATGGCGGATTGTCCTGCCCCCCTTCTAACGCGACTCGCGAGGCCAGCACGAGAGGCAAAGTGAACACGAAGGCAAAAAAGATTGCATACGATTTTTGTGCATATCGCCCACAATAGCCCATAATTTGTGCAATGCACAAACCGGCCCATTCTGTGAGCGGCGATCAAGAATCCGGATTCTGCCGACGATTCAATCGCTTGGCCACTCGCCTCGCGATTGGCACGCATGATGCTTTGGTTAATGCGACCAAACGGGGAAGCCTGATGTCCAAAGCCGCCGAAATCGACATCGTGTCCGTTTCGAAAGTCTATGGAACGACGACCGCCGTCGAGGACATCAGCCTGAAGATTCCCGCCGGCACCTATTGCTGTCTGCTCGGCCCTTCCGGCTGCGGCAAGACGTCGACGCTGCGCATGATCGCCGGCCACGAGAGCATATCCAGCGGCGATGTCCGCCTCGGAAATACCGTCGTGACGGACCTGCCGCCGGCCAAGCGCGGCACGGCAATGATGTTCCAGTCCTATGCGCTGTTCCCGCATCTAGACCTCATCGACAATGTCGCCTTCAGCCTCAAGATGAAGGGCGTCGACAAGGAACAGCGCCGCGCCAAGGCGCTGGATATGCTCAAGCTGATGCAGATGGAGGCCTATGCCACGCGCCGCCCCGCGCAGCTTTCCGGCGGCCAGCAGCAGCGCGTGGCACTGGCGCGTGCGCTGATCACCGATCCCGAGGCGCTGCTGCTCGACGAACCACTGTCGGCACTCGATCCGTTCCTGAAGATCCGCATGCGCGCCGAGTTGAAGAAACTGCAGACCTCGCTCGGTATCACCTTCGTCCACGTCACCCACAGCCAGGAGGAGGCGATGGCGCTTGCCGACCTGATCGTGGTGATGAATGACGGCCGCATCGAGCAGGCGGCCCCGCCGCGCGACGTGTTCGAGCGACCGGCCACCGCCTTCGTCGCGCGCTTCATGGGCGACCACAATGTCATCTCCGGCCGTGTCACCGGCAGCCAGGACGGCATGGTCGTCTTCGACGTCAATGGCGGTGGCTCGCTCACCGCCAGCGGGAAGTCACAGGAAGCAGGACAGCCGATCGACATCGCCATCCGCACCGACCATGTGCGCATCGGCGACGCACCCTCGCCCGGCCTCGGCTTCACCGGCATCGTCTCCAACATCGAATACCGCGGCGCCACGGTGAAGCTCTCCGTCACTGGCGCCGGCATCGGCGATTTCACGGTCATCGTCGACGATTCCGACTTCTTCGCCAAACCGGTCGCCATCGGCGACGCCGTACCGCTCGCCTGGGATCCGCAAGACGCGATCGTCCTCGGCCGCCTTCATTCATGACGTCAACGAAGCAAAACAAGAAAGGGGAATAGACATGACAAACACCACGCAAGCCAAGACGGGCCTATCGCGCCGCTCGCTGCTCAAGACAGGTGCGGCCGCCGTCGGCCTCGCCGCCGGCTCCGGCGCCATCACCGGCTTCCCGACCATCTGGGCGCAATCCAACATCACGCTGCGCCAGTTCGGCACCGGCGTGTCGAACCTCAATGCCATCGCCGACAAGTGCAAGGCCGACCTCGGCATCACGCTAGAGATGACGGCGACCGATTCCGACGCCGCCGCCCAGCGCGCCGTGACCCAACCCGACAGCTATGACATCGCCGACATCGAATACTGGATCTGCAAGAAGGTGTTCCCCACCGGCGTGCTGCAGCCGATGGATGTCAGCAAGCTGAAATATTACGACGAGTTGGTGCCGCTGTTCAAAACCGGCAAGCTGACGCCCGACAGCGTGATTGCCCAGGGCACCGCGCCGCATACGGTCGGCTTCGTCGAGGCGCAGGACAGCAAGGTGTTCGCCAAGACGCCGACCAACTGGTTCACGATGGTGCCGACCATCTACAACGCCGACACGCTGGGCATCCGCCCCGATCTCGTCGGCCGCGACATCACCACCTGGGCCGACATCATGGACCCGGCGTTCAAGGGCAAGACCGCGATCCTCAACATCCCGTCCATCGGCATCATGGACGCCGCCATGATCATGGAAGCCATGGGCAACATCAAATATGCCGACAAGGGCAACATGACCAAGGAGGAGATCGACAAGACCATCGACTTCCTGATCAAGGCCAAGCAGGGCGGCCAGTTCCGCGCCTTCTGGAAATCCTTCGACGAGAGCGTCAACCTGATGGCGTCGGGCGAAGTGGTCATCCAGTCGATGTGGTCGCCGGCTGTCGCCGCCGTACGTTCCAAGGGTATCGCCTGCCGCTTCCAGCCGCTCAAGGAAGGCTACCGCTCATGGGGCGGCGGCCTTGGGCTGGCAGCGCATCTCTCGGGCGCCCAGCTCGACGCGGCCTATGAATATATCAACTGGTATACGTCTGGCTGGGTCGGCGGTTATCTCAACCGTCAGGGCTACTACTCAGCCAACATGGTCTCGGCCAAGAAGTTCATGACCGAGGACGAGTGGGGCTACTGGATCGAAGGCAAGCCGGCCAAGGGCGACATCAAGGCGCCCGACGGCACCGTCATGGAAAAGGCCGGCGCCCTGCGCGACGGCGGCTCGTTCGAGGAGCGCATGGGCCATGTCGCCTGCTGGAACTCCGTCATGGACGAGGACCGCTACATGGTGAAGCGCTGGAACGAGTTCATCGCGGCGTAAAGAGCCGGCGTCGCCGCCTTCTCCCCTTGTGGGAGAGGGCGGATTGGCGCGCAGCGCCAAGACGGATGAGGGGTGTTGGACGGAGTGCCGTCATTGTCAAGATGGAACACCCCTCATCCGACCGAGCTTCGCTCGGCCACCTTCTCCCACAAGGGGAGAAGGAAAGGCCGCTCCGCCCGTACCGCGAACCTGCACCGGGAAAATTGATGACAGTCGCGCTCGAACGTCCCGCAATCGCCGCCGCGAAACCCGCCAGGCGCCGCCGCTTCTCGCTCGGCGCCGTCACGCCCTATCTGCAATCGGCACCGCTGGCGCTGATCCTCGGTGCGTTCCTGCTATTGCCGATCATCATGATCGTCGTCGTCTCTTTCTGGGACTACGACTTCGCCGCCATGTACCCGGATTTCCTGACCACCAACTATTCCGACGTGCTAGGCTCCTGGGTCACCTGGAAGACCTATCTCAACACCATCAAATTCGCGGCCATCGTCTGGGCGCTGACCTTGTTCATCGGCTTCTGGGTCGCCTATTTCCTCGCCTTCCACATCCGCACCACGGCAATGCAGATGGTGCTGTTCCTGGTCTGCACCGTGCCGTTCCTGACTTCCAACATCATCCGCATGATCTCGTGGATCCCGGTGCTCGGCCGCAATGGGCTGATCAACACGACGCTGGTGCATCTGGGCATTGTGCCCAAGCCCATCGAATGGCTGCTCTATTCCGAATTCGCCGTAGTGCTGGCCATGGTGCATCTCTACACGCTGTTCATGGTGACGCCGATCTTCAACACGCTGATGCGCATCGACCGCTCGCTGGTCGAGGCCGCCCACGACGCCGGCGCTTCGGGCTGGCAAGTGCTGTGGAACGTCATCATTCCGCTGGCCAAGCCAGGCATGGCGATCGGCACCATCTTCGTCGTCACCCTGGTGATGGCCGATTTCTCCACCGTGCAGGTGATGTCGGGCGGGCAGAGCGCATCGGTGGCGCTGATGATGAAGAACCAGATGTCGCTGCTGCAATATCCGGCGGCCGCCGCCAACGCTGTCGTGCTCCTGGTGCTGGTGCTTTTGATGGTCGCCGGCATTCTGCGCATCGTCGATATCAGGAAAGAACTGTGACATGAGCCACGAAAAGCGCACCTTCGAATTCTACGTTCTGGCAGTGTTCTTCACGCTCTTCGTGCTGTTCCTCTATGGCCCGCTGTCGGCGATCCTGATCCTGTCCTTCCAGGGGCCCGAGGGCGGGCTGACGTTTCCGCTCAATGGCGTCTCGCTGCACTGGTTCGCCAATCTGTTCGAACGCCAGGCGGTCGGCGATTTCGGCGGCAGCTTCAGGCGCTCGCTGGTGCTGGGCGTCATGGTGATGATCGTCACCGTCGTGGTGTCGCTGCTCGCGGGTCTTGCCTTCCGCCGGAAATTCCGCGGCGCCACAGCCCTGTTCTACCTGGCGGTCGCCAGCCTCGTCGTCCCTTCGATCATCATTTCGCTCGGCATCGGCGTCGTCTTCCAGCAGATCGGCTTTCGCCCGGCCTGGTACACATCGGCCTTGGGCGCGCATCTGACCTGGACGCTGCCCTTCGGCGTGCTGATCATGTTCGCCGTCTTCAACCGCTTCTCGCCTGCCTATGAGGAAGCCGCGCGCGATCTGGGCGCCACCTCCTGGCAGACCTTCGTCCATGTCGTGCTGCCGATGATCGCGCCGAGCCTGATCGGCGTCGGCCTGTTCGGCTTCACCTTGTCCTACGATGAATTCGCCCGCACGCTGATGACGTCGGGCACCTTCAACACGCTGCCGCTGGAAATCTACGGCATGACGACCAATGTGACGACGCCGGTGCTCTATGCGCTGGGCACGGTGACGACCGTGTTTTCCTTCCTGGTGATCCTGGCGACGCTGGGCGCCATCCTCTATGTCGGCCGCCGCCGGGCGAGAGCTTGATCGTGCGGATACTGGTGGTGAACCCCAACACGACGGCCAGCATGACCGAGACCATCGCGGCGGCGGCGCGCGCGGCTGCCGGCGCCTGGACCGAGGTCGTCGCCGTGACCTCATCGATGGGGCCGGCCTCGATCGAAGGCTATTATGACGAGGCGCTCGCCGTGCCTGGCCTGCTGATGGAAATCGCCGCCGGTGAGCGGCGCGGCGCGCAGGCGGCCATCATCGCCTGCTTCGACGATACTGGCCTCGATGCGGCGCGCGCCATGGCCGCGATTCCCGTCATTGGAATCTGCGAGGCGGCCCTCAGCATGGCGTCCTTCATCGCCCAGCGCTTCAGCGTCGTCACCACCACCGACCGCTCGCGCGTGCCGGTCGAGGCGCTGGTGCAGCGCTACGGCATGGCGGGACGGGCGCGCGTGCGCGCCGCCGACATTCCGGTGCTTGCGCTTGACGATCCGGCATCGGGCGCGGTCGGGAAGCTGCGCGACGAAATCGCCCGGGCCATCGACGAGGACCGCGCCGAAGCCATCGTGCTTGGCTGCGCCGGCATGGCCGATCTCGCGCACCGGCTGCAGGCGGAATTCGAACTGCCGGTCATCGACGGTGTCGGCGCGGCGCTGAAGCAGGCCGAGGCGCTGATCGCACTCGGCCTGTCGACATCGAAGCGCGGCGCCTATGCGAGCCCGCTGGCCAAGCCCTATCGTGGTGTGCTGAAATCCTTCTCACCCGGAGCAGTCGCAGCGGAGTGAGCGCAATGAAGCCAACCATCCGCACGCTGTCGCTGCAGGAGCTGACGGTCCTCGTCGACTGGGCAGCGGCGGAGGGCTGGAACCCTGGTCTCGAAGACGCGGCGATGTTCCAGGCCGCGGACCCCGAAGGCTTCATAGGCGCCTTCGTCGGCAACGAAATGGTCGCGGCGATCTCGGCGGTGGCCTATGGCCGCGAATTCGGCTTCATCGGCCTCTACATCTGCCGGCCGGACAAGCGCGGCAAAGGCTTCGGCAAAGCGGTCTGGAACGCAGGCATGAAGAGACTTGCCGGTCGCACCGTCGGCCTCGACGGCGTGGCCGAGCAGCAGGCCAATTACCGGCGCAAGGGCTTCAGCCAGGCCTATGAGACCATCCGCTACAGCGGCCGCATGGCGGGCCCGCCGGTCAAGGCCGACGGACTCAGGACGGTGAGGACCGAACTCGTGCCCGACATCATCGCCTATGATGCCCATTGCTTTCCCGCCCCCCGGCGCGCCTTCCTGCAGCGTTGGCTGCAGCCGCCCCACCATGCGCTGGCGGTGATCACATCTCTTGGAACGACGGGCTATGCCGTGGCGCGCTCGTGCCGCAATGGCTTCAAGATCGGCCCGTTGTTTGCCGACGACATCGGGGTCGCGCTGCACCTGCTGGAGGGGCTGGCGGGTGCGTGCGAGGGCGACGACCTGCACATCGACGTTCCGGCCGCCAGGGCGGACTTCATCGCCGCGCTCGATGCGGCAGGGTTTTCACCGACCTTCACCACCATGCGCATGTACAAGGGTCCGCCCCCGAAGCTCGGCCAGCACCGGATATTCGGCGTGACGACCCTGGAACTGGGATAGAACTGGACTTCTGAACAGGCTTCCGCGGGCGATCCACGCTCCTTTACGCGGCGGAGCGTCGTCCTGGCACCGGATTGCCCGGCGGCTCGTGGCCGAGCGGCGTCACCAGTGTCAGGTCGGGATAGCCGTTTTCGATCAGCTTGACGGCGGCCTGTGCCACCTCGTCGTCCGGTTCCAGCATCGAGAGAAAGACCTCGGTGGCATCGCCGGCCAGACGGCCGATGCCTTGCGCATCGGCCGGTCCGCATTCGACAACGACCAGGTCATAGGCGGTGGTCAGCGACTGCATGATGATCGGCAGCCGATCGGCGGCGCGCATGGCGCGGACCGGATCGGCGGTGCCGACGGGAATGACGTGGCAGTCCGAGTAGAGATCGGCGTGGATGACGTCGCTGAACTGCGCTTCCGAAGCGAGCAGATTGGTGATGCCGGGGAAAAGACCGCTGTCCAGCATCGGCCGCGAGGCAGCCCCCGACGCGGTCAGGTCCAGCAACAAGACGCGCAGGCCGGCGTCCGAGACCTCGCGCGCCACCAGGACCGCCGATGCGGCTGCCTCATCACCCTCCGGCGAGACGAATATGGCGCGCGCGGCCCCGCTTGCGATCAGTTTCTCCGCCGCCTTTTCGATGTCGATCTCACCCAGGCTGGAACGTGCCGGTTCGGCCTCGGCAGCCATGCGCTCGGCTGGCACCGCCTCGGGAACCGCAACCATGCCAGGGACCTCGGCCGTATCGGGCGCGACGGTCTCGGGCATTGCAGTTGTATAGGGCATCGGGCCCTTGTCGGGCTCCACCACCGCTTCAGCCGGATATTCCCCCATCTCCTGGAGGGCGGCAGGTTCCTGGCGGACAACCGGCATCGCGACCTCATCGATCGGCTCGAAACGGGCACCCGCCGCCGGTCGCATCGCGCGGCCTGAAAACAACTCCTGCAGAAGCGTCACAATGGCCATGATCAGCAGCGATGCGACGAAAGCGGCGCTGACGATCGGCAGGACCTTCGGGAAATAGGGCTCGGACGGCACCGAGGCCTTTGAGGAGATCCGGGCGTCGACGGGCAGATACTTGCGATCCTGGCGCGAAGCCGCTTCACGGTAATTGGTCAGATAAAGCTCGAGTTGCTGGCGCTTGGCTGCAGCGTCGCGCTGCAGTGCGTCGAGATCGACCTGCTGTTCACCGGCGCGCGCCGAAGCCGCCTTCAGCGTATTGACATCAGCGACAAGCTGGCTCTCGCGCGCCTTGGCCGTATCGGCCTGCGCCATCAGGCCCTTTATGATCTTCTCGGCTTCACCGCGGATCTGTGCATCGAGATCGGCCAGTTGTGATTTCAGCGCGCGAATGCGCGGATGATTGCCGAGCAGAGTCGTGGAAAGATCGGCGATGTTGGAGCGCAATTCGACCTGTCGTTCACGCAGACGCTGGATCAGGTCCGATGCCAGGACTTCCGGCACGGTATCCAGCGAACCGCCATTCCGCAGCACCTTGCGCACGTTGTCCGCGGTCGCTTCCGCCGAGGCACGATTGCCACGCACTTTCGACAGTTCGCTCGACAGCTCCGCAAGCTGCTGCGTGGCCAGCACCGAGTTGTTGCCGCCCATCAGAAGATCAGACTGGGCGCGGTAGGTCGCGACCTTGGCCTCGGCGGCCTTGACCTGCTGCTGCAGGTCGGCGATCTCCGGCGCCAGAAAATCAGCGGCCGCGGCATTGGATTCGAGCTTGGCTGTCCCTTGCCCAGCGATATAGGCAGCGGCGATGGCGTCAGGGATCGCCGCTGCAAGCGTCGGATCCTGCGAAGAAAACTCGATGGCGACAATGCGGGTTTTTTCGACGCCATAGACGTTGAGCTTCTCACGCATCTTCTTCAGTACGCGCTCGTCGACCGGTACGTCCATCGGGTCGCTTTTCAACCCGACCAGAACCAGCAGGCGACTCAACGATGACATGCCGGCTGCTTCGTCGAATTCGGGCAGTTTTGCCAGATCGAGCTTCTGCGCCACCTGCTTGAGGATGTCGTTGGAGGAAATTATCTGGACCTGGGTGGCAATGCCCGACTCATCGAGGATTGGCTTGTCGGTGTCGTTGTTGCCGGCCGGCCGCGTGTAGACCGATTCACGCGGAATGATCTCAACTTGTGCCTGGGCCTTGTAGTGCCGGGTTGCCATAGAGGCGAACGCGAAAGCCGCGCCGGTCACCACCAGCGTGACGACGAGGATGCGCAGCCAGTTCCTCGCCAGGCTGGCGAAGAGCTGCCTGAGATCGACATCGACATCTGCGGCCGCGGACTGAACGGACATGCATCCCTACTCCGGTACTGGGTCAGGATGCACCGTAAACAACTATGGTAACTCAGCCGTTAAGATCACGGTAAGCTTCCGTTAGGGTTTACTGGAGAGCAACAAACAAAACCGCCAAAGACCGCAAAAAACTCTTGCCGGCGCCCGCCGTATCCGCCGCCTCCTTTACCGGCCATTAACCCTAACAGGATGATAACGAAACCCGATCCCGAGCTTGCTGCGACGCTGCAGCGACCAGTCGAAGGTACGTGTCCGGTCATGAAAAGCACTGCTTCCCTCTTTCGCGCGCTGCTCGCCGTATCGATGCTTGCCGGCTGCTCCAGCTACCGGCCGACGCCGGCGGCCTTCCATGAGGTGCTCGATCAACCCTACCGCCTCGGCGCCGGCGACCGCGTCCGCGTCACCGTGTTCGAGCAGGACGGGCTGACCAATACCTACAGTGTCGACCAATCCGGCTATCTCTCCTTCCCGCTTGTCGGCGCCATACCGGCTCGCGGCCACACCGCACAGCAGATGGAAAAGGAAATCGCCGACAAGTTGCGACAAGGCTATCTGCGCGATCCCGACGTCTCGGTCGAGATCGACCGCTACCGGCCGATCTTCGTCATGGGCGAAGTGGGCGCTGCCGGTCAATATTCCTACGTCCCCGGCCTGACGGTGCAGAAGGCGATCGCCATTGCCGGCGGCTTCACACCGCGCGCCAACCAGGAAAGCGTCGACATCACCCGCGACATCAACGGCAAGGTGATGACCGGCCGCGTGGTCACTTCCGACCCGCTGCTGCCCGGAGATACCGTCTACGTTCGCGAACGTCTCTTCTGACGAACCACCACGTGGCGGACAAACTCAGGATCGTCCATTGTTTTCGCTCACCCGTCGGAGGAATTTTCCGACATGTGCGCGACCTGACCGAGGCGCAGGTCGCCGCCGGGCATTCGGTCGGCATCGTCTGCGATTCGACGACGGGTGGAGAATTCGAGGAACGCCTGTTCGAGCAGATGAACGATATGCTGGCGCTCGGTATCCATCGCACGCCGATGCAACGCCATGTCGGCCCGGGCGACGCGACGTCGGCCTGGCGCACCTACAGGATCATCAAGGAATTGCGGCCGGACGTGCTGCACGGGCACGGCGCCAAGGGTGGCGCCTATGCCCGTCTGTTCGGCTCATTGTTGCGGGTATCAAGGTCTCGCGTAGCCCGCCTTTATTCGCCGCATGGTGGCTCCCTCCACTATGACGAGAACACGACCACCGGAAAGCTGTTCTTCGCGCTCGAGCGCTTCATGGCCCGCTTCACCGACTGCCTGCTGTTTGTTTCCGACTACGAAAGGCGAACCTATCGCCGCAAGGTCGGTGAACCGCCGATCCCGAACACCTTGGTCTACAACGGCCTGCGCGCCGCTGAGTTCGAGCCGGTGCTCACCGGGCCCGACGGAGCCGACCTGCTCTATATCGGCATGATGCGCGACCTGAAGGGACCCGACATCTTCATCGATGCACTGGCCGCCGCCGGCCCCCAACTCGGCCGCGCGCTTACCGCGGTCATGGTTGGCGACGGTGACGACCTGCCGCGTTACCATGGGCAAGTGAAGCGCCTCGGGCTCGACGGCAATGTCCGCTTCCTGCCGCCGATGCCTGCCAGGGAAGCCTTCGCGCTGGCGGCGCTCGTGGTCGTTCCGTCGCGCGCCGAAGCCATGCCCTATATCGTCCTCGAGGCGCTTGCCGCGGGAAAACCGATGATCGCCACGGCCGTCGGCGGCATACCGGAGATTTTCGGTGCGCTCTCCCCTGCCCTGATCCGGCCCGACCCGAACGAGCTTGCGGCCAAGATGAGCCAGGCGCTGGCCGACCCCGCCGCCTATCGCAATCTGATGCCCGATGAGGCCAGCCTCAAGGCGCGCTTCGGCGCCGATGTGATGGCCGCCGAGATCGAGAAGGCCTATTTCGCCGCGCTCAACAAGTAGGCCGCAAACCCCAAGCCATTCCAAAGCCACCTGTTGTTTCAAGGGTTTCTTAGCTCTCTTTTGCTATTCACCGCAGGGAAGCTTGCGGAAAAGCCCCATGAACGAGATCGACCCCGCGCGCCGCTTTTCAGCAGAGGCGGTGCGTAAATTCGACGCCCCGACCGACGGCGATACGCCCGGCGGCATGAACGACGTCGCCCGCCAGGTCGCGTCGCAGTACAGGCGCGATACGATGTCGCCGATCATGGTCAGCGGCGTCCTGCGCATGGTCGAATTCGGGCTGCTGTTCCTGTCCGGGCTCTGCTCCTATTTCTATTACGTCGGGTTCTTCAACTATCTCTCCTGGCAGTACCCGCTGGCGATTGCCGCCACGTCCTTCCTTGCCGTGGTGCTGCTCGACGTCACCGACTGCTACCAGGTTGTTGCCCTGATGCGGCCGATCGCCAATTTTGGCCGCGTCCTGCTGGTCTGGGCCGGCACCTTCGCCCTGATGGCGTTGACTGCCTTCGCCATGAAGATGTCGGAAGACTATTCACGCCTGCTGTTCGGCACCTGGTTCGTCGTCGGTTTCGTCCTCATCTTCGGCCTCAGGCTGGTGATGTCGAAGCTGATCCGGCGCTGGGCGCGCGACGGCCGCATGGAGCGGCGCGCCGTCATCGTCGGCGGCGGCAAGGCGGCGGAAGTCCTGATCCGCTCCGTTGAAAAGCAGCCCTACAACGACATCCGTATCTGCGGCATCTTCGACGATCGCGGCGACAAGCGCTCGCCGCCCATCGTCGCCGGCTATCCCAAGCTCGGCACCATTTCCGAACTGATCGAGTTCGCCCGCATCGCCCGCATCGACATGCTGATCGTGTCGCTGCCGCTGACGGCCGAGTCGCGCGTGCTGCAGCTGTTGAAGAAGCTGTGGGTGCTGCCGGTCGATATCCGCCTGTCGGCACATTCGAACGCACTGCAATTTCGTCCGCGCGCCTATTCCTACATCGGCTCGGTGCCGATGCTCGACATCTTCGACAAGCCGATCAACGACTGGGATTCGGTCGCCAAGCGTGCCTTCGATATCGTCTTCAGCCTCATCGGCATCGTCGTATTCTCTCCTGTGATGCTGGCGACAGCCATCGCCATCAAGCTCGACAGCAAGGGACCCGTGCTGTTTCACCAGAAGCGGCACGGCTTCAACAACGAGATCATCGAGGTCTACAAGTTCCGCTCGATGTACACGGACCGGTCGGACCCGACCGCCAAGCAGACGGTGACCAGGAACGACCCGCGCGTCACCCGCGTCGGCCGCTTCATCCGCAAGACCTCGATCGACGAGCTGCCGCAATTCTTCAACTCGCTGCTGGGCTCGCTGTCGCTTGTCGGCCCGCGCCCGCACGCCATCGCCGCGCAGTCTCACAACCTCCTCTACAACGAAGTGGTCGACGGCTATTTCGCGCGCCACAAGGTCAAGCCCGGCGTCACCGGCTGGGCGCAGATCAATGGCTGGCGCGGCGAGATGGACACCAACGAGAAGATCCGCATGCGGACGGAGTACGACCTCTATTACATCGAGAACTGGTCGCTGCTGTTCGACTTGCGAATTCTGTTCCTGACGCCGATCCGGTTGCTGAACACGGAAAACGCCTATTGAGCGCGATTTCCCACGAGCTGCCACTGGGCGCGGTCAACGCCAAGCTGATCGCGCTGATCTCATCAGCAGCGGTTTTCCTCGGCATATTCCTGTCCGGCTTCGTCATCAGCGAACCGGCGCCCTATGAACTCTATATGGCCGGGCTGATCGCCATCTGGGCGCTCTTCGGCCTGAGGATTTCGCGTGCGGCGCTGCCGCTGCTGGTGCTGCTGGTGACGATGAACATCGGCGGCATGATCGCCATGACGCAAATGTCGGACCTCGCCAACACCCCGCTCTATCTCTCCGTTTCGCTGTTTCTCGCCTTCACCGCCGTGTTCTTCGCCTCGGTGACGGCGGTGCAACCCAGCCTCTACCGGCTGATCTTCTTCGCCTATGTCGTGTCGGCGGTGATCACCTCGCTGCTCGGCATTGCCGGCTATTTCCACGCCTTTCCGGGCGCGGAAATGTTCACCAAATACGACCGTGCCGCCGGCGCCTTCCAGGACCCGAACGTCTTCGGGCCATTCCTCGTGCTGCCTGGCATCTATCTGCTCTACCTGCTGCTGACCGGGCCAATCCGGCGCATGCCGCTGGCGGCGGTGCCGCTGCTGATCATCACCGCCGGCATCTTCTTCTCCTTCTCGCGCGGCGCCTGGGGCATGTTCGGCGTCTCGGCCATCCTGCTCACCGGCTGCCTGTTCCTGCAGAGCGCCAGCGGCATGTTCCGGCTGCGCGTCGTGGTGATGACGATCGCCGCGCTATCGCTTCTGGTCATCGCCATGATCGTCATCTTGCAGTTGCCCGGCGTGGCGGAGATGTTTTCCAACCGCGCCCATCTCGAACAGAGCTACGACACGGCCCGTCTCGGCCGCTTCGCCCGCTACGCGATCGGCTTCCAGATGGCGCTCGAGCACCCGTTCGGCATCGGCCCGCTGGTCTTCGGCACGATCTTCGGCGAAGACACCCACGACATCTGGCTGAAGATGCTGATGGACTATGGCTGGCTTGGCTTCGTGTCGTTCCTGACGCTCGTCGCCTGGACGATAGCGGCCGGATTCCGCATCCTGCTGCGCGACCGGCCGTGGCAACCCTACCTCCTGTGCGCCTACGTCGCCTTCATCGGCAATATCGGGCTCGGCACCTTCATCGACATCGATCACTGGCGCCATGTCTATCTGCTGCTCGGGCTGATCTGGGGTGCAATCGCGCTGGAATACCGGCATCAGCGGCTGTTGCGGCCGGCATTGCCGGGTTCGCCGGCGACCGGATCCACACGCGCGCGATAAATGCCGAATTTCGGTTGACCCGAGCGGGGTTATCACGATACATCGCGACCGGTCCGGAGTGTAGCGCAGCCCGGTAGCGCACTTGACTGGGGGTCAAGGGGTCGTCGGTTCGAATCCGGCCACTCCGACCATTTCGAAGCAGGACTTGCCCCCAAAGGTCCGCCTCACCAGACGCTCAGCCAAATCTTGGATCGTGCCTGTTACCTTGTTGCTCAGGCCTCGGGTCGAATCCGACCCGTTTGTCTAACCCTGGCACACATCCACCCACTCAGCGCCGGTAAGGTCAACCACGCGCTGCGGTGCAAGTCGCACGGCGGCGTTGGTGGCGCCGGCGGCGGGCACGACCTCGTCGAATTCGCGTAGCGACACGTCGCAGTAGACCGGCAGCGGCGCCGGCAGGCCGAACGGGCAGACACCGCCGACAGGATGGCTCGTGGCGGCGACAACCTCCTCAGCATCCAGCATGCGAGGCTTGCCGCCGAACTGGTCCTTGAACTTGCGGTTGTCCAGCCTGGCGATACCGCTGGTGACGACGAGCATGGTGCGGTCGCCAACGCGAAGGCAGATCGTCTTGGCGATCTGCGCCGGCAGTACGCTATGCGCCTCGGCCGCCAGCGCCACTGTCGCCGAACTCGCCTCGGTCACGATGACGTCGATGTCGGGCGCATGGGCGGCAAAGAAGGCACGAACGGATTCCAGGCTCATATCGAAAAACCCACGGTTCAACACTTGGACGGCGGACTTGATGGGCAACAGTGAATCTGCCCGCGCGTACAAACACGGGCGATATATCAATCGGCAAGCTGCAGCGGCGGGAACACTGCTGCACCAACAACAAACCCGCCAAGGGTATAACCTGGCGGGTTCTGTGGCATGCCTGGTGCTGATTTATGCCAGGGATCGACCTTGTGCGGCTGGTGTGCGCACGTCTGAACCGATGAAAGCGTCCTGTGGAAGTCGAAGCGCGGACGCAATACGACGCAGCTTCGACGGGTCGGCCGCCCTGCCGTTCTCAATATCCTCAATCTCGTCGGCCGCCAGACCACATGTCAGGGACAACTTTTCCACGCTGTATCCGAGGGTCTCCCGGATCGCTTTGAGGGTGCTGTAATCTGGCCCGATCCCGTTGGCTAGCGGCTCGGAGAGGGCTTCGCTTCTTGCATTGTGGGGCATTGGCAACTCCGTGGGCTGAAAGAGTTTGGTAAAATGACGATGTTGCCTGAGACGATCGAGAAGATGCCCGCTCGCCGGCGATTTGCCAAGTGCCAATCGGAGCGTCACGGTATCGTGAACCAGGCGCCAGTGCGGCCGCCTCGCGCGCACGCCGCGATCAAGTTGTTTTGAATGCTCGGGACCTTTTTGCTCAGTGGTTTCGGCCCACCTGTTCGTTGTTCTAATGCGCTGGCGTGAAAACCATCCGGTTCCAGCCAGCTCTTTCCCGGAAGGATTTCTGCAATGAACTTCAAGACATTCATGGTCGTGCTCGGCACTGTCTCCAGCCTCACCGTTGCCGGTACGGCCGGCGCTCAAGCGGCGGACGCGCTGCGGGTGCGCGGCACGGTGGTCAGTTTCGAGCCATCGCTGCTCACCGTGAAAACCCGCCAGGGCGACACCAATGCGATCAAGCTCGATGCCGGGTGGAAGATCTCGGGCGTCGCCAACGCATCCGTGAAGGACATCAAGCAGGGCGATTTCCTCGGCATCGCATCCGTCTCGAAAGCGGATGGCGGCAGCGGCGCACTGGAGGTGGTGGTCTTTCCAGCTGCTTTGAAAGGCACTGGCGAGGGTGACCGTCCCTGGGACCTGCAGCCAAACAGCCGCATGACCAACGGCACCGTCGCCGATGTAACCGATATAAACGGGCGAGCCGTCACACTGACCTACGACAATGGGCAGACAAAGAAGATCTCCATACCCGACAACACGCCTGTCGTGACCTTTGCAGCCGCCACGCCGACAGATCTCAAACCAGGCGCGACGGTCTTCGTTGTCGCTCAGCGTGACGGTGACGGCACACTGAGCGCCGGTCGCGTCGTGGTCGGAAACAACGGTGTGGTTCCGCCGATGTAAGCGAAACAGGCGGCGGCAAGGTCGCGACTTTCGGCCTTTGTCGATGATGATGGTGGAAGCCCGTTTCGTCAAAAACAGTCCAGAAACAAAAATCTATAGTCGGGAAATACTGACGAAAAAATTCAGGAGCGTAATCCCATTCGCGGCGGTCGGGCTGTCGCCCCGACTTAT
Organism: Mesorhizobium qingshengii; assembly: GCF_900103325.1. Taxonomy (GTDB): domain Bacteria; phylum Pseudomonadota; class Alphaproteobacteria; order Rhizobiales; family Rhizobiaceae; genus Mesorhizobium; species Mesorhizobium qingshengii. The sequence goes on along the minus strand of NZ_FMXM01000007.1, from coordinate 38,807 downwards.
ATCAGCCTGCTAAAAAGGAAACGATCCATGAAGAAGTCCCTCCTCTCGGCCCTCGGGCTTGCGGTTGCACTTGCTTTCACGGCGCCGGTGATTGGCGCTACGAGCGCGGATGCTGCCCCGATGGTAAAGCACCATCGTCACCACCATCATCATCGCTACTACCACCGCCATCACCGCGTTCATCATCACCACCACGTGAAGAAGATCGTGAAGAAGGCCTACTAAGCGGACTGCCAGCGAGAAGACCTGCCTTGGCGTCTTGTTCAAGGCTGGTCTTCCCGTGGTGGCGCAACGCGAAGCGCGACGCGATTCGAGGTCCTCGAATTTCCCCAATTGCAGCGCTGGTTCCAAGATCCCGGCGCAATACCACCACGGCGACGCTGGCCAACCTTTCACGCAAAGGCAAATTGCGGTACGGCACGGGATGTTTCTGACCGGCGCACTCCCACCGGATCAGGGTTTGCCAACGAGGCCCAGGTATCTTGATGAAGGCCAAGGCCGATGTTTCGTGGACAAGCCGCATTGTCCTGTCGACCGCGCGGTTCTGGCTTACCCTTCGGCATCCGGCTCTGATCGTGCGCTTCGTGCGCCGGTTGGGTTACCTGCCAAACCCGGCGGAACCCAGGAGCTATCATGAGCGATTGCTCTGGCGAAAGATCGTTGACCGCAATCCGCTGTTCGTAACGCTGACCGACAAGCTGGCGGCGAAGACCCATATCCATAATGCCTGCCCGGACCTGAAACTGCCCGCAACGCTGTGGGCCGGCAGCGACCCGGCTGCGATCCCGCCGGCATTGCTGGCCGGCGACGTGGTGGTGAAAGTCAACCATGGCTGCGAGATGAACATGTTCGTCGCCGATGGCCGGCCGGATCGCGACGCCATCGTCTATCGTACCAGCCGCTGGTTGAGGAGGCGCTTCGGCGTTCGCGACGGCGAATGGGCCTATTGGCCGATTGTTCCGGCCGTCTTCGTCGAACAGCGGCTGGCGCTAAGCGGCGGAACGATCGCCACCGACATCAAGGTTCATGTCTGCAGCGGCGTGATATCCCATGTCTGGGTCGAGGATAAGCAAGCCAGTCGTTCGCTGCTGTTTGACCGCGAAGCCAATCCGCTGCCTGGTCGCGATCCCGACTATCCTCGCCAGGATCAGGCCTTGCCCGTCAATGCGCGGCTGATCGACTATGTTCGCCAGGCGATCTCGGTCGCGCCAGCCATCGCCGGCGACCTCGACTACATCCGTGTCGACTTCCTCGTCACCGACGACTGTCTCTATGCCGGCGAGATCGCCGTCTATTCGGCGGCGGGCTATGCTACCTGGACCAACCCGGCGATCGTCAGGGAAATCGAGCGATGCTGGCGGCTTGACCAATCCGCATTCCTGCGCCGGCGGCACAGCGGTGCCATGCGCCTCTACGCCGAGGCGCTGAGCGCCAGATGCCAGAGCGACACCAGAAATCGCTAATCGGGTCGGGCTTGGGAAACGCCTCGGGAGAAGGCGCCTGAGCCCGAGGCTTACCACTCAGCGCCGGCTGAACAGCAGACTGGCGACGAGACCAACCACGACAAGGCCGACCGCGGCAGCCACCGCCGGATGGTCGCGAGCCGATCTCTCGATCACCCTGCCCTGCTTGCGGATTGCCGGCATCGCCTCCCGCAAACGCCCTGCGAGATCGGAATACGTGTCGAGCGCGGCATCACGACCGTCTTCATAGACGGCGCCGCCTCGCCTGGAGACCGCCTTTTTCAGAGCCGCCAGTTCCTTGGAGAGAGCAGCAACCTGCTTGTCCAGATCGATATCGGAGAGGGTCGAGAACGATGCCATGATTTGTTTCCTTGCTTGCAGAAGGAAACGTAACGCGTCACCCGAAGGCGGGTTCCGGTTTTAGGAATATCACAGTCGCTTCGGGTGCCGAGTCAGCGCACCTGGTCGAGCAGCCGCTTGCATTCCAGGAGGTCGAACAGCGCCTCCTGCAGCAGGGCGCGATTGTCGCGCGAGAGTTTCGACGCGTCCGGCTGAACCGGACCTTCCTCATCGCTCTTGCCGAGACCAAAAAAGCGCCGGCTTGGCTTGACGCGGGGTTGGCCAACCAGTTCGTCATCGCCGCCGCGCGGCTGGGCTGCCGGCGTCAGCGGCACCTGATCGGCCTGCCTTCGCTGCGAGATCGCCTCGACGGCGGCCATGTCGCCATTGCCGATGGCGACCAGGAAATGATTGCCATTCTCGCGCAAAAGCTTTTGCACGCCCTTGATGGTGTAGCCCTGGTCGTAGAGCATGTGCCGGATGCCCTTGATCAGTTCGACATCCTGCGGTCGGTAGTAACGGCGACCGCCACCGCGCTTCATCGGCTTGATCTGGTTGAAACGCGTTTCCCAGAAGCGCAGCACGTGCTGCGGCAGGTCGAGATCCTCGGCGACCTCGCTGATGGTACGGAAGGCGTCAGGGCTCTTGTCCATGGGCGAAATCCTCACGCTGGAGCGTGATCCGGAACGGTCTTCAGACGAGATCACGCTCACCAAAGAGAGAAGCTCATTCCGTTTTCCGCGGAATGGATCATACGCAGAACACCAATCCAGCCATGCTGCCGAATCGGGCCTTATTTCAGCGGTTTGTGAAGCAATATTCAAGCCCGGCGTGATGAAGGGGCCGGTTTTCAACCGCGCAGTAGAACGAGACTACTTGCCGCTTTTGGCCTTGCCGCTTTGATGAGAACGCAAAATGCGGCTCTTCAACACGTTCGACGACTTGAACGTCATCACCCGGCGCGGCAGGATCGGCACCTCTTCGCCGGTCTTGGGATTGCGGCCGATGCGCTCGTTCTTGGAGCGGACGTGGAATGTCGCGAAGGACGACAGTTTCACCGTCTCGCCGCGGACGATCGCTTCGCAGATTTCGTCCAGAACCGCTTCAACGAGTTCGGCCGATTCAGTGCGTGACAGGCCGACCTTTCGGTAGACGGCCTCGGCAAGGTCGGCGCGCGTAAGTGTCTTTCCCCCCATGCGACCGTCCCATCAGCTCAAAACATAAAATTCGGCACAACAACGGCAGAGCCTAAGTAATTGATCCGGCAAGGTCAAGGACCGAAACCGGAGCGTTCTGCACTTACCAGCGAACGAGAACAGCGCCCCAGGTGAAGCCGCCGCCCATCGCTTCCAGAAGCACGAGATCGCCCTTCTTGATGCGCCCGTCGGCGACGGCAACGGCAAGCGCCAGCGGCACGGAAGCAGCCGAGGTGTTACCGTGTAAATCGACCGTAACCACCACCTTTTGCTCTTCTATCCCGAGCTTCCTCGCGGAAGCGTCAATAATGCGTTTATTGGCCTGGTGCGGCACGAACCAGTCGAGATCCGCGGCGGTGATACCAGCTTGTGAGAACGTCGCCTCGATGACGTCGGTGATCATGCCGACCGCATGCTTGAAGACTTCGCGGCCTTCCATCCTGAGATGGCCGACGGTCCCCGTGGTCGATGGCCCGCCGTCGACAAAAAGCTTGTCCTTGTGAGTGCCGTCGGAGCGCAGGCTGGCCGCCAGAACGCCGCGGTCGGCGATCGTGCCTGCGCCCTCGCCCGCCTCAAGCACCAGCGCGCCCGCGCCGTCGCCGAAAAGCACACAGGTCGAGCGGTCGCTCCAGTCGAGGATGCGCGAGAATGTTTCCGCACCGATCACCAGCACGCGCTTGGCCAAGCCGCCACGGATGTAGAGGTCGGCGGTGGTCACGGCATAGACGAAACCGGAACAGACCGCCTGCATATCGAAGGCAAAGCCGTGATGCATGCCGAGCCGGTGCTGGATCTCGACCGCTGTGGCCGGAAAGGTGTTGTTGGGCGTCGAGGTCGCCAGCACGATCAGATCGATATCATCGGGCGTCAGCCCCGCATTGGCTAGCGCGGCGCGCGCGGCCGCTTCGCCCAGCGAGGCCGTCGTCTCGTCGTCACCCGCGATGTGACGCTGGCGGATACCGGTGCGCTGGGCGATCCACTCGTCCGACGTTTCGACCATGCCTTCGAAATCGGCATTCTTCATGATGCGGCGGGGCAGCGCGGCGCCCGTGCCGCGCACGACTGATCTGATCAATGCTCTTTCCTATTCCTTCGCGTCGGTAACGACGTCGGATTTCCTAGATGTCATGGCATGCGGGTTGCGCGCATGAAACAGGTCCAGATCGGCCTCGATGCGGTCAAGCAAATTGTTGCGCACCATGTCGTAGCCGAGCTCGATCGCCGCGGCGAAACCGTCCGAATCGGCCCCGCCGTGGCTTTTGACGACGATGCCGTTCAGTCCCAGGAAAACACCACCGTTGGAACGGCCGACGTCCATCTTTTCGCGCAGGCGGTCGAAGGCGCCCTTGGCGAAGACATAGCCGATCTTGGCCATCAGGGTGCGGCTCATCGCGGCTCGCAAATAGCCAGCGATCTGCCGCGCGGTGCCTTCAGCCGTCTTCAGCGCGATGTTACCGGCGAAGCCTTCAGTGACCACCACGTCGACCGTACCCTTGCCGATATCGTCGCCCTCGACAAAGCCGTGATAATTCATGGAGGCCATATTGGCCTCGCGCAGCATGCGCCCCGCTTCCTTGACCTCTTCCTGGCCCTTGATCTCCTCGACGCCGACATTGAGCAGGCCAACCGTGGGCCGCGCGATGCCGAACACTGAGCGCGCCATGCCGGTGCCGAGAATGGCAAAATCAATGAGTTGGTGCGCGTCGGCACCGATGGTGGCGCCGACGTCCAGCACCACGCTTTCGCCGCGCAATGTCGGCCAGAGCGCCGCGATCGCCGGGCGATCGATGGTTGCCATGGTGCGCAGGCAGAATTTCGACATCGCCATCAGCGCGCCGGTGTTGCCGGCGGAGATGCAGGCATCCGCTGCGCCCGACTTGACCGCTTCGACCGCCTTCCACATCGACGACTTCCAGCGGCCGTGGCGCAGCGCCTGACTCGGCTTGTCGTCCATCCTGACCGCTATCTCGCAATGGATGAACTCGCTGACACCGGCCAGCTTGGGAAACTTGGCCAGCTCGGGGCGCACTACATCCTCGCGCCCGTAGATGACGAATCGGATGTCGGGACGGCGGGTCGCAACCGTCATGAGCGCTGGAATGACCACGGCTGGTCCGTGATCGCCGCCCATGGCATCGATGGAAATCCTGATCACGCGGTATTCATCTCACGGTTAGGCGGCAGGTCGCTTTAGCGGTCGCGAAGGTTCGGCGAAAATAACGGTTTTGGGCTGCCGCACAACCGACTTTTCCGTCGCGGGCGAGGTTTTCAGGATTTTCCCAGCAAGGATCGCAGTTTTTGCTGAAATTCATTCTCCGCCGGTTCGACCTCGCCGCCGGCATCCAGCGAGGCGCCCTGCTTGCGCGGATAAGGGTCGATGGCCAGTCCGAAGAACTGTTCGGCGAGCGCCCCGACATCGATCGTGTCGCCGGAAAATGTTTCCGGGCTGTCAGGACCGTCCGCATCGATCAGGATCTCGCCGCTACCATCGAAACCTTGCCGTCCGAGCTTGGAGTCATCCGGTAGGAACAGCGCCTCGATCGCCTCGTCGATATGCGCTTCGACGGGCTCGAGCGTGACGATGCAGGCCTGAGTTATGTCGGCCTCGACGCGGCCGCTGACTTTGACACCGTTGCGCTTCCATGGCGCGACCAGGAGTTCGGCGCGATAGGTTTCGACCGACAGCAGATCATGCTCTGCGGCAAGGGCCGCGCGTTGGGCAGCGTCGGCGGTGATGACCACCGGCAGCCCCTTGTGCGGCAAGCGGGCGACATTGGCGATGAAGGACACCGGGCCTTGTGGTTCTGCATGTTTCATCGCTGCCTCCTTCAGTCTGCCTTGGCGGTTGGAAACATCACCGTACCGGAGAGAATCGATTCGGTTGGCTGCGCGGCAAGATGCCCTGCCGCATCGGCGACATAGAAGGCCAGTCGTGCTGCTTCCGGCCAGGCGCCAGCGTCGGGCCGGACATTACGGGCAAGGGCAGCGGTGAGCCCGTCGTGGTCGTTTCGCTCCAGGGCATCATCATAGGCGGCGGTTCGGCCATAGAACATCTTCGCCAGCTTTTTCATGCGTTTGGGAACGCCGACGTCGCCAATGCCCAACTCCCGCAGCGAATGATCGACGTCGAGGAAGAACTCGTCGATCAGCACCTGGGCGACCTCTTGCGCCGCAGCGCCCTCGCCGCGCAACCGGTGCTGGAACAGGAACATGTGCAGCGACAGCATCTCGAAACGGCCAAGCGGCGTGTCGGGTACATTCCAGTGGGAATAAAACACAGTCTGCCGCGCCGCCGCCACGATTTGTGCGTAAAGCGCCTCGGTGATGGCGCGGTTGGCGTGGCGTTCGCGGCCAAAAAGGCGCTTGAACATTGGGGATGGTCTCCCGGGACCGTTTGTTTAGTTGGCCTTGTTGCATCGGCAGGCAAGCTGGTTTACCGGTTTTGCGGCCCAGCGCAAGTTGCGGCGATATAATGGAGAATTGTTGTTGCGCGCGCTGAATTTCAAGTCGTCCTTCTCGTCCAGGCCCGCCGGTGCGATCTCGCTGCTGCTCGTCGTTTCGGCGCTGTCAGCGTGTCACACCAACAAGATGATCGGCGACCTCAACCCAAGCGAGACGCTGACGCAGGGGTATGTTATCGACCAGCAGGCGATTGACCTGGTGCCGGTCGGATCGAGCCGCGAACAGGTGCTTCTGGCACTCGGCACGCCGTCGACCACTGCGACCTTCGACAACGAGGCCTTCTACTACATTTCCCAGACGCGCAAGCGCTACGTCGCCTTCGACAAGCCCAGGCTCGTCGACCAGCATGTGCTGGCGGTCTATTTCGGCGCCGACGGTCGCGTCACCCAGATCGCCAATTACGGCTTGAAGGACGGCAAGATGTTCGACTTCATCTCGCGCACGACGCCGACCGGCGGCAAGGACCAGAACTTCCTCAGCCAGATCATCAACGGCGCCAGCAAGCTGGCGCCCGGCATTCCCGGCGGCGGCACTCCCTGATCTTCAGACCTGCCTTCCCGGGTCCTCCAGGAGGCAGCAACATCTCAGGCGACCAAAAACCCGCGGGAGCGATCCCGCGGGTTTTTGTTATGGCCAGACCGAGCGGTCCTGGCGGCATGCTCGCCAGCAATGGGAGTGGCTTCGCCATCGCCATGCCGTAAACCGAACCTGAAGGAAATGCTTCCGCTTGAATGCAAGCATTTCGCGAACCTGACGAAGAGAAGAGCTGAACGGCCCGCGCTTCATTCGCCACAACAAAAACCCGCGGGATCGCTCCCGCGGGTTTTGACTTTGAGCGTTGGACGCTGTTCAGCCGTGCGCGAGCACGGCGAGCAGCAACAGCGCGACGATGTTGGTGATCTTGATCGCCGGGTTGACGGCCGGGCCGGCGGTGTCCTTGTAGGGATCGCCCACAGTGTCGCCGGTGACCGAGGCCTTGTGCGCCTCGGAGCCCTTCAGATGCTTGACGCCGTCCTTGTCGACAAAGCCGTCCTCGAAGGACTTCTTCGCGTTGTCCCAGGCGCCGCCGCCTGAAGTCATCGAGATGGCGACGAAGAGGCCATTGACGATGACACCAAGCAGCGAGGCGCCAAGTGCCGCAAAGGCGGAAGCCTTCGAACCCGAGATCAGCAGCACGCCGAAATAGACGACGAGCGGCGCCAGCACCGGCAGCAGCGACGGGATGATCATTTCCCGGATCGCCGCCTTGGTCAGAAGGTCGACCGCACGCGCGTAGTTCGGCTTCGAGGTGCCGGCCATGATGCCCGGATCCTCGCGGAACTGCTTGCGCACTTCCTCGACGATGGCACCGGCCGCGCGGCCGACGGCCGTCATGGCGATGCCGCCGAACAGATACGGGATCAGGCCGCCGAAGATCAGGCCGGCGACGACGTAAGGGTTGGAGAGGTCGAAGGAGATCTCACCCATGCCCTGGAAGTAAGGATATTTGTCGCCATTGGCGGCAAAGAACTTCAGGTCGTTCGAGTAGGCGGCGAACAGTACCAGCGCGCCGAGGCCGGCCGAACCAATGGCATAGCCCTTGGTCACCGCCTTGGTGGTGTTGCCGACCGCGTCGAGCGCGTCGGTGGAGTGGCGCACTTCCTTGGGCAGACCGGCCATTTCGGCAATGCCGCCGGCATTGTCGGTCACCGGGCCAAAGGCGTCGAGCGCGACGATCATGCCGGCCAGGCCGAGCATGGTGGTGACCGCGATCGCGGTGCCATAGAGACCGGCGAGCTGGTAGGTCGAGATGATGCCGCCGACGATGACGATCGCCGGCAGTGCCGTGGATTCCAGCGAGACCGCAAGGCCCTGGATGACGTTGGTGCCGTGACCGGTCACCGAGGCCTGGGCGATGGAGTTCACCGGGCGCTTGCCGGTGCCAGTATAATATTCGGTGATCACCACGATGAGACCCGTCACCACGAGGCCGATCAGGCCGCAGATGAACAGGTTCTTGCCGGTGATGGCCATGCCGGCGACGGTGCCGATCTCGCCCCAGCCGAGACACACCGAAGTGGCGACGCCGAGACCGACGATGGACAACAGGCCGGTGACGATCAGGCCCTTGTAGAGAGCGCCCATGATCGAGCCGTTGGCGCCGAGCTTGACGAAGAAGGTGCCGACGATCGAGGTCAGGATGCAGGCGCCGCAAATGGCCAGCGGATAGAGCATCGCGGCGCCGAGAACGGCGGTGCCGCCGAAGAAGATGGCACCGAGAACCATGGTGGCGACGACCGTCACCGCATAGGTTTCGAACAGGTCAGCGGCCATGCCGGCGCAGTCGCCGACATTGTCGCCGACATTGTCGGCGATGGTGGCCGGATTGCGCGGATCATCCTCGGGAATACCGGCTTCGACCTTGCCGACCAGATCGCCGCCGACGTCAGCACCCTTGGTGAAGATGCCGCCGCCGAGACGGGCGAAGATCGAGATCAGCGAGGCGCCGAAGCCGAGTGAAACCAGCGAGTCGATGACGATGCGGTCGTTGGGCTGAAGGCCCATGAAGTGGGTCAGGACAAGGTAGTAGATCGACACGCCGAGCAAGGCGAGGCCCGCCACCAGCATGCCGGTGATGGCGCCCGACTTGAAAGCGATGTCGAGGCCGGCGGCGAGGCTGTTGGAGGCCGCCTGCGCGGTGCGCACATTGGCCCGCACCGAAACATGCATGCCGATGAAACCCGCGGCGCCTGACAGAACGGCACCGATCAGGAAGCCGATCGCGGCGGTGATCGAAAGCAGCCACCAGGCGAGCACGAGCACGACCACGCCGACGATGGCGATGGTGGTGTACTGGCGCGCCAGATAGGCTTGCGCGCCTTCGCGGATGGCGGCGGAGATTTCCTGCATGCGTGCATTGCCCTGATCGGCCGCGAGGACCGAACGTGTTGCCCAGATGGCGTAGAGGACAGAAAGCAGGCCGCAGGCGATGACGGCGGAAATAATTGTCATTGCCGGATTTTCCTCGATTGTTGGCCCAAAAGAACCCCTCCCTGGGCCGTTGAGACAGAGACCGGATTCCGCGGGCGGAATCCGACCCTTCGCAGCGGTGTATGCGAAACGGGGCTCGGAACGTCAAGATATTGTTCGGTTTTTGCCCGGCTTTCGCCGTAATGCTTTCGTGCAAACCGATTGAATGCATTCAGGCCGGGCCGTGCCAGGCACTGAAGGGCTTGTCGCCGCCCTGAAAGTGCAGCCGCTCTGGGTTCAGCCACCGTGCGACCTGCTCGTCTGTCGGCCCGGCGAGATCGGGCGGCATGCCCCTCCCAGCCGCGCTCGGCGCAAAAAGCGTCTATCGCCTTGTGGTCCTGCCAGTAGTCGCGGACGACGGCTGGCCAGCATCGGGCAGATGTTCGGGCCTGTTGAATGACAGGATGGCGATCGGAAAGCCGGTCGGACGCGCTGGCCTTGCCCGGCCAGAGCCCTCACTCCCGAGGCTAAGGCGTGATCGCCAGTCCATGACCAGATGCCTCGTGCTGTACTGTCAATTCGGCTTCCTCGCACTCAGCCTCGTTGATTAGTCCTTTGCTGGCCAGAAACCGTATGACAGCCACGAACCCCGCAGAGACCTGGCAATTCTTGCCGCGCCGTGGGCGTTACACAGGGCGGAGTTTCGAGCCAATATCGCGCGATCAGATTCTGGGGATGCTCGCGAGAGCCTCCGCAAAGGTGCGGGGCCATAGCTTTTTGCCGTCCTATTATGCTCTTGGAGCAAGCCAACCTGGCCCAATGGCCGCGACCATAGTGGCGCTCAGGGAAAGTTTAGCGCGCCCGTATACAACCTCGACAGGCGACAATAACTGATGGTCAACTTTCCGCATAAGTATAGAGCGCATATAATTCTTTTACGCCGGGGAGGAGGTCGGTAGTGAGGTGTTTGGTGATCAATCTTGACCGATCAATTGATCGGCTCGCTGACGTCACGGCAGAATTTTCCCGCATTGGAATTCCTTTTGAACGCGTCGCAGCTGTCGATGCGGCTGCCGGGGCTCCGTTCATCGGCCCTCCGCTCACCGAGGCGGAAATCTGTTGCTTTCTCAGTCATCGTCTCTGCTGGCAAAGCATCGCAGACGGCCCTGATCGGTATGGCGCAGTCTTCGAGGATGACGTTGTTTTCAGCCACAACGCCGGACCGGTGCTGAACGATGATGCCTGGGTCCCCCGAGACGCGGACGTGGTCAAGCTCGAAACATTCTTTGTGCGGGTGAGGATTGGGCGCCGGCACGTTCCCGTAAAAAATGGATACTCCGCAACGCGATTGCTCGGACATCACCTGGGCGCGTGCGGGTATCTGATTTCGAAAAAGGCCGCCCAAAAACTGCTCAAGAACACGAGGCGTCTTAGGGCAGCGGTCGATGTCGCGCTCTTCAGTCCCGATGAGATGACGACCGTGCTCAACACGACCTACCAGTTGATGCCCGCGCTCTGCGCCCAGGCCAAGTTCATTTCAGAGAACGACAGCCCTGCGACCTTGATCCAAGTCACTCCGAGGCTCCACAGAGACAAGCGGGTCATCGACAGAATCCGGGCAGAGGCGACACGCGTCTTCGGGCAATTGCGAAATAGAAGCTTTTTCGCGACGGAGAAGGTCGACGCCGTGCCGCTGCGTTTTCCGTTGGCGGCGCACGCCGACATAGATCCCAAGCCCGTACCCGCTTAGAATAAAAGTGTTGAGCGAATGAACGGGGTCAAACCTCCAACATTTAGAACTGCTTCCTGCCGACGCCAGGTGAGATCGTAAACTACGCCGTCTCCCTGCCCATGCGGCGCGCGGTATAGCGTTCGACCGCCGACAGCCCGTCATAAATGAGCACGGCAAGCGCCGCCACGATCAGCCCTCCCTGAAGGATGAAGGCGAGGTTGTTGGACAACAGCCCGGCGATGATCACCTCGCCCAGCGTCTTGGCGGCCACGGTCGAGCCGATGGTGGCGGTGGCAAGGCCGATGACAACCGACAGCCTGATACCGCCGAGTATGATCGGGGCGCTGAGCGGCAGCTCGACCTTGACCAGTCTTTGCCAGCCGGTCATGCCGGCGCCGCGCGCCGCCTCCATCACATTGGCCGGCAGCGTCGTCAGGCCGGTCAACGCATTCTCGAAGATCGGCAGCAGGCCATAGAGAAACAATGCGATCAGTGTCGGCTTTTCGCCGAACCCGACCGCCGGCACCGCAAGCGCCAGCACCGCCACCGGCGGAAAGGTCTGGCCGATATTGACCAGGCTGCGCGACAGCGGCAGGAACTCGGCGCCGGCGGGCCTGGTGACCAGGATGGCAAGTGCCACCGCAACGATGGTTGCCGCCATGGTGGCGATCAGCACGATGCGCAAATGCAACAGCGTCAGGGTCAGCAGGCTGCCCTGGTTATAGATCACCGGGGCATTGTTCTCGGTCAGCGGCTTCAGCAGCGGTTCGAACCAGCCGGGATTGGTGAGGAAGGCGACGAGCAGCACCACCAGGGCCAATCGCAGCAGCGCCGGAAGCCAGGCTTTCATGCCGGCCTCGCCGAGCGTTTGACCAGACCGTCGAGGGTGACGCGGCCGAGCGGCTTGCCGTCGGCGTCCCTCACCGGCAGCGCCGGCCGGCCCGACCACAGCAATTCCGCCAACGCATCGCGCTGGCTGGCATCGCCGGGGATCGCCTCGCCCTCAGCGGTGCCTTTCTCCACCGCGTCGCGCACCCGGCCGAGCGACAGCAGGCGAAACGGCCGTTCGCTTGCGCCGACCAGGGTTTCGACAAAAGCGCTGGCCGGTTTGGCCAGGATCTCGGCGGGCTTGGCGTATTGCACGAGCTTGCCGGCATCCATCACGGCGATCTTGTCGCCCATATGCACGGCCTCCTCCATGTCATGGGTGACAAGGATGATGGTGGTGCCGAAGCGCTTCTGGATCGTCAGCAGGTCTTCCTGCGCCTTGGTGCGGATGATCGGGTCGAGCGCGCCGAACGGCTCGTCCATCAACAGCACGTTTGGCTCGGCGGCGAGCGCGCGGGCAACGCCGACGCGCTGCTGCTGGCCACCGGATAGCTCGTGCGGGTAGCGCGGGCCGAACGCCTCGGGATCGAGCTGGTAGAGCGTCATCAGCTCGTCGACGCGGGCCTTGATGCGGGCCTTGTCCCAGCCGAGCAAAACCGGCACGGTGGCGATGTTCTGCGCCACCGTGCGATGCGGAAACAGGCCGTGGCCCTGGATGGCATAGCCGATGCTGCGGCGCAGTTCATAGCCAGGCAGCGAGCGGTTGTCGGCGCCGTCGAGCTTGATGACGCCGGCGGTCGGCTCGACCAACCGGTTTATCATGCGAAGCAGTGTCGTCTTGCCGGACCCGGACGTGCCGACAATGACGGCGATGGTGCGCGGCTCGATGACCATCGAGACGTCGTCGACCACCGCTGTCGCATCATAGCGCTTGGTTATGCCTTCGATCTCGATCATGCCGGGCTTGCCTCGCGTCGTCTGGTGGCGGTCATTTCGATCACCGCGTCGAGGATAATGGCGGCGGCGAAGGCGAGCGCGACCGTCGGCACCGCGCCGAGCAGCACCAGATCCATCGCCGTCTGGCCAACGCCCTGGAAGACGAACACGCCGAAGCCACCGCCGCCGATCAGCGCGGCAATCGTTGCAAGGCCGATGTTCTGCACCAACACGATGCGGATGCCGGTGAGGATCACCGGAAAGGCGAGCGGAAACTCGACGCCGAACAGGCGTTGCCTGTCGGTCATGCCCATGCCGCGGGCCGCGTCATTGGCGGCGCGCGGCACGCCAGCGAGGCCGACCACCGTGTTGGCCACCACCGGCAGCAGCGAATAGAGGAACAAGGCGACGAAAGCCGGCGCGGTGCCGATGCCGCGAATGCCGAGTGCCGCCGCCGCCGGTACATGCGTGGCGACCCAGCCGAGCGGCGCGATCAGCAGGCCAAACAGTGCGATCGACGGAATGGTCTGGATGATGTTGAGCACGTTGAGGACGCTCGCACGCAGCCTCTCGACGCGATGGCAAAGGATACCGAGCGGCAGGCCGATGATCACCGCAGCAAGCAGCGAACCGAGTGCCAGCGTCACATGCTTGGAGCCCTCGGCCCAGAAGCTGTCGGCACGGTTGGCGTATTCCTTGAGGATGGAGAGGTCGTTCCAGCTTCCTGAAATCAACAGCAGAGCGACCGCCGCACTGGCCACTACCAGCACGCCGACGCGTGCCCAGGGCGAAAGCTCCAGCCTCGTCAGAACGTCGGCCAGCAAGAGCGTGAAAGCAAAGATGAGGATCCAGAAACCGGAGGCCGGCGAAATCCTCGCAAAGGTGTTGCCGGTAGGCGTGAGAAATGTGCCAGCGACGCCGATCAGAAGCGCGAGCGCGGCAAGTGCCGCTGCGCTGGCGGCAAGGCGCAGCAGCAGCGGCGTCTTGAACAGCGCAACAAGTGCGGCAACGACAACGATGGCGAGCAGCAACGGCCCGGTCGCTGCCGGCAACGCTTCGAGCATCGAACGCGCCTGGCCGGGAACGATGCGGTTGGCACGGAACGTGGCAAAGGGCGCGGCGAAAGCCGCGTAGGCTGCTATCACGGCAATGACCACGCCGAGCTTGTCGAAGCGGATAGGCACGCCCTCCCCCGTCAGTCGTTCCGGCGCGCCACGCATGCGGCGCGCCGGAAATCGCTCTATTTCAGGAAGCCATTCTTCTTCAGAAAGTCTTCGGCGACGCCCTTGACCGGCTCACCGCCGACCTGCACGCGGCCGTTCAGCTCCTGCAGCGTGACGAGGTCGAGCTTGGCGAAGACCGGCTTCAGCAGCGTCTCGATCTCGGGATGCTCCTTGAGCACCGCTTCGCGGATGATCGGTGCCGGCTGGTAGACCGGCTGGACGCCCTTGTCGTCGTCGAGCACGACAAGGCCGGACGGCGCGATGCCGCCGTCGGTGCCGTAGACCATGGCGGCGTTGGCGCCGCTGGTCTGGTTGGCGGCTGCAGCGATGGTTGCCGCCGTGTCGCCGCCTGAGAGCGTGATCAGTTGCTCGGGCTTCAGCGTGAAGCCATAGGTGGTCTGGAAGGCCGGAAGTGCTGCCGCAGAATTGACGAACTCGGCGGAAGCCGCCAGCACCACCTGGCCGCCTCCAGCGACGTACTTGCCGAAGTCGGAGAGCGTGGCGAGCTTGTTGGTTTCGGCAACCTCCTTGCGCAGCGCGATCGCCCAGGTGTTGTTGGCCGGCGACGGCGACAGCCAGACGATCTTGTTGGCGTCATAGTCGAGCTTTTTGGCCGTCTCATAGGCCTTGGCGGCATCCTTCCAGACCGGGTCGTCGGCCTTCTCGAAGAAGAAGGCGGCATTGCCGGTGTATTCGGGATAGATGTCGATCTCGCCGGCGGTAATCGCCTTGCGCACCACCGGCGTGCCGCCGAGCTGGATACGGTCGGTGGTCTTAATGTTGTTGGCGTTGAGAACGAGCTGGATGATGTTGCCGAGCACGCCACCCTCGGTGTCGATCTTCGAGGAGACAACCACCTGAGCGCTCGCCGAGGCAGCGGTGATGCCGAGCGCAAGCGCCGCGCCGGCCAGTGCCTTGATTGAAAACATTGTGAAATCCCTTGCAATGAACCGAAATTCGGAGGCCGCACATGAGCATGCCCCAAACGCGCCGTCGGGGCATACGGTTTCATAAGAACAGGGATCGGCGCAATAATTTTGTTCGGGCAGCGGCGGGTTTGCCGAGACCATCCTGACAGCATCATGTCAGGCAAAGCGATCCGGGATCAGGCTTTGCGAATGCCCGTCAGCTTCAGCGCGCCAAGGGCCACGAAGCACAGAACGGTGACCGGAAAGATCATCCAGTTCAGCATCTCCCAGCCCCAGGCGTTGTAGACCATGCCCGACATCAGCGAAGCGCAGGCCACAGAGCCGAACAGGACGAAGTCGTGGAAGCCTTGCACCTTGCCCTTTTCCGACGGCCGGTAGCTGGCCGCCACCATCGCCGTGGCGCCGATGAAGCCAAAATTCCAGCCAAGGCCGAGCAGGATCAGCGCCGTCCAGAATTGCCACAGCGCCAGACCCGACAATGCGACAATGGCGCAGCCGATCAACAGGATCAGGCCGGTGGCCACGATGCGCTCGGCGCCGAAGCGATGGATCAGCGAGCCGGTGAAGAAGCTCGGTGCGAACATAGCCATGACGTGCCAGGAAATGCCCAGCGTCGCATCGTCCTCCGACAGGCCGCAGCCAACCATGGCCAGCGGGGCGCCGGTCATGACGAAGCTCATCAGGGCGTAGCTGCCGACCGCGCAAAACAATGCGGCGACGAAACGCGGCCGCGTGACAATTTCAGCCAATGGTCTGGCGTCGCTGTCGGCGATTTCCGCTTTCCCTGTTGCTTTCGCCGGCAGTCGCAGGAACGACAGGACGACGGCGCCGACCGCGGCCAGCGGCAGGATGGAAGCGAACGAGCCGGCAAACATCACCGGCGCGAACAATTCGCGGGTGAAGATAACGATCTGCGGCCCGAGAATGGCGGTGACGATGCCGCCGGCCAGCACGAAAGAGATGGCGCGCGCCTTGAACGCCGGCGGCGCGTTGTCGGCGGCGGCAAAACGGAACTGCTGGACGAAGGCGCCGCCGACGCCAATCAGCAGCAGGCCGAGGGCAAACAGCCAGAAGCTGCCATGGAAAAGCGCCAGGGTGGCGACCAGCCCGCCAAACGCGGTAACGACCGTACCGGTCATGAAGCCGCCGCGCTGGCCCAGCCTGCGGATTATCGCCGCTGCCGGCAACGCGCCGAGCGCCACGCCTAGGTTGAAGCCGGTGACCGGCGCCGTCGCCAGCGACTTGTCGACGGCAAGCAGATATTGCCCGGCCAGCGCACCCATGGAGATGGCGATGGGGGCAGCCGAGCCGACGATCGCCTGCGAGGCGGCGAGGATCAACGCGGTGCGACGCGCCTCCTTGCCTGCCTCGACGGCGATTGCCGTCATGATGCGTCCTTGCCGCGCCCTTCGCCACGCACCCGGCGTGACACGCGGTCGAGTACGGCATTGACCAGCTTCGGCTCGTCTTCCTCGTAGAAGGCCTTGGCGATGTCGACATACTCGGAAACGATGACGGCAACGGGCACGTCCTCGCGCTTCATCAGTTCGTAGACCCCGGCGCGCAGGATGGCACGTAGTGTCGAGTCGAGCCTCGACAGCGGCCAGTCCTCGGTCAGCGCCTGGCGGATGATCGGATCGACGGTCTTCTGGTTCTCGACGACACCGGAGAGGATGGCGCGAAACCATTGCGCATCGGCCTCGCGGTAGAGCGCCCCGTCAACTTCCTTGCCGAGGCGAAAGGCCTCGTATTCGGCTGTGATCTCGATGACACCGCTGCCGGCGACATCCATTTGGTAGAGCGCCTGCACGGCAGCCAGACGGGCAGCGCCACGCTTGTTGGCCTGGCGCACCGGGGGTCGGTCCTTGTCTCCGGATTGCGTCACGCCGTTCAGGCTCCGAGCCGTTTCTTCAACGCGATCATGGTCAGTGCGGCACGGGCCGCAAACCCACCCTTGTCGCCTTCCGTGCGCCGGGCGCGGACCCAGGCCTGCTCGTCGTTCTCGGTGGTCAGGATGCCGTTGCCGACGCAGATGGCCTCCTGCACGGACAGATCCATCAGGGCGCGCGCCGATTCGTTGGCGACGATGTCGAAATGATGCGTCTCGCCGCGGATCACGGTGCCGAGCGCAACGTACCCGTCATACTCGGCACCCTCGCCTTCGGCGGCGTCGAGCGCAAATGAGATCACAGCCGGAATTTCCAGCGCGCCCGGCACGGTGACGACATCGTATTTGGCGCCTGCCTCGTCGAGCGCAGCCTTGGCGCCGTCGAGCAGCGCATCCGCCAAATCGTCATAGAAGCGCGCTTCAACGATCAGCAGCTTGAGTTTCTTGTCTCTGGGCATTTTGGCTCACGTTTCCGGCGGAGCCGGTGACTTAGGCCGAAGCCGACAAGTTCGCAAGCTTTCCGAAGGTGACCCTGGGTCGAAAATTCCTGGCAGCCGCTCAAAACCCTTCTTTCGCCGCCTCCACCAGGCGTGCCGCGTAGCGGGCCATGGTGTCGATCTCGAGATTGACGCGGTCGCCGACCTTGCGCTCGCCCCAGGTGGTCACGGTCAGCGAGTGGTGGATCAAAAGCACGTCGAAGCGTGTGCCTTCCACCCTGTTGACGGTGAGCGAGGTGCCGTCGAGCGCGACCGAACCCTTGGGTGCAATGAACTTCGCCAACTCGCGCGGCGCCTCTAGCGTGAAGCGCACGGCATCGCCCTCATCCTTGCGTTCGATGATCTCGGCCATGCCGTCGACATGACCCGAAACGATGTGACCGCCGAGTTCGTCGCCGATCTTCAGCGCCCGCTCCAGGTTGATCCTCGTGCCTGTTTTCCAGCCCGAGGCCGTGGTCAGCCGCAAGGCCTCTTCCCAGGCCTCGACCTCGAACCAGCGCGCATTCGAGCCATGTTCGGGCAGCGCCGTGACCGTCAGGCAGACACCGCCGCAGGAGATCGAGGCGCCGATGGCGATGGTCTGGGGGTCGTAGGCCGTGTCGATGCGCAGCCCCACCCCTTCCCTGAGCGGTTTGACGGCTGCGACAGTGCCGACATCAGTAACAATCCCGGTGAACATCAGATCATATCTTTCCGTTTGACCATGATCTTGTCCCGGTTCCCGCTTTTCGGGATCATGATCTAGATATCCCTTACCCACTCTGCATAGCTGTCTTCGCCGAAACGCATGTCGCGAAGCTTGCGAAATCCTGCCGGGATGTGGTCAGCGTCGATCGGCGATGCAACGCCGTCATCGCCGATCGCTTCGGGACCCTGGAACAGCACGATACGGTCGACCAGCCCATCGGCCAGGAAAGCCTTGGCCACCCTGGCACCACCCTCGACCAGAACACTTGCCATGCCGAGCGCGGCGAGATCCTCGAGCAGTTCCGGCAGCGCGACGCCGCCTTCATGTGTTTCGGTGCCGATGAAGCGCACGCCGGCGCGTTCGAGTGCTGCCCGCCGCAGCGGATCGGCCTCCAGGCAAGCGGCGACATAGAGCGGCACCCGGTCCACGCCCGAAACCAGCTTGGAGGCCTCGGGCAACCTGATCTGCCTGTCGAGCACGATGCGCGCCGGCGAACGGTTCTCCAGTCCGGGCAGCCGCACCGTCAGAGCCGGATCGTCCTCCAGCGCGGTGCCAATGCCGACCAGTATGCCGTCGGCCTCGGCGCGCATCAGATACACCTCGCGACGGGCGATATCACCGGTGATCGACACCTGCCCCTCGCCTTCCCTGCCGATCTTGCCGTCGCTGGAAAGCGCAAGCTTGAGAATCACTTCGGGCCGTTTTTTCAACGATCGAATCAGATAGCCGGCCATCTGCTCGGCGGCTTCCGCCGCCAGTACCTTTTCGACCACCTCGACACCCGCGGCGCGCAGGATCGCATAGCCCTTGCCGGACACGCGCGGATCGGGATCGCTGGCGGCGCCGACGACGCGCGCGACACCGGCATTGACCAGCGCGTTGGCGCAAGGCGGCGTCCGGCCATGGTGGGCGCAAGGCTCCAGCGTGACATAGGCGGTGGCGCCGCGCGCCAGCTCGCCAGCCTCAGCCAGGGCCTCGGTCTCGGCGTGCGGGCGGCCGCCGACCGCGGTGACGCCGGTGCCGACGATCATCGGCCCGGCGCCGTCATCGCGCACAATCAACGTGCCGACGGAGGGATTGGTCGAGGTGCGTCCGGCATTCTTCCGCGACAGTCTGAGCGCCGCCGCCATGAAACGGCGATCAAGGGCGGCCTGTCCGGTCTTGTCGCTTGCGGTCATGCTCAGCTGGCGTCCTCTTCGCCCTTTGTTTCGTCTCCCTTGAGCTCGCCCAGCAATTCGTGGAAATCCTTGGCCTCGCGAAAATTGCGGTAGACCGAGGCGAAGCGCACATAGGCGACATCGTCGAGCGACTTCAGTGCTTCCATGACCAGCCGGCCGACTTCGCCGGAGGCCACTTCCGTTTCACCGGAGCTTTCGAGCTGGCGCACGATGCCGGTCACCGCGCGGTCAATGCGCTCCGGATCGACATTGCGCTTGCGGACGGCGATCTCCACCGAGCGCAGCAGCTTGTCGCGGTCGAACGGCACTTTTCGGCCGGACTTTTTCACCACCACGAGGTCGCGCAGCTGGACGCGCTCAAAGGTGGTGAAGCGGCCGCCACAATCGGGGCAGACACGCCGCCTGCGGATCGCCGCGCCATCCTCGGCGGGGCGCGAATCCTTCACCTGCGTATCTTCTGACTGGCAATAGGGACAGCGCATGGAGAGCCTTGGGTTCGCGAATCTCGTGGGACGAAAGGCTTAGTGCTTTTTGCAACGATGGCAAAGCATGCACGGCCCTTCGCGCCTCAGAGATAGCGAGGCGCAGGGAAAATTGCGAGAGCCGCCAGCAGCCAGACGGCGATGCCGCCAAGCACGCCCAGCCGGTAGTCGACCTTGTCGGAGGCGAGATAGGCGGGGATGGTCACCCCGGCCAGACAGGCCTCGCGAAAGCCACGGCCGTGGCTGAGCCGGGGCGGCTTGCATGGGTGTGGTTTGGGCCAAGGCGGTGCCGGGGCGCGGCAAGGCAGCCAAAGCGGCCAGGGCGCGCGCGGCGCCGGCGAGACGAAACATGCATATCATCAAGGCTCCTGTCGATCACGCCGGCCTTGCCGCGACGATAGTTGTCGTCGCGACAAGGCGGCGAGACCCGAAGTCTCGTCAGCCGAGATAGGGATAGAGCGGGAAACGGTCGGTCAGCGCCATCACCTTGGCCTTGACCGCCGCTTCGACAGCGGCATTGCCCTCGTCGGAGTTGGCGACCTTGAGACCGTCCAGCACTTCGGCGATCAGTTTGCCGATCTCGCGGAACTCGGCCTGGCCGAAACCTCGCGTGGTACCGGCCGGCGTGCCGAGACGCACGCCCGAGGTGACGAAAGGCTTTTCCGGGTCGAACGGAATGCCGTTCTTGTTGCAGGTGATGTTGGCGCGGCCGAGCGCTGCCTCGGCGCGCTTGCCGGTGGCGTTCTTGGGACGCAGGTCGACCAGCATCAGGTGGTTGTCGGTGCCACCGGAGACGATGTCGAGCCCGGTTTCCTTCAGGCTCGCGGCCAGCGCCTTGGCATTGGCGGCGACGCTTTCGGCGTAGACCTTGAAGCTCGGCTTCAGCGCTTCGCCGAAGGCAACCGCCTTGGCGGCGATGACGTGCATCAGCGGGCCACCCTGCAGGCCGGGGAACACCGCCGAGTTCATCTTCTTGGCGATCTCCTCGTCATTGCACAGGATCATGCCGCCACGCGGGCCACGCAGCGATTTGTGCGTGGTGGTCGTGACCACATGCGCGTGCGGCAGCGGCGACGGATGGACGCCGCCGGCGACGAGACCGGCGATATGCGCCATGTCAACCATCAGGTAGGCGCCGACCGCATCGGCGATCTCGCGAAAACGCTTCCAGTCCCAGACGCGCGAATAGGCGGTGCCACCGGCCAGGATCAGCTTCGGCTTGGTCTCGTGAGCGGTCTTCTCAATGGCGTCCATATCCAGCAGATGGTCATCCTTGCGCACGCCATAGGAGACGACCTTGAACCATTTGCCGCTCATGTTGACCGGCGAGCCGTGGGTCAGATGGCCGCCGGAATTGAGGTCGAGGCCCATGAAGGTGTCACCGGGCTGCAGCAGCGCCAGGAACACCGCCTGGTTCATCTGGCTACCGGAGTTCGGCTGGACGTTGGCGAAGTTGCAGCCGAAGAGTTTCTTCGCCCGCTCGATGGCCAGTTCCTCGGCCACATCGACGAACTGGCAGCCGCCATAGTAGCGCTTGCCCGGATAGCCCTCGGCATATTTGTTGGTCATGATCGACCCCTGCGCTTCGAGCACGGCGCGCGAGACGATGTTTTCAGAGGCAATCAGCTCGATCTCGTGGCGCTGGCGACCAAGCTCGTTGCGGATGGCGCCGAAAATCTCCGGATCGGCATCGGCAAGCGTGGTTTCGAAGAAGGATTCGAATTTGTTCGACACTGCCGCTGCTGTTGCCATGGCTTGAAATCCTCGAAGTTCGGGGGGCGATCTTTGTTGAGCATGTCGTCGTCCCAAAACCGCTGCACAGTTTTGGGCGACATTCGCCGCGCATTAACACAGTTGCTTTCGCCCCGCCACGTTTGCAGCGCGAAATTTGCTGGCCGGTTTGCGGCAGAAGGGCAGCATGGCCGTTATTTCCTTTTCTGCCGGCCCTTCAGCAAAGCTTCGGTAAGGGTGATCTCGGAAAACAGGGCCCGCATCGTATGGTCGTTGATCTCGCGGCTGCGAAACATTGCCCGGACGGCGGTGCGTTCCGCCTCGATGCCGGCGAGCCTCAGTTCGAGCTCCAGCCTGCCGGCTTCGCGGGCCTCGGCGCGCGCTTCGTCGGCCTCGTCGGAGGCGGCTATGCGTCGCCGGTAGCCGGCGACGATGCTGTCGGCGACGGCCAGCCTGGCGTCCGCCACCTCGCCCTCGCCTGCCTCGTTGGCGATGCTCTCGATCCTGGCGATGGCCGCCTTGGCCGCGCCGACACGCGCCCGGCGCTCTTCGGCCGCAGCCGGGTCCTCGCCCGGTTCGACCAGCCCACGTGCGATCTTGGGCAAGGCAAGGCTGGCGATGGTGAGCGAGCAGATGATGACGCCGGCCGCGAGGAAGATGACAACATCGCGCGCCGGAAACGGCGAACCATCCGGCATGGCGAGCGGCAAGGACAGGATGCCGGCCAGCGTGATGGCGCCGCGCACGCCTGCCACCGAACCGGCGAGCCGTACGCGCAGGCCGAACGCCTTGGCCTTGCGCTTGCCCAGCCGCGCGGCAACCGCCTGCGCGATATCGCCAATCCAGATCCACAGGAAGCGCAGGCCGATCAGGCACAGCGTCAGAGCCAGTACCGTGGCGACCGGCTCCAGCAGCCAATGCCGGCTGGCGAGTTCGGGCGGAACGTTGCGGATGATGTCGGGCAGTTGCAGGCCGAGCAGGATGAAGAGCGCGCCGTTGAAGACGAAGGACAGCGTCGTCCACAGCGACATCGTCTGCATGCGCGCCGAGACGCCAAGATAGCGGAAAATGCCGGAGCCGCCAGTGAGCAAGCCGGCGGTGACCGCCGCAAGGATGCCGGAGGCGCCGGCATGTTCAGCGCCTAGATAGGCGATGAAGGGTATCAGGATCATGACCAGCACCTGCGCCTCGGCCGGCACGCCGCCGATGCGGTTCAAAAGCTGCAGCGTCTTGGCGGCGACGATCAACGCCACCACGCCGGCCAGGATGCCGGCCGCAACGGCATAGAGAAAGCTCAGCGAGGCCGCCGCGAAAGAGAAGCTTCCGGTCAATGCAGCCGCAACGGCGAAGCGGAACATGACGAGGCCCGACGCGTCGTTGAGCAGCGACTCGCCTTCGAGAATGTGCATCAGCCGCGCCGGCACGACGTTCCTGTCGACGATCGAGGACACCGCGACCGCGTCGGTCGGCGACAGTACGGCGGCAAGCGCAAAAGCGACGACCAGCGGGATGCTCGGCACCAGCCAGTGCAAGGCATAGCCGAAACCGACGACGGTGAAGAAGACGAGCCCGATGGCAAGGTCCAGGATCGGCCCGCGCAGCGCTATCAATTCGCGCTTCGGCGCGGCAACGGCGTCCGCAAACAGCAGCGGTGGAATGAACACCAGCAGGAACAGATCCGGATCGATATCGACATGGATGCCGCGCACCGGCCAGGCGAGTACGGCGCCTATGGCAATCTGCAGCACCGGCAACGGCACCCGCACCAGACGCACCAGCGCGCCGGAAACCGCGACGAAGACGAGCACGACCAGGATGAAGACGGCGACCTGCATGGGCGCGTTTCCGAGTGTTTTCCGGACCATGCGCAAACAGCTGCGGTCCGTCCAGAAAAGAAAAGGCCGCCCGAAGGCGGCCCTTTGCGATACCGAGAAGCCTGCTAGAGCGCCGACGTGATTTGTAGCTCGTTGGCGCCGTCGAGCGCATAGACGTCGTCGCGGAACTGCACAACGCCCGGGCCTGTCGACCAGGCCGAGAGATAGAGGAAATGCACCGGCACCGGGTTGGTAATCTGGATCGGCGTGTTTTCGCCAGTCTTGATCGCCGCCTCGAAATGCTGGCGGTCCCAGCCGGGCGTGTCGCGCAGAATCCAGGTGACCAGGTCGCGCACGTTCTGCACGCGCACGCAGCCCGAGGAATCGAAACGCATCATCTTGCCGAACAGGCTCTGCTGCGGGGTGTCATGCATGTAGACGCCGTCCGGGCTCGGGAAATTGATCTTCACCGAGGCCATCGCGTTGCCCGCGCCCGGATCCTGGCGGAAGCGGTACTTCGCCGCGTCGTCAGTCGACCAGTCGACATTGAGCGGATCGACCTCGCTGCCGTCTGGAGCGAACAGGCGGATATGGCTGTCCTTCAGATAGTTGGGATCCTTCCGCATCAGCGGAATGATGTCCTTGCGCACGATCGAGACCGGCGCGTTCCAGTAAGGATTGACGATGATCTCGTTGATCTTGGAATTGACGATCGGCGTCTGGCGATCGATCTTGCCGACGATCGCGGTGTGGCGAAGCACGACGCGGTCGTTCTCGACCGCTTCGACCTGCGCCGCCGGAATGTCGACCAGCACATAGCGGCTACCCAGCGTGCCAGCCTTCTCCTTCAGCCGCTGCAGATTGGTCTGCAACTGGCCAAGCCGGATCTGCGCCGAAACATTCATCGCGGCATAGGTGTACTTGCCCATTGAACCGTCAGCAGGCAGGCCATGGCGCAACTGGAAGCGTTTGACCGCCGAGTCGACATAGGAATCGAAGGCCGTTGAAACTCCGGCGCTCTGCGCCAGGTCGCCGGAAACCATCAGACGCTTGCGCAACGGCACGACATCCGGATCATCGACGCCGAGTTCCAGTTTCTTGGTCGCGGGGACCTCTACCCAGCCGCCCTGCGCGACGATATTCTGATACTGGGCGACCGCCTGCTCCGTGAAGGCGACGGTCTGCAGGCTGAAAATCGGCAGTGTCGAGGCCACCTTGCCGCCCTCGCTGGCACGGGCGTCGAACTGATCGTCCCAATTGCCACGGGCCGACGATTTCAGGATATCCCCGATCACATCCTGCGCATTGGCGCCGCCGGCGACCATCGCTGCTGCGAGCGCGGAGGCTCCGGAGAGGAAAAGACGGCGGCTGGTTCTCATGGACGTTCCAGACATTCTTGTAGCGTTCGATCTACTGCATTCGGTTATCGGGCGATCTTGCCCGCACTCTAGAGTTGGCAACCTTAACAATTGACCAACCATGTCCGCATCAGTTCGGCCACAAACGCGCGAGGCACGATACGGGTTCCGGGTGAACGCACGGCTTTCGCCACAGCATCACCGGCATCCTCGCTCCCATTGGAATATGGCGGCAACGTGGCTTCCGGCCGAATTTGGCCCAGCTGTCGCGGCGAAATGGAAGACCCGTGCTCTTTCGGTACCGATCAACGATCGCCTGCATGACATCATCGAGTAAGCCACCAGCCATTGATGATACAATGACAAGCCACGCAAAGTTCCGTCCGCTGAGGCGTAACCCGACGATCGTCAAACCCAAAAGAAAAGGCCGGTGCTTTCGGCCCCGGCCCTGACTGAAGGTCGCTGTTTCGGCCGCGCTTCTTTGGCGCGGGCCAGATCCGATGCGCCGGATGCGCCTTACATCCGGTAGGCGATGGTGTCGTTCCAGAAGCGGTCGAGCCGCTGCAGGGCGCGGTTCATCTGCTTGAACTCGTCGGTGTTGATACCGCCGACCTGCTCGATCGAGCCGACATGGCGCTCATAGAGGCCGGCGACGACGTCAGCCACCTCGTTGCCCTTCGGCGTCAGCGAGACACGAACCGAACGGCGGTCGATGCGCGAGCGCTGGTGGTTGATGAAGCCGAGATCGACCAGCTTCTTCAGATTGTAGGAGACGTTGGAGCCAAGGTAGTAGCCCCGCGAGCGAAGCTCGCCGGCGGTCAGTTCGGAGTTGCCGATGTTGAACAGCAGCAGCGCCTGGATGGCATTGATGTCGGAACGGCCGTTGCGGTCGAACTCGTCCTTGATCACGTCAAGCAGGCGGCGGTGCAGCCGCTCAACAAGCTGCAGCGATTCCATGTACAGCGAACGGATAGCCTCGCGGCGATCGTCGGATACGTTGGCGGTCTTCGCCGCCGGACGCGAATTGATCATTGTCTTTGCCTCTCGTTTGTCGCCCTGGTGATTTTTTGTTTTTCACCTTGATCGCGACACTATCGAATACTCATAAAATTCGACTTAAACGCTAGGGCTAACAAGAGCTTACCGGTAAGAGGTTTCGAAAGAGGCTTAACGAACGGTCACCCGAGCAAGGATAATTAACCTAAAGATTTAGCCAAGGATTTCGGGGCCCCAAATTCACGGCCTGTCAGACCGCGCGGGCGTCTACCGGGCCTTACCCTCGCACCGGCCGCTTCTGCATATGGATGACGACGCGGAAGACGATATAGAGCACGGCCACCGCTGTATGCGAGACGACGATCAACGGGCGGGAGCCGAAAAGCTCGGGAAAGCCGACATACATGACGATCTCGGTCACCGCGCAGATGAACCAGATCACCGGTCCCCAGGAGGCCAGCATCCACAGGCCGGCAGCGGCGAAAGGGAAGAACACGGCCAGCACCACCGCCGCCACTTGCCAGTGCACCGGCATCAGATCGAAACGCCATAGTGAGCCCGGATAGAAGCCAATCAGCTTTATCCAGTACAAGATGCCGAACAGCAGGCAGTAGCCTGATATGACGCGCTGGAACCAGGCGAATATCACCTCGACCGTCGAGGGCTGGAGCACCACGCGTCTGGAGGTCACTTCGCTCACAGTTCGAGCTCCCGTTCGCCGAGCGAGGCAAAATAGGCGTCGACATCCGCCTCGCTGACCGCAGCAAGGCTGGCGGGCCGCCATTGCGGCTTCGAACCCTTGTCGATGATGGCGGCGCGGATGCCCTCGTAGAAATCATGGCCGGTCAGCATCCGGTTGAGGATGCGGAACTCCATCCTCATGCAATCGTCCATCGACAGTGTCAGCCCGGCGCTGAGCTGGCGCCAGGCGACGCGAAGGCTGGTCGGCGAACGCGTGCGGATCGTCGCCAGCGTCCTTGCCGCGAAGTCGTCGGTGCCTGCCGCCCGTTCCAGGCTGTCGATGACGGCCGTGAGCGATGGTTGCGCAAAATGGCTGGATATCGCCTGCAGCGTCGGGCTGTCGGTCTCGCGCTTCGCCTGGGCGAAGAAACCGCGCAGCACCGTTTCCGGATCGCCGGTCAGCGTCAGCCGGTCGAGGAAGCCGGCCTGGTCCTCGGCCTTGATGGTGTGGGTGGCCAGCCCCGACCACAGCGCGTCGCCATAGCGGATGCGATTGCCGGTCAACGCCAGATACATGCCGAACGAGCCGCCAAGATCAGGCAGCAGATGGCTGGCGCCGACATCCGGGAAAAAGCCGATGCCGACCTCCGGCATGGCGAACTGGGCATTCTCCGTCATCACCCGGTGCGAGCCGTGGAAGGAGATACCAACGCCACCGCCCATGACGATGCCGTCGATGAGCGCCACATAGGGTTTCTTGAAGCGCGCGATCTGGGCGTTGAGCCGATACTCGTCGGCGAAGAACTCGACCGGCGGCTTTCCAGCCCGGCCAGCTTCATAGATGTGCAGGATATCGCCACCGGCCGAGAACGCCCTGCCCTCGGCTTTGACGATCACGACATCCACACCGTCGTCGCGCTCCCAGCAATGCAGTGCCTGGCCCAGCGCCTTGACCATGCGGTGCGTCACGGCATTGAGCGCCTGCGGCCGCGTCAGCGTGACGACGCCAGCCCTGCCCAACCGTTCGAAGCGAATTTCGTCGCCTCCACCAAAATCCATCGCCAGAGAATCCCTCCCCCGCGCCTGCGGGACTGAAGTGCTAAAGGCGGCGCATGGGTGCGTCAATGGCAGCAGTCCGTCGGCAGCTGTCTTGGCGACCGGCGGCGGCCGGTGCTACGAAGATCACCGCCGTTGCCCGCCACACGCTGATACCGTGCGCTGCCGACGGCTTCGGGGGGGACGGTTGGCCATGTCCGGATTTTTGCGTCTCACGCTGTTGACTGTCGCGCTAATGGTCGCCGGCCTTGCACCGTGCACGGCTTTCGCCGCCACGCCCGACGAACTCTATCAGTCGCAGACCATCGTCACCGGCCAGGGCGAAGTAAACAGGCAGATCGGCTTCAAAGACTGCCTGGATCGGGTGCTGGTCAGGGTTTCCGGCGACCAGCGGCTGCCGAAGAAACCCGAAATGGCTGATCTGCGCGACAAGGCCGGCAGCTTCGTCGATTCCTTCCGCTATCATGACAGGCTGGAAGGCATCCCGGTGCATGACGAGCAAGGCACGCACGACCGGCCGCATGATCTAACCTGCCTCTACAAGCCGGCGGTCATCGACAAAGTGCTTGGCGAGCTCGGCAGCAAGCCGTGGCTTGGCGGGCGGCCACGGCTCGCCGTGTTCCTCACGGCCGAGCAAGGCACAAGGCATTTCGCGCTGACGGCTGATGATCCGCCAGGGCAGGCGATGCGCGAATCCTTCGTCAACGCGACCGGCCCGCTCATGATGCACATTGAATTTCCGCCGGCCTCGCTGCTTTCCGGCATGGACGAGAAAACCGAGCGCGCCGCCGACATGGCAAGCCTGGATCGGCTCGCCCAAAAGGCAGGCGCCGACCAGGCGCTTGCCGGCAGCATCGTCTGGAGTGACAAGGAGCTAGGCTGGATCGCCGATTGGCGGGTTGCCATGGCCGGCAAGACCTATCGCTGGCAGGTGCGTGGAGTGAGCTTCGACGAGGCGTTCCGCGTCGCCATAAGGGGCGCGGCGCAGATCCTGTCGGGCAATGGACAACCGAAATAGGACGAGACCGGGTCGCTGGCACAAACGTGTCGCATTGGTCAGCGGCAAGGGCTCGTGGTAAAAGCCCGCCGATCTGGAGTTTTGGCGATGAACAAATTCACCCCGACAAAGCCAGCCGGCGCGCGCAGCGTCGACGACATCACCGGCAGCCGTCGTTTGCGCCGCATGCGCAAGGCCGACTGGTCGCGCCGCCTCGTACAGGAGAACCGGCTGACGGTCGACGACCTGATCTGGCCGATCTTCGTCGTCGACGGCAAACAAGTGCGCGAGCCGATCGCAGCCATGCCTGGCGTATTCCGCCTGTCGATCGACCTTGCCGTCAAGGAGGCAGAACGCGCGGCCAGGCTCGGCATTCCCGCGCTCGCCACCTTCCCCAATGTCGACATCTCGCTGCGCGACCAGACCGGTTCGCACATCCTCGACCCCGACAACGTCATCAACCGCGCCACGCGCGCGATAAAGGATGCCGTGCCTGGGATCGGCATCATCACCGATGCCGCGCTCGACCCGTTCACCAGCCACGGCCATGACGGCATTTTGCGCGACGGCATCATCGTCAACGACGAAACGGTTGAACAGGTCGCGGCGGCGGCGGTCATCCAGGCGGCCGCCGGTGCCGACATCATCGCGCCGTCCGACATGATGGACGGCCGGATCGGCGCCATCCGCGACGCGCTCGACGCCAACGGTTTCCAGGACGTGGCGATCATGTCCTACGCGACCAAATTCGCCTCGGCCTTCTACGGCCCCTATCGCGAGGCGGTGGGCACCGCCGGCCTGCTCAAGGGCGACAAGAAGACCTATTATATCGACCACGCCAATTCCGACGAAGCGGTGCGCGAGGCCGAGCAGGACATCGCCGAAGGCGCAGACATGCTCATGGTCAAGCCCGGCATGCCCTATCTCGACATCATCCGGCGGCTGAAGGATGAATTCCAGATGCCGACCTTCGCCTACCAGGTGTCGGGCGAATATTCGATGATCAAGGCGGCCGGCGCCAATGGCTGGATCGACGGCGAGAAAGCGATGCTGGAATCGCTGCTCGCCTTCAAACGCGCTGGCTGCGACGGCATTTTGACCTACTTCGCACCTGAAGTGGCGGAGCTGCTCAAGGGATAACTTTCTCTTCTCGCGGACGGCCGGCAGCGGCGAGCAAATGCCGGCGATCCGCTTCGACATCCAGGATAATTTCCGGCTGGCGGCCGGGGAACCAGAGCGAAGGTCGTTGGACCAAGTGACTTAGGCTTCTTCGCGCCCAAAAAATACCGCTTGCAATTCGCAATCGGTTTGCTAGAAAACAGCTGCTTGCAAAATACGATCGGTTGTCGAGGAGGCCTGTCATGCCCAAGCTGCGTGTCAACGCATTCACCCTGTCGCTCGACGGCTACGGCGCCGGTCCCGATCAGGATCTGCAAAATCCGCTCGGCGTCGGCGGGGAATCCTTGCACAAGTGGTTTGTCGATACCCGCACCTTCCGTAAGATGGTGCTCGGACAAGATGGCGGCACCACCGATATCAACGAGGCGTTCGCGGCGCGCAGTTTCGAGAATGTCGGCGCCTGGATCCTCGGCCGCAACATGTTCGGGCCGATCCGCGGCGAATGGCCTGACGACAGCTGGAAAGGCTGGTGGGGCGACAACCCTCCCTACCATGTGCCGGTTTTCGTGCTGACGCACCACGAGCGGGCACCCATCACGATGGAAGGTGGAACGACCTTTTATTTTGTGACCGACGGCATCCATTCGGCGCTTGAGCAGGCGAAGGCGGCGGCTGGCGGCAAGGATGTGCGGGTTGGTGGCGGCGTAGCCACCATCCGGCAATATCTGCAGGAGAGGTTGATCGACGAGATGCATCTGGCGATCTCGCCGGTGTTGCTCGGGGTCGGCGAGAACCTTTTTGCCGGCCTCGACATGCCCAAGCTCGGCTACCAGTGCACCGAACAGGTGGCGACGGCGCTTGCCACCCATGTTGTCATCAAGCGCGGTTAGGTGGAGAGCCTAATCTCCCCCCGCGTGGGGGAGATGGCCGGCAGGCCAGAGGGGGGCGCTGTCCCTCCAGCGCTTCAATCCGTAGCGACTTTACATTCCGACCGTCTTCGACAGGCTGTGGAGAGGCTGGCAATCCTGCACGCCCCCCTCTGCCCTGCCAGGCATCTCCCCCCGCGTGGGGGAGATCGCAGGCTTCGTCTACCTCAATACTTCTCCGGCACGTAAAGCTCGCGCGGCAGCGTCTGGCGCTCGTATTCGGGATTGAAGACACGCTCCGGCAGCGTGATCTCCTCGTGCGGCACCTCTTCATACGGCATTTGCTTGAGCAGATGATCGATGCAGTTGAGCCGCGCCCGCTTCTTGTCGTTGCCCTCGACGATGAACCAGGGCGCTTCCGGAATGTTGGTGCGGGCGAAGGTCTCTTCCTTGGCCTTGGTGTACTGTTCCCAGCGCACACGAGACTGCAGGTCCATCGGCGACAGCTTCCACTGCTTCATCGGATCGTGGATGCGCATCAGGAATCGCATCTGCTGTTCCTCGTCGGTGATCGAGAACCAGTACTTGACCACGGTGATGCCGGAGCGGACGAGCATGCGCTCGAACTCCGGCACGTCGCGAAAGAACTCCTCGACCTGATCCGGTTCGGCAAACCCCATAACCCGCTCGACGCCGGAACGGTTGTACCAGGAGCGGTCGAACAGCACGATCTCGCCGCCGGCCGGCAGATGTGGGACATAGCGCTGGAAATACCATTGCGATTTCTCGCGCTCGGTGGGCGCCGGCAGCGCCACGACACGGCAGATGCGCGGATTGAGCCGCTGCGTGATGCGCTTGATGACGCCACCCTTGCCGGCGGAATCGCGGCCCTCGAAGATCACCACCAGCTTCTTCTTGTGATAGGCGACCCAGGACTGCAGCTTGATCAGCTCGGACTGCAGACTGATCAGGTCACGAAAATATTGCATGCGGTCGATCGATGGCGGATGGGCGTTCTTGTAGATCCTGGCGATCTCCATCGACAATGCCGGCTCAGACATTTCGAGCTCATAGTCCTCGTCGAGCGTGTCGGCGAGCTCGGCTTCAAGCCAGTCCTTGGCCCCGGATTTCAGTGTGGGTTCGTTCATCTGCACCGCTCCGCAAGCTGCCGTCCGTGATCCTGGCAGGCGCCCTCGCCCGGCGGGAAAAGGACCCTGAGCCGACTTGATATAGGCCGGCAATGACGGTTTTATTGCAGTCGGCCAAGGTCAAGGCCGCCGGGGCAGATCCCGCGAGGCATGATCGATCGGTCGTCGTGGCATGGCGACAAGTCGTCCAAATTGTCCTACAAATAGCAGCCACATTCGGGCGCTTTCCCGGCATCCCTTCCCAAATGCAATCGCGAGGACTGACATGGAATACCGTACTCTCGGCCGTTCCGGCTTGAAGGTTTCGACACTGACCATGGGCACCATGACCTTCGGCGGCGCCGGCGCGTTCTCCGCGGTCGGCAAGACCGACCTCGACGAGGCGCGACGGATGATCGATCTGTGCATCGACGCCGGCATCAACCTCATCGACACCGCCAATGTCTATTCGAATGGCATCTCGGAAGAGATCATCGGCGAGGCCCTCGGCGGCAAGCGCAAGGGCGACGTGCTGATCGCCTCCAAGGCACGGATGCGGATCGGCAAAGGTCCGAACGATGAAGGCCTGTCGCGCTATCACCTGATCCGCGAATGCGAGAAGAGCCTGAAGCGGCTCAAGACCGACGTCATCGACATCTACTTTCTGCATGAGTGGGACGGAGTGACGCCACTGGAAGAAACCATCGCCGCGCTCGACACGCTGGTTGCCCAAGGCAAGGTCCGCTATGTCGGCTGCTCCAACTATTCCGGCTGGCAAGTGATGAAGGGGCTCGGCATCAGCGATAGCCATCACCAGCCGCGCTTCGTCACCCAGCAGATCCACTATACGCTGGAGGCGCGCGAGGCGGAGTATGAGCTGCTGCCGATTTCGGTCGACCAGGGGCTGGGCGTGCTGGTCTGGAGCCCGCTCGCCGGCGGATTGCTGTCGGGCAAATACCGCCGCGACAGCCCGACCGCGCGACAGCTCGCCGGCTGGTCGGAGCCGCCGATCCGCGACGAGGACCGGTTGTGGCGCATCGTCGATGTCCTTGTCGATATCGGCACGCAGCGCGGCGTGTCGACGGCCCAGGTGGCACTGGCCTGGCTGCTTGGCCGGCCGGCGGTCTCCTCGCTGGTGATCGGCGCCCGCAACGAAGCCCAGCTCAAGGACAACCTCGGGGCCGCAAGCCTGGTGCTCACCGACGACGAACGCAACCGCCTGGACGCGGTCAGCCGGCCACCGCTGCTCTACCCCTATTGGCACCAGCAATTGACGGCAAGGGACCGGTTCGGCGCCGCCGATCTCGTGATTGACCGAAGCGGCGTGTGACCGCGGGGTTCGACGAGGAGCCCGGCCGGCGCTGTCCGCCGGGCAACTCTATCTTTTTGACGCAATTCCCAAGGGAAAGCGCTACGCGCTTTTCCGGGGAAAACCCGTTTCACGCTTTTCCTGGAATTGCTTCAGCCCGTGATGTAGCGCCAGACTTCGGCGTCCGGTTTGATCTGGCCGCTGAGGACGAAGTATTTGTAGAGCACCAGCAGCGAGATCGCCTGCTCGGCCTGCTCGTTGGCGAATGTCCTGCAATAGGCATTCGCAGCGGCGATGATGCGCTCGGCTTGCTCAGGATGGCGTTCGAAATACGCCACGCGTTCAGCAAGATTGGAGAAGTCCGCTTCAAGCGGCACATAATGAACATTCGCTTCGAGCTGTCTTTCCGCAAACCATGTCTCGTAGGTCGGCGGCGGCATCAGGCACAGCGACTTCGAGTTCATGATCCATTTCAGGTTGGTCGCCACGTCATTGCCTTCGAGCGAGACAATGTAGCGATAACGCTGATGCTGGCTGATGCTGAGGAAGGGCTTGCTGTACTCGGCCGGCGCGTTCGGCTTGTGCGAACCGGCGTCGCAGAACGGCAAGTCGCGCACGGCGTTCAGAAACCTTGTGCGTATGGGATTGTTGAGATCGCCGCGCCAGACCACTGCCGGAAGCTTGTCGGCGAACGCAGTTGCGTCGGCAGGCATCTGGAAATGACGAAACTTGTCGAGCTTCATGATGACCGCATTGCTGTCGTCGGCGAGGATCGGCCGATCCTTGACGATAGAAGGCACCTTCGGCACCTTCCTGACGTCTCCGTATTCCACGTCGATCAGCAGCCCGCGATCGAAATAGCGGGCAAATTCCTTCAGGTCGTAATAGTACATGGTCGGCGTAAACGGCAGCTTGCCGATGCGCACGGCATCGGCGCTGGGCGTAAACGCATCCTGCAGCTTGTTATAGTAATTCAGCCGCCGGCGAACCGAAGCGTCCGGGAGCCTTGCCTTTTCGAGGCGAGCGGCCAGCCTGTGGCGAAACAACGCCTGCGGGACGATATCGCGCGCAAAGTTTCGCGCATAGTAGAAAACCTTTGCCGTCGTTCGCGCAATTGTGGCCATGGTTCACTTGATCAAAACAAGCGGGCGGCTCTCAATACCTTGGCGCCCCGGATCCTCCTACACCATTGTGCCGGGCATCTTGCAAGCCCGGACCACCCACCGACGCCAACAGCCGCGCACTTCACTTCAGCTGTTGTGTTTGGCGGCCAATGCTCCTAGGCAGGGTCAGAGCCGCGAGGCAGTGAAAAGGAGCCGATATGGCGCGAGCACCAAACTACGATCAGGAACGCAAGGAACGCGACCGCCAGAAGGCGGCCAAGAAGGCTGAGAAGCTGGCGGCCAAGGTTGCCGCTCGGGAACGTTCGCAGCCCGAGAGCGAGACTGAAACCGAAGCAGCGAAATGACGGCAAAAGGCCCGCGAATGCGGGCCGTGCCTCAATCCGGATTGTCGCCTTGCGTCAGGCCGTCGCCTTGTCGCTGACGAAGACGTCCACTTCGCGCGCTGCGGCAATGAAGGCGCGCCTGGCGTTCATCGCCGGCTTGTCGCCAGCCAGCGCATCATGACAGGCTTGCAGCGCCGCGCGATGCTTGGGGCTGCGTTTGCCCGGCCAGCTGTTGAGCAGGTAGTCGGAAGCCTCTCGGGCCGAGCGCAAGAGCTGAGTGCTTCCCGCCGCGACTGACTTGACCGTCACGGGTGTTTCAAATCGGTTGTTTTCCATCGCCGCTCTTACGCCATCGGCGCTCGCGAAGCGAGGCCGAAAGTGCATCTCGCGTCCGGGACGTCGCCTTTTGCGGGGCGACCGCCCTGCCCCGCAACCGCCGCACTAAGCGGCAACGACGGCAAAACCCCTGGCGCGAAGGCCACGCCTATCGTTGGCGAGCGACGTCACCAGCCTGTCGCGGCTGCCGACGATGTGGGCCGAAAGCCGCCGCGCGGCCTCTTCGGCATCGCCAAGGCGTGTCGCCGCCAGAATGGCGCGATGTTCGGCCCAGGCACGGGCAAGGGCCGCCTCATCGCGAACCTCCAGCCAACGGGCCCGCGACAGGCGCGTCATGGCATCGCGCACCGCGCGAAACAGGAACTCGTTGCCCGACAGGCGCGCCAGCTCGATGTGAAAATCCATGCCGACACGATGCCATTCCTCGCGCGGCGTGTTGCTGTCGCAGGATTCGAGCATCGCCTCGATGACATCGACCCCGCTCCTGTCGGCCAAGGAACAGGTCAGGCGAAGTGCGGCAACCTCGACCGCCTCCCTGTAGACGGCGATCTGCTCGAGTTCAGCCAGATTGATGGGCGACACCGTCCAGCCACGGCCATCCCTGCCGACCAGGCCTTCGGTCTCGAGCCTCAGCAGCGCGGCCCTGACGGGGGTTCGCGACGCGCCGAAGCGACTTTCGATCCAGCGCTCGGTCAGTTTCTCGCCAGGACCGATCTCGAGGCCCAGGATCATCTCTCGAAGCTGTTTTTCAACGCTCTGCATCTGCGACATTGTCGTTCTCGTTTTCTGGCCGTTTGCTTGCGACCGGCCTGCGTCCGATCACGTTTGAGACGGTCGCATTGACAGCGGCCGGGCTAGCGTCCATGACGGATACCAGCTTGGTATCCCAAAATGGTATCCGCAGCAATAGGCCACTCCAAGTTGCTCGGGCAGGACATTCAACATGCCGCAGAACACGCCCCCGGCGACCGATAGCACCTACAACGTCCACTGGCGGCGCAATCTGTTCGTATGCTTCGCCGGCTCGTTCTCGACGCTTGTCGCCATGACGCTGCTCCTGCCGTTCCTGCCGCTCTACATCGAGCAGCTCGGCGCCGAAGGTCATGCAGCGATCGTGCAATGGTCCGGGATTGCCTATGGCGCGACCTTCTTCGCGGCGGCACTGGTGGCGCCGCTCTGGGGACGGCTTGGCGACCGCTACGGCCGCAAGTCGATGCTGGTTCGCGCCAGTTTCGGCATGGCCATCTGCATGTCGCTGACCGGCATGGTTCAGACAGTCTGGCAACTGGTGCTGCTGCGGCTGCTGATTGGTTTTGCCGGCGGCTATTCCTCGGGATCGACCATCCTTGTCGCCATGCAGACGCCGAAAGAGCGTTCCGGCTGGGCGCTTGGACTGCTGTCGGCCGGGATCACGGCTGGGGCGCTGGTCGGCCCGCTGGTTGGCGGCGCCTTGCCGCCGCTGATCGGCATCCGCGCCACCTTCCTGTTGTCCGGCGGCGTCATCTTCCTGGCCTTCCTGGCGACCACCTTCCTGATCAAGGAGAATCCCCGGCCGAAGACAAAAGATGCCGCATCGAAGGGGACGCCAAAAGGCGGATGGGCACAAATTCCCGATAAACGGCCTGTTATCGCCATGCTGGCGACCGGCATGCTGTTGAGTTTCGCCACCATGTCGATCGAGCCGATCATCACCGTCTATGTGCAGCCGCTCATCGAGGACCAGAGCCGCGTCACGTTGATCTCGGGCGTCGTCATGTCGGCGGCGGCGCTTGGCGCCATCCTGTCGGCGTCGCGCCTCGGCAAGCTCGCCGATCGCATCGGCCACTGGAACGTCATCATCGGCGCGCTTGCCGTCTCGGCCCTGCTGCTGATCCCGCAGGCCTTCGTCACGCAAAGCTGGCAACTCATCGGCCTGCGCTTCCTGATGGGGCTGGCGCTGGGCGGGCTGCTGCCCTGCATCACCAGCGTGATCCGCCACAATGTTCCCGATGGCGTCGGCGGCAATGTATTGGGACTCTCGATCTCCGCCCAATATGTCGGACAGGTCGCCGGTCCCTTGCTTGGCGGCTTTGCCGGCGGCCATTTCGGCATGCGCTCGGTGTTTCTCGGCACCTCCGTCTTGATGGCGGGCGGAGCGATGTATAATTGGCTGGCGCAATCTCGCCGCGAGCAGGACATGCTCACCAACGCCGGCAAGTCCTGATCGGGTTGGCCGCATCCCTTGAATGTCACGGAGCCCCGGATATGAGCACGGTCGAACAGTCTTCCGGCAACAGCGGACGCATCCTCATCCTGGCCGCCGGCCTCAGTGGTGCCGCCGGCGTGGCGCTGTCGGCCGCGGCTGCGCATCTGGGCGGCGCCTTCGTCGGCACCGCCGCATCCTTCCTGCTCATGCATGCGCCGGTCTTCCTCGCCACAGGATTGCTCGGCACGAACCGGATCCTGCGCATCGGCAGCCTGGTCCTGCTGGTCGGACTTCTCCTGTTCTGTGGCGACCTGCTCGCCCGAGACTTCCTCGGCTCGCGGTTGTTCCCGCTGTCGGCGCCGATCGGCGGCACCTTGCTCATAGCCGGCTGGCTGGTGATCGCGGCCTCTGCACTGGGACGGGCGCGTTCCTGATCCGGCTGAGTTCCCGCACAAGGCTCCGAAAAGGCGGATGATGCCTCAGGGTGCCCTGCCCTCGGACTTGATCCGGTCGCGAAGACCCGTGCCAGGCCGCTGCCTGTCAAACGTCGTTTTTCCGAACGATCAGTCCTGACGGCGTTCCGGCTGAACAAGCAACTCGCGATCGCGCCGTAACCTAGTCGGACGGCGCGCCTCCGGCCGGCGGTAAGCGATGCCCCAATAGTTGCGGTAGATGTCTTCGAACAGATAGCTCACGGGATGCATAGTGTGTTCTCCAATGAAAGAACACAAGGGCAAGACACCATCGTTTGGCGGCTGTTTCCTTGGGTTCGGTTGGTTTTTGACCGGCATTTTCGCCGATCGACTAAATCTCGTCCTTCCGCGCGACAGGCATCTGCCGTTCGGTTCTTGAACCATTCTCCAATCCGTGACCCTGATGCACATGGCTTCGGTCACATAGTGGCGTTCGGCTCCCGGCTCCCCATTCTCCTTGAGAGCGCAGCCCAGTCCTGCCGGGCTCGCTAGCACGCAATCAGGACAGCCGGGATATCATCGACGCGCCTTCCTCTTGGCTGGTGCCGCGCGGCTCGTAAGCGCGCTGGTCACGCAGGATCTGGAAGGCGATCGTCAAAAGCTTGCGCGCGATCGCCACGCGCGCTTTGTTGGTTCCTCTGACCTTCAGCTGGTCGTACTGGGCTCGAAGCTGCGCATCGCTGACGATCGCAGGCGTCACCGCCTCGACGAAAGCCCAGCGCAGCCACTTGTTGCCCTGCTTGATGATCTTGCCGTGATAAGTCTTGCCGCCACTCGAATAGGTCGAGGGCACCAGCCCGGCATAGGCGGCAAGCTTCTTCGGCGTGCGGAACCGCGATATGTCGTCAATCTCCGCGTCGATCAGCCGGGCGAAGAACTCGCCGATGCCAGGGATCGTCTTCAACAGTTTCACATTGGCATTTGCCTTAGTCATCGCCCGGATCGTTGATTCCGACTGCTTGATGCGCACGTCGATGTCGCCGATGAAGTCGAGACCGCGATCGATCTGGATGCGGTCGATCGGCGAGACGTTCACCCGCGCAAGCTGAACGCGGCCGGCCTTGCCGAACAGGTCGCCGAGCTTCCTCAGCTCTGCCGTCTGCTCCGGGTAGCGATCAAACACCGTGACGATCCGGTTCTTGGTCATCGTGCGCAGCCGCACGTAAAACATCCGTTCGCGCAGGGCGACGCGCAGTTCTCTTGCTCGTTCGCCGGGTGCCCAGGCCTCCGGTACCAGGTCGGCCCGGAGTAGATGCGCCAGCACCGTCGCGTCGATCTTGTCGGTCTTGATCTTGGCGTCGGCAATCGCCTTGACCTTCAACGGGTGGGCGAGAACGACATCATCACAGATGTCGTCGAGCCAGTCGTACATCACCATCCAGTTGCGCGTCGCTTCGACAACCGCATGCGAGTTCTCGCGATAGCGTTCCAGAAACCCGCCCAGCGACTGGCGGTCGTTCTTCACCCGACCGCAGCGCAACGTCTTGCCGCTACTGTCCTGCACCACCAGATGACTGTAGGA
>NZ_FMXM01000075.1 GCF_900103325.1 Mesorhizobium qingshengii | reverse complement strand
GTCGAAATGGCGGCCCTTGAACATCACGTACTCCTCCAAAGCTGAGGGGCGTTCCATGTCATAGTCCGCTTACCGAAAGGTTTGCGACAGAGCCAGCCGGAGGAGACCCGGACCGAGATACGGGATCACCTGATCGCAGACGAGCGCTCGTCTGGCCAGCTCAAGCAGCTTTCGGGCAAAACTGTCGCGGACGACCACGAGGTGGCCGGAGGTCGGGATCGTGTTCATGCTCGTTTCCTCTCGACGCCTCTGATTAAGGCTCAGCATCAGTCCTCGTCCGGAAGCTTCCTTGCCTCGACGGTGATCGGCAGACGCGTATTCGGGGGAAGATCGGGTAGGAGGAGGCGCCAGCCGTTCTTGAGCGTTACGACCCCGCCCCACAAGTCTTGGTTCTCGAACTTGATAATCGCCTCCTCGAGATCTTTTTTGGGAACATACGCGGACAATCCGGCATCACTCCTACGGATCATTACTTTCATCGGGCCGTTCCTTGCTTCGCGTTTTCTTCGGCCCTGCAGGGAAGGTCGGCTTTGTCGAGGCTCATCAATTCACGCGCTCGCATGCCAACGATGGTGCCACGGTCGATCCATTCGACGGCATAGATAAAGAACTGCTGTAGAAAGGTGCCGATGTCGCGCACATAACCCTCTTCACCCTTGCGCACGAGATTTTCGCCGATCTCCCTGCCAGGATAGGTGCCGTCATTCTTTATGTGACGAGTGGCACGGACCCGCTCTCCCGGCCTAAATCGGGGAGGCCTGTGGATTTCGACCTCCTGTTCGCGTGCGAGCCACATGGCGGTTCCTTGTTTCTTTGAGGCTACAGTTGTTGATGTTCGCGGGCCCCGGAGGCAGCCGCTATGCGGTAGCCTGATTGGGGTCAGGCAGGAACGCAGGTCTTCGGCACCGGGCATACCGAGGCACATTGCTGCGTGTCGAATGCTCCCTCACATTCGGTGCACTTCTGCGGCTCGACCACGTAGCTCTCGCCTTTGAACTTGATCGCACCGGACGGGCATTCGAATTCGCAGGCGCCACATTGCGTGCATTGGGATGCGATGATCTTGAAAGCCATTTTGACTCCTGGTTCGAGTGAAATGAGACGGCTCAGGCGGTCGCCGTGAGTGCCGGGACGCCAGACTCGACGGCATAAATGGCGCCGATTGCCGTCTCAATGTAGTCATGACCGTAAGCGTCGATTGCTCGGATACCGGCGTCCGCGAGCTGATCCTTGGGGCAATCTCCGATCTTGGCACAAAGCATGATGTCTATGTCTTCCAGCGCAGCGATGATGCCATCGAGAGCGCCGTCTTCGCCCCAACCACCGAGGCAATACTGCTCAACCTTGCGGTGCCCGACAAAGCTGATCCCTTCCGAGGAGGCTTCATAAACCTGGAATTCTTTCGCATGGCCGAAGTGCTCGTTGACGCGGCCGCCGCCCTTCGTCGCCACCGCGACGAGAAGGAACTTGCCGGAGCCCGCTGCCTGGATCATTCCGATCGCCTCACTCCTGGCCGTCCCGTGATCACGGCGCTCGTCCGCGACCAGCTTCCGATAGGCCTCGCGCTTGCCGGCATCGTACGTGACCTCGCCGGGAATCCGGTCGAGCGTGAATTCCTGGCCTCGATCCTCGCCGAGCAGCCCGACGGCATCTGCCCGGCACTGCCGGCAGTGGCGCATCAACTTGGCGCCGCCTTCCAAACGATCCTGAAGGGCCTTCATTTCCATTGCGTTTGGGCCGCGCTGCCCGGTCAGCCCGTAGTGCGTACCGTGTGACGGATCGGAAATCAGAGGCATGACGTTGTGCAGGAACGCGCCGCGGTCCTTGACCCATTTGTTCACCTCGTTCAGGTGCTCGTCGTTCACACCGGGGATCATCACCGAATTGACTTTGGTGAGGATGCCGCGCGCGCGTAGCATCTCCAGGCTCGACATCTGCCGTTCGTGCAGGATTCGGGCGGCTTCGATGCCGACGTAGCGGCGATGGTCGTAAAAGATCCAGGGATAAATCCTTGCGCCAACTTCCGGGTCGACCATGTTGATGGTGATCGTCACGTGATCGACATTCATGTCGGCAAGCTCGGCGACGTGGTCCGGCAGCGCGAGCCCATTGGTGGAAATGCAAAACCTGATGTCAGGGATTTCTTTGGCAACTCGTTCGAACGTTGCCTTCGTCTTTTCCCAGTCGCAACAGGCATCGCCCGGTCCGGCGATCCCGAGCACGGAAAGCTGCGGCACTTCATTGGCGACCGCGACAACCTTGCGTAGCGCCTGATCGGGTGTCAGCTTTTCCGACACGACCCCAGGCCGGCTTTCGTTGGCGCAGTCATATTTACGATTGCAGTAGTTGCACTGGATATTGCAAGCCGGCGCGACGGCGACGTGCATGCGCGCGAAATAGTGATGCGCTTCCTCCGAAAAGCAGGGGTGATCCTTGATCTTCTCCCAGATAGCCGGATTCATTTCGTCCCGGTTTCTTGACGAGCCGCAGGAGGTAGATGCGCAGCCACCCGAATTCGCGCTCGCCAGCAACTGGTCGGAGAGCCTCGTGTCGGTCAGGCTCTCGACCGAAATCACGGGTGCGGACATTGAACGGCTCCGTTGCGGGTTGACGTCGCAGTTCTAAGCGCAAGCGCAATGCCAACTCAAAAGGCGGCACTATGACCGGCAATCGGCTTTCGCGTCAGATATCATGGGTTGCTCCGACATAGTTTGTCGGACTTGCGACAGTGGCTACCCGCAGAACGTCAGGAAGCGACTGCGGCCGGACATCATTGAGAGACAGAAATCCCCTGTCGATCAATTCACCCCTGATCGCCTCGGCACAACGTTCTCGACCGGTCTCCGACGAAGATGTCGATCTCGGCGGCGGCGAACTCATCGGTGGTGAAGTTGTCGCCGCATCCTGTGTCGGCATGGTTCCGGTTAGGCCCAACTTGAACAGTTGGACGTGAACGGATAGCGAACACTGTCCGTTAAGCCATTGAA
>NZ_FMXM01000024.1 GCF_900103325.1 Mesorhizobium qingshengii | reverse complement strand
CATCGCCACCCTCGTCGAGCGACACAGCCGGTTCACGATGCTTGTGAAGTTGGCGAGAAGGGACTCGGCGACCGTCGTGAGGGCCCTCGCCGAGAAGATCGGCACATTGCCCGAAGAGTTGCGGCGCTCGTTGACATGGGACCAGGGCAAGGAGATGGCTCGGCACAAGAGCTTCACCGTTGCCACCGACCTACAGGTCTACTTCTGCGATCCGCGCCTTCCCTGGCAGCGCGGCAGCAACGAAAATACCAACGGTCTGCTCAGGCAGTATTTCCCCAGAGCAACCAACTTCTCCCACGTCTCGCAGGACCAACTCAACGCCGTCGCCCTGCGGCTCAATCAGCGCCCCCGAAAAATCCTGGACTTCGAAACGCCGGCCGATAGGCTACAGAAGGTGTTGCAATGACCTATTGAACCCACCGCCTCAAAGGAGCCATCTGACACCGCCCGTTTAGCACCACTTGGCGGACATTGCGATCCGTCAGCTCGAAGGGCCAAACTCCGCGTAACGTCTGACTTCCCGCCCTTCGGGCGATCAGCTGTTTTCCTTGCTCCCAGGTTTCTTCGTCGACAGTGCGTGCCATTCAAGAGCGGGTTCTATGACAGACAAATCCCTGAATCGCCCGGGATGGTGATATTTGACGAGACGAAGCCTCTCCATGCAGGCGCTATGCGTGCAACTCGGCCACCTTGCGACGGAGATCGTCGATGTAGTCGTCGGTCCCGAGCACCTTTCCGGTTGCGGCGTTCATGATTTCGGCCGGCGTCAGCGAGCGGCCGTGACGATGCACCTTGTCCCCCAGCCATGTCCTCAGCGGCACATAGTCGCCGGCCTCGAGGCCGCGCTCAATCTCAGGCACCTTGGTCGCCGCCTTGAACAGTTGCGAGGACATTATGTTGCCCATCGTGTAGGTCGGGAAGGATCCGATCATGCCCGCCGACCAATGTGCATCCTGCAACACGCCCAGCGTGTTGGTCGGCACATCGAGGCCAAGATAGCCGCGGACCTTGTCCGCCCAGATCGCGGGAAGGTCGGCGACCCGCAAGGTGCCGTCCATCAATCCGGCCTCGATCTCCGAACGCAAGATGATGTGCAAGTCGTAAGTGAGTTCGTCGGCCTCGACCCGGATCAGGCTGGGGCGTGGTGCATTCACCGCGCGCCAGAACTCGGCGACCGAGACATCGGCGAGTTGACCGGGAAACTCGGCTTGCAATGCCCCGAAATTCTGTTCCCAGAAGCGCCGAGAGCGGCCGACGCGGTTCTCCCACAGCCGTGATTGCGATTCATGCATGCCGAAGCTGGTGCCGCCGACCGCGTAGAGATTGAGGAGGTCGGTAGTGAAGACCGAACGCGTGAACTCGGGCGCAACGCCCTGCTCGTAAATGCCGTGGCCGGCTTCGTGCCAGACAGCGAAGAGGCCGCCCGGCAGCCAATTCTCACGGAAGCGGCCGGTGATGCGTGCATCGGTACGCGTGAAGGAAATCTCGAACGGATGAACCGTGTCGTCGAGCCGGCCGCGCTCGAAGTCGTACCCCATGCGAGCGGCCACTGCCTTCGAGAAGGCTTTCTGCTTTTCGATCGGATAGGTGCGTTCCAGAACATCGACGCGCGCCGGCCGGGCTTGCAGCGCAGCTTGGAGCAGCGGTCCGATCGCACCTTTCAGATCGGCGTATAGATGCTTGAGCTGCGCCCAGCTTATGTCGGGCTCGAAGGTGCCGCACGCCGCATCGTAGGGATGGTCGGCATAGCCGATATGCTCGCCGATCTCGCGCTGCAGCGCGACGGTTCGCTCGAGCACCGGTACGAAGGCGGCGAAATCGTTCTCGGCACGCGCCTTGATCCATATCGCCTGGCCCTCGGTCCGCCGCTCTGCTGATTCCTGCACCAGCCGGGCCGGAATGCGGCCGAGTGTGGCGATCGCACTTGCCGCGTCATCGAGCGCCCGCCTTCGAAGGTGCTCACCGGGCATTCCCGCGAGTTCCATGCGCGCAGCGTCGAGGGACTTCCGCATGCTGTCGCCGGTAGCGATTTCGCGTGCGACTGCCACCAGCGTGCCCAATTGCTTGCCGCGCGCCTCGGCCGCGGCCGGGGGCATCATGGTACGCGAATCCCAGACAAGCACGTTCACCGCGCACAAGATGTCGTTGACCTTGGCGACCTCGGCTTCGAATGCGGCATAGCTCATCGGCGTCTCATAGCTGTCGAGTCGGAAATTTCGGTTCTTCCGCAGGGTCATTGTGCGGCGATTGTTTCGGGCGCCGGATTGCCGAAATCGGGCAGATGACAGGCAGCGAAATGGGCGGGTCCACGGGCGGAGAGGGCAGGGCGCTCGGCAAAGCAACGCTCGAACGCGAACGGACACCGCGTGTTGAATAGGCAGCCGGCGGGCAGATCAAGTGGATTGGGGAGTTCGCCGCGTGCCGCCGCAACGCGCGTTCGCCGCGACGGGTCGAGTTCGGGCGCAGCATCGAGCAGCGCTTTCGAATAAGGGTGGCGAGGTGCTGCAAACAGCGCTTCCGTTGGGCTGATCTCGACCACTTTGCCGAGATACATCACCGCGACACGGTGCGAGATGTGGCGCACCAGCCTGAGGTCATGCGCGACGAAGACGACGGTAAGCTTCAGCCGTTCCTGGAGATCCAGCAGAAGGTTGATGACCTGTGCCTGCACCGAGACATCGAGCGCGGAGACCAGTTCGTCGGCGACCAGCACATCCGGCTCGACGGCAAGAGCGCGCGCGATGCCGATGCGCTGGCGCTGCCCGCCGGAGAACTCGTGCGGATAGCGGTCGGCGGCGTCCGCCGGGAGCCGGACAAGGCCCAGCAGCTCGGTGATGCGCGTCGGGATATCGGCCTTCGGCCGCATCGCATGCACGCTCAACGCTTCGGACAGAACCTGTCGCACCGACATGCGCGGATTGAGCGAACTGTAGGGATCCTGA
The DNA here is from genome assembly GCF_900103325.1 of Mesorhizobium qingshengii. Taxonomy (GTDB): domain Bacteria; phylum Pseudomonadota; class Alphaproteobacteria; order Rhizobiales; family Rhizobiaceae; genus Mesorhizobium; species Mesorhizobium qingshengii. The sequence continues at coordinate 102,401 of NZ_FMXM01000024.1, read as the reverse complement.
AAGATCATCTGGACGCGGCGGTTGAAGGCGCGCCGTTCCCCCGGGCGCAGCAAACTGATGTCCTTGCCGTCGAAACGCACCAGCCCTTCGTCCGGCTCCAACAGCCGCACGAGACAACGCGCCAGCGTGGATTTTCCGCAGCCGGATTCACCAACGATGCCGAGCGTCTCGCCGCGATACACTTCCAGATCGACGTTGTTCAACGCATGGACAGCGGCAGGCGGTCTGCCGGTAAGTATGTCGGACGCGGTCCGGGGAAAGCGAAACCGCTTGGAGACGCCTTCGACGGAGATCAGCGGCATTTCCCGCATTAGGCCGCCTCCGCCATCGCGGCCACTGTTCGATGGTGGAAGCAGGCGACCTCTCTGCCGGCGGCGAAGCGTTCGAGCGGCGGCCGCTCGGCACGGCAGCGATCTGTGGCAAAGGCACAACGTGGGTGAAAGGCGCAGCCCTCCGGCAGATCGATCAGACCCGGCGGCGCGCCCTCGATCGATAAAAGCATGCTGCGCTCGGCGCCGATGCGCGGCACGGAACCAAGCAGTCCACGCGTATAGGGATGGTGCGGCTCGGCGAACACCTGCGCCACCGTGCCGGTCTCGACGATACGCCCGGCATACATCACCGCCATGCGGTCGCAGGTCGCCGCGACGACGCCGAGATCGTGAGTGACGAACAGCACGCTCATGCCGAAGCGGTCGCGCAGGTCGAGGATAAGCTTCAGGATTTGGTCCTGGATGGTCACGTCGAGCGCCGTTGTCGGCTCGTCGGCGAGCAGCAATTTCGGCGAACTGGCCAGCGCGATCGCGATCATCACCCGCTGGCGCATGCCCCCGGAAAACTGGTGCGGGTATTCGTCGAGACGCCGCTCGGCGGCTGGAATGCCGACGATGTTCATCAGTTCCAACGCGCGTTGACGGCGGGCGCGGCGGTCGAGCGTTGTGTGGGCGCTTAGATTTTCCTCGATCTGCAGGCGGACCGGCAGAACCGGGTTGAGCGCCGTCATCGGCTCCTGAAAAATCATCGCGATCTCGGCCCCGCGCACCTTGCGCAGGTCCGCCTCGCTCATCGCCATCAGGTCACGGCCCTGCCATTCGACCTGACCGCTCACCTTGCCCGGTTCGCGCACCAGCCGCACGATCGAGCGCAATGTGATGCTCTTGCCCGATCCGGACTCGCCGACCAGGCCAACGATCTCGCCTGGCGCGACATCGAGACTGATGCCGTCGACGACGGTGGCCCGGCCTCTCGGTGTGACGAAAGTGGTGGTGAGGCCGCGCACCTTGAGACCGCCGCCAGGCATTGGCACCGTCATCGGTTGACCCTCAGAAGATCCGCCAGCGCGTCACCGGCGAGGCTGAAGCCGAGGCCGGTGATGACGATGGCGATGCCGGGGAATACGGACACCCACCATGCGGTGGTCATGAAATTCTTGCCGTCGGCGATCAGCACGCCCCACTCAGCGGCCGGCGGCTGCGCGCCAAGGCCGAGATAGCCGAGGCTGGAGCCGAGCAGGATGGCGAGCGCCATGTCGGTCATCCAGTAGACGACGGCCGGCGTTATCGCATTGGGCAGGAGATGGCGGAATATGATGCGCGTGTGGCCGTACCCCATGCCCCGCGCCGCGTCGGCATAATCGAGCCGGCGCTGGATCTTGATCTCCGCCGCGACCAGCCGGGCATAGAACACCCAGCCGATGACGCCGACGGCGATGTACATGTTTCCCAGACCGGGACCGAGCACCGAGACGATGGCGATGACCAGCACCAGGAACGGAAAGGTGATGACCGCATCGACCACACGGCCAAACAGGGCTTCCGCCCAGCCGCCGACATAGCCGACCAGGGCACCGACAATGGTGCCGAAGACAAAGGGCGCGGTGGTTGCGAATACCGCGATCTGCATATCGATGCGATAGGCGTGGATGACGCGGGACAGCATGTCGCGGCCGAAATTGTCGGTGCCGAATGGGTGCGCCGCGCTCGGCGCCTGCATGATGGCGTTGTAGTCGAAGGCGGTCGGATCGTAGGGCGCGAAGAGACCCGGAAAGAATGCCATGGCAAGGCTCGCGCCGAGCACGATGATCGCGCCGACAAGTGTGCCCGGCAATGCCCGGCGCCGTTTCGCTGGCAGCGCGATCTGGACGGTGCCGGTGCTCATCGCGCCACCCGTGGATCGAGCCATGCCTGGACGATGTCGGTCAGGAGAAAGGTGAATGACACGAGCAGCGCCAGCGCGATCGTCAACCCCTGGATAACGGGATAGTCGCGGCCGTAAATGGCCTCGATCATCAGCCGCCCGGCGCCGGGAATGGCGAACACCGTTTCGGTGATGACCGCGCCGCCGAGCAGCGTGCCGATCGACAGGCCGAACAGCGTGACCGTCGAAATCAGCGCATTGCGCAGCACATGGCGCGTCATGATCACCCTCGCGCGAAGGCCCTTGGCGCGGGCAAAGTCGACATAGTCGGCGCCAACCACGCCGATGATGGCGGCGCGCAGATTGCGCATGAGCACGGCGGAAAGGCTGAGCGCCAGCGTCATGGCGGGAAGGAAGAGATGGTAGAGATCGTCGAGGAAGTTCTCGCCGTAGCCGCCGACCGGAAACCAGCGCAATTTCGCGGCAAACACGGTCAGCAGCACCAGTCCGACATAGAAGACCGGCATCGACAGGCCAATCTGGAAGGTGCCTCGAATGATGGTGTCCGGCGCGCCGCCACGGTTGAGCGCCGCGACGAAGGACAGCGGCACCGCCATCAGCAGCGCGATCAGGGCGGCCATTCCGGTAAGCATCAATGTGACGGGGAGACGGTGCGCGATCAGTTCGATCACCGGCAGCTTCAGGCCGATCGAGTTGCCGAGATCGCCGGTAAAGACCGCCTTGGTGAAGTAGAGGAACTGCATGGGGATGGGCTGGTCGAGCCCAAGCTTGGCATTGATGCGCTGGACGTCGGCGTCGATGGCGCGGTCGCCGAGCATGGCGCTCGCCGGATCGCCCGGCAAAAGCCGAACGAGGATGAAGGTGACCACCAGAATGAAAGCGATGGTCGGAATGGTCTGCAGAACTCGTCGGAAAATGAAGCCCAACAGCGGCAAGAGGTGATCCAGACCTTGTTGAATTGGAGCAAGATGGCGGCGAACGACGGACGCTCGCCGCCTCAGGCGATCAGCCTACTTCTGCAGCCACGCGGCGCCAAAGATATTGTTGCCGAGCGGGATCTGCACGAAGCCTTGTACCTTCTTGCTCAACGCGACCGGATAGGGCGTTTCGTAGAGCGGGACGATCGGTCCGCTGCTGTTGTAGATGTCCTGCATCTTGGCATACTGATCGGCACGCTTGGCGGCGTCGATCTCTTTTTGCGAGGCTTCGAAAAGCTTGTCGGCCTCGTCGCTCTTCCAGCCGCTGTGCAGCGCGCCGATGGTCGGCGAATAGACGAAGTACGAAGCGATTTCGTTCGGATCGGCAATGTCGTCGGTCCACGCCGCCTCGCGCATCGTGAACGTGCCGTCGCGGTATTGCTGCGTGCGGCTCGGATTGTCGACCTGCTGCAGGTCGAGCTTGATGCCAATCTGGCCCCACATCTGCTGCAGCGCCGTGGCGATGCCGATTTCGTCCTGATTGCCAGCGAGCACGAGCAGGCTGGTTTGGAAGCCGTTCTCGAAGCCGGCGTCCTTCATCAGCTGCTTGGCCTTGTCGAGATCGTAGGGATAGAGCGGCTTGTCACCCTTGTGCAGCGGCGTCGCCGAGGACATGAACGAGGTCATCTGCGACCCCACGCCATGGGTCACCACCTGGATGATCGCCTCCTTGTTGGTCGCGTAGTTCATCGCCTGGCGCACTTTTTCGTTCGACAGCGGATTGTCCTTGTCGCCGATCTTCGGGCGCACGTTCATGGTGATGTATTGGACGCGGGTCGACGGGTAGAGTTTCATGTCGATGCCGTCGGCGTGTTTCAATTCGTCGACGCGCGCATAGGGGATGAATTCGGCGCCATCGATCTCGCCCGACTGCAATTTCAGGATGCGCGTGGCATCGTCGGGGATCACCTCGAAATCGATGCCGTCGAGGTAGGGCAGCGGCTTGCCGTCCTCGCCCTTCGCCCAGTAGTTCTCGTTGCGGGTCAGCTTCATCGACTGGCCGTGGTCCCAGGACTGCAGGACGAACGGACCGGAACTGATCGGATGCGCCGAGAAGCTCTTCGCCTTTTCTTCGTCGGTCGTCCCTTCCGAGGCCTCGAATGCTTTCATCGGCAGGATCGCGGTGTTGAACACGGTGAGCGCCGCAAGGATCGCCGGATCGGTGTTCTTGAGCTTGATGATGACGGTGTGATCGCCTTCGGTGCTAACGTCCTGGATCGAGCCGACCAGGAAGCCCCAGATGCCTTTCTTCGGATCGGCGGCACGCTTCAGCGACCACTGCACGTCGGCCGGGGTGATCGGCGAGCCATCGGAGAACTTGATACCATCGCGCAGTGTCAGCGTGACCGTGAGCCCATCGTCGGAGACCTTCCAGTCAGTCGCCAGGCCCGGCTTCAGGCCCTTGCCGTCGTCCGTGGGCAGGATCAGCGTGTCGTAGAGATTGGACAGGACCCAGATGTCGACATTGGCATCGTTGAGCACCGGATCGAGAAAGAGACTGTCGGCATAGCGACCGTATTTCAGCGTACCGCCGCGTTCGACCGCAAGCGCGCCGTAGCTGGTACCAACGAGAAGTGCCGCGCTCAACGCAGCCTTAACGAGCATGTTCATGACGGCTCCCGTATCTCCAGAGGAATTTTCAAGTGTTCTTGTTGGCCATAACGTTTTCACGCGTGGCCTATCCTGTCAACGGAATTGTCCCACGAAAAGTCCTGCCCAGGCGCAAGAACGTGCTTGTCACCCTAGATCGACCGGACTAAGCGTTATAGGTGGATGATACAGTTGATTGGACTAACCTGAATGGAGTTCTCGGTTGACCGCGATCTGCCTGTGCCGCTGCGCACGCAGTTGCAGGGGCTGATCGAATACGGCATCGCCTGTGGCGAATTGGTGCCGGGAGAGTTGCTGCCGTCGGTCAGGGAACTGGCCGAGCGCGTCGGCGTGGCTCCGATGACGGTCAGCCAGGTCTATGGCGACCTCAAGGCTTCAGGCATGATTGAGACGCGTCCTGGGTCCGGCTCCTTCGTCACCGGCAGCGGGCGCGCGCGGCTTGCCGCCCGTCCGGAGGCGATGGAGTTGCACAGGCGGATCGACGCGCTGATCGATGCCGGGATTGCCGCGGGGATCAGGCCGGCCGAACTCGTTTCGCTGGTCAGCGCGCGCGCCTTCTATCGAGACAGCATAGGTGCCCGCACCAGGATCGTCATGATCGGACTGTTCACGGACGCCACCGCCAGCTATTCGCGCTTCATCGCCGCGCGCCTGGGAAACAGCGTGACCGTCGAGCCGCTGACGATCTCGGCCATCGAACGAGATCCCGCCGCCCGTGCCCGCGCCAATTCGGCCGATCTCGCCGTCACTTTCGTCAACCGGCAGCGCGAGGTGATGTCGCTGGTCACCAACACCAAGGTGGTGTCGATCAGCTTCATCCCTTCGGAAGAAACGCGCAAGGCGCTGGCCGCGCTGGATTCGCTGGCGCGCGTCGCCGTCATCTCCCGGTTTCCGGATTTCCTGCCGATCATGAAGGCCGGCGTCCAGCGCTTCGCCCCTCATGTCGAGCACCTGACCGGCGCTACGCTCGAGACGCCGGATCTTGAGGAACTGCTTGGCGCGTCCGACGTCGTGGTGTTTGCCAGCGGCGCCGAGGACGTTTTGGCAAGGCTTCAAGCGGGCGTCGCGGCGTTCGAATACAGGCACGCTCCTGACACGGCCGAGATCGAGCGGGTGCTGGTGCCGCTGGTCAAAGCGGCCGGCGACAACACAACAGACCAGGAGAGGAAGGCGTCGTGAGGATTTCCGAATGCAACTGGCCGCAGGTTGAACAGTACCTGCGCAAGGACGACCGCGCGATCCTTCCCCTGGGCAGCACCGAACAGCATGCGCAGCTGTCGCTGTCGGTCGACTCCATCCTGTCCGAGCGGGTCGCCGCGGAAGCGGCCGAACCGCTCGGCATTCCGGTGTTTCCGGTCGTGGCCTATGGTCTGACGCCCTATTTCATGGCCTATCCCGGTTCGATCAGCCTGCGCACCGAAACCTATATCCGCCTCGTGAGGGACATCCTCGACGGCATGCGCGCGCAAGGGTTTCGGCGCATCCTGATCGTCAACGGCCATGGCGGCAACCAGCCGGCGAGCTCCCTGGCGATCGAGTGGATGGCCGACAATCCGGATACCGCGATAAAATTCCACAATTGGTGGGCCGCCGCCGCAACGATGGGCAAGGTGCTGGAGATCGATCCGGTCGCCTCGCACGCCTCCTGGATGGAGAATTTCCCCTGGACCCGGCTTGCGGGCGTGAAACTGCCGACGCAGCAGAAGCCGATGATCGATCTTGCCCGCATGCGGCTGATGTCGCCCAAGGCGGTTCGCGACTATCTCGGCGACGGCAATTTCGGCGGTTATTACGAGCGTCCGGACGAGGACATGCTGGCGATCTGGGACATCGCGGTCAAGGAAACGCGCGATCTGCTCGAAGGTCCATGGTCATGAATGCAGGCATGGCTGGGGGCATGACCGGACCGATCCTGATTTGGGGTGCCGGAGCGATCGGCGGCACGCTCGGCGCGGCGTTCATCCGCGCTGGCCATGCAGTCACCTTCGTCGACAGTGATGTCAGCCACGTCAAGGCGATCAACGCCGAGGGGCTGAGAATCGTCGGGCCGATTCTTCAGGATACGGTGAAGGCGCCGGCGTTCCTGGCGACCGCGCTTGCCGGCCGTTTCGAGCGGATTTTCCTGTGCGTCAAGGCGCATCATACGCGCGCCGCCGCAACGGCGCTGCTGCCGCATCTGGCCGACCACGGCTGCGTCGTCTCGGCGCAGAACGGGCTCAACGAGATCACCATCGCCGAGATCGTCGGCAAGGAGCGCACAGTCGGCTGCTTCGTCAATTTCGGCGCCGATTATCTGGAGCCGGGCGTCGTCCATTACAGCGGCCATGGCGCCGTGGTCATCGGAGAACTCGATGGCAAGCGAACTGCGCGCATCGAGGAACTGCACCGGCTGATGCAGGATTTCGAGCCGAAGGCGGTGCTCACCGACAACATCTGGGGTTTTCTCTGGGGCAAGATGATCTACGGCGCGTTGCTGTTTGCCACAGCACTGACCGACGATGCCATCGCCGACGTGTTCGCCGATCGCCGCTACCGCCCGGTGCTCGCGGCGGTGGGGCTGGAAGTCGGCGCCGTCGCCAAGGCGAATGGCGTCAGGGCAGAGGCGTTCGACGGCTTCGATCCGAGTGCCTTCGCCCCGGGTTCGCCCACCGCCGCCACCGACCGTTCCTTCGACGAGATGGTCGTGCACAATCGCCGTTCGGCGAAGTCCCACACCGGCATCTGGCGCGATCTCGCCATTCGCAAGCGCAAGACCGAGGTCGACGCGCAGATTTTCCCGATCGTCGAGATCGGGCGAAAACTCGGTATCGCGACGCCGCTGACGGCGCGCACCGTCGAGATGATCCACGAGATCGAGGACGGTAAGCGGCAGCTCGTTCTGAGCAATCTCGATGAACTGGCCGAAGCCATGCCGAGCACTCCGGCAAGCGCCCGATGAACATAAGCTTCGACAAGCGAACCGTTATCGTCACCGGGGCGGCGCATGGTTTTGGCCGCGCCATCGCGAAAGGCTTCGCCGAACGCAATGCTGCTGTCCATATCCTGGACGTCAACGAAGCCGGCCTGGCCGAGACACGCGCGCTCTGTGGCGCAAATTGCCGTTCGCATGTCGTTGATGTCGGCAACCGCGATGCCGTACAGTCGGTCGTCGGCGCGATTGAAGCCGATGCGGGCGCGGTCGACATCCTCGTCAACAACGCCGGCGGCGTGCTCGGTCAGGTCGGGCGGCCGCTGGAGGAAATCTCGCCGGCCGACTGGCAGACGATTTTCGACGTCAATCTCTCGGGCGCCTTCTTCATGACGCAGGCCGTGGCGCCCGGCATGAAGAAGTGCCGCTATGGACGCGTCATCAACATTTCCAGCGGCGCCGGACTCGGCATCAGCCTCACCGGCATACAGGCCTATGCCAGCGCCAAGGCTGGCCAGATCGGCCTGACACGCCAGCTCGCGCATGAACTCGGACCGTGGAACATCACCGTCAACAACGTCGCGCCGGGTTTCGTGCGTTCCAACCCGACCACCGAGCGGCAATGGGAAGCGATGGGCGAGGAGGGCCAGCAAAAGCTCCTCCAGAACATCGCGATGAAGCGGCTTGGCTCACCCGACGACATCGCCGCGATGGTGATGTTCTTCGCCTCCGATTTCGCCGGCTGGGTCAGCGGTCAGGTGATCAGCGTGGACGGCGGCAAGTGAGCGCCGTCGAAGCTTATCTCGTCGCCCACGCCGACGAAGCCTTGGAAGACCTGAAGGCGTTCTGCCGCATCCCGAGCGTCAGCACCGATCCGGCCTATCGCGACGGCATCCGTTCGGCGGCAAACTTCGTCGCCGAACGGCTGACGCGGGCCGGGTTCCCAACCGTCGAGATCGTCGAGACAGATGGCCATCCAGCCGTGTTCGGTGAAATTATCGGCGACGCCGCCGCGCCGACCATCCTCGTCTACGGTCACTACGATGTGCAGCCGCCGGATCCGGTCGAGAAATGGACGACGCCGCCCTTCGAGCCGACTGTGCGCGACAACCGCCTCTATGGGCGAGGCGTCTCGGACGACAAGGGCCCGATGCTGATCCCGATTCTGGTCGTCGAGGCATTCCTGAAGACCGCTGGGCGCTTGCCGCTCAACATCAAGATGCTGGTCGAAGGCGAGGAGGAATCCGGCAGCCCGCATTTTTCGCCGCTGGTCGAGAAAATGCGCCAGCGCCTCGCCTGCGACCTTGTTGTCTCCGCCGACGGCGCCATGTGGCGCGCCGACCGGCCGTCGATGACGGTGGCCAGCCGCGGTATGGTCGCGCTGGACGTGGTGGTGAGGGGCGCGGCGAAGGACCTTCACTCTGGCCGCCACGGCGGCAGTGCGCCCAATCCCATTCGAGCGCTCGCCGCCATGCTGGCCAGCCTGCACGACAGGGACGGCGTCGTCGCCGTGCCGGGCTTCACGGACGGCGTCACACAGCCTGACCCCGCCATTCTCGACGCGATCGACGCTGCCGCCTTCGACACCGCTGCCTATTTCGCTGGGATCGGCGCTCCGGCGCCCGATCCACTGCCCAGCGGCCACGATCTTCTGGTGCGTCAGTGGCTGGTGCCAACGCTTGAATTCAACGGCATATTCGGCGGCTATTCGGGACCGGGGACCAAGACGGTCATTCCTTCGTCGGCGGGTGTCAAGATTACGTGCCGCCTCGTCGCCGGGCAGCAGCCCGGCAAGGTGGCCGAGGCGATCCGGCACCACCTCGAAGCACAATTGCCGACTGGCTGTTCGCTTGACGTCAAACGCCACGGCCCCGGTACCAAGGCGTTCTCGATCGATCCCGATCTGCCGGCCTTGGCAATCGCCGAGACGCTGCTCGGCGAGATGATGGGCGCGAAAGCGCTGCGGGTTGCCATGGGTGCGACGATCCCGATCGGCAGCGTTTTCAAGGAGCATCTCGGCGTCGGTACGATCTTCTTCTCGTTCTCGACCTCCGACGAGGACTACCACGCGCCCAACGAGTTCTTCCGGCTGGAGAATTTCAGCGTCGGCAAGATCGCCTGGGCCCGGCTGTTCCAGCGCCTGGGTTTATCGATGAGCGGAAAGTAACCGGGCCCTGTGCAGCGCACCGTCTTGCGTAGAGGCAAACTGGGCAGTCATGCTTTCACCAGAGGGGCCAAACGCGGGAGCGCCCCGAAGCTTATGTGCGCCAATTCCATCCAGACGCAGTTAGCTTTTCGCTGCTTGTGGGAGCTTCGCGGAGGCGATCGGATGGGCAACTACATACAATTCGCGCTCTGCCTCCACTGGATCCGCTTTGGACCGTCAGGTCATTTCTAGCACCGTATCAGAACGTCTTGACTTGGCGGTGAGCTGAATGGCGCCGACTGGATGCTCGAGAGCAGGCAATCCGCTCCTGATGCGGTGGAAGGTTGCGGCGGTTGCGCTGGCAGGCAAGACCGCCCGAATGGTTTGGGCACCGATGACGAACGGCGAGCGCTACAGGGAGCCGGTCGTCGCGTAAAAACGAGACCAGGCGAACGATCGCCGACGAGGTTGGGAAGGGCGGACAGGAGCTAATGCACAAAGCCGGTTGATACCGCCGGATCGGGAAAACCCACTGGGGCCGTGCACTTCGAGTGCGAGCTTCCGATCGGGACCTGACACGCGCGAACGGCATTATGGCCAGCGGCACATGACAGGCCGCACCTATCGTCGGATACATGGCCGCACCAACCAGCAACTGCAAAAGCCCAAAGAACCCCTTGCCGACGGAGAGCCGTCCATACACGGCCCCTATGCTGCCGGACCGCCATGCGCCTCATGTCCGCCATTCCTGGCGATTCGCAGCCTTCCCGAAAGGGGTCATCGCTCAACCTACCCCGAAGGCCTGGTCAGGAGGGGTGCTGGTCCGCTTTCAAGCAGACATGTTTTCGCTCGGTGCTTCGGCGCAAGTTGAAGCACATGGACTGGTGCATGTTTTCTCTCAAGTTTCGCAGTTTACCAGCCCAACGCCACTGTCAACTGCGAAGGCCGTCACGGATGGACGAGAAATAGCGGTCGGTTCCTACCTGCCCGCCCTTCAACGCAACCTCCAGCCCGTCGATCGCTTTGACGTGCGAATAAGCAACGCAAAGCGGGGAACCAGGCGAGGCGGGCAGAGGCATCCTGACAGTCAGCGCGTCGACGCCCATTTGTCCCAGCGCATGGCTTGACGTGTCACCGCCGGCAATGACCACGCGCCGCAAGCTCTGCTCCTCAGTCAATTGGCGCAGCAGCGCACCAAGGCCGCGGCCAAGCTTGTGGCGGGCGCCTTCCTGGCGGTCGATTTCAGCCCCCCTGTCGGCGGTGGGGCCAAGCGCGGTGTAGAGGATGACACTGCGCCCGGCTTGCAGGCTGGCGCGGCCGCTTGCCGCCGCACGCGCGATTGCTTGCTCCGAAGCCTCCGAAACCAGTTCGACGGGATCGATCTCGATGCCGTCGAAACCGTCGTCCAGGGCATGCCGGATCTGTCGTTCGGTGGTCGGCGAGCAACTGCCCGACACGACGGCGATCCGCTCGGCGGCGCCCGGCGGCGTGAACCCTGATCCAGCGCTGATGATGTCATTCGACGCCCACTCGGCCAGCAATGCATACTCGATGCCGGACGAGCCGACGACAAAGGAGCCGCCCGGCTTGCGGACGCGCCAGATCTCCTTGCCGGCAAGTGCCTGGGTCTCGCGGCTGTCGACGTCGACAAGCACGATGGCCGCGCCATTCTCCACGAGGTGATCGAAGGCTTGCGACCGCGAGGTGGACTGCAGCGTCGCCAGGTCAAGCAATCCCGAGGAGAGCCCGGTCTGCCGCGACAGATGGATCAGCAGGTCGGATTCATCCATCGGCGTCGTCGGGTGGCGGCTCATCACCGGATGGCGGTCGATGCGGAAATACTGGTCGCGATAGGCCGCGAACAGGTGGCCGAAGGCGGTGTAGCGCTTGAGCTGCGGCGCGCCGACCAGCAGCGGCACGCTGTCCTGTGCGAAGACCGAGCGGCCGATCTCGATCGCCCGGCCGATGCTGCCGGTCGTCGGGCTGGAATCGAATGTCGAGCAGACCTTGTAGTGACAGATTTCGGCATTCAGCGTCTTCAGCCAGGCGAAGGCGTCGGTGAGATGCGTGTCCATCCACTGTGGCGTCTCGCTGCGGCTGGTACCAGCCAGGCCGATCGCCCGGCAATGGCTGAACCGTTCAAGCTGCGCCTCGTCCGGCAGCCTCATGAACAGCACCGTCGGCACGCCGCCGAGTTCGAGCGCCTCCATGACATCGGTCGAGCCGGTGAGGTCGTCGCCATAGTAGCTGAGCAGCGGGTTTTGCATGGGGTCAGGCTGCCTTGCCATCGCCAAATTTTTCGATCGACCGTGCCAGTTCAGGATGCTTCAGGGCGAAGTCCGCCAGCGGAATGCCGTCGACCGCCGCTTGCCAGGCTTGCTGCACGGCGCGCACGCCGGCGCCCGCCCCGTCCGGATGGCTGACGATGCCGCCGCCGCAGAGGTAGAGAAGATCGACCGTCCGGCCGGTTCGTGCGTAAGTCTCGGGTGCCTGCCCGCCCCACTGGCCGGAGCCGGCGACCGGCAGCGCGCAATCATCAGGTGAAAAGATCGGCGTCGTCACCGCCTTGAAGGAGCGGACGAAGGATTCATCCGGCTCCCAGTATTTCGAGGCGATGCCGTTGATCTGGAACTGATCGACGCCGAGCAGCCGCCAGAACTGCTGCCAGACCTTGAAATCCATGCCGAGGCCGGGGTGGCGGGTGAGAATGTCCCAGCCATTGCGATGGGCGTGCAGCACCAGGCTGGAGCGCTTTCTTAAGAAGGCCATGCCGCCGAAGCCGATGGAGTTGATGTTGACCACCGCGCAATTGCCGCCGGCCTTCGCCACCAGATCGTGGTTGCGCATCATCTCGTCCGGGTCGGCATGCGAGATGCCGAAAGCATACATGACCTTCTTGCCGGTCTTCTGCTCGTGGTCGAGGATGAGCGGCATGATCGCCTTCACCCGTTCCGCCAAGGGCGAATAGGCCGGGCTCATCAGCTTCTCGTCATCCTTGATGAAATCGACGCGGGCGGCGATCAGTTCTGCCACCATCGCCGCCGTCTCGTGCGGCCGAAGTCCCAGCGCAGGCTTGACGATGGTGCCGATGATCGGGCGACCCTCGACGCCGGTCAGCCTCCGGCTGCCGGCAATGCCGAACTGTGGACCAGGGTGGGCGTCGCGATATTCTTCCGGCAGCTTCATGTCGACGACGCGAATGCCGGACAGGCCCTTGATCGAATACGTGCCGCCGATGGCAATGGTCATCAGCGCCGCAAGATCGGTGCCGATGGCATCGAAGGGAAAGGCGATGTCGACATCGGCGCGCTTGAACGGTCCGTCGCCGGCTTCCGGAATGGAGGGCTGCGTTGCGTCGGGCAGATGCCGTATCGCCAGCACGCGCGCCGCCACCCTGGCCTTCAGTTCCTCGGTCTCGCCGGGCAATGCCACGAAGGTTCCAGTCGACTGGTCGCTGGCGATCTTGGCCGCCAGCGCCTCGATGCTTTCAGACGTTTCGATACGATAGGTGAGGGTGATCATGGTCCGCTGTCTCAAGCCCAGGCGTTCGAAAAAGATTCACCGATGCTCGAAATCTGGTATAATGAGTACATAAGTATTGCAAGACATATCCGGCTGGAAGTTTTGGGCGGGTCGACCGACGTCAATTTCCGGGATTTGTGGCGGCAGTGTTAGATAGGGCCGGGTCAAGGGAGTGATTCGCGACGATGAACCGTTCGGAACCGATTGTGCGGCGCAAGCTTTCCGACGAGGTCTTCTTGCGGCTGAAGCGCCTGATCACCAGCGGCGAATTGATGCCGGGCGACGACATGCCCTCGGAGCGCGAATTGATGGAGCGTTTCGAGGTCGGCCGGCCGGCGATCCGCGAGGCGATGCAGGCGCTGAGCAATATGGGCCTCGTCGCCATCTCCCATGGCGAACGCGCCAAGGTGCTGCAGCTGACCGCCAAGTCGATCATCAAGCAGGTCGACGGGGCGGCCAAGATCATCCTGTCGTCATCGAAGGACACGCTGGAGCACCTGAAGACCGCGCGCATCTTCTTCGAGCGCGGGATGGTCCGGGAAGCCGCCGAGAAGGCCACCGCCGAAGACGTGCAGCGGCTCAGGGCCACGGTTGCCGAACAGCGCGGCTTTCGCGGCGACTCGGAAGCCTTCATCTCGGCCGACATGAAATTCCATACCCAGATCGCGGCGATCTCCGGCAACCCGATCTATGTCGCCGTCAGCGAGGCCATGCTCGGCTGGCTGAAGGAATATCACACCGAAATGCTGATCTGGACCGGCAAGGAACAGTTCACGCTGACCGAGCACGAAGAGATCATCGGCCGCATCGAGAAGAAGGATGCCGACGGCGCCGAGAAGGCAATGATCAAGCATCTCGAACGTTCGCGCGCCCTCTATGTGATGAACTCCGAAAAGTGATTCAGCCGACCCGGACGATCGCATAAGGCGTCATCACAAGATGGCCTTGGCCAAGCGCTGAGAGGTCGACCAGCACGTCGTTCGCCGTCAGGTTTGCCAGCCACATGACTGTCTTGCCCGAGGCGGGGCGCCCGGCGAGCGCGAGCACCTTGGTCTCATCGCTGGTTTTTGCCGCGACATGTGCGAGGCCGGCCATTTCGCAAAGCCCCTTGATGGCCTGGAAGATCGGCCGGGGTGATCCTTCCGCGGCGGGTTCCCCGGATGTCGCGAGCACGCCGAAGGGGCTTGTGAAGCCGGAGAGGGTCAGCATCTCCAGCCCGGCCGGTGCGACGCGCGCGGCATAGCCGATCGTCCATGCGGCTGCGAACAGGCCGGCATGGCGGGGATCGCGGTCGGCCATGGCAATGCGATGGCCGGGCGGATTGGGCTTGGTGGCGCCGCCATAGGGATTCTGGCGCATGGCAACCGTCGACGGGCCGATGCGGTAGGGTTTTGTCCCGAAGATCGCGCGTGTCGACTGGGTGATCAACGGCAACGCCTCCAGCGACTGCATGACGCTGAGATCGTCGGCGGCGTGCACGATCGGGCAGGTGCAATGGGTAATGAAGTCGAGCAGGTCCGCCGGCACGCGCTTGCGGTTGAGCTCGGTGAAGTAGCTGAACATGCCGTCGCCGAGGCGAATGTCGGGGAAGGCGCGCCGCGCGGCGGCGTAGACGTCTTCGAGTGGCGGGCATTCAGGCCACGCACTGCCCGGCGGCGTCGACTGCCGGTCGACCGAAGGCGAGACGGCGATGGCCGAGAGTTTCAGCCCTGCCTGGCGCACCATGCCGGCGACGGCTGAAAGTTCAGCGTCGAGGTTGCCCGCGCTGGTAACGATGCATTCGAGCGTCGTCCGCGCCGGGTAGGCTGCCGCGAGCCGGGCAAAGGCGCGCAAGGCGTCGAGCCCGTGGCCGCGCGTCGGATCGTAGTGAAACAGCAGCTGTTGCGGGCCAAGCGTCGAAAGCAGCGGCAGGTTCGCCAGCGCCGTCTCGACATCGTCCGCATAGATGATCACGCCGACATCGGGCAGTGCCGGACCAGGCTCGCCGAGTTCAATGCGAACCGGCTCGCCGGCCACGGCGGCAGCCAGCGCTTTGCCTTCGTCCGTGATGCGCAGGCTGATCGTTTGGCGATTGGGCTCGCCGGCCGGCAGCACATATGGCCACGGCAATGCCAGCGGCCGCACATAGGTCTTGTAGGAGGCGTCGGACCAGTTGCGCTGATCCTCCATTTCGAACGTGTCGCCCTCCATCCGGCATTCGGCGCTGATGCCGGGCCGCACCCCGTGGGTGATCGCGCGCAAATCCTTGAAAGGCTGCCAGGGGTCGATCAGCAGCGGAAGCTTGGTCGCCACCACGCTGCCATCGGTGTGTTCGACCGTCACCGGGCTTCCAGCGAGGCCGGCGATCGGATGCAGGATGCAGAAGCCGCAGCGATTGGTTTCGAAGTCGGCTTCGGGAAGGGCGCTGACATCGAAGACCAGTTCGCCGCTGGCAGTGCCTTTGATGGTGGCGCGGAAGCCGAGCTGGCTTGCGTCCGGCCCCGCGCAGCTTGCCGAATAGCTGACCGAGAAGGCGTCAGCGATCTGGTCGATGACCAGGTCGGTCAGTTCAGGCTCGTAGGTGCCCCAGTCGCGGTCACGCACGATATAGGCGATGGCGCGCAGCACTTCGATGCCGCCATGGCGGATGGTGCGCAGATTGCCGTTGACGAAGTCGGCGCTGAGCAAACCCGCGCTCAGCCTGACCGGCGCGGCCTCGACGGCACGCGTACCACAGAGGAGGAAGGCGTCGGCGGTCATTTCAGCAGGGCGTCGAGCTGTACCGGTTCGCGGCTCGCCGCCCCGCCATAGGCGGCCTCGACCAGCGCGAAGGTCTTGAGGTTGTCGGCCCCCGAAGTTGCGGGCTCGGTCCCCTTCGCCAGGCAGTCGACCCAGTGTTGCTGGATGGCGACGACGCTTTCCTGGATGTTGTGCCAGGGACGCGACGCCCAGGGGAGCAGGGGCGGCGAGACGTCGCTGACCACCGTTCCGCTCTTGCCGGTGACGGTGAGCCGGTAGCCCTGGGCCAGCCGGATCGTGCCGTCGCTGCCGTCGATCTCGATCAGCGTTTCGGGAAACGGCTCCACAGCGAGCCTGGTTGCATAGCTGCAATCGACCACCGACGTGGCGCCACTGGCATGGTCCATCAGCATGGTCGCCACGTCCTCGCCGGCGATCGCCTGGTTGATGCGAGCCGTCCTCGCGGTGATCGTCGAGACGTCGCCCAGCAGGAAGCGGGCGATGTCGAGGATGTGGATGCCGAGATCCTCGATGATGAAACGCTTTCCCGTGGCCAGGTAAGGCTGGCCGGAAAACACGTCATAGGCGGAGCGGAAGGAGATGCGGCCGAAGAAGGGTATGCCGATCTCGCCGCTGTCGATCACGCCGCGCACCGCCTGGATCGGTGACTGCCAGCGGAAGTTCTCATGCACCATCAAAGGCACGCCGGCTTCCACGCAGGCCTTCACCATCGCCTTGGCGTCGGCAAGCGTCGGCGCGAACGGTTTTTGGCAGATCGCCGGCACCCGATGTCGCGCCGCCAGTTCGACCAATGCTCGATGGCTCGGCGCGGTGGTGGCGATATCGACGAAATCCAGACGTTCACCGGCAAGGAGTTCTGCGGCGTCGGTATAGCGCCGGGCGATACCGAACTGGTCGCCGACGATCCGCAGCCGTTCCGGGTCGCGGTCGCAGATGGCGACGATCGAGGCGCCTTCTATGTCGCGCCAGGCATGCATCTGGTTGACGGCAAAGAAGCCGCAGCCGATCAGTGCTCCCCGCAGTTCCGTCATGATCAACCCGCCTTTGCCATCTGCATCAGCGTGACCCGGCTCTGCAGCCGGCGCTGTGCCTGGTCGACGACCACGGCGACGATGATGACCAGGCCCTTGATCACCATTTGCCAGAACGAACTCACCCCCATCATCACCAGCCCGTCCGAAAGAATGCCGATGACGAAGGCGCCGACGATGGTGCCGCCGATCGTGCCGCGACCGCCCGACATCGAGGTGCCGCCGAGCACCGCCGCCGCGATGGCGTTGAGCTCGAAGCTCTCGCCCGTCGCGGGGTGCGAGGCCATCAGCTCGGACGAGATGATCAGGCCGACGATCGCCGCGCAGAAACCGGAGAACATGTAGACGAACATCTTCACCATGTTGACACGGACGCCCGAGATTCGCGACGCCCGTTCGTTGCCGCCGACCGCGAAGATGTGGCGGCCGAGCGGCGTGTATTTGGCGAGATAGGCCGCCGCCAGCGCAACGACGATCAGGATCCAGATCGCCACCGGCAGGCCGAGCAACCGGCCGGCGCCGAGGAAGCCGAACCCGGTCGTGCCGAGCTCCGGCTTGCCGACCAGGTTGGGGAAGGTGCGGCCATCCGACGACAGCAGCGCCAGGCCGCGCGCGACATAGAGCACGCCGAGCGTGGCGATGAACGGCGCGACGTTCAGCCTGGTGATCAGCAACCCGTTGACGGCGCCGATCAGGATGCCGACCGCCAGCGTGATCAGCGCGATCTCGAAGACGTTGAAATAGACGGTGTAGCCGATCTGCAGGTCGATGCCGTTGAGCACGAGATAGCCGGCCACCATGCCGCACAGACCGACGATCGAGCCGACCGACAAATCGATGCCGCCGGTGATGATGACGAAGGTCATGCCCATGGCCAGGAACGCGTTGAGCGCCACATGCTTCGACATCAGGATCAGATTGGCGGTCGACAGGAAGTTCGGCGCTGCGATCGAGAAGAACACGAGCACGGCGATCAGCGCGATGAAGGTTCTGAGCTTCATCAGCGTCAGCAACGCGGAGCCGCTGGAAGCGGAGGAGGCAGCCGCCTTGGCCGGAATGTCAGTCATGGGCATCTGTCTCCGTATGCGGGGCCGGTCCGTGGCCAAGTGCCGAGGCCGCGACGAGGGCTGCCTCCGTCGCCTCGGCACGATCGAACATGCCGGTCAGTTTTCCATTGCTCATCACCGCGATGCGGTCGGACAGCGCCATGACCTCGTCGAGATCGGAGGTCGCAAAGAGAATCCCCAATCCGTCGCGGGACAGCCTGCGCATGGTGCGGAAGACGTCGGCCTTGGCGCCGACATCGATGCCGCGGCTGGGCTCGTCCATCAACAGCACCTTCGGCCCGGTGAGCAGTGCCTTGCCGATCACCACCTTCTGCTGGTTGCCGCCAGACAGCGACGAGACTTCCTGCGCCGGGTCGGCGACCTTGATCGTCAGTTCCCGCACCATTTGCGTCACCGCCTGCTTCTCCTCGGTGCCGCGGATGTGGAACAGGCGCACGAAACGCGACAGGCTGGCCAGCGTCAGATTGCTGGCGACGGAGAGGATCGACACCAGCCCTTCGCGCTGGCGATCCTCGGGGATCAGCGCTAGGCCGCGCCGGATGCGCCGCGTCGTGTCGCGCTCACGCACCTCCTTGCCGGCGATGAAGATCGCGCCGGTGGCCTGGCCGTGGCGGCCCATGATGCAGTCGAACAACTCGCTGCGTCCGGCGCCCATCAGGCCGTAGATGCCGAGGATCTCGCCGGCGCGCAGCGACAGCGAGACATGGTCGACCGCCAGCCCACCAGTCGCGCGCGGCAGGCAGATGTCCTCGGCACGGAATATCTCCTCGCCCGGAACATGGCCGTCGGCCTTGGCGAAATCCTTGGCATCGGAGCCGATCATCTGCCGAACGATCCACTGCGTGTCGACGTTCTTCATTTCCTCCTGGCCGGTGATGCGGCCGTCGCGCAGCACGGTGATGTAGTCGCCGATGCGGATCAGCTCCTCCAGCCGGTGCGAGATGTAGACGATGGCCACGCCGCGCGCCTTGAGGTCGGCAATCACCTTGAACAGGATCTCGACTTCCGCCGCACTCAGCGCCGAGGTCGGTTCGTCCATGATCAGGATGCGCGCGTCGAGCGAAACCGCCTTGGCGATCTCGACCAGCTGCTGCTGGCCGATGCGCAGGTCCTCGACCAACATGTCCGGCCGGATGCCGGCCTCCAGCCGCTCGAGGAATTGCGCCGCGCGGCGCTCCTGGTCCTTGCGGTCGATCTTGCGGAAGCGGTTGGTGATCTCGCGGGTGGCGAAAATGTTCTCGGCGACGGTCAAATTGCCGAACAGGTTCAGTTCCTGGAACACCATGCCGATGCCGCGGTTAACCGCATCGCCGGACGACGAGAACGAGACCTCTTCGCCTTCGAGCAGGATGCGGCCGGCCGTAGGCTGCTCGACGCCGGCGATGATCTTCATCAGCGTCGACTTGCCGGCGCCGTTTTCGCCGACCAGCACGTTGACCGCGCCCTTGCGCACCTCGAAATTGGCGTGCTTGACCGCGACGGTGCCGGCATAGACCTTGGAGACGTCCTCCAGCTTCAGGATGACGTCGCGTCCCGCGGCCGCGCTCATGGCTTCGGCCCGATCTCGACCTCCGCCGGCGTCACCAGCGGCAGGTCCTGGCCACTGCCCAGCGTGTAGGCGCCGAGCACCTTGGCACTACGGCCCTTGAGCGCGTCGCGCGGCAGCTTGGACAGCACAGTCTTGTCGGCATAGGTGTTGAACGCTTTGCCGAACTGGGCGAAGTCGATCTGGTTGGTGAAATCGTTGAACTGGATGAAGTCGAGGCTGTCGCGCAAAGCCGTGCCGCGCACCGCCGGTCCGATCTGCACCCGCGCGTCGGCCTTGCCGTCGCCGTCGATATCGACGTCCACGGTCGCCGCGCGCGACTGCGTGTTGGCGGCGACGATCTTGCCCTCCAGCCGCACCGCGAAGGTCCAGGGCGAGTTGGCCTGCTTGTTCGGATTGCCGTATTTGCCGCCGGCCGCCGCCGGGTCGGCTTGCGCCAATGCGTGAACTTCGGGAAACGGTCCGGCCTTCTGGTGGAGATAGGGAACGACCTTCGCGGCCCATATCTCGTCGACCATCTTGTCCGGGTTGAAGGCGGGTGCATTGCCGCCGCCACCTGATTGTGTCGGCAGGATCTTGCAGGCGGTCAGGCTGATGCCGACGGTCACTGCAAGGATCGGCCAGGTCGGCTTGTTGTTCAGCATGGCGGCCTGTTGTTCGTCATCGCGATCGGCACTCACAGAAGAATGGAGACGAGGGGCGAACCTCGGTTCGCCCCTCCCGTTCAAGTCACGCTGGCTCAGTTGGTCAGCGCGAAGGTCTCCAGCTTGGGAGCATTGTCACCATTGACCAGAACGCAGTCCATCAGCTGCTTTTCCTTGGCCGGTGACTTCTTGTTCTTGATGAAGTCGTTGGCCTGCTCGACCGCCATCTGCGCCTGCGCGAAGGCGGGCTGCAGGACGGTCGCCTTGATGCCGCCGGAGGTGATGGAGTCGCGCACGTCGTTCGATCCGTCGAATCCGACAACGATGACGTCCTTGCGGTTGGCCGCGACAAGCGCCGCATAGGCGCCCATCGCCATCGTGTCGTTGCCGGAGATGACGCCCTTGATGTCGGGGTTGGCCTGGAGGATCGATTCCATCTTGGAATAGGCTTCGGTCTGGCTCCAGTTGGCCGATTGCTGGGCGACCATCTTCAGGTCCGGATAGTCGTCGATGACGTCGTGATAGCCCTTGGATCGGATGCCGGCATTGGTGTCGGATTCCTTGCCGACCAGTTCGACGAAATTGCCCTTCTCGCCCATCAGCTTGACGAATTCCTGCGCGCCGAGCTGGGCGCCCTGGTAGTTGTTGGAGACGATCTGCGCCACGGCGACGCCGGTGGCGTTGATCTCGCGGTCGATCAGGAAGGACGGCACGCCGGCGTCCTTGGCCTTCTGCACGGCGGCGACGGTGGCGTCGGCGCCGGCATTGTCGAGGATGATCGCCTTGGCGCCACGGCCGATCGCGGTGTCGATCAGTTGCGACTGCTTGTTGGCGTCGTCGTCATGGACGAGCACCAGCGCCTCGTAGCCGAGTTCCTTGGCCTTGGCTTCGGCGCCGTCGGCTTCCGCCTTGAAGAACGGGTTGTCGTGCGAGGGTGTGATGATAGCGATGAGATCCGCCGCATAGGCCGGCATTGCCGTGCCAAGTGCCAGCATGCCGGCGAAAGCCGCAAGCGTCATTCTGCGTGTGAGTTTCATGAAGTCCTCCCGTTGAAAAAACTCGTGCCTTGATCGGTCAAGGCCATTGTCTGCATCGAATTCCGTCAGGCAGCGCAGGCAGCACCCCGCTCCGGGTCAAAGCCGTTCGCCGGCTTTCATCCGAAACGATCTCGCTTCCGTCCCCGCCATCCTCCACTCGTCCCGGCTTCGATTTCCCAGCGAAGCGTGATCGATCCGAGCCAGTGAACAGCTAAGGCTAACTGGTATAATGAGTCAACCACAAATTCAGATGATATGTACCTGATTAGCGCTGGGGTAGGGGGCGTCGGCGACAGTTTCGCCGACGCATCCAGGTGGTTCGGAACGCGCTTGTGCAAGTCTTCCTCAGGTGATGCGCTGAATGCTCGCGGCGATCTCTTCCGGCTCGAAGACCCGCTTCCAGTCGTCACGCATCAGCACCGGCTTGCCGAACTCGATCGCCTTGTTGCAGGCGTCGGAGAATACGCCCTTGGTCTCGCCGAAGATGACGGCACCGAGCACATTCATGTGGCCGAGCAGGAAATCGAGCGCCGCTTGCTTGTCGACACCGCGCGCGACGACTTCATCGACCGCTTCCTTCATGACGACCAGCAGCGAGGCGCATACCGTTTCCGACAGGCCGGGTTCGAGCAGGGCCATCTGCTCGACCGTGACACGGTGCGAGCGCATGACCGGCGCCCAGATGATTTTCGCGATCGCCTCGCCCTTGGCGTAGTCCTCTTCCGGCCCCTGCATCAAGGCGCTGACCATGTGCTGCTTGGCCTTGACGCCGCCGAAATAGTCCTTCTTGGCCGCCATGTCGGTCTCGTCGTTGAAGATCGGCGGATGGCAGGGATGGGTGACGAAATAGGTGAGGTCGGGACGCTTCGGCAGATGGCCGGCGAAGGGTGCCGCCGCGTCGAGCACCACCACCATCGTGCCTGGCGCCAGCTTGCTTTCGATGCTCGCCGCCACCTTGCCGATATGCGTGTCGGGAACGGCAAGGATCACGACATCGGCGCCGTCGAGCGCCGCATCGGCGCTGACCGTGTCAAAGCCCAGGCCCGATTTCAGCCGCTCGCGGCCGGCTTCGCTGACCTCGACATGGCGTATCGTGTAGGGCGATCCGCGAAAATTGGTCGACAGGCGGTAGCCCATTTTCCCGCCAGCCCCGAACAGCGCAATCGTCGTCATGTATCCGAAACTCCCGATTTCAAACGATGGCCGCGCCGATCGTTATGTTATTAACTGGTATAATCACTCTACCATGATTTGGCAATTTGAACAGGGTCCTGCTGACAGTCTCATGCCGGCCGGTCTCCGGCCGGCAGCGCGTCATCGTCGGCGCCGCGTGCCGGCTCGATGGGTGCTCGCCGCGTCATCGCCTGTCGTCCGGCAAGCGCAAGCACGAAGATGACGACGATGCCCTGCACGATGTCCTGGGCGCCCGGAGGCAGGCCGATGATCTGCATCGTGGTGACGATCAGGATCAAAAGGATGCTGGCGAACAGGGTGCCGACAGCGGTTGCCGCGCCGCCGAAGATCAGCGTTCCGCCGAGCACCACCGCGGCGATCGACTGCAAGAGGTAGGGCTGGCCCATTTCGAGGAAGGCGCCACCGATATAGGCGCCGAGCAGCAGCCCGTCGAGCGATGCCAGCACCGATGAGATGATGAAGGCCGATGCGATCACCGGCCCGTTCCTGATGGCGGCGAGCCGCGCGGCGGTGCGGTTCTGGCCGACCGCCGACAACAGCTGGCCGAACACCGTGTAGCGCAGCACGAAGGAGGTCGCCGCCACGCCGAGGATGGCGATGACGGCCATGATCGGCACGCCCGAAATGCGGCCCGATGCCAGGTATTTCAGCGCCGGGCTGACGGTGAAGCCCGAGATCGCCCGGTTCGACAGCAGCGTCGCGGTGGCGAGCACATAGCCGGTCGCCAGTGTGGCGATGATGGCCGGGATGCCGAGCCCGACGACAAGCAGCGAATTGAGCGCGCCGACGGCAAGGCCGAGCAGGATCGCCGCGGCAACGCCGATGGCGAGGTTGGCATCCTGGCCCTTGATGGTGAGCAGCGCGACGAAGGCGCTGAGCGTGATGACCGAGGCGACCGAGAGGTCGATGTTGCCGCGCCCGGTCGTCACCACGAACATCTGGCCGATGCCGACAATCGTCAGGAAGGATGCCGACAAGATAATCCCAGACAGGCTGGACAGGCTGAAGCGGTTGGTGACGATCGACAGCACCAGCCACAGAAGCAGGACGCCGATCGCCGCCCAGATCCAGCGGTTCCTCTGCGCCCAGAGGCTGAAGGCGGTCAGAGCGTTCATTGTTCGCTCCTGCGGTCGGCGGTCAGGCTGCGCAACGTCAAGAGCGCGATCAGGATCAGGCCTTGCGTGGCGGCGTTGAAATCGCTGCTGACGCTGAGCGTGCCGAGCAGCGCGCCGATCAGGGACAGAGTGACGGCGCCGGCGATGGCGCCGACCGGCGAGATGACGCCGCCGAGCAGCGAGCAGCCGCCCATCACCACGGCGGCGACGCTGAGCAGCGTGAACGAGTTGCCGGAATTGATGTCGCTCGCCGTGTTGATCGCCGTCAGCGACAGACCTGCCGCCCCCGCAAACAGCCCGGCGATCAGATACCGCACCAGGGCATAGCGCGTCGGCGACCATCCCGAGCGGATCATGGCGACGGGGTTGTTGCCGAAGCCGCGCAGCACCACGCCAAGCGGCAGCCGGTCGATGATGAAGACGATCAGCGCGACGGCGGCGATGAGGATGACGGAAGTCGGCACCATGCCAAGCGACCAGCTGAAGAGCGCCGACAGCCATTCCGGGCTGGCGCCGCCGGGCGTCGGCTGCAGCGCATAGCCCAGCCCAACCCAGATGAAGGAGGCGCCGAGCGTGACGACGATGGCCGGGATCTTGCGCGCCTGGACCACGCCGCCAAGCCCGGCATAGGCGGCGAGCGCCGCCACGAGCGCCAGCGCGCCGAGCCATGGCTGGTCATAGAGCAGCGTGGCGCTGAGCACGCTGACGAGGCCGGCAAAGGCGCCGACGCCGAGGTCGATCTCGCTGCCGCCGACGATGAACATCTGCGCCGCCGTCACCAGCACCAGCGACAATGCCGGCATCAGCAGCAGATCGAGGCCGAAGATCGAGGCGACGGCGGGATTTGCCGAGATCATGACGGCGAGCACGGCGGCAAGGCTGATGAAGGGCGCTGCGTTGACCAGCTTGCGGCCGAGCCCGGCCGCGGCGGCATCCTTGTGCCCGGCACCGGCCAGCCCGTCCGCCGGCTGCGTGAAAGAGGCTCCGACAACCGCCGATTCGGTGATCGCCGCGCCTGAGAGTTCGCGGACGATACGTCCGCCGGCAAAGACCAGCACGCGATCGCAGGCCAGCAGTTCGGCGTCCTCGGTCGTTTGCCAGACCAGTGCGCGCCCCCCGCGCGCGATCTCGTTGCACAGCCGATAGAAATCCTGCTTGGTGGCGATGTCGACGCCGCGCGTCGGGTCGTCGAGCAGGATGATGGGGGTGTCGGCGACCAGCGCCCGGGCGACCAGCGCCTTCTGCTGGTTGCCGCCGCTGAGCTCGGTGATGTTGGAACCGAACCGCCTTTCGTCGAGCCGCAACTTGCTGGCCGCGCCGGCGGCCGTGTCGCGGTTGGCGCGATCTGAAACCAGGCTGAGTGCCGGGCGGCGGGCCAGTGCGCCGATGCTGATGTTTCCAAGCACGCTCCACAGCGGGAACACGCCTTCCTTCTGCCGGTCTCCGGCGATGAAGCTGGCCTGCGCATGTCTCGTGACCGCCGCGCTCTGCTTGCGGTCGGGCCTGAAGATGGCGTGCAGCAGCTCCTTCTGGCCGCTGCCTTCAAGGCCGGCCAGCCCGACGATCTCGCCGCGCACGATGTTAATGTCGTGGCCGAGATCCGCCGTCAGCGCGCCTGAGAGCCGCACCAGCACGTCCTGGGCGGAGGCGGCGGCGACCGCGTGCTGATGCACCGGATTGGCATCGCCGCCCATCAGCTGGACCAGCTTGCCGATCGAGGCGTCCGCGACATGGCCCTGCCATGCGGTGCGTCCGTTGCGCAGCACCACGATCTCGGTGGCGATGTCGATGATCTCCTGCAGCTTGTGGCTGATGAAGATGAAGGCAAGCCCGGCCTGCGCCCGCTCGCGGATGAAGGCACGCAACTGCTTCGAGCGGTCGAGATCGAGCGAGGATGTCGGCTCGTCGAGCACGATCAGCTTGACGCCGGGCGTCGCCGCGGCACGGGCAATCTCGACCATCTGCCGTTCGGCGATGGAGAGGTGGCCGACTTCGGCGTCGGCATCGATGGCGTTGCCAGGAAAAACCGCGTCCAGCGCCTCGCGAGCGCGAGCCCGGTAGAGCGCGCGCCAGCCGGGCCGGCTTGCCGCGTCGCCGGGGGTTTCCAGAAAGAAGTTCTCGGCGACCGACAGGTTGGCGCAGAGCGACAGCTCCTGATGCACCATGCGGATGCCGCGCCGCTGCGCTTCGCCGGTGCCGTAGTCGGTGAAGTCAAGCTCCTCGCCGGCGAAGGAAATGGAGCCCAGCGTCGGCCACATCGCACCGCACAGGATGCGCATCAACGTCGATTTTCCCGCGCCATTGCCGCCGACCAGCCCGATCACGCCGCCGGCAGCGACGGAGAGGTCGATTCCGGCATTGGCGAGGGTCGGTCCAAAACTCTTGGTTATTCCGGTGAGCGTGATGACGCTTTGCCGGATAGGGGCGAGGCGCGCCATGGCCGCGGCGCTGTCCTGTTCGGCAACGGCAAGCTGGGACATTCGTCCTCCGTTTCTTCGATCGCCAGCGTCGGGCGCAACCTTGCGGCGGCGCCCGATCGGCAGAACTGGTGGTGTTATTTGCTCAGCAGGTTCTGCTTCACCCAGTCCAGCGAGTAGCTCGGACTGATGATCTGGCCGCCCGGCAGCTTCGCATAGTCCTTGAGGTTGCTGGCATCGACCGTTGCCACAGGCATGATCATCAGCTTGGGCGCCGTGGCGCCCTTCAGCAGCGACAGGCCGAGCCAGAAGGCAGCGCCGCCAATGCCCGGCGTGGTGTTCATCGACACGGTCTGGTAGCCGTTCTTGGCATTCTCGTCGGCCCACCATTTGACGAAGTCGGTGCCGCCGCCACCCTCGATGATCGGCATCTTGCCGGCGTAGTCGCCGCCATACTGGACGAAGGCCTGCGCGATGCCGACGTCGTCGCTGCCGCCCTGGCCGAGCACGGCGTCGACATGCGGCAGCGAGGGCAGCACGTTGGCGATCGCCGCCTGCGCCACCGAGGCGGTCGCCTGGCCATAGACGGTCGCGACCACCTTGATGTCAGGGTACTTCGCCAGCACCGATTGCTGCGCATTGAACATGTCGTTGTCGGGCGCCGAGCCCTTGACGCCGCGCACCTGCAGGACATTGCCCTTGCCACCGAGCATCTTGAAGACCGCCTCGGCCTGGGTGGCCTTGTAGCCCTTGAAGTCGAAATTAAGTTGGTAGTTGCAGGGCGCCGAGGCCACCGAATCGAAGGAGATGACGATGATGCCGGCCTTGCAGGCTTTTTCGATGATGCCGTTGACCGCTGTTTCCGAGGCAGCGTCGACGGCGAGCACGTCGACCTTCTTGAGGATCAGTTCGGCGATCTGGCTGTTCTGCTGCGCGACGGAGCCGTCGCCGTTCATGACGATATAGTCGGCGATCTGCCCGGCGGCCTTGGCTTCCTTGGCCGAGGCTTCGAATGCTTCCACCATCTGGTGCCGCCAGGTGTTGCCGTAATAGGCGTTGGCGAGCGCGATGACCGGCGCGTCCGACGACGCCATTGCCGGCACTGCGGTAATGCCCACCATCGCAGCGCCGGCGAGCGCCGCCACAGTTTCAAATCTCATGGTATTTCCTCCCAAAAACACGATCGGCTTGGCTTGCCATACGAGCACAGCGGAACCCTCGGGAACACGCTATGTCAGGTACATATTATACCAGCATACCAAATAGGCAAGCGCTTTGCTGCCTACTCGGGTCGCTGGCTGAGCAAGCGTAGGCCCACCAATTCCGTTGAATTGGCATGTCGTCTGGTCCGACAGCCCCGGATCCCGAGGGTCAGGTCGAGACTTCCAAGCCTCCCATGCGAAACGTCCGCTATCGCCATTCCGAAGTCGCGAAGCTGTCATTCGGCTTTCGGCCCAAAAGCTTCTTCAGGATTGGCGCCGCGAAATCGCCGATGTTTCGAACGCACAATTCCATCATAGTGGCAGCCCGTACGGACAGCGCCGTACGGGCACAGTCGGTCCCGCGTCCCGTCGTGCGTACGGCGCTATGCTGACAGGGGGTAATTGGGGGCGCCCTTCAATCTGTCGAGAACCTCGGCAATAACCGCCCGGCCTCGCGGCCGCTTCAGCAGCTTGGCTGCCTTCAGTTCCCCCATCTGCAAGTGATGCCGTGAGCGCAGCTCGCCGACGACCGAGGAACCCGTTCGACCCGGCACAGCCGCTTCCGATCTCTCAGCAACTTTCGCCGCCTGAATTTGTTTGAGGGCCCCTGGAATAAACCGGCTCTGTGGCACGTCTTCTCCATCGATCAGGGAGGAACACATGATCAACAGACGCGACCTTCTGCGCTCCTCCGGTTGGGCAGCAGCCTCGATCGGAGCCGCCACCTTCTTGCGCCCCGCACTGGCAGCCGACATGGCGACCTTGCCTATCGGCAACGGCGAGCGACCGATGATGAAATACCCAGGCAAGCGCGAGCTGATCGTGCTCACGCAGCGCCCGCCGCAGCTTGAAACGCCCTTCAGCGTGTTCGACGAGAACATCATCACGCCAAACGATGCCTTCTTCGTGCGCTATCATCTGGCTGGCATCCCGACCGAGATCGACCCGGCAAAATACGTCGTCAAGATAGCCGGCGCGGTCGAAAAACCATTTTCGCTCAGCCTAGACCAGCTGAAATCCGACTACGAGCCGCTCGAACTGGTTGCCGTAAACCAGTGTTCGGGCAACAGCCGCGGACTGTTCGACCCGCGCGTGGCAGGCGGCCAGCTTGCGAACGGCGCCATGGGCAACGCCCGCTGGAAAGGGGTGCCGCTCAAGGCCATCCTCGACAAGGCCGCTGTGAAGGCGACTGCGGTTCAGGTTCAGTTCGACGGCATGGATGGGCCGGTCGATCCCGCCACTCCGGATTTCGCCAAGGCGCTGAACATCGACCACGCCCGTGACGGTGAGGTGATGATCGCCTACCAGATGAACGGCGAGGACCTGCCTTGGCTGAACGGCTTTCCGGTTCGTCTCATCGTCCCGGGCTATTACGGGACCTATTGGGTAAAGCATCTGCAACAGGTGACCATTCTCGAGAAGCCCCTTGAGAACTTCTGGATGAAGACCGCCTATCGCATCCCAAACAATGCCTGCGCCTGTATCGAGCCGGGTACCGCTCCGTCATCGACGACCCCGATCGATCGCTTCGACGTCCGCTCTTTCATCACCAGTGTAATGGATGGCCACAAGCTGCCGGCTAACAAGGACGTCGAATTGCGCGGCTTCGCCTTCGACGGCGGTTACGGGATAACCGAAGTCGACATCTCGAGCGACGGCGGCAAGACCTGGCGGGAGGCGACGCTCGGCAAGGACCTCGGCAGATATTCGTTCCGGGGATGGACGGCAAAAGTCAAGCTTGCGAAGGGCGATCACGTCCTGATGGTCCGGGCGGTCAATCGCATCGGCCAGTCGCAGCCCGCGAGGCCACTGTGGAACCCGTCCGGCTACATGCGAAACGTCGTCGAACAGACCCACGTCACGGCTGCCTGAGGGAGGAACAAATGAACAAGACCATTGCAGCAATCCTCTTTGGCGCAGCCATGACCGGTCTCGCCAGTGGGGAGCCCATGACCTACAAGCTGCCCGACGAGACCGCGCACTTCAAGGACGCTCCTGGGGTGGAAGCGGTGCAGACCAATTGCAGCGCCTGCCATTCGTCTGACTACATCGCTACCCAACCGTCTCGACAGGGCGAAAAGTTCTGGACGGCGGAAGCGAACAAGATGATCAAGGTCTATGGTGCCTCGATCGACCCGTCCGCGGTTGACGCCATAGCCAAGTATCTCGCAGCGAACTATTGATCGATGGCCATCTGCGAACAGCGGAAATCGAGGGAGTATCCAGCGCGAACGCGTGTTGACAGCTGACGCAATTTTCGCCCGGAGGCTGCAGGCGTGCCAGGACCGCCTCATGGGCTATGCGATGGCGCTTTCGCGCGATCGGGAGACGGCGCGTGACCTTTTGCAGGACTGCGTGGCGCGCGCTCTGATTGCGCCATCCTTGCCTGAAAGCGAACCCGCATTCCGCGCGTTCCTGTTCACGACCTTGCGCAACCTCTGGATCGATCGCGTCCGCCGCGAGCGGCGCAAGGTCGCGGTGGACGAGGCGATGGACCTTCTCGCGGAGGTTGCGATGCAGCCGGTCGGGTTGGAATCGGTGCTGGTGAATGCCCTTGCCGTGCGCCAGGCGTTCGCGCGGCTGTCCGAGGAGCATCGTGACGTGCTGTCGCTGGTCGATATCGCGGGGTTCGGCTATGGCGAGGCCGCGCTCGTCCTCGGCATCCCGCCAGGCACGGTGATGAGTCGGGTAAGTCGCGCCCGGCGGGCGCTCTCCTCGATGCTTACGGATAGTGCTGTTGAGATGCTTCCCAGAAGAGGAACGGCGCAAAGGTGATGACCGACGAGATGCCCGACTTCGATACGCTGAGCGCCTATGTCGACGGCGAGCTGCCCGCGCGCGAAATGGCGCTGATGGCGCGCCTTGCCGAGAGCGACCGCCACGTCGCGCTGCAGATCGAGAAGCTCTCCGCCCTGAAATACGCCGTTGCGGGTTTTGCGGAACCGGCCGGCGTGCTCGTTGTTTCGCCTCCGAAGACGGCGGAGCGGCGCCTAGCGGGCCTCATCTGGGTCGCCGCCGCCTGCCTCCTCGCCTTCATCCTGGTCGGTGCCATCTCGTGGCACGAGCGGGATCACCACGGTCCGCCCCTCGCCGAGGGTGCGACCCTCGCGGACGCGCTCGGGCTCTACGACAGTTGGTCCGCGCAGGCCGCCAAGCCGGAAGCAGCCCGTCCCGTCGCGGATTTCGATGCGCCGCGGCTCGACAGCGCGGGCCTGTTCCTGCAGCTCGCCGAACCCAGGGTCGCGATTGGCAAGCATGTCGCACGCCACTTTGGTTATGTCGGGGTGCATGGCTGCCATCTGAGCCTCTTCTCCTGGAGCGAGATTGGCGGCACGGGCGGGCTCGAGCTCGACCTCTCCAACAGTGTCGACATGGCCAGTTGGAAGGCATCCGGCGCGCGATATCTGCTGATTTCGCGGCGCATGAATGAGTCCCGCTTCGCCATGATCGCAGGCGCGCTCCGCCAGATCACCGATACCCATGGCCGGCCTGATACCGAAACTGTCGAGCTTCTCGGCAATGCTCACCAGCCTTGCGTATCGACGGGCTAGCCCCCGCGATCGCGCGCGAGAGCGGGCTTTGATCTGGCTATCGGACAACGGCCGTCAAATCGGGGCTGGCAGCTGGATTGCCAGAAGACTTCATAGAGGTCAGTTCCGGTAGGGGGCGAAATGACACCCTAGCCGCCTCCGCAACGCTGCCCACCAGGGCTCGCGTGATGCCGCGGCGGCCTTGACGATCTCCGCTCCCGGGACCCCTTCCTGTAGGAACTGCAGCGCGAGCGTTCCTGGAGGCAACCGGGCGCGGAAGTCAGCCATCAATGACGTGCCGGATATGAATCAACGCGATCGGGACATGGAGGGAGCGCGCCAGGTCCACGCCCACCTCGGCGGCAGGGGGCCGCGATCGGATCGTCATCAACCGCGATCAGGACCTCCTGGAAGCGCAACCTGCTCTCCTTTATTTGCGCGCAAGGGACGGCAGGAGAGCGCAGGACGGCCCTCAAAGAGTTCGAGGCGGTGTCGCCTATCCTCCCTCGCGAAGCGGCGGCCGCTTAGTAGCCGCTGCTGGTCACCGAGGAGAAGAAAAATTCGAGCATCGCCTGGAGCGAGGCCGGACTGCGTTTCAGCCGGCTACGAAGGGCAGCGCCTTCCCAACAATCCACAAGAAGGTTGGCGAGGTGACGCGAATCCGAGTCGCCGCGAATAGTGCCCGACTTGCGCGCGTCTTCAAGGGCGACCGTCAGCCGTTCGGCTATCGAGGAAAAGCACCAGTCGATCTTGCGGCGGAAGACGTCGCTGACGCCCGACAATTCTTGGCCCAGGCCACCCATCAGGCAGCCGAGATAGCCTTCCTCACGATAAGACTGCTCGACGGTTTCGAAGAACAGGCGGATACGGTCGAGCGGTGGCCTTGTGTGATCATTCACGCATTCCTCGAGAAGCGCGTGCACGTTGGCAATGTAGGCGTCGACCACCGCGAGAGCGAAGTCTTCCTTGCTCCTGAAATGATGATAGAAGGAGCCCTTCGGGCTTCCAGTCGCATCGAGCACGGCCTGAACGCCAAGACCATTGTAGCCATGCTCGAGCAGCATGCGCAGGCCCTCGGCGATCATCCGCTCTTTGAGCGGAGTTGTCCGCTTTGTTTCGGCCTGCATTCAGCTTTGATCCTCAGCCTGTCGCCCGCGCGATCATGTGGTCTATGACGTGGCTGTGCTCATGCTGTGGGCTGAACATCACGATCTCCGCTTCCTCGTCGACGTGCACATTGTGTCCGGGAGGCCAGTAAAACAAGTCGTTCGTTTTCACCGTTTCCTTGTGGCCGGACACGTCCGTCGTCGTGATCTGGCCACACAGCACGTAGCCCCAGTGCGGACATTGGCACATGTTGCCCTCCAATCCCTGAAACAGCGGAGATGTGTCCACCCCTGCGGCTAGGCTGAAGTATTCTCCGCTGATCTTGCCGTATCCGCTGACGTCTCCGAATCCAGTGTGCTGTCGGACGACGGCTCCCGGCAGTTCAAGCCTGACATCTATCTTTTCCTTGGCGATGTGCATGATGGTCCTCCCATTCAGATGCAGACCGACCGGTCGGTCTACATCCGGAAAACTACTGCTTTGCACACCGTTGTCAAGCAAGCGAGGTGCTAAGGGTAGGTCGCCGCGACGATCATTTGGAGACCTCAGGTCCGGTCCCTGCAACAGCTCCAAGTGCCTCGTCATTCATCGAGCGCGTAGCTCCGGCCGGCTGTGAATGCAGGCGATTTCGGCCAGCGCGCGCCATTTCCTCAACAGCAAGTTGCCAGCGACACCGCTATCGTCATGCACGCGACGCCATCGAAGAATGGAGGATTGACCACAACGCTAACCGCCAGCACACGAGCTTGACGGGCTCAGCCCGAATGAGTTTGCAACCGGATTCACGCCGGCTCAAAACGTGAGGCTAACTTATAAGCACGGACGCTCTATCTGTATCCGCACGTCGGAAGGCCAGTGCACATTGTCGGAACTGAGCAACAGTTGCGCGATCCACCGAGTGGGGAGTGCTTAGCTCTTACTCGACGATTTTCCAGTACGAATCCTTGCGGATCACTTTGCCCTCGCGAAATGCGTAAAAGTCGCAACCACGGACTTCTTTTCTCGCACCGTCGGAAGCGGTGCCCGTGAGAAGCCATTTGGAGATGCCGGTGCCGGCCTCTGCATCTACGAAGTGCTCGCCGTTGCCGTAGTGAACATCTGGCAAGCCTTCAAAGCGAGTGGCCAGAGCCGCTCGAACATTTTCCTTGCCTTCGAAGCGGGAACCCCATGGCTGGCTTCCCCTCGGCATCTCCAGCACGCAATCGTCGGCGAAATAGGACATTATGCGATCGAGATCGTGGGCGTTGAAGGCGTCGCATAGTTCAATGAGTGTTGACCGAATGTCCATTCGCTCGCTTCCACCAATCCGATTAGCCGATATTTTGCCCTTTTGGTGATCAAGTAGGTCACTGGCGGCGCTGCCGGTCAAGGCTGCCGTTAACTTCTCCGCTTGGAGATCACCCTACCTGGCGGCCGTTAGATGTGAACGGAAAAACGCTGGCGTGACTTCGTCCCCCGCCTGAAGAATGTTGTTCTGGGAAGAGATCGGGCGCCGCCCACGGCGTGAAGGCGCGCTCCGGCTTCCTCTTGGGCGGCGAGTCACCGGGTATTGCCGACGTCGTGGCGGCCACCCAGTGGTCGACCATGGCCGACCGCTGACGCGGAGCGTCGCTGATCTGCCGCCGTTGGCCAATCTGGCGGCCAAAGCGAGGAGACTATGGAGATGCCTACTGCGGTGGCCAGATCGAGGCATCGCTGCGGATGTCCTCCGGGTCTGCCTTTGAAAAGCCGGTATTGTAATTTGCACTACGATTTGTTAGCTAGCGGGTGAGGAGGCCGACATGGCTGCGAACGCTGAACGTAAGGAACACCCCATTTCGATGCGCCTTCCAGAGGCGGATATCGCGATGATCGATCGCGCCGCCGGACTACGCGGGCGGTCGCGCACGGATTTTGTCCGCGAAGCGGCTGTCCGAGCGGCGGAGGACGTGCTGATGGAAAACAGGCTGATCCGTATGAGCGCGAATGGATTCACTGAGTTCATGGCGATCCTATCCGCGCCTGCCACGGTTGTGCCGGAGATGGTCGAACTGATAAAGCGTCCGGCGCCTTGGGAGCCTGGCTACGTTCCAAGAGGCTGAGCCTTGGCGCTCTCGGTTCCTGAACCGCTCACGGCGGCTCATGGTGTCTCTGAGTTCAACTGCGGCAAGCCCGCTCTGGACCACTGGCTCAAGGCTCGCGCGCTTTCGAACCAAGAGAAGGGTTTCACTGCCGTTCTTGTTGTCCATGAAGCGAGCCGCGTCGTCGGCTACTATGGTCTCGCGCCGACTGCCATCGTCCCAAATGTCCTACGGCGCTCGATTCGTACCGGCCAGCCTCCCGATACTGTTCCTTGCTTGTTGTTGGGCCAGCTCGCGACTGACATAGGCTGGGCAGGTCGTGGCATCGGCACAGGCCTAGTCAAGCACGCGCTTGAACGCTGTGTCGCCGCGGCAAGCCTTGTTGGTGGCCGCGCACTCATGGTCAATGCCGTGGATGACGAGGCCGCTGCCTTCTGGAAGCGACGAGGGTTCCTCACATCGAGGAGCGATCCTCTTATATTGTTTCGCTCAATCGCGGACATTGCCGCGTCGATATAGACTGCTGCAGGAGATGGTGCCCAATGGCCGCGAAAAGAGTTTCGCGAAATGTTGACCTCGACTTGAATGTCGGACCGTCAATATCCGCGGGGCCAAGACGCATATGTCACGCTTATCGATAAGGCGGCCAAGGGGCGAAACTGTCGAGCTTCTCGGCAATGCTCACCAGCCTTGCGTATCGACGGGCTAGCCCCCGCGATCGCGAGCAGAGCGGGCTTTGATCTGGGAGTCGGATAACGGCCGTCAAATCGGGGCTAGCAGCTGGATCGCCAGACGACTTCATAGAGGGAAGGTGATCGCGATCCAACCTTTCTGGACGAGGTGACTCCTTTACGCTTGGCCAGTGTTGTCAGCGGCGCAAGGACTGGCATCGCATCGCAACCCGCCACGACCGACGCGCACACTTGAGTTCGCCACCTGCATCGCAGCCGTCGTCGCCCGGGCTGCACCCTACAAGGTTTAAAGAAAAATTGAGATAATTATTATCTCCGTCTCTAGATTGTTTCCGTAGACTTTGGAAGTCTTTGACTATCGATCGCATCTAAGATAAGATTATAATTCAAGCTTAAGTGGCGATATTGTGCTCGCATTTTTCATATGCCGAGCGCCCATGGCGAGTGCGTACGTTACTGTACTGAAACGACAATTGGGAATTGGTCTGGCCGGACCTTGCTGAGTGCGGCCGGCGCATTTGTCCTTGAAGTGAAGCCGTCATTGCTCGTGGCTTGCGCGGATGAAAATACTCCTAACGTCGATCTCTATAGAGTTCCCCCTTGCGACTTATGGCCTTGCCGCCGAATTGCAGGGTAACAGTCAGCTCGTCGCCTGCCAGGTGGAAATGATCGACCTCGATTGGACGCGCCTTTCCCACTACGAGCGGAAGAACTCGGAAATCTGGCGCTACCTGGCGAAAATTGACGCCGTGAAGCCCGACATAATCTGCTTCTCGATCTATCTGTGGAACAACCTCGCCTATCGCGAGCTTGCCGCGATTACCCGAAGGCTATTTCCGGTGATCAAGATCGTCGCCGGAGGGCCTGAATTGGCGACGCCCGAGGCGGCGGAACCTTGGCTTGCCTCCCGCGATGTGGACGTGGTGGTGCGGGGCGAGGGCGAACGGACCCTTGGCGAGGTTGTCTTGCGAACCGCGGAGAAAGACTCTCCGCGCGGTATCCCAGGTACGAGTTTTCTCGGCGGCGGCGTTGTCGTACACGAAAGACCAAGCGCACCAATCCGGGCACTGGACGAGCTTGCGTCGCCCTTCCTGTCGGGCACTGTTCCAATCGAGCTGTTTGACCGGTCGGGCACCTCGCTCGCGCGCTACCCCAGAGTTCTGCTGGAGACTTATCGCGGCTGCTACATGAAGTGCGCCTATTGCCAATGGGGCAACGGATCAAACACGCGCTTTGCCTTTCCAATGGATCGCCTGCACCGAGAGCTCACCTGGCTTCTCTCGCACAATGCCAGCGCCATTTTCATCATTGACGCGATGTTCGGATACAAGAAACAAGGCGCGATCGAGCTGCTCGAATACATTGTTCAGGAGAAAAAGCGGCTCGGCGCCTCAACAAAATTCAACGTCTATCACAATCAGGATTTTTTCGACGACCGGCTGTTCGACCTCTACCGCGAAGCGGACGTCTATGTCGAGATAGACCTCCAGAGCACCAATCCGGATGTTCTGGAAAAGCTTGGGCGCGGACGTTGGAAGACCGACAGCTTCGAGCGTCACCTAGCGGCGATCCAGAAAAAGAATGTTCCGACGACGGGCGCGGCGGACCTCATCATCGGCATACCGGGCGACAATCTGAAATCGTTCGAGGAATCCGTGGACTACCTGCTTTCCAAGCACATGCGGGTCAATCTCTACCAAGCCTCCATTCTGCCCGACACGGACTGGGCGCGGCAGACAGGCGATCGCAAAACAGTGCACTCGCCCTTACCCCCGCGCGCGATCTTCGAGAGCGGCGATTTTCCCCTCAACGATATGATCGCCGCTCGGCTGCTCGGTCACGGGACCGATTTCTTCAATAGCTTTCCCCACACGGCCACATTGCTCTCGAAGGGCTGGTACGAGCGTCCCGTCGATCTTTGCCGTGCGCTGGGGGCGCTTGTCTTCAGAAACCACGAACTCATGTACGGTGAGAGCCATCAATACGAGGGCGTGATGCAGGCCTATCTTTCAAATCTGCCCGACACCATTCGGGCACTGTGTCCAGACGTACGCAAGGCCGAGATCCTGGTTGAACTTGCCAACTTCGAAGGCATCCTTGCGGCTCTGAAATGGAAGCGGGGCGGCCCCGTTCTGTCTCCAGTCCGAGGCTGGCATGTCGAAGCGGACGAGTGGCTGGCGCAGACGCCGCTCTATCGACGGGAGGGCGTGACAGAAATGGAATTCCGCTTCGCCGTTGGCCAGCTTGCCATGGACTGCGACCGGCTGCCCGACCCGGCGCTGCTGGATTCGGTCGCAGAGCGACGCCACGCACTGCTATTCTTCAACGACGGTCAGCCACGCCATTTCATGATCGACACCGGTTTTACTGCACCCTTGCTACGCCGCTTCAATGGCTATTTCACCGTCGCGGAGGCGCTCGCCAATCTCGCGGTTCCACTTCCGGACATGGCGCCTGTCTGGACGATCCTGTCGCTGCTGTCGGAAGTGGGCCTGATCGTACCCGGTTATTCGGGAACCCAGATCGGTCACAGGGCGCCGAGGACCGGTCCGGTATCGGCTCTGGCGGCGACCGCGTAGCGTGGCCAACGAACGCGAAATTGCTCCAGGCCGTGAGCGGCGGACCGCTTTGCTGGCGCGAAAAGTCGTGTTTGCCGATCCCCTCCGATCACATCTACGACTGAGCGACGAGGGCACCCGGATCGCCTGGCTCCAGAATGAAGGGGGGATGTTAAGCGTAATGGTGGCGGAGGCCTTTGATACGGCTTCCGCCAAACGCCTGACCGGCGGACGTGTCCGCTCCGTTTCGCCGGCGCTGTTTTGGGCGGCGGACGGGCGGCATGTCGTCGTCTTTCGAGATTCTGCTGGCGATGAGAACTATCAGGCATTCAGCATCGACGTGGATACCGGAGCAGAGGTCGCGCTAACGCCTGGCGGCGGCACACGAGCGCTTTTCAATCGCACCTCGCCACGTATTCCGTCCGACATCCTGTTCAGTGTCAACGACAGGGATCGGCAAAGCTTTGACCTGGTTCGGGTCAACGCAACGACCGGTCGGCGGATGACGGTGTTCGCGAATCCCGGCTTCAGCCGGCTGCATGCCGACGCTGGCCTCGCTGTGTGCTTCGCTGAGCGGGTGCGGCAGGACGGGTCGATCGAGGTCGTCAGGCGACAAGGGCATGGAGAATGGGTTCCCTTTCTTGAAATCCCGGCAGAGGATTCCTTGACCACGCGTATAGATGGCTTGAGTGCCGACGGTGAGGCGGTGTTCCTGCTCGATTCACGCGGCCGCGATCGCATTGCTCTCGTCGTGATTGAAGCACGAACTGCGACATCGACGGTTCTTGCTACCGACAGCGAAGCCGATATCGCGGAAGTCGTCTACGACCCCGACACAGGTTGGCCCCTTGCCGCAGCTGCCCTCGCCGCAAGACGTCGCTGGCACCCGATCGATGAGACATTCGCGGACGACCTAGCGCGGCAGCTTGAGGACGCTGCCGGGCGCGACCTGGTGATCATGGACGTCAGCGCCGGGAGACGGCGCATGCTGATCCGCCTCGAGGCGAGCGACGCTGCCGCACAGTTGCGTGTATCCGAGCGCGGCAGGCGGCGCACGCTTCAGCTCTTCCGCGAGCGGGACGATCTTCAAGGCATGCCGCTGAGGCCTATGCTGCCCGTTGCCATACAGTCGAGAGATGGACTGACGCTGCCCGCTTATATCACCCGTCCGTCCGGCCGCGCTCGCCGCTCGCCGCTCGTTGTCGTCGTCCATGGCGGGCCCTACGACCGGGATGCTTGGGGTTTTTCACCCCTGCATCAATGGCTGGCGAGCCGCGGCTATGCGGTACTGAGCATCAATTTCCGCGGCTCGACCGGCTTCGGCAAGGCCTTCACCAATGCGGCTGATCGCGAGTGGGGCGGCCGCATGCAGGATGATCTCGACGATGGCGTGGCGTGGGCGGTGAAGGAGGGCATTGCCGATCCCGACCGGGTCGGGCTCTTTGGAGCCAGCTATGGCGGCTACGCCGCCCTGATGGCCGCGGCGAGGAGACCCGATCTCTATAACTGCTTCATCGATATCTGCGGCCCTTCGGATCTTCTGTCCTTCATCGCGCGAATACCGCCTTACTGGCACAGCTGGTTTGCCATGATACTGCGCCGGTTGGCGGACCCCGCGACCACGGAGGGACGAAGATGGCTTCAGGAACGCTCGCCGCTTGTTCATGTCGAGCAAATGACCCGGCCGATGTTGATTGCCCAAGGACTGCGCGACGTGCGCGTCAATCCTGCCGAGTCGAGGGACATCGCGCACGCCTTGCTGCGAAGGAACGTGCCGGTGACCTTGGTCACATTTCCCGACGAAGGCCATTTCCTGGTAGGCCAGCGCAATCGTATCGCTCTCATGGCCGTCGTGGAACAATTCCTGGCTTGTCATCTCGGTGGCTCTCACGAGCCGTTGGGTGATGATCTGCAAGGGTCAAGTCTCACCATCGAGATCGGTGGCGAGTGGCTAAGGCCGCAATCCTGAATGCGCAAACAGCTCGAAGGCCTGAAACAACAGACGGCGATGTTCAGCCGTCGATCGTGTCGAGCGAGCCGATGAGCGCAGCGTAGAGGACCGCTTCCTCAACGCCGTCAACGTCAAGCAGATCGTTCATTTCGTCGTCGACGAAACCACCCACGGGACATACGCCAAGGCGAAGCGCGGTCGCCGCGAGGCAGATGTTCTGCATGACGTGACCCGCTTCCAACAACGAAAAACGATAGGCCCGCTCGCCGTATTTGATCTTCGAGCGGCCGAATACCGCCGTCAGGACGAAGACGGCCGCGGCGTTGTCGACTGCCTCGGGAATGAACACCGCCTGCCTTACCGATGCCAGGCCGTCCGCTCGGCCAAGTTCGCACAGGGCATGCGAACGCGGATCGTAATGATAGAGACCAGCTGGCAACTGCTCCACGCGAGCGACCACCACATAGAGTTCGAGCGGATAGAGCCCGCCGCCTGACGGCACGCAGCGTCTCTGTCCCTTGTCCGGCGTGCCCAGCGCGTAAAACGCCAGGTCCGATACACTCTGGAGATCAATCCCCTGACCCGAGTAGCTGCGCCCCGATCGGCGCGACGTCATGATATCCCAAATGCTATCCGTCTCAGCCGTGCGTGGATCGGGCAAGGCAACGCGGGGAGCATAAATGTATCGTTTGAAGCCCGCCGGAGCGACAAGAGCGGATTGCGGGCTCTGCGCAATCCGCGGCGCTGATCGGCTGATCCTGCTGTTTTCATGAAACAGCTCCGAGACGGAGAACAGATTGCGTTCGCCTAGAAGCCGGCCTCGGATTTTGGATATGTCAGTTCCATGAGGGTCGGGCATGAGTGACCTTTGCGAAATCGACTAGGGGAAAGGATGCGGGTGGAGGTTGATCCGGTCGCTCGCGCGATCGGCGTATCCAGCGCTGGTGGCGCGAACACTGATCCTGTGCAGGCCGCTACCAAAATAGAGCGGTTGCGCACCTGGAATGATCGCCCTGAATACATGCAGCCCGCACTCTCTAATGTCCGGGGAGGTCACATCGACTGCAACGACTTCCAGCCCGGCGCGCGCGATGCGTTCGACACAATGCGTAATCGAATCGAGTATGTCGGCAGGCCCGTCAGGGTCTTGCGGTATCTCGGTCTCTCGCGAAGAGCAAAGGACGAATTCGAAGGCCTGGCGGTTTTCCGGCAAAAGGGGCCATAGGACGTGCTCCTCGATCTGGGCAATCTCCTCAAGCGAGGGGTTGGGCAGATGCGCGCCCTTGTCGACAAGGCTGTTCACCCATAACAGGCACTGCGCCAGTTCGGTGAGTGCACCAACGGCCGCGCGACTGGCGACCAAATTGGCGCATGAAGAGAACGTCGCGCCGCGCCTTCCGTCCATGGGTACATCGGAGACGGCAACATAAGCGGGAATGGCAAGATCGGTCGTGACGTCGAGCAAGGTTACATGACTTGAGATCGGTCCGAAGCGGCCGAGCGCTTCCCCCACCAAATCCGGGGTTCGCGATTCGATGACGACCTTCGGCGGACGACGACTTTGAAGCCACATGAGCATTGCGGCGTCGCGCTCCACGACCTCGCAGATGGCCGAAAGGATCGCTTCCTCCGCCGTGTTGCCGCAGGCCAAACCCGTCGTGATCTGTTGCACTACCGGCTTTTCTCCGGTGCGACCAATGTACGGTTGATAGACCGCGAATGCCGGAACCAGGACCGGCTGTTTGCGCGTGAGCGAGAAGCCGATGACCCAGCCGATCGTGTCATCGGGCCGCAGGGCGCAATAGCCGAAACCGGGCCGTGCCAACTGGACGTCGTCATATAGCGAGAGCGACCAAGGTGAAACCGCAGTGGCCGACACGGTACTGATGGGACGATAAATAATCTCGTCGTAGGGGACATAGGCGGCAGAATATCGTTCAACCGCCTCGCCGATTGCCCCGACAAGCGCCTGGTCGCGCACGAGTGATGTGGAGCCGCTGACAGGGCTTTCCGAGGGAAATCCGAAACGGCTGTAGTCGCTGGACAGCGCTCCGCATCCGAATATTTTCGGCGAGTCAGGGGCGCATGGCGCCTCGTGCAGGATCTTTATGATCCCTGTCTCATCGTCGACAAGTCTGAGTGCCTTGCGCAGAGTATCCTCGATCGGCGATGCCAAGTGGTGGTGAAGCTGCATACGTGCTGTCTCCGGATGCTGCCATGCTTAGCCGACAGACCGCGTTTCGGTTGGGATGATGTCCCATATCTTGGTTGGTCTGCGGTCCCTTAACCGCGAGCATGCCGGGCATCTTGGCAGCTTCAGCACCTCATGGACGCTTCGCTCCATCGTCGGAAGGTCGATATTGATGATGCGCCCCGCCGCTGCCGAAAGATGCTCGCCGGCAAGGACGCGTAACAAGTCCAGGGCTACAAAATTCCCCACGATACCGGCGAACGGAAGAAGCGACGGCCAGATGTCGCGTCTGACTTTCAGTTCTTTCCAATGACGGTAGAGTGCCTCGTGATCTTCCGGATGATCCGCGTTGGCCCGACTGCGGGCCTCGAAGCAGGCGAAACATGCGGTCTGGTTTGGAATGACGAACGGGCCGATGATGGCGCGTTGTCGATCGATCCTTGCCGAAACCCAAGGCACGCCATGTTTGATACACACTTCGTTGGCTCGGTCGTAGCCGTTCATAGACATGGTGTCGCTCAAGACCGCAACAACGCTTGCAGACGCGACGGTCTCTTCCCAATCGGCTGCTTCGTCGACAGGTGCCGGTATCGTCACGACGCGGCATGCGTATTGCTTGCGCAACAACAGTCCGGTCTTCTCTGCTTCCGACGCTTTGGCCTCGTCGGAGCCATCCGATCGGACCGACGGCGTGGCGCCCTCGACAAGAACGAGCGTCCCGACGCCGGAGGCTGCGAGCATGGTGGCAACGATTTTGCCGACCTCCCCAAGCCCCGCAACCACCACGGTCGATAGCGCCAGCCGTCTTGCCGCCTCACTGGCGCTCGCACCGTATAAGGACCAGTACGCACCGTCCCTGCCCGACAGCTTGACCGCGTCATCTTCTCGTCCGGGCTGCACCGCCTTGCCGAGAAAACCCTTTTGTTGGATCAGTGTCAGGAAATCTTCGATGTCCGGCCGCAATGTCTCGTCGAATTCGGCCGCCAGTTCTTCAATCCCATGCCTGCCGTCGAGCAGCGGAAGAAGCGACGGAAGGACGACCGCAACGAAATCACCAGAGAGCATCACACTTCCCGTGAACGAGCGCAGGAGGACTTTTCCCTCCTCGACGGGAACAATCTCCACGCCATGTTGCAGGAGGGGAAAGGACGGAATGGATAGAGGCTTGTTCATAGGTCACCGTGAACTGAACGGTTGGTTTTTGAGCAAACCGAAACGCGCCGCTCCCGGACGTAAGGGGTGTCTTTCGACTGCCTCGGCAATAGCGTGAGGGCGCGTCGGGATTGGAAGGCATCCCGGTCGAGGGGATGCCTTCACACGCCTGGCGCACCCTACCTTGCGATCGTTTCGAGCAGTGCGCTCTTGGAGGAACTGGAGCAGTTCCCGATGATGTTGCAGCCTGAATCCGCGGCGCGTTCGCCCGCCCGCTGCAACTCGCGATAAACTTGAACCGCAATCAGATCACCGGCGAGTTCTGCGACCTGCTCCCGCTGTTCGACGCTCAGTTTCAGAGTTGAAAGGCTCAATCTGTCAGCCATAATACGTCTCCCAAGTTACGAGATAAGTTTTAGCGTTAATCCAAGATGTTTCGTGCGAAGCCTCCCTTGGTTGTTGAGCGAAATTGACTTCAGCTTCCCGGCTTTCGACCCCCCGGTTTCGACCCCACGCGCTGAGCAGCGACGGCGGGCAGTGGACCTGGCGATTCTCTTTTCCCGGGTGTTGCCGGTTTTCGATCCTCAAGATTCTGCCGCACGATCAGCGCGACCTCCTCATCAATGATTTGCGTCAGGACATCGACGAGCTTGTCGTCGCCAGGGCGACCAATCTCGATGGTCGAAAGGCTCTCCTCGACCAGTGCGCGTGTGCCGCTCATCCAATTGTCCTCCATCACAGCATGTCCTTGGAAGATGACGAACAATTGCCGATGATGTCGCAGCTTCCGTTGGAGCAGTTGCCGATAATCGAGCATCCCGCCACTTTCGCCAGATCGTTGCGGATTTGCAGCTCGCGGTAGACGTGGATTGCGATCAGATCGCTGGTCACCTCGGCCACTTTCTCGCGGTCCGTTGCCGATAGGCCCAGTCGTGACAGCATTCCAGGTGATCGTTTATCCGACATCGTTCCCTCCTCGGATAGTGACCGCACTGCACTAGATGGGCAGCACCGATTGCGCCCCGAATTCCTTCAAGCCTGCCAGTCTTGAATTGTCGGCCGGCCGCTCGCTTTCGGGAAGCGTGGCCAGATCGCTCACCAACAACTCCGCCCACTTGGCGGCCTTCTCGGCGTATTTCGGCGAAGACAGCATGAAATGGCATAGATGACACTGATCGCTGAAACGTTCCGGAATCTCGTCGTCAATGTCTTGCTGACGCAGGAAAGGCAGGAAAAAACCCGGCCCGACGGATTCCAGGACAGCGAGAAGCTTGTTCTGCTCCGATGCCTTCACGATCTCGCCAAGCGTGGAGCGATGCGCGCTTCCCATCCGCAGCGGCTCGGTAAAGCCCCCGGGTGAACAGCACGGATAGACATCGCCAGAAAGGTCGACTGCAAGCTTCTTGAAATGCTCCCGGCAGTTGCCTAGTGGCCAAGTGAAATCCGCAGGGAATTCTTGTTGTTCCACGCTCGTCAAGGCGCGGCCAGCCGGCAAGCAGGGCATGACGACAAACCGCACCCTGTCTTCCAAGTCACCGAATGCGCCACGGACGTCGTCAATCTCGGTAGTAGACGTTGAGACGATGTTCACGGTTACCTTCAGTCCGACACTCAGTGCTGTCTTTGCAGCGCCGAGAATCCTGCTCAGCGGCAGGAATTCCTGATGGAACGGGCTGGTGCTGATGTTGACGGCGCCAAGCCCTGCATCCCTTAGCTCATCCAACTGCCGGCCCGCTCCTGGCGAGCCGCCCCAAAACCCGTTAGTGGTCACGGAGCACGTATATCCGCAGGTGCGGGCGTAGGAGATGATCTCTTTTAAGAGCCTAAGATAGAGAAACGGCTCGCCGCCGCTTATTCCGATTTCTCTGATCGACGGAATCTCCGCGGCTTCGTCGATCAACCGGGAAGTCCGCTCGAACGATGCCGATTCCGATTTGGCGGGATGCGAATCGTTACAGCAGTGCCTGCACGTAATGTTGCACTTGGAGGTCAACAATAGCCCCAGGACTTCGGGGCACGCGCGTGCGTGGCCGATGGTCATACGACTGGCTCCAACGGCAGCGGTGCCGTCAAGTTTCTATAACGATTTCGAAGGCGCATATGGCGTCGTATGGTAACAACGTCAAAAATGAAAAATATGCACAATTAGGATACATGAGCTGATTTAGATCATCAATATTAGATAGATCTTGCCTAACGATATGGTTTCGGAACCGTT
Source organism: Mesorhizobium qingshengii (assembly GCF_900103325.1). GTDB lineage: Bacteria > Pseudomonadota > Alphaproteobacteria > Rhizobiales > Rhizobiaceae > Mesorhizobium > Mesorhizobium qingshengii. The sequence goes on along the minus strand of NZ_FMXM01000024.1, from coordinate 57,629 downwards.
AACACGGAGGAGCGCTCAGAGCGACTGATGCGTGAACGCTGAGACATGCAGTTAAGCTACATTTCGGTTTCCTCGGGCAGGGTAAGCGCGTCTCGACGAAGACGCGGTTTCCGGCTCGCTTGCGACCAACCTGTCGCGGTTTGAGCCGCGCCGCTTGTTTGAACGTTTGCAGGCATTCGACGCCGTGCGCGAACCGTCCGGACGATCGACCTTTCGGCTGTATGGGCTGTGACCATGGCGGAACCGTCCGAAAGGAAGAAAGACAAAAGGGATGTCCAGCGACTGTGGTGGACAGCGAGCTCACACGGGTCTTTCTCGGCGATCGGCTCGATGCCAACCGTGGTCTCGCCACAGTTGAAGGCGACCGCAAGACGAAAGCTGGGAGCGCTTCGCAATGCGCGTCCCGCCCAAACCGGGGCTGAGAACAAGGCCGGAGGGCTCCACCGGACGGGCCTTCAACCTCTTCGGCAGATGGCCTTGAAGATCACGCACGAGTAGACCAAGTTGCATGGACTAAGTCATGGAGACCGCAATGCAGACCGTCAATATTCACGAGGCCGAGACGCATCTGTCACGCCTTATCGATAAGGCGGCCAAGGGCGAATCTTTCATTATCGCCAAATCAGGCAGGCCGATGGTGAAGGTCGTCGCGATAGATGCTCCTACCGCCGGGGAAATGCATCGCGTCGGGTTTATGGCCGGGCAGTTTTCCGTCCCGGACGATTTTGATCGCATGGCTGCCGAGGAAATTGAGAAGTTGTTTAGCGGCGGCGCATGAAACTTCTGCTTGATACCCATCTTCTGCTCTGGGCGGCGGGCGAGCCTGACAAGCTCCCGCCCACCGCGCGGTAATCCAGAATGCCATTCTGCGCTGCAAGCCTTTTGGAGATTGCGATCAAACGGAGACTGGGCCGCGCTGACTTTACGGCCGATGCGCGTCTTTTGCGCCGGGGCCTGATCGACAACGGCTATTTTGAGCTGCCTATCACAAACGAGCATGCCATAGCCGCGGAGTGGCTTCCCGCCATTCACAAAGATCCCTTCGACCGGATCTTGATTGCTCAGTCGATTGTGGAAGGCATTACCTTGCTGACTGTCGACGATCTGGTCGCGCAGTATCCGGCGCCTGTCCGTCGCATTTAGCGCGAATCACCGCTCGGAGCCTGACCACAAGATCGGCGTCTAGAGCGGGGCCTTCTTCTTGTCGCGCCTGCTTGCGTTCATCGTCGAGCGCGTCCTTGATTGCTCTGGGCGTGAAGGAAAGCGAATAGAGTACCCTACATCGAGTTTCGCTGAGGTCATTCGCCTCGCGACCTTGGCGAACCAGGACGGGTTTTGTTCTTCCGGAATGCTTCATCAATCCAACCCGCTGCACCTCCTCCCGTAACAGACATTGTTGCTCTGCCAAGCGGATGAAACGTCTCGATTCTGCCGGCACTGATTGCGAAGCAGTAGTGCTGTTGGGGCGCAGAGGCCGCGTCCGATCCGGCCCTGCCGGCGGCTGAAGTGCCAGCGGGAGAGGGCGGCGGTGGGAGCTGTGACGGGTTTGGAGGCTGCGGAGAGTCTCGCGGCCGCCCGTCATGGAGGTCCGACCATGAAGGAGCAACGCGCTGATGTCTATGTGCGCATTACCAACGAGATCGTCGCCGCTATCGAAGCGGGCGCCGGGGAGTGGAAAATGCCATGGCACCACGACGGCGCCGCTGCCGCGCGCCCGACCAATATAGCTACCGGGCGCCGGTATCGCGGCATCAATACGCTGGCGCTTTGGGCTGCCGCCGTTCGCGCAGGCTTTGCACAGGGCCAATGGGGTACCTACCGCCAATTTGAAGCGGTCGGAGCCCAGGTCCGAAGGGGTGAGAAAGCGACTACGGTCATTCTGTGGAAGGAGCCGTCCACAATCGGCTGCGAGGACAAGGATGCGGATGACACCATCCGAGCGCGTCGCAGAATGTTCGGCAGAGCCTTTTCGGTCTTCAACGTCGCACAGGTCGACGGCTACGACGTCGAGCCGGCAGCGCCGCCGCTCTCTGACGCCGCGCGGCATGCCAAGGCCGAAATTTTCCTGACCAATCTCGGGATCAAGACGGTTTTCGGCGGTTCCGATGCTTGCTACCAGCCTTGGACGGACACTGTCCTGATGCCGGTCATTTCCCAGTTCAGCGATGCCACATCGTTCTATGGTGTCTGGATCCATGAGAGCGGTCATGCGTCGGGGGCGAAACATCGACTGGATCGGGATCTAACTGGTCGCTTCGGCTCCGCCGCCTATGCCCAAGAAGAAATCATCGTCGAACTTCTTAGTGGCCTGATCCTCGCCGACCTTGCCATTGCCCATCATCCTCGCCCTGACCACGCTGCCTACATCGCCTCGTGGCTGGAGGTTATCAAGAGTGATCCGAAAGCTATTTTTGCCGCTGCAAGCAAGGCCCAACAAGTAGCGGACTGGATGCATTCCCGACAGCCGAAAACGCCCTCCTAGAGGGTAAGCAGGGGCGCGCGAGGGCGTACGGCGGGACCCAGGATTGCTGCTCGACAGTCCGACTGGCGTGTCGGTGGAGGAAGAGGGGGGGCGGGTGTTCCGTGACGGGTTTGGAGGTCCGGAGAGAGGCTCCGGCCGGCCCGTCTCGGAGACCACGGATATGGCCAAGACCAATCAGAAGATTACTCTGAGCGCCGCGCAAAACATTCCCTTCGAGAAACTGCAGCTATCGCAAGCCAACGTCCGCCAGGTCAAGGCAGGCGTATCGATCGAGGATCTTGCCGCCGACATCGCCCATCGCGGACTTATCGCAAGTCTAAACGTCCGGCCGGTCCTTGATGCGAACGGCGAGGCGACCGGCATGTACAAGGTACCGGCAGGCGGGCGTCGTTTCCGCGCACTCGAACTGCTTGTGAAGCAGAAGAAGCTGGCAAGGACCGAACCGGTGCCTTGTATCGTCAGTACGGCGACGACGTCCGAAGAAGAAGACTCGCTTGCCGAGAACGTTCAGCGCCAATCTCTCCATCCACTGGACCAGTTCCGCGCTTTTCAGACTTTGCGCGACCAAGGGCTCAGTGAAGAGGAGATCGCCGCGCGCTTCTTCGTCGGCACCGCGACCGTAAAGCAACGGCTGCGATTGGCATCGGTGTCCCCCAAACTCCTCGATCTTTATGCTGGGGATGAGATGAAGCTTGAGCAGGTGATGGCGTTCTCGATCAACAATGATCATGCCCGCCAGGAACAGGTCTGGGCGACGATATCCCAGTCGCATGTGCGCGAGCCCTACTACATCAAACGCCTGCTAACCGAAACTGCGATCCGAGCCGACGATCGGCGTGCCGTCTACGTCGGTGCGGAGGCCTATGAACGAGCCGGGGGCGACATCCTGCGCGACCTCTTCGAGCAGGACCGCGGGGGATGGTATCAGGATCCTGCGCTTCTTGAGCAACTCGCCTTCGAAAAGCTGAAAAGCGACACCGTTGCCTTGAAGGCGGAGGGCTGGAAGTGGGTCGAGGGTGCGATCGACTTTGCCTACGGCCACACTGCCGGTATGCGCCGCATCCATGGTCAACCCAAGGAACTGTCGGCGGAAGAGTTGGCGCGCCATTGCGCGTTGCGGGCTGAGTACGACCAACTCGACGCCGAATACGCCGAAGCGACCGACTATGATGCCGATGTCGAAAGGAAGCTCGAGCAGCTTGGCGGTGAACTCGACGCGTTGAATGATCGACCCCACGTCTACAATCCGGACGAGATTGCGCGCGCCGGCGTCTTCGTCATGCTCGACTCGGACGGGACGCTGCGCATTGAACGTGGCTTCATCCGCCCTGAGGATGACCAAGGCACCAGTGGCCCCGGGACAGAACCTGATAAGGACGGCGTTGTCGATGAAGTGATTGGCGACCATTCCGCCGGCGTTGTCGTCAATGGCCAATCGACAGACGGGGCTGTGCCCGAGGAAGAAGATAACATTCGTCCTCTGCCAGATCGGCTGGTGCTCGATCTCACCGCGCAGCGCACCCTGGCGCTGCGCAATGCGCTCGCCAACGATCCGGTCGCCGCGTTTGTCGCGGCGCTCCACGCTTATGTTCTGCAGGTATTTTATCACTTCGCGTCAGACACGTCGCTCGAGCTAAGTCTCAAGAGTGCCAACTTCCCGCAGACGCAGGGCCTTGCCGACACGGTCTGGGCGAAGGAAATTGACGAGCGGCAGGAAGCCTGGCGACGCGATCTTCCGAAAGATGAGACCGAGCTGTGGGAATTCCTGATCGGTCTCGATGACGCCAGCCGACAGGCACTTTTCGCGCATTGCGTCTCTTTGTCGGTGAATGCCGTCATGGAGCCGTGGAACAGGCGGCCGCGCGCTCGCGCACGCAGACCAGTTGGCACGGTCGATCGGCTTCGACATGGTTGCGGCCGGATGGACACCGACGTTCGACAACTACCTTGGGCGCGTGACCAAGGCACGCATTCTCGAAGCCGTTCGAGACGTGAAGGGTGAGCAGTCGGCACAATTGATTGATCACCTGAAGAAACAGGATATGGCGCGCGAGGCGGCACGGCTTCTCGATGGCTCCAACTGGCTGCCAGAACCGCTGCGCATGCCCGGTCAAGAGCTGTCTGCAGTTCAAGAGCCCATTGGCGTAGAAGCGGGGAGCTCGGAATTTCCGGCGTTTCTCGCCGGTGACGATGAGGGCGCCGACACGGTGGTCGAAGCCGCCGAATAGCGACCAGGTGTCGGAAAACGGAGCTCGGCGACACTGTCGGGCTCCGCCATCGACTATCGCAGCGGCAGCGACGGCATCTCTTCGTCACCAACCCGCCAAATCCAGGCGTCCAGTTCCGGTCGCGTTCTGATCATGTGATCCAGCGCCGTCTCGAACTCAGGACCCGTACCTGCCGGAACTATGTAAAGCGCCACCGGCCTTGGCTGGCGCCGCGGGAACAATGCCGCAGCGATCGGTTCGTCAGGGGCCAAATTGTAGCGCAAGCACTTGGTGCTTTGCTCTCGTAGCTTTGCCAGTGCGTTGACGAGCTTTCTTTCCGAGACCGTCTCATAGGGTACCCAGTTCGGAGCCACCACCATCAGTGCGATTTCCTCGACGACCGCCAAGCCGACGGAATCGAGCGCGAACGTGGCGATTGCGATCAGGTGCGCGGTGTCATCGGCGTTCCATAGCAATATCTCATTCCTGAAGCGCACCTGAAGACGACCATTGAGGCCGTCGTCGACGAGGAAGACGAAGCCCGGCATATGCTTGATGATCAGCTTCTGACCCGATCGCGTCGCCATGAATTCCTTCACCTCGCCAACCAACACCATCAGCTTTCTCGGTCCGTTCCTGCGGGGCGAGGCGGCCGCCAGCGCCGCGGCGCGGCGTTGCTCGATCGCTGCCTTGTTCGACGAGCGGAATGGCTCCGGCACGAACAGTATGTCAGCGAGTGGCGCCCCCTTGACGATCATCTGTTTTGCCGTCTCGAGGAGGTGCCACCGAATGTTCCACCAATGCCTTTTGCCGGCCCAGTTGGATGTCCATTTCGTCAGCCCGGCCTCATGCCACAAATAGTGGAGCAGTCCCTTCAGGCTCAGTTTTCTGGCCGCACCTTCGACGGGGTGCGAGCTGTTTCCCAACGAGATTGGCGCTGCTCGGCCTCCCGTCTTCGCCAGACTGAAATCAAGCTTCAGCGTGGCCATGCCTGTCGCGGGTTCCAATTGAATCGCGTTGCCAACCAGAGCACCAAGCCCTGACAGCTCGTAAGGCGGTTCGTAAGACTCGCAGGCCGGATCGTGATCCCCGCCCGTCAGCGGCATGCGTTTGACGACGTACTGCTCGCCCAACCGGGCGATGTACATCATGATCTCCGGCTCCTTGCATTGGCAAAGCGGCCGCTGCTTTCGCGCATACGCCTCGTGAAGAGCCAGCTGCAACGCTGCGGCATTCTCGTCAAAGATTTCGCTGCCGATCCTGTATCGTCGCATCGCCTCCGCTTGCTCCGGGCCTTTGCCGCATCCCCGTCCGCATATTGACTCACCAGTTTGGCGCTGACGCAACCACTATTCGCATAGGGACATACGTCAGGGATGTCGTGCCGCCGTTCGGTCGTGCGATGGCATCCCGCCGGAAGAGCCGGGCCCGGAAGTGTGCGGCTCGGCCGGCATGGGCAGAGAGTGTGTCGACGGGGCTCCCTCGCTGTCGGAGAGGATTTCCCATGAGCTTCGTCACGACGGCTCGCGCCACGCCCAACGCGGCCGCATCGCTTGCCGCATCGGCGACCGGACGAACCGATCACACCGCCGCTGCCTGACCGACCGTACGGCAGCATGAAGGAGAGAGCATCATGGGCAGCAGAGGTTTGGCCTCCGACCTCGCGTGGCGTCTCGCTCGAGACGCTGAGGCGGTGTGCCGCGCGTATCTTTCGAGCGGGCGTCGCCAGGGCAATTACTGGGTAGTCGGCGATGTCCACAACGCGCCTGGCCGTTCCATGCATGTCCGCCTCAGGGGGTCGGAAAGCGGCAAGAGAGCGGCTGGCAAATGGACGGACGAGGCGACCGGGGAATTCGGTGATCTGCTCGACGTCATTCAGCACAGCTGCGGGCTCTCTGCGTTTCGCGATGTCGCCGACGAGGCGCGGCGCTTCCTCAGCCTGCCACGACCTGCACCCTCGATTACGCAGCGAGACCGGCCTGCAGCATCGGGCTCTCCCAGCGCCGCCCATCGCCTGTTCGCCATGGCGAAACCTCTCGGCGGCACTCTTGCGGAGCAGTATCTGCGTCACCGCGACATTGTCCTCTCCGCCCGCGAGCGAGCGCTGCGCTTCCACCCGAACTGCTACTATCGAGACTTCGCGACCGGCGAAATGGTCGCCCTGCCAGCGCTGATCGCCGCCATTACTGACCTCGACGGTCTTTTGACCGGCGTCCAGCGCACCTGGCTGGAGCCGGACGGCTATGGCAAGGCGCTTGTCGCCGCTCCCCGTCGATCGATGGGCAATGTTCTCGGCAACGGCATCCGCTTGGGGTTTGAACCCGGTGTGGCCATTCCGGTCATGGCCGCCGGCGAAGGCCTCGAGACGATGGCGTCGCTGCGCACGGTGTTCCCGACCCTGCCGGTGGTCGCGGCAACCTCCGCCAATCACCTGGCAGCCACGACTTTCCCGCCCGGCTGCGAGCGGCTCTATATCGCGGCCGACGCGGACGCGGCCGGCCGGCACGGTATAGAGCGACTGAGCCGGCGAGCAGGTGAGGCCGGCGTCGTCGCGCTCGTGCTTCGCCCGCAGCTCGGCGACTTCAATGAAGACCTCCGGCGGCTGGGGCCCAATCATCTCGCGGCATGGCTGCAGGAACAGTTTGTCCCGGAGGATGTTCGGATTCATCTGCCGTGCGCATGAGGTGATCAGTCCCGAAGGGTTTGCGGTCTCGCGCGTCGACGAAGGTCGAGGTCGTGAGGTGCCGCCGCGGTCGGAGGGACCGCCCCCGCGGCCTGCCCGAGAAGCGACCCGCCACACGCGGCCCCGTCCGCAACGGCGCTGCCGTCCTCCGCTTCGCTTCGGCCGCTCGGCTTCGCTCGCGGTGCCCGCCGGGACCGGCGCGCGGCAAGGGTGCGCCGTCAGGCCGCGACAGGCGCGGTCTTCTACCGCACGGAGGCACATCATGAACCGCTCTCTTCCCCGCGACGACAGCTTTGAACCCCACCATGCCGGCTCGCCGACCGACCGGGTCATCCTCGAAATGCAGATGTATGGTCACCGCCCGAACCAGGACGAGCCGGACCCGCGACCACTGCCGGACGAAACTGCGCTCAGCGACGCGCTCGCAAGCATCTTTGAGACACTCGCGGGCGTGCTGGGCGACACACGCCTGGAGCCCGACCTGGACGACCTGCTCTGGGCGACAACCAATCTCTTCCATCGCACCGCCGATCGCGTCAGACGTGACCTCGACCGTAATGAGGGAACGCAGCGTGACAGCCAAATGGAGCAAGACGGCACGGAGGTGAAGTCGGTCGAACTGGAGCGACTCATCGCCGAAGGCATCAGCCTCATCGATCGCCGCAACCTTTTCGAGTTCATGCGTGACGAAGCCGCCGACCTGTTCGAGGCACACACCGGCTCCAGTTGGCGCCCGCGCTCCGGCTCGAAAGTCAACCATGCCAACATGACCGCCGCCGTCATCGACTCCCGGGACTTTCTTGCCGCGCGCCGGCGTGCCGAGACCGAAGTGCTCCTCCCTGCCGGCACCAAGATTGCCTTTGCCGGCGGTACGGATTTCAACGGTCACGATCGTATCTGGGAGAGCCTCGACAAGGCGCGCGAAAAACATCCCGACATGGTTCTCCTGCATGGCGGCAGCCCGCGCGGCGCCGAGCGCATCGCCGCCTGCTGGGCCGAAAGTCGCAAGGTCACGCAGATCGCCTTCAAACCCGACTGGAATCGCCACGCCAAGGCGGCGCCGTTCCGCCGCAACGATCAGTTGCTTTCAGTCATGCCGGCGGGGGTCATCATCTTCCCTGGCTCTGGCATCACCGACAATCTCGCCGACAAGGCCCGCAGGCTCGGCATCCCGGTCTGGCGGTTCACCGACGGCGCCGCGTAAGCGCCACTCATCTGCTCCCCCGTGCCGGAGACCGGCACGGGGGGCAGCACGCGTGTGATCTTACGCGCGTGCTTGGCGCTCACCACGGCTCCCAGGGCGTCGACTACTGGCATTGCTCCGACTGTGATAGGCCGAATGCCGCCCAGCGCGCGATCCGCACGGGTCGCTCGCCCGACCCGCCCGCTGTCTGCCTATTGGGCAACTCTGGTCGACCGCCACCACGCTGGCAGCGGGCTTGGCTCTGCGCTGGTCAAGGAACGCCTTACGAGGTTGTGCGGGCGCCGATGCGTCAGCGGTCGAGCCATCATCGTCAGCACCATCGACCCCGAAGACTTCTTGCAGAGCTGGAACCTCATCGCGGGCGGGAGAACCATCGGGCCTGATGCGTTCAATCGATGACATCCGCGCTTGGCTGACTGCTATCTGACACCTGACGTTCTCGACGCGGGCACGTGCTTCCGCCCCCGCTGCCCTTCCTCCTTCGATCGTTCGTGACGCCGACCCCGCAGGGCGCAGGGCTGGGTTCCTGCTGATCAGACCGACAGGTTTCCGAGCATCGCTTTCCACCACGTTTCCGTGGCGGGCCGTGACGTTACCCGCAAGCATGGCCGCTCCGGACGACCCTGGATGGCTGGCATAACCGCAGCGCTGATCTGCTTCGAGACCCGGTTCCAAGCCGCACCAAGCCCGGAGCCGTTGCGCGTGTGAAGGCGGAGGCTCGCGTTTCTGCACTTCGGCCGCGGTACAAGCGGCGGCGAAGGGCGCTGAGATCAGCAACGGCGCGTGTTTGGCCCCCCGGCTGGCGATACGGCCTGCAATGGTGGCCATGGATTGCCTCCCCCGATCGGTCGCTTCGAGGACCATTTCCGATCTGTGTCGCCTTTGTAGAAGACCGCCCGCCTAGTGCCGCCAACCCCGCAAGGGGGTTCCCCTCGCTACGCTCGGTGACGGCGGCGGCCGGTCCCCTCCTTTGGCGCCATCGGGAATGGTCCCGATCAACCGAAGGAGACATACCATGGCCACCACAATCGCAAACCTTACCGCCAAGCAGGACGGCACCCTGGAAGGCACGCTTGCCACCCTCAACGTCAACGTCCCGATCGCCATCGTACCCAACGCGTCCAAGGCGAGTGAGGACGCCCCGGACTTCCGTATCATCGCACGACGCAACGGCTTCGAGCTCGGTGCGGCTTGGAACCGGGTCTCGAAGCAGACAGGTGAGGAGTACACTTCGGTGAAGCTGTCGGCTCCCGAGATCGGCGTCATCTACGGCAACGTCGCTCCCGCCCCTGGCAACGATCCCGCCAAGAAGGTGATCCTCTGGAACGCACCGGCCTGAGCCCAAGGCGCCGGCCCTGCACGCTGCGGGGCCGGCTTCTCTCAGATCCGCCGCCGACTTCAGGATCGGCATCTCCAAACAAGGACATCAGATCATGCAACTCATCACAGAGGAAGACATGAGAACGCTGCTCGAAAACGGCAGGCGTGCCGCGGCCAATCCGAACTACGATCCCTATCCAGTTTTGAAACTGTTCACCCCGGACGCTGACGCGACGTGGCTCATCAGCCAAGCCGATCCGGATGAGCCCGACATCCTCTTCGGGCTGTGCGATCTCGGCGTCGGCTTTCCGGAGCTCGGCACGGTCAAGCTGTCGGAGATCGCAGCAATCCGTGGCCCCGTCGGCCTGCCCGTCGAACGGGACACCGTTTTCAGGGCTGAACGGCCGATCTCCGAATATGCCGATCTTGCAAACGAGGCGGGCTCAATCACAGTGTGACGACCGCGATACCGGCGACGAACGATCGTCGCCGGTATATCCCCGCCTTAGTTTTTGCATCGCAAGCTTCGACAACGCCGAAACCGCTTCGCCATCTTTCGTAAAGTACTCGATTTTCTGTCTTCCGCGGGTGCCGATACGCCCCCATTGGCGCACGAGCGACACCTCGCCGAAAAGCGTCGGCTGAAGCGACAGAGTGTAGTAGCGCGCCATGTTGCGGGTCGGATCAACTCGGCGCAGAAATTGCGGGACGGGACCATTGGGCATGTCCCGGATTATCCGCGCCATCAGCCACGCCGTCCAACGCATGTTTTGAATCAATAGGTTGTGATCGATTCACGCCGGTTATGGGAACGATGGCGACAAAACCTTCAATCAGCGCTGCGCCATCTTGTCTTCATCGGGCGGAGAAAGGCCCTCGATAAGCCGCAGGAGAGACTGCGTGGTCGAAGCCGGCATGTTGAGGATCCGAAGCATCAGCTTGACCTTGTCGTCTGCTTCCTCCTGGCTGTCGCCAAACAAATGCGGTGCCGCGGCATAAAGCAGCTCGATAGGCGAAAACCCAAGGATCTCCGCAAGATGGATCAAGCGGGTGACGGTGAGCTTCGAGAAAGCCCGCTCATAACGGGCAAAAATCAGCTCATGAAGCCCGACCATCATGGCGGTCTGGGCCCGGTTGAGATTGTGACCGTCACGTTTTTCGCGGATCACACGGCTGAAAATCCGTTCCATCTCGGAGAAGCTTCGAATGCCTTCGAAGCCGGGTTTCCGATAGAGCGGCTTTTCGATTTCGTCATCCCTCGTTTCGACGAGCCCATGCTTGTCGATATACGCGCGTACGTCCTTGATTGCCATGTAAGTGGCTGAGCCCGATCCTGTTAGCCCGCGAAATCCATGTCACAATGACCCTGGATATTCGGGCAGTGAGGCTCCAACACCGTGAAATCAGAACCTCAATGATCGCTTATATAGCAGACGAACCCGGTCGAGATCAATTTCCACCACTGGTCCTCTTTGCGAAGCCAATCAGCCCGGCACTTCAGAGGCCATGATCATCGAGATAGGCGTGGATGGCGCGCTCCATGATCATCTGCATTGATGTCTCTGTATGGAAGGCTGCAAGCTTAAGGCGACGCTTGGTCTCGCGGTCGAGGTTGACATTGACGAAATGGCTGGCGCCCTTTGTGCGCTCGCGCTTCATCTGACGGAGCGCCTTTCTTGCGTCCTGCCGACGCGCGCCATCATCCCTCCATTCGCCTTCAATCTGCACGGGAGAGCCGCCCCCTGCTTCCTGGCCCGGTTCGGGCTTGGGAACGGGTGGTTCCTGACCTCGACTGGGTTCCGATGTTCCCGTCGGGAAACGCTTGCGCGGCGCCGTGCGGAATTCATCCAACGACAAACTGTCCTTGCGTGTCATTCTGCTTCCCCGCTGCTCGCAAGCAGTGCATCGATCTCACGCACCAATGCCTGGGTTTCCCGCCGTGCCTTCGCGATCGCCTCCGTCACCTCCTGCATCTGGAGTGTGCCAACACCGTTGTGAAGATCTTTGTAGACGTTGCGCTCAAACACCTCGGTCCTGAACAGATATGTGCCGACCTTCTCCTCCATGATAGGCCGAATCTTGCGATAGAGTTCGGTGTGTCGGACCGGCAGCGAGATGCGGGTGCGCAACACCGCGTGTTGGCAGTTGCGCCTGGCAGTGTCGTTTATGCGCGCGACCGCATTGAAGCTTTCGATCGCGCCGAGCACCTCTCGCTTTGACGGCTGGATCGGCGAGATCACCAGATCGGACCGCTCAATCACTGGATCGACGATCGCGGTGTCTTCCCCCGGCGTGTCGATGAGGAGAACATCGAACAGCCCTTCCTTGCGCTCGCAAAACGCCACAAGTGCCTTTGCCGTCTTGTGACTGACGACATCGATGCCGTCTGCTTGCGCCCCCTTGTCGTGACAATCGCTCCACCACTTCGTCAGATTGTTGCGCGGGTCCATGTCGATCATGCCGACCATCCGGCCGCGAAGCGCATATTCGCCGGCGATGTTCATGAGCGTGGTGGTCTTGCCGGCACCGCCCTTGCCATTGATGGCGGAAATCACGACAGTCATGCGGCTTTCCCCTACAAAAATGTGTTTCTACTGACACACGAATCCTTGTTCGAGTGGGTGTCGAAACAGACAAGGATGGAAACACACAATCAGGTAAAATAACGGTCATAGTGGATGCGAAAAACTCATTTATGGAGAAAAAGCCAGTTTTTGGGATCCATTTTGGCTTGGCAGGATACGGAAAAACGTGATACGTTTTCCTGACGATCGAGGGACTGGCCCTCGATCCGCGGCCTGCGACCGCAATCACAATGAGACGGCCGATGGCGAACCAGAACGGACCGCCTTCCAGGAAGGTCATAAGGCGAGCGAAAGTCGCTCACATCCGCTTTTCCGAGGACGAGTTCTCAGCGGTTGAAGCCGCGGCTGCCAAGGCCGGCCTGTCGATTTCGGCCTTCCTTCGCTCGCTGTCGCTCGAAGGTGCAGGCACGCAACCATTCCTCAATACTGCCGATCGGGAGGTCATTCGACTGCTCGGTCACGACATGCGTATGGTTGGCCACGGCCTCAATCATTTTGCACGTGCCATGAATGCCGGGCGATCCGTGGACATCCTCGACTTGGGCGGCGCTGTCGACAATGCCAGGGCGGTTGCGACGACGGTCGCGGCTGAATTGGCGGCGATGACGAAGCAAGCCGGCGCAGCCCGTCGTCGCGAGCCGGGCTGATGGAATTCTTCCTCGGCGCCTTCGAACGGGATTGGGAGCGTCGGCGCGCTGCGCTTCTGCATCAGCTTCAGATGGGTCATAAGCCAGAACGCGATTGGGACTGGCGGAAGAAGGGAGGGGCAGCGTTCCTGCCGGAGGCCCGGCCTGCTGGGCGTGCCAGGCCGGCAGGGTGGCCGAGCCTGCAGGCCGGCAGCGAGACGGGCCGTGCGATGCGCTCGCGCTTCGAGGCGCTGGCGCGCGGCAGCCAGCCCGCTGTGGTCAAGCTCGCCAGTTACGGCGGCAGCGGTCGCGTCGGCGCCATGATCAGCTATGCGGCCAGGGATGGTCAACTCGCTGTCGAGAGCGATCGCGGGGTGCGCGTTTCGGGAAAGAACGCATTGAGTGCTTTGCGTAGCGAATGGGAGCATCTGTTCGACAATCGCGCTGACAGCCGGGATGTCGCCGTTTTCAACGTCACGGTTGGACATGCTTCCTTCGACAGACGAGATCCCTATCTGGATGCCCGCGAGATGCTGAAGGCGGGACTCGGGGACCGGCGCTTCGTTTTCGCCATCGACAAGGGGGCGGAGAACAGTGTTGCCATTCGTGGGGTGACTATGCTGCGCGACCCAACCGGCGAGCGGTTGACGGGTGACGGCAAGGCGGCGGAGATCGTCCAGCAGCGCTTCGACGACAGCCAGTTGGGGGGCACCGTGGAGGCGCGTTTCCGGTTCCACTGGTACGGCAACGGAATACGGTTTGCCACGGCGCGCGTGCGGGATCTTGTGGGGCGCTTCGACGGGGAGGTCCGCGATGAGACGGGCCGTCTGATCAGCACGCCGCAGGACGCGGGCAATCTCGTGCAGAAGGACTGGCGCCACGAGATGCACAGCCGCAAGGGCAGGGACGTCATGCACCTGATTGTTTCTGCGCGTCCCGGAACCGATCTGGCGGCTTTCCAGGACGCTGTCCGGGATTTCCTGGGCGAGAGGTTTGCGGGGCACCGCTATATCTTTGCCGTGCACGACCCGTCCGACGATCCCAGGCAAATGGTTGAAGGCGGCAAGCGGCCGCACATCCATGCCCATGCCATAATTACGTTGCGTTCCGACATTGGCGAGCGCGTCGTCACCAGCCCGCGCGTGTTTCGAGCGTGGCGGGAGCTCATGGCGGAGAAGGCGCGGGAGCATGGCATCAATATGGAATTGACCGACCGGCGCGATCAGGCGAGCCCGCCGGCCTATGCGCGGAACCAGGTCCGTCCGGTCAGCTATGCTGGCAGGACAGAACATGAAGGCACAAGCCAAGCCGCGCAGGCACGCTATGATGCGAAGCGCGAGAATATAGCGACTTCTGCAACGGCTGAACGCAGCCGGCCATACGTTGTCGCGGCGGCCGCGGCTTGGCGGGAACTTTCCGCTGCCGCCGAAAACAAGGAACTCGCAAACTTCGCGCAACAGCACTTTGAGCGTATGAACATTGCTTCGAGCCTGATTGAACACAACGCCGAATTCAGCGCCTCTACCACTCATCGTCCGAGCAATAAGGTCTTATTGCGATCCCTGATCGAAATCGAGAAGGCTGCTATGAAACAGATGTCACGCCCAGAATTCGAGGCCTATCAAAAGCGCATCGAGACCGTGCTTTCCGGCGTCGAAGCAAACATCGAACCTTGGGAGCGGCATGACTATGACGAGATTGCCACCGCTGCGCGTGATGTCGTCAGTATCCGTCGGGAATATCTGGAGCTCAGCGAAGGTGAGGTCACAACGCCGCCCGCCGCGCGGCCAGAGGCCGATAACGAGGCCTGGGGCCGAGCGATTGCCCGGCATGGCGAGCAGGTCGTCGAGCGCGGCAACGACGCCATGCTCGCGACTGAGACAGTCCGGGAGGCAATCAACCGGACGCCGAACGAGGGGCGGTACGCCCGCAACGCCAATCGAGATCGAGCTACTGAGGCAAATGCACGAAACAGCGATGGGATGGATGACCCTACCCCTCCAGGCGCCCATGGTCGGATGGTGCCCCCTGTGAACGTCGCGCAAGATATGGCGGGGAGGGACGCCGCACGCCAGGCCGATCCGCTGAGAGACGCCGAGTCGGAACGCATCCTCGCCGAAAGCCGGGCGAGGGATGATCAAGTGCCAGACGGCGTCGATCGGCTACCATCAAAGGCTCCCGCGCCCGCGCAGCGAACGTCCGGTCCTGTCGGGCGCGAGAGCTCGGCCGCCGATCCTCCGCGGCAGCAGGTTCTGCGTCTGCGGGAGCTGGAACGCGAAATTAGGAAGGACGGGGAGCGCGAGCGTTAGATCTGATGAAGGACGAAAACCTAGGCAATGAATCTCCGCCACGTTCGTCTAGGGAGTGACTTGGCCGGGCTCAGCCAAGGACGGTTCTACCATCGCCACCAAAGGCGGTCGCAACGCCGCATCTGACGGCGCATCTTTTCGTGCAACCACATTACTCTTGCAGGGTTCTTGATATGATTTTGCGGAGGCCGGCGGCGGGCGCCGCCCGAAGGTACTCAATTCATGAACGCATGCATTTCGCGAGCTTGGCATTTGATACAAGAGAGCGTAGTCGGCTTCGTCAATGACAACGCTCTTAGTCATGGTGCTGCGATGGCTTTTTATGCTGCCACATCGCTGGCGCCAATTTTGCTGATCGTGGTCGCTATCGCAGGTCTCGTTTTCGGTCATGATGCCGCCCAAATGGCCTTGTCTGCCCAGATCTCTGGGCTAATGGGACCAAAAAGTGCCGACCTCCTTCAGACTGCATTGCAGAGTGCCTCGAACAAGCTGTACGGAACCTGGGCCGCAGTGATCGGTAGCGTCACCTTGTTGGTGGCCGCGTCCGGCGTCTTTGGCGAAATGCAGCAGTCACTGAACACGATTTGGAAGGTCGAACCGCAGGGCAGTTCCTTGTCACGACTTCTGCGGGCACGTGCCGTCAGTCTGGGGTTGGTCGCCGCGCTCGGTTTCATGTTGCTCGTGTCTCTCGTTGCCAGCGCCGCGATCACGGCACTTGGAGACATCATCAACGCTCGCCTTCCGTTTGGCACGATCATCCTTGGCATGATCAACGCCATCGTATCGTTTGCCCTCATCTCCCTGATGTTCGCTGCCATCTACAAAGTCTTGCCCGATCGAACCCTCGAATGGCGCGATGTCGGCATCGGTGCTGTCGCGACCGCCGCCCTCTTCACCCTCGGAAAGTCGCTCATCGGTTGGTATATCGGCACCAGCGCGATCGCGTCCTCATATGGGGCCGCCGGCGGGCTGCTCGTCATACTCCTGTGGGTTTACTACTCATCGGAAATCTTCCTTCTCGGCGCCGAATTCACTCGGGCCTACTCAATTCGGCACGGCAGCAGATCCGATCTTGGGCCGCTGGTCCGCAGCGCTATGCCTGTAAAACAGATGCCATTTCGCGCTGAGCAAAAAACCAACTCTGCTGGCGTGATAGCGCTGTTGGCGGTGGCGTCCGCGACTGCAACGATGACCTTCCTTATGCTGGGTCGTCGACGCCCTTAGGAAATGTTTCGTCAAAACCTGATGTAGGCTCAATCTGCGATCACAAGGCGAGGTTGGGCTCACGTCCGAAGGGTGGAGAGGAGCTCGTCCGGCCAGTCGGGATTCCTCCCAGCGGCGACTTTCGTATCCATGAGGTAAACTTCGTCAGTTGCCGATTGCAGATCGTCATCAACAAAGCCCGGGCGCGGATCCTCACGCGCAAAGGCAGGGATTTGGCAGCGAAGTGTCCCGGCTTGGTCGAGACCAACAAAAGGCCCTTGTGCGATAGCGCCACCCGAAGCGGCCGACGATGCAATGGCAACGCGCGTGACGATCTTCGCGGCGAGGAAAACCTCCGGCGCCCATCTGTGCGGATCTCCGGCAGGATCGAACGCGGCAGCAGAATTAAGATCATTCCGATAGCAACAATGCTGTGGCCAAGAAGCCAAGGCCGAATGTTGAAGCCATCGAATACGCCACCATCGCAACCGCCAAGTACCCCTTGTCGCTCGAGTCCCAATGATCCGTTAATGTACCATCAACCGCCAACCAACATGCTACGGCGAGCCCGATCAGGGCCCCCATCAGGAGATTTCTTATAATAAAAACCACCAGTCTCGGCATCGGTCCCGCGCTCTCGTCTGGTTAGGGATCGGTTACGGTTCTAGCGCGGTCGATTTCCTTAATCACGCCTTCTAGCACCGTACGGCGGCTTCCATAGCGTTTCATAAGTATATGCACGTGAGCGGGGGTGATGCCGTTTTGCCGTGCAAAACACTCAATCACATAAGGCTCGCATCCTGACAGGAGATCGATGTCACGATGGCGCGGTTTAGTGTCGATGCTCATCCTTGCCACCTAGGGCTAATTCAAGATTGCTTAATTAACGACAAAGCGTGGATTAGGTTGCAGGTCGTTTCCGGATCGCGACAACCGAATGCACGCACGTTCTTGGAAGAGACGGTTCTCGCAGCAAAGGGCAGGGCGGTTTTCTGTGGCCCCGCATTACAGCCTTTGTGCGAGGGGGCTCCGGGTCTCCTTCTCAGGCCGGCACGGACCGTCGGCGCCACACACCAGCCTTGAAGAATTGCGTAAACTCACGCTCGCCTATCTCGGGCTACTGGCCTTGCTGGCTCAGACTGTCGGCTCTTCGTTCCTGACCTTTGGGGGCCTAAACTCAGGGCTCAACCTGGCGACCGCTGCAACCAAGGCGATCATCATCAGCATTCGATTCATGCAACTGGCGAGCCAAGGCTTTCTGCCCAGGCTCGCCGCAGCGGCGACAGGATTGTGGCTGGCTATCCTGTTTGGCTTGACCCTGATCGGACAATGACGGTTTAGAGTAATCGCTTTACAGCACCGTTTGGTAGCGCTACCGTTTACGTGTCGCGGGAGCATAAGGGAGGGGAGCCTAGGGCTGCGCTGTGACAGACAGGAAGCGGTTTCCTCGGCAACGTCGCAGGGATCTGTCGAGAGGAGATTGATGGCGTCCGTCGCGATTGGTGAAGTCTATAAGTCATTCGGAACCGTCGAGGTCCTCCACGGAGTCAGCGTCAACATAGACGATGGCGAGTTCGTCACGCTGGTTGGACCGTCAGGCTGCGGAAAATCCACTCTTCTCAGAATGATCGCCGGCCTGGAAAAGATTTCGCGCGGCCAGATCGCGATTGGTGAACGTGTTGTCAACAACGTTGCGCCCAAGGAGCGCGACGTCGCCATGGTCTTCCAGAACTATGCGCTTTACCCACACATGACAGTTGCCGAGAACATGGCGTTCTCGCTGATGCTCAAAGGTGTTTCCAAGGCAGAGAGCGACGCCGGTGTGCGCCGCGCGGCCGAAATCCTTGGACTGGTGCCGCTGCTGTCGCGCTATCCCCGCCAGCTTTCCGGTGGCCAGCGCCAGCGCGTCGCCATGGGCCGGGCGATCGTGCGCGATCCGCAGGTTTTCCTCTTCGACGAGCCGCTGTCCAATCTCGACGCCAAACTCAGGGTGCAGATGCGCGCCGAGATCAAGGAACTGCACCAGCGCCTGAAGACCACGACGGTGTACGTCACCCACGACCAGATCGAGGCCATGACCATGGCCGACAAGATCGTCGTTATGCATGACGGCGTCGTCGAGCAGATCGGACCGCCGCTGGAACTCTACGACAGGCCGAATAACCTCTTCGTCGCCAGCTTTATCGGCTCGCCCGCGATGAACTTGCTCAAGGGCGCGATCGCAGCCGACGGTCCGCCGTCCTTTCTCGGCGCCGGTGGCATTTCGGTGCCGCTCGCTGCGCCACTTCCCATAGGCAGCGGCGAGCCAGTGGTTCTGGGAATACGGCCCGAGCATTTGCGGCTGTCCGACCAAGGCATTCCCGTCACCGTCGTGGTGGTCGAACCAACGGGATCGGAGGTGCAGCTCATCGGCCGCACCGCCGGTGGTGAGGAGATCGTCGCCAATTTTCGAGAGCGCCACTCTTTCACGCCGGGCGAAACTATCCGGCTCTCCGCCGAGCCGGGCCTCATTCACCTCTTCAACGGCGAAACCGGGCAACGATTGGAAACGCGCAGCAGGCAATAGGGACGACTACGAGGAATCGACAGGAGGAGGTAAGCATGAAGTTCACCAGACGCGACGTAATCCGCACCACGACCGCTGCCGCGGCGGCGGGTGCCCTGGGAAGCCGGTTCATCAGTTCGTCCGCCTTTGCGCAGGAGGGACCGAAATACAAACCCGAGGACGGCGCCAAGCTTAGGCTGTTGCGCTGGTCACCCTTCGTCCAGGGCGACGAGGATCAATGGCTGGCCAACACCAAGCGCTTCACCGAAGCGACCGGTGTCGAAGTCCGCGTCGACAAGGAAAGCTGGGAGGACATTCGTCCTAAGGCAGCGGTCGCCGCCAATGTCGGGTCTGGCCCCGACTTGATGTTGGTGTGGTTCGACGATCCACAGCAATATCCCGACAAGCTGCACGACGTGACCGAACTGGGCGAATATCTCGGCTCGAAATACGGCGGCTGGCATGACGGGCCAAAGCAATACGCGACCCGGGAAGGAAAATTCATCGGCCTGCCGCTGGCCACCATCGGGAATGCGATCGTCTATCGCGAGAGCTGGGTGAAGGAAGCTGGCTTCTCGGAATTTCCGAAAGACACGAAAGGCTTCCTCGAGCTTTGCAAGGCGCTGCAGGCGAAGGGACATCCGGCCGGTTTCACGCACGGCCATGGTGTCGGCGACGGCAACAATTACGCGCACTGGCTGCTGTGGAGCCATGGCGGCCAGATGGTCGACGAGAGCGGCAAGGTAACGATCAACAGCCCCGAGACGCTCAAGGCCATCGAATACGCGCAGGAGCTCTACAAGACCTTCATTCCCGGCACCGAAAGCTGGCTCGACGTCAACAACAACCGCGCCTTCCTGGCGGGAGAACTGGGCGTCATCGCCAACGGAATTTCCGCCTATAACACCGCCAAGATCAACAAGGACAAGGATCCAAAACTTGCCGAAATGGCCAAGGACATCCGCACGACCAACCTGCCGATCGGACCCATCGGGAAATCCGTCGAGCTGTTCCAGGTGACCACCGCCGTCATCTTCGACTACACGCCCTACCCGAACGCGGCCAAAGCCTATCTGCAGTTCATGTTCGAGGACCCGCAAATGTCGGACTGGATCACCTCCTCGGCGGGCTATTGCTGCCAGACGCTCAAGGCGTTCGACAACAATCCTGTGTGGACGGCCGACCCCAACAACGCCGCCTACGCGAAAGCCTCGGCGACGCTGCGACCTAACGGCTTTGCCGGGCCGCTCGGCTATGCCTCGGCGGCAACCATGGCCGACTATGTGCTGGTCGATATGTTCGCCAAGGCGGTGACCGGCCAGGCGACGCCGCAAGAGGCGATGGAAGAGGCCGAGAAGCGCGCAAACCGCTACTATCGCGTTTAAGCCGGGCTGAGCCGGGCAGCGCGGCTGCCCGGCTCAGCCGGACTGCTTCGAGGCCCAGGCCGATGAACAAGACTTCAACAGGAGCCGACCATGGCCTTGCAGTCAGCTGCCATTCAGCCACGTTCTTCGAACCTGTCGCGGATTCTATCGCGCTGGGCCGAAAGCCGGAATGCGCTTGGCTTCGGCTTCATGCTGCCGGCGGCGGTACTGCTGCTTGTCTTCCTTACCTATCCGCTCGGCCTCGGCGTCTGGCTTGGATTCACCGATGCCCGCATCGGTCGGCCCGGCATCTTTATAGGCCTCGAGAACTATGAATATCTTTGGAGCGATGCCGTCTTCTGGCTCTCCGTCTTCAACACCTTGCTCTACACGATCAGCGCCTCGATCCTGAAATTCGTGCTCGGCCTCTGGCTGGCGCTCATTCTCAATCAAAACCTGCCCTTCAAATCGTTCTTCCGCGCGATCGTCCTGCTGCCGTGGGTGGTGCCGACGGTGCTGTCGGCCATCGCCTTCTGGTGGATCTACGATGCGCAGTTCTCGATCCTGTCATGGGCGCTGCAGCAGATGGGCCTTATCGACCATCGCATCAATTTCCTCGGCGATCCGACGAACGCGCGGGCGTCGGTCATCGCCGCCAACGTCTGGCGCGGCATTCCGTTCGTGGCGATCACGCTGCTTGCCGGCCTGCAGACGATTCCGCAGTCGCTCTACGAGGCCGCGACGCTCGACGGCGCCAGCCGCTGGCAATTGTTCCGCTATGTGACGTTGCCGCTGCTGACGCCCATAATCGCCATCACCATGACGTTTTCGGTGCTGTTCACCTTCACCGATTTCCAGCTGATCTATGTGCTGACCCGCGGCGGTCCGGTGAATGCTACCCATCTGATGGCGACGCTGTCGTTCCAGCGCGGCATTTCGGGAGGCCAGCTTGGCGAGGGCGCCGCAATCGCGGTCGCCATGATCCCATTCCTGCTTGCGGCGATCCTGTTCAGCTATTTCGGGCTGCAGCGCCGCAAATGGCAGCAGGGCGGCGGAGACTGACATGGCCGCGATCGAGACGACCAACCGTCCGGACACAGACGAAGGCGGCATGGGCTATCTCCAGAGCCTGCCCCGGCGCTTGGTGACGGTCTATCTGCCGCTGCTGGTCTTCGTCATCGTGCTGTTGTTTCCGTTCTACTGGATGACGATCACGGCAGTGAAACCCAATCTCGAGATGACGGACTATGCGAATTTCAACCCGTTCTGGGTCGTGCATCCGACGCTCGAACACATCCGCTATCTTCTCTTCGAGACGTCCTATCCCGGCTGGCTGCTCAACACGATCATCATCTCGACTGCCGCCACCTTCCTTTCGCTGTTTGCTTCGGTATTTGCGGCCTATGCGATCGAACGCTTGAGGTTTTCGGGGGCGCGGCAGGTTGGACTCGCCATCTTCCTCGCCTATCTCGTGCCGCCATCGATCCTGTTCATCCCGTTATCCGTGATGGTGTTCAACCTCGGGCTCTACGACACGTCCTTTGCGCTGATCCTCACCTACCCGACCTTCCTAATCCCATTTTGCACCTGGCTCCTGATGGGCTACTTCCGTTCGATTCCGTTCGAGCTGGAGGAATGTGCGCTCATCGACGGGGCTAGCAGGTTGCAGATCCTGACGAAGATCGTGCTGCCGCTGTCGGTGCCGGGACTGATCTCGGCCGGTATCTTCGCTTTCACCTTGTCATGGAACGAGTTCATCTATGCTCTGACTTTCATCCAGTCGTCCGAGAACAAGACGGTGCCGGTTGGCGTGCTCACCGAGCTGGTCCGCTCCGACGTCTATGAATGGGGTGCACTGATGGCAGGCGCTCTGATCGGCTCCCTGCCGGTGGTCGTGCTCTATTCATTCTTCGTCGAGCACTACGTCTCCTCGATGACGGGGGCGGTAAAGGAGTGAGGTCGTCGACGCTGCGATAGCATTTGGCCGTCCTTGCGGTACGGAGGGTCATTCACCGAGATAACCCCAATTGCGAGCGTTTCGCTCGCAATGACTCAAGCGGAAAGGCTGAACAGGCCTTTGTCGACCTGGCACCGGTCGGGGCGCGGACGCAAGTGCTCCTGGGACTTTGAAAACTGGCTAGTCCTGAAGTGGAGTTTGCCGGGGCGACGCCCCTGGCTCAGAGCAGCGGAAGACGATGAAGGCATCAAAGTCTTCGACCAAACTTCGTTCCTTCGAATATCTTCAACTTGGCGTGAGCGCATATGGCGGATGTTACCGTCAGCTGACTGCCTGTCCCAGTGAACAAGCTGAAACGCACGCTCCTGCCCCTAACGAACATGACGACGCGACACTGGCGCCTGTGTGACGCCCTATTCCGGCAGCGCTGAGAGCCTCAGCCATGGACGCCGCCAACAGGCTCGTAGTTGGCGCCGAAGAACGGCCGGGTGTAGCGGAACGCGAGGTGCAAATGGAGAACCCGCGCCGCCGTCGTCCTCGCCCCTGCCAGGCGCCCCAGTTTGGCAAGTGCCGCGGCCAATTGCACAGAGGTTATACTGCGGGCGGGATTTGCCCGGATGGATTTGTGGGCCACGGCGGCCGCATCACTGGTGGTGACCGTTACGAATATAGCCGACAGGTGCTTGCTGCCGACCAGGTTGAGACAGGCGAAGCCGCCTGCTGGGAAGGCCTGGCCGTCGGCCCGGCATAAATGTCTTGGCGTGTGGCACGGTGCCGGCCAGGCTAGAGCAAAAAGCACGCATGGCCTCACGCACGCATGGCCTTAAGTCTGCCCCGTGGCGCGGGTCGCGACGGCATGCCTTCAGTGCCATGGTCTTGTCTGGAATACGGTGCAGCCTCCCTCTTTCCGCTCCTGCAAAATCATGCTTTCCCCGCGGCGGCCCTGGTGTTTTGAGGCCACCGCAGGGAAAATTCGACGAGATGGTCAGCCCTTCTCGACCGGCACCGCTACAAACCGGTTCGAGTCGTCGCGGGTGATCTGCATCAGCACGGCCTTGCGTCCGGATTTCACCGCATCGGCCATTGCCTTGTTGACATCGCCGGTGTCGTTCACTTCGGTCGAGTTGACTGCGGTTATGATATCGCCGGGCTGGATGCCGCGGTCGGCACCATCGCTGTCTGGATCGACATCGGTGACCACAAGACCCTTGCCGTTTTCCGACTTGGTGACGGTGAGCCCGAGGTTGGCCAGCATGTCGGCCTTGGCGGGCGCGGCGGGCGTATCTTTGTTCGAGGCCTGCTTGTCGCTTGAAGGCAGCGTGCCCAGGTCGACCTTGACCGTCTCGTTCTTGCCATCGCGCCAGAGGGTGACGTCGACCGACTTGCCGGGTGCATAGGCGCCGATCATCCGGGCTAGGTCCTTCGGCGAAGCGACGTCCTTACCATCCACCTGAGTGATCACGTCGCCGGCGACGATACCTGCCTTCTTGCCGGGACTGGCGTCCTGGGCGCTGGAGACCAGCGCGCCCTTCTCGGACTTCAACCCGAGCGACTCGGCGATGTCGGAAGTAATCGGCTGGATTTCCACGCCAAGCCAGCCGCGCTGCACGGAGCCACTCTTCATCAGGTCCTCGACCACCTGCTTGGCGGTTGAAGCCGGAATGTCGAAGGCAATGCCGACGCTGCCGCCTGACGGGGAGAAGATCGCGGTGTTGATGCCGACGACCTGGCCGTTGAGGTTGAAGGTAGGGCCGCCCGAGTTGCCCCGGTTGACCGGGGCGTCGATCTGGATGAAATCGTCATAGGGGCCCGCACCGATGTCGCGGCCGCGCGCCGAGACAATGCCAGCGGTGACGGTACCGCCGAGGCCGAACGGATTGCCGACGGCCACCACCCAGTCGCCGATGCGGACCTTTGAATCGTCGGCGAAGTCTACATAGGTGAACTTGCCGCCGCCATCGACCTTGAGAACTGCGAGGTCGGTGCGGGGGTCGGTGCCGATCACCTTGGCGTCGAGTTCCTTGCCGTCATTGGTCACCACGGTGAAGGCCGAGCCTTCCGAGACGACATGGTTATTGGTGACGAGATAGCCATCTTCGGAGATGAAGAAGCCGGAACCCTGTGCTACCGGCCGCGGTCGGTCGTTGTTATGGTCGCGGTGACCGAAACGGCGCATGCCGAACTGGCCGCCCTGATCGCCAAAGCCTCGGAATTCCTTGAAGAAGCGGCGCAGTTGCGGATTGTTTGGCAGGTTGTCGAAGCCCTCATCGGCCGCCGGCTGGATCTTGCCCTTGACCTTGACACTGACGACCGCCGGCGAAACGCGTTCGACGAGATCGGCGAAACCGGGAACCTGCGCGGTCTGGACGTGTACGGCGTCAGCCAGAACGGGGGCCGTCCCGGGTGGCAACGGCGCCGAAGCCGATCGCGCCAGCAATAGCCAGGGAGGCAGCGGCAGCCATAAGACGTTTGCGGGTGCGGGAAGATGAATTGGGGGAAGCGTTCATGGGTCTCGTATCCTCTTTTAAGAGTCGTGCCGGACGGCACCATGAGCGAACAGAATAGAGAGGCGCACATTACGGTGGCATTTCCAGTACGTGAAACTTTGGTAACGTTGGCGGAGTGAACCATCCGGAATGGCCGCCTTACACATAATCTCGGGGGCACGATCGCCGAGACGTTCGCTTCCGTCTCACTCTCCAAGTCCGGTTATCAGCGGTTCTTACGCTCGAATCTCCTGCCTCTGGAATGAGACGTAGGCGATGGTGAAAAGCACCAGAAGCGCCGCGATCATGCCGGCAAGCTGCGGCCAGATCAGGGCCACGCTCAGCGAGAAGGGCAACGGCGCTCCCATCATGGCACCGCTCAACTGGTCGGTGAACAGCAGGCCGAGCGAGCGTGTTGCCGGGTTGAGCAGGGCAAGCGTAGCTTCACCGTAGAGCGTGTTGGGTGAGATGCGGGCGAGGGCCTGCTGGATATCGATCTGATGAACTGCAGTCATCGGATCGAGAGGGTCTATCGGCGCGACGGCGCCAGCGATCAGCGGCGCCAGCATGGGCCAGAACACGGTGAACAACAGCCATGCAGTGAGCGCGCACAATGCCGAAGTCGCCGGCGATTTGACGATGGTGGAAAAGGCCAATGCCACCGCCAGCCAGACGCCAGAATAAACGAATGACGCAAACAGGAAGGCAAGGCCACGGGCGATCTCCTCGCCGCTGGGTGGCAGCCCGAGCACGAGGATGCCAAGGCCCGTGACCAGCAGCCACAGATCCAGCAGGCAGATGGCGATGACCAACAGCCCGCCCAGAAATTTGCCGGTGAGAAGCGCGTCGCGATAGATCGGCTGCGACAGGATGCGCGACAGCGTGCGGCGGCTGTATTCGCCGTTGATGGCGTCGAAGCCCAGCGCGATCGCCACCAGAGGCACGAGGAAGCCGAGGAAGGAAACGAAGGACGGCAGCGGCTGCTGCGCGGTGGTGAACAGGCGCAGGAATAGGAACTGGTCCTCGCTAACGGTGGCCTTGATCTGGCCGATGGCACCATAGACGGAGCCGATCGCTGTGAGCAGCACCAGAAGCATTACCAGATGGATCCGAATGCTGTTCATATGATCGGCGGCTTCCTTGAGCGCGATTGTCGATAGACCAGCAAAAGGCGACCCTTCACGCTGCGACGTCATGGTTCTCTCCCTCGAAAAAGCGGACGTAGACCTCGTCGAGCGTGGCCTGACGGATAGTCATGGAGCGAAGCGCACCACCTGCGCCAACAATGCGCCGGGCGATATCGGTCCTGACATCCGCGTCGGCATCGACGCGCCAGCGTCCCGTTCCCAGTGGCGTCAGGCCGGATACATGCGGCGCGCCGGCAAGGACCTTCACCAGATCGGCGTTCTCGAATTCGACCTCAACCATATGTGAGCCGCCGAGGACGTCCGAAGTGAGGTTTTCGACCTGGCCGATGAGGCCGATGCTGCCCTTTCGGAAAAGTGCTACCCGGCTGCAAATCGTCTGCATCATGGCAAGCAGATGCGAGGAAAGCACGAACGTCACACCCTCGCTCGCCAGTTCTCGGATCAGCTCCAGCAACTCCTGCGTCGACTGTGGATCGAGACCCGACGTCGGTTCATCGAGGATGGCAATCTCGGCCTGCTTGACCAGCACTTCGGCAAGTCCGAGGCGCTGGCGCATACCGCGCGAGAAGGTTGCGACGCGGCGATTGGCAACATCGGCCAGCCTTACTCTCTCCATTGCGCCGACGATGCGCTTGTTCGCCTCGTCGGATGGGAGGCCGGCCAGCCTTGCCGTGTAGGCGAGATTTTCGAGTGCCGTCAGATGATCGTAGAAGCCGATCTGATCCGGCAGATAGCCGACCCGCTGCTTAACCTGCAGCGGCTGGCGCAGTGGGTCGAGTCCGAGAACGCGAATCGAACCGGCAGTCGGCTCGGTGAGCCCGAGCAGCAGCAGGATGGTGGTGGTCTTTCCAGAACCATTCGGGCCAAGCAGCCCAAAGACCTCGCCTTTCTCGACGGTGAGATCAATGCCGTCAACCGCCGGAAGTCGACCGTAGCGCTTGACGAGGCCGCGTGCTTCTATGACCGGGCTCATCGCCGTCCATACCTCGTAACAGCGAAGGCAAGCATCAACGCGGATGCGCCGATGACGCCAAGGCCGGTTACCCCCCATAGCGTGGATGTGCGCACCGTGACCCGGAAATTGGCGCTGTCAGACGCGCCGTCGCCATTCGCACGGACCGAGACCATATAGTCGCCGGCGATCGCCTGCGTAGAAGGCGTCATCGAAACGCCGACACTGGATGTCCCGCCGGGCGCGATCTCATCGACCTTTTCGGGATTGAAGGTTACTTTCCAGCCGGAGGGCGGGCTTGCCGACAGCTTCAGGTCGCGAGCAGGTGCAGCCCCGCTGTTCGATAGCGTGAAGGTGAAAGTGCGCTCCTGACCCGCCGTGGCGTCGCCGGAAAGCCGGCCTTCAGGGCCGGAAAGCGCAACCGACGGCCTGCCGGTGATATCGAGCAGCAGTTTGGTGTCGGCGCTGACGTTCTCGCCGCTGGCGGCGACACCAACTGGATACTGGCCGGCCTCGGCGTTCTCTGGCGGCTGGACGCTGACGGAGAGTGTTTTCGATTCCCCGGCCTTCAACGGCAGGCTGGTCAGTTCCTGCGACCCGTAGCCCTGCTTGAAGGTTACCTGGAAGCCGGACGGCGCCTTCGAGAGTAGGTTGACGGTTGAGTCCTCCTGGCCTTCGTTCTTGATATCGACCTGGAAATCGAATGCCGATTTGGCGGTGCCGCGTAGCGCAGGAAGCTTGGGTTCAAGCGTCAGTTTCGCCGGCTCGGTCTTGGCAAGCGTCATCTCCATCGGCAGGTTCAGTGCTTCGGTGCCGGCCTTGCCGGACACGGCAAAGTTCAGAGCCTTGCCGACGTCACCTGCCTTCGGCGTCAATTTTAGAGTCAGGCCGACCGTGTTATCCGATCCGGCGATTGCCGCAGTGACGGGTTTGCCGCCGCCGTCGATCTCCCACTTCCATCCGTCGGGCAGCCCCTCGACACCGAGTTCCACGCGCTGTGGCGGCAGTCCCCGGTTGGCCAGGCTCAGGGGCACACTCACATCCTTGCCGGCTCGGGCCGAGAATTCCGGAAAGGGCGTGGTCAACCACAGGCCGGTTGGCGCTTGCGCCGTGGCGACCGCGGCTGCGGTTTGAGCATGCGCCTCAGGCGCGGTGGCGACGAGACCGGTCACCACCAAGGCTGTGGCGAGGCTCGTGGTAGGGTTTGAAAAGGGCGCGCGAATGCCCGCAGGGATCATGGCTGCCTCCCGCTCGAATTTGAAATTAATCGTTGCGTTGCAAAGCCTTGGCGGCTTTATGCGGGTAGAATGGATTGCCTGCTTTGTGGCACGAGTTGGGCGGTTCTATTGCAAGAGGGCTGCGATCACGAAATTGTTCCCGCGAGCAATAACACGTGATCTCTGTCGACTGAGTTATAGGTCCAATTGGAGCACAGGGCTGCGACGCAGTTTGCTTGCCACAGCATGCCGACGCGAGATGAGTAGAACGAACTGGTCGCTACCGCCCGGCAAGCCGCCAGCCACCAAGAACGAAGCCTTGAAATTGGATATGATGCAAGGCCATCCGATATCGCGCGCTATTTTCCCTTGCCTCGCCAATCCTCCACGAGTGAGAAAAGAAACGAGCCAGACCAGGTCAGAAGCAGCAGACCGTTCAATGGCGTGATGGACGTGATGAGTCGCATTTCGCCGATGGGTATCACGTTATTATAGCCGAGAGAGGCGTAGGCCTCGGCTGCATAGTAGAAATAGTCCATATTCGAAGGAAAAGCCTTTCCGCCGAAATCACCTAAGGAGAGGGTTTGGTCCGCGAGGTGAAATATTGCCGCATAGATCCCGATCTCCAGAAGGTGAAGACAAACCAGTCCGCAGATGACAAAAAGCAGCGCAGGGTAGGCCCCAATCGACCTGCGCGCCAATCTGTCGAGACGTTGGATTGCTTCGTAGTGCAGGGAAGACGACCCGATGACCGCGACGAATGTCAAGGCGATGGCGAGCAGCAAATTCAAAGGATCATCTCGATATCTGAGTTCAGCGTTTTGAGAAGCTGGCGGGAAGCCGCTTTCCAACCTCGCGAAGCCGACATGATCGTGGGCAAATAGGCCGAAGCAAGGCGAGGATTTGGCAACCGAGTACGGTGTGGCTCGGTATTGCACGGGTACCATCGTTATCCGAATGAGGTCCGAGCGGCCGATGTTCATCTCAAACCGCTTCGGCCGCCAATGCACTTCCTGCAGTGGGTTCCACGGGTATGTTGGAAACACTTCCCAGCATCGCAACTGCCCTCAGGTCAGCGCGCAGCAGTGCTATTCGGCTTCTTGCGCAGTGAAACGTTGCCTTTGCTCCAATGGCAATGCCGCCGAGGTGGTCGGCGCTGACGGAAACCAAAGCGAGCCCTGCAGCAACAAAGGATGGGCAAGGAACCCACCTTGCCCCGCTGCACGTGCTGTGTGACCATCGCCCCCGAAAACGCGATCGTCGCGGACGGCACGCGCTCGGGCGAGGGTGGACACAAGGCGGCTCTTGCAGCGAGTCGTCCGCGCTCGAGCGATTGTGCTTCGCGTTCGAGCGACCCTGCGTGGGCCCCACCATGGGGAAATCTCCAGGAGCGGGAATGGCGTCGAGCTTTCCACGTTCATACCCAATATACCGAGACGGATCAGAAACTATTCCAGACCGATCGGATTTTCGCGGCAAGCGCCGTGCTCAAAGAATCGGCTTCGCGAGATTGGGGTATCTCGCGTGGTTTGGAAGAATAAGATTGGCATGGCCTACCGGCGACGGGACAACCTCACACCGCACTACCAGCCGACTGTGCGTGCACAAAGGTATTGGCGTCTCCTCGCGCTAAGCGGGCACCCGAACTAACAATCGGATCCGGCTGGCCGAACTGAAAGCCTTTTGGTGCGAGCAAAAGCAGGACGACGGCGATCGCTATCAATACGATGATGATAACGGTGTTGAAGAACTCTCTCATGCTTTTCCTGTTCAAAGGGATTGGGCGCTCTAACGCAGTCGCAATTGATGTGTGGGCATGGCTGCCTGTCAACGCGCAGCGAATGTTGTGTGTCGCACCTCAGACGTTCTTCAATGAGTGCCATCGGCACCAGCAAATGCGCGAGCGCCAGCGTAGCGAGAGTGACCAAGATGAGTTGGCCTTCACCAACATGCGGTGCTTCAGCGAAATTGTTCCAAGTGGTTGGGCGTTTGTGATGGGCAAACCCCCTTGCACTGACAGTGCCGCTTTACCATCCAACTGGCAGCATTCCTATTTGCAAGTCCTGCTCGCCTTCAAGGCGGCGGTTAGTTCCATTAGGGAATAGACCGAAGGCTCCGAGATCGGCATTGAGAAGCAACGCAGTCATCGAAGTGTTCTCTTAGCAGCCGAAGGGGCCCAGCGGTCGCGGAGAGGGGAATAACCGCTGGGCCAGATGAGAGCTCGCTCCTCCCGACCGCAAGCGCTGAAGTCGTCGACTATCAGTACTCGCGCTGCGCTCCCAAGATGCCGTGGGCGCTCACAGAAACCGACGCTCGCCTTGGTAGTTCATGGGCCACATCGAGCTTCATCTTCATGCGACATATACTGAGCGTAGTCGGAAACTATTCCCGCCTGATGACCGTTTTTCGGGACCGGGGCGCGTTAGGTCGTTGCGCGCTATGCGGGAGGAGCGTTTTGGGAGGAGGCGTTCCTTCGAGATTGTGACCTTGCGACCATCAATTCATTGGGGTTGGCCAGCGAAAGTCGGGTGGCTGCTGGGTGTCGGCAATTTCCCTCCCGATCGCCAAACGTGCCACCCCGGCGAATGTGAATGTCCTTATCACGAGGTAGCGCAGCAGCAGGCCATGGCGGCATCTTCGCGCCTTCGCTGGCAGTTGGCGCGGGCATAGGCAGTTCGCTTGGCCTTCTTCCAGGCGCTGAACTTGGGGACGGCCATCACACGCCTCATTAAGTATGCTGGCTTGCTCTTTTGTTGAACGGTTGATCGCTGCCGGGCTTACGCAGCAATCATGCGCGGAACCCTCTTCCAATCCTCCAGAGAGATCGCTACCTCAGGGCAATCTGACCGATGCTTGTGTACACAACGTAGCTTGCGACGACAAAGATAAGTGCGGCAAAAGTTCGATTGAGCGCGTTCCTGTACGAAGCAAGGCGTGTGGCGGCGAGCGTACCGACCAGACCCCCGCCGATACCGCCGCCGATAAATTCCGCAGCCAGCTGCCAATCAACCATTCCTGACAAGGCGTAGTTGAATGCGGTTGCGAGGCCAAAGGCTGCGACGGCAAGCAGGGATGTGCCGATCGCATTGATCGTCGGCATTCCGGTGGCCAGGATCAGTCCGGGGACAATGAGGAAGCCGCCACCTATGCCGAAGAAGCCTGAGGCCGCGCCGGCGGCAACAGCGACTGCTGCTGTCATCGCGCACATTCTGGCGTTGACAGGCCGAACCGCTGTCGCGTTGCTATGCCGTGGCAGCACCATAAGGCCCCCGACCACCATCATAAGCAGTCCAAAGAAGAAAAGCAGATATGTCCCGTCGATAGACTTTCCAAGGGTGGACCCTGCTAGCGCGCCGAGTGAGCCTAGCGCGGCGAAGACAAGCGCACAGCGCCACCAAACATGCCCCTTCAGGGCGTGGCCTCCGAAGTTTGCAAGGGCGTTGGCAGCCACTGCAAGCGCGCCTGTGCCAATGGCGACGTGCGGCTGGGTCACTCCGACAACATAGAGCAAAAGCGGTGTGGCCAGTATCGATCCGCCACCGCCAACCAGTCCAAGGGTGAACCCCACCAGGCCGCCTGAGCCGACGGCAGCGAACAAGGTAGTGGTCATGATGCCTCACCTACAAAGACGCGGTCATAAGCACCTGATGCCGCCGCCAAAGGAGCTACGGCAGTTCTGCCCTCCAGTGTGGCGAGCACTGATGAAAGTCTGGTCGCAACCTCAGCCAGACGAGAAGCACGATAAGATGTCATGAGGGCTCGCCGTCGGAACAGAAGATCGAGTAAAGCGCGGAAACCACTTTAGCAGCCCTCTTGGCGGTCAATCGGTAGAAGATCTGTTTCCCCTCACGCCGCGTTTCCACGATTTTAGCATCGCGTAGGATCGTCAATTGCTGGGAAAGATTCGGCTGATGAATGTCGAGTGCTTCTTCCAATCGGCCGACCGAATACTCCCCTTCGACAAGGGTGCAGACCAGCATCAATCGCGTCGGATGCGCTAGAGTCTTCAACAAAGACGCTACTTCGCCTGCGCGGGGTTCCATCGCGGCAGGCAACCTCCCCATCTTCGCTGCATCAAGTCGGATCTCACTCACCAGACTGCTCCGTCGAGTGCACCAATCGGAAACTTCAGATATCGCTTACCATTTGCTTCAGGCTCCGGCAGACGCCCCGCCTGGATGTTGACCTGCAAGGCATGCAAGATCAGCTTCGGCATTGGCAGCGTGCGGTCACGGGCCACACGCAATGTGGCAAAGGCCTCTTCGTTCACGCCGGCCAGATGCGCATTGGTGCGCTTCTGCTCGCCGACAGTGCTTTCCCACTTTGGTTCGCGTCCGCCCGGCTGGTAGTCGTGGCCGGTAAACAAGCGGGTTTCATCTGGAAGCTCCAGAATGTTCTGGATCGATTTCCACAGTATCCGGGCGTCGCCACCAGGAAAGTCGGCGCGAGCCGAGCCGCTGTCTGGCATGAAGATGGTGTCGTGGATAAAAGCCGCATCGCCTATCAGATAGCTGATCGACGCCAAGGTGTGACCTGGCGAAAACATCACCCGCGCCTCGATCGAGCCGACCTTGAAAGTGTCTCCATCGGAGAACAGCCTATCCCACTGCGAACCGTCCGTGCGGAGATCAGGCCAGTTGTAGATGCCTTGCCACAAGTGCTGGACATCGACTATCCGTGCTCCAATTGCAATCGGGGCTCCTGTCTTCTCCTTCAGATACTGAGCAGCCGACAAGTGGTCGGCATGGGGATGGGTCTCGAGGATCCATTCAACGGTCAGCCCTTGCTCGGCCACATATGAAAGCATGGTGTCAGCGTTGCGCGTTGCAGTTGCTCCGGACTTCTCATCAAAATCAAGAACCGGATCGATAATCGCGCATTTGCTGGTCCCAGGATCCGAAACCACATATTGCACACTCCATGTGCGAGGATCGAAGAACCCCTTCACTTGGGGTCGCCGTTGGCGGTGCGCTTCGAGCCATCGGGCGGCAGCCGAAAGGTCAATGCCAAGTTGCTCGCCAAGAGCTGCAATCCCGACAGACGACAGCCGTCCATCGAGTGCCTCACCAAGTACATATAGGGTCAGGGTGCGTGCGCCCGATTTACAATGGGCAAAAACTGCGCCGTCGACATCTTCCACAGCCGCCTGGAAGGCCCGGACGTCTGCCTCCGTAATGGTCGACATGGTGACCGGTATGAAGCTGTAGGTGACACCGGCACGGCCCGCTTCCTCACGCTCGTCCTTGTTTGCGAGCTGGCCAGGCTCTTCCCGGTCAGGGCGAGCGTTGATCAACCCTGCAAACCCATTTTCCTGAAGCGACTGAATCTCCGGGATCGAGGGCTGGGAGCCCACCGACAATTTGTCGTTTACGCGGATCATTTTCATATCGGTCATCCATCCGTCACTCATTATGTAATTGCATATAATGTATAATGACAGTTTGAACAAGGGGCGAACACATCTGCATTCGCCTAAACTGCTGTAGCGACACCAGACAAGAGCCGCTGGCCGTTCAAGTCCGCGCTGTTAGGGCCAAAATCCATGACCTGTCGCTAGGCCCCGCAGACACGGTTATCACAATTGCGTCAGAGCGGTTATCTGGGGACTTTGTGGTGTAAAGTACCTCGAATGCGTATTCGTATCACACTGCTGGTGTTCATTTTTTCGATCGTTTCCACAGCTGCTGGAATTTGGCCGGCTTGGGCCTTGGCATCCTCATTCGGGGCGCCAGCGGGAGGCGTTGTGGTGACCGTGGGTAGCGCTTACGGCACGATCGAGCGGTCTTCGTTTCGGCCGTGTTTCAACACCGTCAAGACAGCTTCCGTCCCCTGTTTTCCGCAACTCGGCTTGCCCGGCGCGCTGCAGGCAAGACTTCCGACAGCGAAGGCGTGGTCGCGACCGTACTTCAGTCCGGTCCCGATGAAGGCCATCCCAGCCAAAGCGTATCTCAGGCCGCCGAGAGTTTTCTCCGCGATCTGATTTCCAGAGGCGCCGCGGCCATTGTTGGCGGCGCGCCAGATCCTCTTTCAGACATATTGCGAACGCCTTCGAGGCCGTTCGAAAGGTTGAACCATGAAAACCCAACTTATGATGGGGCGCAGGCAGTTTCTGTTTGGCGCCACCGGGATGGCCGTTGCCGTGGCAGGCTGTACGACTACACCACGCGCGGCGTTTGTTGCCGTCCCACGGCCGGCGCTCCCCGATGCCGCGCTGATGTACGCCGCGATCGCCGATGAACAGTTTCCCGTACCGGCCGCCCGGATCGATTTGATTGACCCCAAATATTACCGGCAGGTTGTGAAGGATCCAACGGGCGAGAAGCCGGGGACGATCGTCGTCGATACGCCCAGGCGCTTTCTTTACCTCGTCCAAGAAGACGGCCACGCCATCCGATACGGAGTCGGTATCGGACGCGACGGCTTTGCCTGGGGTGGGCGGGCAAGAATCCAGTACAAGCGCAAATGGCCAAAGTGGACGCCGCCTTCCGAAATGATCGACCGCCAGCCCGAGCTTGAGAAATACCGCCACGGCATGTCGCCTGGCCTGGACAATCCCCTCGGTGCGAGGGCGCTCTACATCTTCGAGGATGGCAAGGATACGCTTTACCGCTTGCACGGAAACATGGATGCCCGCTCGATTGGACGGGCTGTCTCCAGCGGCTGCGTTCGCCTCCTCTTCCAGGACGTCATCGACCTCTATGAGCGCGTGCCCGACGGAACGTCAATCCTGGTGCTGCAAACTGATGCAGGGGGACAAAATGCATAAGCAAAGGATCCTTCTACTTCTTGTGTTGTTATGCGCCGCTCCATTCGCAACGGCGCAGCAGGCACCCACGTCCGGGGATAGCGGGGCTGCGATGACTCCCGAGCAGATCATGAACGACCCAGACATGCCTTTTGTCGGGTCGAATACGGCGGATGTAACGATTGCCGAATTCGTGGACTACAACTGTCCATATTGTAAAAAGAGCCACCCGGCACTGAAGAAGCTGTTGGCAAGCGATCCGCGCATTCGCGTGCTTTACAAGGAATGGCCCATCTTCGGACCCGTATCGGAATATGCTGCTCGGCTGGCACTCGCGGCAAAGTGGCAGGGCAGGTATGCCATTGCGCATGACGCGCTGATGTCCGCGCCTCGACGGTTCACAGCGAATGAAGCGGTCAGGGCAGTCCTGCGGACAACTGGCATTGATCTGAAAAAACTCGATGCGGATGCGACCAAGCACGAGGCCGAGATTACCCGGCTTCTTGCCCGAAATAACCTGCAGGCCGAAACCATCGGTCTCCAGGGAACGCCAGCATGGATTGTCGGGCCTTTTCTCATTCCCGGTGGTCTCGACTTCGCACAACTCCAGGAGGCGGTAGCCGAGGCACGCAAGAAGGATAGAAAGCAGTGAACAGGCTGGCTTTCGTAGAGTCTTGCTTCACCGCCGCAACCAGTCCCTGCGTGGCGAAATCCTGCTGCAAAACCTTGCCGAAGCCTGCTGGGCCGCAGAACCAGATGCTGGCCTCGCGCCATTCCTGTGTGGCAGCGCGAATGCGGTCACCTGTCACTATGCTGTCGCGGGCGTCGACCAGGACATGCGGGCGGATGAAAGGCGGTCCTGTCGGTCCGGGACGCATGTGGCCGCGTCCGGCGGGAACGTTAGGAGGGGATTTCTCGCCGGGTTTTTTGAGAAAGCGGTAGCAAGCTAAGGGCCTACCGGCACACCCCAGCGACTAGGGGAAGGTGGCGTATTCGCTACCTGGCTGGCGCCGGGGAGCGTGAAACGTTGTCGGTAGCAGTCTCAAGCCGGCCGTCGCGCAGCCGGAAAATATGGTCGAAGCGGTCGAGAATCATCTCGTCGTGAGTGACCACGATAATAGCCGCGCTCTGGTCGATCGCGATCCTGCGCAGCAGATCCATTACGATGCGGGCGCGAACTGAATCGAGTGGCGCGGTCGGCTCGTCGGCGAGGATGATGCGCGGCCGGTTGGCGAGCGCGCGGGCGATGGCGACGCGTTGGGCTTCGCCGCCGGAAAGCTGCGAGGGCATTGCGTGCTTGCGGTGGCCGACCTCGAGGTAATCGAGCAGCTCAACGGCGTGCGTATGAGCAGCCGCGGCGCCAAATCCGGCAAGATGGAGCACCACGGCGACGTTGTCGGTGGCGTCGAGGAACGGCAGCAGGTTGGGATACTGGAAAATGAAGCCGATCTTGTCGAGCCGCAATCGGCGCAAATCTGCCCTGAGCCAGCGGTCGTCATAGACGGCTTCGCCGTCGAGCGTTAGCCGTCCACCGCTCGGCTCCAGAATGCAGGCCATGCAGTTAAGCAGCGTGGTCTTGCCTGAGCCACTCGGCCCCATCAGCCCGATGACCTGGCCGGCAAAGACTTCCATGTTGATGTCAATCAGCGCGTCGACCCGAGCACTCCCCACGCCGAAATGCTTGGAAAGATGTTCGACCCTTACGACCGCTTGTCTGCTTGGTTCGGTCACGTTTCTATCCTGCCGCCGAAAGCGCTTCCGCCGGGTCCACCCTGAGCGCGAGCCGAATGCCCAGCGTGCTCGCGGCAAGGCAGACCACGATCGTGATCGCGAATACGGCCACGACGCTTTCTGGATCAAACACGAGTCGCCGTGGGAAGAAGGGCCTGAAGGTGAAAACAAGCGCGAGACCAGCGAAGTACCCGGTGATCCCCAACGACAGGGATTGCTGAACAATGAGGCCGACAATGGTGCGGTCGGGCGCGCCGACGAATTTGAGCGTGGCGATCGAGCGCACCTTGTCCATTGTCATCGTGTAAATGATCAGGGCGATGATGACGGCCGATACGACAACCAGCAGAACCATGATCAGAAGCTGCTGCTTGCGCGCCTTTTCGATGACGAACTTGCTTAGCAGCGTTTCCTGCTGGGCCTGCGTAAGGGCCGTCAGGTGTTTCCACCGCGAGAGCGCCGCCGCCGTCTCGTCAATCGGGACATAGGGCGATACCTTGGCGATGACGGCATTGATCTGGTCGTTGGTTTCCATGGACCCTCCGCGCGCCTGCTCGCGCCGCGAAGCTGGGGGTGCCAGTTCGAACTGGAGCGCTTGCGCGTCGCGCAAGGTGATGTAGGCGACGGGATCGCCAGACGATGTGACTTCGTTACGCATCAGGCCGACAACGGAAAATTTGTGGTCACGGGTCCCCAGCAGGACCTCCTGACCCAATGCCAGACCGGCAGAGCTGTCGACGATCATCTCATAATGGCCGCGCAAAATGTCGCGACCGGCCGACAGTTGACGCGGTCCGCCGGGCCTGCCGGGCTCGAAGCCGATGAGGAAGAGACGGTGCGGTGCGCCGTTCAGCTCGGTCTGGACCGATTGATAGGTGACAGACCCGGCGCGTTGCACGCCATAAACCCGGCTGACCAATTCCCTGGTGTCGCCCGGAATGCGCGATGACTCGGCAAAAGGCCCGTTGGTACCAGCCTCGACCACCCAGAGGTCTGCGTTGGCCGCACGGGCCTGACGCAATGCGTCATCGATCAGTCCGCCATAGACGCCTGTCATCATGATCACGATGCCGAGCAGCAGGCTCAATCCGAAGTTGGTCAGGACGAAACGCAGGAGATTGTGCTTGATGTCCCGGTAGGCCAGATTCATCGACGTGCCCCTTCGGTCACCTTGGCCGCACGGCCGACGCGCAGTCCGCTGCGCAACGTGGTGACGACAAGCGCGTACTCCGGGACGCCGCCGGTAATCTCAAAGCGTCCATCGAGCAACCGGTGCCCGAGTGTCACGGCGCGCTGCTGAAAGTATCCATCCTCGATGGTCCATATGGTTCCCCGATTGTTGGCGAGCCCAGTGATCGCCGCCTCCGGGGCCAATAGGGCCTGCGGCAGCCGGACCGTCGTGATGTGGGCCTCGGCCTGTTCGCCGAGATACAAATCAGCTGGGAGTGTGTCGAACGCGATCTCGACGCGCCGTTCCTCGTTGACGCGATCGCTTTCCGGCTGGATGCGAACCACGTGCCCGGCGATGCGCTGGCCAGGCCGAGATCGCAGCACGATCTCGGCGGGCTCGCCGACAGAGATCTCGCCGGCTTTGCTCTCGTCGACATAAGCAAGCGCCCACACGGTCCCCGGATCGATCAGCGTGAACACAGGCTCGCCCGCGCCGAGTGCCGAGCCGAGTTCCTTCAGACGCCCAGTCACCATCGCATCGTAGGGCGCGGCGAGGGTGTAGAAGTCCAATATGGTTGATTGCAGCTGCTGCTGTGCCTTGGCGTCGCCGATGTTGGCCTTGGCCACGAGCACATCGCTCTGTGCCAGGTCCACATCGGCAAGCGCCGCATCCTGTGCCGCCTGTGCCGTCTGCGCAGCTTCGATAGAGGTGCTGTTGCCCTTTAGCAGCATTTGCCGGCGCTCGTTGATGCTCTTGGCGTTCGCGTAGTTCGCCTGAGCCTTTTCGACGCTCGCGGCAGCCTTTTGAAGATTGGCGTTGGCCAGTTGGACCGTCGCGTTTGTCCGGGCCACCTGTGCACTCTGCTCGCGGTCATCAAGACGGGCCAGAACCGCGCCCTTGGCGACATGGTTGCCAACATCGGCGCGAAGATCGACCAGCACGCCGGAGACCTTGAAGCCGATCCTGGAGGTCACGCGCGCCTCGACCGTGCCGAGGCCGAAGACCTGCACGGGCACATCTCGCTCCGTGCTCGCGACTTGAACCTCGATCGGTCGCAGGAACACGGCCCATACGCTGACACCTGCGCCAACGGCGACAGCCAGCGCGATGGCGTACCAGAGCATTCGGGCGCTGACGGACCGCCGTACCTTCCCGGCGAATTGATCCTGTGTCTTTCCGGGGGCGGAAGGGATCTCCTTCACGATCGGCTTTGGAATCTCAAGCATGTACGTTCCCTACAACTGAGATGGGACGGTTCATGCTGTCTTGGCTGCGCCTTGGCCCCGGCAATCGCAATGATGTGGATCAAACCGCGGCCTCCGTTGGTCAAACGGCCACGCCAACCCGCAAGCGCTGTCCTGACGACCCTTGGCAGCCAGGGTCCGCTTTTGACTGACTGACCGTGTATTGCGGAGGATCGACGTCCGAAGATTGTGATTTCGCAACGCCTTCGGCGGTTATGGTATGAAATAATCAGGCGAGCCATGCGAACCACGCAGCAGCCGCCGATTGATATTTTCGCGCCCTCACGCCGCAAGGCGCAGCCACGGAAACGGGCGTACCCTCAAGAAGCGTACCGGATGGACGTCATGACGAGCGATCCAGACAAACCGGATGGGTTCGCGTTGCCGGGAAGAGGATTGTGACAATGGGAACACCCACAAATCGGTCCGACTCCCGGCTGCCGGGGTCGAAGCTGGCAAACGCCCCTAATATCGCCACCGCATCAGTTCCCAACACTCTCGCGGCGCTCAATGTGACCCCTGACGCCGGGCTTACGCACGCCCAGGTCGACACACGGCGCACAGCGCACGGTTACAACGAAGTGACCGAAAAGAGAGGCCATCCGGCCCTGGCATTCCTGCGAAAATTTTGGGGAATCTCGGCATGGATGCTTGAGCTGATCATGGTTTTATCCGCCGTGCTCGGGAATTATACCGACCTCGTGGTGGTCGGTGCATTGCTGATCATCAATGCAGTATTGAGCTTTGCTCAGGAACGGCGAGCTGCCGGCGTGGTCGAGGCTCTGCGCAAGCGCTTGCAGGTCAACGCACGCGTTCTGCGAGATTCGAAGTGGCAAGTAATCCCTGCCAGAGAGCTGGTGCCCGGAGACATCGTCCGCGTGCGCGCCGGCGATATCATCCCAGCGGACGTAAAACTCCTGTTGGGCACTGTGAGCCTCGACCAATCGGCACTGACTGGAGAGTCGAAAGAAATTCCCATAGAACCCGGCGACGTTCTCCCGTCGGGGTCCATCGTCCGGCATGGCGAAGGCAATGGCGTCGTGATTCTGACTGGCGCACAAACCTATTTCGGCCGCACGACGGAACTGGTGCAGGAGGCACGTCCCAAACTCCATATCGAAGCGGTCGTGGCAAAGATCGTGCGCTGGCTCTTCGTTATTGTCGGCGTGCTGCTAGCCATGGTGCTCGTGCTGTCGTTGATCCGCGGTACTCCGCTGCTCGAGATGATCCCGCTCCTGCTGGTCCTGCTTATGAGCGCGGTTCCTGTCGCTCTTCCCGTCATGTTCACGGTCAGTATGGCTTTCGGGTCGAAGGAGCTGGCACGGCGCGGGGTGCTGGTTACCCGGCTGAGCGCCGCGGAAGACGCTGCGACGATGGATGTGCTATGCGTGGACAAGACCGGCACGATCACGATGAACCAACTGGCGGTCACGGGGGTGATTCCGTTCGAACATGCGACGGAAGCCGATGTGCTGGTTGCAGGCGCTCTCGCTTCGCAGGAATCCGACCAGGATCCGATCGACCTTGCCTTTCTGGCGGCGGCCAAGGCGCAACATGTCTTCGACGACCTTGCCGTCACGCCTGTTTCCTTCGCCCCTTTCGATGCGAAAACCCGCCGCACGGAGGCCATCGTCGAGCAGAGCGGACAGCGGCTTCGCGTGATGAAAGGCGCCGTGCGCACTGTTGCGAAGGCCTGCGGACTCCAGCCGACCGAAATCGTGGCACTGGACGCGCGCGTCACGGCGTCGGCCGCAAAGGGCTATCGCACGCTGGCGGTGGCGCGCGGTGCCGAAAACGGCACCCCTGTCTTGCTTGGACTGGTGACATTGTACGATCCGCCGCGACCAGACGCCAGGCAGCTTATCGCGACACTCCAAGAAATGGGTGTGCGGGTGAAGATGCTCACCGGTGATGCACTCCCGGTGGCACTCGAGATCGGAATGGGCGTTGGGCTCGGCAGGATCCAGCGTATCACGGATTTGAAAGCTCCCGGCACAGGCACCAGGGATGCCGATCTTTTGGCAGATGCCGACGGCTTCGCCGAAGTGTACCCGGAAGACAAATATTTCGTGGTGAAGCAGCTCCAGGCCGCAGGGCATGTAACCGGCATGACTGGCGATGGCGTCAACGATGCGCCGGCCTTACGTCAGGCCGAGGTGGGGATAGCAGTCAGCACCGCGACCGACGTTGCCAAGGGCGCGGCGAGCGTCGTTCTGACCGACGCGGGACTTACCAATATCGTCGCCCTGGTCGAGCAGGGGAGAACGATCTATCAGCGCATTCTCACGTGGATCATCAACAAGATCAGCCGGACGATCCTCAAGGCCGCTTTCGTTGCCATCGCATTCATCGTGACGGGGAAGTTTGTGGTCTCTGCATTTGCGATGCTGCTGCTGGTCTTCCTGACGGATTTCGCGAAAATCTCGCTCTCCACGGACAATGTCAAACCATCGAGGAATCCGGAGACGTGGAACATTGGCGGCTTCATAGCCGTATCCGTCGTCCTCGGGGTCGCGATGGTTGCGGAGACGCTTTTTCTACTATGGATCGGCTGGACCAAATTTGATTTGGCAACCAACAACGACGCCCTCCACACGTTCAGTTTTCTTATGCTGCTATACTTTGCCGTCTTTTCCGTCGTGTCGGCGCGGGAGCGCAGTTGGTTTTGGGCGACCCTGCCGAGCAAAACGTTCATGGCCGCTCTGATCGCGGACGCCATCACGGGTACCGTGCTGACGTTCGTGGGACTTAAGGGGCTTTCGCCATTGCCCTGGTGGCAGACACTTGCGATCTTCGCTTATGCTGTCGTCTCGTGTCTGGTTCTAAACGACGTGTTGAAGGTCGCGATGATCAGATGGCGCGTTACCAATGCGGTTGCGGGCAAACCCGTGATCGCTCCAGCGGCGCCGAAAGGCTAGACATGAAAATCGATCCGAGGGACTTTCGGGTGCGCGAAGGCGACAGGGTCAATCTCGGCAAATGGCCGACGAAAGTGAAGCCTGTCTACAAGTCGAAACAGCAGTATCGCAAGCTTTTGAGGGAGCACGTTGCGCAATTGAGCGCGCTCCAACAGCTCCTTTATGCGTCGAACAGCTATGCCATCCTGCTGGTCTTCCAGGCGATGGATGCGGCAGGAAAGGATGGCGCCATCAAGCACGTGATGTCTGGCATTAATCCGCAAGGCTGCCAAGTGTTCAGCTTCAAGCACCCCAGCGCGACCGAATTGCAGCACGATTTTCTCTGGCGGACCACCCGCGATTTGCCGGAACGCGGACGGATCGGCATCTTCAACCGATCCTACTATGAGGAGGTTTTGATTACCCGCGTCCATCCGGAGATACTGCGCAGCGAAGGACTTCCGGACGCGCTGCATGAAGAAAAGACCGTCTGGCGCGACCGATATCGTTCAATCTCTAATCTGGAGAGCCACCTCTTTGGCAACGGAACGCGCATCATCAAAATCTTTCTGCACATCTCGAAAGAGGAGCAACGAAAGCGCTTTCTCGAACGTATTGATGAGCCGGAAAAGAACTGGAAGTTCAGCACTGCTGACATTGAGGAGCGAAAGTTCTGGAAGGACTACATGCAGGCGTATGAACAATGCCTTGGTGCGACGAGTACGAGCAAGGCGCCTTGGTATGTTGTCCCTGCAGACGACAAGGAAAATGCCCGCCTGATCGTCTCTCAGATAGTTCTTGAAACGCTCGGCGGCCTCAAAATGTCGTATCCGAAAGTCAGTGAAGAACGCCGTCACGAATTGCGAAGAATCCGCGCGCGGCTGGCGGAATAGATCTGGCCGGCAAAAGCTCTGTCTTTTGCGAACGAAGAATCAGGATTCGCGTAGAGCTGCGAGTTCCGTGAACCTTGCTGCGAGGGCAGGGGAGGTGGGGGCGCTGCCTTGACGAGATGGCTGCGGCAGCCGGACAATGCCGGCAAGCTCGCGGTGCTCAATCCCAGACACCACCTGTCGCAGCGAAGCCGCATAGGAAACGGGCCTGTCAGTAATTGATGCACGCTCGGGATCATCGCAGGCGCGAGAGCCAACATCGGCACAGGCGGCATTAACTGTTCTCGATGCTCCTGCCGGCGGCACCGATCCGCGAATCCGCCCAATCCAAGCAATCTAACCGACGCCAGGCGTCGTTGCCCAGATGTTGCACAATCAGTTGGCGCGGATGAAGAAGCGCTCCGCCGGTGCGCCTAGCAGTGCAGCCACGACTAGATCCTGCGGCAGTTGGGCCTGCTTATCGCGCCCCGTTGAGGCATCTTGTCGTGTAGGTGGCTCGTGCAGCTGCTGGCTCCGGCCGGTGGGTGCGTCGTCTCCCGAATCGTAAGCAAGCCCGCGGCAAGACCGGTCACATGTTCGACTGCGACCAGCGGACTCTGACGATGGACCGCTTCGGCTCGGTTTCAATGGAAGGCCGTAATCGTTGTCGCAGCCGCCACGGTGATCGGCAACGGACCCAGAGCGTTGCCATCAAGCGAAACGAGCTACCGGGTCTTCAGCCCCTTTTTTGGAAACAGCCGGCTTGGCCGGCGGGTGCGTCGTCTTGCTGGCTGCGCCAAGACAAATCGACAGGTCCGACACGCCATTGGCAGCATCAAGCAAGAGGACTGAGCGGTCCGACACCATCTTTGTCGATATCGAGCGACACCTCGATCGGCGCGTCACCCAAGAGTGGGCTCCCTGCAACTGTTTGCGATGCCGTAACCGGAGCGCCAGCGGAAGGCATCCGATCATGATTGTTATGCCGGCCGGCATGAACGCGGCTTCCCGCGAATTTCTGACTTCTGCGGCAACTC
Organism: Mesorhizobium qingshengii; assembly: GCF_900103325.1. GTDB lineage: Bacteria > Pseudomonadota > Alphaproteobacteria > Rhizobiales > Rhizobiaceae > Mesorhizobium > Mesorhizobium qingshengii. Next base: position 13,647 of record NZ_FMXM01000024.1, on the reverse strand, counting down.
TTCAACGCCTTGGCAACACCGCAAAGTGCGTAGGCCCCCGAGACCGGATCGACGATCTTGGCCCCCAGCAGCAAGTCCGCTGCCGTGTCGTCCGGCCAGTGCTTCGGCCTGCAAGCGGCTCCAGTCTTCCCGCGTCGCGGCGTCGGGAGCGGTTGCGGCGAAGCAATGAATGCAGAGCGATCGCTAGGATAAAAGTAACCATCACGCTGACGAAAAATGGCATTGAACCAAGATGCCTCTGCGAGTTGGGGGAACGGCCTGCATTAAGGAACGAGCCGCAATTTTGGACGGAACAGTATAGCAGTCAGGTCCTTCCTGTGGGCTTGGGCGGGGCAAGGGCAAGGTTGAAGGTGGTCGGCAGATGCGGCACGGTATTGCGGATCGCGGCTGTCGTATTCGGGTCGGCGGGCAAAATGATGACTATTCGCGCGTGGCGCCTCGGGAAGAGCGGTCGCCCGGCCACCAGGAAGATGATGGCCAGACCGCACATCGCTAGGATTGCAGCAAAGGTGTTTGCGATAATCTCGCCAGGACGCATCTCGACCTCGCAAATTACGTCTGCCGTTCGCAGTGAACGCCGGCTTGTCATATACTCTTGATCAGGGGACTTTATTCCACGGTCGCCGTGCCGATGAGGCCGCGCCGGCAAGGTTTGCTATGAAAGTCACTTCTTCGGACTCTTGGAAGGACGGCTGTAAGCCTTAGAGCGATCCGGGCGACGGTCGAGACCTCACCGGCACGGCGCTTCAGTCCGCGAGATGATGACAGTCGAGGGCCATCCGCAAAAAATACGGCGCCATAGGTTCAACGCTTCCGGTTCTCTGATGTGTGGATCAATCGCGACTCGACGAGCCATTCACCGGGAGAAGCGATCGACATCGAAGCGCCCATCTCGGAGGCGCCGCGCAAGTCCGATATAGTTATGGTGGTCGCCGAAAGAGTCCATGACAGGGGAAAAAATCGGCCGGTTAGAGAGGCAGCCGACGACTTGGCTTTAACTAGGTGTGGAGCCTCAACAGGTTGTCTTCGTTTAGAGCGAAGCGACTGACGGGTGTTTTGGACTTTAAGCTGCCCTGTCGGCGATGCCAATTGCATGTGCAGCCAGACAGGCGGTTCTGCGGCACGGTGAGTTGATGTCGGATAGACAAAGGCGCAGGCCCATTCGCACAGCCCGTCTGGATGAAGCGCTCGCAGCCGTGGCCTGTGGTATCGGCGAGCGTCGGGATCGACCTCGCCGGCCTTTGCCACGCAGCTACAGGGCACCTGCGCAGCCCCTAGGATCGGAGGTCGGAGCGGGCGACGGAGCCTGTAGTGGAGGGTCGCGCGGTAGATTAATCCTCCGACATTGAGCGTGCCATGTCGAGAAAGACCCGCACGAGCTTGCCGCCGCTGCGCTCGCGCAGGCAGATTAGCGCTTCGTCCATCAGGGTCTCGGGAGCATCGATCGCAATCCGGACCAGCCGAGAATCCTGGCCGAATTCGGCCGCCGAGACAAAGCCGATGCCGGCGCCCGATGCGACGATCTCGCGGACAGCTTCTCGTCCCTCAGCCTCGATTGCCGGCCTGAGTTCGATCTTCGAAGCCGCAGCAAGGTCTTCGAGCTTCTGACGGGTTTTCGACCCGCGTTCGCGCATGACAAGCGATTCCTGCGCGAGCTGCTTCAGGGTGAGCGACTTCGTTGCCGACAGCGGATGGTTGACGGACGCAAACGCGATGATCGGCGTCGAGTTGAGTTTCAGCACCTCGAAATCGCGCCCGGTCGGTACCTCGCCTAGCACGCCGATGTCGGCATCATAACTGTAGAGGCTGCTGATCACCGTCTCAGTGTTACCGGCGCGCACCGAAACCTGCACGCCGGGATAACGGGCCCGAAAGCTGCCGAGGATGTGAAGCAGATGATGCGCGGCGTCAGCGACGATGCGTAGCGTGCCGGAACGCAGCGCGCGTGACTCCGTCAGAAGTTCGAGCGCCTGTTGCTCGGTATCGAACATGCGGTGGGTTATTTCAAGCAGCTTCTGGCCCGAATGGGTCAGCGTGACTTGCTTCTTGTTACGATTGAACAGCAGGACGTCATACTCTTCCTCAAGCTTGCGCACCTGATCCGATATTGCTGGCTGGGTCAGGAACAGCGCTTCTGCAGCCCGCGAAAAACCGCCTGAGATTGCCACCTGGTGGAAGGCTCGTAGCTGAACGTAGCGCATCTTGTCCGCCTCCGAGATCCCGAAATCGCCGGCAGTCTATCATAAATTCGGCTAATTGAAAGATAGAAGTGAACGATTTAACTTATGGATGGACCATCAGCCTGAGCGTAGGTCGACGTCCTGCCGGTCGTTGGCACGGGGGCGCGGCCATGCATCTTCCATCATCATGCTGCACCTAGCCGGTGCCGTCATGTTGCTGTGGGCCGTGCGCATGGTGCTCATCGGCGCGGAACGGACCTGCGGCCCGGCGTTGCTGCGATGCGCTGAGACACGCCGCGGCAGGCGCGTAAGGTCGCGAACGTAGGCATGGTGCTTGCCGTGCTGCTGCAAAGCTCCATTTGCCGTCGCCATCCTGGCGGCCGGGCTTGCTGCCCGTGCCGCCCTGTCAGGGCCGATTTCCCGGTAGGCCAGGGACGATCTCTACCATCGTGCAAATCGATACTTCGATACAAAATAACGATTTTACAAATATATCGTTCAAGCCAACAATGCCGACATATTGAAAGAGCAGCGATCGAGCGGAGGACAAAATGCTCGCCGGGACCAAATTTGCCGCGGAGCCAATGGCAACGCCAGCACTGGGCGAGCCCTATCTGCTGACTCCGGGACCGCTCACAACGGCCTATTCGGTCAAGCAGGCGATGCTGCGCGACTGGGGATCCTGGGACGGTGACTTCCGCGCCATGACCGCCGACATGCGCCGCCGCCTGCTTGCACTGACTGGAGACGCGAACGGTGAGTTCGACTGCGTGCCGATGCAAGGCAGCGGCTCCTTCTGCGTCGAGGCGATGCTCGGCTCATTCGTGCCCAGGGATGGCAAGGTTCTGGTTCTGGCAAACGGCGCCTACGGGATGCGCGCCGCACAGACCATGCAGTATCTGGGGCGCGCCTATACGCTGATCGACAAAGGCGATTACCTGCCGCCGCGCGGTGACGAGGTGGCGGCTGCCCTCGAGGCTGATCGCACCATCACGCATGTGATCGCCATCCATTGCGAGACCAGTTCGGGCATCCTCAACCCGGTCGCCGAGATTGCCGAAGCCGTCTATGCCAAGGGCCGCAAGCTGCTGGTAGATTCCATGAGCGCGTTCGGCGCCATTGCGCTCGACGTGAGCCAGATCCGTTATGAGGCGATGGTCTCGTCCGCCAACAAATGCATCGAGGGCGTGCCGGGCTTCGGCTTCATCATCGCCCGCAAGAGCGAACTCGAAGCCGCCAAGGGCCGCAGCCATTCGCTATCGCTCGACGTTCATGCGCAATGGGCGCACATGAACAAGACCGGCCAATGGCGCTACACGCCGCCGACGCATGTCGTAGCCGCCTTCCTCGAGGCGCTGCGCCAGCATGAGGCTGAAGGCGGCGTCACCGGCCGTGGTGCCCGCTATACGCGCAACCGCGACGTGATGGTGGCCGGCATGCGCGAACTCGGTTTCGAGACCTTGCTCAAGGATCGTTGGCTGTCGCCGATCATCGTCACCTTCTTCAATCCGGCCCATGCCAATTTCGCCTTCGATAGCTTCTACGACCTGATGAAGGACAAGGGCTTCATCATCTATCCGGGCAAGCTGACCGTCGTCGATAGCTTCCGCGTCGGCTGCATCGGCCAGATGGACGAGCATGTCATGCGCCGAGTCGTCGAGGCGGCAGCGCGATCGCTGAAGGAAATGGGTGTCGACACGGCCGCCCCTCCCGCTGCGGCAATCGCCGAACGCGCCAAACTCGCCGCCTGAGGCGGCACCATTTTTGAGGATTTTTGATGAACCAGATGTCTCCCATCAATGTCGCGGTCAACGGCCGCACCTACGCCTGGCCGCGAGTGCCGGCTATCGCGATCTGCCTTGATGGTTGCGAGCCGGCCTATCTCGACGAGGCTATTCAGGCAGGGCTGATGCCGGCCCTGGTCAGGATCAAGCAGAAGGGCACGGTGCGCATGGCGCACTCGGTCATCCCGAGCTTCACCAATCCCAACAATCTGTCGATAGCCACCGGTCGGCCGCCGTCGGTCCACGGCATTTGCGGCAACTATCTTTACGAGCGCGAGACCGGCAAGGAAGTGATGATGAACGACCCGCGCTTCCTGCGCGCGCCGACCATCTTCCAGGCGTTCTACGACGCTGGCGCCAAGGTGGCAGTCGTCACTGCCAAAGACAAATTGCGTGCCTTGCTCGGCAAGGGACTTGCCTTCGACGACGGTCGCGCGCTGTGCTTCTCGGCCGAGAGATCCAACACCACGACCAAGGCCGAGCACGGCATCGACAATGCCTCGAAGCATTTCGGGTTGCCGGTGCCGGAGGTCTATTCGGCGGAACTGTCGGAATTCGTCTTCGCCGCCGGCGTTCAGCTGCTGAAGGAGTTCAACCCTGACATCATGTACCTGACGACCACCGACTATGTGCAGCACAAGTATGCGCCGGGTGTGCCGCAGGCCAACGCCTTCTATGAAATGTTCGACAAGTATCTTACCGAGCTTGATGCACTGGGCGCGGCGATCGTGGTGACCGCCGACCATGGCATGAAGCCCAAGCACAAGGCAGATGGCTCGCCCGACGTTGTCTATGTCCAGGATCTGCTCGACGAGTGGCTGGGCAAGGACGCCGCCCGCGTCATCCTGCCGATCACCGACCCCTATGTTGTGCACCACGGCGCGCTCGGCTCCTTCGCCACCGCCTATCTGCCGGCTGGCGCGGATCGGGCCGACATCATGACGCGCCTCGGCAAAATCGACGGCATCATGCTGGTCGTCGACAGCCCGACGGCCTGCGAACGTTTCGAACTGCCGGCCGACCGCATCGGCGACATCGTGCTGATCTCGACGGAGAACAAGACGATCGGCACCAGCGAACACCGGCACGATCTCGCCGCCCTCAACGAACCGCTGCGCTCGCATGGCGGGCTGACAGAGCAGACGGTGCCGTTCATCGTCAACCGCGTGCTGCAGGAATTGCCGAACGAACCGACCCTGCGCAATTTCGACGCCTTCTACTATGCCACCATGGCGGCGGCACTGGCGTGACAGGACCCAAGACGATGACCAAGGCGGAAACGACGTTCAAGGTGCGCCACGAGCCGATGCGCATCGCGGGACGCATGGTCGACGCCGATGGCGTCGTTCCCGTCCACTATCCCTATACCAATGCTATCGTTGGTACAGTTCCGGCCGGTCACGCCGAACACGCCCGCCAGGCCTTCGAAATCGCCGCCGGCTACAGGTCGAAGTTGACGCGCTACGAGCGCCAGCAGATCCTGTTTCGTACGGGCGAAGCGCTGGCGTCGCGCAAGGAAGAGATTTCAGATCTCATCACCCTTGAGCTCGGTATCTCCAAGGCCGACTCGCTCTATGAAGTCGGCCGCGCCTATGACGTGTTTACGCTGTCGGCGCAGCTGTGCATCCAGGATGACGGCCAGATCTTCTCCTGCGATCTCACCCCACATGGCAAGGCGCGAAAGATCTTCACCACCCGCGAGCCGCTGAAGGCGATCTCGGCGATCACGCCCTTCAACCATCCGCTTAACATGGTCTCGCACAAGGTGGCGCCGGCGATCGCCACCAACAATTGCGTGGTGGTCAAGCCGACCGAACTGACGCCAATGACGGCACTGCTGCTGGCCGACATTCTCTACGAAGCCGGCCTGCCGCCGGAAATGCTGTCGGTGGTGACCGGTTGGCCGGCCGACATTGGCAACGAGATGATCACGAACGAGAATATCGACCTGATCACCTTCACCGGCGGCGTGCCCGTCGGCAAGATGATCGCTCGCACCGCCGGCTACAAGCGCCAGGTGCTGGAGCTCGGGGGCAACGATCCGCTGATCATCCTCAACGATCTGTCGGATAACGATCTAGCAAAGGCCGCGGACCTAGCTGTCGCGGGTGCTACGAAGAATTCCGGCCAGCGCTGCACGGCGGTCAAGCGCATCCTCGTTCAGGAAAGCGTTGCTGACCGCTTCGTGCCGCTGGTGCTTGAGCGGGCGAAGAAGATCCGTTTCGGCGACCCGATGGACCGCTCGACCGACCTTGGCACCGTGGTGCACGAGAAGGCGGCAGCACTCTTCGAAGCCCGCGTCCAAAGGGCCGCGGAGCAGGGCGCGGAAATCCTGTACAATCCGGGTCGGCAGGGGGCGTTGCTGCCGCCAATCGTCGTCGATCGCGTGTCGCATAGATCTGAACTGGTGATGGAAGAGACGTTCGGGCCGATCATTCCGATCGTGCGCGCTCCAGACGATGACGAGGCGCTAATCGCCCTGTCCAACTCGACCGCCTTCGGCCTGTCGTCGGGCGTCTGCACCAATGATTTTCGCCGCATGCAGAAATACATCGCCGGTTTGCAGGTCGGCACGGTCAATATCTGGGAAGTGCCGGGCTACCGCATCGAAATGTCGCCCTTCGGTGGCATCAAGGATTCGGGTAATGGCTACAAGGAAGGCGTCGTCGAGGCAATGAAGAGCTACACCAATGTGAAGACATTTTCGCTGCCTTGGTCCTAACCGGACAGCATTGGCTGACAGAACAAATCGAGGGGGCGTTCCACGCTCCCTCCTTCGCGTTTCGGAGATAGTAATGGCCGCGATAGACGAGCTGGTGCATACCGAGGGCGATTCCAACACGACTGCGGCACGCGGCCGCTGGAATGCTGGACAGGGCGATCCCCGAATCCGCGGCTTGCTTGATCGCGACGCGGCCGCGTTCATGCACCAGAGCCTGTCCAGTCCTTGTCTGTCGACAATCGCAAAGGCGCAAGGCATCTGGATCGAGGACACCGCCGGCCGCCGCTTCATGGATTTCCACGGCAACAGCGTGCATCACCTCGGCTACGGTCATCCAAGGCTGGTGGCCGCGATCAAGGCGCAGCTCGATGAGCTGTGTTTTGCACCGCGCCGTTTCACCTGTGAGCCTGCCGTCGAGCTGGCCGAAAAGCTGGCAGCACTGGCGCCCGGCGACCTTGGCAAGGTGCTGTTCACCACCGGCGGCTCGGATGCCATCGAGGTCGCGCTGAAGATCGCGCGCGCCGCGACCGGGCGGTTCAAGACGGTGTCGTTCTGGGATGCCTTTCACGGCGCCGGCTTTGGTGCCGCCAGCGTCGGTGGCGAAGCGACCTTCCGCTCGCACATCGCCGGCCCGATGATGACCGGCACCGAACATGTCGCGCCTTGGGATGGCTATCGCTGTCCCTATGGGCACGATTCGTTGGAAGCCTCGGGACTGGCGTGCGCCAACATGATCGCCTACGTTCTCGGCCGCGAGCAGGACGTGGCGGCGGTCGTCGCCGAGCCGATGCGGGCGACGCCCAACCCGCCGCCTGCTGGCTTCTGGAAGCGCGTGCGCGAGGCCTGCGACCGGCACGGCACTTTGCTGATCTTCGACGAGATCCCGACCGGCCTTGGCAAGACCGGCAAGTTCTTCGCCCACGAGCATGATGGCATGACGCCGGACATCGTCGTTCTAGGCAAGTCGCTTGGCGGCGGCATCCTGCCGATCGCCGCCGTCATCGCGCGCCGCGGTCTCGACGTCACCGGCGGCTTTGCGATCGGACACTACACGCATGAAAAGAACCCGGTGACGACGCGCGCGGCACTGACGACGATCGACATCATCCTGGAGGAAGGATTGGTCGAGCGCGCAGCCGAACTTGGCCAACATATGCTGGGGCGGATGCACGAACTGATGACACGCTCGCCGCATGTCGGCGACGTCAGGGGCAGGGGACTGATGGTCGGCGTCGAGCTGGTTGACGACCGTGCCACGCGCCAGCCGGCGCGCGAGCTTGCCGAGCGTGTCTTCTACGCTTGCCTCGAGCGGGGCCTGAGCTTCAAGGTCAGCCACGGCAACGTGCTGACGCTGTCGCCGCCGCTTGTCATTTCGAAAATCGATCTCGATCGCGCGCTCGATATAGTCGAGGCCGCCGTGCTGGCAGCCTGACCATGAAGGCCGTGCGCACCGACCGAGAGCTCGAATGCCCCGGCATCGACGCCGGCTTGCGGGCGAGGGGTGTCGACCTGATGACCCTGCCGGATGGCATCCCCGAGGCCGATCTTGTCAGCGCGGTCGCCGACGCCGACCTGCTGCTCATGTGCTACACGCCGATCACTGCCCGGGTGATCGAAGCGGCACCCAGGTTGAAGGGTATCGTCAAATATGGCGTCGGCATCGACGCCATCGATATCCAGGCCGCCATGACGCGCGGCATTCCCGTCGTCAATGTGCCCGAATATGCCGAGGAAACCGTCGCCGAAGGCGCCTTCGCGCTGATGATCGCGCTGGCCAAGAGGCTGCCTTCCATCACGGCGGCTGTATCGCGCGATGGCTGGATATGGCCCGAGCAACGCTGGTTAGGCCGCGACATTTCCGGCGCCACGCTTGGGCTGGTCGGCTGCGGCAGGATCGGCCGCAGCATGGCGCGCATGGCCGGGCAGGGGTTTCGCGCGCGCGTCCTTGGCTTTGATCCGTGTGTCGGCGCCGCGGCGATGCAGACCGCCGGCATCGAGAAGGTCGACGACCTCCAGACCATGCTTTGCGCTTGCGATTTTGTTTCCATCCATTGCGTGCTGAATGACAGGACGCGTGGCCTGATCGGCAAGACCGAGCTTGCCTGCCTGAAGCCCACCGCCATCATCGTCAATGTCTCGCGCGGCGCGCTGATCGACGAGGCAGCGCTTGTCGAAGGGCTCGTTGCCGGGTGCATTGGCGGCGCCGGGCTAGACGTCTATTCGATGGAGCCGCTGGCCAAGTCAGGCCACCCGATGAGCGCGCTATTCGGCCGCGACAACGTCATCCTGTTCCCGCATCTGACCTTCTTTACGAATGAGGCGATGCGCCGGCTGGAGGAAGATACCCTCGGCCGCTGTTTCGAAATCCTCGACGGCCGGCCGGTCACCGTTCGCTCGTTCGACCCGCGATTGCGGGCCCAAACGGCAGGCGTTTCATTCGGCTGATCACGACCATCCCTGCCGCCCATAGCCGGCCTTCCGCGAGCCCGGATTGCTGCCAAGACAGCGATGCGACAGTTCCGTGACAACTATCAGATGAAGTTTGCCTGTCATAAAATAAATAGATTTTACTTATCGATCACCAATCCCCAGAGTTGACACAACGGCGACATCCACCAGCGCTACAAGCCGGAAGGTCCCGGCGGGGCCATCGTCAAAGTGCATCGCAGAATGTGCCATCAATCACAGGGGAACTGATCCATGAAATCGAGCAATGCAACCATAGTTATGGCCTTCGCCACGTCTCTCTCGGCGTCGGCGGCTCTCGTGGGACCGGCACTTGCCGATGGTGTCGTCACCATCTACTCGGCCGACGGCCTGCATGACGGCAACGGCAGCTGGTACGAGACCGAGTTCGCCGCCTTCACCAAGGCCACTGGCATCACCGTGCAGTACATCGAGGCAGGCTCCGGCGGTGTCGTCGAGCGCATCGCGAAGGAAAAGTCGAACCCGCAGGCCGATGTGTTGGTGACCTTGCCACCCTTCGTTCAGCGCGCGGCCGCCGACGGACTGCTGCAGGATTACAAGCCAGAGGCCGCGTCGCAGATCGACGGCGGCACGGACAAGTACCGGCCGCTGGTCAACAACTACATGAATTTCATCTACGACAGCGCCGTGCTGTCTGAGGCGCCGAAGACATACAACGATCTGCTCGACCCGAAATTCAAGGGCAAGATCCAGTATTCGACCCCGGGACAGGCCGGCGACGGCACCGCCGTCATGCTGGAGGTGATCCACGCGTTCGGCGGCGAGGATGCCGGCTTCGACTTCATGAAGAAGCTGCAGGACAACAATGTCGGGCCCTCCGCCTCTACAGGCAAGCTGACGGCCTTGGTCAACAAGGGCGAACTGCATGTCGCCAATGGCGATCTGCAGATGAACATGTCGCAGATGGCCGACAATCCCAACATCAAGGTGTTCTGGCCGGCGGGTCCTGACGGCGTGCGCTCCACTTTCGCGCTGCCCTATGAAATCGGCCTGGTGACCGGCGCGCCCAATGGCGACAACGGCAAGAAGCTGATCGACTTCCTGCTCTCCAAGGAAGCACAGTCAACGATAAGCTCGGTTGCGCTCGGCATGCCCGCCCGCAAGGACGTGACCCCGAACGATGCCAACTTCGCCAAGCTGCAGGAAGCGATGAAGGGCGTGACGATATGGTCCCCGAACTGGGACGACGCGCTGAGCAAGCTTCCCGACTACGTCAAGCGCTGGAACGAAGCGACCGGAAGTTGATCCGCAAGTCGGACCCGGAGGACCAAGCCATGTCGGCCGTCGCCTTTACTGGGACCAGTGTCATGGACGTCGACGCCGCGAAGGTTCGCGGCGCCGGCTCCAACGTCCATTTCGACAAGGTCAGCGTCGCCTATGGCGCGCATGTGGTCCTGCATCCGCTGAGCCTGGATATCGCTCCTGGCGAAATCCTGGCGATGATCGGCCCGTCCGGGTCGGGCAAGACCACGGCTTTGCGGGCCGTGGCCGGCTTCGTGCGGCCCGCAAGCGGTCGGATACGCATCGGTGCCACTGACGTCACCGATCTGCCGCCCTATGAGCGCGGCCTCGGCATGGTGGTGCAGAACTATGCACTGTTCCCCCACATGCGGGTCGAAGACAACGTCGCCTTCGGCCTGCGTGCACAAGGGGCCGACAAGGCGCTGGTCACCGAACGGGTCAAGGATGCGCTCGGCACTGTCGGCATGTCGGCCTATGCAAGGCGTTATCCGCGCGAGCTTTCGGGCGGACAGCAGCAGCGTGTCGCGATTGCCCGCGCTCTCGCAGTACGGCCGCGCGTGCTCCTGCTCGATGAGCCGCTCTCGGCGCTCGATGCGCAGATCCGCCGCAACATGGTCGAGGAGATTGCCCGTCTACACCGCAGCCTGCCGGGACTGACGATCCTCTATGTTACTCACGACCAGACCGAAGCGCTGACGCTCGCCGACAAGATCGCCATCATGCGCGACGGCAGGGTCTGTTCGCACGGACCGACGACCGAACTCTACCGCCGCCCGCCAAACCGGTTCACCGCCGAGTTCCTTGGCCGTGCCAATCTTTTGCCGGTGACCATTGTCGAAGGCGTTGGCTCGAAGGGCTTTGCCACGGCGAGACATGGTGACAAGATGCTCACCGGCGCCGGCCGCGACGAGAAGACCGGCGCCAAGAGCCTGCTGTGCATTCGTCCGCAGCATCTCAGCCTGACGGCCGACAGCGAGCATACCAACCGCATTGTCGGCACACTTAGGGAAGTGCACTGGCAGGGTGAACTGACCCACTTGATGCTCGATGTCGACGGCACGCCGGTGCGCATCTCGGCGACGAGGTTGCCGATGGCTTTGCCGGAGCCCGGCGCCACCGTGCCGCTGTTCTTCACGCCCGCCGATACCTCGCTTGTTCCGGAAGACGCCGGTGTCTGAGGCGCTCGCTATTCATGCGCCGGCGGTCCGGAGAGAACCCGGTAGGCTATGGATCGTGCCGCCGGCGGCACTGCTGGCGCTACTGTTCTTCTATCCGCTGGCGCTCATCGCCCGGCAGGCCTTCCTCGACGACAGCGGCGTCGCCAATTTCGCGGAAGTCATCCACGTCCTGCATTCGCGCTTCTTCCTCAATGCGCTGGTCAACACGGTGTCGATCTCGGTCGCGGCGACGGCCGGATGCCTGGTCGTCGGTCTCGTGCTGGCGCTGATCCTTGCCTTCGTGCCGTTTCCCGGCAGCGGCTTCATCGCCCAACTGATCGACACCTTCATCGCGCTGCCGACGTTTCTGGTGACGCTTGCCTTCACCTTCCTCTATGGCTCCGCCGGCATGCTCAACACCGGTCTGATGGAGGCCTTCTCGCTACCGCTGCCGCCTGTCGATTTCCTCTATTCGGCCTGGGGCGTGGTGTTGGCCGAGGTCACCGTCTACACGCCCTTCATCCTGCGGCCTCTGCTCGCCGCCTTTTCGCTGGTCGACCGCGGACAGATCGAAGCGGCAAGCGTACTCGGCGCACGGCCGTTCCGCATTGTCCGTCAGGTCATCCTGCCGGCCGCGATCCCCGCACTCATTGCCGGCGGCAGCCTGTGCCTGTTGTTGACCGTCAATGAATTCGGCATCGTGCTGTTCATCGGCGCCAAGGGCGTCATCACCCTGCCTTTGCTTATCTATGGCAAGGCAATCCAGGAATCGGCCTATCAGGTCGCCTGCATCATCGCCGTGGTCAATATCGCGCTGTCGCTCGGCCTGTTCAGCCTCTACCGCATTGCCGCCGGCCGGTTGGGATCCTAGCGATGCTCGTCTGGTCGCGGTCCGGTCGCCTTGTCCTATGGGTGCTGTTCGCGCTGCTGTTCGGCGTGCTCTTCCTGGCGCCACTTGCGGTCATCCTCTTGTCCAGCCTTGCCGACCAGTGGAACGGCGTGCTGCCGAGCGGCCTGACGACAGAGCATTATTCCGAAGTCGTTTCGGGCGCCGCCGGCTCTGCGGTCAAGGCCAGCCTGATCACCGGCTTCCTGGCCAGCACGCTGGCGCTGGTCAGCGGCACGTGGGCAGCACTTTCGCTGCGCCTCCAAGGCCATGCCTTGCGGCGTCTGCTCGGCCTGCTGTTCTTCATTCCCAGCGCCGTGCCTTCGGTGTCCGTCGGCCTTGGCTTGCTGGTTGCGTTCAGCCACCCGCCGCTGCTGCTCAACGGCACGGTTGCGATCGTCATGATCGCGCATTTTGTGCTGATCTCGGCCTTTACCTTCGGCAATGTCTCGGCCGGACTGGCGCGGCTTTCGCCTGACTTCGAACAGGTGGCCTCAAGCCTCGGCGCCCGGCCGGCCTACCGGCTCTGGCATGTGACGCTGCCGTTGCTCGCACCGTATCTGGTTGCCGCTTTCGGCCTGAGCTTCGCGCTGTCGATGGGTGAGCTTGGCGCCACCGTCATGGTCTACCCGCCGGGCTGGGTAACGCTGCCGGTATCGATCTTCAGCTTGACAGACCGAGGTGACATCTTTGCGGGTGCAGCACTCACCATGATCCTGGTGGCGGCGACGCTGATCCTGCTGCTTGGGCTCGAGCGCATCACCGCCCGCGCAACGGGTTCATAGGCTAACGCCCTTCGCTTCAGTCAGGGTTTCTGCTCCAAGCGCGAAAACCATCTCGACCCTGATCCTCCCAGCCGCAACTTGACCTCCCCTAGTCGAAACGCCCGCGCTATCAGCTTGCCACCGGGAAACCTTGCGCACGCCAGGCGCTAATGCCGCCGCCCATATGCGTGTCGTGCGGCTGTCCTGCCGCCATGGCGAGGGCAATCGCTTGCGATGACCGGCCGCCGGAGTGGCAATAGAACACGACGGGCTTGTCAGATGGAATTAGGTCCATCTTGTCACGCAGCTTGCCCAACGGAATATGAATGGCGCCCGCTATATGCCCAGACGCCCACTCGGCGTTCTCCCTGACATCAACAAGCGTGACGGCGTCACCCACCTGACGCACTTGCGTCGGCGTCAGC